>NZ_JAFCJJ010000039.1 GCF_018131015.1 Bradyrhizobium diazoefficiens
AAGACGTTATCCAGGATCTTGGCGTTGTTCGGCTCCTGCTCGAACTTCACCAATTGATTGTCGACGGTGTCCAGGCTCTCGCTGGTCTCCGTCAAGAACTCCCGCAACAGATCATCCATGAACACGCCTTAATTGAACCGGCCTTCGACGCCTGAGCCAGATGGAATTGGCGGAAGCCCGCCGCTGGATCGTTAGACAACCCTTTTCACGGTCCCGTTAATTTCGTCCTCCGTGCAACTACGGAGACCGGCGGGACGCTTGCGATCTGGGGGACCGCGTCTGCATCGAGCCGGCAGCAAACCTCGAGCTGGATATGCAACAGGTAAACGGACCGATAACGCCGCCGCGGCCGGTGCAAGAAAATGCAGCTCGCGGAGGGCGATCTGCTCGGGTTGTGTGAATTGAATCGAATCACCCGCGATCGAAATCGCATGCGCCGCCGCCGGCTCGGCCCGGGCCGAAATCCGCGCGACCTGCATTTGCGGTAAACAGACGCTTACAAGCCGGCCGTTGCGGTCGAGGCGGCCTTAACCCACGCGGGCGGTCGGGGCGACGTCGCGGTGGTCCGCGAGGCAGCCGGTGACGGCCGCGAGCAATGCATCGGGGGTGAACGGCTTGCGCAGGCAGCGCGCCGCACCGAGCTCCAGCGCCATCCGGAGGAAATCCGGTGCGGGTGAATTCAGGTTTGCGAAGGCGTAGCCGGACATCGCGATCAGCGGAATCCCGGGTGCGCGCTCGTGAAAGATGCGGATCGATTCGAAGCCGCGCATATGCGGCATGAAGATATCGATGACCATCAGATCGAACTGCTCGGTTTCCAGCGCGCGGAGTCCTGCCTCTCCCCCTTCGGCGATCGTCACCCGGAAATTATTTCGCTGCAGGTAGACCTCCATCGCCAGGCACGCCATCGGATCGTCGTCGACAACGAGAATATGGCGCAGATTTTCCGTCCCCGTCTGCGCCTTCCGTTTCGACGACTCAATGAGCGAAGCGTGGGTCACGCCCTTCTCCTCTGGCTTGGATCGAATTGGTGATGGTCGCAGGCGCCGCCCACGGAAAACCGAAGCGGACGCGACCGACGCGGGATCCGCAGCCTGGAGACGGTGGTTCACAGCGATCGTTGCTGGCTGAGTATGTTCGTCCGTCGAACAGGGCTGCGAAGGCCGGCCAGCGTCCCCTGACAATGCCAACCCTGGCACCGCGAACGCAATGCTTGCAATCGACCGACACCGCACGGCTCATGAAAGCGCCCCTGCCGCTTTTTCCCACGCGTTCTGCGCGGGGTTGGCGCCGGACCCGCAGGGCGAATCACCCGCGCAGTTCTTATTTCGGCCGCAAATGCGACAGCGTGTCTGCCCCCTAACAGGTATATGCGATGCATCACAACCTGTATAATATGATTATTGCACCGCGCAACCGGATCACGAATGCGTGCGCGGCCCCGATTGTCCACCGAGCCGGACTGATCCTGCATGACCGTGAGCGGCCCCAGGTCCAACCAGCTCCTGCAAATGCTCGACGCGGCCGATTTCGATCTGCTGCGCGCGCATCTCGTCACGATTGAAATGACGAGAGAGACAGTGCTGGGCGAAGCAGGCGCGGCGCTGCGGCATGTCTATTTTCCGCATGGCGGATCCATTTCGGTCGCAGTGGCCCTTTCCGAAGGACAGATGATCGAGGTAGCGATGCTCGGCCGCGACAGCGTCGTCGGCGGCGGCGCCGCGCTTGCGGACGGCATCGCGCCAGCCGACGCCATCGTGCTGTTTCCGGGCACTGCGTCGGCAATGGACATCGCGACTTTCCGCGCGGTCGCTGCTGCCAGCGCGCCGTTTCGAAACCTGATCATTCGTCACGAGCAGGCGCTCTTTGCGCAAGTGCAGCAATCCCTGCTCTGCAATACGCTGCACCCGGTCGAGTCTCGTCTGGCACGCTGGCTCCTGCGCGCGCGCGAGCTGTCCGACAGTGAAACCCTGCCGCTCACTCAGGAGACGTTGGCGCAGATGATGGGCGTCAGGCGGAATGCCATCTCGCTGGTCGCGCAGTCGCTGCAGCGAACCGGCATCCTTCGCTACAGCCGAGGCCGGATCGAGATCGCGGATTTGCCCGCGCTGGAGGCGCTGTCTTGCGGTTGCTACTCCGCGGTGAAGCTCCACTATGCACGCCTGCTCGGGACCCGATAGCGGCGGCATCTTGACGGTGGTGCACGGTATATCAACGGCTCTGGGAACACGGACATCCTGTCCCAAGTGCCAATATATCCCGGCGTGAGTAAGTTGGAACTTATGCTTGGGGCGCGACTTCGCTTTCGACGCCTCGTCTGCTGAGGATACGGGAGGCAGATTTGGATACCCTGGTACGCCCATCGAACGGTTTCCTGTCAGCGCTGCCGACAGACGACTATGAACTGATCCGTGCACATCTGCGCACAGTCGACCTGCCGCATGATGCGGTGCTGGTGGAGACCGGCGAGACGCTGAAGCGCGCCTTCTTCCCCCATCGCGGCGTCATCTCGCTGGTCGTGAAGCTGGCCAAGGGCGAGCATGTCCAGGTCGCCATGATCGGTCGCGACAGCCTGCTCGGAACGCTCTCGACCATGGGGGACGCCTGCGCGCTGAACACGGCGGTCGTGCTGGTACCCGGCGTCGCATCCGTGATGGACCTCGACCGGCTGCGCATCGCCGCCGAGCAGAGCAGCACGCTCCGCACATTGCTCACGCGCCACGGGCTCGCGGTCTATGCGCAGGTTCAGCAGACTGCGGGCTGCAACGCCGCCCATCCGGTGGAATCGCGGCTGTCGCGCTGCCTGTTGCACACCCATGACCTGTCGGGCGACTACCGGCTGCTCCTGACGCAGGAGTCGATGGCGCAAATGATCGGCGCGCGGCGCAACAGCGTATCGCTGGTCGCCAACACCCTGCAGCACGCCAATTTCATCCACTACAGCCGGGGGCACATCCAGATCCTCAACCTCGACGGGCTGCGCCAGACGGCCTGCGAATGCTACGGCACGGTGAAGGCCCAGTACGAGAGGCTGGTCGGATCCTGACGCGCGCGCGAGGCGCTCGCCATAGCCGATGGTAAACCAGCCGCTTACGGCGGCATGCAAACACCGCACGACTTTCGGCCAGAACCGAAATCGAAGTCCGGTTAGATGCGAGGGTGCCTCGCGTCCCAGACCCTTGCGATGCGCACGACCGAAAGCGAGATCTTAACTCATGTTCGAAGTCGTCACAGCGCCAGCCCGGAGCACACCCGACATCGAGCCGGTGCGCGAGCCGGCCGCGTTCGACGCGCTGGTGCGCGAGATCGGCGAGGATGGCGCCTGCGAGGTCCGCGCGGTGTTCTGGAGCGAGACCCCGGCGCGGCTGAAGCTGTTTCGCACGCTCGCACTCGACCCGCATCGCGCCAGGATCGCGCGCGAGGCGCATTCGCTCAAGAGCGCGGCGAGGACGTTCGGCTATCTCCGGCTCGCAGCGCTTGCGCTGCGGCTGGAGGCGACCGCGGACGCGCTCGGCGACGCCGAATTCGGCGAGCTCGTGACGGGAATGGACGCCGCCTTCGCCGCGGCGCGACAGCAGGAGCTGCGCGACTGACGACTTCTGCGTGCAATCCCGCCGTACTTATACGGCTTGCGATTTTCACAGATGACTAATCATAGGTGGCGATAGTCGCGGAAGCCAGGAGGGTTTCCATGATCACCTATGAGACTGCGGATCAGAAGGAAGTCCGTCGTTTCCGCATTGCTCAGTTCAATGGCCGGATGGCGACGGTCAAGTCGGGCGAATCGACAGTGACGGGATTCGTGCGCTCGGTGCTGGAGCAGGAATCGAGCATTCCGCCGCGCTGGACCATCACGATCATTCCGAACGCGCCGAAGGAAGACACCAAGATGCTGCGGCCCGCTTCGCGCGTGCGGCCCTTCGCCGAAGACTATTTCTGACGAGATCGGGTCTCCAGGGCGCGACGGGGATGCACCATCATCGCGCCTTGGGTTACTCGGGCATGATCCTTTCGGAAGCCGCTCCGCGCATCACGCGCTAGCCTTCCACCGGTCCACCCGGAGCCGCCGCCCGGCGGCATGCAACCACAGCCTCAATCGATCGATTGCAGCAGCGCCGCCCGGACCAGGTCCGCAGTGTTGCGCGCACCGAGCTTGCGCATCGCCTCGGCGCGATGGCTCTCGAAGGTCCGCGGGCTGATCTGCATCCGCAGCGCGCCTTGCTTGTTCGAATAACCCTCGCTGATCAGCCGCAGCACCTCGCGCTCACGCTTGGTCAGCCGCTTCTGGCCGGGCGGGATGGAGGGTTCGGCGCTCGCCACGCGCTGCACCTGCGGCGCGTGCCCGGCCTTCTCCGCACTCTCGATTGCGGACGGCGTCGGCGAGCTGCCCTTGTGAGGGCCGGCAAGCTGCTTGACCAGGCCGCAAACGCGCTCGGTCTGCGCCAGCGCGTTCTCGACCACCCGCTGCAGATAGGCACGATCGCCCGAAGCCGGCACGAGTTGATCACTGTGGTGCTTGATCTCGCCCATGTAGAGCAAAAGCGCGGTCATGGGGCCGTTGAGCTCGCGGGCAATGGCCACGGCCGTCTCGTCGGCGGCCCTGGCGCGGGCCGCATTCAGACGGACGAGATCGAGCCCTTCATGCGCAGAAGTGCCGCCATCGTGCCATTCCGACGGCCTCGAATCGGTGGCCGTATCATTCTGTGACCCCATGCGGCCTTTTTTACGGAACCGGCGACGCTCTGTAGTTAACTTTTTGCTCCGTAAGACTACGGTTAATTTGTGGTTTTTGCGCCGAAATTCGGGCTACGGCACAATTTGTGCTTGCACCCGCCGGCTCTTTGGCATGCCAAGGTTGAGGAATATGCCTAAACCACGGGCAGCCGGCAGACAGCCGTCTTAACGATCGTGGTCCCCCGCACGGTTCCACTGCCCCGGATTTTACGGATTAATTAACGGCGACTTGCTTCTCTAGCTCAATTGCGAGCGCGCAAATGCCTCCACGCATCGGGCCGCTGGGCCTGCCGGAAACGCTGCGGAAGATTGCGTGCCATGAACGACATCGATCGGCTGTCGGAGTTCCTGCGGAGGCTGACGCCGCTGTCGCGCAGCTGCCTGCTCAGCGAGCTTGAGCGGCTCGAGCTGTGCGGCATCGACATGCCCGGCTCGAGCGATATCCAGGCCCGCTTGCGCGCCGAGTTTCCCAAGGAAGGATCGCCCCAGGCACGCGCTGCCACCACCCCTTCGCGCTATTTCTTTGCGCCGCTCGAGCTGCTGCTGATCGACGGCGCGCCGGAGCATGCCAACGCGGGACGGATCTCGCGCAACACCCTCACCCCGATCTGGGAGTGGATCTGCCGCGACCTGCTGCCGACCATGGCGCGCGACTACATCAAGGCGATCAACGACCAGGACGCCGCCAACAATCCGAGGGAGGTGCTGAAGATCGCGGCGACCTTCCAGACCAAGGTCGTCAAGGTGCTCGAGAACACCTGCGCCTCGGCGGAGAGCACCGAATTCGCGCGCGCCAAGCTCGCGCAATACACGGCGTCGCGCACCGCCTTCGACGACGTGATCAAGATGCTGCATGTCCTGCGCGCCGGCGAGGCGCTGCGGAAGTTCGACGCGAGGCTGCCCGAGACGATCGTCAAGTTCGACGACGGTCAGGTCACCAAGATCGCCACACTGCTCGACGCCTTCAGGAAATCCCATCGTGAGGCGCTGCCCTTTGCCCTGACACTGGTCGCGCGACGCCTGAAGACGTCGTGGCATCTGGTGCGCCTTGCCACCAAGGCGGCCGCGAGCAAGAGCGCCGCCGACGTCGCCGCCGCGCCCTATGCCGGCGTGGTGGCGATGGTGCTCGACCGGCTCGACGACAAGCGCCTCGCCCTGCGGGTCGCGCTCCGGCACAACCGGGTGCTGGTCGCGCGCGATCTGCTGACCGACATCTACGAGACCGAGCATGCGCTCAAGGTGCGCATCGACGGCATCGAGAATTGCGAATGGGGCGTCCGTCTGCAGCAATTGATGGACGCGATCGCGGCACTGGTGTCGGCCGAGGTCAGCCGCTTTCCCTCGAACGTCGGCCATATTCTCGGTTCGCGCCGGCTGCGCGGCCCCGAGACGCTGGGCGACAAGCTGAGCTACCTGGCCTGGAAGGGACGCGACGCGGTGCAGGACGGCGCGGCGGCATTTCGCAAGCTGATCGGGCAGACCTGATCGCGCGGGGCGACGGGCCCGCGCGGACAATGCCTAAAGCGCAATGAAATTGGGACGAATCGTCATCGCGCTTTAGGTTGTTGTTTGCGCATGATCTTTTCGGAAATCCGCTTCGCACTTTTCCGGATCATGCTTTAGTGGGCACGCGGCAGGCACAGGAAGCGATCGAGAAATCGCCCCGAGAGCACGAACCTGAACCACCAATAGATCAATCGCCGCGTCGTCATTGCTGCAACCCTCGACAGCCCACCACCGGCTGCGCGAAGCATTAGCGCAGGTGCAGCAATTCGCATGTGACCTGCTTCACACCGGCGTCGCGGCGGCGGGACGCTTCGTCGCAGCACCGCCGCGAGCCAGGGGCGAATATGCTCGCATCGCGCGAAAATGAGTTCGCCGGTCGCGCTTGCCACGGATATCCTCCGCGACACCGCTGGGAGCAATCAGGAGGAATTCGCGATGAGACCGGCCCGACTGGCACTGATGACGATGGCCTTGCTCGTGGGTGCGCTGACGCCGGTGGCGATGGCGCAGACGGCGCCGCCGCAGGGCAATGCCGCGCCGACCGCGGACAACGCGGTCCTGCTGACCGTGTTCTTCAAGCACGACCAGTCGCGGCCGCTGAACGAGCTGAATGCGCAGCTCGACAAGCAGGGTTTCGACAAGGCGTTTCCGCCGCCCGGCATCGAGGTCGTGAGCTGGTACGTGATGATGGGAATCGGGCAGGTGATCACGCTGCGCCTGCCGGCCTCGCGGCTGCGCGAGGTCAACCGCGTCATCGAGGACACCGCCTGGGGCGCCTATCGCACCGAATTCTATGCGACCTATGACTACAAGGCGGTCGGCATGGCCCGGCACGACAAGGCCACTGGCAATTGAGCTCCGAACTATTCAGTCGGACGAGCCGTGCGCGGCTTCGTCCAGTGCCAGGGCACCGGCGCCTCGCGCGATCGCCGCAGCGCCGGTGCGGCACGCGCACAGATGTAAAAACTTCTGCAGCGACATCCCTACAATTTTAGACATGGTGCAGGCTTTAACGTTACTCGGCCATTTCCGGGATAACGCCTCTGCTCTCCATAATTGCGGGCCTCTATATCGCTAACATACCGTTACGAAACGGGAGTGCTTGCGATGAACGATGGCATGGGTGAGATCACCGGACTGAAGCCCAAGACCTTCGGACGCCGAAAGGTGACGCCGCGCGCCTGCGTCGCCGACGGCAAGCGGCATCTGCGCGCATTCATGAGCGAGGTGCTGGAGGATCTCGGCTTCGTCACCACCGAATGCGCCAGCGCGGACGAGCTCCGCGCCGTGCTGTCGGGCGATCTGCCCGACTTGATCCTGCTCGGAATCGCCGCCGACGGCATCGAGCCGGGCCGCTTTCTGGAGATCCTGGTGCGCGAGGCCTATGACGGCAAGGTGCTCGCCGTCGGCGCCCGCGAGTCGATCATCATCAGGGCCGTGCAGCAGGTCGGCGAGGAATACGGCCTTGCGATGCTGCCGCCGCTCACCACGCCCTTTGCCGCACTGACGCTGCGCGAACGCGTCGCGATGCTGCTGCCGGACGAGCCGGTGCCGCGACCGGCCGTGCATGTCGGCGAAGCCCTGCATGCGGGCTGGCTCGAGCTCTGGTACCAGTCCACGATCGACGCGCATACGCTGGTCCGCCGCGGCGCCGAGGCGCTGGTGCGGATGCGGCATCCGACCTGGGGCGTGGTGCCACCGGCCTATTTCATTCCCGAGGCGCACGATCCGCACTTCCGCGATCTCTCGGAGTTCGTGATCGAGCGCGCCGTGCAGGACTGGTACTACCTGCTGGAGCAGCAGAGCGCGGTCGATCTGTCGATCAATCTCCCGGCGCCATATCTGAGGGAGCCACAGGCCGTGAGCGATCTCTGCCGCCGCGTACCGGCCCACCCGGCCTTCGGCGGGCTCACGGTCGAGATCGCGAGCGAAGAGGCAATCGGCGACCTCGACTTCTTCAGCGAGATCGCGCGCGAGATGCGCTTCCACAATATCGGCCTGTCGATCGACAATCTCGGTGCGGACTGGCCGGCGCTGATGGATCTGGACAGGCTACCGTTCACCAAGCTCAAGGCCGACCGGCAATTCGTCACCGGTTGCGGCGACGACCGCCTGAAACGGACGGTGTGCCGCCATGTGGTCGAGCTCGCGCAAAGCTACGGCGCGGTCGCCGTCGCCGAAGGCGTCGAGAGCCGCGCCGACCTCGTCTCCGCCAGCGAACTCGGCTTCGATTTCATGCAGGGCTATCTGTTCGGCAAGCCGATGCCGCTGAAAAAGTTTGCCAGGAGCGCATCGACACGGACCGTGATGAGCCAGGCGTGAAGCACCGCCTCACGCAAACCGCCGCGCGAAGGTGACGAAGACGACGACGAGCGCGGTCGCAAGGATCATGCTCCAGGCGACGGGCTCGTGGAGGAGGAAGCCGGCGAGCGCGAGGCCGAGGAACGGCTGCAGTTGCTGCAACTGGCCGACGCGGGCGATGCCGCCCACAGCTAGTCCCCGGTACCAGAAGATGAATCCGACGAACATGCTGAAGACGGAGACATAGCCGAGCCCGATCCAGGCGGGAATGCCGATGCCGGACCATGCCGACGGCCAGCTCAAAGCCATCACCGGCAGCATCAGCGGCAGCGCCAGCAACAGCGCCCAGGAGATCACCTGCCAGCCGCCGAGGCGGCGCGACAGCGCGGCGCCTTCGGCATAGCCGAGCCCACACAGCACGATTGCCGCCACCATCAGGAGATCGCCGGTGAGCGAGGCCGCGCCGTCGTTGAAGAGAGCGAAACCGGCAACGGTGGCACTGCCGAGAACGGCAAACAGCCAGAACAGCGGCCGCGGCCGCTCGCCGCCGCGCAGCACGGCGAAGATCGCAGTCGACAGCGGCAGCAGGCCGATGAACACGATCGAATGCGCGGAGGTGATGTGCTGGAGCGCCAGCGCCGTGAGCAGCGGAAAGCCAGCGACGACCCCGAGCGAAACGATGGCGAGCGAGGCGAGATCCTTCCGCTGCGGCCGCGCCTCGCGCAGCAAGGCAAGCAGCGCCGCTCCCAGCAGCGCGGCGATGACGGCGCGCGCGCCGGTCAGGAACAGCGCGGAGAAGCCGCCGACCGCGACGCGCGTCGCCGGCAGCGAGCCGCTGAAGATGATGACGCCGAGAATCCCGTTGCCCCAGCCGCTGCCCGCAGATTGCATGTCGGCCTCGTTTTCCGGACCACTATCCTCGACGCTCGCGGGTGGCAAAACCAGCAACAATCCAGTACAATCTGGCCAAACTGTATTGATATAGAAGGCCATACACCTTGGATGGCGAGACGCGCATGAAGGGCCGCGGCGGCACGCGGACCACCGATGTGATGGTCGCGATGCGCACCAGGATCGCCAGCCGCGCGATCGGCGTCGGCGACCGCTTGCCCTCGATCCGCAGCCTCGCCGTCGCCATGGCGGTGTCGCCCTCGACCGTGGTCGAGGCCTATGACCGGCTCGCCGCCGAGGGCCTGATCCGCGCACGGCGCGGCTCGGGCTTCTATGTGTCGCCGGCCATCACGCCGCCGCTGGCGCTGGCCGACGTCGAGCCGCGCCGCGACCGCGAAGTCGACCCGTTCTGGGTTTCGCGGCAATCGCTCGATGCCGACCCCGCCGTGCCAAAACCCGGATGCGGCTGGTTGCCGCCGGACTGGATGCCGGATGCGGCGCTGCGGCGCGCCGTTCGCGCGCTCGGGCGCGCGGACGAGAGCGTGCTGACCAATTACGGCTCGACATCCGGCTCCCTCGCCCTGCGCCGGTTGCTGCTCACGCGTCTTGCCGAGGACGCGATCGAGGCATCGGTCGACCAGGTGATGCTGACGGGCTCGGGCACGCAGGCGACCGATCTCGTCTGCCGCTTCCTGCTCCGTCCCGGCGACACGGTGCTGGTGGACGATCCCTGCTACTTCAATTTCCGCGCCTTGCTGCGGGCGCACCAGGTGAAGCTCGTCGGCGTGCCCTACACGCCGTCGGGCCCCGACCTCGCGCACTTCGAGCAGATCCTCGCAAGCGAGCGGCCGCGGCTCTACATCACCAATTCAGCGCTGCACAATCCGACCGGTGCGACGCTGTCGCTACAGACCGCGCACCGCCTGTTGACCGCGGCGGCGGCGCACGACCTCACCATCATCGAGGACGATATCTTCGGCGATTTCGAGCCGGAGCGGTCGCCGCGCCTGGCCGCGCTGGACGGGCTCGCTCGCGTGATCCGCATCGGCAGCTTCTCCAAGACGCTCTCGGCCTCGGTGCGCTGCGGCTATATCGCGGCGCGCGCCGACTGGGTCGAGCATCTCGTCGACCTCCAAGTCGCGACC
Source organism: Bradyrhizobium diazoefficiens (assembly GCF_018131015.1). Classification (GTDB taxonomy): domain Bacteria; phylum Pseudomonadota; class Alphaproteobacteria; order Rhizobiales; family Xanthobacteraceae; genus Bradyrhizobium; species Bradyrhizobium diazoefficiens_B. Next base: position 10,578 of record NZ_JAFCJJ010000039.1, read on the forward strand.
AGCTTTGGCGGACCGAGCCCGGTCGCAACCGAGATCATCGCCGCCGTCCTGGCCGGCGGCAGCTACCGCAAGCACATGGACGAGCTCAGGCAGAGGCTCGCGCGCACGCGACGGGACGCCGCGCGCAGGCTTCAGGCCGTCGGGCTGGAGCCCTGGCTGATGCCGCGCGGCGGCTTCTTCCTGTGGTGCCGTCTCGCCGGCGGGCAGGATGCAACGGTGGTCGCGCGCGCGGCGTTGCGCGAGAATGTCGTGCTGGCACCGGGCAACGTCTTCAGCGTATCGCAGAGCGTCTCGCACTTCCTGCGGTTCAACGTGGCGCAGATGAGCGATCCCAGGATGTGGGACGTCATGCGGAGAGCGTTGAAGGCGCGGCCGGACTGAACGCCGCCGGATCAGCGGATCAGCAATCCGAGCCTGGCGGCGGTGCGCAGGAATTGACGCAGGCTTGCCGCGACGGCTTCGGGGTCCTGCTGCGGCGCCTCCCCGCCTGCGCCACCGGCATCGGCGTGACGAATCTCGGCCACCAATTCGTCGAAGCTTCGCGTGCCGTCGAGCAGCCTGAGAATCCTGCATCCCCTGTCGTCCTCGAGGCGCACGGTCTGGTGCAGCATGTTGGTGACCATCGTGTCGCTCTCGGACTGCCGGCGCGCCACCGGGCAAGCGAGAGGCCGGTCGCTGACGGACCTCGCCACGGCGGGACGCGACTGGAAGAAACTCACCTCGCCGCTGCAGGCGAGCACGAACATGGCTTCGAGCAGCAACTGAACGTCCTCGGCTGACGGCGCCTGCGCGCCGGTCGCATCGAGCTGCCGCCCCGCCTCGCCGACCAGCTCATCGAATGTCAGCGCCGCGGGCCATGCCCGTCCCAGGCACAGATAGGCGGCCTTCAGCAACGGGTGCGACACCCGGAGCGAGCTGCCCTCCTGGGTCTTGAACTCCATCTCCGAGGCGTCGGCCAGGCAGAATTCCGTCGCGACCGGATCGGTCGAGGCGAGCAGATGGAAGCGCCGCACGAAGTTCATGTCGAGCGGACGCGTAAGCGTCACGCCCGCGTGGCAGAGCAGCGTCCGGCGAAATCCGAAGCCGTCGATGAAATCCTGATACTGGTCGCGCGCCATGAACTCGCTGTCCGGGAATCTCTGCAGCACGGCCCGGACGTCATCGGAATATCCCGCCAGATTCCTGCGCGAGAATTCGGCGTCGCTCAGATATTGCAGACCATGCTCGCCGGCGAACTCGACGACCTCGTGCAGCAGGAAGGCCTTCGCCTGCTCATTGAGATCGTCGTGAAACACGACCTCGTCCAGCATCTTGGTGAGGCGCTCATACTGGTCGCGCATGACTGCGCCATGAACCGTATCCGCCTTGGTGGCTTCGCTCAGAAACTTCATGATGGCGCGCGACTGCGCCACCTTCTGGTGCATGTCGGTGAGGTGGCGGGTGTGGAACAGCATCATGTCGCGCGCCATGTTGCGGGCGTGAGAGAAGGGGTGCGCGTTGTAGCTGACATAGGCGACGCCCTGGGGCGACAGATTCTGCTTGAAGATCGCCATGATCTTGCTGCGGACCGCGGGCGGCACCCAGGAATAGACGCCATGGGCGATGATGTAGTCGAACTGGCCGAAACGCGCATCGACATCCAGAATGTCGCAGTGGAGCAGCTCGACATTGCTGAGTCCGAGGCCGCCGAGATTGCGCTGGCCGCGCTCGATGGTGAGCTTGCTGAGGTCGATCCCGACGAACTCGCTCTCCGGATACTGGAAGGCGAGCGGCAGAAGGTTGCCGCCGACGCCGCAACCGAGTTCGAGAACGCGGCAGCGCTCGGGCGGCGGCGGGCTCATGCCGTACAGCGCCGCCAGCGTCGCGAGGCGGTTGGGGTGGGTGTGCTCATAGGCGCGGCCGGGGTAGAAGACGTCGTCATAGAGCGTCGCGTGCGCCGGAGCAGTCATCGTCAACTCTCCCAGAAACCCGTTCGGCCGATTTTCGCCGCCTCGCAATGAGCTAGGCGTAATCCCCGGAGTAGACATGGCCCGGGTCGATCCTGGTCACGACCTTGAACGTCAGCGGCTGGATCAGCTTCCACTGCGGAAACCCTGTCCCGGGCGGATAGGGCATCGCGCCGCTCTGGTCCGCGACCGGCACCACCTTGGCGAGCCGGTCCGGCCCCGACAGCCGAAACGTCTGCAGGATCGTCCGCCGCTTCATGCCGAAGACGTCGAACTTGCCCGTCTTCAACTGCTGCTCGGCGGTGGGACCGGGGCGCAGATGACCCTGCGCCACGCCCCCGGACATGTGGGAATATCCCATGAACTCGAAATCGTTCGGCGTGGGCATCTGCTGCAGGAACAGGAGCCACCAGCCGGCGCCAAGGCGGCCCTGCGCAAAGCCAAGGCGTCTTTCGAGCTCCGGAGCCGGCTGCTGGCGCAAGAACCGCGCCTTGGTGAAGAACCCCGCCATCGCAATGGAATGGCCGGGCGAAAGAGCGAGCGGCATTCGTTCGTATCCACAAAATATACAGGTCTCAAAATATCAGCAAAATACGGCAACGAAAACTGAAAGGGCGCAAAGGATTAACGGGCGTGCAGCGGTACATCGGCAACTCCTGATCCTCGGTGATCGACGGCCCGCCGCTCGCCAAGACCCCAAGATGGCTTTGAGCAAGATCAGCATACCATGACCATCGGGCGCGCCGCGACGGCCGGACGACAATGGGCAACACGGCGCTTCACAAATCGTTGACAGCGGCGTGAGCCTCCATCTATCTTTTTGTTATATTTCATTGTTTTTTCGGGAATTCGATTATGCCGCCGCTGCCGGTCGAAAACCTGCTCGTCTCCCGGCTTGATATTGTCGCCGTCATCGACGGCACCGGACCGATCAGGGACGAGGTCTATCAGCGGGATTTCAAGCGCAGCTTCTGCCGGCAGATCAAGGAGCGTTGCCTGACCGGCCTCTATCGCAGGGGCGTGCCCGGCGACCAGGACCTCACGACGATCTACAGCGCCGTCTATTCCCAGATCCGGAGCATCGCGGTCTCGATCGACGGCGAGTCCAGCGACAATGCGATGGCGATGGGGAACATGGTGAGCCAGGCGGGCGCCACGTTCGACGTGCCGAGCCAGCCCAAATCACCCCTCTCGGCGCTCGCGGCCGCCTATCAGAATCCCTACGCGCCAAACCCCCTGCAGCAACAGGTCAACCTGGTCGACCGGCTGTCGCACTCGAGCGGCATCAAGAACTATCGCATCTTCCTGGTCGGCTACAGCCGCGGTGGGTCCGAGTGCGTCTTCCTCGCTCATCTGCTGCAGCGGGCAGGCCTCCAGGTCGAGGCGATGTTCCTGTTCGACGCCGTCAACATGACGCTCGATCTGGCGCCATACCGGAATATCCCGTCGAACGTCAAAGTCTGCTATCACGCCTTTCGCAATCCGAAATTCGCCGATCCCTACTGGAACGCGGTCCTCCTCGCGCGCGCCAAGCTCAGGACGCTCGACCAGCAGGCGCTCGCGCAGTCGCTTACGGAAAGCGGCCGCCTGCCCTTCGCGGCGTTCCCGGGCTATGCCGGATATGCGACCGCAAACCAGCTCATGCGTGGCGGTTCGCACCCGCTGCAATCGAAGATCGACGCCGCGAAGGCCGAACTCGATCTCGCGGAGGAGCGGCTGGACAAGACCCGCAGCAACCGCTGGACCAAGTTCGGCGTCTTCAACTGGGGCAATGTCGGTCTCGAAGCCGAGGACAAGATCAGGACGAAGATGGACGTCCGTCCCTTCGACGGCTCGCACGGCGCGCTCGGCGGCGTGCCGTGGCTGCCGACGAAAGACCCGCTGACCGGCACCGTCCGCAACATGTTTCCGCGCGACGGCCAGGACGCCAAGCGCGTGCACGACTGGATGTGGAAACGGCTGGAAGCGCACAGCGTGTTTCCGGAAGAGAAGGTGGCGAATCCGAACGTGGCGTTTGTGGCGTGAGGATGCCTATATCGGCTAGTGCCGCGTATCCTGCTTGTATTCCTCGATGCCTTCCCAAACATCGTAGGCGGCAAAGACGACCGTCAGGCCCTTCGCCGCGAGCATCAGCCCGCGATTGACGGCAGCGCTTCGCGTCGCCTGCTGCGCGACATCCTGCGCGCGACCGATCTGTCGATTGAGCTTTGCGATCTTGGAGCTGCTGATCTTGCGCGCGAGTTGCATTGACAGCGCGTCGATCTGCCGGTTCGCCGCGACGATCAACTCCGACTGCTGAGTCAGCCGCTCGGCGGCGTGATCGCCGACCTTGTCCTTCACGCGCGCTGCCGCCTCCTTGGCGAGGTTCTTGCTGAGGTCGAAGGCGATTACCTTCGCATCGCCGGCACCTGCCATCTCCTTGCCGGCATCCTTGAGAATACCGTAACTGAGCGATACCACGCCCGCCGCCGTGATCGTCGCCGTTGCAGCGCCCGCGACGACGAGGCCCGCCGGAATGACTGCCACCGCAACCGTGCTACCAAGCTTGATCTTGGCGAGCACGTCGATTGCCCGACTCAGGGCCTGGTCGTTCTGCTGATTGATCTCGTTGGCTGTCCGGAACGTCGTTTGAAGGTTGGCGAGGCTTCTACGACGATCCGCGTCGAGATGCTGCAAATAGGCTTCGAAGCCTGCGGGGCTGTCCGATGCCTTCGTTATCGCCGCCGTAAGAAGCTCGCGGCAGCGCCGGCTCCGGTACGTCTCGAGTGCAGTCGTATCCTCGTCGATGTTGGCTATGCCCGGCTCGCCCGTCGTCGCCTGTGCAAGTGCGTTCATGACCACGTTTGAGCTGAACTGCTCGAACTTGATCGTGGTGTACAGCGACGCAGCTTGCGCGTAGGCAACACTATTGATGAAACCGGTCAGCCGCGGCAAATCGACGACGACGATGTTCGCTGGAGCTCCAACCATCCCCTGCCTCCCCGTTTGGTTTCAGCTACTCACTCCCACGCATAGACAAAATTGCCGTCCGCAATTCCCACCCGCGCCTGCCTGATCTCCTCCTTCGCCAGCGAGCGGTTGAGGAATTCGCGCGAGAGCGCGGGCAGCAACGTGTTGGTGACGATGTTGTCTATCATGCGACCGCCTGAATCGGGGTCGTTGCACATCGACACGATGTGATCGACCACGGCGTCGTCGTAGACGAAGGCGGCGTCGTGGTTGTCGCGGATGCGGCGGCCGATGCGGTCGAGCTGGAGGCGGACGATGCCGCCGAGCATCGAACTCGACAGCGGATAATAGGGGATCGCGACCATTCGGCCGAGCAGCGCGGGCGGAAACACCTTGAGCAGCTCGGGGCGCAGCATCTGCGCCAGCTCTTCCGGATTGTTGCGGTATTTCGGGTCGCGCGACAGGCTCATGATGAGGTCGGTGCCGACATTGGTCGTCAGGATGATCAGGGTGTTCTTGAAATCGATGCGGCGGCCGTTGCCGTCCTCCATCAGGCCCTTGTCGAACACCTGGAAGAAGATCTCGTGGACGTCGGGATGCGCCTTCTCGACCTCATCGAGCAGCACCACGCTGTAGGGTTTGCGGCGCACGGCCTCGGTGAGCCGGCCGCCCTCGCCGTAACCGACATAGCCGGGAGGCGCGCCCTTCAGCGATGAGACGGTGTGCGCCTCCTGGAATTCGGACATGTTGATGGTGATCATGTTCTGCTCGCCGCCATAGAGCGTCTCGGCGAGCGCGAGCGCGGTCTCGGTCTTGCCGACGCCGGAGGGGCCGGCGAGCATGAACACGCCGATCGGCTTGTTCGGATTGTCGAGCTTGGCGCGGTTGGTCTCGATGCGCTTGGAGATCATCTCCAGGCCGTGCGACTGGCCGATGACGCGGCGGCCGAGAATCTCCGGCAGCTTGAGCACCGTCTCGATCTCGTCGCGCACCATGCGTCCGACCGGAATGCCGGTCCAGTCGGACACGACCGACGCCACCGACTGCTCGTCGACATGGGCGTAGATCATGCGCTGCTCGGGGTGGATCGCCTCCAGCGCGTCGAACTTGGTCCGCAGCTCGCTCCGCTTGCCGTCGACGTCGGGTTCATCCTTCGGTTCGGCCAGGATCTCGCGCAGACTGCGGATCTCGTCGACCAGGGATTTTTCCCTGGCCCATTCGGTCTCGAGACTGGCGAGCTTGTCCTTCAGCGCCGTGATGTCGGTCTCGATCTCGGCGATCTCTTCCTTGCCGTCGACGCCGAGATCGGTGTCGCTGGCAAGCCCGGAGCGTTCGGCCTCGCGAGCGGCGATCTTCGCGCGCGTATCCTCGATCATGGCCGGCGTCGCGCTCTGGCTGATGGCGACGCGGGCGGCGGCGGTGTCGAGCAGGCTGACCGCCTTGTCGGGCAGTTGCCGCGCCGGGATATAGCGGTGCGAGAGGTTGACCGCGGCGACGATCGCGGCATCGGAGATGCGTACCTTGTGGTGCTTCTCCATAGGGCCGATGATGCCGCGCAGCATCACGCAGCAGGTCTCGACGTCGGGCTCGTCGACATTGACCGGCTGGAAACGGCGGGTCAGCGCCGGGTCCTTCTCGATGTACTGGCGGTACTCCGACCAGGTGGTCGCCGCGATGGTCCGCAGCGTGCCGCGCGCGAGCGGCGGCTTGAGCAAATTGGCGGCATCGCCCGTGCCGGCCGATCCGCCGGCGCCGATCAGGGTGTGGGCTTCGTCGATGAACAGGATGATCGGCGTCGGCGAGCCCTGGACCTCGTCGATGACCGAGCGCAGGCGCTGCTCGAACTCGCCCTTCATGGAGGCACCGGCCTGCATCAGGCCGATGTCGAGCGCGCAGAGGCGAACGTTCTTGAGCGGTGGCGGCACGTCGCCGCTCGCGATGCGCTGGGCAAAGCCCTCGACCACCGCGGTCTTGCCGACGCCGGCTTCGCCGGTGAGGATCGGGTTGTTCTGGCGGCGGCGCATCAGGACGTCGATGAGCTGGCGGATCTCGTTGTCGCGGCCGAGGATCGGGTCCATCTCGCCGGTCTTCGCCTTCGCGGTGAGATCCTGCGAATAGCGATCGAGCGGGGTCGTGCCCTTCGGTCCGGCGGCCGTCTCGGCCCCCGGCGTGCCGGCGGCGCGCAAGCCCGAGCCGTCCATCGGCTGCAGGTTCTCCTCCTCGGAGCCGGACCAGGTGGCGCGGTGCTCGGCGAGCAGCGCATCGACATTGATCTTGCCGAATTCGGCCGAGAGGTTGTTGAGCGCGCGGCGGACGTCGTTGGATTTCAGGCCGGCCACCAGGATGTGCCCGGTCCTGATCTGGGTCTCGCCGAAGAACAGCGTGGCGTAGTGCCAGCCCCGGTCGAGCACGTCGACCACCGAATTGGCGACGCCCGGCATGTCGGTCTCGTTCTTGCGGAAGCCGTTGATGACTCCCGCGAGATCCGACATCAGCCGCGAACGGTCGACCTTGTAGTGGTCGGCCGACAGGCTCAGGTCGTTGCCGTCCTTCTGCAGGATATGGAAGAGCCAGTGCGCCAGCTCGACATTCCGGTTGCCGGCGCTCTTGGCGTGCCGCAGGGCTTTTATGAAAGCATCATATCCGGTGCGGTTCAGCTTGCCCGTCACCGCTTCTAGGCTGATGTCTGTCAAGAAAAGGCCCTCCTGAAATCAAAATCCTCAAAACTTCAAAAAAACAGCGGTAATCTCGCGCCGGAATTCCGGCTTGTCCAGTGGCTTGGATCTTGGGCCCAAAGCGCGATGAGCATCGCGCTTTAGGTTGTTGTTTGCGCATGATCTTTTCGGAAAACCGCTTCACACTTTTCCGGATCATGCTTTATGGCTTGGCGTCTCCCCTGAGCCGGTCCACGAGGTGAAACCGCGCGTCGCTGCGATACTCGTCGGTGGAGGCCCAGTTCGGTGAAATCCAGGTGGTCCAACCGAGCCGGCCGGACAACCCGAGCTTGACCGGCTTGACCTCCCCCGCGGGAATGGCCAGTTCGACATCCCAGTCGAGCTCTTCCCCGATATAGAAGAACACGGCGTCGGCGAGCGGCCTGGCAAGGTCGCTGCCCCGTGCGGGAAGGAAGCGCTCGTACTGGGCGAAATCCTTCACGTACAGGCGTATCCTGATCTTGTCCTCGACACTGAACACGCTGGAACCGATCAGGAGATCCCGGCCCAGCGTTGCGTGCTTGCTGCCGAGGGCGGTCCGGTCGCCTGGATCGAAGGTGAGCCACGATCCGACGAACTCCGAGATCTCGATCTTCGTGCCGAACAATCCGCGCAGGAAGCGCGCCAGCCGCGAGGCGGACTTGGCCTTTGGCGCGATCAGGCCGGCAAAGGCGAGCTTGCCGATGTCGGGAATGGAATCGAGATCGCGAAACGGATCCGTGCCGAGCCCGATCGACGAGCCGATATAGGCAAAGAAGCGGTCCTCGCGCGGCCGGTCATGCTGCGCGATGGGACGCGCATCGGCCCAGGCGCGGAAGAACAGCTGGAGGAAACGGTTGTTGAACAGGTCCAGGAAGCGCGGAAAGGCGTCGTCGCGCATGATGAGCCAGCCGAGGCTCTCGTCGGTCGTCGCCAGCGGCAGCGCACCTTGCGGCCCGAGCAGGCCGAGAAATTTCACGATCAGCTTGAGCCGGCCGTCGCGGACGACGGCGCTCTCGAGGTTGGACGCAGGGAACTCGAGATAGGGATTCTGCCCGAGATCGACATACTCCTCGCGCCGCGCCGCGCTCTCGCCGATCCTCGGGCTCTGCGGGTTCGCGCGCTCAAGCTGGCGCAGTACATGGTAGAAATCGAAGCGCCAGGGCTCGGCAGCGAGTTGGTCGAACAGCGTCACAGCCCGCTCCGCATGCCCATGCGCGGCGGCCATCGCATGATCTCGCCGCGCTCGGTCGAGGAGATCACGGTCTGCGTGAAATAGTTGAAGCCCGAATATTCCGCAAAGAAGCGCTCCAGCACGGCGCCGAGCAGGAAGATTCCACTGCCCTCGAATGACTTTTCGTCGAACAGGACGGAGATCTCCTGCCCGCGGGCGGCGCCGCTTCCCGCGCGCTCGCGGATGCGCCGCACCACCGGCCTGCTGTCGACGTTGCGCACGCCTCGGATTTTCCGCTCTGTCGCATCCTCGACGAAGTCCGCGAACAGCATCAGCATCTCGCGCAAGGCGGATGCGCCTTTTCCGGCACCCCGTTCCACCACACCGAGATAGTTGAGGCTGAGCATGTTGATCAGGCGCCAGCTCACAAGCCCCACGCTCGCGATCTCGCTGCGCGACCTCATCTGCGCGACGATCGGCTCGCGCGGCCGCGTCGGCCCCGCGACGCAGACCAGCCCGAGCGAGACGTCGTCCAGGAGATGGAAATCCGCGCCGCCCGCACCCACCGGCAACTGCTCCGGCAGGTGCCGGTTCGAGCACATCACCTTCATGCTGAGCTCGGCCGCCGCGGTCTTGCCGCTCAGCTCGCCGGGCTCCAGCAGCGACAGGAACATGTCCGTTCCGGTGTAGTCGGACGTGGTGCCGTAGGCCTTTTCCTCCACGGTGCGGCGCCGCGGCAGACGGCGGACGGTGTAGAATAGGCCCTCAACCGAGCTTGCCGTGCGATCCACCGACGCCGAGTACAGCGGACGCACCGGGATCTTCTCGCGCACGCCGGGAAGATGCGCGAAGACGTCGACGACCCGGTGCGCCTCGTATTCGAGATGGCGACTGCGGTCGGGCACGACGTGGTATTCGTGGGTGTTGGACTTGATCGCGATCCGGTCGGTCGTCTTCTCGAACAGGTTGATCGCGGGCGCCGTGTAGAGCGAGAACATCTTCGGCTCGACGGCAGCCGAGAGGCGTGAATTCTGCTCGCTGAAGGCAAGCACGATGTCGATCGACTTGCCCTGCAGGCGGGGGAACACCTCGCGAAGCCGCGTCAGCTTGAAACCGAGGAACTTGCGCGGGAACGCAAAATATTCGCGCAGCAGCTCCGATCCGCGAAAGACGCGATTGTCGATCGGAAACAGCGAATCCTCCTCGTCGAAGCCGATCTGCTTCAGGCTGTCGACCGGCATTTTGTGCACGACGGGGTCGCCGTAGTCGTCGAGAACACGGAAATACACGCCGACGCAATTTCCGATGATTTGCTCGTACAATGCGATGGAATCGTCCTCGGCCCCGCAGAGATAGACCGGCAGCTCGGTGGTGCGACAGCCGGAGAACCAGTATTCCGGCTTCTTCCTCGCATCCTGGTCGGAGATCTCGTCCTCGACGCGAGCGGCCATCCGGTGCGTCAGCGACAGCCGCAACCCCGCAATCGCGTCCCGCTCGACCGGTATGCCCAGCGCCTGCATCGGTCCGGCCGTCAGATAATATTCGGCGCCGCGCACGTCGAACGGCCACAGCACAATGTCCGAGCACAGTCGGAAGCGGCACGCCAGATTGCGCTCGCGCTCGCGATAGGTGGCATCGAAATAAGCCCCGCGGACGTAGCGCTTGCCTTCCCGCAAGGCGGGATCGGCGAACGGTGCCAGCGCGCGTACCAGCATCGCGGACGGCGTCGGCGCCAGGAAGTTCGGGACCAACTGCTCGAGCAGATTGGACGTGAATTCCGGAAATTCGTGCTGGAGCTTGAGCTGCACCCGTGCGGCGAGGAACGCGGTGCCTTCCAGCAGGCCGGCAATCATCGGGTCGGTGCGCTCGCGGATCAGGCCGCCGAGCCGCTCCGCGATTCCAGGATACTCATCGGCGAAATCGCCTGCCTGCTCGTACAACAGCGCCAGCTCGCGATTGTACAGATCGAGAAACTCGCGATCCATCGCCGCTAACGCCGGTTGATCTGGATGCCGCCACTTTCCAGGTCGACGTCAGCCACAAATTCGATCGGGATATTCATCGGATCGCAGCGCAAATCCGCGTGCACCAGAAACCGCAATTTCAGCTCTTCCGCGCGCGCCGTCTTGTCGCGCTCGGTCCGGATGGATTCCCGGTGCAGGCGGGGCTCGTAGTGCATCAGCACGGTCCGGATTTCCTCGGCAAGGTCGTCGACGGAAATCTCGTCGATCGATCGATGCGCGATGTCCGGAAAGCCGAAGTTCAGGATGGACTTCTGGACCTGGGCGTACCTCGTCAGGTTCTCGGTCGATTCCAGCGCGATGGTGTTCATGAGCGCGCCGAGGTCGCGCTCGACCTCGTTGCGCAATGTCTGCTCGGAGATGGCGGTCCTTCCCGAGGCGCGGCGCCCCGAGATCATGCGCTCGCCATCACTGATCGAATCGATCTTGACCTTGGCGTCCCGCTTTTCATTGGCGACGCGGAACGCAAGCATCAGCGGAGGGCTTAGGCGATCCTTCCTGGGTATACTCGACATCTCAATCTGCCACTCGACCTAGTTCAACCGATCACCTCCCCACGGGGTGATCGGAGCTTTCGTATATCGCGCAGCAGCAGCCGAAGCCGAAGACGCAGTCTTACGTCTCGGCGTTGCCGGCAACGTCCCAGCCGAACTGGGCAGTCTCGCCCGATCCGCCCTTGTCGGTCTGGGCGGTGTATTCGTATTTGAACTTGCGGAAGTTCAGGCTCACGTTCTCGGTGAGGCGCTCGTCGCCGTGGGTGCCGCCGGGGGTCACGCTGCTCACGATGACGTCTTCAAACGTGATCTTGATGTACTCGACGGCGGACTGGCCGCCGGCCTTGCGCACGGTCAGGATGCCCTTGGCGATGTGCTCGCCCTTGGCGCAGGCCTTGATCAGATAGGCGGTCGACTTGTCGGCCCAGTGGGTGAAGTGCAAATCGTGCACCGAGACCTTGCCGGCGCCACCGCCGGCGCTGTGATGCTGGCTGCCGGTCTGGTTGAGACCCCAGGACCAGCTCAACACGTCAATCTCATTCTTGTGCTTGTGATCAGCCGACTCGCCTTTGATCGGGTCGAGCTTCAGAAACATATCGACGGCCATATGATTTTCCTTTCGGGCAAATGCTTTGTTCGATCAAGGAAATAGAAGAAGCTGCTCAGGATGTCGGGCCCGGGAGACGTGACACGAGGCTGAGGCCCACATCCATCGCTTCGAGCTGGAAGTGAGGACGCAAGAAAAACCGGGCGTTATAATAACCGGGATTTTCCTCGTTGGGAATGACCTCCACTTTCGCTGCGGCTAATGGCTTGCGCGCCTTCATGGCCTCCGAGGACATCGCCGGGTTCGGGTCGACATACTCGTTGATCCAGGTCTGGAGCCAGATCGTGAGCTCATCCTTCTCCTTCATCGAGCCGATCTTATCGCGAACCATGCATTTGAGATAGTGCGCGAAGCGCGATACGGCGAACATATAAGGCAATCGTGAAGACAAGTTATCGGACGCCGTTGCGTCGACGCCCTTCTCGCCGAAATACTTCTTCGGCTTGTAGAGCGACTGCGCGCCGATGAAGGCGGCCTTGTCAGTGTTCTTGCGATGAATGAGCGGAATGAGGCCGGCCTTGGCCAGCTCGTGCTCGCGCCGGTCGCTGATTGCGATTTCGGTCGGGCACTTCAGATCCCTGCCGCCATCATCGGTCGGGAAGGTATGGGTCGGAAGGTTGATGACTTCGCCGCCGGACTGCACGCCGCGAATCCGCGTGCACCAGCCAAATTCCTTGAAGGCGCGGTTGATGTTGACGCCCATGGCGTAGCTGGCATTCATCCAGGCGTACTTGTCGCCCTTGTGCCCGTCCGTCTCCTCCTCGAAGGCGAACTCCTCCACCGGCTCGGACTTGGCGCCATAGGGCAGCCGCGCCAGCACACGCGGGAGGCAAAGCCCGACATAACGGGAGTCGTCCTGGTCGCGCAGGCCCTTCCAGGCGGCGTAGTCCGGCGTGTCGAAGACCTTGCCGATGTCACGCGGATTTGACAGCTCGGTCCAGGCATCCATTCCCATCAGGTTTGGATCGGCCCCGGCGAAGAACGGGGCGTGCGCCGAGCCGGCAATCTTGCTCAGGTCGCGCAACAACTGCACGTCGGTCGGCGAGTGGCTGAAATGATAATCGCCGATCAGGCAGCCGAACGGCTCGCCGCCGAGCTGGCCGAACTCGTATTCGTAGATCTGCTTGAACAGCGGGCTCTGGTCCCACCTCGCATCGGGATAGAGCCGCAGGTTGCGGTAGAGCTCGGTCTTCGACGCGTTCATCACGCGAATTTTAAGATTGGCGTCGGTCTCCGAATTGAAGACCAGATAGCTCAGGCCTCGCCAGGCACTCTCGATCTTTTGGAATTCGGGCGCGTGAATGAACTCATTGACCTGCGCGGTGAGCTTCTGATCCAGCCGCGCAATCATCTCCTCGATCGTGTCGAGCACGTCCGACTTGATGACGGTCGTATCCTTCAACGCCTCGGTGACAAGCGTGGAGATCGCGTTTTCGACCTCGGTCGCTGCCCGCTCGGTCCTTGGCTTGAAGCTCTGCTTCAAGAGGGAGGCAAACTCATCCGCCTCCTTGACCTCGACCTGGGTGGCAGCATCGCTTCGGCTTACTTCCGTCGCCATAGGTACAACACCCTCTATCGATTATTTAGGCTCGGACTCCGGGTCCGCGGCCGTGCTCCCGCGCTCCTTCAGCGCCGCCATCAACTGCGGGTCGGACAGGAGCTTCTTCAACTGATCTTCCGCCGCCGCCTTGCCGTCCATGTACTTCAGGAGATTGGCGAGCTGCTCGCGCGCTTCCAGAAGCTTTGCTGTTGCAGGGACCTGGCGGGCAACCGCGACCGGCGAGAAATCCGCCATCTTGCTGAAGGTCATGTTGACCGACATCTTCTCGTCGGGATTGTCGCTGAGCTTGTTTGCCACGCGCATCGTGATGGCCGGCTCGATCGCGGCCATGCGGCTTTCGAAATTGTCCATGTCGAACTCGAGAAACTTGCGTTCCTCGATCTTCGGTTTCTCGACGGCCGAGTTGTTGCCGGAAAGGTCGGCAAGCACGCCCATCACGAAAGGAAGCTCGATCAGCCGCTCGGCGTCGTAGGGATCTTCGTAGGTAATGTGGACGCGCGGCGCCCGATTTCGACGAATAAACTTCTGGCCACTGTCAGTTGCCATTGCTCTCCCCCGAGATCAGTCAATATCGATGCAATATGCCTAAACACGCAATACTGTGTATGACGATTGCCGAAGCTAAGCCGGTAAATGCCGTTTCGTCAACGTGGCGGATCACAATTGCTAAGCTTGGTTATCGGGCAACCTTAGCACCCCTTCGGGCAAGACGTCGCGAAGCAGGCTGAGGAAATCCCGCTGGGCCAGTTCGCGCGCCCGGTCCGTCAAATAAGGCACCGGGCTCGACGGCTCAACGAGGCGATAGAAGGCCCCGACCTGTTCGAGAAGGGCGAGCGCCTGGCCGCGCTGCGTCACCGTCGGCGGCTCCACCGCTGGAAGCGGCGCCGGCGCCGAGGCGGGCTCGGCAGCCTCGAGCAGGCTGGCCATTCGCTCAACCGGCAAGTCAAAAAATCTGTCCTTTCCGATGTTGATGGCGGCGGTCTCGGCATGCGAGGGAAGCAGCATCCGCAGCGCCTCGACAAAGGATTTTCCCAGCATTTGCTGGGCCTGAAGCACGAGCAGCAGCGCGGGGCTGGAGGGCTCCGACTGCCGGAAATATCCGGCCACCGCCTCGAGCGCCACCGCGGCTTCGGCGGTCGAGGTGACCCGCCGCGCTCCGTCGGAGGCAGGCGCCGACCCGCTTCCGGTCGACGGCTCCGCCTCGGAACCCGCTTCGTTGATGGGCGGCGGAACCGCAGTCGGATCGCGCTGCCTGAGCACGTCGCCGAGGAAGTCGTTGATCCCGGTCACCAGGCTCGAAAGCTGCGGCAGATTGAGAGTTCCTCCCGACGCGCTCTTCTCGCCCCACGTGCGTTTGATCCGGCCAAGGACGGTTGCGAGCGACGCGAAGCTCGCCGCACTCGCTTTAATTTGATCGAGGTCGGAACCGGTGATGACCTGCTCGATGGCATTCCGGTCGAGGATGAGATCGTCCTGGCGGGCTGCGGCATCGCCCTTCACGATCAGCCAATTCCGGTAGCTGACCCAGCCATAGCGACGGCTGTTCAACAATGGGTGAAACTGCAACGGAATGACCACCGTTGTGAGGGCGTCGAGCGACTCAATCGTAGACTGGCGATAGGACGCATCGCCATCCTCCAGGCGGGGATGGACGTCGTCCCAATGCTGGTCGAGCAGCACGGCGATGGATTCGAGGCAGGTGATGAAATCCGCAAGATTCCGCGACAGGGCGGCAATCTTTCCAAGAAAAACGACCAGCCTCAGGTCGCGCGTGCGGCCGAGCAGGGGCTTGGCCTTCTCGAATTCGTCATCGAATTTGATCGAATTGGGATCGAAGCGCTTCTTGCCGCCTTCGGCGTCGGTGACTTCGAAATACGATCGCGGCAGCAGCGGTTCGGCCGCCGCAAAGAAGTTGAGGTACGCGACGTCCCCTTCGAGATCGAGATCGGATCCGCAGGCGCTCTCGGCTGAAACAGGCTTAACAAGAAGATCGAGGTCGACCATCGATCGCAATCCGTAACAAGGCCGGCAGTTGCCGGCACCCTGAAATCGGGTCAATCATGGCATCCAACACGTTCGCCAGCAAGCACGAGGCCGAAAGGTCGTTAAGGCGAGAGGCCGTGCGCATCGTCATCTTGAAGTCGCCGCGAAAGACGCGTTTAATGGGGCTCGGGCTTCGGATAAAACCGGCCTTAAATTGATTGTGCTGCACGTTTATACTTTTTGAGCAGGTATTCGTAATTCGGACGGAGCTTAAGTCTTAATGGGCGACGCTCTCAAGCAAGACTCCCGCATTGGGGAGTTCACGACACCCCTCGGCAAGGACGTTCTGGTGCTGGTCCGCTTCGATGGCACGGAGGGCTTGAGCGAGCTGTTCGAGTATCGCTTCGAATGCCTGAGCGAGGATCCGGACCTCGATTTCGACAATGCCATCGGCCAGCAGTGCAAGCTCAAGCTCAAGATGCACGAGACCGAGCGCGAGTACAACGGCATCATGGTCGAGGCCCAGTGGCTGGGCGTCAAGGATCGCTTCTACAGCTATCGCGTCGTGCTGCGACCCTGGCTCTGGCTGTTGTCGCGCACCACCGACTGCCGCATCTGGCAGGACAAGAAGGCGCCGGACATCATCAAGGAGGTGTTCACCGATCGCGGCTTCACCGACTTCGAGTCGAAGCTGACCGAGGAAGGATCCTGTCCGAAGCTCGAATATTGCGTGCAGTACCGCGAGACCGACCTCAACTTCGTCAGCCGGCTCATGGAGCAGCACGGCATCTACTATTTCTTCAAGCACGAAGGCGGCAAGCACACGCTCGTGCTCGCGGATTCCAAGTCCTCCCATTCTCCCGCGCCCGGGCTCGCCCAGATACCCTTCGTCCCCCTGACGAATCCGGATCGCAGCAAGGAGCAGCACATCTACGAGTGGACCACCGAGCGGCGCTTCCGCACCGGCAAGTTCGAGCTCAACGACTACAATTACGAGAAGCCCAGCGCCCAGATGCTGAGCGATGCAAAGGCGTCAGAGCGCTACCAGCACTCCGACATGGAGATCTACGACTACCCGGGCAAGTACAAGGAGAAATCGGACGGCGAGCGCTACGCGAAGATCCAGATGCAGTCCGAGCAGGCGCTCGATCACCACCGTCATGGCAACGGCGATGCGATGGGCCTGTTTGCCGGCTCGCTCACGACGCTCAAGGATCACGCGCAGGACTCGCAGAACATCGAATATCTGGTCGTTCGCTCCAGCCACACCTTCCTGGCGGAGGCCTACCGGACCGGGAGCTACGGCACCGGCAGCGAGCAGATCTACTATGGCGCCTACGAATTCTTCCCGAGCGACAAGCCGTACCGCGCGCCCATCCTGACGCCGAAGCCGCTGATCCACGGCATCCAGACCGCGAAGGTCGTGACAAAGGACGAGGGCGGCAGCGAGGAGATCGACGCGGAGGCGCTCAGCGAGATCTACGTCCGCTTTCACTGGGACCGCAAGAAGAAGCGGTCGTGCAAGCTGCGGTGCGCGCAGGTCTGGTCCGGCAAGAAATGGGGCGGACAGTTCATCCCGCGCGTCGGGCAGGAGGCCGTCGTCGAATTCCTGGAAGGCGATCCCGATCGCCCGCTGGTGATCGGCACGGTCTACAACGACGAATACAAGCTGCCCTACGAGATCCCGAGCAACAAGACGATCTCGGGCATCAAGTCCGACTCCACCAAGGGGAGCGGCGGCTACAACGAATGGCAGTTCGAGGACAAGAAGGGATCGGAAAAGATCGGGCTGCACGCCGAAAAGGACTACGACCTCGTGATCCGGCACGCGGAAACGCGCACGATCGGCGAGACCTTCGGCAGCGGTACCTCGCGCGACACGACGCTGAAGAACGGCGACGACAAGCTGGATATCCAGAACGGCAGCCAGCACGTCACGATCTCGAAGGACCAGACCATCGACGTCCAGAAGACGATCACCGTGACCGCCAATATCAGCATCGAGCTCAAGGTCGGCGCCAGCAAGATCCTCCTCGAGCAATCGGGGATCACGATCGAGGCGCCCACCATCCAGATCAAGTCTCTCGGTCCGATGACCGTCAAGGGGACGCCCGTGAACATCAATTAAAATTGTCAATCAACTCAGCGTGTCATGAGTCAACTGCGCTTCTCAACCGTCAAGGACCTCTTCGATACCTTCCCGTCGGCGTCGGCGGACGTCGGCGCTGCCGAGGAAGGGCTGAACTCGCTGGAATTCCTCAGGCGCCTGGTCCGCGCCGAAGAATGGCAGCCCGCGATTTCGTTCTGCGCCTATCTGCTGCCCCGCCGCGTGGCGGTGGCCTGGGCCAGCCGGTCGCTACGCCGGATGATGCCGGCGGCGCGGCCGGACGAGGAGAGGATGCTCGGTTTTGCCGAAGCGTGGGTCACCGAGCCCGAGGAACCCCGCCGCCGCAAGGTCCTCTCCTCCGGCATGGTCGGCGACACCAAATCGCCGGCGACCTGGGTCGCACTGGCCGCAGGCTGGTCGGGCGGCAGCATCGTGCCCGAGGAGATGGGCTATGCGCCGGCCGATCCCGAGCAGACTGCCAAGGCCGTCCGCGTCGCGCTCTTCATCGCGCTCTCGCGCGTCGGTAGCCATGAAAGACGACCAGTAATGACGGCATGCCTGCAGGATGGTATTCAACTTGCTAGCGGCGGACGGGGTTCACCGCAGTAGCGGGATTGTTGATGGCCCTCCGGCTTACCATCGAGAACGTTCCGAACCTGCCCGACGGAGGGCCGATCTCCTTTACCTCGTCGGCGCGCCGCTCCATCGATATCGGCCGGGACCAGCATCTCGATTGGACCCTGCCCGATCCGACGCGCTACATCTCCGGCAAGCATTGCGAGATTCACTGGCGCAACAACAGCTATTGGTTGCATGACGTCTCGACCAACGGCACCTTCCTCCACGGGTCCGATCAGCGCGTCCGCAGCCCGTACGAGCTGAGGAGCGGCGACCGCCTCGTGATCGGTCATTACATCGTCGCCGTGGCCATCGACGAGGATGCGAGCGCGCCGGCACCGAGGGCGCTGGGACGGGACAGCGCACCGGTCAACCAGCAGCACGCGGCCTATCCGGAATTGTGGAATATCGACCGGGACGCCCCGCCGCCGGTCGACAGGAGCCAGATTCTGGCGCCGCGCGAGGCGGCCCGACCGGTCAATCCGGATTTTCTCGACTGGGCCGCAGGCGTTCCCGAGATCGAGGTCCGGCCGGCGCGATCGCGGGCCCCGGCGGTTCCCGCCGAGTCCAATCCGGTCATGGACTGGGCGAGCGGCCCGACATCCCGGGCGAACGTACCCATCGAGGCCCCGATGCCGGTCGCAGCGCCCCGCCGCCCGGTCTGGAAGGACGAGGAGCGCATCGAGCCGGAGCCCAATCCGTTCGTGGCGGCCGCGCCCCGGGCCGCGCCGGCGATGCCGCCGCCCGAAGCCCCGCCGCCGAAGCGAGCTCCGGTGCAGGACCCGGACATCGGACCGGCGGCGCGGTCCGACGTGCAGGCCGGCAACCAGGATTTCGCGCGCAGGGTGGCGCGCGCGGCGGCGCTTCCCGAGGACTTCTTCTCCGGCAAGGACACCGATCAGCTCGCCGACCAGCTCGGCGAGCTGATGCGGATTTCCGTCGGCAATCTGATGCTGCTGCTGCAGGCACGCAACGAGGCCAAGCGGCTCACGCGCAGCACCAGCCACACCACGATCCAGGCGACGGAGAACAACCCGCTAAAATTCTCGCCGACGGCCGAGGACGCGATGCGTATCCTGTTCGGCCCGAAGACCCACAGCTACATGGAAGCCCGCAAGGCCTTCGATGAAGGCTTCAGCGACCTGAAGCTGCATCAGCTCAAGACCTACGCGGCGATGCAGCATGCCGTCTCCATGCTCATCGCCGACCTCGACCCGACCGAGATCGCCAAGGGCGTGGACCAGCACGAAGGCGCGCTCGACATGCTGCGCTCGCGCAAGAGCCGCTTGTGGGAAGCCTTCGTCACGCAATGGAATGCGACGCTGGGCAGAGAGCCCGGGGCCGCCATCGATGCCTTTATGCTGCACTTCGCCGATTATTACGATCAAGATAAAAGATAGCGCTATTCTGCGCGGCGGCCGAGGTCGGCTCCGCGGATTGTCAAGACACTGAACGGATAAGTTTGAGATGTCATGGTACAGCAAGGTCTTCTGGTCGGAGGGATTGTTTCTCCGCCCGCATCACCTGCAGCAGAACGATCGTTACCTCGAACGCCTGATTGAAAAGCGCGTACGCCATGTCACGCCTTATCCGTGGGGCTTCAGCCAGCTCGAGATCGACCAGGACCTGGCGCAGCAGAGCAAGTTCGGACTGCGCAGCGCCAGCGGGATGATGCCGGACGGCGTCCCCTTCGACATGCCGGGCGACAGCCCGATCCCGCCCGCCATCGACGTCCCGGACGGCGCGGCCGGACAGATCGTGTGGCTGATGATGCCGCTCGCGGCGCCGAATACGCGCGAGGTCGACGAGCCCTCGGCCGAGAGCGCGAGCCGCTACATCCGGTCCGCCGAGACGTTCATCGATTCAACCTCCGCGCTGCGGATCGAGGAAGAGGTCGAAATCGCCGTTCCGCGGCTGTCGTTCGAGCTGCGCAAGACCGCCAAGCCCGGGTACATGGGGCTGGGGATCGCGCGCATCCTCGAAGTCCGCGACAAGAACGTGCTGTTCGACGAGCGGTTCGTGCCGCCGATGCTGCTGTGCGCCGCCCATCCGGTGATCGATGGCTGGCTGAACCGCATCATCGGCTGGATCGAGGCCAAGCTCGAGGAGCTCGCCCGCTACGCGGTGGATCCGTCATCGGGCGGCGGCCTGCAGAGCGTCGACTATTTCGTGCTCCAGCTCTTGAACCGGCAGATCCCGGCGCTGATCCATTTCCAGCGCTCCGGCGCCGTTCACCCGGAGCGGCTTTACGACGAGCTGCTTCGGCTCGCCGGAGAGCTCGCGACCTTTGCCACGACCGAACGCCGCGCGCGCGACTATCCGGCCTACGACCACGACAATCTCGAAAATGTCTTTGCGCCCTTGGTTCGCGACATCCAGGAATTCCTGAGCGCACGGCTCGGGCGCCGGGCGATCCGGCTCGAGCTTATCGAGCGCGCGCAGAACGCGTTCGTCTCGCCCATTCGCGACCGCTCGCTGTTCCGCAACGCCACCTTCGTCCTGGAAGTCGCCGCCCGCCGGCCGCTGGTGGAGATCCAGAACGACTTCCCTCATCTGTTCAAGATGGGGCCCAACACCAAGATGAACGAGATCGTGCATGCCAACCTCCCGGGCATTCCGCTGGTTCATCTGCCGACGCCGCCGCCGCACATCCGCGCCATAACCGACCACGTCTACTTTTATCTGGACAGGAAGTCGGCGCTCTGGCCAGAGTTCAGCAACGCGGCTTCGATCGGCATGCACTTCTCGGGCGATTGGCCCGAGCTCGAGCTCTTCCTCTGGGCCATACTTGAAGATCGGCGATGAGCGACAGGGACAAACCGGTTAACCCATTCGGCCGGAGTGAGCGGACGATCATACGTCCCAATCCCGGCGGCCGGCTTCCAAGCGCTCCGCCGCAATACCCTGCGGGCCCGCCCTCGACCGATCCGATGGCGCGGAACGCGTTCTCTCCGATTCCGCTCGCCGACACCGGATCGCCGCCGCAGTTGCCAGCCTCGCAATATCAGCCGGTTCCGCCGCCGATGGCGCCGGTATCGCAACCGCCTCCCGGATCGTTTGCTCCTCCGCCGCGGACGCATACCGCCGAGGACTGGATTTCGTCGCAGAACCAGCAGGCGCCGCAGCCGGACCTGCCGCCAGCCCCGGTGCTGCGGGTCGATGATCTGGTCGCGCCGAACGCCAACCCGATCATGCGCGCGGCGGGTCCCCTGCTGCAATTGCTGGGGCGTCTTCGCGTCGCCCTGCTGCGCGCGTCCTTCGCGAGCCTGATGGAGCAGGTCGCCGACGCCGTCAAATTCTTCGAGAAGGACATCCGCAACGCAGGCATTTCGGAACAGCAGGCCAACACCGCGAAGTACATCCTGTGCGCGACGGCCGACGACATCGTCCAGCACATCCCGACAGAAGACCGGCATGTCTGGGCGCAATACAGCATGCTCAGCCGCTTCTTCGGCGAACGGGTCGGCGGCGTCCGCTTCTTCGAGATCCTGGACCGCCTGAAGATGGATCCGCTCGCGAACTATGCGGTGCTCGAGCTCCAGCACGCCTGCCTTGCGCTCGGCTTCCAGGGCATGCATCGCACCTCGGCGGCGGGCCCGGCCGGCCTGCAACTGATCCAGCGCAATCTGTACGAGCTGCTTCGCCAGGTGCGTCCGCGGGTGATGCGCGATTTGTCGCCGCACTGGCAAGGCCAGGCCCTGTCGGGGCGGCGGATGCGGATCACGGTCCCGGTCTGGCTCGTCGCGTCGATCGTTGCCGCGTTGCTCTTTGCCGGCTTCATCGCGCTGCGCACGTCGCTCACGCGCGGCTCCGAAGCCGCGGCCCAGCTTGCCTTCTCGCTGCATCCGTCCGACAAGATCGAGCTCAAGCGGAAGGTGATCGCCCCGCCTCCGCCGCCGCCCCCGCCGCCTCCGCCCGCGCCGACGCCGGAACGGCTGACGCAATTGCAGCGGATCCGCGCGGCGCTCGCCGCCGAGAACACGCCGTGCAAGATGACGGCGGACCAGACCGCGGCCTACATCGTCATCCGCGTCTGCAATTTGATCCTGTTCGACTCGGGCAAGGCGACCGTGCTCGATGCGTTCAAGCCGGTTGCGGCACGGCTCGCGGCCACGCTCGAAAAGGAGCCGGGCAAGATCCGCGTGGTCGGCCACACCGACAACACGCCGATCAGCACGGCGCGCTTCGCCTCGAACTACGCCCTGTCGCTCGAGCGCGCCAAGGCGGTCGCCGCCGTGCTCAAGCAGGGGCTGACCGATCCGAACCGCATGGAGGTCGAAGGCAAGGCCGCAGACGTGCCGCTCGACACCAACGCAACCCCCGAAGGCCGCGCCAACAACCGGCGGGTCGAAATTTCAATTGCGCGAAGCGAATAGACCGCGGGTTCAAAGGCAAGGAAGATGCTGGGAAAGGAGATCATTCGCATCATTCTGTACGGGGTCGGCCTCGGATCCCTGTCGATGGTCGTCTATTTCGCCGGGCCCCTGATCTCGATCGGGGACTGGCGACCGCTCGAAAACTACATCATCCGCGACATCACGATCCTGCTGCTGATGACGGCCGCCGCAGGCATGGGCGGCTTCACCTTCTACAAGCGGCGGAAAGGCGCGCAGCAGATCGCCGAAGGCATCGCCGGCGAGAATGCGCCGATCGACGACGAGCCGGTCATCAAGGAGCGGATGAAGGACGCGCTCGCGACCCTGAAGACGGCGGCCGGTGGCAAGTCGGGCTTTCTGTACGACCTGCCCTGGTACGTCATCATCGGTCCGCCCGGCTCGGGAAAGACCACGGCCCTGGTCAATTCGGGGCTGAAGTTTCCGCTGGCGCAGGGCGCCAAGCCCGCCGCGATCGCCGGCGTCGGCGGCACGCGTTACTGCGACTGGTGGTTCACCGAGCAGGCCGTCCTGATCGATACCGCCGGGCGCTACACCACCCAGGATTCCGACGCCAAGTCCGACAAGCAAAGCTGGTTCTCGTTTCTCGACCTCCTGAAGAAGAACCGCCCGCGCCAGCCGATCAACGGCGTCATCGTCGCGATCAGCGTCGAGGACCTCCTGACGCTGCCCCCGGCCGAGATCACAGCGCATGCGAGCGCCATCCGCGCGCGGCTGCTCGATCTGCATCAGCGGCTGAAGGTGGACTTTCCGGTCTATGCGCTGTTCACCAAGACCGATCTCGTCGCCGGCTTCACCGAGTATTTCAGCTACCTCAACGAAATGGGCCGCCGCCAGGTCTGGGGCGCGACGTTCCAGACCGCGAACAAGAAGCAGAACATGGTCGGCGAGGTCGGCAACCAGTTCGACCAGCTGCTGGAGTGGCTGAGCGAGGAGACGATCGACCGGCTCCAGGAGGAGCCCTCGCCGAACTACCGGATCACGCTGTTCGGCTTCCCGGCCCAGATGGCGCGGATCAAGACGGTGGTGTCGAGCTTCCTGACCCAGATCTTCGAGCCAACGCGGTACCACGTCAACGCGACCTTGCGCGGATTCTACTTCACGTCGGGCACGCAGCAGGGAACGCCGATCGATCAGCTGGTGGGCTCGCTGGCGCGGACCTTCGGCGCCGAGCAGGTCACGGCCGCCGGCCATTCGGGAACGGGAAAGAGCTTCTTTCTCACCGATTTGATTTCGAAGGTGATCATCGGCGAGGCGGATTGGGTCTCGACCGACAGGGCCGCAATCCGCCGCGCCCTGATCCTCAAGGCGACCGCGTTCACCCTGATCGGCCTGATCACCGTCGGACTCGGGGTCGCCTGGCTGACCAGCTACAAGCAGAACCGCGACCTGATCGCCCAGAACGAGCAGGCCGACGACGAATACGCCAACGCGTCCGCGGCACTCGTGAGGCAGACCGTGATCGACGACCGCGAGCTGCACAAGGTGCTGCCGCTGCTGCACCGGCTGCGCAACACCCCGGTCGGCTTCGGCACGCGAACGGTTCCGACGCCGCGGTCGGCCGAATTCGGCCTCAGCCAGCGCGACCGGCTGCAATCCTCGGCGGAGACCGCCTATCACACCGCGCTCGAACGGCTGTTCAGGCCGCGCCTGCTGTACCGGCTCGAAGAGCAGCTCAACGCGCGCATCGCCGAGGGCGGTTTCGTCTACGAGGCCTTGAAGGTCTATTTGATGCTCGGAGGCCTGCATCCCGAGGACAAGGAGCTGATCAAGTCCTGGATGCAGCGCGACTGGGCCGAAAATCTCTATCCGGGCCCGACCAATGCGGAAGGCCGCAAGCTGCTCGAAGAGCATCTGGTGTCGATGTTCGACCTGGAGACGGAGGAGCCGCCGCTGGTCGATCTCGACGGACGGCTGGTCCAGGAGGCGCAGAAGACGCTGGCGCGGCTCAGCATTGCGCAGCGCGCCTACGAGTTGCTGAAGTCCGAGGGCCGAAGCCTGGAGGCAAACGACTGGAGCGTCGCCCGCAAGGGCGGGCTGGACGTGGCGAACGTGTTCGAGGGCGACAAGGGCCAGAGCCTCGAAAGCATCAGCGTGCCGGCGTTCTACACCTACAGCGGCTTCCAGGAGAAGTTCATCGCCAAGCTCGCGGACCTGTCCGAACGCATGAGGAAGGACCGCTGGGTGCTGGGCGAGGCCGGCGAGCAGGCCGCGCTCAATCAGCAATATGAAAATCTCGCCACCAATCTGCTCGATCTCTACGGCAACGACTTCATCGCGGCCTGGCGCACCGCCCTGACCAAGCTCAAGCTGAAGAAGCTCCTGGCCGACAAGCCGAAATACCAGGCCCTGCGCGCCGTCTCGGCGCCGACCTCGCCGCTCCGGCTCATCCTGGAATCGATGCGCGACGAGACCACGCTGACGCGCGAGCGGCCCAAGCCTGCGAATGCGGCAGCGGATGCCAAGACGGGCGCAAAGACCGATGGCAAGACGGACGCCAAGGCCGCGACCATCGCGCTGCTGTTCAACACCCAGGACGGACCGCCCGGCGCCAAGATCGAGGCCCAGTTCAAGCCGTATCATCTGGTCGTCGAAGGCGACAGCACGCGGCGGCCGATCGATTCCATCGTCGCCAATCTGAACGATATCGCGCAGAGCCTGACGCTGATCCAGGAGAACCCGCTGCTGACGGCGCAGGCAACGGCCGCACTCCAGAACCAGGTGGCCGTGCTCCGCAACAACGCCTCGCGCGTGCCGCCGCCGTTCTCGGACATGCTGCGCGGGGCGGCCGGCGAATTCGAGACCGACATGGCCTCGGCGACTGCGGGGCAATTGCTGGTGACCCTGCGCGACCAGGTCACGCCCGTCTGCCAGCAGACCGTGTCGAACCGCTATCCCTTCGTGCGCGGCAGCAACCAGGAAGTGCCGCTGGGCGATTTTGCCAAGCTGTTCAGCCCGGGCGGCGTGCTCGACAAGTTCTTCACGCAGTCGCTCGCGCCCTATGCCGACACCTCCAAGCCCGAATGGACCTGGCGCAAGGAGAGCCCCGTGGGCAGCACGCTCTCCGCCGACACGATCAAGCAGTTCCAGCGTGCGGCCTATATCCGCGACGCGTTCTTCCAGACCGGCGGCAATCAGCCCGCGGTGGCGCTCGCTGTGCAGCCGCCCGTGGTCAGCGGGCCCGGCGCCAGCGCCAAGATCGAGGTCGGCGGAACCACGATTTCGAGCCCGAACCTGCAGCCGTCGAGCGGCGGCATTTTCTCGCCTGCCCCGCCGCCGCCCACCCAGCCCGTCAGCAATCCGCCGACCAATGTGCAATGGCCGGCGCCGTCGATGCGAACCGCCATCTCGGTGACGAACGATGCGACCAGCCAACCCTCGATTCTCGAGCGCACCGGGCCCTGGTCGCTGTTCCGGCTGCTCGAAGCAGGATCGATGTCGGCGCGCGCGGAAACGGCGACGGCCACGTTCATCGTCGCCGGCCGCGAACTGAAGTATCAAATCACCACCGGATCGATCAAGAATCCCCTGAACCTCAGCGCGTTGCGCGAGTTTCGCTGCCCGAGCGGATTGTAGGATGCGATGCGGCCTGTTCGGCAAGCTGTCCGCCAAGCGCGATTTCATCGCGCTGTCGACGCCGCGTCCGTTCCTCGAAATGTGGGAGCCGTGGGTTCAGGCCTGCATGTCGGCCAGCCAGCACGAACTCGGCGGAAACTGGCAGGGCGCCTATCTGACGGCGCCGCTCTGGCGCTTCTGGCTCGGCTCGGACCTGTCGGGCGCGACCGCGATCGGCGCCTTGATGCCTTCGGTGGATGGCGTGGGACGCTACTACCCGCTCACCTTGCTGGCGGTCACGAGCCCCGAGGTCTCCGTCCCGCCGCCCGATATCGACGCCCAGGATTCCTGGTTCACTGCTGCGGAGGATTTTTTGCTCTCGACCCTGGACCGGGAGCGGTCATTCGAGCAGATCTCCTCGGCACTCGATGCATTGCCGGCGCCGCACGTCGAGCCGACGGTCAGCGAGAGCGACGACATCTTTCGCCTCGGCGAGGTCTGCACGGGCCTCGTTTCGGCCGGAAAGTCCTTTCAGGCTGCGATCACATCATTGCGCGCGAGCAATCACGCGACATCGGCGGCGGCGAGCTTCTGGTGGACCGAGGGCGGAGGCGACTTCCCGCCTATGGCGCTGGCATCCCGCGGCCTGCCTGATCCGTTCCGTTATGCGACGATGCTGACCGGAAAGCCGCCCGCCGAAGCCACCGGCCGCGCCTGAGGTTGAGAGCACAGATGGACCGATCGTCCTACACCTTCGATGCCGGCGCCCTGACCCATCCGGGCAAGGTGAGGCCCCGGAACGAAGATGCGCTGCTGGCGCGGGCCGATGTCGGGCTCTGGGCCGTTGCCGACGGCATGGGCGGCCACGATGCCGGCGACGTCGCCAGTCAGATGATCGTCAAGGCGCTCGACGGAATCTCGAAGGCAGCCTCGGCCGTCGAACTGCTCGAGAGCACCGAAAGCCGCATCTTCGAGGCCAATCGCCAGATCATGGCGCTCAGCCGTGAGCGCGGCGGCGGAGTGATCGGCTCGACGATCGCCATCCTGCTGATCTCGGAGGACCATTATGCCTGCCTGTGGGCGGGCGACAGCCGGCTATACCTGGTCAACAATGGCGTCGTCCGGCAGGTATCGCGGGACCATACGGAGGCCGAGGAGATGGTCGCGAGCGGGGCCCTGACCCCCGAGGAGGCCCGGAACTGGCCGCAGAACGTCATCACCAGGGCGATCGGCGTCCATGAAAATCCGGAGCTCGAGATCATTACCGGTTCATTCGAGGCAACGGACATCTTCGTTCTCTGCAGCGACGGGCTGACGAAGCACGTGTCGGATGAGGAGATTCGCCAGCGGGTGTCGGCCGAGGATGCGCAATCCTCCTGTGAGGCTTTGGTGGGGCTTGCCCTGGAAAGAGGCGGGTACGACAACATCTCGGTCATCGTCGTTCGCCCGCTGCGAGCCGCCGCCCCGGAGGAGGCCGTGAACACGACCGCGGCCGAGGGTTTGCCGACGACGGACATTTGGGAGTGATGCGGTGAAGCCCAAAGATCCATTCCAGTCACCACAGCAGGGCGTCGCTGCCGGCACGCGGCTCAACGGCATCTACGAAATCGATCGCATGATCGGCATCGGCGGCATGGGCGAGGTCTACAAGGGTCACGAGATCCAGACCGGAACGGCGGTCGCCATCAAGATGCTGGTGCCGGACATGGCGGCCAACGAGGCCGCGCTGGCGCTGTTCAGGCGTGAGGCATCGGCGCTTCACTACCTGATGCACGACGCCATCGTTCGCTATTTCGTGTTCACCGTCGAGCCGGTCCTGCAGCGTCCCTATCTCGCGATGGAGTATGTCGACGGGAAATCGCTCGCCGACATGCTCGAAGAAGGACCACTGACGCTCGAGGCGTTGCAACGTCTCACCAAGCGCGTCGCCTCGGGGCTGCGGGCCGCGCACGAACGCGGGATCATTCACCGCGACGTCTCGCCCGACAACATCATCGTTCCGCAGAGCGACGTGTCCCGCGCCAAGATCATCGATTTCGGGATCGCGCGCTCGACCCAGCTCGGCGACGCGACGATCATCGGCGCCGGCTTTGCGGGCAAGCACAACTATGTTTCGCCCGAGCAGATCGGCCTCTACGGCGGCGAGGTCAGCGCGCAGTCCGACGTCTACAGCCTCGGGCTCGTGCTGTTCTACGCGTTGACCGGGCAGAAGCTCGATATGGGGGGATCGCAGTTTCAGCTCGTCGAGAAGCGCAGGCGGGTCCCCGATCTTGGCGCGGTTGACGCGCGCATCCGTCCGCTGCTGGAGCAGATGCTGCAGCCGGACCCGAAGGACCGGCCGACGATGGCCCAGGTCGAGGATTGGAACGTCGGAGCAGCTCCGAAGGGCGCGCGGCGCAAGGAGCGCACCGCCCCTCCTGTGGCCCAGCCGCCGCGGCTGCCGAAGCCGAGGCGCGGCTGGATCAGGCCCGCGGCGATCTCGCTGCTTGCGCTGCTGTTGGTCGGTGCTTCGGCCTTCGCCTATTACTACTTCGTCTGGAATACGCCGGTCGCTTCCGTTGCGCCTCCTCCAGCCGAACTCCGGCAGGACAAGACGGCGGCGCGTCCCACGGACGGTGGCCTCTCGCCTGACGGGGCGAAGGACGCCGGTTCAAGGCCGTTGCCGGGCAATCCGCCGCGCGCCGACCTCGCCCGCCGCTTCCTGCAGCAATATGACGGCGGCGACTGCTTCTTCATCATGCCAGTCGCGGTCGGCGCCAGCGCGGCCGTGGTCGAGGGATTTGGTTCGTCCACAAGCGCCTTCGAGGCGCTGGACCGGTCCTTCAAGAAGACGCAGGGATTCGAAGCCTCGATCGGCATCCGTCTGGTGACGCCGCAGCAATGCCCCGCCATCACCTTTCTGAACAAGGTGCGCGGCGATGCGGCACGAACGCCGCGGATTTCGCTCGGATCGGTCAAGATCCGGCCCAACGACACCATCAGCGGCAACATCGAGAACTTTGCCAACCGGGTCGTCGAGCTGTTGCTGGTCTCGGAGGACGGACAGGTGCAGAACCTGTCCTATTATCTGAAGCCCGGCACGGACGCGCTGTCGTTCTCCATCGAGATGAAGCGCGCGGAAGAAGGATTGGGATCGAACGTGCCGCAATTGATCATGGCGGTGGCGACCCCTCGCGTGCTCGATTCCCTGCGCCAGCCGCGACCGACCTCGGCCGATCAGTTCTTCCTCCAGGTCCTCAGCGAGGCGCAGCGCGCCAACATGACGATCAACGCGTCGGCGCGATACGTCACCATCCAGAAATAGCGCGAGCCGGTATGGCGGTATTATAAAGCCTCCGAACGGGGCCATTGAACATCGGGCAGCTGTGCCTGTCCGTTATTCGGGCGGATGGCGGCATCAATCGCTCTTCCTGACGCGGCACCCAGGGAGGGCCGTCTCTCGGCCCGGGCCGTCGACCGCTTGGCCGCCAGCCGCTCGAACATTTGAACGCGACCCATCGTTTCCACATTGCAAGGCCGCGCCAGGTCCCGTATAAATACCTGTATTCTTATAGTGTTTTGGAGCGGTTCGACCGCGGGTTGCAGGGAAGTGATGGCGAGGCTGCTCATTTCAGCGGTCCTGGCGCTTTGGGGCATCTTCGCCCTGACGACGAATCACGCCTATGCGGTCGAGAAGCGCGTCGCGCTGGTGGTCGGCAACTCCGACTACAAGGATCAGTCCCTCTCGCTCGGCAATCCCAAGAACGACGCCAACGCAGTCGCCGACGTCCTGCGCTCCCTGGACTTCGAGGTTCAGCTCGTCACCAATGTCGGCAAGCGCGACATGGACGGGGTCATGGAGCGCTTCGCGCGGCTGTCGGTGAGCGCCGACACCGCCCTCTTCTTCTATGCCGGCCACGCCATCCAGTATCAGGGCAAGAACTATCTGATGCCCGTGGACGCGCAGTTGGAGGACGAGATCAGCATTCGCTACAATCTGGTCGCGGTGGACGACGTGCGCATGACGCTCGATCGTGCGAGCGGCGTCAAGATCATGGTGCTCGACGCCTGCCGCAACAATCCGATCGCCGACCGCCTTAACCGGATGGCGAATGGCGGCCAGACCCGCGGCGTGTCGGCGACGCGCGGCCTTGCACGCATCGACAAGACGCAGGGCATGGTCGTTGCCTATGCGACGGCGCCGGACGATGTCGCGCTCGACGGCACCAACGCAGATCACAGCCCGTTCAGCACCGCGTTCATCAAGGAAATGCAGGAGCCGGGTCTCGAGATCGGCACGCTGTTTCGAAGGGTCGCGCGTGACGTCAACGATGCGACCGGCGGCCGCCAGCGGCCGGAGACCTCGATCAGCCTGCTGAGCGACTATTACCTCAATCAGTCGGACCGCAAGATCTGGGAGTCCATGCGCGAGACGGCCGACATTCCGCAGATCCGCGAATTCCTGCGGCGGTACCCGAATTCGATCAGCGGGCTCGACGCAAAGTACCGGCTGGACGTGCTCGAGCGCGCCAAGCGCGACCGCGAAGACGAGGAAGTTCGGATCCGCCGCGAGGCTCTGCGCAAGGAGCTCGAGGAGCAGGAAGCTGCGACCCGCGCCGAAATCGCTCGCCTCAAGCGGGAACGCGAACAGGCCGACACGCAGGCCGCGGCGAAGGAGGAGCAGCGCAAACGTGACGAGCAGGCCCAGCTTGCCGCGCTCGAGGAGCAGCGCAAGAAGGACCAGCAGGCCCAGGCCGAGCGCGTCGCGCAGCAGCAGCGCGAGGAGCAGCAGCGGCTGGCGAAGCTGGAGGAAGAGCGCAAGAACGCCGAGAAGGCATTGGCGGAGAAGAAGGAAGCCGAGCAGCGCCGCCAGGCCGCGGAGAAGCTGGCAGCTCTCGAGCAGGAGCGGGTGAAGGCGCAGCAGGAAGTCGCCGCCCGCGAGGAAGCACGGCGCAAGGACGAGGAAGCGCGCCGGAAGGCCGAGGAGACCTGCAAGGCCGAGCAGTCGAACGTCGACGCCGCCGGTCGCGATGAAAGCAAGCTGAAGGCCTTCATCGGCTCGTCCTCCTGTGCCGACGCCAAGGTGCGGGCGCAGAGCGTCGTCGCCGCCCTCGTCGCCGAGCGCGAGCAGGCGCAGCGGGCCTGCGATTCCGAGGGCAAGCAGGTTGCGGCCCTCGCCAAGGCTCCCGGAACGACGGAAGCGCGCGACAAGCTGCTCGACCTGCAATCGTCCCTGACCTGCTCCAGCCTGTCTCCGAAGATCGTCGAGACGCTGGCGCGCGTGAACATCGACATCAAGAAGGCCGTGATCCGCAGCTCGCAGGCCGAGCTCCGCCGCGTCGGCTGCTACCGTGGTGCCGAGAACGGCGATCTCAACGACGCGACCAAGGACGGGCTGAAGAAGGTCTACGCCGCACTCGGCAAGCCGACCGACGTGCTCGACATCGACGACGCAGTGCTGTCCGACCTCAAGAAGACCGACGCGCCGGTCTGCACGCCGCCGAAGGTGGAGCCGGAGGACAAGCCGGTCGCCAGCCGTCCGTCCCGGACCAAGGCAGCCTCGCGCCCGAGCCGCGCGGTGCACGACGATCGCCCGGCCCCTTCGGCCCGTGCCGAATCCCGCCCGTCATCGGGTGGTGGCGGCGGCGGTGGTGGCGGCACTTCGGTTCACGGCATCAGCTTCTGATCGACAGCTTGGCGCGCGACGACCGATCGGGCCTGATCAGCTCCGTGCGCTCTCTTTGATCCGTTTCGAATCAGAACTTGCCCACGAACAGCAGCTTGATGTCGCGGTCGGGAGTGAAGTCGGCCGCCGTCACGTCGAGGCCCTGCTTGGCTGAGGCCGCCAGCTTGCCGGGGCAATAACTGACGAGACGGCTTCCCTTGTCGATGGCGAGATGGAAGCTCTTGATCGGGCCCGCCCAGTTGGCGCCGGTCTTGAGGACGTAGCTGATGCGGCGCTCCTGGACTGCGGCGCCATTGTTGCGCGAGGTGCCCGCCATCCTGTCGAGCTCGCCCAGAAACTCCTCGCTGACGCAATAGTCCTTGCGGTAGCGCTCGAACTCCTTCGCCAGGGCCTTGTCCTGCCGGAGCGGCTTCCTGAGGATCGTGTCGGTGCTGGCGCCGACGCTGGGCTTGTAGCTGTGCTCCACGATGACCGGCTTGCCGGGCGGGAAGGTCTGCTCGCGATACACGGCGGTCTTGACCACCCAGCCGGGAGCATAGAGCGGCCGCCCGCGCTCGTCGCTGCCGGCCGGCATCAGCAGCCCGTCGGACGCCATTTTGGTTCGTGTTGCCGCCGGCAGATCCTGCGGCCTGAACTGCTGCGCGCCGAGCGGAAGCAGCGGCACCTTGAGCTCGCGCAGCGCGGCGCTGACGTCCTTGTCCCCGACAAAGGCGCGCTGGTCGGTGTTGAACTTGATCGGGCTGCCGTCCACCCTGGTCTCAAAATCGACGAAGTTCAGCGGATCGCTCGCCGGGAACGAGATGCTTTCGCCTTCCGAAAGGTCGATGTCGGGCAGCGGAAACGCCACCGTGAGCGTTACCGGCGCCGCGGAAATGTTCACGAATTCGTAGCGGACGCTGACCCGATCGAGCGAGATCCTGAGGTCTTCGCTCCGCATCTCCACGTTTGGCGAGCGGGTGAACTGCAGGCCGCCGATCGAGAGCTCGGCCGCGGAGTCGTTCGCGACGGCGGGGGATTGGCCGGACAGGATCAGGCCGGTTGCGAGTATGGTTGCACGAAGCCGATACATCATCGCTCCTGCTGCTTGAAAATGGTGAGCGGCCGCACCGGCCTCTCCGGGCAAATAATAACAGACACAAAGACTTGCCGGATTGACAATCTCTCGACCCGGCTTCCTAGTAAGCATAGGTCAATTGCTCCGACCGGCCAAATCCTTAATCCGCCCGTGCCAGGGCGGTGACCTGCCGTGGACTTCCAATGCGTTCATTATATTCAGCTGTTTCGCTTCTCTCACTATTTCTTGCTCAGGGCGCCGCGGCCGCCGAAGGCTCCTCATGGTCGACCGACTGGCTGTTCGGCAGCTCGCCGCAGGCGAACCAGCCGGGGCAGATGGCCCAGGCCAAGCAAAAGGCGCCAGCGGCACCTGCGCAGTCCTCCCAGGCGGCGCCGCCGCAGCCGGCGGGGGAAAGCCCCCCGGCCGAAAAGACTGAGACGATCAATTTCGACAACTGGATCCTGAGTTGCCGGGAGTTCGTGGAAGGTCCGAAGAAGCGCAATTGCGCGATGACGGTCTCCGTCCGCAAGTCGGACACCAACCGTGTGGTGCTGTCGTGGACGGTTCGCCCGAACGACAAGGGACAGCTCGTGTCCGTGATCGAGACCTTGCCGGGCGTGGCTGTCCCTGCCGGCATTCAGCTCAAGCTGGAGAAGAGCGCGGCCACCCGGACCATTCCTTACGAAGTCTGCGAACCGGCCTATTGCTCAGGTTCGTTCGCGATGGACAAGGCGTTCATCCAGGACGCTTCGGCGTCGTCGAAGGTGATGATCGTCGTTACCTCGTCGGCCGGTCAACCCGTCACGCTGGAATTCCCGATCAAGGGATTTGAGAAGGCCTACGCAAAGATGTGAGCCTGCGGCGCAAGGCTCACCAACGCGACGACAAAAAAGAAAGCGCCGGCCATGGCCGGCGCTTCTGTCTTTTTGACGGAAGCAACCTCGACTACGGCCCGAAGGTGTAGCGGACGCCACCGAGAACGGCGCCACCGTGGAGAAGGTCGCCGAAGCGGTAGTCGGCACGGACGAAGCCGAGCAGGCCGGTGGTCTGGGACTGGAAGGAGAGACCGAGGCTGGTCTGATAGAAGGTGCCGACCCGGTTGGTGGTGAGCGAGACGGGCGCCGAGCCCGCCGCCGTACCCGTGAAGGTGCCACCGGCGTTATCGATGAACTCATGCTGAATGAGCGCGATACCGAACGGCGACCAGTTATATCCGCCATACGCGAAGCCGGTTCCGACCCGCGCGCCGGCTCGACCCAGCACGCTCTTCACTTCGTTGAAGCCGAGGATGCCGGCACCGCCGGCGACCAGGAGGTTATCGAAGTTCGACCTTGTGTAGCTCAGATTGGCGGTGGGCTCGACGAAGAAGTTGTTCGGAAGAGCAAAGGTGTAGCTGACCGAACCGTTCACATTGTCCGACTGACCATGGAACTGGGCGTTGTTGAGCGCGGCAGCCGGATTCGTCACGCTCATGTCGTACCAGGAGTGACGGTAGGTGAAGTCGGTCGAGAACCCGCCCTTCGTCACGAGATAGTACACGCCCATGAACGGAACGTTGAACTTCACTTTGTTGGAGGTCGAGATCAGTTCGTCCGCCGTTGCCTCGACCTGGCCGCCCGTGATGCCGAAATGGGCGTTCACGCCGCTGCCGCCGAGGTTCAGCCAGCCGCTGTCGGCGCCCGCCTGAACACCGGTAAACTGAACGCGCTGCTTCGAGTTGACCGTATCGAAGATCGTCCCGTTCGCGAGACGCTCGGTGCCGGTGGCCGAGATCGTGGTCACACCGCTCGAGACACGGGCCCAGGGTCCGCCGACCACGTCGCAGGTCTTGTCGGTCCCGGTCATCGGCGTGAACGAGGTGCACGGCCGGTCCGATTTCGGCGAGGCGACGAGGTTGCCGCCCGGCTGATGGAACGATGCGTCGATCGCGCTGAGCGTTGACAGGATGCTGGTCAGCGGAGCCGCGGCCGGAGCAACCACGACGCCGGCGTTGTAGCCGGCAGATCCGCCGGAGGTCGCGACCTGGGCCTGGAAGAGCCCGCTCGTGATGGTGGCACCACTCGCGGTGATGGATCCGCCGCCGGAGGAGTTCACGACCGGGATGAAGCCGGTGAAGCCGCCGCCCGTCGCAGTACCGTTCAGGACGACGCTGCCCGACGTGCTCGTAACGCGCACCTGGTTCGCGGTGCCGGAGGTCAGGTTCACCTGGCCCGCGTTGACCGTACCATTACCCGAATAGGCCCCGACCCCGTTGATGTTGGTGGAGCCGCTGCCGCCGTTCAGGGTGATCGTGCCATTGTTGACGAGAGCGCCGGACAGCGTGCTGTTTCCGGTGGCGTCGATCGTGCCCGCATTGTTGAAGCCGCCCGCCGTGGCGTTCATCACGCTTCCATTGGCCACGTTCACAACGCCGCCAGCGTTGTTGGCGAAGCCCGCAGCGAGCGTATTCCACGTGCCGTTGTTGTTGATCGTGCCCGTATTCACGACGTCGGCATTGTAGATCGCGTTGTTGGTGACCACACCGGCGTTGTTGAGAACATCGTTGACGGTGCCGTTGTTCGTGATCGTTCCGGTCGCCGTATTGTTAATGCCCGGATTATCCGTAAGAGTCGCGCCGGCGGCGACGACGATGCTCCCCGAGTTCGACATCGCCGTCGAGACCGTGAGCAGTCCTGCATTCACGTTGAGCGAGCCCGCGGTCGCATTGGTGAAGGCACTGGCAGTCACCGAACCGCCGATGACGTTGAACGTTCCACCGTTGCTTACACCGCCGGAGAATGCGCCGCCAGAAGCGTTCGCGGTAGCAGAATTCGTGAACAGACCCGAGACCGTACCGGCTGTCTGCGTGAAGGTCCCTGAGTTGTTGCTGACCGCAGCAAACGTCCCGCCGTTGTTGTTCACGGTGCCGCCACCGTTGGTGGTCGCGCCCTGAACCTGGCCGCCGGCATTGTTCGTAAACGTGCCACCCGCCAGCAG
Organism: Bradyrhizobium diazoefficiens; assembly: GCF_018131015.1. Lineage (GTDB taxonomy): Bacteria > Pseudomonadota > Alphaproteobacteria > Rhizobiales > Xanthobacteraceae > Bradyrhizobium > Bradyrhizobium diazoefficiens_B. The sequence continues at coordinate 46,375 of NZ_JAFCJJ010000039.1, forward strand.
CCCCAGCGTGTTCTGGAACGTCCCGGTATTGGTCACGCTGCCTGCAGTCACGGTCGCAGCACCGGTGACGTTCGCACCGGTATTGTTGAAGAACGTGCCGCCGTTGTTGATCAGCGTCGTGATCGTCCCGCCGTTATTGTTGTTGAACGTTCCGGAAGTGTTGGTCACGCCGGCCATGGTCGCGTTGTTGTCCACCGTGCCGCCGTTGTTGGTGGTCGCGCCCTGGACCTGACCGCCCGCATTGTTCGTAAACGTGCCGCCCGTCAGCCCCAGCGTGCTCTGGAACGTCCCGGTATTGGTCACGCTGCCGGCGGACACGGTCGCAGCACCGGTGACGTTCGCACCGGCATTGTTGAAGAACGTGCCTCCGTTGTTGGTCAGGGTCGTGATCGTCCCGCCATTGTTGTTGTTGAACGTTCCGGCGGTGTTGATCACGCCGGCCATGGCGGCGTTGTTGGCCACCAGGCCGCCGTTGTTGGTGGTGGTGCCCTGGACCTGGCCACCGATGTTGTTCGTGAACAAGCCGCCCGTCAGCCCCAGTGTGCCCTGGAATGTCCCGGCGTTGGTTATGCTGCCAGCAGACAGGGTCGCCGCGCCGGAGACGGTTGCACCGGTGTTGTTAGCGAACGTGCCACCATTGTTGTTCAGCGTCGTGATCGTTCCGAAGTTGTTGTTGTTGAACGTTCCGGAAGTGTTGATCACGCCCGCCATGGTCGCGTTGTTGTTCACCGTACCGCCATTGTTGGTGGTGGTGCCCTGGACGTCTCCGCCGGTGTTGTTCGTGAACGTGCCGCCCGTCAGCCCCAGCGTGCTCTGAAATGTCCCGGCATTGGTCACGGTCCCCGCGGAGATCGTCGCCGCGCCGGAGACCGTCGCGCCGGTCGCGTTGGCGAACGTGCCGCCACTGTTGGTCAGCGTCGTGATCGACCCGCCGTTGTTGTTGTTGAACGTTCCGGAAGCGTTGACCACGCCGGCCATGGTCGCGTTGTTGTTCACCGTGCCGCCATTGTTGGTGGTGGTGCCCTGGACGTCTCCGCCGGTGTTGTTCGTGAACGTGCCGCCCGTCAGCCCCAGCGTGCTCTGAAATGTCCCGGCATTGGTCACGGTCCCCGCGGAGATCGTCGCCGCGCCGGAGACCGTCGCGCCGGTCGCGTTGGCAAAGGTGCCGCCATTGTTGTTCAGCGTCGTGATCGTTCCGCCGTTGTTGTTGTTGAACGTGCCGGAGGTATTGACGACGCCGGCCATGGTCGCGTTGTTGTTCACCGTACCGCCATTGTTGGTGGTGGTGCCCTGGACGTCTCCGCC
>NZ_JAFCJJ010000004.1 GCF_018131015.1 Bradyrhizobium diazoefficiens
CGTTCAAAAACGGCCTCGAATACTTCTTCGCCGTCGCAGCAGGGTGGACCCTCAGAGATATGTGCATGCCCTAGGGCCTTCGCCGGGACGACCTCGGGGAGGATGGGAGTGCAGTCATTGACCCAACCCCTCATCACAACCGAGCAGCTCGCCGCCATCCTCGGCGATCCAAACCTGCGCCTTTACGATTGCACGACCTACAACGAGCCGGTGCCGCCGGGCAGCGACGTGCCATATCGCGCGGTGCCGGGCGACAAGACGTTCGCGGCCGGCCACATTCCGGGCGCCAATTTCCTCGATTTGCAGGGCGAGTTCTCCGACACCTCCGCGCAGCAGTTCTTCATGATGGCCGATGTCGCCCGGCTGGAGGCCGCCTTCGGCCGCCACGGCGCCGACGCAGGCAAGACCATCGTGCTCTACAGCATCGGCACCATGATGTGGTCGACCCGGTTCTGGTGGATGCTGCGCTCGCTCGGCGTCGATGCGCAGGTGCTCGACGGTGGCTTCGACAAATGGAGGGACGAGGGGCGGCCAGTCGAGACCGGCGCGCCGAAGGGATATCCGGCCACGACCTTCAAGGCGACCCCGCGCGCCGGTTTCTTCGTCGATAAGAGCATTGTGAAGGCGCGGATTGGAGATGCCTCCACGGTCATCGTCAACGCGCTCGGGCCGCAGTTTCATCGTGGCCTTGAACCAAGCCGCTATGGCCGCCCCGGCCGCGTTCCCGGCAGCGTCAACGTGCCGGCTGCCACGCTCGTCAATGCCGACAAGACGCTGACGTCGCTGGCTGATGCCGAGGCGAAATTCGCGAAGCAGGGCGTCACGCGCGACAAGACCGTGATCTGCTATTGCGGCGGCGGCATCTCGGCGACGATCGACCTGCTGCTGCTGACGCAACTCGGCTACGACAAGCTCACCCTCTACGATGGCTCGATGGGCGAGTGGGCGCGGGACCCGGCGCTGCCGATCGAGACCGACTGAAGGCTTCACTCCGCCGCTATCGCCGACTCCGACGCATCGGTGAGGGGTTCGCCGTGGCGCTTGAAATAGTCGTAATGCTGCGCCAGCGCGCAGGACGCAAGCCGCGCGCGGTCGTTGTCCGCCCTGCTCGTCAGCATTACGGGGACGCGCGCTCCCACGACAAGGCCCGCGGCCTCCGCCCGAGCGACGAAGGTGAGTTCCTTCGCCAGCATGTTGCCGGACTCGAGGTTCGGGGCGATCAGGACGGCGGCGCGCCCGGCCACCAGCGAGGCGATGCCCTTTGTCCTGGCTGCCTCGAGGTCGATTGCATTGTCCATGGCGAGCGGGCCGTCCACGATGCCACCGGTGATCTGGCCGCGATCGGCCATCTTCGACAGAACCGCCGCGTCGATGGTCGATGGCATGTTGACGTTGACGGTCTCGACCGCAGACAGGATGCCGACGTGAGGCCGCGCCACCCCGCATGCCCGCGCGAGGTCGATGGCGTTCTGCACAATATCGACCTTCGTGGAAAGGTCCGGTGCGATATTGATGGCTGCGTCCGAAATGAACAGGAAGTCGTCGAGGGTCGGCGCGTCCATGACGAAAACGTGGCTGATCCGGCGGCTGGTGCGCAGTCCGCCGTCCTTCTTGACCACTTCGGCCAGCAACTCGTCGGAATGGATGTTGCCCTTCATGATGGCGCCGGCCTGGCCTGCATTGACCATGGCGACGGCCCTGACGGCGGCGGCGTGATGATCGGGCGTGGCGATGATCTCGATGCCGGCAAGATCCTTGCCGATTTCGGCGGCGGCGCGGTGAATGCGACCGGCGTCGCCGATCAGGATGGGGGTGATCAATCCCCTTTCCGCGGACAGCAGTGCACCCCCAAGTGCGTTGCGGTCGTCGGGGCAGACGACCGCAGTCGCGAGTGGCCGCCGCCGCGCGGCACGCGCGATCAACGCGGTGAACAGGTCGGCGCGGTCGAGGATCAGGCCCGGCAGTTTTTCGAGGTCTGCCTCGATCCGCTGCTCGGGAACCTCCACCTCGGCGACACCTTCGCAGATGATCTGCCCGCCGTCGCGCTCCACCCGGGTCTCGAAACTCGCCAGTGGCTTCTCTCCCTTGGCCGAGCAGCGCACGCTGATCCTGAGCCTGTCACCGACCTGCACGCGGTCGAGAAAGCTCAGGCTCTGGGAGCGATAGAGAGTGCCCGGACCCGGGAGCAGATTGCCGAGAACCGCGGAGAACAGCGAACCGACCCACATCGAGGGCGCGACGGCCGCCGAGTGATCGGCGCGTCCGTCCCTGAAACTCGGCAGGGTTGCCGGATTGAGGTTGCCTGACACATGCGCGAACAACACCACGTCCTGCTCGGAACAGGTGCGTTCGATCGCGGCTTGCGCTCCGATCTGCAGATCGTCCCAGATCGTGTTTCTGACCTTGGCCGGCGAGGTCATGTGGTCGACACCCCAAAAGGGCAACACGTCGCCAGTTGCGGTGGTCCGGTTTGATCTAAATCAAGCGGGCTGACGGAACTTTGGAAGTGAGGCAACGGCCATGATGTTCTTCCTTGCCGGAAAACTCTAAGATTCCCCGGAACCTTTCTCTCGGGCTTGCATCCAATGTCTGCACCTAAGAAAGACGAGCAGGTGACCGCCATGCAACGAACCGCAGCCGGCCTGTCCGCCGGTGCCAGGACGTCTGAAGCCGAGCTGATCGACCGCGCGCGGAGCCGCGACGAGGTCGCGTTGCGCGAGATCATGCAGGCCAACAACCGCAGGCTCTATCGTCTGGCGCGCGGCATCCTGCGCAGCGACAGCGAGGCCGAGGATGTGGTGCAGGAGACCTATGTCCGGGCCTTCACCCATCTCGACGGCTTTCGCGGCGAGTCCGGACTTTCGACCTGGCTGTCGCGCATTGCCATCAACGAGGCGCTCGGCCGGGTGCGCAGCGCGAGGCCGCATGTCGAGCTCGGCTCGGTGCCCGAGGCAGCCCTCGAGGCGCAGATCATCAAATTTCCTGTTTCTCCCGCAGGCGATCCGGAAAGGACCATGGCCCAACGTGAAATCCAGCGCGTCGTCGAACGCGCAATCGACGAACTGCCGGATGTCTTCCGCATGGTCTTCGTCGCACGCGTCATGGAAGGGATGAGCATCGAGGAGACCGCAGATCTGCTCGAGGTGAAGCCGGAGACGGTGAAAACCCGGCTGCATCGTGCCCGCACCATGCTGCGCGAGAACGTCGAGAAAGAGATCGGGCCGGTGATGTTGGACGCGTTCCCGTTCGCCGGCTGGCGCTGCGAGCGCCTCACCGAGGCGGTGCTGAAGCGGCTCGGCGTCGGCGGCTAAAATATTCGGGAACCTCTGCGCAGGACGTCCATCCAACCTCTGTGAAACAACACGCCGGCGAAACGTCCGGCACCACAGGAGTGTCAAGCCATGTTCGTCCGATGGAGTGCGGCAATCGCCGCCGCTGTTCTGTTGTCCAGCCCTGTGCTGCTGCAGGGCGCCAGCGCAGCCGACAAGCCGACCGATCCGCAGATCGCGCATATCGCCTACACCGCAGGCGTGATCGACATCAACGCGGCCAAGCAGGCGCAGAAGAAGGCCAGGAACAAGGACGTCAAGGCATTCGCCGCGGACATGGTGCGCGACCATGAGGCCGTCAACAAGCAGGCGCTCGCGCTGGTCAAGAAGCTCAACGTCACGCCGGAAGACAACGACACCAGCAAGGCGCTGTCGAAGCAGGCGAGCGAGAAGCTCGCCGAACTCGACAAGCTGAGCGGCGCTGCCTACGACAAGGCCTATGTCGCCAACGAGGTCGCCTACCACAAGACGGTCAACGGCGCGCTCGAGACGCAGCTCATCCCGTCGGCCAGCAATGCGGAGCTCAAGAGCCTGCTGCAGACCGGCCTGAAGATCTTCCAGGGTCATCAGCAGCACGCCGAACACGTCGCCGCCGAGCTGAAATAGGGAGTGCGTGATGAAGCCGGGACGCCTCGCCACGATCGCGCTTGCGGTCGTCTTCCTGCCGATGGTCGTCCCGGCGCACGCCGCGACCATTCAGATTGTCATGGAAAATCTTGTGATATCGCCGGCCGAGGCGACCGCGAAGGTCGGCGACACCATCGAGTGGGTCAACAAGGACGTGTTCGCCCACACCGCCACCGCGAGGGGCGGCGATTTCGACGTGATGCTGCCGCCGAAGAAATCGGCGACGTTCGTTCTGAAGAAGGCGGGAACGGTCGAGTATTACTGCCGCTATCATCCCAACATGAAGGCGACGCTGAAGGTCGAGCCGTGAAGCGCGAGGCCGACCTTTCCGGTCGCATCGGGCATCTTCGGACGAGGCTTATTGCCTCGGCAGGCTGACCGAGAATTCGCCGTTGCGGACGCGGCCCGGCAGGCCCTCGACGAACTTCGCCACCGCGTCCTCGCCATATGTGCCGACGAGCTCGGCGAAGGCGGCGAACAGGCTCGCCTGCGCCAGGCAGTCGCCGTCGACGCCGTCATGGCGCGCTTCGGCCCAGGCTTCGTTGAGGTAGCTCAGTGCCGCCTGCTTCTGCTCCTGGTCGGGCAGCGGCGCGCGGGTGGGGGCGTAGGAAATCGACTGGCTCATGAAACTCGATCAGGGCTGGGGCGCGATCCACGGCGATGCGCTGCGGATGAGGTGTAGCACGCGGATTAACGCCCGCTAGGCCACATCTTTAAGAACGGTTAATGGCTGTGAACAAAGATGATGACATGGCTCCACTACGTTTCATTCCGGGACGCGCCAACGGGCGCGGGCCCGGAATCCATCGTGCCATCCACTCTGAGGCCTGATGGATTCTCAGATGCGCAATTGCGCATCATAGCTCGCGCTAATGCGCGCCCCGGGGTGACAAGGGAGGGAGCTTAGTTCGCGTATCGCGCCGTCAGATCGCGCGAGATCTTCGAGCCTTCCTCGATGTAGCGGCGGATCGCGACGGTGGCGGCGGGCGTGCAGCTCCGGTAGGTCTGCTGAAAGCCGTTATAGCCACGGTTGAAGGCGGCGATCATGCGGGTGCGGCGCTCGCCGGAGGGGGTCTCGGCGTCGATCAGCGCCTGCATCTCGCTGCGCCATTTGTTGCCTTCGTTGGCCGCGCAGATGCCGCGCAGATAGTGCAGCCCGCCGAGGATCTCCGCCAGCCGCTGCAAATCGCCGTCGAACGGCGCCGCCGCGTCCTGGGCCCGGGCGGGCGCGGCGCCGCAAGCGAGAATCAGGGCGAAAATGGCCAAAAATCGCGTCGACATCGGCCGGTGTATGCCCGCTCGGGGCTGTGGGCGCAAGGCGGACGGGGGAACCGTCAAGGTTCGATCAGCCGGCCGGCTGCCTGGATGACCTCCTCCAGGCCCCCCGTCAGCCTGAGGTCGCCGAGGCTTGCCAAGGCGTCGGGCGCGACCCAGCGGTAATCGTCGAGCTCCTCGTTCAGGGCGGGTTCCCGGGCCACCCAGCGGGCGGCAAAGGACATGATCAGATAGTGGCCGGCTCCGGCCGCCGCGGGCAGCACCTCGCGCCAGCCGGCCAGCGCAATGATCTCGATGTCGAGCCCGGTCTCCTCGTCGACCTCGCGCGCCAGCGCCTGATGCAGCGTTTCCCCGAACTCGACCCGGCCGCCGGGCAGCGAATAGAAGCCCTTGGCCGGCGAGCGGGCCCGGCGGACCAGCAGGACCTTGCCCTCCCGGAAAATCGCGGCGGAAACTGCGAGCTGGGGGTGGGTGGGCTGGACGGGCGAAACCACGGCTCAGTTCGCCATGATGTTGTCGACGTTGGCCTCCACGCCGCCGTTGATCAGGCCACCGCAGGCCGCGATCAGCGGCTTGACCCAGGAAGCAGCCTGCTCGGCGAGGCGGACGCGGGTGGCGTCCTTTTCCACCCCGCGCATGGCCGCGCCGACCGCGGTCAGGATCGAGGTCATGCTGTCGGTCATGTGGTCGAACTGGGCGCGCACACTGGGATTGGCCTTCTCGTAGGCCTCGATTGCCAAATCCCGTGCCTTGAAATTCGAGGCGGTGAAATGCTCCACATAGGACAGCGGCGACCAGGTCAAGAAGTCCTCCGCGCATTCCGGCATGTCCGGGACCATTTCGAGCAGCATCACGGCTTCATTGAAATGGTTGAGATAGTCGGTGGCAAGCCCGGTGCGCGGGTTGATGTTGGCCAGGCGCAGCCGCTCCGCCCAGGCCTCGGCTTCGGGGCCCGTCTGTACATGCGTCCGCGCGGGTTGGGAGGCCGTTGAGCTCATTGGCCGCAGTGTTAACGTTCGGGGTTAAAAGGTCCTCAACGGACCCTATATAGGCGCGCAAGGATGTGTGGACGCTTCGTCATAACTTCGGCCCCCGCGGCTTTGCGGCAACTATTCGGCTACCTTGAGCAGCCGAACTTCCCGCCCCGGTACAATGTGGCCCCGACACAACCGATTCCGGTCGTTCTGGTCGAAAACGGCGCGCGGCATTTCCGCCTGATGCGCTGGGGCCTCTTGCCGGGCTGGGTCAAGGATCCGCGCGGGTTCACGTTGCTGATCAACGCCCGCTCGGAGACGGTGCTGGAGAAGCCGGCATTCAAAAAGGCGATTCGCCGGCGGCGCGGCCTGATCCCGGCCGATGGCTACTATGAGTGGCAGGCGATCGACGGCCGCAAGCAGCCCTTCTTCATCCACCGCGCCGACGGTGAGCCGCTCGGCTTTGCCGCGGTGTTCGAGACCTGGGTCGGGCCGAACGGCGAGGAACTCGACACGGTTGCAATCGTCACGGCGGCCGCGGGCGACGACCTCGCCACGCTGCATGACCGTGTGCCCGTCACCATCAGTCCGCGCGATTTCGAGCGCTGGCTCGACTGCCGCAGCGACGAGATCGACGCCGTGCTGCCGCTGATGACGGCGCCGCGCATCGGCGAGTTCGCCTGGCACCCGGTCTCCACCCGCGTCAACCGCGTCGCCAATGACGACGAGCAGCTGCTTCTGCCGATCACCGCGGAGGAGATGGAGGCCGAGGCGCCGAAGCCGAAGAAGGCGGCGCGAAGGGTTGCGGCCGGACCCGTCGATGACGGGCAGGGGTCGTTGTTCTAGCTGCAACTACAAAACACGCGGTCGTCCCGGCGAAGGCCGGGACCCATAGCCCCAAGGGGCAGTGTGGCGCGAGATGATGGTGGGCAATCTTCCGCAAACTCAATTTCGTGGTTATGGGTCCCGGCCTTCGCCGGGACGACTGCGGAGTTTTGTTGCGCCGTCCTCAAACGATCTCCCGCGCCCTGAGCGCCGCGATCTCGGCCGCATCAAAACCGAGCTCAGCGAGCACCGCATCCGTATCCGCGCCCAGCTCCGGCGCCATCCGGTCCAGTCTGCCGCCGCCATGGGCGAGCCGAAACCCGCTGCCGGCAAAGCGCAGCCGGCCGTAGGGCGTGTCGAGCTCCTGGATCGCGTTGCGCGCGGCTATCTGCGGATGATCGATCACCTCCTCGACCTTCCAGATGCTGGCGCAGGGCGCACCGGCATCTTCCAGTAAAGTCTCCCATTCACGCGCCGGCTTTTTCGCGAGCGCCTCCTCGATGATGGCGCGCAGCGCGGCCTCGTTCTCGTTGCGGGAAAACCAGTCGGCGAAGCGCGGATCTGCGAGTGTGTCCTCGCGGCCGAGCGCGCTCATCAGGGCGCGGTATTGCTTCTCGTTGTTGACGGCGAGCAGGATGTGGCCGTCGCCGCATTTGAACAAATTTGCCGTTGTCCGGCGGCTCACGGCCTGGTTGCCCGACAGCTGCTGGCGATGGCCGGCGACCGACCAGTCCGCGATCTGCCCCGACAGGAACGCCAGCGTCGCCTCCAGCATGGAGACATCGACGAATTGCCCCTGGCCGCTGCGGTCACGCTGGTACAGCGCGCTCGACACGCCGAACGCGGCGGTGGCGCCCGACAGCACATCGCACACCGCAAAGCCCGCGCGCGTCGGCCCGGTCTCGGGATGGCCGGTAATGGCCATGATCCCGGACAGCGCCTGCATCTTGCCGTCATAGCCGGGCCGCAAGCGGTCCGGACCGGTCTGGCCGAAGCCGGACACCGCGCAATAGATCAGTTTCGGATTGATCGCCGACAGCGCCTCATAGCCGATGCCGAGCTTGTCCATCACGCCCGGGCGGAAATTCTCCATGACGACGTCGACCCTGGCGGCGAGCTTCTTCACGATCGCGATCGCGTCGGGCTTTTGCAGGTCGAGCGTCAGGCTGCGCTTGTTGCCGTTGATGGCCTGGAACGCGGGGGCGAGCCCGCGCTCGGCCCATTCGCGCGACAGTGGCGTGCGGCGCATGTCTTCGCCCTCGCGCCGCTCGACCTTGATGACGTCGGCGCCCAGCAGCGCGAGCTGGTAGCTCGCATATGGGCCGGCCAGCACTTGCGTGAAGTCCAGGATCTTCACGCCTTCGAACGGTCGCGTCACCTCGCTCTCCCCATCGTTTTCGTTGCCGGAGGACGTCAGGCGGCGCGGTTGCCGCGCGCGATCTCCTTCTGCTTGTCGAACTCGGCGCGGCGGCGCGCAAGCTCTTCCGCTGAGAGCTGCGCAACGTTGTTGTAGTCGAGCTTCCAGGAGGTCTCCTCGCTCCAGCGTAGCGGCGATTGCATCGTGGTCTGCGGGCCGCTCGCGGCCTCCAGCAGCCGAAGCGCCAGTTCGAGGGTCTGCGCCTGCGAGGCGATGTCATGCGGCTTGCCGGCGGAATTGCCGAGCGGGAAGTCGGAGAACAGGAAGCGCGGCACCGCGGCGTGCTCGATGATGTCCTTGGCGCAGCCCATGATCACGGTCGCAATGCCGTTCTGCTCGAGGTGCCGCGCCACCAGCGCCGTGGTCTGGTGGCAGACCGGGCAGTTCGGCACCAGCACCGCGGCGTCGACCTTGTCGGCGAGGCACCGCGCCAGAATTTCGGGTGCGTCGGTGTCGAGCGTGACGCGATGGCTGCGGTTGGTCGGCGCGCCGAAAAAGCGGGGAGCGACCTCACCGATCCGGCCCGCGGCGCTCGCCGCGAGAAGCTGCGGCAGCGGAAACCAGGTGCCGTTGTCGGTCGCCGACGTGTGCTTGCGGTCGTAGCCGATGTGCGAGATGCGCAGATCGTGCTGAGTGGCGGTGTCGCCGTCATAGACCTGGTAGAACTTTGCGCTGCCGTTGTACGCCGCGCCCGGCCCCTGATCGCCCTTGGCCGGATCGTAGGGCGCGGCCGTGGTGATGATCGTCACGCGCGACTTTGCCAGCGGCTTCTTCAACGGCTGGAACGGCGCTGCGGTGTAGTGCGCCCAGCGATACGGCGTGGTGTAGCCGATCGCGGCGTAATACTCGCGCGTGCGCTGCATGTAGGGGACGGGAGAATCATGGTCGGGCGCAAAGCCGAATTCGTCGTCGCGCGGAGCGGACATGGGGCGCGTCTCCTGGTTCCTGGTTAGCGGCAGACTAGAGATAGTTTTGGGGTTGCTCAACGGGGGGTGGGGCAGGCCAGAATTGCATTGCGCAAAGGATCGCCGTGGTAGCAGGTGCGCTCCCTCGCCCCGCTTGCGGGGAGAGGGTTGGGGTGAGGGGGAGTTTCCGCGGGGACGGAAGCAGTTGGACTCGCGGAGGCTCCCCCTCACCCGATCGCTTCGCGATCGACCTCTCCCCGCAAGCGGGGCGAGGTGAAGAAAGCGGCTCGCGCCTTACCGAAAGATGTGCAGCGCTGCGTATTGCAGCAGCATGATGGTCTTGGCGTCGATGATGCGCCCGTCCGATATCATGGCCATCGCTTCGTCGATCCCGAGCTCCAGCACCTCGATGTCCTCACCTTCATGCGCGAGGCCGCCGCCGTCGCTGACCCGCATCTCCGGCTCGTATTCGGCGACGAAGAAATGCAGCTTCTCGGTTACCGCGCCGGGGGTCATGAAGGCCTCGAACACCTTGTGGACGTGGTGCAGGCGATAGCCGGTTTCTTCCTCGGCCTCGGCGCGGATGCGCTCCTCCGGCGAGGCGGCGTCCAGCACGCCGGCGGCCACCTCGATCAGGAGATCGTCGTAGCCGCGGATATAGGCCGGCAGGCGGAACTGCTTCACCAGGATCACGGTGCGCGCTGCGCGATTGTAGGGCAGCACGGCGGCGGCGTTGTCGCGCTCGTAGGTTTCCCGCTTCTGGGTTTGCCATTCGCCATCGGAGCGCCGGTACTCGAACGTCGTCTGTTTCAGCGGAGTCCAGTTGTCCGAGAGCACGCGGACGTCCTTGATGCGGACGCGGTCGGAAATGGTCATGGCTGGATCTCAGTTGCTGGGAGGGGTGTCGCGGCCATCGAGCCACTTCTGGAACATCACCGACGTGGATTCCTCGAAGCCGAGCGATTGGTAGAACAGGTTGGCCTTCGCGTTCTCGCGCCGGACCAGGAGCTGGAGTTTTGCAATGCCGGCCGCCCGCAGCCAGTCTTCCGCCGCCGCCATGATGAGGCGGCCAAGGCCGCGCTTCTGGCAGCCGGGATCGACGGCGACGTAATAGACCCAGCCGCGATGGCCGTCATGGCCGACCATGACGGTCGCGACGATCGCGCCGCCCTCGCGCCCGATCAGGACCGCCGAGTTGTCGCGCCGCCGCGCCAGCGCGATGTCGGCATGCGGATCGTTCCAGGGCCGCGTCAGGCCGCAGCGCTGCCACAGGGCAACGACCGGCTCGACGTCCGCGTCGGCGATCGCCTCGATCGTGAGGGCAGGGGAGACGGAGACGTTCACAGCACCTTTCCGGGATTCATGATTCCAAGCGGGTCGAGCATCGCCTTGAGCTGTCGCATCAGCTCGATCGCTGTCTTATCCTTCACGTCGGGCAGTTCGTCGCGCTTGAGCACGCCGATGCCGTGCTCGGCGGAGATCGAGCCGCCCATGCGCAGCACGATCTCGAACACCACCGCGTTCATCTCGTGCCAGCGCGCCAGATAGTCGGCGGTGTTGTTGCAGCCTGCCGGCTCGCTGACATTGTAGTGCAGATTGCCGTCGCCGAGATGGCCGAACGGCACCGGCCGCGCGCCCGGGATCAGCTTGACCACGGCCGCGTCGGCTTCCGCGATGAAGGCGGGCACGGCGGCGACGGGAACGGAGATGTCGTGCTTGATCGAGCCGCCCTCGGGCTTCTGCGCCGCCGACATCTCGTCGCGCAGCTTCCAGAACGCGGCGCGCTGGGCGAGGCTGGCCGCGATCACGGCGTCGTCGACGATCTCCGCCTCCATGGCGCGTTCGAGGATTGTCTCCAGCGGCGTGCGGGCATCGTCGCTGCTCGCGGACAATTCCATCAGCACGTACCAGGGATGCTTCGCTTCCAGTGGATCGCGCACGTCGATGCCATGGCGGATCGAGAAGTCCACCGCCAGCTCGGAGAGCAGCTCGAAACTCGTCAGCGCATTCGCGGCCTCGCCTTGCGCGATCGTGAGCAGCTTGAGCGCGGCTGCCGGCGATTTCAGGCCGACGAAGGCGGTCTCCACCGCGTGCGGTTTCGGAAACAGTTTCAGCGTCGCCGCCGTGATGATGCCGAGCGTGCCTTCGGCGCCGATGAAGAGGTTGTGCAGATTGTAGCCGGTGTTGTCCTTCTTCAGTTTCGACAGCGCGTTGAGCACGCGCCCGTCGGCGAGCACCACTTCCAGCCCGAGCGCCATCTCGCGCGCCACGCCATAGGCGAGCGCGGCGGTGCCGCCGGCATTGGTCGAGAGGTTGCCGCCGATGGTGCAGCTTCCTTCCGCGCCGAGCGACAGCGGAAACAGCCGGTCGACCTCGGCGGCCTTCTGCTGCGCGATCTGCAGCACCACGCCGGCCTCGCAGGTCATGGTGTTGGAAGCGGTATCGACCTCGCGGATCTTGTCGAGCCTGCGCAGCGAGACCACGACCTCGCCATTGTGCGGCGTCTGCCCGCCGACGAGGCCGGTGTTGCCGCCTTGCGGCACCAGCGCGATTTTGTGCTCGGAAGCGAGCTTGCAGATCGCGGACACTTCCGCCGTCGAGCCCGGGCGCAGCACCAGCGGCGAGCGGCCGTGGAACAGGTTGCGCTCCTCGGTGACGTAGGCCTCGATATCGGCCGCATCGGTAATGGCGTGGCGGTCGCCGACGATCTTGCGAAATTGCTCGATCAGTTCGGGCGCGAGCGGCGAGGTCGCGGATTGATTGATGTTCATGTCGTCTTCTTCTTTCATTCCGCTTTCTAGCGAGCAACCGCCGCCCGGCGCAGCCGGTCGTTGATCGCTTCGCCAAGGCCTTCCTCGGGGATAGCCATCACCGCGATCGCCCGCGGGCTCCTCGCGTCGAGGGCGCGAAGATGGCCGAACAGATTGGCGGCGGCCTCATCGAGATCACCGGCGGGCGACAGATTCATGACGGCACCGGCAGCCTCGAGGCCGGGGAGGCGCGCAGGGCCGAATGCGAGCAGCGCCTCGCCTGGTGCCACCTCGCGCGCATGGAGCCGCACAAGGGCGCGCGGCGCGTAATGCGAGGCCAGCATGCCGGGCGCCAGCGGCTGACTATCGTCGTTTTCGGCCTCCGCAGGTGGCCGCGTCAAGGGCGTGTCGAGCACGGCCTCGATCCGCTCGCGCGAAAGCCCGCCGGGCCGGAGCAGCATCGGCGCCTCGAAGCAGCCGACAATGGTCGATTCGACGCCGACCTCGACCGGCCCACCGTCCACGATCAGGTCGATCCGCCCGGCAAGGTCGCTTTCGACATGGGCCGCACATGTCGGCGAGACATGGCCGGAGATGTTGGCGGAGGGCGCCACCACCGCCCCGCCAAAGGCGCGCAGGATGGCCTCGGCCACGGGGTGGGCGGGAATGCGGATCGCGACCGTGTCGAGGCCCGCGGTGGCGAGATCGGCGACCGGGCAGTCGTCCGTCTTCGGCACCACCAGCGTCAGGGGCCCCGGCCAGAACGCCTCCGCGAGCCGTTTGGTGCGCGCGTCGAACCGGCCGATCCGCTGCGCGGCCTGGAGGTCAGCGACATGGGCGATCAGGGGATTGAAGGCCGGCCGTCCCTTGGCGGCGTAGAGATGGGCGATCGCGGCCGCATTGGCGGCGTCCGCACCGAGCCCATAGACCGTCTCGGTCGGAAATGCGACCAGCCCGCCCGCGGCAAGCGTTTTCGCGGCGGCCGTGGCGCCAGCCTCGCCGGCCGGCAAAATCAGCGTTTCAAGACCCGTTTTCACTGGGACGAAATTCCTCAAATCGGCGGCTTGCAGTGCGTCAAACCCGACGCTATAAGCCGCCTTCTTGTCGGAGTGTGGCTCAGCCCGGTAGAGCACTGCGTTCGGGACGCAGGGGTCGCAGGTTCGAATCCTGCCACTCCGACCAAGACTTTCAAGCACTTATAATCGTTGATCTTTTCAAGCGCAACGAAATGCGCAATTAAATGGTGAGCTCCGCCAAGGACGCATGTTTGCTGTCTTCCGTCGCCTGTTCGGGCACTCCTTCAGCAAATTGGAGATCCGGCCGCATCCGCGCCAGCGGTGAGCGAGCTCAGACGGAATATCCTGCGGGCCTACCGGCGCCGCTTAATGACCGGTGCGATCACCGGCAAGTTCCAGCGCCAGGCTAAGGTCGCCCGCGACAGCAATGCGGGATCGCCAGCGAACGGCATCACGATCGGGGCCTCCGGAAGCGGTGGACCATGGCACGAGAACGCATCGCGAATTGGAACGGGTATCAAGTTCGGCGGAACGGTCGGCACCGCCCTTGACATGACGGCCGCCGCTGGCACCTGACCTGACATCAAGCTTCGTTCCGCAATCAAGTTTCCCGCAAAGCAGGTGACGTCGGCCGATGCCAATTCGCTCGACGATTATGAAGAGGGAACATTTACGCCCTCGATCGTCCTCGGCGGCGGGTCGACGGGCATCACCTACACGACGCAGGTGGGAAAATATACGAAAATCGGAAACGTCGTCACGGTCGCGCTTGAAATTGTGTTATCCAGCAAGGGCTCGTCAACTGGAGCGTTGAACATAGTAGGGCTCCCGTTACGATCACGGCATCACTCAATATTGCAGCCGCCGTCAGGGTTGGGACATTGGCTGCTGCGGCGATCACTGACATTGAGTGCTTTTTCGCGGCAAACACGACACTCATGACCGTAACTCGCTACGCTTCCGGAACGGGTACTGTGCTGGCCGATACTGATCTCACCAACACTTCGGCTATTCGCATAGCCGGGTCGTATTTCGTGGACTGATGTGCCGACATCGAGTCGCCCATATCTCCGATAGCCGTTCACGATCAAGGAGCGTGCAGGGCTTTCGACGAGCTTCCACATCAGAAACGATGAGGCGAAGAGAACTACAAAAAACAGCACGAGCATCACCGCCCCCGACCATTCCGGCAGGAAATCGCGGTAGGCGAAATAAAAGCGCAGAATGACGTAGTGCAGCATATAAATGGAAAAAGAGATTTCGCCGACGAACACCATCGAAGCGCTGCCCGTGGCTCGGCTAAGAGCTCCGCGTTGTTGCGAAAAAACGATCAATATTACCGCGAAGCTGACGGTCATGGTCGCCCCTGCGCCGAGCCATTGCCGGGCCGGGAAGCCGATTTGCGATCCGACGAAGATGTTGAAAGGTCGGGCTACCCATGCGTTGGCAAACACCAATGCAAGTGCTGCAATCTCTAGCAACGTCGCGCGGAAATAGCTCAACTTCAGAAATGGCGCAGCCGCGCGAGAAGCGAGGCAAATGCACATGCCGAGGGTGAATTCGAACAGGCGGGCAAGTGGGTTTGCGTAGATCAGGCCCGTCGCCGTAAGGGACCAGTCCGGCGAGGTGAACGATCCCAGTCCGAGATAGGTGCTGATCGCGATAAGCGCGAAGGTGATGGCCAGTGTGCAAGGAAGTTTCCACCACCACGTTTGAGCGAGCGACGCGATCAGAAGCGGGAACGCGAGATAAAAGAACGCTTCGACAGAAATGCTCCATGAGACGTTGTTGTAGCTGAAATACGAGTTTGAGAACGGAATCCACGCTTGAGTCAGGGTGGCGTTGCTTAACAGCAACCAAGGAGATTCGACGGGCGTCACGGCTCCTTGTGGAAGAAAAAATAGGATCAGTAGCACCACGAGGTGGACCGGCCATATCCTGGCAGCGCGGGCGACCAGAAAATGCAAAACAGCCTGCTTTGTTTCGAGCGCTGGATATCTGTGCGCAAGAATAAATCCTGACAGTATGAAAAAGAACGAAACCGCCGATGTGAGCGGAACACCCTCAAGAAAGCCAAGGCCATACACATTGAGGTGTAGAACGACGATAGCTATGGCAGCGAAAAACCTTAGCCCGGTCAGAGAATCGATTTTCGTCACTATGTTGTGCCCTAGCGAGAAGCGCGTCGATCATTCGTGTGTCCGGTCAGTATTTCGTCGACTGAGACCCCGGTAGTCGCAATTCGCCTAACGACAAAAGCTGTCGATTCGTTGTGGGGTGATTGCCGAATTGAGGCGGTCGGGCGCGCATGAATGGTGTTTCTACAAGACGTCTCACAAGGGCGGCGAGCGATAGCGCCAAAATCAAGGTAACTGGCGGGGCCAAATCCATTCGTCCCTGCAACGTCAAAGCGGCGATGTCCCACGCAAGACAGTGAACAAGATAGAGCGCATACGCGTAGTTGCTCAGACAAGTAACTGCCGCATCCGTCAGTTTCCCGATGCCGTTCAAATTGACGCAGGCGACAACAACCAACGCAGATCCGGAAGCAGAGGTCAGGAATACCCCATTCGACATCCACAGCGGGCTATCTGCCAAACTCAGACTCGCATGGAAATACCACGAGATGAGGACCGAGGCGGAGCCTGCCACGCCGAGCCATAAGCGGCGCCGACTATCTATGATTCGTCCTCTGGTGAGATAGGCTGCGAGCACGCCATAAGCGATGGCGTCCAGTTGTAAAATCGCAACCTGGCGAAGGCCGTAACTCCAATCGACGTCGAGCCATCGCCATACACCGTATCGTGCGAGAGCGGGGGCGACGAGAAAGGTAGAGAGAGTCAGGACGATGCCTCGCCTGGGGAGCCACAACGAGGCGCAAAACAGGGTGATCGGGAAAAGAACATAAAACCATTCCTCGACGGTCAGTGACCAAGATGCACCAAAAAATCCGCCAGGGAACGGAGTTACAAGGTTTTGTGTGAGGGTAAGAAACCTAAGCAGATCATAAGACCGATAGTTATAGAGTTCGGCGACGACGCAGCTGGCCGCCACGACAATCCAATAGGCCGGCAGCGTTCGCATCCATCGACGAACGAGAAAGGTTCGGATTTTTCGCATCGTGGTGCCGCTTTCCTGAATGTCAAAAAGGATATTGCCGATGAGATATCCTGATAAAGCGAAGAAGAGCACTACGCCGTAGAATCCGGCGACCATGATCCATCGCGGGGGCGGCTCAAGGCCCCAGCTGCCTGCAAACGCCGCGGTGTAGTGGCAAACGATCACGGCCAAAATCGCGATCGCCCTGAGTAGATCGAGGCCGAATAGTCGGTGGTGTCTAGCGGTCATTCGTTGCCTCAAATCGAGTCCAGCCAACTTCGATGATGCGTTGACGGGTCTCCAATGCTGGGCGCTCGACATTTAACGGCCACAACCCTGCCGCGCACGCTGGGCGGGCCGGGGATCTCCGCACACGGGGCCGGAAGGTAGCGGTCGCAACCGAGCCGGGCAAGGGGTGATGTCATGTCTCAACCGATCGCGGCCACGCAGGTCAAGGCGATTCGCTCTGAGACTTTGGTTTGAGCGGCATGAGCAGTCGGGCGCGCCCCCGCTGACGCGACCCGCAGGTCGCGAATTTTCGAGTGGCACTACCAACCCAAGGAAGATATTGCCGCAGCCGCGGCAGAGCAGCAGTAAGCGGGGGTCGGAATAATGCCAGGTCAAACCTCCCTCGATGCCGATGCACGGACCAAACTCGTCATCGGCTCCCAGGTCTGCGAGATCCAGGCTTTGCAGGACAAAGTCGCGGCGCTGGAAATGCAGATCGCCGCCAAAGACGCCGAACTCGCGGCGCTCAAGGCCGCGCAATCGCCGGCCTGATCCCGCCTAGGTCACAAGCAGCGCGAATTCCGTCGCGGGTGACCGTCGCAGACTTTCGTCACGCACACAAACCGAGGGGGCTTCGCCATGTATCAGTGGCCGATGGACAATAAGCGTGCGTTGATCGCGTTCTACGGCAATCCGGGGCCGGAGGCGGAGCGGCAGCTCGTCAAGGTCGTGCCGCCGTTCCAGATGTACTACAACAAGGAGCCGCTCAAGCATCCGCTCTTTCACCGCAGGGCGGCTCCGGCGCTGGCGGCTGCGCTCGACGACATCTGGCGCTATGTCGGCCACGACCAGGGGCGGCTCGATCATGACGGCGTGTCGTCGACCGCCGGCACCTATTGCTGCCGCAAGATCAGCGGTTCGAGCCGCTGGTCCAACCACGCCTTCGGCGGCGCCATCGACCTGGACGCCGCGCACAAAGGTTTCTATGCCGGCAAGGGTACCACTCCCGCAGTATGTGATCGATGCCTTCGATCGCGTCGGCTTCCGCTGGGGCGGCAAAACTACAAGGGCCGTACCGATCCCATGCATTTCGAGGCTGCGACGATGGCCGGCCGCATCCGGTCGCGCTGTTCGATGCGCCTGAGATGCCGGAGGACAGCTTCGAGGCCTACGACGGCGAGGCGCACACCATGGGCGTCACCTTCGCCGACCTCGGCGGCGCGCAGGAGGACGAGGCGGCGCTGCGCGACAATCGCGACGCCGGCGGCGCTGCCTCGCCTGGTGTCTTCGGCCGCGTGCGCAACTGGATCACCGCCGGCGCCTCGACGCTCGGCATCTCTAGCAACTGGCGGATCGCGGCGACGCTGCTCGCCTTCGTTCTGCTGCTGATCATCGGCGGCTTCGCTGTCGCGCTGTGGCTGTTTGGCAAGCAGCGCGTTGCCGATTTCATCGCTCGGCACATTGCGTAAGGCGCGGCCATGCTCGCCGACCTGTTCTGGGATGTCGCGACCTCGGATTGGGCGCTTGCCGCGCTCGCCCTGATCGTGCTCGCGGCCTTTGCGGTCGCGCCCCTGACCGGCCTGGTCAGGCGGTTCTGGCCGTCCGCCTATGCCTACGACAAGTCCGCCGGCCTCATCAACGTGCTGGCCGCGGCGCTGCTGTTCTTTCTGGTCGGCTTTCGCGTCTCAGACGAGCGCGCCGAGGCGGCACGGCTGCGCGTGGACCTCGCCGGCCGCGAGGCCGAGCTGCAGCAGCTGCAATCGACGGCTGACGATGCCGAGGTGTTGAAGCGCAGGGCCGAGGAGGCCGCCACGAAGGCGCAGGGGGAGTTGGATGACTACAGGAAAACCTATGCCGACAATGTGCAGGCGGCTTGCGCCTTTACTGCTGACGATATTGAGCGGCTGCGCAAGCTCACCCGAGCGCCCGCCGCTGGCCTCCGGCAGCCTTCAGCTCTCGACGAATGCGAGCGCCTGGCTTCCGACGTCGCTGATCCGCTCGAGGACGGGCGGCTTTCCGCCGGCGGCAATCCCAAGCGCGGGGTCGGCGAGTATCGCGTCGCGCTCGGCGCCGCGCGGCAGAACCTTATCGCGACGCGGGAATGCCAGCAGCGCCAGCGCAAGCGGCTTGGGGGTGCGGAGTGACGGAAATGGTATCGATCCAGGCGGCGCTGCGCGACATGGCAAAATTGATCGGCGGGCTTGAGTCCTCGGTCACAAGCCTCACGATCCAGTGGCGACAGCAGGACGAGAAGGCCTCGCTCGGCCGCCGCGATCTGCACCAGAAGATCGATGCTGCGCTGGTCGAATTGACCGCGATCGACGGCCGCGTCACCGCGGCGATCGCCGACATCGCCGAGATGCGGCCGACCGTCGATGCCATCCGGGATGCGCGGCTGCAGGCAGCCGGCGCCGTCAAGGCGGGCCACAGGCTGGGGCGCGGGGTCTATTGGCTGGCGACGGCGCTGACGCTCGGGGTGGGCTGGGTGATGTCCCATTGGCTCGACGTCTAGGTGGGTGGAAATGAAGCTCGAGCCGCAGAACCTGCGCGATGGCCTTGAGGCGGTCGCGCTCGGCAATGCCGCCATCCAGATCCTGATCGGCAGGGCGGTCGTGGTCGCAATCTGCACGCTGATGGCCGCGGCGCAGGAGCTGCGCGCCGGCATCTCGGCCGCGGTTGGCTGGCGCTGGCGCTGGTCGGTGCCGTGCTTGCGGCCGCGGCCGCGATCGACGCCGCCACGCCGGCCGCCTCCTGCGACCGGCGCTTTGCGGAGCAGGGGGCGGCTGTTCGCTGTTTAGGTAAGCTTACGAGAGCCGAATTTAGGGTCGAGCGATGTCCCGTCACCCGACACCCATTCCATGACGTCGCCGGACATCATGTTGAGAAACTCCAAAACGCGCTCTCAAGATCGGTGCGCGAGAGGAACTCGGCGTCGGGAACGCGCAGCCTGATAAGTTCCCTTGCCTTTTGGTCGTCAGGCTCGGCGACGGTGAATTGTCGCACCCGGACAGCTGACTTGATCCAATAATTCGCACCAACAATTTTCATTCTTAACTCCTTTGAACTGCCTCTGGAGAGGCACCTAACGCAAATCCGTGAGAGCTGGGATCAAGAAGTTGCGAGCGAAAAGAGTCAAAAAGCGGGTCAGAATTCCCGCGACATCGCCGGGTGCGTCCGGTTCTTGACCTTGATCCATTCCCGGGTTCGGCCGGCAATATGGCGGCGATCGCGCCGTTTGGAGACGATGCCCTCGAGGCCCATCCCGCAGGCGGCGCGGAACAGGTCCGGGCCGATCTCGCCAGGCTCGAATGGCGCGACGAACATTCCCTCCGGCCGGCCGCGCACTCTGCGGCGTCTTGGACGGTGCGGATTTGTTCGGCGCGTTTGGCAAGAGCCTCATAGGTGGCCGCGACTTTCCTGAGTGACCTTCTGGTTTGCTCGAAGTCGCAGTTGTCGGCTTTGGTCCGGAACTCTTCGGCTCGCATCCGCCAGTATCGGGGCGGATGCATTCGTTCGATCCCCATGTCTCACTCCGCACCATTCCTGCTGGTGCTAGCCGTTTCAGGCTACGCGTCCTTAACGAATATTGAACCTCAAAGTTGCGCGGAACGGAACTAGGACACTCCTAAAAGCAAGGTCGCGAGGTAGGCGTCGGGAACTTGATCTAGCGCTGCCAAGGCCGGCTGGGTCGCTCTGGATAGCTCGGGCTTCCCTGATCTGGTTGTAGCTGATCAGTGCGTGCAGCTCCTCCCATGCGGTCCGGAACTGAGCCTTGGCCGCATCGAGGCTGCCGGCGCGTCCGCGGTGCGAGGAGGGCTGCGGCACGTTGGGCAGGAAGCATGACCATGACCAGGCGTCATGACCGCCGACGGCAGCGGCCTTGAAGATGCGGCCAATCGGGAGTTCGTCCCAGATCACGACATAGTCGTCTGGCGCGGTCCGGCCGCCGATCACGCTGCGGCGGAGGGTGAGGTCGGAGCACATGCGGCCGAACTCATAGCGGCTATTCTGGCTCGGGGACAATAACGAGAACGCCGCAACGATATCGCAACGAAATGGCCCAAACGGGCGTGAACAAAACGTGGCGGAAGCCTATGCCAGAGCTAGAAAAATCAAGGAGTTAGAAAAAACCCACTGCGTTCGGGACGCAGGGGTCGCAGGTTCGAATCCTGCCACTCCGACCAGCCATCACAATGGCTTAGCTTGACCGCCGGGACCCGTTCTGGGGCGCGTTTTGCACGCATTTTGAACGCGGGTCCACCCCTTGGTTCTGGGCTCTGCCCGGCAAGCGGGTGTCCGGACGTGGAGAAGATGGTCCACCAAGCGGCCCGATGCTTGAGGGGAACTCCTGGCTGAGGAGTTCTCGGCCGAACAGATGCTCAGAACGTCACCCTCAAAGATGATGCGTCAATGGCGCTCGCCACGCAGCGCGAGGGTGTCGTTCTCAGTTTATCGTCACCGCGTACTCGAGGTCGATGATCGTGACGCGTCCTCCCGCGGTGAGTAGACGGTATCATGACACCGTGAGCGCCAAGAGACAAGCCAGAAATCTTCAATCGCACGTTGAACATTGCGAGTTGCTTGACCGACCAACGAAGAAGAAACGTGGTCGGCACGACCAGATCCTCCGACTGGAAGAAGATGAGGAGACCAAGGGGCCTCGCACGTTTCCGATTCGGGTGCATTGCAAAGACAGCGCTTGCGAACCGACTTTTTGAAAAGTGCGAAAAATCTTCCCTTTGATGGTTTAGATCACACGTCAGATATGCTTATCGTGTTAGGCGTGTTCGCGCGTTCGAAGCTGGCAGGCTTTTGATTCCCCCCTTATTTTGGCGTTTTGAACAGGAGATGCTCATGTCGAAGATGTTTGCGTGGTTTTTCGCTTTGTGTGTTGCGATTTTGGTCGGGCTTCCGACCGGCGCATACGCCCAGGCGACGCGCACCTGGGTTTCCGGCGTCGGCGACGACGTCAATCCGTGCAGCCGCACTGCCCCCTGCAAGACGTTTGCCGGCGCGATCTCGAAGACCGCCGCGGGTGGTGAGATCGACGTGCTCGATCCCGGTGGCTTCGGCACCGTCACGATCACCAAGGCCATCACGATCGACGGCGGCAGTACCTTTGCGTCGATCCTGGCGTCGGCCACAAACGGCATCAATGTGAACGCCGGTGCAGCGGACGTTGTCATTCTGCGTAACCTGAGCATCAACGGCGCCGGCACGACCCTCGGCCTCAACGGGATCAATTTCCTGGCCGGCCGACGGCTCATCATCGAGAACTGCACCATCGAGAATTTCTCGCAGGCGGGGATCAACATCCGGCCCTCGACCAGTGGCGCGAACACGTTTGTCTCGCATGTCAGCATCAAGGGAGCCACGCCCGGCCTCGAGATCTCGACCCTCAACGCAGCCGGCGGGATCTCTGCCTTCGTGTCGAACACGAGCGTCACGCAAGCCACTGGTCTGGGGTTCTCGGCCGTCGTGCCCGCTGGAAAGCCCAGCCTCGGCATGGTCGTCGACCGGATCAACGCGACGTTTGTGGGTACTGGGGTCAGTGCGAACGGTGCCGGCGCCGTGATCATAATGGGCAATTCCGTCGTGACCACCAACGGAATCGGCGTAAGCCAGGCAGGCGGTGGCAGTGTCGTGTCCTTCAAGAACAACGAGATCTTTGGCAATGCCACCGACGGAACCCCGCTGACTGGCGTCACGTTGCAGTAATCTTGCCGATCGGCTGATACGACCAACATGAGACCCCCTGCATCGGATGCAGGGGGTCTCATGCCGTTTGGTTCTGAACGATCTGATAAAGGTCGGCACGCTTGTGCAGGCGGGGCTCGCATCGGGCAATCCCTCAATCGACTTTCCAAATGGCGGACATGGTCTCGCGTTCTCGCGGCCGGATTGGTCCGAGCTTGCCGTTTCGTTCGCGCCCTTTCTAGTTGCATCGCAGCTCTGCTAACGAGCAGATCCGTGAAGCCCGCAGGAGTCGCCGGCGATCCGGCGAGTCCGTCGTGATGACCGACGAGAAGGAGGCTGCGGTGGAAGCGCTGCGCGCCGAGTACGAGCGTCTCGACCGAGAGCATTCCGATGCCGACATCCTTCCCGAGGGCATAGATCAGCGCCTTAGCGAGTTCGAGACGACCCTTGCCGAACTCGATGAGCGGCCGGTCCAGTACAATCCTGAAGAAAACGCGCGCGCGGGTGCCTTGCGTCAGCACCGACGCGTCGGGGGCGCTGCGGATCGAGGGCGGCTCGATGTTGCCGCTGCCGGCTGGTGGCCGACCGTTGACAACTATCTCGGGCGGGTGACCAAGGCGCGCATCCCGCAAAGCCGTCCGGGAGCCAAGGGCGAGACCGCGGCTCAGCTCACCGAGCACCTGAAGACGTGCGAGATGGCGGAGCGGGCGCAAGAACTCCTTACTGGCGCTCGCTGGCTTCCAGAGCCGCTGAGCACGCGTGATCGGTCTCTCGGCGCGATATGACGTTTGAATCTGGCCCGATCTCCCCGTCCGCTTCGGGGGAGAACGCGCCAATCGGGCTAAGAGGCTTGGTCAGCACCTTCGCCGAGGCGCATCTGATCGGCACTAGTCAGGACAACCGAACCGCTCGCGCTCGGTCCATGAAGGCCAATACCTCCTTGTTTGTCTTGCTCCGAGTTCCTGGCTTCTGCGGACTTACGCTTTGAACTACCAGTCGGATTACTTTCGCTGGGGCGAACGGGTAGTTTCTTTCTTTATCTTTGGTCAGCGCCGGGGCTTGTCTCCCCTGTTATCTAGTGGTAGCGGCGTAAGCCGCAGTTTGTGCTGGCCACCGGCGTTGCCTTGTTTCATCTTCTCACGCTCGCGCTAGACGGTTGAAGAAAGCGTCCCCACGCGCATTGCTCTCTAGTCCGCCCCGTCACGCGGGCGGCGGTCAGCGCTCTGGCCATATCGTGCCTCCCATGCCGCAGCGCTCGGCAGCGTCGAAACATCCAAATGATTGCCGATTAGCTCCGACAGCTTCATGCGACCGCCGTGGAAGGCAGGAAGCCTCCGCAAGAGCCTTCAGCGCCATTTCAAGCTCCCTGTTCTTGGTCATCTCCAAAGCCCTCATCTCATCCCAGAATTAGGAGCGCTTCCAGCCTTCTGCAAACCCGGCAAATATCTGCAGTCGGTCGCAGGCGAGTGCAGAGATTGCAGGGATCACACTTGTGCACCCAGCGGTGCAGATAATTCAGATAACAGGAAAATTAAGGTCAGATTGCGAATGGTAATTCGAGAAGCTCGGCGCTCAATAAATGGCGAGGCGGCGGCATGAGCTAAGCGACACGCGGGAACGATCTCGGGCGGAGGCTTTGTAGACGCGTCAGCCGCTCTAGGCGGCGGCCGTCTATGATGTCTGCGAACGCTGCATACAACGGAGCCTCGATATGGCGCGGAGACTAACAATTAAGCCTCAGTACTTTGCGACCACCTCTGCAGGTCGGTAGGAACCGTCACCAAAGCCCGCCTTGACGGGCAGATTTAAGTTTTGCTTTACGCTCTCTCGCACCGATGACCCGATGGGGGATGGGCCTTGACGCTCACCCAGGTGAACTGACCAATCACTCAACATTCCTGATCGAGCACAAATGAGCAATCGCGGAGCCAGCTACCTGGATCCCTGCTGCCATCCGTTCTCTCTGTCCAGCACAGGGGATTTGAGCCTTCTGGCCGATCTGCAAATTCAGGCGCGCCCCGAACGGACCAATTGCGGCGGCACCGTCTCCACAAGCAGCTGCATCCGCGGCCTTCATCAATATCGAAGTTGACGGGTCCAAACAAGTTGGAAATTTTCTCCCACGATGTTGTTGAGCTCATCGCCGTGACAAAGTAAGTAGGTCGTCTATCAATAAGGTGCCGCCATGGGATTTTTTTCAGACATTTCGAGCGAACAATTTATTGCTCAGGCAAATCAATTGAGGGCCTCGGACCCCTCCATCGAGGTGCTGTATTATATGCTTGGCGGGGAACGCTACTTGGAATGGGCTCACTCCGCAGGGCTGTCAAAACACGAAGGATTGCGGGTTGCTTCGCCACCGATCCCACCGCTCAACCTTCGCTCAATCACAGCAGCGGATGCCGAACCAGTTTTTCTCTGGAGTGGAGTTTTCGACGCGAATGTGTTTCATGAGCTCTTCCGGAAGAACTGGCGTGGCAGCAGCGACAAGCCGGCCGTCCTCGATTTCGGCTGCGGTTGTGGGCGGATGACGCGTTTCTTGGGAGGGCATCCTCATCTGCGGGTTCACGGTAGCGATATCAACAAAGTGCTGGTGAGGTGGTGCCAGGAGAATTTGCCAACGGTGAGCACGGCCGTTAACGGAGCAATGCCCCCGCTGGACTTCCCTGATGGGACCTTCGACTTCCTTTACTCGTTTTCGATCTTCACGCATATTCCCGAGAGGTCGATGGGAATTTGGTTGAAAGAGATAAAGCGGGTTCTGAGATCGAAGGGCCTTGCCATAGTCACGACGCATGGCCCAGCGGCGCTTGACATTATTGCCGGGTCAGAAATTCATCAGAGTATGTTTCGCCTGTCATCCGATGGCGCCAGGGAGATAAAGAAGAGCCTCCCGTCCATCGGCTTCAAATATCTGCGCCTTGATCAAGACGTGCTCGACGCTGCCAACGCCGGAGACGATTACGGCCAGAGCTTCGCTGACCACGAATATATCCGCAGGGAATGGCCCAAAGCTGGCGTCGAGGTTGCTGAGATCATCCCCGGTGGAGCGCGCGGCTGGCAGGACATTGTGATCCTGCACAACCCTGATTGAAGTGCGTGGCCGGACGCCTGAAAGCGCCGTCTTTGAGCGGTGTTCTTCCGATCCTTGTGGTAACGTTCGCCAAAAGCAATCCAATCAACGATCAAGGATTTCCTGCTACCATGAGTCGAGTCACGCGCATTGATGGTCTGCACGGAAGGGTGATCAACCTGAAGGGGTGCATCGTCGGCCCGTATCAGGCGAGGCTGAGCGTAAGCCGCATTGCCATCGCTCGTCTGAGGCAAACACCCGATCCCGTTCCCGCAGATTGGGATTTGTGAGCGCCGAAATGTCAGAAATTCAAGCGCACGCGGCCGCCCGCGCCCGGAATGTTAAATAAAATAGCCTGCGCTGACGTCGCTGAGATTCATCGCCGCTTTCGCCATCGTTGTCCATCACTGCCGGCCGGTCCTATTGCCCGCAGACTTTCTACAAGCATGGCCGCTTGATCGCGCCGTGTCGTTTTTCTTCGTGCTCTCAGGCTTCATCCTGACGCATGCGTATCCCGTGCTTCCTATCGATAAACGACTTTTTCAGCTACGACGCGGTCTGCTGGAGCATTTCTACCGAGGTGGTTTTTTTTTGTTGTTCCCATTTCTTATCGCCAACTTGCGAAAGACTTGGCTGTGGAAACTAGCTAGTTCAGCGGCAGCCTTCGTTGTGTCATTCGGCCTGCAAAATTTGCAGGCCGACCGACATTCCGGTCCCGGCTGTCAGAGCGCCGAGAGAACCAGGATAGCCGTTGGCGCAGTTGGAAATCGCAACGGTGGGCGATCCTCAACGCTCGAATCAGCTCGCGAAGACCATCGCAAGCGCCAGATTCGACGGTGCGTCGCGGTCATTTAAACTTTGGCGAATCGCCGCCGGATTACCTCATCATCCGGGAAATCTCGTATAGCGGCCAATTCCGGCGGCAAAATATGTCACGTCATTCCCAAAACTTTTCGGTCTATATCCTCTCGTTCCGCAGCCATTCAGCAAAGCTCTTGAGCCCGCTCTCAAAGGCGACCTTTGGTGTCCAATCAAGCAGTTCTTTTGCCCGCGCAATGCTCAGAACATTCGCGGGGACGTCAAATTGTCTACCGGGAGAGTAGCAACGATCTGCGGTGCGGCCCGTTACGGTTTCGATAGCATCGATCAGTTCGTTGAGACTGTACCCGCGTCCCGAACCGATATTGAAGATATGCTCATCGGTTGTTCGCTCAAGGGCCGCCAGCAGAGCATCCACCACGTCACGAATGTGGATGTAGTCGCGCACCACCGAGCCATCTCCCCAAATTTCGATAGGTTCCCCCCGAAGAACCTTTCCCAGAAAAACCGCGACCGCGCCCTGGCTTGCCTGCACCCGCTGCCCTTCGCCAAACGGGTTCGCCAAGCGCAACACTGTATAGTTCAGCCCATGAATGACATGGTACAAATGCAAGTATTTTTCGATCGCAAGCTTCGTTATCCCGTACGAACACACGGGCTCAGTCGCGTGTGTTTCGACAATCGGAATCTGTTTGGGTACACCATAAACCGTGCCCCCGGAGGATACGAAAACGATCTTCTTGAGCCCGCCCTGGACGGCCCGAGCAAGCAATCGAATAGTGCCGAGGACGTTGCTCTCGACATCAAATACGGGGTCGGCATTCGAGGACTTGGGCAAGGTGGTAGATACCAGGTGAAAGCACGCATCACAGCCTTCCAGGGCGCTGGCCACATCGGCCTCGCTGACGAAGTCTCCTTCGCGGAGTTCGAACCGGCTATTTTTCAAATGAGACTGGCTAAGCGGCTGAACATGTGGGCGATCGAAGCAGCGGACGAGGTATCCGCGATCGAGCAGCGTATCGACGAGGTGTGAACCAATGAAGCCGCGCCCGCCCAGAACCAGGCATCGCTTCGGTTGGTCCGGGTCTGTCACTTTCAATTGATCCAATTCAATTCCCCACACGCTGCCTTACAGTATCGATAGGGCTACGCTTCGGTCCCCGCCAGGATGTCCCGATAGATGTTTTCGTACTTTTCGAGCATCGCGGCGAGGTCGAACTTGGCGGCAGCAGCGGGAACGCGGCTCTTCAGCTCTCGATAGCGTTGCTCGTCATCTGCCAACGACGCGATCATCTGACCAACGGCAGGGACATCAATTTCCCAGTCCTTCAAATCGAAGAGTACACCGGCAACGCCGTCCCCCGCATCCAACATATGGCGAATCTCACCAACATTGCTGGCAAGTACGGGCCTTCCAGAACGCAGACAATCGATAACCACCAACGGGGCACTTTCGCCTTTGAAGCGAGATGGCAGGAAGCCGATGTCGGATGCGGCGAAATAGTCCCTGATATTGGTCCGGAAGCCGAGAAACTGCAATTGCCCCGATGGATGCTCTGAACGGAGGCGATCAAACTCGGGCCCTTCACCGATCAGCAGCAAGCGGATATTCCGGCTGGATCGCTCATTCGCCCACGCGACGGCACGAATAGCTTCCTCCCATCCCTTTTCCGGAATAGCCCGGGCAACCAGACAAAGAACAAAGTCATCGATCGCGATCTTCAGCTCGTCGCGTGATACCGGGCTGATCGCCGTCTCCGGCAACGCATTATCAATTCTATGAAAATCCTTCGCAGCGCGAAAGTCGGCGGGAAATGCTTCCAGGTTCTTATCGGCGGTATAGACAAATGCATCGATGCGTCGTCGCAATACCGGCAACAGGCCCTCAAGCTGCGCGGGGGTCATCATCTCGTACATTCCATGCATGGTAACGAGCTGCCTGATGCCAGGATCGCCGAGCAAGAAAGTTGCCAACGACACGTCGACCCAGGCATGATGTGAATGCACCAGCTCCACCCCCATGTCGGCGAACGCCTCGGCTGCCAGCTCAATTCGCTCCAACTCCAGCAATGGAATGGTTGGCGAAAGCATTGTCCTAACCCCGGATTCGGTGGCCTGCTCTGCGCAGTTGAACAGAGTGACCGCATACCCCTTCTGCTCAAGAAGGTTAGCCATCATGATTGGAAACGTCTCTCCTCCGCCCGCGGCAAGCGCGTAGACGGCGATCATCACGTTAGGGCGCCTCTCGGTTGCGAGCGGCCAAATCCGGTCCAGACTGTAAAGCGCCTTGAACTCACTGTCCCGATCGCTACCTCGCCTACTGCACCAATGATCGTAAAGGGCCTGCTCCTGCCCGTGCAGATCGGTACGGTCGACGCGATACAGGCGCACAATGTGTCGCGCCACCAATTCGAACTCGCGGTAGTAGACATCCTCCTTCTGTGCCTCGACGGACGTATTCATGGGATGCTGGCGGTAGTAGTTAATTGCGTGCGGGCTGTAGGCGACCAGCCCTCCGCGTATGATTGAAAGATAGAACATCCAGTCGCCACACAGGCGCAGACTCAACCACACGGGGTCGTCGAGGAGCGCGAGGCGACCGGGATGCCGAAATATCGCTCCGCTGACGTTCGGCAAGATATTCTTGATCGTCCAGCCGAACTTGACCATGGCATGCGCGGATCGGATGAATGGACGATCCCAGGTCCAAACGTGGAGGTCCTGCAGATACTCCGTCGTGCTCCACCTCCGAACCGGTGGCGTGCCCCGCACAAACTCGGTGTGGCCGAATGCGAGCTTCACAGCCTCATTCTGGAAGCAGCCCACCAACTCGTGGAGAAAGGTCTCGGAGCAATAGTCATCGCTTTCCGCGATCCACAGCAGTTCACCGGTCGCCAGCTCAATTCCCTTTCTCCATTGGCTAAAGGCGCTGCCGGAGTTCGTCGTATTAAAATGACAGATCGTCCTGTCCGGATAACGGCTAGCGTATTCCTGCAGAATGCTCAGACTGGCGTCGCTCGAGCAATCATCCAGCAGGATGATCTCCATGTTCGGGTAGGTTTGGTCGTAGATCGAATCAAGCCGTTGTCGAAGGTATTCTGCATGATTGAAATTTGGTACAATCACCGAAACGCGTGGCGTGAAACCCGCGTCAGGGGGCAACACGTCTCCGTATTTGTCCGACGGGAGAAAGCGACCGTTCCTCCTCGCCATCGGCTTGCCAGCCAGGATATGGGCACGGCGCACAACGCCGTTGACGCCTTCACGCATGAACACGCGGACCACACGACGTGCGGCCAGAGGCCAAGAACCCTGATAGAAGTCGACGGCGGGGTGGATGGCGCGCGCGAGCGAAATGAGCCGCAGTATCCTCGACGTAGTTCTCCCGATCATTCAACGACCTGCCCAGATATCCGCCGCCTGCAGGCCGGGCGATAACCCGCATTGCCAAATCGCTCGACTTGATCAGTCGCGGATAGCTCCTCGCGCAGTCTCATGTTCAATCTCCGGCTTCAGGAAGCCCGGCACGTTGAAGTGCCAATCAATTCGATAACGGTTCGTTGCCGATTGGACCATAGCCGGTACGTCACCCGCGCCGCTATGCTCTCTTGCTGACGACATAGAGATCCTGATGTCCCCACCAATAGGCCTGCTGGAAGCGGATCAACTCGGCCCCGGGTATCGCCTGCACGGCGCGCTCAACAAAAGCAACCGTGGCGGCACTTGTCCCGTAGTCCACGGGGTCGAGGTCACGCTGGTCGCTGTTGGAGTTCCAATAAAAGCCGCGTTGATCGAACGCGGCCTGCATGCCGACCGTTCGCCACATATGAAGGCTGGCCGAGCCGTGAGTCGTGAAGATCAGAACGCCGCCGGGCTTTACGTTTCGGAACAGTCTCGCCAACCATGGCGCGAAGGTCGTGGCAGGCATGTGTGAAAAGAAGGAAAGCGCGAATACGACATCGAACTCCCGGTGCAACGTCCATGCGCCCGGTTCGCTGACCGACAAAGATGCCTCCATTCCAAGCTTGCTCGAAATGAAATCGACTGCTTGCGGGTGAACGTCGGAGCAGATCCAGTTCGTTTCCGGCAAAACATGTTTGGCGAACCTGGCTACACGACCATAGCCTGAGGCAAATTCGAGGACCGAGCTCGGTCCGGGCGGCTGCAGATGCTCGCGGCAGAGCGCGGCGAACTTGGAGGCGCAGTCCTCTCCGCCGTTAAAATACGCATCAATGGCTTTAGAGGAGTCGGCCGAGAACACCACGCGGGCAAGGAAGTCAAAAAGCATATCGTTCGGGCTGATGTCCGGAACGACTTTCTTTTGCGAAGCGATTTCGAGCGCCCGGCTATTGTGCTGGTTGAGGATTGCCGCTGTATCGATTGTCGACATTTCGAACTCCTTATCTACCATAACTAGTCAGTCGACTGCGTCGATTGTCGGCAATCACAAGGTCTGAAGCTCGAAAATGCGCAGTGGTTCACGGCCATCATTGGGCACCTGCACCATTTGTTAAACATACCATTGCCCGGCGTCGCATCTCAAGCGGATCAGTGATGGAGCCGGGTGACTCCGGGAACCAGCGTTGTTTGCCAGGCATAGCCCTCGCTCTCGCAGACGAGAGCCATCATTCTTTCGATCGCGTGAAGCATCGTGCCATCTATCGGGAGAGGCTCGACCGGAAATTCCTCCAAGGCGAAGTTCGCATTGAAGAGAGGCCTGATCGCATCCGGGCGCGCGATGAACATGTTTCCGACGGGAAACTCGATTGGTCCAGGAAGGCCTGCCTTCAGCTTCAATCGTTCTGCCAGTGCCTGAGCAGATTCCCAGTTCCTGCCCCACCCGCAGATGAACGGGTCGTCGGGGAAAACGAGCCCGAGATCCTGGCGCGTCTCAAAACAAGTCGCAATCAAATCAAGTGCGGGAACTATTCCCCCGACCAGGTTCTCGTAGAGGAAATCTCGCCATTTCGCCACGGGAGAGATCCCGGAATTGGTTTCGTAGTGGGGACTCTTCTTTGCGTGCAGATGCCCGACAAGGTCGTACTTCTGTAGGTCGCACGACAGGACCGTGAGCATCGAACCAATATCGCGCCCGCGGTTCTGCACTTCGATAATCTCGACCTTCCCGGCATAGCCATTAAGCAGGGAGCTGATTTGCGAGACCGCTTCGTCACGCGTAACTGTCAGGAACAGATCCGGTGTCGTCTTGTTGGCCTGCAATCGATGCAGGATATCGCCCGCCATGTCGGCGTAGTGAAGGTGAATGTGAAGCGCTATCCTCAGGTCGCTCTTTCTTGGCGCCCCCCGAAGCTCCAGTACTTCGCGGAGCCATGGCCCCTCCGGTCGACCGTCCCGCAGCCATTGCGCAAATGCGTTGGCATGCGTCAGCGGCTTCGCTGCAGCAGCGTACATCTCCGGCGACAGGCCAGCCAGCGGCCTCGGGACCGGATAGATCGTACCCGCGGCACTGAGTCGAACGTACTGTCGGATATTTTCCGACCGGCTTGCCGCCTTCGCGTCAGACCGGGCGAGGAAATCGTCCTGGAAAAACTCAGAAGCGACAATCGTCTTGGTGTCCTCGTCTTCCTGCGTATTCGCGTCAATTGCCTGCTGCAACTGAGATTGAATTGCTCGAGAATACGAATCGAAGTCAAAGTACCGGTTGGCGAGCTCAATCAGGCGCGGGACAATGGACTCTCGCGCTTGGGGATCCTCCTTGAGGCCAATTATTGCGTCTGCCGCGGCACGCACGTCCAAATATGGGACCACTAGGCTCCTGGTACTGCCAATGTCCTTCAGATATTCGGCAATCCCGCTTGCCTTCTCAAAACAGACGATCGGAAGTCCTGCGCATACGGCGTCGATGGCCACGTTCGGAAATGGATCCAGCCTTGAACTCAGGAACATCACGTCGGCGCGCCGGTACACTCTCTCGAGATCGGCTCCGCCCACACCTGGAATGAACCGGACGACATCTTCGACGCCGGCGCGAGCGACCTGATCCTTCAGCCAGAGAGAATAGTCGCCCGCCACGTCGGGCGCATAGCCGTCGCCTATCCACAAAAAGTAGACCGATCTCCTTCCAAGTGCATTTGCCACGTGTGACGCGGCGCTGATGAACAAATCAACACCCTTGCGAATTTGAACGTGGCCGCACCCGATGACCAGGAATCGCTTCTCGTCCGCCACTTTCTGCAAGACTTCCTTCAGCAACGGCGCTTCGTTTCCAGGGGCCGAGGGAACGTCCGACTTGCCTTGAGGAATGATAGTGGCGTTGCTGAACCCGCCTCGGAAGACATCAGCCGCGCGAAAGGAGCCCTCCGTCAAGGACGACGAAAAGACGACGCGTTGCGAGCTCTCGACAATGCTCGCCATCTTCTTCTGCGACAGATACGCGGCGAACTCGTGGACAAGGCTGACGACCGGAATGTTGTTCAGATAACAGGCTTCAGCGATGACGACGGATTCAGCGCTGTTGACCAGCGAGACATCAATGCCAAATCGCTCCTTGAGCGTCCGAATGGTGGGAGAAATGAGCGCTGCGGAAAATTGGCCAGCGGCCCGAATGGTAAGCAACTTGTGGACGTGCGTGAGAAATGACGCTTGCAGCGGCCCCGCGTTTTGAACCGCAATGCAAACAATGTTGTTGTCTCGACCCAGATGCTTGATCAGATTTAGCGCCAGGATTGGCGCTCCGGTTTTGGAGAGCTCATGCACCGCAACCAGGATCGTGGTTCTGTCGCGAGCAAATGGCTGCTCGCCGTTGGAGTAGTCGACCTCAAAAAGCCCGGTACGGCCTTCCGACCGGCCATGGCTTATGTAGTGGACCAGCAGAGGCGCGCCGTAATCTGCGAGGTCCGGATAGGAAATCCGGTAGACGAATGGGTCAAACCGGCTGCTTGGCTTATAATTCGCCTTCTCGCCAACGGAAATGTAGTGCTCAACGGCAGCCGTCCTGCTTTCGAACGAGAGCTTGGCGACCTCCGAATAGTACGCCGCATCGAAGTATTTGCTGGCCAGAATGACTTTAACCGGATCATCGACAGCCGGCGCCACCCCCGGCATGATCGGACGGCCTTCGTTCTGGCCATGTCGCAGGTAATGAATGAGCGGATTGAGGCCCGCTCGGGCAACGTCCGGATGGGCGGAAAGGTAGGCCCCGGTATCAAACGCCGTTGACGGGTTTCGACGTTCCTTCCAGCCATGAATCAGATAGTGGATTGCGGGATCAACGCCCGCATTGCGCACGTCCGGGTAGGCTTCGAGATAGTAATCGGCATCAAAAAGGGCGCTGGCGCGGACCTGGCGCGTCGCGGACCCGAATAGAAGTTCGCGGCGCACTTTGAGAAATTCAATGCTTCGCGTCAAACTATGCCTGTACAACTCCGCAATCCTGCGAAGAGGTGCGGTCGCGCGCCAGGAGCGTGTATTCAGGAATTTTGTCAATTCGCGTTGAAGAGCGTAGATTTGCCTGTCCTTCTCGGCCTGCATGATCGCTGCATCATTTGCCAGCTGCTCAATTTGCCTTTCACTGCTCCCAAGCGCTTCATTGAGGTTCGCGATCTGCCCATACCGCTGGGCCGTGACGTCGTGGAGGTGTGCAATCTCCTGGTCGCGCTGAGAAACGGATTTGTCGAGGTTCGAGATTTCCTCGTCTCGTAGCGCAATGGTTTGGTTCAGGCCGACAATCCGGTCGTCTCGTTGCGCAATGGTCTGGTTCAGGCCGACAATCCTGTCGTCACGTGTCGCGATCTGGTCGTCTCGCTGCGCGACGGCCCGGTTGAGCCCGGCTATCTGCTCGTTGAGCCGGGAGATCTCCCCGGCGACCTGGTCCTCCCGCTGCGCAGCGACCTGATGGAGTCCAGCTATCTGCTCGTTACGCTGCGAGATCTCCCCACTGAATCCGGCAATTTGTCCTTCGCGGTCGGCAATTGTTTGATTCAGCCGCTGAATCTGAGCTGCCCGGTCACCCAAGCGTTCATGCCGAGCGCGAATGAGCTGGATCGCCTTGATCGCGACTTCCAGCTGTTCCGCTGAGAAGTCCCGCGGGGAAGACGGAATTTGCCTCTGATAGCCGAAAGTATCGAAGTCTTCTGCATACAGGATGCGGATCAATTCCGCGCTCCGATCCGATATGAAATTCGGGATGTACGGAATGAGACTCTCATTCACTCGTCGCAGTGAAAATGGGTCCGGCGCGTAGGGACCAAGCCATTCCTGCAATGCGCTGCTTAGTTCGCCGGTATGCTCGATCTTCGTCAACCTAGTGTAGTCGATCAGATCCGGCCGGAGCAGAGTTATCTGCGGCGTCCAATGATGGTCCCAAAACGTTGGAGCTTCATTGTTCGCCAAATGCTCGAGGAAACCCTCAAAGGCGGTGGTAATGTCTTTTCCGTGCCGTATCTGATGATGAAAGAACTCCAGCTTGGTGTAAGGCCCGATCTGGTAGGGCTCTCGCAATAGTAGCTTCGACTGCCATGCAGAAAAGATTCTCTTGAAGGGATTGCGAACAACTGCAAATCGAAAGAAGGCGTCAGAGCTCAGCGCCTCGGACAGGCCGTTCAGATCGAGCCCCGTAACATGTGGGGCGATCTTGTGAAAGTTGTCGTGTATGGAGAGATCCGGGTCCGATTCACCGCTCTCCGTCACGGCGCGCAGCGCCTCAGCGCAGCCCTCGAGCGAGGCTAGCCACCATTTCAGCGAAGTGCACGCGACCTTCGGCGTGCTAATGTAAAGCAGCCGATATTTCTGAGAGAGAAATGCGTTTATCTCAAGATTACGCACAAAACGCTCATCGTATTTCGCGAGCATATCGTCCATGCCTATGGTTGCCGTCGCTTGTCTTCAGCAACAGCCAGTCCCTTTAGGGAAGTATCGCCGTACTCCCCGGTGGTATCTGTAAACGAAAAGCTTGCCGCCGCGTCTTTTTTGATGAGGAACTGATTGTGGGGCAAGGCCACGATGGGCAGATCCATCGCTTCCGCAAAATACACACTATACGGGAACACCAGGGTCGGCTCAAAGCGCACATCGTGCTGCCAGGCAGTGGTGGTAAAGTCGTCGCCACCGATGATGCCGCCCTGTTTGATTTTCGGCAGGACCTTTATGAGGTCAATCGTGATACCCTTGAGCGTATGGTCGCCGTCGATATACGCGAAATCGAGACTCTCGTCAGGAATGCATTTCAGGACGTCGCTGGATCTGCCTCTGAGAATGACCCTCTTTTCGGCGGCGAAAGCCGTGCCTTCACACATCTCTTGATAGATTGCCTCGAACATCTCGGGCGCGACATTGAACGGCTTATTCCAGTCCGGCAGATTTGCCCAAGGATCGATCATGTAAAATCGTTCCAGGTGACGGCAATTGCGAAGGATGGATGCCGAAAACTCTCCCTTCCAGACCCCGATTTCCGCCATGCTTCGAACCTGATGAAGAGCCAGCAAGCGGATCCACAAGTCGAAGCGAGAATCGCACCCGCGCAGCAATTGCTGGAGACTTGAAATATCGAATCCCGTCATTGCTCAACCCATTCCAAAGAGGGCTCGCTCGACATCAGGTCCGCGTATCCAAACGATCCTGACGGATCTGTTTGCGCAAGGCGGAACATCAATGCGTCTATGATACGGTGAGCGCAGTTCGGCTCTTCCTGCGACCAGATGCCGCCGCCGACAAAGTACGCTTCATTGAACAAGCCCATCCGAAATGAAAATCGGATTCTGAACCCGGCGCCTGCGCGCACGTTACGGATGTGAGTCCCGTCGTGGGGGTGCCGCTGCCCGGTGATGACAGCTCCGGAAATAGTCCGGATATGCACGCCGAAGTAAACGCCGGAAAGATCCTTCAGAAAGCGACCTGTCACCTCAATCTGGTATATCTCGTTAGGATTCAGAACATTCACGACCCGAGACCCTTGATCAAGGATCGCTATTGACAGGATTTCAGCCCCTTGCACCGGATAGACGGTGGTTGTTGTCGGAACGAGTCCGGGGTCGAACGATGCCGAATTGTTCTTCGCTGGCGCGGATTTTTCCTCTGTCGCGTTGCGATAGCCTGCAACTTCGCCTGCGTCAGCTGCGGCAGAATACTCTTGAACAAGCAGTTTCTGTTCTTCCGGAGGAGCATAGAGCAATCTTTGATAAGCGCGCACTACATCCGCCGGCCTTCCCTGCATTAGTCGAAAGCCGCTGTCGAGAAGGAAGGCTCTGTCGCACAATTCGATCACGGCCGAAGCTGAATGAGACACGAACAGGATCGACGTGCCCTTGGCCTTCAGCTCCTCAAGGCGCGCAAAGCACTTGCGCTGAAACCTCTCGTCGCCAACGGCCAATGCCTCGTCAACCACGAGAATATCCGGATTGATCATGGCCTGAACGGCGAACGCCAGCCGCACGACCATTCCGCTGGAATAGCTCTTCACGGGTTGCTCGATGAAATCCCCGATATCGGCGAAGGCGGCGATCTCATCGAAGCAGGCATCAATTTCGTGTTGGCTCAACCCCAGTATCGCGGCGTTCAGATATACATTTTCGCGACCAGTGAACTCGGGATTGAAACCGGAACCGAGCTCCAGGAGCGCTGCGATTTTTCCAGTTGTCTGGATCTTGCCGAAGGTTGGATTG
Source organism: Bradyrhizobium diazoefficiens (assembly GCF_018131015.1). Taxonomy (GTDB): domain Bacteria; phylum Pseudomonadota; class Alphaproteobacteria; order Rhizobiales; family Xanthobacteraceae; genus Bradyrhizobium; species Bradyrhizobium diazoefficiens_B. The sequence goes on from NZ_JAFCJJ010000004.1 coordinate 36,654, forward strand.
AGTGTACCGCAGATGGCCTGGAGCAGCGTCGACTTCCCGCTGCCATTGCGACCTATGATGCCAACGGTCTCACCTTTCCGAACTTCCAACGAGACGTCCTTGAGCGCCCAGAACTCGCGGAAGTAGTGTCGAGGCTCCCGTCCGGTCAATGACTGAAGGCGCGGCAGCACGAACTGTTTCAACCGGTCCCGAGGGCTGTCGTAGATCTGATAGTACTTGCTCAGATGCTCGACCCGAACCGATACGTCAGAGGACATCGGCAAAACCCTTGCGCGTCTTCTGGAACCAAACGAAGCCGAACCAGGCAAACACGGATGCTGCCGCCAGATAGACGCCAAGCGACGTGATGTCAGGCGGCTTGCCCCAGTAGAGCGCATCACGCGAATACTCGATCGCGGGCGTAAGCGGGTTCAATGAGAGCAGCAACCGATACCCTTCCGGCAGCGCACTCGCCGGATAAAACACCGGCGACAGGAACATCAAGGCAGACGTGGCAATACCGATGAACTGGGAGACATCGCGCAGAAAGACGCCAAGGGATGCGAGTATCCAGCTCGCGCCCAGGGTGAAGATCAATAGTGGCAGCAGGACAAGTGGGAAATAGAGTGCGGTCGCCGGAGGCGCGCCATGGAAGTATACGTAAGTGAAAAGCCAAATCCCAAGGCCGATCAAGTAGTGGAACAGCGCGGATCCAACCATGACAAAGGGCAAGATTTCCAAAGGAAAAACGACCCGCTTGACGTAGTTCGGATTGGCAACAATCAGGCCTGTCGCGCGGTTGATGGATTCTGCAAAGAGGTTGAACGTTATCAATCCCGCGAAGAGCACGAGTGCAAATTCCATATTTGAACCCATCTCGATGCTCCAGCGAGCCTTGAGGATCGTGCCGAAGACAAACGTGTAGATCGCCAACATGAGCAGCGGATTAAAAAAGGACCAAAGTATTCCCAGGATTGATCCGCGATAGCGGCCGAAAATCTCGCGTTTGATTGAGGCCGAGACGAGCGAACGATTGCGCCAGATGCTCCAAGCCATTTCCGCGGGGTGAATTCTAAAGTGTTGCATCAGACAAACACCTCTGCCTCGTGCAAGCAAGGAGCAGCAACATCCTTAGCGGAAAGCCGCGGCTCGCCCGATAGCGGCCACTTGATTCCAAGCGCGGGGTCGTTCCACAGCAGGCTACGCTCGTGTTCCGGTGCGTAGTAGTCGGTCGTCTTATAGAGAAACTGGGCCGTATCGCTGACGACGAGGAAGCCGTGGGCAAATCCCTTCGGTACCCACAACTGCTTCTTGTTTTGCGCGCTGAGGTGGACGCCGACCCACTTGCCGAACGTGGGTGAAGATCTCCGTATATCGACGACAACATCGTATACTTCACCTTCTACGACCCGCACCAATTTCTCTTGAGATTGCTTGATTTGATAGTGCAAGCCTCGAATGACGTTCCTGGCGGACTTGGAATGATTGTCCTGAACGAAATTTGGTCGCAACCCCGTCGCTTGCTCAAAGGCTCTTGCATTGAAGCTCTCGAAGAAGAAACCGCGGTCGTCGCCAAAGAATTTTGGCTCGATGAGCAGCACCTCTGGAATGTCAGTCCGCATAGCCAACATCGGACGATTTCTCCCCAGCAGAATGAGCATGCATCCTGGCAGACGCTTTGAGATACGCTTGTTCGGCGCCATTCGCGCCTTTATTGCCTAACGGGGGGCCAGTCAAGTAGCGAATAGGTCGCATAACTTGTTGAAATTGCAGTCAAAACTGCACTTCGTCCAGCAACTCTTTCAGATATTGGCCGTAGTTGGTCTTGCCGAGCGCGGCAGCGAGAGACCGAAGCTGATCCGGCCCGATCCATTTCTGGAGGAACGCTATTTCTTCGGGGCAGGCGATCTTCATTTTTTGGCGACCTTCAAGCGTGGCGACAAAATGACCGGCCTCCAGCAACGACTCATGTGTTCCCGTATCAAACCACGCGAAACCACGGCCCAGTACCTCGACATTCAGCCCTCCGGCCTCGAGATAGGCCTTGTTCACGTCCGTTATCTCGAGCTCGCCCCGCGCCGACGGTGTGACTTCACGGGCGTATGCGATAGCCTCGTTGTCGTAAAAGTAGAGGCCCGTCACTGCGAAGTTGGACTTCGGCTCGACTGGCTTTTCTTCGAGAGAGAGCGCCCGGCGCTGCGTATCGAATTCCACTACGCCATATCGCTTGGGGTCTCGGACACGATAAGCGAATACAGTGGCCCCCACCGCACGTGCGTGTGCAGCTTCAAGCAGATCAGGAAGGCCATGCCCGTAGAAGATGTTATCGCCGAGGATTAGGGCGATGTCGTCGCGGCCGATGAAGGGAGCGCCGATTGTCAACGCTTGAGCTAGCCCTTCTGGCCTTTCTTGCACAGCGTACTCGAGGCGCATTCCCCATTTGGAGCCGTCTCCAAGAAGTTGCGCGAAGCGAGGAACGTCGTGCTCTGTTGAGATGATCAAAACCTCTCGTATCCCGGTAAGCATCAAGACCGAAAGCGGATAGTAAATCATCGGCTTATCAAAAACGGGCAGCAGTTGCTTGCTGACGGCCAATGTCGCCGGATGCAATCGCGTCCCTGACCCCCCAGCAAGAACGATGCCTTTTCTCTTTCGGTGTTCCGTCATGTCGTCGAACCTCTCCAGTTGGCGACGAAAGTCTTTACGTTCGCTTGCCACGGAGGAAGATCGAGTTCGAACGTCCGGCGAAGTTTTCGTGTATCAAGGGATGAATTCCTAGGCCGCGCTGCAGCAGCGGGATATTCGTTTGAGGCGATCGGAATTATTCTGTCTTCCCTAATGCGCAGCTCTTGTTGCTGCCGTTCCGCTTCCCGGATGAGCTCCAAGGCAAACCCGTGCCATGAGATGCGTCCCTCTGGAGCGACATTGAACACACCACACTGATCGGAGGTGTCTTTGTGGTCGCGCGCAAGGTATCGATCGATAACGCAAGCCGTGATCTCAGCTATAATTTCAGCGGAAGTAGGTGCCCCGAATTGATCGTTGACGATCCTAAGTTCGTCGCGCTCCGATGCCAACCGCAATATAGTTTTAGCGAAGTTCTTACCCCTTAGGCCATACACCCAGGCTACCCGCAGAATCGTGTGGTTGCCAGCCGCCAGGATCGCGCGATCTCCTGCCAACTTTGAACGGCCGTAAACGTTAAGTGGGCGCGGTAAATCGTCCTCGAGATACGGCATATCCTTTGCGCCATCGAAAACATAGTCCGTGGAGTAATGAATCAACCACGCACCCAGCGTTGTCGCCTCCTCGGCGATCACGCCAGGAGCAATCGCATTAATCGTGAAACAAGCCTCCTCGTCTTGCTCAGCCTTATCAACAGCAGTGTAAGCGGCCGCATTGACAATGATGTTCGGCTTCGCCGCGCGGATCACATTGCGCAACTCGGCAATATTCCCGAGGTCGCACGTCGTGCGGTTGTGCGCAAACAGTTGCCCTCGGAGCGCAAGACTGGCCTGCAAAGCCGAGCCAACCTGGCCATCCTTTCCCAGGAGTAGGATACGGGAATCGGTCATCGGGCTGAATAATTGGTTTGAATCCAGTCGCGGTAGCAGCCTGATAGAATTCGCGCTGTCCACGCCCGATTAGCAACGTACCATCTGATGGTATTACGAAGCCCGGACTCGAAACTTTGAATCGGCCGCCATCCTAGCTCATGTCGGATTTTCGACGCATCGATTGCGTAGCGTCGGTCATGTCCCGGGCGATCCTTTACGAATGCGATCTGGTCACGGTAGTTTTGTTTGCCGGCTCGTGGGCACTCCTCCTCAAGGATGTCGCAAATCACATGAACAACTTCGATGTTCGTCTTCTCGCTTTCACCCCCGATATTATAGGTGCTCCCAGGTCTTCCGGCATGCAGAACCGCTCGGATCGCTGCACAATGATCTTCGACGTAGAGCCAGTCGCGGATTTGAAGCCCATCCCCATAGACGGGTAGTGACTTCCCATCCAGGGCGCTCTGAATCATTAGCGGGATCAGCTTCTCTGGGAATTGAAAAGGTCCATAATTATTCGAACAGTTCGTGGTGATTATCGGCAGTGCGTATGTGTGGTGCCACGCACGCATCAAGTGATCGGACGAAGCCTTCGAAGCAGCGTAGGGGCTGTTTGGTTGAAACGCTCTAGTTTCACGGAACGGAGCCTCGTCCGGCAATAATGAACCATAGACTTCGTCCGTCGAAACATGCACGAATCGAAACGTCTCTCGCTCGGAGGCGTCCATGCGCTGCCAGTAATCTCTGACGCACTCGAGCAGCCGGAAGGCGCCGACAACATTAGTTGCGATGAAATCGTCCGGTCCGTGGATGGAGCGATCGACGTGAGACTCCGCTGCAAAATTGACGATCGCGCGCGGCCGGACTCGATCAAGCAATTCTTTGACTAGACTCACGTCGCCGATGTCGCCTTGGACAAACTCGATGCGGGCGTGATCCAATCCATAAAGATTATCCAGGTTGCCCGCGTAAGTTAGCTTATCAAGATTGATAACCGATGCTTCTTCCGCATCAAGCCAAGTCCTGATGAAGTTCGCGCCAATGAACCCGGCCCCACCGGTGACAAGTATCGGTCGCTTAGGCTTGTCTGAATTAAATTGGGTAACTTGTACCATCTCACAGTTTCCTTAAACAAGCAGCGTCTCGTCGGGCTGATGTGCCTGGCAGAATGCGAGCATGGCGTCAAACCTTCCCGAACATTGCAGCAAACAGCAATCCGATTTCTCCGAGTAAAGTCTGACGATAGACTCCGCTTTTCCGTAGATGCCAGCAGCGCTGCACAATTCCATCAGCTTCCCGCATTTGGACAAAGCTCTTGAGGACCTTCCTGTTCTCATCGGTGATGTCGGGCAATAGCCGCTCCAGTTCTTTCAGATGAATGGAGTTCCATTCCTTCCATTGTCCTTCGAAGAGCATTTTCACGCGCCGCGCACGAGCCCGAAAGCTCAGATTGGACCCCACGAGGTTATCTCCATGCTGGCGGTACTTCACCGAAGGCTTTCTATCGTAGAAGATCGTACCTCCCACTGCCGAAATGACGATGTAGGTCATCCAGTCATGGATAATCACGTTCCCATCCGCCACTCTCTTGAGCAGTTCGCGTGCTGCCCGGTTGAAGACCATGGTGTTTCCCCCGGCAATGCTTTGCACGAGAGCGTTGCGAAAGCTGGGTGGCTTTTTGAATTTTATGGAAAATCCGCTGTGGCACCCCTTGCGATCAATCAATTCGGTTCGCGAACCATAAAGCGTGGGATGATCGCCGGGGGCCGTCCGCACGAGGTCTAACGCTCGTTCCAACTTGTCCGGGCACCAAACATCGTCTTGATCGCTGAACGCGAAATAGTCCGCTTCGATGCTGGCATCCCGCAGCAAGGAAAGGAAGTTGCTGTTGGCGCCGGCGCAAGGTCCAGAGCGTAAGGTCACTGAGTTTGAAACGCGCCTGGCGAAGTCTTGAACGATTTCGATCGTTCTGTCCTTGGACCCATCATCCGAAACATGGAGGGACCAATCCGTATGCGTCTGCTGCACGTAAGATTCGAGCTGCTCAGGTAAAAAACGAGCACCGTCTTTCACTGCAAGGAGAATGGCCACGTGTGCAGGGCTTGAACTTGTTGCAAGCGTCGAGAACGGCGATGCCGATCCGCCAGTCGGCAATGCGTGGGCAAGTCCGACGAAACCACTAGAACTTCGAAAATCGCATTCTGAAGAAAACTCACTTTTCGAATGTTGTGGCACAGCAGAACCCACCAAGTTGCAACTCTCCGTCGGCGCCGGCCGACGTAGCTGAAGGAGGCCCCGCGAGCTGCTCGAAACACACGAGCAACCACCCAAACAATTAATACACGTTGATGGCAAGAACTGCAACTTTGTTCTGGATTCAAGAAAGACCAAAAGACATATATTTACAGTATCTTAGTAGGCCTACGAGCAGGCATTCAAATGCCCAGGCAAGGTTCCGAGTGTGTCGTTTTGGCCGCAGAGGCGTTGTGGCAAGATCCCACGCCATGACGGCCGAACGGGCTGGCCCAGTAGCCAGAGACGAACAACGAAGCAACCTGCTATTCTGAGTTTAGGCGTGCTTCATAGGTGCCTGAGAGATATAGCTCCTTTCGGTCTCCGCCTGGGTAGGCGTTATTGTAGGTGAAGATCACTGCCTGCCGAGCACCGGCGTAGATCACGCCTTGGAGGAAGTTGCCAATGCTAACGTCTCGGCCAATTGCGACGGCATTCGATCGGCTTGGATAGGGAAGCGTTGCCGTTAAAGCCCCTGTGGCAGTCCCATTTGTCACGACACTGATTGTGAGCTGAAAATGAACTGTCGTTCCGATCAGTTTATAGCTGCCAGCCGCGCTTGCACTTCCAATGTTGCCTCCGAGACTGCCAACACTAGGTGCGAACGCTACCCAAGGTGAACGAGCTTCGCCAAAGAAAAAATCGAGTGTTACAATCGTTGCAATAAACGTAGCGCAAACAATGAGTATTCCTAGGACGATCGATTTACCTGTTGCCATATTCTGTTCCTAGCTTCTAAGAACACCTTGAGTACGTGCAAAAACCCTTGTTGGTTCGTGCACAAACCTACTTGCGCGTCAGGCTTGCCTGGGTTCGAGGGCTGATCAAAAGGTGCCCTCGCCCTGAGGAGCCTGATCAAGGCCGACGGCGTGGTGGTTGTCACGATTGGCCAGAAGCCAAGGACGAGCAGTCGCGGTCAGGCGGGAAACAGCTCCTACAGCGGAACTAGCTTCTTCATCCGATCATAACAGCACGATGATCCCTCGTGTGACCAGGCAGTTTAGCACCAGATCAGCCAACTGCTCCGGCTCCTGACCAAGTGTCTTCAAATGAACGTCCGGCGCGCTCGGCGCTTCGTACGGCGCATCGATGCCGGTGAAATTTTTAATCTTGCCTGATCTCGCTTTGGTGTAGAGTCCCTTCGGATCGCGCCGCACGCATTCGTCGATCGGCGTATCCACAAAGACCTCGATGAATTCGCCGTCGCCCACGAGATCGCGCACCATGTCCCGCTCGCCCTTGTAGGGGGAGATGAACGAGCAGATCACGATCAGGCCGCTGTCGAGCATCAGTTTCGCGACCTCGCCCGCGCGGCGGATGTTTTCCACGCGATCGGCTTCAGTAAAGCCGAGATCTCGATTGAGGCCGTGCCTGAGATTGTCGCCGTCCAAGAGCACGGTGTGATGCGACATCGCAAACAGCCTTTGGTCGACGAGGTTGGCGATGGTTGACTTGCCCGCGCCGGAAAGCCCGGTGAACCAGACGATGCAGGGTCTTTGGTGTTTGAGAGCAGCGCGCTCGGTCTTACCAACCGAAAGCGGCTGCCACGCAATGTTAGCGGCGCGCCGCAAGGGAAAGACGATCATGCCAGCTCCAACAGTCCGGTTGGTGTAGCGGTCGATCACGATAAAGGAGCCAGTGCGCCGGTTCGCCTCATAGGCATCGAAGGTTGCCGGCAGCGCGACGGCAATATTGCAAAAGCCGATTTCATTGAGGGTCAAAGTTCGGGCTGCCAGGTGTGCGCCGGTGTTGACATCGATCTTGTATTTGATCGCAGTGATGCTGCCCGACGCGATCGATTGCGTGCCGATCCGGAGGACATAGGATCGACCCGGGACCATGGCCTCCTGATCCATCCAGATCACGTGGGCGGCAAACTGGTCAGCGACCTCGGGGCGTTCTGTCGGCTTGGCGAGGATGTCTCCGCGGCTAATATCGATCTCGTCAGCCAGCGTAATGGTCACCGCATCGCCGGCTTCGGTGCGCGCAAGCTCGCCATCATATGTCACGATCTGCTTGACGCGCGAATGGCGGCCCGATTCCGCAACGATGATTTCATCGCCAACCGCAATGCTGCCGGAGGCGACCGTTCCGGCGTAGCCGCGGAAATCCAGGTTCGGCCGGTTCACCCATTGCACCGGGAACCGGAACGGCAGGTCGGCCGTCTGGGACTGCACGTCGATGCTTTCAAGATGGTCCAAAAGGCAAGGGCCATGATACCAATCGGTGTTGTTGGACTGCCTCGTGACGTTATCGCCGTATCGTGCCGAGATCGGGATAGCCACGATCGACGTGAAGCCGAGGGTTGAGGCGAACGCCACATAGTCGCCCGCGATGCGATCGAACACCTCCCTTCCGTAATCGACCAGATCAATCTTGTTCACGGCCACGATCACGTGCCGGATGCCCAAGAGCGAGCAAATGAAGGAGTGGCGCCTGGTCTGCACCAGCACGCCCTTGCGTGCATCGATCAGGATTACCGCGAGGTGGGCGTTGGACGCGCCGGTCGCCATATTGCGCGTATATTGTTCGTGGCCGGGAGTATCGGCCACCACGAACGATCGGCGCGGTGTAGTGAAGAAGCGATAGGCGACGTCGATGGTGATGCCCTGTTCGCGTTCAGCCTCGAGACCATCGACCAGCAGGGCAAAGTCGATTTCATCTCCGGTTGTGCCGTGCTCGACGCTGTCACGCGCGAGCTCTTGCAGTTGATCCTCATAGATCAATTTGCTGTCGTGCAGGAGCCGCCCGATCAGCGTCGACTTTCCATCATCTACTGAGCCGCACGTGATAAAGCGCAGCTGATCCTTGCTGTCGGAGGAGACAAGCCCGCGCAGGGAACCGGCAGCCATTTAGAAGTACCCTTCTCGCTTCTTTTTCTCCATCGATGCCCCCTCATCAGAATCGATAAGCCGCCCCTGTCGCTCGGAGAATCTTGCAATCAGCATTTCCGCGACGACGTCCTCGATGGTGGCGGCGTCGGACTCGATGGCACCACTCAAGGGATAGCAACCAAGCGTTCGGAAACGTATCATCTTGAGCTCGGGCATCTCGTTCGGAGCCAAGGGAAGCCGCTCGTCATCGACCATGATCAGCGTGCCGTTGCGATGAACCACCGGCCGCTCTTTCGCGAAATAGAGCGGAACGATCGGAATCTTCTCCAGCATGATATATTCCCAGACATCAAGCTCCGTCCAATTCGACACGGGAAACACGCGCATCGTCTCGCCTTGCCGGATGCGTGTGTTGAAGAGGTTCCACAGCTCCGGCCTCTGGTTGCGCGGGTCCCAGACATGACCGGGCGAACGGAAGGAGAAGATGCGCTCCTTCGCCCGGCTCCTTTCCTCATCGCGCCGGGCGCCCCCGAACGCCGCGTCAAAGCCGTAGAGGTCGAGGGCCTGCTTGAGCGCATCGGTCTTCATCACCTGCGTATGCAGCGCCGATCCGGAAACAATCGGGTTGATGCGGCGCTCGATCCCCTCCTGGTTCACATACACGATCAGATCGATGCCGAGACGCCTGGCAGTCTGGTCGCGAAAACTGATCATTTCGCGAAACTTCCAAGTAGTATCGACATGCATCAGCGGGAACGGGATCTTTGCCGGATAAAAGGCCTTCTGCGCAAGGTGCAACATGACGCTCGAATCTTTGCCGATCGAATAGAGCAGCACAGGCTTTCTAAATTCGGCAACCACATCGCGCATGATCTCGATGGACTCGGCCTCCAACCGCCGGAGATGCCGCGGCAGCCTACGAGCCTCCGGCTTAGTGATGTATTTCATTTTGAACATCCTGGTGCGTTCTCCACGCGACAAAGGAGCCTTTTCGATAGTCTAGCTTGCCCTACTGCAAGGGGCAGCGTCGAGGTCCGTAAGTGCCGCCGCCGGCCAGAAGCACCGCGTGGTCGGCTCCTGTGTCCCATTCCGTCGTTGCTGCGAGCCGCGGGTGCACGCCGGCCTCCCCTCCGCGATTACAAAAATTTAACCAAAAAAGCCAGATGGCCACACATCGGTGATCCCACGGCTTTCGACCCATGCCCTATTCGCGTCGTCGAGATTGAGAGCGGCTCACGACCGCTCGCCGCCCTTCAGGCGGAGCCATGCGCATTTCCAGAGGGCGCATTTTGCTGAAGGCGAGGGTGCCCTCGCTCGCGCGCGTTTCCAGCTTGTAGGCATTGGTGTGACCCAAATGGAGTTGGTGAAGGGCCGGCGCGCAAACTGTGCCCGCAACCAGACTGCCACCTTGGACCAGGGCAATGTCGATCGTGAATTCGTCCCGCACAGGTGAGCGGTCCGCTTTGTAGTCAGGGGAGGCACGCATTGGCGCAGCATCCATGACATCTCGCCGGCGCGAACGGCAACTAGGCCCGAACGGCCGTGCGAGCCTTTCGAACTCGCAAAGATCAAACTCCTCGCTCAATGTACCTTTTATCTCCATACCGTGCGGTAGCAATGATTGGATGCTGAAAAGCGGAAAGTCGCTCATCTGCTGGCTGAAAAAAGCAAAGAATGCACGAATTTTTGCTTCCGTGTTTTTCACGCTGGATGATCTGCCAACAACTTGCAAAAGACAATCGGTGCAGCACTTCGTCGGTTAAGCGATTTCCCGCGTGGGTTGATCCTTTTATATCAGCAGGTGAACGGTTTTTGTGCCGAGCTGCCAGGGGTATCGCCCAAAACTGACCGTTGAGCACCGCGCCTAAACGAATGCCTCCTTGCTCCAACGCCGAGCCATGGCGCAGCGAGCGAAATCAAGAATGCAATTGAGCGGCTGTATGAGTTGCCGCCAGTTTGATGGACACCCGGTTAACCTAATCCCACCTGCGCTCGAACTCAACCGGGCTGAGATAGCCGATAGTCGAGTGCCTGCGGGTCGTGTTGTAAAATCTCTTGATGTAGTCGAACACATCAGCGCGTGCCTCGTCTCTGCTACTGTAGGTTTTGCTTCCCGTCCGCTCGGTCTTGAGCGTGGAGAAGAAGCTCTCCATCTCCGCGTTGTCCCAGACATTGCCCGAGCGGCTCATGCTGCAGACGATGCCGTGGTCGGCCATCAGGCGCTGGATCTGATCCCTCGTATACTGACTGCCCTGATCGGAATGATGCAACAGCGCATCCGGCTCGCCGCGTCGCCAGACGGTCATCAACAAGGCGTCCGTCACCAGCTGTGCCGTCATGGCGGCACTCATCGACCAGCCCACCAACCAGCGCGATCACCACGGCCACGTAGAGCCAGCCTTCGGCGGTCCAGAGAAGGTGGAGTCGGCGATCCACTTCTGGTTCGGCCGCTCGGCAGCAAACTGCCGGTCCAGCAGGTTCGCTGGCACGCTGTCGAGCCGCCGATCGCCACCGTCCTTCGGCAGGCGTCGCCGGCGTGGCCGGGCCCGCAAGCCCTGCAGCCGCATCAGTCGTTCGATCCGATGGAGACCGCAGTCAGCTCCGTCGGCGAGCACTCCCCATACCCGACGCGCGCCATAGGTGCGGTCGCTCGCCTGGAAGCTGGCCTTGACCTTGCCGCCGAGCTCTTCGTCGCTGCGAGATCCGGCGCCGGGAGAGGGGTTCAGCCAGGCATGGAAGCCCGACCGTGACACGCCAAGCGATTCGCATGGCCGCGCCGCCGGCCAGATCGCCCGGTGCTTCGCGATGAAGACGAACTTCATATCGCTTCTTTCGCGAAGAAGGCTGCGGCCTTTTTAGGATATCCCGCTCGGCCTTCAACCTGGAAACCTCACGGCGCAGCCGCGTGATCTCCTGCTGCTCCGCCTTCATCTGCCCATGGTCGGGAAAGGCCTGCCCCGGGTCGGAGCCGAACTCCTTCATCCATTTTCGCAGAACGTTCTCGTGAACGTCCAGGTCGCGGCTGGCCTGCGCCACCGACACCGCGCGTTCTCTGACCAGCTTGACCGCCTCGACGACCTTGAACTCGCGACTGAACTTCCGCTTCTTCATCGCCGACCTCCGGCTCGATAAAACACCTAATCTCGGTGTCCATCAAACCGGCAGCAGCTCAGAGATCCTCAGCGAGCGGTAGAGGGTCGATGTGGTCGTTCAAACACCTGGAGCGCAGGCGCCTCGGGCCTCTGGAAATCGATAGCCTGCCGAATCCGTAGAAGTTCGCCCCCAGCAATTCCCACAGCCAATACGTAGAGCCAACCTTCGTAAAAATCTGCAAGGTGGGAGTTGAATATCGAGCTTGCGACGTTCTGTAGTGTCGCGAGCATTCCTATCCACGCAACCAGTTCATCGCCGCGGAACAAGCGAACGTGCGCTATCCACATGGCCCAGATGGCGATGACTCCGAGAACACCCCATTGCACGGCTGCTGCGAGCGTCTGGTTGTGAGGATTAGCCACGACGAGAGCAGATAGCCCGGTTCGCCCAACCGCGTCGACTTCGAAGAGATGTCTAACCGAGCCCGTTCCATGTCCTAAGAGCGGTGCAGCCTCAAAGAAGTTGAATGATTTGCGCCAAAACTCAAGTCTCATCGCTACGGAGGGCGGCTTCTCTCCAATGGGCGCGTCTGGCTGATAAGCACTAGCTTCTGTGAAAATGGCGGACACCTTTCGTTGCAGGATCGGAGACGCGCTCCACAATCCGACGCAGACAAGCCCCAATCCGACCAACCCAAGCAACACCTTAGTTCCGCGTAGGTAACGTACCATCAGCAGTATAAACATCAATGGTGCATAAATGAAGGCTGTCCGAGCGACATTGATGAAAACAAGGTTCGCGAGGAATGCACAAGAAAATGTTCCAAGCAGCGCGGCTAAATAGTATTTCAGCCGCGCTGCTGCTTCGAGGGCAAAAGCCGCGAGTGCGATCGCAACGAACACGAAACCTTGACTTTGGTCGATATAATTCTTTACCGGAATGCCCGGTTGATCGAGCCTAGTCGTGATCGCGAGCTGCGGGTATGCAGACACTAGAAACGAATGGACCACCAGAACGACACTAGAGGCTATGAATGCCGTGAAGATCCATTTCGCTCGTTGCGAAGACTGATAGTGAACAAGCAAGAGAGGCAGCAACAAGAACTTGGCCATTTTGCCGACACCCGTCATACGTTCGGGCCAGGATACACCATCGGCCCATGTTGTGCCGATCCCTGCGAGCAACAGGACTGCGAGCGGAAGCATGCTGGCAGGTCGCTTGAGGCTGGTAAGGAGTAGCTCCATTCGAACAATCGGCAAGATGCAAAGCGCGACGACGATACCCAAAATGCCGGTTGCACTAGTCGACCAGGGTAGCGCTACCGCAAGCAACATTATAACGGCGTCGACATTTCGCACTCTTGCCCCGTGCGCGCGAGCAGTGTCCGGACCATTCCACGTCGTGCAGGAAAGTGAGACCTCTGTTCCAAGCCAACGCGCAGTGTCGGCAATGGACCCTCTTAAATTCATCAGATTAGCAACAAGCTTAGACGCGCGAAGTTTGGACATGTGATCTTTCCAGTCGGGCATCCTTCGAGAGTAATTGGGGATCAGGAAGCTCTAGCAGAGTGACCCTAGCTGAGAGGGCGGCAAGGTCAATTAGCTGATCGGTGAGCCGGGCGAGCGGTTGCTGGCCGCCGACCTACGCATAGTGATCTCAACAGTTGGGACCAACACGCAGAACAACCTGATCGCGTTATCCACCGAAGACAGGTATGGGGCTTGCATCGAGCCGATGTTTGAACTCCTCGTGCATCCGCTCAGATGCATTCGTGATTTCGCTCGCCGCCATGGCTCGGCGTTGGAGCAAGGAGGCATTCGTTTAGGCGCGGTGCTCAACGGTCAGTTTTGGACGATACGGCTGGCAGCTCGGCACAAAACCGTTCACCAGCTCATGTGAAGGAATCAACCTACGCGAGAAATCGCTTTACCCGACGAAGTGCTGCAACGGTTGGCCGTGCGGTCCGCGAAGAGCTAGTCACGGCGGAGCGCTCAACTTTGAGGAATGGGCTCCATTCGGACCTGCGTGGTTAGCGATTTCGCGGATGAGACTGGCTGCCCACAAATTGTTGGCTTCGAGGAGCGGTGCGATCCGCATGTCGGCCCACCAAGCCTTCTCGTTACCGTGGCGATGCAGAGCCTGGTGATGGGTACGGCACAGAGGGACGGTGAACTCATCGCTGACCTTACGGCCCAGAGCTCGTGGTTGGGCGAATTTCAGGTGGTGCGCATCCGATGGCGCCTGTTTACAGATGAGGCACGGTTGTCCCCGCACAAAGATCAGGTGGGCTTTGCTACGTTTGCGGGAAGATTCTTTCGGGAAGGCGAGTTCGGACTGTGTGCTTGCAACGGCGTTCGAACGCGGCGGGGCGGAAACGCCTTGGTCGATGTCTGGCGATAACCGCTGTCCGGCCAAAACGACCTCGGTATAAGCTTCTTCTTCGAACCTCTTCCGGTAAGCGGCCTCGACTGCCTGGGCATCTGCCTCTAGCAGGGTATTCTTGAGCGGGAGGCTGACCTTGGTCCAGGCCAGCAGGTCCGCGCTCTCTGGCAGGCCAGCGAGCTGGGCAAGGAGCCGATCCCGCAAATCCGCCGATGGTTGTGGACCCAGCACCGCCGGCCCGTTCAAAACGCCGTCGGTAGGCTTGGATGTCGGTCCCGGTGGACGTATTTGCGGCTCCGGAGGAGAGGCAGGCCCAGCCACCAAATCCGGCGCGTCCAGATCGTCCTCTCCGGCGATTCCAACGAGAGCAAACAGCGCGTAACGCCGGGCATAGGTCAGGGCCGCCCCCATCCGGTGCGGGAACTCGACATCCTTCGCCGGGCAGACCGGCAAATCGGAGGAGATCCATTCGCCTGACGAGTGGGCGAGCAGCGTGGTGAGTCGGATCTGACCGGTGGCAGGCTCGACCCGAGTAGTCTGGACCGTCGCAATCTCCTGGTGGCTTAGGGATTTGCGGACGATGTCCAGCCCGCTGGCGAGCGACGCATAGCGGAAGGTGCGGTCCTCCTCACGCGGGAAGGGCGAGCGGATGACGGCGGTCAACGTTTTCTCGGGATTGCTCAGTTCGGCCTGAGCACGGGCCAGGGCGGCGGCAATCGCCCCTATTTGTTCACTGGATTGGTGCATGATCGCTCTCCATCGACAATGCATCAAAGCTGATGGCGCCCGACTTGGATCGCTTGGCCCGGATGCCGTGGCCGGTCGCCTCCCTGGCATCCTCAGGCACAAGTTTTTTCAGCTCTGCCTTGGCGATCTCGTGGTCTCCATGAGCCATCCGGGTGCGGAGATATGTCGTTGCAAGCTCTGCCCAAGAATTCGATGAGGCCATGTCCACCACCTTGATGGCTTCCAGTCGCGGCCGCGGCGCCTCAATTCCAAACAGGGCTGGAGGCTCGCCGGTCTGCACGCAGCGCCAGAACTTTTTCTCGGCCGTCAGCAAGAGGTGCTGGTAAAGTGGATCGGCATGAATGGTGATTTCGACCCATTTGCCACCTCCGGTGATGATCGAGAGCACGGCCGAACGTGCGGAAATCACCCACATATTATGCTGCAGCTGGGCCATGTGTTTGTCGGCAGCTGCTTCTTCTGAAAAATTCCATGGCAGCATGAACTTGGCCTCATACACCGCACCGGTCTGCTGAACGCGACCGTCCAGCGTTGCTCCCATCCATTTGTGAACCGGGTGCCGGACTTTGCACTGGACGTCCTCGATGGTGTTGCCAGTGGTGCGCTCGTACCAGGTTCGGTTGAGGTCCTCTGTGATGCTGCCGAGCTGGACGATCAACTCTCCGCTCAGGTCTTGCGGTTCGGCTTCCCCGCGCTTCTCGCGCCAAAGCCTGATGAGCTTCTCTTGGTTGTCTCCCATGATGATCCGTGCGTCGGATCCGCCGATGAAACCAGTTCGCGCGTTCGATTGCTCAGGCTGATTAACCATTTTAATCATCTCCATCTAAAAACAACATATTTGACTATAATGAATATTTTGGACGAATCAATCGTTTTCGACATATTGTGTGGGGAGTGGTTTGAAATGATTTCTCCAATGCAGTGTCGTGCCGCGCGTGGTCTCCTGGACTGGAGCCAGCAGGATCTTGCCGATCGCGCCAAGGTGGGGATCGTGACTGTTAGACAGCTTGAGGCCGGGAGCAATGAACCTCGGCGTTCGACCCTTCAGGTCGTACAGATGGCTTTCGAGGCTGCGGGAGTGGAATTCATCGAGGAGAATGGAGGAGGTCAGGGCGTTCGACTGCGAAAGCCCATACGATAACTCTGTTTGGTCTAATACCGCGTCCTAAGATCGTTGTTGCTGGGGGATCGTTATTTCAAAGGCTTTTCTTCCCTTGGGTAGCGGTAGCGTTTACCCGCGTGCCCGCGTTTGCGAATAGCTCCGTAATCGGGGCCTTCACTGCTCTTGCCAGCTTCTCCAGGACCGCAATCGTTGGATCCCAAGCCCACCTCAAGGCGGCTGACGCATGTCCGGTCCCTCCAACAACGATAGACCGCGAAAGCGAAGGACTGCTCGTTCAATTACCGCGATGCATGTGATGGTGTCTGTACGCATAAGGCGACGGCACCGGGCAAAGGCCCTTTTTGGGCGGAAGGCTGATCGCGCTTAAGCGGCGTGAGCGACGTTTGAGGCTACCAATTCCAAGGCAGCAGTTCGTCAATACGCTTGGCAGGGTGATCCGGTAGGCGCGCCAGCACGTCGGCAAACCAAGCCCGCAGGTCGATGTTGTTGAGCTTGCTGTGGCCCTTGCCGATGCAACTTCCCTTGCGAGTTTGGTGCGTAATCATGTCGTGGGACCGGCTTTCTCTTGTGAGGCCTCCTCCGTCTTCCATGCGCCGGTGGCCGCCATCCTAAAGAGACATAACACGTCGCCGGAATACCTGGAGAGAGCCTACGTCTCGCCAGCCGTTCGCGTTCGGTTTACGAGGAATTTCAGAAGCGGGACCTTAGCACCCCTGGGCAAAGGTAGGGGGTACATAGTTATTTCCGACAGTCTGAGCCAAAGTCCGCATCCCATCGCACTGGCCCAACAAATTAATCATCGCTCCTGGATCGAGTCGATTGTCATGGGCCCATCCCTCGAACAGATCACCCAGTGAAACCATGTCCGCGCCCGATAGGACATCGATAGTTAGTGCGGGAGGCGTAGCATAGTAATGACGAACCGACTCTGCGTCGGAAGCACTGATCGGACAGCTGAAGGGTTTTCTCTCGCGGACAGACTGCTGGATGTGAGGATTCAGCCCCCTTATGCGCCGCGATTTTTCGGCTTCGATCTCTAGCCTCGCCTTATCAAGCAGGCCATTCATCTGCGATCGTAGACTTTCCTTCGTGCCGCGATCCCCTACTCGACAGACGGCGACCAATGCCGCGTACCGGCTCGCGCAAACAAGAATTTGGCAGTCAGATCCGGGAAAAGGGCTTGACATTCTTACTGGCCTTAAATGGCAGGAAATGAAATAAGGCGTAGGAGCACAAGCTGCTCTCGCGATTTTGCCAAGCGCGTTTAGCAAGGTTCGAGAGAAAGTAGTGGGTGGCGACCAGTTTACCAGTGCGAGCCAAAAACGATTTCGCAATTTAAACCCGAGCGCCCTCAGATCTGGGACTGACCAATGTGAATCGGCCTGGTTACGTCAGTCGGATTTTATCCACAGAAGCGGGCTGGGTCTCCCGCAGCTTCTGGACGGATGTTCTCGTCCTGGTCCGGCAGCGCGGGCTCGCCTGGCAACTCTATCTTGCGGAGATGGCGGAGTTCCGCCGATCCTCCGGCCTCGGCCTGATCGCGCCCTTCGTCTCCGTCCTGGCACACGTGATTGTGCTCGGCTCGGTTATGGCGCTCGTCTTTGACGAGCAGATTGACGTCTTCCTACCTTTTTTTGCAGTCTCTTTCCCGATCTGGCAGTCGTTTTCGAACTTCATCTTGGAAGAGGCCTACGCCAATGAAAAGACGCACCGCCTTTTGGATTTCCCGCGCGTGTCGGGATCGATCGTCCACCTGGTCGCCGGACTCTCCTTCGTCATCGCGCTACTGCTGCGGGCGGCCGCCGCGCTGCTGGTGATCGCCGCGATTAACCCAAACGTGCTGGTGCGGGCCGACTATCCAGCCGCCATCGCCGGCATCCTGCTGATGAGCGCTGTATTGATGGCGTGGGCGGTGCCAGTTGCCTACCTGTTCGACCGCTTCCGCTTGCTCCGGAGCTTCCTCAGCCAAATCCTGCTGGCCGTCTACATCATCACCCCCATCCTGTGGCAGCCGGACCGGCTCAAGTCCCATCGCTGGATCATCGACTGGAATCCGATGTTCTATCTCATGGAACTAGTGCGCGGGCCGATGCTCGAGGAACGTCTCTCATGGACGGCGCTAGCGGTTTCCCTCGCACTGGGCGTCTTGGGGATATTAACATCATGGCTTCTGTTCTCGGCGAATCAGCGGCTCGTCATCTACCGATGGATGGCGTAGCTCGAGTTCCTGCCGTCCGCATCGTGGACGCGACAGTGGAGATCCCGTTGCGTGGCGTTTCCAATGCCTACGGCGTCACTGGGGACAGCCGTATCTACCGGCACGGCCGCCAACTCGTTCTGAGGGCATTGAGCGGCATCTCCCTCGAGATCGGGCGCGGTGAGCGCGTCGGCATTCTCGGCGCCAATGGTAGCGGCAAAACGACGCTGCTCCGTCTAATCGCCGGCATGCTGCCGGCGAGCTCGGGCGAGGTCGTGGTGACGGGCACGGTGAACGCGGTCATTGCAGCCGGCGCTGGCATTGTTCCCTCGCTGAGCGGGCGGCGCAACGCCGAGCTTCGCCATGCCCTGCTCGCGGTGCGGAGCCTAAGCGTCGATGATTATGTCGCCGACGTCGAGGCGTTCGCCGAGCTCGGAGCGTTCTTCAACCTGCCGATCGGCACCTACTCGCCTGGCATGCTCTCGCGGCTACAGTTCGCGATGAGCACTATCGTTCCAGCCGATATTCTGATCCTCGACGAATGGCTCGGCGTCGCGGACCGCTCGTTCCAGGAGAAAGCGCACCACCGCCTCATGTCGCTGATCGATCGCAGCGAGGGATTTTTACTGGCCTCGCACGATGACCACCTGCTGCGGACTATGACGCATAGGGTGATCACCCTCACTCGGGGGAGAATCCTGAGCGAGCCGCATGACTGAAGTGCGTGGATCCTGGCCAGCGATGTGGTCCTGAGGGCGGGGCACAGCGGGTAGAAAGTCTTCCACTTGGTGATCCAGTTGTGCGAGCCGTTCGTTCGTGTCCCAACAACTCCTGAGAAGATGGGGCCAAGCAAGACGACGAACAAGTTTTCACTGAGGTGCGGGCCCCTGCGGTTCGAATGCTTCTGGATCACGCGCGTGAGCGCCCTTCGTGGTGGGCGGCGATGACCTCGATTGCGGCCAAGATCGGTTGCATACCGCAAAAGCTTCATGACTGGTCAAGAAGGCCGAGATCGACAGTGGGTAGCGGCCCGGCGTTCCGCCCGACATGGCCGAGAAGCTTAAGGCGCTGGAACGGGAAAACCCTGAGCTTCGGCAGGCCATCGAGATCCTGCCAAGGCGAGCGCTTTTTTTCGATGGCGGAGCTCGACCGCCGGTCCGAGCCATGATCGCCTCATTGACGATTACCGTGGGGCGCGCAAGATCAACAATGCGATCGCCGACGAAAGGTTGCAAGCCTTGCCCGGGCAGCATCGCGGCTGGGTAGCGGATAGCCACTGGCCCTGCACTGGCGTATTTTCAAATGGAGCACTGCGTCGACCTAAGCATCACTTCCACGAAGATGGTCGTCGCTCTCGCCTACTAGTCTCGCACGGCAGATGGTCTTTTGCCTTGCACCCTTCTGCTCCCTTCATCGTTGTGGTGCCTGTTGGCTCAGGTCCATAAGCGCTCTTCCTTGTTGCACGGTGAAGTTTGCGCCTTTGTGAGCCGGGTTTGCTGCCCACAGTTCACTCGCGATGGGCAGGGGCGAGATTTGGAGGTCCGCCCACCAAGCTCGCTCGTTTCCATGCCGATGGAGCGCCTGATGATGCGAGCGGCAGAGCGGCACGGTAAATTCGTCGCTGACTTTGCGGCCCAAAGCACAGGATTGCGCGAATTTGAGGTGATGGGCATCCGCTGGCGTCTGTTTGCAAACCACACATGGCTGCCCGCGAACAAACAGCAGGTGGGCTTTGCTTCTCTTGCGCGGCGGTTCTTTAGGAAAGGCAAGCTCGTTCCGGGCTTCGATAGACGATTGGCTTTGGCTATTCTGAACGTTCTCCTCACCATCTTGGAGCGGCTCAGCCGCGGAGCGCGTAGTGATGTCCGTGTGCACATCTTGATTAGGTGTTATTTCCGCCTGAAGAGCGGCTTGTTCGAACCTGCGCCGATACGCGGCCTCCACTTGATGGGCGTCAACTTCCGCCAGAGTGTTTTTGAGAGGAAGGCTGGCTTTAGCCCAAACCAAGAGGTCCTCGTCGTGTCGAATAGCCTCCAGCTGCGTCAGGAGCTGCTCGCGTAATTCCGCGGATGCATTTGGCGCCAGCATGGGTGCCCTGTTCAGTAGGCCCTTTGCTAGCTTTGCTTTCGGAGCTGCCGCCCCTTGTGGCTCTGCGGCTGGTGCCGGCCCGGCAACCATATCCGGAGCATCCAGGTCATCTTCCCCGGCGATCCCGACCAGTGCGAACAGGGCGTAGCGCCGTGCGTAGGTGAGGGCGGCCCCCATACGGTGCGGCGCTTCCACGTCCTTCGCAGCGCAGACTGGCAGATCGGAGGAGATCCATTCGCCGGAGGAGTGGGCAAGCAGTGTGGTCAGGTGGATTTGGCTCGTAGCTTGTTCGATCCGCGTGGTCTGGATCGTTGCGATTTCCTGGTGGCTCAGCGTCTTGCGGACGATATCGAGGCCGCTGGCGAGCGAGGCGTACCGGAATGTCCGGTCCTCCTCCCGCGGAAAGGGAGATCGGATCGTGGCGACCTGCGTTTTCTCCGGATTGGTGAGTCCGGCCTGTGCCCGGGCAAGGGCCGCAGCGATGGATCCGATGCGCTCGCTAGATTGATGCATGAGACCCCTCCATCGAAATAGCGTCGAAGCTAATCGCTCCCGTCTTAGAGCGCTTCGCACGAATTCCGTGGCCGATCGCTTCCTTGGCGTCTTCAGGGACGAGCTTCTTCAGCTCTGTCTTGGCAAGTTCGTGCTCTCCGTGTGCCGCGCGGGTCCGAAGATAGTTGGCGGCCAGATCGGCCCAGGAGTTGGACGAGGCCATGTCCACGATCTTGACGGCTTCTAGCCGCGGGCGCGGCGTCTCGATATTGAAAAGGGGGGGCGGCTCGCCGGTCTGAACGCAGCGCCAGAACTTCTTCTCGGCAGTGAGGAGCAGGTGCTGATAAAGCGGGTCAGCGTGAACCTGGATCTCGACCCATTTGCCGCCGCCGGTGATGATGGAGAGCACTGCCGAGCGCGCCGCGATCACCCACATGTTGTGTTGCAGTTGGGCCATGTGCTTTTCGGCCGCTGCTTCCTCGGAGAAATTCCACGGCAGCATGAACTTGGCCTCATACACCGCCCCGGTCTGCTGAACGCGGCCGTCCAGCGTTGCTCCCATCCATTTGTGAACCGGGTGCCGGACTTTCCGCTGGACGTCCTCGACCGTGTGGCCGCTGGTGCGCTCGTACCAGGTCCGGTTGAGGTCTTCGGTGATGCTGCCGAGTTGGACAATCAGGTCTTGGCTTAGGTCCTGGGGTTCGATCTCGCCGCGCTTCTCGCGCCAGAGCCGGATCAGTTTGCCCTCATCGTCGCCCATAATAATCCGAGCGTCCGATCCGCCGATAAAGGAGCGGCGTTCTGTGCGGATGTGAACTTTTGAGAAGGAACCGAGCTCAGTGCTTCGGGTGATACTAGGCACAGCTCCGCCGTTCACCGGAAAGGTGTTTTTCTGCATTTCAGGGTCCTTTGATGCGGGTTGGAAAGGTTACACGAACAATGTAGTCTTGGTACTCTACGAAGTCAACATTAAAAATGTAAGGTTACTCTAAAAATGACAATTTCGCCCGAGCAGTGCAGAGCGGCGCGCGGCTTATTGGGCTGGTCGCAGTCAGAGCTCTCGAAGGCTAGCGAAACGGCCACCAAGACGATCGCTGATTTTGAGAGGGGCGCTCGCGAGCCTTATGCGCGGACCTTAGCTGATGTAAAAGCCGCGTTCGAAAGAGCAGGCGTAGAATTCATTGCCGAGAACGGTGGAGGCCGGGGAGTCCGGCTTCGAAAATCGACTTGCTAGTCTAGCGTCGCCATCGGGTAAACGGACGGTAGCGGTCCGGCTCCGGTCGCGGGCACAGGCCTTCAACAGCACGGTGGTCTGCCGGCGGACCGTCCGCTTGAGCTCGGCGAGCCCGTCCGGCGTCATCTCGTCCCATCCGGTCACTGTCTTTAGGTGATCGCGCGCGAAGTGATCGTCAGCAGTTGCCCTGTGAGCGTCGCCGCAACTAGCCGGGATTCATTCCCGTCCATCCGAGAGATGCGCGCTACGATGGCCGCGCAACGGTCCTGCAGGCGCATGCCCAGCGAGTGCGGACGTCGGCTGGCGCGGCGGCCGTCTTGGATGACGTCCTGTTGGACGGCATTTTGAGCCGGGCGACGAAGAGCGCATGGCTCGCGGCATCCGGGATTTCAGAGCCGACGATCGCTGCTATTGGCGGTGCGCTCGGCTGCGTCTCGCGATGTCCTCAGGGTCTTGGGTGTGGAGAAGGTCGCTGTGCGGTTTTCTTTGGCATGTGTGAAACTGTTCCCGATCAGCGCGTACTGACTAGGCGAGTAGCTTCCTCCGCCGTCAAGTAACCGGTACTCTTAGCCCCAATACTGTCCTGGTAACGGCGAATTGCGGCACGGGTCAACGGACCGAATTTCCCATCGATGGGTCCTTGGTAGAATTTCATACCCTCCAGCATTTGTTGGATTTGTCGTCGATCCGCCTCGGACATTTGGCTCTCTGGAGGTAGAATTGTCCTCGGGGCTGGGGATGTTGCCGGGGCGGGCACTGAAGACCCTTTGTTTTCGGATGGAATGGCTGGCGACGGCGATGCCGCGGGTTGATTGGGCTGTGCCAGCACCGTTGGGCTGCGTGGTTCTGCCGGTGCGGGAGCGGGTGGGGCCGTGGCTTGGCTTTGCGGTGGTGGTGGTGATGGTGCAGGCGCGGATGGCGCTGCGGCTTGGCTTTGTGGTGGTGGTGATGGTGCGGGCGCGGATGGCGCTGCGGCTTGGCTTTGTGGTGGTGGTGGTGATGGTGCAGGCGCGGATGGCGCTGCGTCTTGGCTTTGTGGTGGTGCTGATGGTGCAGGCGCGGATGGCGCTGTGGCTTGGCTTTGTGGCGGCGTCGAAGCTGGTTGGGGAGCCGGGGGCGCAGGCGGAGCAGTGGCCTGCGGAGCAACCGGGGGTGCGCCAGCCGAACCTGACGGGGCGTCGAGCTGCGAGTTTTCGCCCACCGCCCAATATGCTATGCTGGCCGCCGAAAGGGCGACTAGCGCGAAGGCAGCGAGTCCCAAGTTTGTTTTTATACTCATCGCCAGTGTTCCTCCACCGACCCCAAGCCCACATATCTATGTCGCCGGCAGCGGCCCTTTAAGGTCCCCTTTTGAATTCGGTCTGCTGCCCTTTTTACCAAGGGGCCGCCTCAGAAAAGGGAACCGGTTTGGGAGCTCTTGAAGGAGCTCGACCTTGCATACTGTTCGCAAATGACGGAGATCGGGCAAAAACTCTTATTTTGAAGGCTCGGGTTGACAACGCACACGGATCCTTTGTCAATGGGCTCCTAAAGCAGTCGGGTATTTAATATTTGGTTGAGGGGTGATTGCTCGCTAAGCGTCTTATGAATGCCGGAGCTTCGTGAACCGTACCCGGCTGTCGCTCCACCGCGATATGAGCCCGCAGCTCTTCAGGGCGGCGGAGCGGGACTATGGCGGACGGGCATTCATTCAGGCCAGCATACAACGCTACCCGCGCAAGAGGGGCGGAAGATGATCGACGGCACGAAACCGCTTGAGTTTGCCGCCAGGGTTTTGTTTGCCGTCGCCATGACCGTGATTGTCGGTGCAGGAGCCTGCATTGCAATTGGATTCCTCGTCCGCGCATGGTGATGCCGGTCGTATGACGATTAGATTCCTCGCAACGAATCGCTCTGCGCTTGCAGTCCTTAGGTCACGTGTGAACTCTGCCACGCCGCCAGCAGGACCGGCCGTGGTCTACGGCCGATGCGGGAGTGCGTTGAGCCGACCTTCGTTCCCACGGCGTAACGCCGCCATTTGATCAAAGGCGAACCTGCCGATGCCAACGTAAGTCGATGCCGTTTGCACGCCGCATCAAAAGCTCGCGCCGGCGCGGAGGCGCCGCATTTGCAATCACTCCCAACTCCGCGTCCACGGGGGCCTCCACGAGGCCTCTGGAAAGAAGCCTTGCTTTCCTCAGCCTACTGCGAATCAGCTAGTGGCTGGATCGAATAGGCCAACACAGGGGGCTGGAGCCGGAGCACGCTGCGTGACTAAACCGAAGTGCGTAAATCTGTGCCGGAGGTGACACACCGGCGTTCTCGGCTACCGGCCGCGCTCAAACATGGTGCCTTCTCCTCAATCGAGCTGATGCCTTGGGAAGGTCCTGCTGCCCACGAGCAACTGCGGCAGGAGCTCCTGGAAGAACTCGAGCCCGAAGGCGCCCTGCAGCATGAGTGTGTGCACCTGGCGCAAGCAGCGCCTGCGTGAGAAGCGTAACGTGGAGGCGAGGGCGACCTGTTGCAGCCGCAGAACCGCGTCTTTGACCAGCAGCCGGAATCGCTCTTCGAGACCCGCCACGAGCAGAGGATGTATTCACTTGCAAAGCCGGCATCCGAGCGGACGTCCTCACCGCGCGATGACTATGAACGGCTCCTGAATTTAGCTCCCGGCTAAGTCTCGACGCGAACCCGCGGTTTGGGAGCTTGAGATCGGCCTGTTGCCGCAGGAGTACAAGAGCCACCTTCAAACCCACGTGCCGCAGGAGGAATTCGAGGCCGACCATCTCTGGATTATCGCACTTAAGAAGGAGCTGGTTGGCGTGGTCGAGAGTCCGCGAGCGTCGTCCGGACGACCGAACCTGCGGGCTGCTGCCGACTTGGTCGCGCCGGAATGGATTTGGCCATCGAGGAGCGCCTGGAGGCATATCAATCGCGCGCTCCGGCAGCTTTTTTGCAACGCAAAGCTAATCTAGACCCCGACCGTCCAGAGATAGGGAAGCTTGGGATCAGTAACGCTGCAGACCCTCCAGCAACCACGCAGAGCGGACCGTCGACGCGCCACTCGATGATGTTGCCAAGACGATCACCGTCTGTGCGATTGTGGGTGTGGGTAGCAACCGGCGGCCCGTCCCGCACAAAAGGACGACCCGCGCAATGCCGAAGTGCTCGCTCGCGGGCCCATCGGTCCCGGCCGAATAAGCGCGTCATACCCATCGGAATTGAACGTCTTAGTCGACGAGATTGCACGCGCCGCATCCAGACACTTCATCAGGATCCCGCGCTTCTCGTCATCTGATCTTCGCTGCCGTCGCCCAGCCGCCGACCTGCTCGACGAGCAGCGCAATGCGGTTTCCGCTGCGATCGCCAATGCCGGTCGCGACCGTGGTTCTGCAATGCTGGACCTGCACGCGTTCGGCTCGGCCAAGCGGGTCTCCATCGACTAGCGGTATGGACGACATCGCGCGGTGGCCTGCGGCTGGTCCGACGTCAACCCGTGCAGACAGGAAAATCCCTTCTGACCAAGGTCTTCAGGACGGGTCTAACGCCCAGGTTGGAATTTGGGATGATTTTCACAGTATTGACGCTGTCTCCACTGATGATGTGTCGCGCGCGACGCGTCCGCCACGGCACTGATAAAGGGGCATTGCGACGTTGAAATACCGGCCAGACATTGATGTTCTCAGAACCATAGCGGTTCTCGGGGTCGTATTCTTCCACGCCGGGTTTCATATCGCGCTTGGCGGATACGTTGGGGTCGATATGTTCTTCGTCATCAGCGGATATCTGATCACGAGAAAGATCGCAGAGGAAGTTCAGCAAGGTGTGTTTTCCTTCCCTGCATTCTATGTAAACCGTGCGAGAAGGCTATTTCCGGCGCTGTTTGTCACAGTGGTGGCAACGTTCTTGCTTTCCTTCCTGTTGCTGGCATCCGACCACTTCAAGCAATTCGCTCAATCAGCGGTATGGACGGCTTTATCTGCCTCAAACATCTACTTCTGGCTCGAGTCGGGCTATTGGGCAGCGGATAATCACCTAAAACCGCTTTTGCACATGTGGTCGTTGTCGGTGGAAGAACAGTTCTACCTTGTGTGGCCTTTTGTGCTCTATTTTTTCGCAAGGCTGCGAGCGAAAAACACCCCGATCGCTCTTGGCGCAATTGGCGCTCTGAGCTTCATCGCAAGTGTCGCGTATTTCAACATTGACCAGGACGCCGTGTTCTTTCTGACTCCGTTTCGTGTGTTCGAGTTCGCTGTGGGCGCGTTGCTGGTGTGGCTGGAGCGCACGTCAAAACATCGCAAGCAAATGCTTTGCAATGCGCTTTCGATCCTGGGATTCTGCCTTGTGGTTATCGCCATGATCACGTTCAGGCCGCACACGCCAACTTCCCTTGTCATCATCCCATGCATTGGCACAGCGTGCATGATTTTTGGAGGCGTTGCGCCTTCTCTGGAACGGGTGTGGAATAATGCGCTGGGCGTGTACGTCGGCCGCATTTCCTATTCAGTGTACTTGGTCCACTGGCCTATTATTGTTTTCTATGAATATTGGCGCTTCAATCAAATGCAGCAACCCGACAGGGTGGGGCTGGTCATCGCGTCTCTGCTTCTGGCGATCCCCCTCCATCATTTCGTTGAGCAGCGATATCGTAGCGGGCGCGCCGAAGCGCGTCTGAACTTCACGGTCGCTTGGGGATCGCTATCCGCCTTCATTGTTGTTTTTGGCGTGGCCGCCTCGACAATGATCAAGCCGCCGATTCGACCGCTTTCCGATCCGTGGATCATCGAGCGCATTTCGCTGCCGCTTTGCGAAGGTGAGTTTGGACTCTGCCCGATCGATCATCCCGATGTCGTACTTGTTGGCGACAGTCACGCGGCTCACTACGCTCCAGCAGTGGCAGAAACCTTGAAGGAGGCGCGCCTGCGAGGAAACCTGTATCCAATCGTGCCGGGCTGTCCATTTGTGCTGGATATTCACGCCATCGATGTTTCCGTGAAAAGCGATGATTGTATCAGGGGGAAACTAGAATGGCTGTCTCGAATAACGCAGGATAACCCCCGCGTCATCATCTTGGCGGGCCTCTGGGAAATTGGCATGGGAAGAGGGTTTGGCAGACGCTACACACTTGATGCCGAACAACGCGAACTGAAGCATGCGAAGCCGCGGCTTCTATGGGCTGAGAAGATGAGAGAGACTGTCGACTTGCTCGTGAAGACTGGTCGGAACATAATCTTACTGGGCAATGGTCCTTTGGTCGCAAATCCCCCGTCGGTCTGCTTTGATCGCCCCGCCTTCCTTGGTCGCTTTGATTGCTCCAAAATGAATGTCATCGTTGATCCTGAGATCCACACGTTCACGAGAGAAGTCCTGAGGCAGATAGAAATGAGCCATCCAGGGCAGGTATTTTTCTTCGATGCGTGGCCGTTTCTCTGCAATGGAGATTTGTGTCCCCTAAGCGACGGCGGGCAGACGTTTTACAAGGATCAACACCATCTCACGCCGTATGGAGCCTTGTGGCTACAGCATCACGCCTTCGCGGGCCTATCTCACTTTTTGGGGGCCGCGATACAGAGCGCCCAGCGATCACCTGTCAATTGAAGCGTCGGCCCTCGACCTTGTTGTGTGATGGTTGGTCGCACGGTGCCGGCGGCCGCCCAAGGCAAGCCAGAGCGAGCAGCGAGTATCATCACAATGATGTGGTGCCCGATACCGGAATGCCGGCATCAAGCTTCCGCAACTTCCCACGCAATCGGGATTCGATGAGCATCGGCTGGCTAGCGGCGGGCAAATACCGGCGTCAATCTCTTGGTCATCGATATCCACGCTATTTACTCGCCGTGGGACAAACAATCGCTATCCCCGAACGGCCTCAGCTCGACGCTTACGAATCAGCTAGGGGGGATCCGAATACAATCGGTTCTCCGGAAAAGCCGGGGATGGAGGACTCTCGTGTGAGCGTGCCGAAAGTGCGCAAGTCTGGGCCGGCAAAGACGTCTCGACGTCCTCGGCTGCCGGCCGCGTTCAAACATGGTGCCTTCGCCTCGGTCGAGATGTTGCCCTGGGAGGATCCTGCCGCATACGAGCAACTGCGGCAGGAGTTTCTGGAAGAACTCGAGCCGGAAGGCGCCCTGCAGCAAGAGTGTGTACAAGACATCCTGCTGGCCACCTGGCGCAAGCACCGCGTCCGCGAAAGGCGGAAGGTGGAAGCGAGGGCGGTCCTCCTGAAGCCAGAGAATCGCGTTTTTGACCAGCGGCCGGATCCGCTCTTCGAAACCGACCTCGAGCGGACGAAGTATTTGATCACGAAACATTCTGAGAAGGTGCCCGACCCGCCGCGCGATGACTACGAGCGGCTCCTGCACCTTAGCTGTTGGCTGGCTCTCGACAGCAACCCGAAGTTTGTGGAACTTTTGGTCGGGATGTTGCCCGAGGAGTACGACGTCCATCTTCAAACCAGCGTTCCTCGCGACAAGTTTGAAGAGCCTCACCACTGGATCATTGCCATCAAGAAGGAGATAGACGGCGTCCTTCTGCCGCGCGTTCGCGAGCGTCGTCCTGACCCGGATGGCTACCTTGCGGCTGCTGCCGAACTGCTCGCGTCCGAGAAAATGTTGGAGGATCTGGGCGTGGAGGAGCGCTTGGACGCGCAGATCGATCGCGCGCTTCGCCGGCTTTTCTGGCTGAAAACGCAGAAAAACCTCGACCGGCAATCCAAGCAGAAGCTTGTTGACGGGAAAGTCTCCTGAGTAGCCCGTGAAGAACTGGGTTCAAGCGACCGGCGATTTGGATGAGGGTCAAGACGAGGACGAAAAGAGTTCCGCGAGCCGCCGCAGGAGCACGCCAAGTTACAGTCGGCGGCGGCTGTCCCCGCCAGGCGATCGACCCACTATGTGGCGAAGAGATAGATCTGCCTTGCGGTGACGGCTTTCGACCAGGCGGTGGAAGCCTGCAGGTGCTCCCAGCCTTTCGCCACCGTGATCGATAAAGGTCTCGACGACCTGCCAACCGGCGGACTTGGCGACCGCCTCAAGAACGGCTTCAATTACGACGGCTGGGCGGATGCGACGCTGGACAGCAGCGCGAGCGTACGAGCATAAGCCTCGCTTGTGCCGTCTGCGTACCTCCGATCTTGCTGTGGCTTCAAAAAGAGAGTCGACAAATACCCTGCACGACAATCCCAGCGAGCATGGCGGCAGAATAAGCGCCTATGCGTGTGCCACCAAAAGCTTAAATTGTCGGCAATCCAAAGTTGTAACTAAAAAGGTGTAACGCCATTGAATGCAGCTTTTGCGAGCAATTCCACGAAGGGTACTATACAAGTCATTGGATTCGGCAGCAATTATCCTGCCCTCGTTCTTCAATCGGTGGCGATTTTGAACCAGGCATCCGTTGATGATGCCGAACAGCCCTACGCCTACCGCCTCGCCACCAGCACACCCAGCATGAACGCCAACATCAGCGACGGCAGGGGAGCCTCGCGGACCATGCCGCGAACGGTGTCCGCCCAGTGCTGGTCGGGAACGAGTTTCGGAGACCGGATCTCGGCCGTCGGCGAAAGGCCCCAGCTCGATGCGAGTTCCGCGATCTCGCTCGAGGCGAGCCGCACGCCGTCGCGGACGCGAAAAATGGCGGCGTCCGTTCGTTCGCGCGAGGGCAACCGCATCAGCGTGGTGATGGCCGTACGCAGCGTCATCTCGCCGTAGCCTTGCAGCCTCACCGACTCCTCGGGATCGGATGTCATGAAAAATCCCTCACAGCGCGAAGTGGCGCGCGATGGTGAAGACGACTGTCGCGCAAAGGACCAGCGTGGAAACCGCGCCGGCCACGCCGCGCGCGAGACCGGCTCGCGTCAGGTGCCTGGTCATGATCTGCTCCATGCTGTCATGGAAATGGCGGCGGGAGCCGATGGTTCCTCGACGCAACACCAAATCGCTCGGCGGCGGATGACCGGACTACGCCACCGCGTTCCTCGCCCGCGTGACCGCGCCGCGGGTTTTGACCACGACCTTGATGGCGTCGTCGATGCGGTTGCGCGCGTAGTGCAGTGCCGTCGGCAGTTCCGCGAGCGGGAAGGTGTGGGTGTGAATCAGCGTGGCGTCGAAGCGCCTGGCCGCCATCAGCGCCATGGCGCGGTGCGTCGCGCTCCTGCCCTCGCCGCGAATGCCGTAGACATAGACGTTGTTCTTCACCAGCGCGCCGATATCGACGAGCACCGGCTCGTGGGGGAAGGCGGCGAGGCAGATCCTGCCGCCGCGATTGACCATTTTTGCGGCTTCGTTGATCGTGGCGCCGGTGCCGGCGCATTCGACCACATAGTCGGCGCCGCGGCCCGTCATCTCCCTGACGACCGCGACCAGATCCTCGTTGTTGATGTTGACGACGCGATCGGCGCCGAGTTTCGTGCCGATCGCGAGCCGGGCATCCCGGGTGCCCGACAGGATCACCGGACTTGCGCCGAGCGCCTTGGCGACGGCGACCGCGAGGAGGCCGATCGGGCCCGGCCCGGTCACGACCACGCTCTCGCCCGCCACGAGCCCGCCGAGCTCGGTGAGGCCGTACATCGAAGTGCCGGCGGTGACGACCAGCGTCGCCTCCTCGTCGCTCATGCCGTCGGGCACCCGCGACAGCGTGTTGATGTGGTTGACGGCATATTCGGCGAAGCCGCCGTCGGTCGTGAAGCCGTTGGCGCGGTGCCCCTTGTCGACGGCGCCGTAGTTTAGGCCGTAATTGTGGCAGGAGGTGTACATGCCCTGCCGGCAGCGCTTGCACTGGCCGCAGCCGGCGTGGATCTCGACCGTGACGCGCTCGCCGATCCCATATTCGTCGACGCCGGGTCCGAGCGCCGCGATCGTGCCCATGTATTCATGACCGGGCGTGAAGTTCTTGTTGAAGGGAGGCCCGCCCTGGATCAGCGCCGGCGTGCCATGCTCGATGATCTCGAGGTCAGTCGCGCAGATCGCGACCGCGTCGATGCGGACGAGCACCTCGGCGCGCCCTGGCACGGGCAGGGGCTTTTCAATCAAATGGAGCTGGCCGGGGTCTCCCAGCACCCAGGCCTTCATGGATGCCGGAAGGGGCATGTCGGTGGACGTGTGAACGCCGGCGGTCTCGGCCATCGCAACGATCCTCGCCTATTGGTCAACCAATTCTGTGAATTGGCTGCATATCTGGCTGGAAGCCTTGCCTCGAAATATCCTGCTGTCAACGAGAAGCGGTATTTTGGTCTTGCGCTGATGAACCAAAATGTCGTGAAATGTGGATTGGTTGATATTGGTTGCGAGGGCTGACCGATGCTCGACTTGTTGGTGCGATTGACCGAGGGAGGTCCCGGCACGCGGATTCCCCCGGAGCGGCAGCTTGCCGCCCAGTTCGGCGTTTCGCGCAGCGAGATCCGCAAGGCGCTTGCACGGCTGGAACTGGACGGCCGTCTGTCGCGCGAAGTCGGCCGCGGCACGTTCGTTCGTGCACCAGCCGAAGCAGGTGCGTCGCACCTCGATGTGCTTCGCGGCAGCACCAGCCCGCGCAACGCGATGGAAGCGCGGCTCGTGCTGGAGCCGGAGCTTGCGAGCCTTGCCGCGGTCAACGCCACCTTCAAGCAGATCGAGGGCATGCGCGCACTGGCGCAGCAGATGCGCGAAGCCGGGACATGGAAGGACTACGAGATGCTGGACGGGCGGCTGCATCGCCTCATCGCGGAAGCAACTGGAAACCCGCTGCTGGCGGAAATCCACCGCACCGTCGACGACGTGCGGCGGGCGGTGGTTTGGCGCTGGCTCGACACCAGGCCGATCCGTCCGCCCCAGGATTATTCATCCTTCGCCGAGCATGATGCGCTCATTGATGCGATCGAGCAGCACGATCGCCTCAAGGCGACGGAGGCGATGCGCCGGCATTTGCAGACCACCATGGACAAGCTGATGGGAACGCGGGCTTGAGGGCGCCGGGCGAGCGACGGTTTTCATAACAGAGATCGGTGGTTCAACCGACGAGCACATAAGGTACCGGCCATGAAACTGGGTTTCTTCACGATGCCGATCCATCCGCTGGAGAAGGACTGGCGGATCTCATTGCAGGAAGATCGCGAGGCGTTCCTGCTGGCCGACGAGCTGGGTTTCTCGGAAGGCTATGTCGGCGAGCACGTCACCGATCGCGCCGAGAACATCACCTCCTGCGTCGCCTTCCTGGCCTGGATCGCCGCGGCGACGAAAAGGATCAAGCTCGGCACCGGCACCGTCAACATGCCGAACGTCCATCCGGCCACCGTCGCCGCCACGATCGCGATGCTGGACCACATGCTCGACGGCCGGCTGATCTTCGGCATCAGCCCGGGCGGCCTACTCTCGGACGCGGAATTGTTCGGCACGCTCGAGCGCGACCGCAACGCGATGTTCCTCGAGGCGATCAACCAGGTGCTTCAGATCTGGGCGAGCGAGCCGCCCTACAACATCGAGGGCAAGTTCTGGAGCATCACGACACAGAAGACCCTGATGACCGACATCGGCCAGGGCTACATCGCCGGCCCGCTGCAGCGGCCGCATCCGCCGATCGTCGTCACCGCGGTCGCGCCGTTTTCCAAGGGCGTCACCGAGGCGGCCGCGCGCGGCTGGGATCCGATCTCCGCCAACTTCCTGATGCCGATGTGGGTGAAGAGCCACTGGCCGAAATATGTCGAGGGCTGCGAGCGCGTCGGGAGGACTGCCGATTTCGCCAATTGGCGCGTGGCCAAGAGCGTGTTCGTCGCCGACGACATGGCGACCGCGAAGGCCTATGCCACCGACCCGGACAGTCCCTACGTCTATTATTACCGCTCGCTCTTCACCAAGCTCAAGCGCAACGGCCGCATCGAGCTGTTCAAGACGCGGCGCGACCAGCCCGATGACGAGGTCACGCTCGAATCCGTCTGCGACAGGCTGATCATCTACGGCACGCCCGACAGCGTCGCCGACCAGCTGCTGGCGTTCCAGGACGAGGTCGGCCAGTTCGGCACGCTGCTCTATGCCGGCAAGGACTGGAAGGATCGCGAACTGGCGCGCCGCTCCATGATCCTGATGGCCGAGCAGGTGATGCCGCGCGTCACCGCGGCCACGACCTAAAGCACGATCCAATTTCGCTCGGTCGGTCGTTTCGTGTTCACCTCTCGCATCGACCCGATCAAACGCTTTAGGCTTCAGCCGCATTACGACAGGAGGCTTTCGATGGTCCTCAGTGACCGCATCCCCTATCAGGCGATCGTGGACCGGCCGAGGCTGATTCTGCCGGGCGGCAAGCGCCTTGCCGTGTGGGTGATCCTCAATGTCGAGGAATGGCGGATCGAGAACGCGATGCCGCGCGTCGTCCTGAGCCCGCCGATGGGCCAGCCGCTATTGCCCGACGTCCCGAACTGGGCGTGGCACGAATACGGGATGCGCGCAGGCTTCTGGCGCCAGTTCAAGGCGCTGACCGATCGCAACATCAAGGTCACGCTGGCGGCGAATGCCGACGTCTGCAACGCCTATCCGCGCGTCGCCTCTGCGGCGCGCGAGGCCGGCTTCGAGTTCATGGGGCATGGCTTCATGCAGGGACCGATGCACAGGCTCCCCGACCAGGCCGATGCGATCAGGCGTTCGGTCGAGACCATCGCGGAATTCACCGGACGCGCGCCGCGCTCCTGGGAAAGCCCTGGCCTGACCGAGACCGAAGAGACGCTCGACCTGCTGCGCCTCAATGGGATCGAGTACGTCGCGGACTGGGTGATCGACGACCTGCCGCAGGACATCGCGACGCCGCACGGTCCCATCACGACGATCCCGTATACAGTCGAGACCAACGACATCGTCGTACACACGCTCCAGCACCTGCCGTCCGACCAGTTCCTGAAACGCGGCATCGACCAGTTCGACCGGCTCTATCTCGAGGGCGCCGACAATGCACGCGTGATGGCGATCTCGATCCATCCCTACATCACCGGCGTGCCGCACCGGATCAGATATCTCGAGGAGTTACTCGACTACGTCGTCGGCCATGACGGCGTTGCGCTGATGACCGCGAGCGAGATCGGCGACTGGTATCGCGCGGAAATGGCGAAGGCGGGAGCGGCGGGCCGCACAAGCTAGCGGGTATCGCAGGCCGCGGCGCGCCGGCGCGGGCATGGCCTACTTCCGCAACAGCTCGCTCAACGCCTCGGTCGCCTCGGCGCAACGAAGGTCGTCGATCTCGCGCGACAGGCCGAGCGCGGTCGATTTCAGGCTCTCGATCGTCGAACTCCCCGGGTGCTCGCTTTCGAGCCGACTGAGACGCTTGTTGAGATCGTCCAGCCTGGACTGAAGCTGCCCGACGCTGGGGCCGGCGTTATTGACTCTCCAGACTCGTTGCGCGCGCATCGAAAAACATCCCCGCTTGTCTCACGGCGTTGTGAGCAGGGTTCGTGGCCGCAATGGGAGATTCTCTTGTCCGGCGTTTGACTGACGGGAACCGTTGCAGATTCGCAACGAAAGTTCCGGATAGCCCGGGCTGGCGCCGTCGGGCAAAACACCTGAAAGGGTGTCAAGCCGTTCTCGCAAAAATATTCCGCTTTACCGAAATTCGGAAATATCGTATGTGTCGGCCATCCCGGCTCACTCCTGAGGGGCGATCTTGTGTCGTCATTTGTCGCGAGCCGGGCTTGCGGTGGACGCGGCAGCGTCGTGCGCGAAAGCCAAAGGGCAGGGCGGATTGCTCTCCGTGAGCCCTTTGCTTCGCGCGGACGAGCGGCGCTGAAAGGTTCGTCTCGCCAGCAGGTGTCCGGCTCCGTCGACAGGGCCGGACATGTTGCGGTGAAAATGGCGGGCCGTGCGTACGGCAAAACCGCGTGGTCCCGACCGTCGTCGCTACGGTCAAGCTCTTGCGGATGCGGCATGCGCGTCAACCGGCGCGGTGCCGGCGACTTTCGCTGGGGCGAGGGAGGCCAGAACGAACTCGGCTCCCGGGAGAGCGCGGCATAAGCCGTCCAGCCATCGCGCAGGGAAGGCCGTGTGTCTGGCTACACCTGTATGCTGCTGTGCGGTTCTTCTGCGTGTACCCATTGCGCAGCGGACCGCGGGTGCCAGCCGGCACCCGGCCTTCCCTGCGCCCTCTTGCTCAAGAGGGCGAGGAGACGAAGCAAAGCTCGGGCGAATCCGCCGCGAGAACGCCAAGGCGCGTCTGCTGTTTGACAATTCCCCGTCATCCTGGGGCTGCCGCCTGTTCGGCGGCCTTCGAAAGGATGAACGGCCCGGTTGCATCGTGGCTGTTCATCCTTCAAGGGCTTCCGTGGGGCGCGTTGCGTCCCCTGCCCCGCGCCTCTCAGGACGACGGGGTAGAGTTCTTGGTTACAAATTTAAGCGTCCGCCCCGATTGTGCGCTGCAACCAATTTACCAACCCTGCGATTTCCGCCTCGCGGTTTCGGCGCCGCTGTAGTACTTTTGTCGTAATAGGCTTGGGAAACAGGCGGCTGGGGAAGGTCATCATGCGTGCGGGGCTGTTCGGCGTGCCGCGAATGCGGCCATGGTCGTGGCAGGCATTCCTGCTCGGCTTTGCGATCGTGGCGGTGTCGGCCGTGATTCAGGGCGTCTGCGTCGCGCTGGGCGCAAAACTCTATTTCGCGGCGTTCATTCCCAGCATCTTCCTGGTCGGAATTCTGGCGGGCGCGCCGGCGGCGGCGTTCGCCGCGCTGCTGACTATACCGCTGGTGTGGTGGGCGTTCATGCCGCCATTTTTCGAATTCAGCCCGCTGACCACCGCCAACACCGATTCCATCAACCTGTTCTTCCTGCTCGCCGTGCTCCTGATCGGCCTTGCCGATCTCTGCCGCGCGACGATGTCGATCGTCCGCCGCGGCGGATTCAGGCCGTCAAGCAAGGGCGCTGCAACCAACCTGCGATAATCGAAGCCTGTGCGCGTTGCCTCGGCGCAACATTCCGGCAACCATCCACGCGCTTGGCGCCCGCCGCTAACTTTTCAAAAAAGATTTGGCCGCAATTTCTCCCGCGGGAATGACGGGGGAGTTTCGAACATGAACGGCCAGGCCATTTTTGAGAACGTGCGCCGCTACCGCGGAATCGCCTCGCTCTATCGCCAGACCGCCGTATTTCGCCCGAGCCAGAGCTGGTCGCTGCTGGAGCAGGCAAAGGAGTGGGAAGCGCGGGCGTTGGCCGAGCTCGAAGCCTATTTCGAAGCGCACGCCGACCACGCCGCTCCGCTCGCGGCTTGAATCGTTAACCACCAGCGCGGGACGGAGCGTCCCGTCGTTCCAGCCGGCGGTTGCCGGCTCAGCCGATGACCTGCAGTCGAGGAATCGGCACCACGAACTGTCCTCCCCAACTGCGGACCACGACCATCTGGGTGATGATCTCGTCCTTCAAATTCCAGGGCAGGATCAGGACGTAGTCCGGCTTCGCCTCGATCAACGCTGCCGGGTCGCGGATCGGAAGCCGCGTGCCGGGCAGCAGCATGCCCTGCTTGTGGGGATTGCGGTCGACCGTGAACGGAAGCAACTCGCGCGTGACGCCGCAATAATTGAGCAGCGTGTTGCCCTTGGCCGGCGCGCCATAGCCGAGCACCGTCTTCCCCGCACGCCTCGCCTCGCCGAGAAAGTCCAGCAGCGCCGCGCGGGTCGCAGCCACCCGGGCGGCGAAGTCGCGATAGGTGGCGAAATCGCCGAGACCTGCCTGTGCCTCGCGTTGCCGCATCGCTTGCAGTGTGGGGGATGTGGCCGCCATCACCTCCCGGCCGCGCACATGAAGGCGCAGGGAGCCGCCATGGGTCGGAAGCTCCTCGGCATCGACCAGCATGAGGTCGTGGGCTCCGAGCACCCTCTCGATGGACGCGAGCGAGAAATAGGACAGGTGCTCGTGATAGATCGTGTCGAACTGGGTCTGCTCGATCAGGCGCAGCAGATAGGGAAGCTCGAGTGTGATGTGCCCGCCCTCGGGCAGCAGCACGCGCAGGCCGGCGACGAAGTCGTTGACGTCCGGGACGTGCGGCACCACGTTGTTGGCAACGATCAGGTCCGGCCGGTGCCCTTCGGCGCGCAGCGCTGCGGCGGTGTCGCGGCCGAAATAGCGGATGCGCGTCGGGATGCCCTTTCCGACCGCGACGGAAGCGGGGCCGGCCGCCGGCTCGATGCCGAGCATGGGAATGCCGGCCCGCTTGAAATATTGCAGCAGATAGCCGTCATTGCTGGCGATCTCGATGACCTCGGACTGCGCCGTGAGGCCGAGACATGCAATCATCCGCCGGACATAGGCTTCCGAATGACGAAGCCAGCTCTCGGAATAGGACGAGTAGTAGAGATACTCGTCGAAGAAGGTCCGCACGGGCTCGATCTGCGGCAGTTGAACCAGCCGGCATTGGCCGCACACGTAGACGTGCAGCGGATAGTCCCTGTCGACCGCCTCGGCGTGATCGGGATGCACAAAGGAATTGGCGAGTGGCGAGCGAGCTAGATCGACAAAAGTCTCGCTGAGCAGGTGCCCGCAGGAACGACACTGATGCTTGTCCATCTCGGATCGACTTACTATTGTCTCGCTGTCCCGGCGTTCAACGGCCGCCGTGAGTTTTTCACAGCGACCCAATCGCGCCAGGACGACGCCGGCGCGACGACAGCGATGGTAGATGGGTCGCCGACGTTGGTATAGCGCGGAATTGGCGAAGTCGCGGGCATAGGGCAGGGCGCGGAATGAAATTCAAACCACTGCCGGTGCCGGGTGCCGTGGAAATTTCGATCGAGCCGGATTTGGATGCGCGCGGCCTGTTTGCACGCCTGTTCTGCGCCGAAGAATTCGCCGCGCATGGCCTGCCGTCCCAGTTCGCGCAGCATAGCCTCTCCTGCAACGAGCGGGCCGGGACCTTGCGCGGGCTGCATTACCAGGCGGAGCAGTCCGAGGCAAAACTCGTTCGCTGCGTCGCTGGTCGCGCTTTCGACGTGATCGTCGATCTCCGGCGGTCGCTGCCGTCCTATGGCCGATGGTGCGCGGTGGAGCTCGGCGCAGATCGGCGCAATGCCGTGTTCGTTCCGAAGGGATGCGCGCATGGCTTTCAGACGCTCGTGGACAGGACCGAGCTGATGTATCTCATCGACGTAGCCTATGACGCGCGGCAGGCCGCCGGAATTCGCTGGGATGATCCATCTCTGGCAATCGAGTGGCCGCTACCCGACCCGATCCTGTCGGAGCGGGACCAGTCGCTTCCATTTCTGACATGATGCGGGTCCTGCTCACCGGCGCATCGGGATTCCTCGGCCGAGCCCTTGCTCCCGTGCTGACCAGCCGCGGTTTCGAGGTGCACGGTGCGGGACGATCGGCGCAGCCGCCGCTTGCGGGCGTGAATTGGCATGTGGCCGATCTGCTCACCGAGGCCGGCCGCGCCGGGGTGCTGGCGGCGGCGCAGCCAAGTCATCTCGTCCATCTCGCCTGGGAGGCGCGGCCCGGCCGCTATCGTGACGATCCCGTCAACCGGGCCTGGGCCGCCGCGAGCATTGATCTGCTTGCCGGCGCCCGCGCCGCCGGAGTCGGGCGCATGCTGGGAATCGGGAGCTGTCTCGAATATGGGCCGCACGACGGCCCGTGCCACGAGCGCAGTGAGTGCCGTCCGACCACGCTCTACGGCGAAGCCAAGCTCGACGCGGCGCGGGCCTTTGTCGCCGCAGGTAGCGGCGTCGCCTGGGGCCGCGTGTTTTTCCCCTTCGGTCCGCACGAGCCCGAGGGACGCCTGATCCCGCGCTTGATCCGCGATCTGCGCGCGGGGAGGAGCTTCGCCTGCTCGCATGGCGAGCAGCTCCGCGATTTCATCTATGTCGAGGATCTCGCGGAGGCGATCGTCGCCGTGCTCGTAAGCGACCTCTGCGGCGTCGTCAATCTCGGCAGTGGCGAGCCGCGCAGCCTGCGCAGCGTCGTCGAGCATTTTGCGGACCGCCTGGGCGCACGGCACCTGGTGAGGTTCGGTGCGGTCGAGGTGAGCGGCGTCGACGCCGAACCGATCATCGCCGCCGATGTCGGCCTGCTGCGGTCCGTGACCGCGCGCGCGCCGCGCATCGGCTTGGAGCAAGGCGCCGAGCGCGACATCGCCTGGTGGACCAACCGCCTCTCCGGAGCATCATGATGCGCATCATCATCGACGACAACGAGATCACGGTGGAAGCCGCCGGAACGGAGCGGCACGATATCGCATCGCCCGAGGCGTTCGCGATCCTGTCGGAGGCCTGGATGCGGTCAAGCTGGGCGAACCGCCACAGCTATACGTTCAGCTGGCTCGGCCGGCCGGTGATCCAGCTCCCGTCCGACCTGCTTCGGCTGCAGGAGCTGGTCTGGCAGCAGCGACCGGACGTCATCATCGAGACCGGCGTCGCCCATGGCGGCAGCTTGGTGTTTCTGGCCGGACTATGCCGCCTGATCGGACACGGCCGTGTCGTCGGCGTCGATATCGACATCCGCCCTCACAATCGCAAGGCCATCGAAGCCCATGCGCTCGCCGACCTGATCACGCTGATCGAGGGCGATTCCGCCGCGCCAGGCACGGTCGATCGCGTTCGCACGTCGATTGGGGGGCCAGCGAATGTGCTGGTCATCCTCGATTCCAACCACGGCAAGTCCCATGTTCGCGCGGAGCTCGAGGCCTATGCGCCGATGGTCCGGCCGGGTGGCCATGTCGTCGTGGCCGATGGCAACATGGCCGGTCTGGTCGGCTTGCCCGGCGCGCGCGACGACTGGTCGTGGAACAATCCCGCCGCGGCGCTCACGGAATTCCTGGCCGCGAATTCGGAGTTCGAACGCGCCAGCCCGCCGGTCGCCTTCAACGAAGGCGGCGTGGCGGAGGGCCCGACCTACTGGCCGGGCGGATATATTCGCCGGGTCCGCTGAGCTCAGCCCGTCTCCTGGAAGCGATAGCTCGCCCGCAGCCGCTCCCCGTGACGACTACGGAGTTACCCCGGCGATCGCGTATGCTAGCAACGTTGCGATTGAAATCCTTCACGCCGGCAGGGGCGAGCGATGACCACCTTCAACCGCATCTTCACGACGGAGCGTCTGCTCCAGATCATCGTCATCCTGGCCGCGACAGTTGCGATGAAGCTGATGGGGTAAGCATCGGCGAGCTAGCGCTCGCCGAGCTCGGGCACCTCGGGCAGGTAGTTCGCGCCTTCCGAGCCTAGAAAGTCGAACATCGCCTGTGCCGGCGGCAGCAGCACCTTGTCGCTGCGGCGGATCACGTACCACTGCCGGACGATCGGCAGGCCCGCGACGTCGAGCACGACGAGCCGGCCCTCGGCAAGCTCATGGGCCACCGTGTGGGCCGAGATGAAGGCGATGCCGAGCCCCGCGATCACCGCCTGCTTGATGGTCTCGTTGCTGCTCATCTCCATGCCGATGATCGGCTCCAGGTCCGACTTCTGGAACATGCCCTCCATCAGCGTGCGCGTGCCCGAGCCCGGCTCGCGGGTGAGGAAGGTCTCGTGCACGAGGTCGGTCAGGCTGAGGCCGGAATCCTTCGCCAGCCAGTGCCCCTTGCGCGCGATGATGACGTGCGGATTGCGCCCGAGCTGACGGACGTCGACGCTGACGTCGGCCGGTGGCCGACCCATCACCGCGAAATCGAGGTCGTAGCCGTGCATGGCCTCGCGCATCTCCTCGCGATTGCCAACGGTCAACTTGATCTCGATCTTCGGAAAGCGGCTGGAGAATGCCGCGATCGCATGCGGCACGAAATATTTGGCGGTGGAGACCGCGCCGAGATGCACCGTGCCGCTGGTCCGCCCTGCAAGCAGGTCGAGCGCGCCCTGGCAGTCCGCGATTGCGGCCTCGACGCGCTCGGCAAGCATCAGCACCTCCTGTCCGGCCTGCGTCAGCAGCATGCCGTCGCCGGTCCGCTGCACCAGCGGCAGGCCGGCGAGGTCCTGAAGCTGCCGGAGCTGCTGGGTCACGGCCGGCTGCGTCAGCCCCAGTTGGCTGGAAGCGGCCGTGACGCTGCCCTTGGCGGAGAGCGCCGCGAGCGAGCGGAGCTGCCGGATCGTCAAATGCCGGAGCTGGGCTGCTGCATGGCCGGAGCCATTATAAGAAAAATCTTTGACGACCATTATGAATAGAAATTTTCCTTATTAGATCGCCGCTGTCAATCTCATCGTGCCGGGACCGACCGCGACCAGCCTCCGCCGGGGAGGGAATGGACGCGGCGCCCGCAAGGGGATGGACGCAAATGACCGGGCAACTCAGGCTGGACGGCCACCTTCAACGCTACTCCGAGACGGCGCCCCACGCGCTCGCGGTTGCGGCCGCCGTCGATGCCATCGCGGCGGCAGCCATCGAGATCGCCGAGCTGATCGGCACCGGCGACCTCGCCGACGCCTCCGGCCTGACCACCGGCCGCAACAGCGACGGCGACATCCAGCGCAACCTCGACGTCCAGGCGGACGCGGTCCTGCGGCGCTGCCTCGGCAGGGTGCCGATCGCGGCGCTGGCGTCGGAGGAGATGCGCGAGCCGCAGATCGGCGACCGGGAAGGGAAAATCTGCGTCGCCATCGATCCGCTCGACGGCTCCTCCAACATCGACATCAACATGACCGTCGGCACGATCTTCTCGATCCTGCCGGCGCCGGACGATCTCGCTCTCGCCTTCCATCAGCGCGGCACGGCGCAGCTTGCGGCCGGGTTCGTCACCTACGGCCCGCAGACATCGCTGGTGCTGACCTTCGGCGATGGTGTCGACATCTTCACGCTCGACCGCAAGGCCGGCTGCTTCCGCCTCGCGCGCTGCGCCGTGCAGATCTCCGAGACGTGCGAGGAGTTCGCGATCAACGCCTCCAACCGCCGGCACTGGGATCCGCCGGTGCGCGCCTTCATCGACGAATGCCTCGCCGGCGTCGAAGGCCCTGCGAACCACAATTTCAACATGCGCTGGATCGGCTCGCTGGTCGCGGAAGCCTATCGCATCCTCACCCGCGGCGGCGTCTTCCTCTATCCCTCGGATGCGCGCCCCGGCTACGGCGACGGCCGCCTGCGTCTCACCTACGAGGCGCATCCGATGGCGATGATCATCGAACAGGCCGGCGGATCGGCCTCGACCGGGCGCGAACGCATCCTCGATCTCGCGGCGGACAGCCTGCACCAGCGCGTGCCGCTGGTGATGGGATCGAGCAACGAGGTGCGGCGCGTCTCGGAACTGCACTGCGATCCGCTGCTGGTTGCCAGCGTCTCCGCGCCGCTGTTCGCGCGGCGCGGCTTCTTCCGGCTGTGAGCGAGGTGTCCGATGTCCAGGAAGCATCCGATCATCTCCATCACCGGTTCCTCCGGCGCCGGCACGACCTCGGTCAAGAAGACGTTCGAGCAGATCTTTTTCCGCGAGAAGGTCAACGCCGCCTACATCGAGGGCGACGCCTTCCATCGCTATGACCGCGCCGAGATGCGCACGCAGATGGCGAAGGAGGCCGAGCGCGGCAACAGGCATTTCAGCCATTTCAGCCCCGAGACAAATCTATTCGAGGAGCTGGAGCGCGCCTTCCGCGACTATGGCGAGACCGGCACCGCGGTGACGCGGCACTACGTCCACGATGCCGAGGAATCCGCGCTGCACGGCGCGGCCCCGGGCACCTTCACCGACTGGGAGCGGCTGCCCGAGAATTCGGACCTGCTGTTCTACGAGGGGCTGCACGGCGCCGTCGTGACCGACAAGGTCAACGTCGCGCGCTACGCCGACCTCAAGATCGGCGTCGTACCGGTCATCAATCTCGAATGGATCCAGAAGCTGCACCGCGACCGCAGTGCGCGCGGCTATTCGACCGAGGCGGTCACCGACACGATCCTGCGGCGGATGCCGGACTACATCCACTACATCTGCCCGCAATTCACCGAAACCGACATCAACTTCCAGCGCGTGCCGACGGTGGATACCTCCAATCCGTTCATCGCGCGCTGGATTCCGACGCCGGACGAATCGATGGTCGTGATCCGCTTCAAGAACCCGCGCGGCATCGACTTCCCCTATCTCCTCTCGATGCTGCCGCACAGTTTTATGTCGCGCGCGAATTCGATCGTGTGTCCGGGCGCGAAGCTCGATCTGGCGATGCAGCTCATCCTGACCCCGCTGATCATGCAGCTCATCGAGCGCAAGCGCAGCTTGAAGTGAACAAGGAGAGACGTCGATGAATATCTCCGTCCATGCCGAAGCCGACCTCCATGCGGTCGCGCAAAGCGATCTTGCCAACGCCGTCCGCTTCCTCGCGGTCGACGCCATCGAGACCTCGCAGTCCGGCCATCCCGGCCTGCCCATGGGCATGGCCGACGTCGCGACCGTGCTGTTCTCGCGCTTCCTGAAATTCGACTCCGCGCATCCGAGCTGGCCGGACCGTGATCGCTTCGTGCTGTCCGCGGGCCACGGCTCGATGCTGCTCTATGCGCTGCTTCATCTCACCGGCGGCGGCGTCAGCCTCGACGACATCAGGGCGTTTCGGCAGTGGGGCTCGAAGACCCCGGGCCACCCCGAATACGGCCACACGCAGGGGGTCGAGACCACGACGGGACCGCTGGGTCAGGGGATCGCGACGGCTGTCGGCATGGCGCTCGGCGAGCGCATGGCCAATGCGCGGCATGGCCATGGCCTCGTCGATCACTACACTTATGTGATCGCGGGTGACGGCTGCCTGATGGAGGGCATCAGCCAGGAAGCGATCTCGCTCGCGGGGCATCTGGGGCTCGGCCGGCTGATCGTGCTGTTCGACGACAACGGCATCTCCATCGACGGGCCGACCTCGCTCGCGACCTCCGATGACCAACTCGCGCGCTTCGCCGCTTCAGGATGGTCGGTGCGTCGCGTCGACGGGCATGATCCCGAGGCGGTTGCGCAGGCGATTGCGGAGGAGCGCGAAACCGCGAAACCGTCGCTGATCGCCTGCCGCACCATCATCGGCTATGGCGCGCCGGACCGGCAGGGCACGGAGAAGGCGCATGGCGCGCCACTGGGCACCGAGCAGACCGCGGCGGCGCGGCGGACGCTCGGCTGGGACTATCAGCCCTTCGTGGTGCCGATCCCGATTCTGAAGGCGTGGCGATTGATCGGCCAGCGCGGGCAGGTCGCGCGTCTTGCCTGGCTCGACCGCTACGAATGTGCGACGCCTGAGCAGCGCGATCTGTTCATCGAGGGCAAGGCCGTTGCCCTGCCGAACGCCTATGCCCAGGCGGCGGCGAAATTGCGCGAGCGCTTTGCCACCGAACGTCCAAAACTCGCGACGCGG
The DNA here is from genome assembly GCF_018131015.1 of Bradyrhizobium diazoefficiens. Lineage (GTDB taxonomy): Bacteria > Pseudomonadota > Alphaproteobacteria > Rhizobiales > Xanthobacteraceae > Bradyrhizobium > Bradyrhizobium diazoefficiens_B. The sequence continues at coordinate 80,865 of NZ_JAFCJJ010000004.1, forward strand.
CAGGCCTCGCAACAGGTGCTCGACGCCATCGCCGGGACCATTCCGGGCCTCGTCGGCGGCTCCGCGGACCTCACGCATTCGAACCTGACGCACGCCAAGTCACAGGCTCCGGTGAAGCGCGACGCGTTCGCCGGTGATTACATCCACTACGGCATCCGCGAGCACGGCATGGCGGCTGCGATGAACGGGCTGGCGCTGCATGGCGGCTTCATTCCCTATGGCGGCACGTTCCTCGCGTTCTCCGACTACAGCCGGCCGGCGATCCGCCTTGCGGCCCTGATGCGGCTGCGCGTCATCCATGTGATGACGCACGATTCCATCGGCCTCGGCGAGGACGGCCCGACGCATCAGCCGGTCGAGCATCTCGCCGCGCTCCGCGTCATTCCGAACCTGCTGGTGTTCCGCCCCGCCGATGCGGTCGAGGCGCTGGAAGCCTGGGACTGCGCGCTCGCGGCCGAAAATCGTCCCTCCGTGCTCTGCCTGTCGCGCCAGGCGCTGCCGACCTTCCGCAGCGATGCCCGCGGCAGGAACCGCGTCGCGCGCGGTGCCTATCTCGTCGTCTCACCCGATGGCGGCCGCGACGTGACCTTGATGGCGACCGGCTCGGAAGTGTCGATCGCGCTGGAAGCGGCCCGTTTGCTCGCGACCGAGCACGTCCGCGCGGCCGTCGTCTCCGCGCCCTGCTTCGCGCTGTTCGAGGAGCAGCCGGACGATTACCGCGCCTGCGTGCTCGGCACCGCGCCACGCGTCGGCGTCGAGGCGGCGGTCGCCGGAGACTGGCATCGCTGGATTGGCGCCGAGGGCGAGTTCGTCGGCATGCGCGGCTTCGGCGCCTCGGCGCCGGCCCCGGTGCTCTACCGCGAATTCGGCATCACGCCGCAAGGCGTAGCGGAAGCCGCCCGCCGGGCGATCGCCCGCGCGAGCCAGCACTAACAGGAGGATTTCCCGTGGCCCGTATCACCCTTCGCCAGCTGCTCGATCACGCCGCGACCTGCGGCTACGCCGTGCCGGCGTTCAACATCAACAATATGGAGCAGGGCATCGCGATCATGCAGGCGGCGGCCGAGGTCGATGCGCCCGTCATCATCCAGGCCTCGCGCGGTGCCCGCCTCTATGCCGGGGATCTCATGCTCTCGCACATGATCGACGCGCTGGAGCGGACCTATCCCGACATCCCGCTCTGCATGCACCAGGACCACGGCAATGACGAGGCGACCTGCGCTTCCGCCATCGCCCACGGCTTCACCTCGGTGATGATGGACGGCTCGCTCAAGGCCGACGCCAGGACCGCGGCCGATTACGACTACAATGTCGCGATCACAAGCCGCGTCGTCGATCTCGCCCACTGGGTCGGCGCCTCCGTCGAAGGCGAGCTCGGTGTGCTCGGCTCGCTCGAACGCGGCGGCGGCGAGCAGGAGGATGGCCACGGCGTCGAAGGCAAGGTCGGACACGACCAGTTGCTCACCGATCCCGATCAAGCGGTTGAGTTCGTCCGTGCCACCAAGGTCGACGCGCTCGCCATCGCGATGGGCACCTCGCACGGCGCCTACAAGTTCAGCCGCAAGCCGGATGGCGACATTCTGGCGATGCGGGTGGTCGAGGAGATCCACCGCCGGCTGCCGAACACGCACCTTGTCATGCATGGGTCGTCGTCGGTGCCGCAACCGCTCCAGGACATGTTCAACGCGTTCGGCGGCGAGATGCCGCAGACCTGGGGCGTGCCGGTCGAGGAGATCATCCGCGGCATCAAGAGCGGCGTGCGCAAGGTCAATATCGACACCGACTGCCGCCTGGCGATGACCGCCGTGTTCCGGAAAGTCGCCGCGCAAGCGCCCTCCGAATTCGATCCGCGAAAATTCCTCAAGCCCGCGATGGACGCGATGCGCGAACTCTGCCGCGAGCGCTTCGAGCAGTTCGGCACGGCGGGCCATGCGAGCCGGATCAAGGTGGTCCCGATGAGCGAGATGGCACGCCGCTATCGCGCCGGCGAGCTCGATCCGCGCGTGGGCGCGCGCGAGCCGGTCGCGGCCTAACCATTCAGAGAGAGAAGAGCAGGAGAAAAGCCATGAACGCACATGCAGGAACGGTCCGCGGCAAGGAGCGCTATCGCTCGGGCGTGATGGAATACAAGCGCATGGGCTATTGGGAGCCGGAATACACGCCGAAGGACACCGATGTCATCGCGCTGTTCCGCGTGACGCCGCAGGAGGGCGTGGACCCGATCGAGGCGTCCGCCGCGGTCGCCGGCGAATCCTCGACCGCGACCTGGACAGTTGTATGGACCGACCGTCTGACCGCCGCCGAGAAGTATCGCGCAAAGTGCTACCGCGTCGATCCGGTGCCGGGCACGCCGGGCTCGTATTTCGCCTATATCGCCTATGACCTCGACCTGTTCGAGCCGGGCTCGATCGCCAACCTCTCGGCCTCGATCATCGGCAACGTGTTCGGGTTCAAGCCGCTCAAGGCGTTGCGGCTGGAGGATATGCGTTTCCCCGTCGCCTATGTGAAGACGTTCCAGGGACCGGCAACCGGCATCGTGGTCGAGCGCGAGCGGCTCGACAAGTTTGGCCGGCCGCTGCTGGGCGCGACCGTGAAGCCGAAGCTCGGCCTGTCCGGCCGCAACTACGGCCGCGTGGTCTACGAGGCCCTGAAGGGCGGGCTCGACTTCACCAAGGACGACGAGAACATCAACTCGCAGCCCTTCATGCACTGGCGCGACCGATTCCTCTACTGCATGGAGGCGGTGAACCGCGCGCAAGCCGCATCCGGCGAGGTCAAGGGCACCTACCTGAACGTCACCGCCGGGACGATGGAGGACATGTACGAGCGCGCGGAGTTTGCCAAAGAGCTCGGCTCGGTCATCGTCATGATCGACCTCGTGATCGGCTACACCGCAATCCAGTCCATGGCGAAATGGGCGCGGCGCAACGACATGATCCTGCATCTGCATCGCGCCGGCCACTCGACCTATACGCGGCAGAAGAGCCACGGCGTCTCGTTCCGCGTCATCGCCAAGTGGATGCGGCTCGCCGGTGTCGACCACATCCACGCCGGCACGGTGGTCGGCAAGCTCGAGGGCGATCCCAACACCACGCGCGGCTACTACGACGTCTGCCGCGAGGAGTTTAACCCGACCCGGCTCGAGCACGGAATCTTCTTCGATCAGTCCTGGGCGAGCCTGAACAAGATGATGCCGGTCGCCTCCGGCGGCATCCATGCCGGCCAGATGCACCAGCTGCTCGATCTGCTCGGCGAGGACGTCGTGCTGCAGTTCGGCGGCGGCACCATCGGCCATCCCATGGGCATTGCCGCCGGTGCGATCGCCAATCGCGTGGCTCTGGAGGCGATGATCCTCGCCCGCAACGAGGGGCGCGACTACGTCCACGAAGGCCCGGAGATCCTGGCAAAGGCCGCGCAGACCTGCACGCCGCTGAAGTCTGCGCTGGATGTCTGGAAGGACGTCACCTTCAATTATCAATCCACCGACACGCCGGACTTCGTGCCGACCGCGCTCGAAACCGTTTGAGGGAGCTTTGACATGAAACTGACCCAGGGCTGCTTCTCGTTCCTGCCTGATCTCACCGACGACCAGATCACCAGGCAAGTGCAGTATTGCCTCGCCAACGGCTGGGCGGTGAACATCGAGTTCACCGACGATCCGCATCCACGCAACACCTATTGGGAAATGTGGGGACTGCCGATGTTCGATCTCCAGGACGCGGCCGGCGTGATGATGGAGCTCGCGGAGTGCCGCAGGGTCTACGGCGACCGCTACATCCGCATCAGCGGCTTCGATTCCAGCCATGGCTGGGAGTCGGTACGCATTTCCTTCATCGTCAACCGCCCGCCGCAGGAGGTCGAGTTCGAACTGGTGCGGCAGGAGGTCGGCGGCCGCGCGATCCGCTACACCACGGTGCGCCGGCCGCTCGCGCAGGCCTCGACTTAAGTCATCCTCCTCCGCGCGGAGCACTCCCTGCTCCATATCCTTGGCGGACCACTGCTTCGCCGCTCCCCCCGCGGCGAAGCCCTTTTCTTCGAGGCTAGCCATGCTGGATGTCCCCCACCCAAAGACCACTGAAGGCGTCGAGACGCAGTTCGATCTCCGCAAGGAGGCCGAAGCGGCCGGGATCACCGACACGCTGCAGCAGCTCGAACAGGAGCTGATCGGCTTGCGGCCCGTCAAGAACCGCGTGCGTCAGATCGCCTCGCTGCTGCTGATCGAGCGCATCCGTCAGCGCGCGGGCCTCGCCGCCGCGCCGCCGACGCTGCACATGTCGTTCACCGGAAATCCCGGCACCGGCAAGACCACGGTGGCGCTGCGCATGGCAAAAATCCTGCACGGGCTCGGCTTCGTGCGGCGCGGGCAGGTGATCTCGGTGACGCGTGACGATCTGGTCGGGCAGTATATCGGCCACACCGCGCCGAAGACGAAGGAGATATTGAAGAAGGCGATGGGCGGCGTGCTGTTCATCGACGAGGCCTATTACCTGCACCGGCCCGACAACGAGCGCGACTACGGCCAGGAGGCGATCGAGATCCTGCTTCAGGTGATGGAGAACCAGCGCGAGGATCTGGTGGTCATTCTCGCGGGATATGGCGAGCGGATGACGAGCTTCTTCGCCTCCAATCCCGGCTTCCGCTCGCGCATCGCCCACCACATCGAATTCCCCGACTACGCGGAGGCCGAGCTGCTGGTCATCGCCGAACTGATGCTGAGGGAGCGTGGCTATCGCTTCTCGGCCGCCGCGCGCGAGGCCTTTGAGAAGTACGTCGCGCTCCGACGAACGCAGCCGTTCTTCTCCAACGCGCGCTCGATCCGCAACGCCGTCGACCGTATCCGGCTGCGGCAGGCCGACCGCCTGGTGTCTGATCTCGACCGCATGCTCGATGTCGCGGACCTAGAAACCATCGATCCGGCCGATGTGCTCGCAAGTCGCGTCTTCAGCGGCGGGGCGGATGCACGGAGTGCGAAGCCATGACGCGGGACGTCATCATCGCGCCGTCGATCCTGGCGGCGGATTTCGCACGTCTCGGCGAGGAGGTCGCGGCGATTGACGCGGCCGGCGCCGACTGGATCCATTGCGACGTCATGGACGGGCACTTCGTCCCCAACATCAGCTTCGGCGCCGATGTCATCAGGGCGATCAGGCCAGTGACGGCGAAACCGCTCGATGTCCATCTCATGATCGCACCCGCCGATCCCTATCTGGAGGCCTTCGCCAAGGCCGGCGCCGATATCATGACGGTGCATGCCGAAGCAGGGGCGCATCTCGATCGGTCACTGCAGGCGATCCGCGCGCTCGGCAAGCAGGCCGGCGTCAGCCTGTGCCCGGCGACACCGGAGAGTGCGATCGAATATGTGCTCGATCGTATCGATCTCGTGCTGGTGATGACGGTCAATCCAGGCTTCGGCGGTCAATCCTTTCTCGCCTCGCAGATCGAGAAGATCAGGCGGATCCGGAACATGATCAGCGGGCGGCCGATCCGGCTCGAGGTCGATGGCGGCATCACGCGCGACAATGCGGCCGCGGTAGCCGCCGCGGGCGCCGATGCGCTGGTGGCGGGTTCCGCGGTGTTTCGCGGCGGTGACTATGCCAGCAATATCGCGGCCATTCGCGCCGCCGCCGAGGTTCCGAAACCGCGACAGGGTTCCGCGCAGCGAGCCGGCGAGACGATGCTGATCCGGTAAACTACGGAGGACCATCGTTCTTTCGCCAACGTGCTTCATGCCGGGGTAACCAATGGCTTTGAAGCGCACTCCCGATTAACGGCGGCGCAATGCGCCGCGCCGCAGCTTGTGGTTCAACGATCCGCGGAGGGCGCGTGGGATGCACATTCAATATCTCCACTGGAATGCTGCCCACGGCTGGGGCGGGGCGAAAGCCCTGCGAGAGCCGGCCCAGCTCGTGCTTTATTTCGGCAGCCGGGAGCATCTGGCGGGAGGGGAACGCTATCGCGAGCTGCGCGGCCTCTATCCGCGCAGTCATATCGTCGGTTGCACCACGGGCGGACAGATCCAGGGCGACGACATCAACGATGACGAAATCATCGCTGTCGCCTTGCACTTCGCGCGCACGCAGGTGCGCCTCGTGCACGAGGTCATCGAGTCTCGCGACGCGTCGCGGGCCTGCGGCGCGGGTCTTGCCCGCCAGTTGGCCGGAACGGATCTTGCGGGCGTATTCGTCCTCTCCGACGGATTGAATGTGAACGGCAGCGAGCTGATCGCGGGGATCACGGAGGTGCTGGGGTCGGATCTGCCGGTCACGGGCGGACTGGCGGGAGACGGCACCAGGCTCGAGCAGACATTGGTCGGCGCCGACGGCGAGCCGTCGACGAACCGCGTCGCCGCAATCGGATTCTACGGCCGATCCTTCCGCATCGCGCATGGCTGCGCCGGCGGCTGGGACGTGTTCGGACCACGGCGCAAGGTGACGAAGTCGGCGGGGCCCGTGCTGGTGCAGCTTGATGGCGAGCCGCCGCTCGATCTTTACAGCCGCTATCTCGGCGAGGAGGACGCCGTGGCGATGCCGGGATCGGGCCTGGCGTTTCCCTTGCGCATTCACGACGAGTCCGCGCCGGACCGGCAGATCGTGCGCTCCGTATTTGCGGTGGATCGCGATGCCCGTACCCTGACATTTGCCGCCGACATTCCGGAAGGATGCACCGCGCAGTTGATGCGGGCCAATTTCGACAGCCTTGCCGCGGGCGCGGGCGAGGCTGGCCGGCAAGCGCGCAGCGCGCTTGCCGGCGAAATTGCCGGCGACAAGCTCGCGATCCTGGTGAGCTGCACCGGCCGGCGCAGGGTCATGGGGCAGCGCACGCAGGACGAGCTGGACGCGGTCGGCGCCGAGCTCGGCGATGACGTCGTTCGCATCGGCTTCTATTCCTATGGCGAGATCGCGCCGCCCGCCGCGACCGGCCGTTGCGAGCTGCACAATCAGACCATGACCGTCACGATGATCGCGGAGGCGGCCGGTTGACCATGCATCGTCTGCTGGCACGACAGATTCGCCAGACGACGGACGAGGCCGGCCAGGTCGATCTGACCAGGCTCGGCGAGCTCGTCAGCGCGGCCTATGAGGAGAGCGATCGCGATCGCCGCCGCACCGACCGCGCCATCAAGCTGATGATCGAGGAGCTGGAGCAGACGCACAAGCGCGCCGAGCAGAACCTGCTGCGGGCACGCGAATTCCTCGACAGCATCATCGAGAACATCCCGATCGCGGTCGTCGCCAAGGAGGCGAAGGATTCCCGCTACGTCCTGCTCAACCGCGCCTGCGAAGCCTTCTACGGCATGCCGCGCGAGGACATGCTGGGCAAGACCCCGGACGAGATATTCCCGAAGGAGGTTGCCCGGCTCATCAACGAGGTCGATCGCCGGGTCGCCGACAATGGCAGGCCGATCGTCGTGGAGGGGCATCGGTTCGAATTCGGCAAGGATCTTGATCGCGTCGTCAATTCACGCAAGCTGCTGATCCGCGATGGCGATGGAGCGCCGCAATATCTGGTCGGCGTGATCGAGGATGTCACTGAGCGGATCACCAACGAGGCGCGGATCGATCATCTTGCGCATCATGACGCCCTGACCGACCTGCCGAACCGGAGCGCCTTCAACGGGGCGCTGAACGAACGGCTGCAGCACGCCCAGGAGGCGCTGACCGGCTTTGCGGTGCTCAGCCTCGATCTCGACCGCTTCAAGGAAGTCAACGACGTATTCGGCCATCCCGTCGGCGACATGCTGATGCGGGCGGCGGCGGATCGTCTCGCGACCGAAGCCGACGGTGCCTTCGTCGCCCGCATCGGCGGCGACGAGTTCATGATCCTGATGCCGGATGGCGTCCGCCGCGAGGAGGTGCTGGCGATTGCCGGGCGCCTGGTCGAGGTGGTCGGCAAGGAACTCGAGGTCGACGACTATCTGTCCCAGGTCGGCCTCAGCGTCGGCGTCGCGCTCTATCCGGACGACGGCATCGATGCGGCGACGCTGCTTGCCAACGCCGAGTCCGCGCTCTATCGCGCCAAACGCGACGGCGGGGGCAGGGTGCGGTTCTTCGAAACCGAGATGGACCGGGAGCTGCGCGACCGGAGGCTGTTGCAGCATGATCTGCGCCACGCGCTCGAGCAGAACCAGCTCCTGGTCCATTTCCAGCCGCAGGCGCGGATGGACGGCGAGGTCACCGGCTTCGAAGCGCTGGTGCGCTGGAACCATCCGACGCGCGGGCTGGTGCCACCCGACCAGTTCATTTCGCTTGCCGAGGAGAACGGTTTGATCGTCCAGATCGGCGAATGGGTGTTGCGCGAGGCCTGCCGCGAGGCGGCGTCCTGGCCGCGTCCGTTGCAGGTGGCGGTCAATCTGTCGCCGGTCCAGTTCCAGGCCGGCGACCTCGAACGGTCCATCCACCAGATCCTGCTCGAGACGGGACTTGCGCCGACCCGGCTCGAGGTCGAGATCACTGAGGGCGTGCTGATCGGTGATTTCACCCGCGCGCTCGGCTTGCTGCGGCGGCTGAAGGCGCTCGGCATCCGCATCGCCATGGACGACTTCGGCACCGGGTATTCCTCGCTGTCCTATCTTCAGTCGTTTCCGTTCGACAAGATCAAGATCGACCGCAGTTTCATCTCCAACCTCGAGTCGACGCCGCAATCGGCCGAGATCGTCCGCGCGGTCCTGGGCCTCGCGCACGCCCTGAACATCCCGGTCGTGGCGGAAGGCGTGGAGACGGAGGCGCAACGCACCTTCCTGGAGCGCGAGGCCTGCGACGAGATGCAGGGCTTTCTCGTCGGCCGGCCTGACGTGATCGAGCGATATCTCGATCTGGTCGGCATCGACGTCGCGCGTCTTCGCTACGCCTGACGCGTTCGCGGGTTCCACGCCGAAATCCGCTTTGAACAGGAACTAAAGTTCGCTCGCGCGTTTCCCAAAAGTTAACTCAGGCCAAGCGGGCCGAGCGCGCACAAAAAGTTTTGCACAACCGCCATCGGCCTGACGCAAATCACGGCAATAAGCCCTGTGAATGCGAGGGAGGAGTCATGGAGAACGTACGTCGCTACCGGGCGCTGGCGTCCCTGTGCCGTCAGCAGGCGGCCTACCGGCCGCTCCAGAATTGGCAACTCCTCGGCCAAGCCGAGCATTTCGAATATCTCGCCGAGGTCGCGCTGAAGGCGCATTTCGACGCATGCAATGGGCAAAGCGACGCTGTGGCTGCGGCATGGACAACCCCCGCCGCAGCTTAACTGACGCGCGGAGCCGTTTCTTCGCTAGTGCGACATCAGCGTCGGGATCGTCATGGCCTGGAGCATGGCGCGGGTGACGCCGCCGAGAAAGCGTTCCTGCAGTCGGGAGTGGCCGTAGCCGCCCATCACGAGCAGATCGAGGTTCTCGTCGGCCGCCAGCGACAGGATGATCGGCTGAATGTCGGCGCGCGCCGCCGACAGGCTGATGGCGCGGGTTGAAAGTCCGCGCCGTCCGAGATGCCTGGCCAGATGGCTCGCCGAGACTTCGCCCGGGATCGTATCGGCTTCGTTGATGGTGATGATCGCGATCTCCTCGGCCCGCGCCAGGAACGCTGCTGCATCGCGCAACGCGCGAGCGGCGACACGGCTGCCGTCCCAGCAGATGCCGATCCGCTTCGCCTTGAATGTCCCGCGGAAGGTATAGGGCAGGAACAGCACGGGCCCGCCCGCCTGGAACAGGATTTCGCGGGGGATTTCGTTGTCGAATGAACCTTGCTCTGCGTCTGGCTGAATCACGATGCTGAGGTCGCGGAGCCGCGCCATTTCGCCGAGCGAGCCGGCTGCCTCAGCCGGAATCGCGCCGAGCGGGTGGCAGGCATGGGAAATGCCGGCATTCGACGCTTCGCTCCTGAACACCGCGAGCGCCGCCTCGGCCCGCTCCATGGCGCGCTCGCGCTCCATCTCGATCACGGCCGCGACGGCCGCACCGCCTTCCATCACATAGGCCGCGCTGGTCGCGAAATAGCCGACCGCGACCGCGTCGATATGGGCGTTGAGGCCGGCCGCGAGCGAGATCGAACCATCGATCACGGAGCGCATCGGGCGTTCGGTCGGGATGTGGACGAGAATGTCTTTGTACATGGCGGCGTCTCCCCAAGGCATCGTCCGAGGGCCGCAGTTTTTCACCGCCGTCAGCATCCGCGTTGAGCTGCATCAAATCCGCAGGAATCGTTTTCCTGCGGCGGCCGCGTGCACCCTTGCCAAGATTTAATCGCGTGGACGGGACGCAGTAAGGTGGGAGTGCCCATGTTGGTGGCAAGGCGACACTTCCCCAACATGGACATTCCGACATGAACGATCGCGTCAATTCCGGGACCTCCATATCCCGCAACATCCTGAAGCCGCGCCGGCTCGCGCTGCTCGGCACCGTGGCCGCACTTGGCGTGGCGGTGCTGGTCAGCTCGCCCATCTCTCCGCTCGGCCTGACCTCCTTCGTTGCGCCGGCGCAGGCCGCGGAGGCCGCCGCGACACCGCCGGGCTTCGGCGACCTCGTAGGCAGGGTCAAACCCGCCGTCATCTCGGTGCGAGTGAAGATCGATCAGGACAACGACAAGACCGCGATGCTGCAGCAGAACCGGATGGACCAGGATGAGGATTCGCCGCTCGACCAGTTCTCCCGGCAGTTCGGCTTCCGCTTCCCCGATGGCAGGAACGGCATGCCACGTCAGCGCCACCAGGTGATCACCGGCGAGGGATCCGGCTTCTTCATTTCCGCCGACGGCTATGCCGTCACCAACAACCACGTCGTCGACCACGCCCAGTCCGTGCAGGTGACGGCCGATGACGGCACGATTTACACCGCGAAGGTCGTCGGAACCGATCCGAAGACCGACCTTGCGTTGATCAAGGTCGAGGGCAAGAAGGACTTTCCGTTCGTGAAATTCTCCGACCAGAAGCCGCGGATCGGCGACTGGGTGGTTGCGGTCGGCAATCCCTTCGGCCTCGGCGGCACCGTGACCGCCGGCATCGTCTCGGCCAGCGGCCGCGACATCGGCAACGGTCCCTATGACGACTTCATCCAGATCGATGCGCCGATCAACAAGGGCAATTCCGGCGGTCCGGCCTTCGACATGAACGGCAACGTGATCGGCGTGAACACCGCCATCTTCTCGCCGTCGGGCGGCTCGGTCGGAATCGGCTTCGACATCCCGGCCTCGACCGCAAAGCTCGTCGTCGCGCAGTTGAGGGACAAGGGCGCGGTCACCCGCGGCTGGCTCGGCGTGCAGGTGCAGCCGGTAACGGCCGACATCGCCGACAGCCTCGGCCTCAAGGAGGCACGGGGCGCGATCGTCGACACCCCGCAGGACGGCAGCCCGGCGGCGCAGGCCGGCATCGAGGCGGGCGACGTCATCACCGCGGTCAACGGCACGGCGGTCAAGGACTCCCGCGATCTTGCGCGTACCATCGCCACGCTGGCGCCGGGCTCGTCGGTGAAGCTCGACGTCTTTCACAAGGGCGACAGCAAGACGGTGACGCTCGCGCTTGGCGAACTGCCGAACCAGCGGCAGGCCAAGGCCGATCAGGGCAAGGAGGCCCAGCCGAACGCCGGCACGCCGCGCCTCGGGCTTGCGCTGGCGCCGGCCGCCGACGTGCAGGGCGCCGGCCAGAAGGGCGTCGTGGTCACCGAAGTCGATCCGGAGGGACCGGCGGGGCAGCGCGGCATCCAGACCGGCGATGTCATCCTCAATGTCGGCGGCAAGCCCGTCGCCAATGTCGGCGACGTCCGCTCCGAGCTGGCGCAGGCCAAATCGTCCGGCAAGGGCAGTGTGCTGCTGCAGGTGAAGGGTGCGGATGCGACCCGGTTCGTCGCGGTGCCGCTGGCGTGAGGCAAGGCGCGCGGCGGTGCAAGCTCAGGAGGCGGCCTGCGGGCCGCCTTTTTCGTGCCCGTGCCTGCGTAAGCCCCTTGAGATTCCCATCGGCTCGATAACATTCTCGTTAACGGCAGCAACGGTGACCCGGTTCGTCCGAAAAAGCCGCGTTCGCTCGTCAGGCTTGGGATTCGCTGCAGGGCCGCTGCGGCGGCGAAGCAGGTTGCTGGAGAAACTTCCAGCGTCCGGTGGTTTTTCGGAGCCGGTCGCTGGCTTGCATTTGATCGGTGCCGCGATGGATCGATTGAAGCTCTCGCTGAGGCGCGCGCTGCTTGTGGCGCCGTTCGTGCTGTCGAGCGGACATGCGGTTGCGCGCGACGACGGCCGCTTCGCCGATTCTCCGCTCAAGCCCTGGTTCGACAGCCTGCGCAGCCATCTCGGCCCGTGCTGTTCGGATGCCGACGGCGTCGCGGTGGCCGATCCCGATTGGGAATCGCATAACGGGCATTACCGGGTGCGCATCGACGGGCAATGGGTCGAGGTGCCCGATGAAGCCGTCATCACCGAGCCGAACCGTGCTGGCCGCACCATGGTGTGGCCGGTCAAGACCGTGTTCGGCGTCGCGATCCGCTGTTTCATGCCGGGCAGCATGATCTGAGCCGCGTCACCGCTTTGCGGATTTGCGCTTCGAGGATTTCTTCGACGTCTTCCTGGATGCCTTCCTGGTGCTCTTCCGCTTCGAGGCCTTCTTCGGGACCTTCTTGCCCTTCTTGCGCGCCTTCGACAGTCCGATCGCGATCGCCTGCTTGCGGCTCTTCACGCGTCCGCCGCGGCCACCGCGTCCGCTCTTCGCGGTACCCTTCTTGTAGCGCCGCATTTCCTTTTCGACATCGCTGCCGGAGCTGCGTGAGTAACGGCGTTTCTTTGCCTTGCGTGCCATGAATGTCCTCCCTTGGCCGAGGGAGAACCAGCCGTCACAGGCATGGTTCCGAATGCGCGCGCAAAGCTCGCCGCAGGTGTGGGACTAGAAGGAATTCGCGAGCTCGATCTCCGCCTCCAGCGCCCGGATGCGGCGCGCGGCTTCGGTGAAGGACAGGTCTCGATCGTACTGCGTGGGCTGATAGGCCTCCTCGCTCAGCCGCTTCAGTCTCTGCCCCTGCGTCCGGGTCATCTGCTCGTTAAGAAAAACCCGGGCGTCGTATTTACCCTGAACCTGCATCTCGCCTCTCCATTCTGAAATCGTGACTTGACTATATGTTCTTATTTTGTTCTAACAAGTCATGGACAACAGAATTAATGAAATTCGACGTAAAATCAGCGCCTTGAGGCTGGAGATGGCCGACATCGAGGCGACCGTGCGCGACCTCGTCAACCGCGACCGCGACTGCACCGAAAAAGCCCTGGCGCAGATCGGCCTGCGCCGGAAGATCAACCTGCTGATCGGCGAATGGAGAGCGGCCGGCGGCGGCGAAATGTTGCCCGGCATCCGCGATCGCGTGCGCCTTCGCCCGCAGAAGAGCGAGGGCAGGCCGCTACGCCTGGCCGCGCCCCGCTGAGAGATTTGGAGACGCGCGGTGGAGGAAGGCCCGGACGCTTACCGGATTCTGAGACTGCGCGCAGAGATCCTGGAGCTTGGGTCCGCGATCCGGCAATTGCAGCGCGAGGGGCTCGACGATGCGGCGGCCCAGCTTCTGATCGTGCGCAAGCGGGCGCAGCTCGACCACCTCGTGAAGACGAATCCCGAAGGCCGTCGCCTTAACACCACTGACATCCGGCGCAGCTAAAGCATGCGCGCAAGCGCAAACACGCTGGAGCTCGTCGATGCCCGATATGGACATTGGCGCCTCGCAGGCGGTGCTCGACGAGATCTGCGCCGACGTGCCCGCGTCCGCGACGCGCGAATGTGTTGCGGCAAAACTGCGCCAGGCGACGCACCGGAATGGCTGCTCCATCGAGGATTTGAGGCACGCCGGCCGAGGCGTGCTGATCCGCGCGCCGACCATGTGGCCCTGAGTATTTCGTCCGTCCAGCAAAAGGCCCCGCGATCGCGGGGCCTTCGATCAATTGCCGCGAGCTTACTTGGTGTTGCTCTTGGTCATGGTGCCACCCTGGTCGGAACCGGGACCGGAGCCGCCCTGGCCGGACGCGTCAGGGCCCTTGGAGGGCTTGGTGTTGGCGCCCGTTGTCTGCGACATCGAGGATCCGTGCTTGGCCTTGTGCGACTTGGCCTGCACGGCGAAGGGCGCGGCGGCAAGGCCGGTCGCCAGCATCACGGCGAGAGCGAGCTTGGTGGTCTTCATGAGTCGGAACTCCCTGAGTTGAATTGACGCAGGCAGCCAACCGCGATCCGCGGCAGGAGTTCCGAACGAAACCGCCGCGTGCGTCACGTGCTCTTCAAGATTCCTTGTCTTCCGCGAGGATGAATACGGCGCCGGTCAGCGTCGCCCCGATAGCGAATGTCGTCACCAACGTGAGGACGAAGACGACAACGGCAGGACGTCCGCCGTCCTGAACGAGGTTGGTGACTGCCGGATTGGTCAGCACCAGTGCGAGACCGAAGGCGAGGCCGAGCGCCGTGCCCATCATCGCATGCGTCATCAGCCTGATGACGCCTGTGACGGAAATCACGCCGGGAGACTTCTTCACGCGCATGGAACTGCATCCCGATCCGCCACGCCAACGCGTGCGAAAAATGAGGGTTCCTACCGCATGAAGGAATTGTCATCTGCCGCTTCATCCGGCGTTCATGCCGGCCTTGCGAGGATGGACGCCATCAACACGGGAACATCCGATATGGGTAAGGTCGTCTTTCTCTATCGCTCGCTGGCTTATCGCAACGCCGCCGCCGACATGCTGCGCAAGGCGCGCAAGCTGCCCCGTGGCGTCGAGCGAAGCGCAGCCCGCCGTTATGCGAAGGCGCTCCGCGACCTCGCGCGAACCGAAGCCTGGCTTGAAGGTCGTGTCGCCGATGAGGCCCAGCCATCGCGGCCTGTGAGGCGGGCCGCGTCCGGCTAGCCCGACGCGAGCTGCAATTCGGCCGAATTGTCACCGTCGGCGGATGCCGCATTTGCCGCGGTCTTCGGGGTCAATGGCACTTCGAGGCGGCACAACAGACCCTCGGGGCGCCAGTTGAACTGTGCCTGTCCACCGAGCTGGGACTCGACACTTGCCAGCAGGCTCCTTGTGCCGAAGCCGCGCGATTTCGGCGTCCTGACCAGGGGGCCGCCGGATTCCTCCCAGGTCACCGCAAGCGTGCTGTCGTCAGCCTCCCAGCTGATCGCGAGCCGCCCTGACCTCGTCGAGAGCGCACCGTATTTTGCCGAATTGGTGAAGAGCTCGTGCAGCGCCAGGGCCAGCGTCTGCGCGGTGGCCGGCACCAATTGCACCTCGGGACCAGACAGCCTGATCTGGCCGCCGAGCGAATAGGGCGCGAGCTCCTCGTCGATCAGCCTGGAGAGCTCGGCGCCCTGCCAGCTCGACAGCGACAGGATGGTGTGCACACGCGCCAGCGCATTGATGCGCCCTTCGACCGCGTTGACGTAGGCCTTGACCTCGTCGGCGCGGGTGAGGCGCACGATCGATTGCGCCAGCGCCAGCGCATTCTTGGCGCGATGATCGACCTCCCGCGCCAGCAGGCTTTGCCGCTCCTCGGCGCGCTTGCGCTCGGTGATGTCCACGGTGACGCCGCTTACCCGCACGACGCGGCCGCTCTCGTCGATGGTTGCGGCCGCCGTGGCCACGCACCAGCGCACCTCGCCATCGGGACGGCTGACGCGGAACTCCGCCTCGTAGGACCGCGCGTCGGTGTTGAATGCGGCAATCGCCTGGCGGAACTGATCGACGTCATCCGGATGGAGCAGGGCTTGGATGTTCGCCGAAGAGACGCTGAAGCTCTCCGGCGTCACGCCGAAAATGCGGTACTGGCCTTCGTCCCACATCCAGTCGCCGTTGATCCAGTCCCAGTCCCAGGATCCCATCTTGCCGGCGGCGATCGCCATGCTGCGGCGCTCCTCGCTCGCGCGCAGCTTTGCGGTGGAATTCTCCAGTTCGGCCGTGCGTGCACGGACGCGGTCCTCGAGCTCCTGGTTCAGCCGTTCGAGCTCGCGGGTCTTGCGATAGAGCTCCGCAAACACCTTGATCTTGGCCCGCAGCACCTCCGGCACGACGGGCACCGGGACGTAGTCGACCGCGCCCATCTCGTAGCCGCGCAATCGGTCGATGTCGCTGACCTGAATGGCGGAGATGAAGATCATCGCGGTCTTCTGGAAGCGCGGATGCTCGCGGATCATCGCCGCCAGCTCGAAGCCGTCGAGTTCCGGCATGCAGACGTCGACGAGGATCACCGCGATCTCGGTCTTGAGCAGGACCTCCAGCGCCTCGCGGCCGGACGAGGCGATCACGAGGTTCTCGCCAAGATCCTTCAGAATCACCTCATAGGCGAGCAGCTTGGCCGGCTGGTCGTCGACGAGGAGGATGTTGACTTTTTCCTGGTCCATTCGCGGATCCAAACTCAACGGTGCAGCCACATGCGGATCGCAAGCAGCAATTGATCGGTGTTGACGGGTTTGGCGAGGTAGTCGGACGCGCCGGCTTCCAGGCACTTTTCGCGGTCGCCCTTCATGGCCTTGGCGGTCAGTGCGATGATCGGCAGGCGCGCGAAGGCGGGGTTCTCGCGGATCACGCCGATGGTCTGATAGCCATCCATCTGCGGCATCATGATGTCCATCAGCACGATCGCGATCTCCGGATTGGATTCGACCAGCGCTACCGCTTCCCGGCCGGTGGTCGCCGTCAGCACCTTCATGCCGCGCCGTTCCAGCACGCTGGACAGCGCGAAGATGTTGCGGGCGTCGTCGTCGACGAGCAGCGCGGTCTTGCCGATCAGATCCTCGTCGGAGCTGTTCAGCTTCTCGAGCATACGCTGCTTCTCGAGCGGAAGTTCCGTGATCACGCGATGCAGGAACAGTGCGGTCTCGTCGAGCAGGCGCTCCGGTGATTCCACGCCCTTGACCACGATGCTGCGCGCCATGGTGTGCAGCTCCGCATCCTCCTCGGCCGAGAGCTCGCGGCCGGTGAACACGACGACCGGGACGTTCGACAGCGTCTCGTCGTTGCGGATCTGGTCGAGCACCTCGAAGCCGCTCATGTCCGGCAGCCGCAGGTCGAGCACCACGCAGTCGCAAGGCGCCTCGCGCATCGTCGACAGCGCGCCGGCGCCGGTGTCGGTCGTCACGATCTCGATGTCGTCATGGTGCAGCAGCTCGCGGATCGACATCTGCTCGGCTTCGTTGTCCTCGACGATGAGGAGCCGCTTGCGCCGCGGGCGCGCATATTCCTTGATCTGCGTCAGCGCGGCCGCGACGCCTTCGGTCGTGGTCGGCTTGTTGACGAAGGAGAAGGCGCCGCGTGCCAGCGCATGCTGGCGGTCCTCGTCGAGCGTGATGATCTGAACGGGGATGTGGCGCGTCAGCGGGTTGTGCTTGAGCTGGCTCAGCACCGTCCAGCCGAGCATGTCGGGGAGGAACACGTCGAGCGAGACGGCTCGCGGCTGGTACTGCTTGGCAAGCTCCAGCGCCTCGGCGCCGCGCGCGGCGACCAGAACCTTGAAACCCTTGTCGCGGGCGAGGTCGACCAGGATGCGCGCATAATGCGGATCGTCCTCGACGATCAGCAGGATGGTGTCGCCGGGCTCGAGGTTGAGCCGGTCATCCGGAAGCTGCTCGATGACGCGATGCTCGGGTGCGGTCGGCTGCAGCGCGGGCGGCTGGCTGTGCTCCGGCGCGGGGGCACGCGGCGCCAGCGTCGGACCGGAATATTTCAGCGGCAGATAGAGCGTGAAGGACGAGCCCTTGCCGGGCGCGCTGCGCAGGTGAATCTCGCCGCCGAGCAGGCTCGCCAGTTCGCGGCTGATGGCAAGGCCGAGGCCGGTGCCGCCATATTTGCGGCTGGTGCCGGCATCCGCCTGCTGGAACGCCTCGAAGATCAGCTTCTGCTTCTCCAGCGGGATGCCGATTCCGGTATCGGCGACCTCGAAGGCAATTACGGCAGGCGCGGCGTTCAGTACCGGATGATCCGGGCTCCAGCCGCCGAGCGCGCCGCCGACCTTGAGCCGCACCTCGCCTTCGGCGGTGAACTTGAAGGCGTTGGAGAGCAGGTTTTTGAGAACCTGCTGCAGCCGCTTGGAGTCGGTGACGAGGCTGCGCGCGAGGTTCGGATCGACGTCGATCTTGAACGACAAATTGCGGTTCTCCGCCTCGTGACGGAACGGCCGGCCCACGGTCTCGAGCAGGTTCGCGGTCAGGATTTCCTCGGCGTCCACCGTCACGGTGCCGGATTCGATCTTGGACAGGTCGAGAATGTCGCTGATGAGGTTCAACAGGTCGGTGCCGGCGCCGTGGATGGTGCGGGCGAACTCGACCTGCTTGGCGGAGAGGTTGCCGTCCGGATTGTCGGTGAGCTGCTGGCCGAGGATCAGGATCGAGTTCAGCGGCGTGCGCAGCTCGTGGCTCATATTGGCGAGGAATTCGGACTTGTACTTCGAGGTCAGCGCGAGCTCGGTCGCCTTTTCTTCGAGCGCGCGGCGGGCCTGCTCGATTTCCTGGTTCTTGCGTTCCACTTCGACGTTGCGCTCGGCGAGCTGCTGCGCCTTCTGCTCGAGCTGATCGTTGGTCTGCTGCAATTCGCGCTGCTGGGTCTGGAGCTCGCCGGCGAGCTGCTGCGACTGCTTCAGCAGGCCCTCGGTCTGCATCGTCGCCTCGATCGAGTTGAGCACGATGCCGATGGAATCGGTGAGCTGCTCCAGGAAGGTCATCTGCGAGGTCGTGAAGGAGGTGAGGGAAGCGAGCTCGATCACCGCCTTGACCTGGCCCTCGAACAGCACCGGCAGCACCACGAGGTTCCTCGGCGCGACGCGGAGCAGCGCCGAGTTGATCGGAACCACGTCGGGGGGAATGTCGCCGACCAGGCGCGGCCGCCGGTCGAGCGCGCACTGGCCGATCAGGCCCTCGCCGAACTGCAACACGCGCTGATAGGGGTAGACGCCGTCGCCGGCGTAGGAGGCGAGCAGCAGGAGCTGCGGATTGTCCTCGCTCTCGACCTGGTAGATCACGCCGGTATGCGCGTTCACCAGCGGCGACAGCTCGGAGAGCAGCAGCCGGCCGACGGTGGTGAGGTCGCGCTGGCCCTGCAGCATGTTGGTGAATTTGGCGAGGTTGGTCTTCAGCCAGTCCTGCTCGGTGTTCACGTCCGTCGTCAGGCGGAGGTTCGTGATCATCGTGTTGATGTTGTCTTTCAACTCGGCGACTTCGCCGCGGGCGTCGACCTGGATCGACCGCGTCAGGTCGCCCTTGGTCACGGCGGTTGCCACTTCCGCGATGGCGCGCACCTGCGAGGTCAAATTGGCCGCCAGCAGGTTGACGTTGCCGGTGAGGTCCTTCCAGGTGCCGGCGGCGCCGGGCACGTCGGCCTGACCACCCAATCGGCCTTCGACGCCGACTTCGCGCGCCACCGACGAGACCTGGTCGGCGAAGGTCGCGAGCGTCTCCGTCATGTTGTTGATGGTGTCGGCGAGGGCTGCGACCTCGCCCTTCGATTTCACCGTCAGGTTCTGCTTGAGGTCGCCGTTGGCGACCGCCGTCACGACCTTGACGATGCCGCGCACCTGCTCGGTGAGGTTCGCCGCCATGAAGTTGACGGTGTCGGTGAGGTCCTTCCAGGTGCCGGCGACGCCGGGCACCTGGGCCTGGCCGCCGAGCTCGCCTTCGGTGCCG
Source organism: Bradyrhizobium diazoefficiens (assembly GCF_018131015.1). Taxonomy (GTDB): domain Bacteria; phylum Pseudomonadota; class Alphaproteobacteria; order Rhizobiales; family Xanthobacteraceae; genus Bradyrhizobium; species Bradyrhizobium diazoefficiens_B. The sequence goes on from NZ_JAFCJJ010000004.1 coordinate 100,453, forward strand.
ACCTCGCGCGCCACGCGGGTGACCTCGCCGGCGAACGCGTTGAGCTGGTCCACCATGGTGTTGATGGTGTTCTTCAGCTCAAGGATTTCGCCCTTCACGTCCACCGTGATCTTGCGCGACAGGTCGCCGCGCGCCACCGCCGTGGTGACCTCGGCGATGTTGCGGACCTGGGTGGTGAGGTTCGCGGCCAGCAGGTTGACGTTGTCGGTGAGGTCTTTCCAGGTGCCGCCGACGCCGGGCACCACGGCCTGGCCGCCGAGCCGGCCCTCGGTGCCGACCTCGCGCGCGACGCGCGTCACTTCGGCCGCGAACGAGCGCAACTGCTCGACCATCGTGTTGAGCGTGTCCTTCAACAGAAGGATCTCGCCGCGCACGTCCACCGTGATCTTCTTCGACAGGTCGCCGCCGGCAATCGCGGTCGCGACCTCGGCGATGTTGCGGACCTGGGCGGTCAGGTTCGAGGCCATGAAGTTGACGTTGTCGGTGAGGTCCTTCCAGGTGCCGGCGACGCCCGGCACTTCGGCCTGGCCGCCGAGCTTGCCCTCGGTGCCGACCTCGCGGGCGACGCGCGTCACTTCGCCGGCGAAACCGTTGAGCTGGTCCACCATGGTATTGATGGTGTTCTTCAACTCCAGGATCTCACCCTTCACGTCCACCGTGATCTTGCGCGACAGGTCGCCGCGCGCCACGGCCGTGGTGACTTCGGCGATGTTGCGGACCTGGGCGGTGAGGTTGCCCGCCATCGAGTTCACGCTGTCGGTCAGGTCCTTCCAGGTGCCGGCGACGCCGGGCACGTTGGCCTGGCCGCCGAGACGGCCCTCGGTGCCGACCTCGCGCGCCACGCGCGTCACCTCTCCCGCGAAGCGGTTGAGCTGGTCGACCATCGTGTTCAGCGTGTCCTTGAGCTGAAGGATCTCGCCGCGCACGTCCACCGTGATCTTGCGCGACAGGTCGCCGCCGGCGATCGCGGTCGCGACCTCGGCGATGTTGCGGACCTGGGCGGTGAGGTTACCCGCCATCGAGTTGACGTTGTCGGTGAGGTCCTTCCAGGTGCCGGCAACGCCCGTTACCTGCGCCTGGCCGCCGAGCTTGCCCTCGGTGCCGACCTCGCGCGCGACGCGCGTGACTTCGCCGGCGAAGGCGTTGAGCTGGTCCACCATGGTGTTGAGCGTTTCCTTGAGCTGAAGGATTTCGCCCGACACGTTGACGGTGATCTTCTTCGACAGGTCGCCCTTGGCCACGGCGGTCGCGACTTCGGCGATGTTGCGGACCTGTCCGGTCAGGTTGGACGCCATCGAGTTGACGGAGTCGGTGAGGTCCTTCCAGGTGCCGGCGACGCCGCGGACCTGGGCCTGGCCGCCGAGCTTGCCCTCGGTGCCGACCTCGCGGGCGACGCGCGTGACTTCGCCCGCGAACGCGTTGAGCTGGTCCACCATGGTGTTGATGGTGTCCTTCAACTCCAGAATCTCGCCGCGCACGTCCACGGTTATCTTCTTGGAGAGGTCGCCGCCGGCGACCGCGGTCGTCACCTCGGCGATGTTGCGGACCTGCGCCGTCAGGTTCGACGCCATCGAGTTGACGCTTTCGGTCAAGTCCTTCCAGGTGCCGGCGACGCCGAGCACGTTGGCCTGGCCGCCGAGTCGGCCTTCGGTGCCGACCTCGCGGGCGACGCGCGTCACTTCGCCGGCGAACGCGTTGAGCTGGTCCACCATGGTGTTGAGCGTTTCCTTCAGCTGAAGGATTTCGCCCGAGACGTTCACCGTGATCTTCTTCGACAGGTCGCCGCCGGCAATCGCGGTCGCGACGTCGGCAATGTTTCGGACCTGCGCGGTCAGGTTCGAGGCCATGAAGTTGACGTTGTCGGTGAGGTCCTTCCAGGTGCCGGCGACGCCGGGCACCTGGGCCTGGCCGCCGAGCTTGCCCTCGGTGCCGACCTCGCGGGCGACGCGCGTCACTTCTGAGGCGAAGGAGTTGAGCTGGTCCACCATGGTGTTGATGGTGTCCTTCAGCTCCAGAATTTCGCCGCGCACGTCCACGGTGATCTTGCGGGAGAGGTCGCCGCGCGCGACCGCTGTCGTCACGTTGGCGATGTTGCGGACTTGCGCGGTGAGGTTGCCGCACATCGCGTTGACGGAGTCGGTGAGGTCCTTCCAGGTGCCGGCGACGCCGGGCACGATGGCCTGGCCGCCGAGCTTGCCGTCGGTGCCGACCTCGCGGGCGACGCGCGTCACCTCGGAGGCGAAGGAGCGGAGCTGGTCCACCATCGTGTTGATGGCTTCCTTGAGCTGCAGGATCTCGCCGCGGACGTCGACGGTGATCTTCTTCGACAAGTCGCCGTTGGCGACCGCGATCGTCACCTCGGCAATGTTGCGAACCTGGTTGGTCAGGTTGTTCGCCATCGAGTTGACGCTCTCGGTCAGGTCCTTCCAGACGCCGGTCACCTCCATGACCTGGGCCTGGCCGCCGAGCTTGCCCTCGGTGCCGACCTCGCGCGCGACGCGCGTCACCTCGGAGGTGAACACGCCGAGCTGCTTGATCATGGTGTTGACGATGTTGGCCGACTGCAGGAACTCGCCGCGCAAAGGCCGGCCATCGACGTCGAGCTTCACGATCTGGAGCAGGTCGCCCTGGGCCACGGCGGCGACGGCGCGCGTCACCTCGCGGGTCGGCCAGAGCAGGTCGTCGATCAGCGTGTTGACGGAGCCTTCCATGTCGGCCCAGGAGCCGGAGGCGAGGCCGAACTTCACGCGCTGGCGCGTCTTGCCCTCGCGCCCCACCACCTGGCCGACCAGCTCGAGCTGTTGCGCCATGCGCTGGTTGGCTGCGATGATTTCATTGAACGTGTCGGCGATCTTGCCGTCGATGCCGAGATAGTCGCCGCTCATCCGCACGGAGAAATCGCCGCTGCGCATGGCCTGCAGGGCGAGCAGCAACTCCGCCCGGGAATCCGGCTCCGGTGTACCGTTGATTTTAGGCTTTGAGACACGACGACCGGAGCGTGATGCAGTTCCGGGATCGAGGTCGCTCATACGTTATTCCCCCGCAGGTACTTACTGATTCCGCGCCCCTAGGCACGGATGAATAGAGCGTCGGCCGAATCGCAAATCAAGCGGCAACGTTGCGGCGCGCGAAAATGGAACCTGCTTAGCTCAGCCCGACCAAGCAAACGGCGGAAGGGGCGATTGGTTCCAATCGGTGCGAGGCAATTATCGTGATCCCGCCGCCTGTTCCTGGGATGGATCCCCGTCGAGGGCCCATAGGAACGAACCGAATTGCCTACGGTTGGCCCGGCAAGCCAGGAGAAGTGAACATGAAGGCCGGATTCGCCGTCTTCGTCGTTGCAATGCTTGCCGCCGGATCAGCCCTCGCGCAGGCCGGCGCCCCCAGCGGACGCGGGGCCGTGACCGGCGATCCCGCCGCGAGCTCGGCGACGCCGCGCGCGGATGCGCCGACCACGGGAACGGCGACCAAGCCGAGTCCGAGCGGCAGCGGCACGTCGACCTCTGGCGGCAAGGACGCCAACGGCGATGCGGGACGGGACAAGATGCCCGAGAGCGACCGCACGGTGCGGCCGGAGAGCCAGCAGCATCATCCGGAAGGCAAATGAGCCGCGCTATTTGACGGCCATCATTTGTCAGCCATGGCCCGTGCGTCGTCCCTGACTTGCGAACGCAGCATCGGAAGCTGCGCGCGCGCGAATGACGCCAGCGCAGCATCGTCCGGTGCTCTCAGGTAGGATTCAAACAGGGCGATGGCTGATTCATATTCGGCGATCTGCGCCGCATAGAAGCTCCGGACATAGGCCGGCCCGTCGGCGCTGTCGGCCTCGGCGAGGCTGGCGCCGACCGAAGCTGCCTTGCTGAGGCGAGGCTCGGCGCCGATGGCCTCCTGGATCTCCTTCAGGGCAGTGTCGCGCCGGGCCGCTTCCTCGGCGCGCAAGGCGGCCAGATTCTTGACTTCCGCATTGCCCTTGAGGTCCGTGCTTTCCAAGAGACCGTGCTGAAAGCGGCTGAAGGCGTAGAGGCCGGCGATGACCTCCGTTGCGGTCGGTGCGCGATCGCCTTGTCCCCGCTCGCCGGAGCTGTCGGCGAAAGCGGCGGCGGCGCTGATGAGGACCAGGACGATCGCGACAAGTACACGCATGGGGATGCAATGACGGATCGCGCGCGAAGTTCCGGCAAACGTTACGATAAGGCAACGTCGGTTGCGGATCAGGGGTTCCGTGCCCAATTCATATCGATGAAACAGTCTGATATCTTCAGGGAAAACGCCGACAACTGCCAGCAGCTCGCCGAGCGAGCCGACGGGCAACCCGCCTTCAATCGCTTTTCGCGCATGGCGGATGCCTGGACGGCATTGGCGAACGAGCAGGACTGGCTCGACGGCGAAATCCCGCCCATCAAGGTCGGCGGCCGTCCAAGGCTGGATGCGTGAGCGCTCGCGCTTTCGTGAGCCTTCGTGTGAGACCGCTCGCGGAATGTCAGCGACCAATCAGGTAGCGTCCGGTGGATTGCGTTGATTTCCGATTCCAGAAGGAGGTTCGCGATGGCTCCGCGGCTGGCTCTGTTCTCTCTCATTCTTGCCTTCGGCGTCTCGGTTGCGTTCGCGACGGCGACGACGGTACGGCAGGTGCACCACGAAAATTCGTCGATTCGACTCCACGCCGCCCATAGCTAGCGGGGCGATCCTCTCGCGCCGGAACATTCGAGGTGCCGATGCGTAGGCGCTTAAGGACGTTCCGGCAGGGCAACAGGCGAGAGGACATCATGGCGCATTCCAACCACGGCATCGTGAGGGACCAGCGGGCGGAAGATCAGCCGCGCGACAAGTCGCGCGCGCAGACCGTCCACAAGTCCGACCGGCAAAAGGGTTCGCCGTCGCGTGAGGCGACGCGCGATCCCAAGCTCAACGACCAGAGCAAGACGCCCGGCTCGGGCGTCATGCCCGACGATTCCGGGGACGCACCGACCGGCTGATTGCGCGAGGAACCAATCCCCGCGTGAAGAGTCGACGAATTGCTTCCGGTAGTCATGCCCCCGGTGCGCCGGAAGCAATCTCCAAGGACGGCCCTGGCACCCACGGTGCCGGGGCCGTTTTGTTGTTGGGGATGGGTCAGTCGTCCTTGCCGCCGTCGGGGTCGCCTTGCGTATGCCCCTCGGGGCCGCGGCCGAAGACGCCGAAACTGCTCGACTTCACGCCGGCCGCGGCATCGATGCCGACCGCGGCCAGGCCGAACTTGAGGAGTTCGCGGACCGCCGCCGCGCGTGTTGGCATGCGGTGTTTGAACCGGAAATCATCAATGGCGGCCAACTCTTCCGGCGAGAGCATGACCTGGAGGCGCTCGGCGCGAAGGTCGTTCATGGTCAATCACACAGTTTGTGCAAGTTGAGTAGTTTACTCAATGAACGAACTTGTCTTGGGTTCCACAAGAATCGACAAAATCCCCAAATGAGTAAAAATATCTAATAAAATCAATAAGTTATTATTGAAACGACTCTCGTCTTGGCGCATTCTCATGGAAAGGGAGAAGAGCCATGACGAATGAGGTCAGGTTACCCCGCAAGCTTTCCGAAGAGTCCGAAGCTCCAAAGCCGGTGCGTCCGAGCCACCAGAAGGTCATCGACCAGGTCGAACGCTGGGCCAACAGCCCCGGCCTGCAACCGCCGAGGATAGACGATGCGAAGACGGTCTGAGCCGCACACATTCGAACAGCGTCTGGGCGCGCAACGGCTGCGGCTCGAGCATGAACTTTCGGGCTTGCCGGACGGGCATCTGCGCGACTCTGTTCTCGCGCGTATCGAGCAGCTTCAGACCGCAGCCGAGATGTATGGCTTCCTGAAGTTACGGGAAGAGGCCGCGGTCCCCCGCTGATCGCTCCCAGCGCGCGGGACGCTTGTGGCGGGAGGTGACGCGAAGCATCCGCCTCAGCCACCACGCCGACACCGCGACGACGGCCCACACCAGAATGGCGATGGCGAAGGCGCCGATGACGGTCATCGAAACCAGGGCGCAGAAAGTTGCGGCGAAGGCGGCAAGACCGATGCTTCCGAGGCCGGCACCCACAGCGTCCAGAGCCGCGGCCTGCTGACCGCGTCTTCGTCCACGGCAACCAGCCTTCTCCTTGGCCCGGCGCGCGTGGCTCTCGATCAAGGTCGCGCTGGCGCAGAAGACGGCCGGAAGCGCGAGGAAGAGCCCGCCGACGGAGACCCCGGAACTGTCACCCACCACCCCCGCCAAAACCGTCGCGAGGCCCCCGAGCAGGAAGCGAACGACGTATTCGTACCAGCGCGTCTGCTTGAGTGCCGAAGATGACAGCTTGACCAGCATCAGGCCGCCCCTCCAAGTCCCGCGAGCAGGCCGAAGGCAACCGCAAACCAAACGACGAGAGCGATCATGGTGGCGGGGAGCGCGGCAAGCCGGGACCTCATCAGCAGATGGCAGACGGCGAGGCTGTAGCAGGCGAGAGCGACCGCGCCGTAGATCATGGTCCAGCTCTCGGCCGCCGCATATTGCGGGCCATGCTGGACCACGGCGATGCCGAGGGTGGCGAGGGCCACGGATGGCGCCGCACTGAGAAGGCCGCCAAAACTCCTGGGTCGCAACATGTCACCCAGGATCGCGAAGGCGGACACGATCGCACCGCCGGCTATGAAGCGCAGCACATATTCGGTCATGGCCGTGTCCGATTTACGGGAGCGCCGCCTGGCTTCCCAAGCGTCAACGGCCTCAGCATGCGTTCGACGGCGACGCCGAGGACGAACCCCGCGACGACGTCGCTGGCCCAGTGCGCGAGCAGCGCCACGCGCGTCAGCGACAGGGCCGCTGCAATGACGCGCACGAGACGGCGCCGGGCGGGTGGCAGAAGGCCTGCTGCAGAGGCCAGCGCCCCCATGTGGACGGCATGGCCGGACGGAAAGGCGTCGCGCGGCCGTCCCGAGAACGGGACGCCACGACGATGGCCGCGCACCGTCAGCCGGTCCGGCCTGAGCTGATCGAACGCTGATTTCAGAATATGCGGCAGCACCGCCGTCGCCAGCGACACCGCCAGGATGTGGTCGGCGGCGTGGCGCTCCGCGCGAGGTCGAAGCCGGGTGTAAAGCCACCCCGCTGCGGCGAGCGCGAGGAGAACATGCTCGTCCGCACCCCAGGTCAGAGCCTCGGCAGTCTCCTCGAGCTCAGGATTGGTATGATCCGCGATCTCGTTCGCAATCGCGATATCGATCCATGTTGGTTTGACTGTTACGAGCGCCATCGGTCCAGGTTGGCGAAACGAACTCCATGACAGTTTTGTAAAGCCTGGGCGCCGATGATGTTCCTTAGGCGTTACGGCTGTCCCGATCCGCCCGCGGCGCCATACACCTGGCCGGTCGCGTAGCTCGCATCGGCCGCGGCGAGCTGGACATAGATCGATGCCAGCTCGGCGGGCTGGCCGGGCCGGCCCATCGGCGTCATGCCGCCGAATTTTTCCAGCTTCTCCATCGTGGCGCCGCCGGAGACCTGGAGCGGCGTCCAGATCGGACCCGGTGCGACACCATTGACGCGGATGCCCCTGGAGGCGAGCTGCTTTGCCAGCGACTTCACATAGTTCATCGTCGCCGCCTTGGTCTGTGCGTAGTCGTAGAGGTCCGGCGAGGGATCGTAGGCCTGCTCGGATGCCGTGCCGATGATGCAGGCGCCGGGCTTCAGATGCGGCAGCGCCGCCTTGATGATCCAGAACGGCGCGTAGATGTTGGTCTTCATGGTGGCGTCGAAATCGTCCGACGAGACGTCGAGGATGGAGGCGCGGGTCGGCTGGCGCGCGGCGTTGTTGACGATGATGTCGAGCCCGTCGAGTCCGGCCAGGGCCTGCTCGACCAGCTTCCTGCAGAAGGCTTCGTCCTTGAGGTCGCCGGGAAGCGCGAGGCCCGTGCGCCCTTCCTTCCTGATCAGCGCAATCACCTCCTGCGCGTCCGGCTCCTCGGCCGGCAGGTAATTGATGGCGACGTCGGCGCCTTCGCGCGCATAGGCGATCGCCGCGGCGCGGCCCATGCCGGAATCGCCGCCGGTGATGAGCGCCTTGCGGCCGGCGAGGCGGCCCGATCCCTTGTAGCTGGTCTCGCCGTGATCGGGGCGCGGCTCCATCTTGCCGGCAAGGCCCGGCCAAGGTTGCGACTGCTTCTTGAAGGGCGGTTTCGGATAGCGCGTGATGGGATCGATGAGGTCCTGCTCGGCCATGTCGGTGCTTCCTTTCGCCCTCGAGGGTGCCAGCGAAGCCGCGGCGAGTGTTGCGCTCGCCGGGCCTGGAGGAGGGCTACTTCGACTGCCCGACGCTCGGCGCCTTGCCGAGCTCCCTGGCCATGTCGAGATGGTGCTTGAGCGCCGGCAGCGTCTTGCCGGCCCAGTCCTTCAGCGCGGAATTGTCACCGCCCTTGGCATAGCGCTCGAACAGGGACACGGCGTCCTCATGCGCGCTGACCTGATAGGAATCGTAGTCGGAGCTGAAATCCTTGCCTGTCGCGCCCTTGAGCTTGTCCAGCTTGCTCTGATGCGAGCTGTCGAGCGCCGTCGGCAGCGTCGCCTGCGCCTTGCCGTCGCCGACCAGGCCCTTGAGCTCGCTGCTGGTCTTGGTGTGATCGGTCACCATCTGCTGCGCGAAGGATTTTTCCTGCGCGGTGCCCTTCTGTTCGGCGAGCTTGCTCGATTCGATCTCGAACATGTCGCTGACGGCGACCTCCTTGACGAAGTCGGCCGTCGTCGGTGCGACGCCGAGCGCCGAATTGACGCCGGTCTTCTCGCCGAGCGATTGCGCGAACGCGGGGCCTGCGACAAGCACGCAGGCGAGGGCGATGATGGAACGTTTCATGGTCCGGTCCTCTGGAATTGGCGCGGCCGATGCCCGCGCGGATCTTTGCGCCGATCAACGCGGCACCATGACCTGAGGTTCCTAATCCGCCGGGTTGCGGCCGGTGCGCGGATTGATCGGGTCGGTCGGCTTGCGTCGCAGCCGCTCCGGCAGGAACGGCTCCGCCGGCGAGGCCGACGGTTCGGCGCGCACGTCGGCATGGCGCTGCGCACGCTCGTGCGGCGTCTGGTTGGAATTGATCTGGCGCTTGACGTCGACGCCATCGACGGGATCGTTGACGCCATGCTGGATGTCGCGGAAGTCGCTCATGCTTCACCTTCACTGTTTTCCGGGGAGGATCGATTCGAGCACCTGCCGTGCCGCCCCCTTGATCACGCTGGTCTCGTTGGGATCGCCCTTGATCAGCGCGAGGGAGAAGTTCCTCGCCTGCTGCAACGTGATGTGCGGCGGCAGCGGCGGCACCTCGGGATCGGTCTTCACCTCCAGCACCACCGGCCTCTCGCTCGCCAGCGCCTGGTCCCATGCCGAGCCGAGCAGTTGTGGGCTGTCGACGAAGATGCCGGTGAGGCCGATCATCTCGGCGAAGCGGGAATAGGACACATTGGGAATTCGCTGCGAGGCCTCGAACTTGGGATCGCCGTTGATGATGCGCTGCTCCCAGGTGACCTGGTTGAGATCCTCGTTGTTGAAGACGCAGACGATCAAGCGCGAATCGCGCCAGGAGCGCCAGTACTTGGCGGCCGTGATCAGTTCGGCCATGTTGTTCATCTGCATGGCGCCATCGCCAACCAGCGCGATGACGGGCCGGTCCGGATGGGCGTATTTGGCGGCGAGCGCGTAGGGAACGGCGGCGCCCATCGAGGCGAGGCCACCCGAGAGCGAGGCCGTCATGCCGCGGCGCATTTTCAAATCACGCGCGAACCAGTTGGCGCAGGAGCCGGAGTCGCTGGTGATGATGGCGCGGTCGGGCAGGCGCGGCGACAATTCCCAGGCGACGAGCTGTGGATTGACGGGGGAGGCGGGCTGATGCGCGCGGTCGTCCAGCGTCTTCCACCATGTCGCGACATCATCCTCGATCCCCTTGCGCCAGGCGCCGTCGCTCTTGGGCGCGAGCCGAGGCAACAGCGCCCGCAGCGTCTCGGCGGCATCGCCGACGAGGCCGACTTCCATGGGAAAGCGGATCGACATCATGCTGGCATCGATGTCGATCTGCACGCCGCGCGCGGCGCCTTCCTTGGGCAGGAATTCGGCATAGGGAAACCCGGAGCCGACCATCAGCAGCGTGTCGCAGTCCATCATCATGTCGTGGCTGGGCTCGGTGCCGAGCAGGCCGATCGAGCCGGTGACCCAGGGCAGGTCGTCGGGCAGCGCGGCCTTGCCGAGCAGCGCCTTGGCGCAGCCGGCCGACAGCCGGTCGGCGACGGCGATGACCTCGTCGGTGGCCCCAAGCGCGCCGGCGCCGACGAGCATCGCGACCTTCTTGCCGGCGTTGAGCACTTCTGCGGCGCGGTCGAGATCCGCATCGCGCGGCACGACGCTGGGAGGACTGTAGCCGACGCCGGAATGCAGCGTGCCGTGCGCCCGCGGCGGGGGCTCGTAGGTCTCCTCCTGCAAGTCGTTGGGCAGCACGATCGCGGTCACGGTCCGCCGCGCCAGTGCGATGCGGACGGCGCGATCGATCAGGTGGCGCACCTGTGGGGGCGAGGAGGCCTGCATGACATAGGCGCCGGCGACATCCTTGAACATCGAGACGAGGTCGAGTTCCTGCTGGTACTGCCCGCCCAGCGCAGTGCGCGCCTGCTGGCCGACGATCGCCAGCACCGGCTGGTGGTCGAGCAGTGCGTCATAGAGGCCGGTGATGAGGTGCGAGGCGCCCGGGCCCGAGGTCGCGATGCAGACCCCGAGCTCGCCCGAGAACTTCGCATAGGCGGTTGCCATGAATGCCGCCATCTCCTCGTGCCGCGCCTGCACGAAGCCGATCTTCTGTTCGGCCCGGTTCATCGCGCCGAACACCCCGTTGATGCCGTCGCCGGGGTAACCGAAGATGTGGCGCACGCCCCATTGATGCAGACGCTGGACGATGAAGTCGGAGACGGTCTGGGCCATTGCGCGGCGGCTCCCGGTTTCACGATGCGAGCATGGAGAACCGCGCGTTTCCGGCGATGTTCCTGAGCGCGCCGCGAGATGCCGCACCTGCATTCTGGAACGATCAGCCCGGCGTGCAAGTTGGTTCACACATTGGCTTAGCGGAGAATCGCGATGTTGAACCAAGGCGAGCTGGATCGCAGCGAGACGGGCCGATTGATCGGCAGTGACAAGGTCGAGGGAACATCGGTCTACGGCGCCGACCGCAACCGGATCGGTTCGGTCGAGCGTGTGATGATCGACAAGATCACCGGCAAGGTGTCCTATGCCGTGCTCGGCTTCGGCGGCTTCCTGGGGCTCGGCAACGATCACTATCCTTTGCCCTGGCAGTCCCTGAAGTACGACACGGAACTTGGCGGCTATATCACCGGGATTACCGAGAAGGCGCTCGAAGGTGCACCGAAATACGGCGAGCGCAGCGACTGGAACTGGGGCGATGATGCCGCGGTGCGCAGCGTCAACGCCTATTACGGCGTTCCCCTCGCTTGAAGCGCATAGCAGGAAGGGAGATTCGATGAGCAAGGAAAGGCCCACCGACGATCCCCGGCGTCAGAACGACTGGGGATCCCATGCCCAGACGGACAAGCCCTGGAAGGGCAATCCGGAGAAAGAGCAGAAATCGGGCGAGGCAAAGCCCGACCTCGAGAAATGGCAAGAGACCAAGACGCATTGACGGCTTGCGCAAATCAGCAGCAATCCGCATGAGCGCGGCACGGAGGGTGCCGCGCTTCTTTTTTGCGCAACATTCACGAATGACAGCGGCGCTCCCACGGCCCGGAACCATGCTTTGACGTTGCGGTTAGGCTTCGGGCGCGCGAGCGTGGCAGCGCCGCCGGTTGCAGCAAGAGTCCGAGGTGTTCACCGTGGATGCTCAAACCCGGGAGCGCGGGCCGTCCGCGGAACAGCCGCAGGTGGAAGCTCCGACGAATTCGTCCGACCCCAACCACGAGACCAGGGATCAGTCCGGGAAGGCCAAGACGCCGTCGCTGCGTGAGCGCCTTCGCGAGCACTGGCTGCTCGCGACCGTCGCGGCGATCGTGGTGATCGCCGCACTGGTCGGCGGCCTGCTCTACTGGCTCGAGGCACGCCACTACGAATCCACCGACGACGCCTTCGTCGCCGCGCGGAGCTTCTCGGTTGCCTCGAAGGTCGGTGGCTACGTCATCGATGTCCCGGTCACGGACAATCAGCACGTCAATGCAGGCGATCTCCTGGCTAGGGTCGACGAGCGCGACTACCGGATCGCGGTCGATCAGGCGACAGCGCAGGTCGAGGTCTCCAGGGCCAATATCGCCAATGTCGCGGCGCAGATCGATTCCCAAGAGGAGCAGATCAAGCAGGCCAAAGCCCAGCTCGAGCAGGCGCAGGCCCAGCTCCAGTTCTCGCAGGAGGAGTCCGCGCGCGCCCAGGATCTTGTGGAGAAGGGCGCCGGCACAGTGCAGCGCCAGCAGCAGACCCGCTCCGATCTGCAGGCGCAGCAGGCCAACACCGAGCGCGCCAAGACGGCGGTGACGGCGGCCGAGGTCGGTATCAAGACGCTGCAGGCGCAGCTCGAAGGCGCGAGGGCCCAGCTCGAGCAATCGCAGGCCCAGCTCGATCAGGCGAGGCTGAACTTGCAATACACAAGCGTCGTCGCCGCGCAATCGGGCCACGTCGTCAAGGTCTCCGCCGCCAAGGGCACCTTCGTCACTTCAGGCCAGAGCCTGATGATGTTCGTGCCCGACGAGGTCTGGGTCGTCGCCAATTACAAGGAAACCCAGCTTAATGACATGCGGCCGGGCCAGCCGGTCGAGATCCGCATCGACGCCTATCCCGGCCGCAAGCTCACGGGCCACATCGATTCCGTGCAGCCGGGCTCGGGCACGGCGTTCAGCCTGCTGCCTGCCGAGAATGCCACCGGCAATTACGTCAAGGTGGTGCAGCGCGTGCCGGTGAAGATCGTCGTCGACAACTGGCCGGCCGATCTGCCGGTCGGTCCCGGCATGTCGGTCGTGCCCTGGACCAGGGTGCGATGACGGACGCGGCGCAGGGCCGAGCGGCCACCTGGTCGCCGGAGCGATCGGCGGCCGGCGGGCACAATCCCTATCTGATCGCCTTCGTGGTCTCGATCGCGACCTTCATGGAGGTGCTCGACACCACCATCGCCAATGTCGCGCTGCGCCACATCGCCGGCGGGCTCGCGGTCGGCCTCGACGAGAGCACCTACGTCATCACCAGCTATCTCGTCGCCAATGCGATCGTGCTGTCGATCTCCGGCTGGCTCTCGACCGTGATCGGCCGCAAGCGCTTCTACATGATCTGCGTTGCGACGTTCTCGCTCGCCTCGCTACTGTGCGGATTTGCCTGGAATCTAGAGGCGCTGGTGCTGTTCCGCATCCTGCAGGGCCTCGGCGGCGGCGGCATGGCGACCAGCGAGCAGGCGATCCTCGCCGACTCCTTCCCGCCGCAGAAGCGCGGCCAGGCCTTTGCGATCTATGGCGTCGCCGTCGTGGTCGCGCCGGTGATAGGTCCGACGCTCGGCGGCTGGATCACGGACACCTATAGCTGGCACTGGGTGTTCCTGATCAATGTTCCGATGGGGATGTTGTCGCTGTTCCTGGTCGGAGCACTGGTCAAGGAGCCGTCGGGGGCGGAGGAGGAGCGGGCGAAGCTGCTGAGCAAGGGACTGCGCGTCGACTATGTCGGCTTCCTTCTGGTCGCGATCGGCCTCGGCGCGCTCGAATTCGTGCTGGACGAGGGCCAGCGCAACGACTGGTTCGGCTCCCGCATGATCGTGACCTTCGCGGTGCTCGCGGTCGTGTCCCTGCTGGCGCTGATCCCGTGGGAGCTGACGCGCGAGGATCCCATCGTCGATCTCCGCCTGCTCGGCCGTCGCCAGTTCGCCGCCTGCTTCCTGGTCATGCTCGGCACCGGCGCGGTGCTGATCTCGACGACGCAGCTCTTGCCGCAGCTGCTCCAGACCGAGTTGAACTACACGGCACTGCTGGCCGGTCTCGCGCTGTCGCCCGGCGGCGTTGCGACGTTGCTGGTGATGCCCGTGGTCGGCCGTCTCGTCGGCGCCGCGCAACCGAAATATCTGATCATGCTCGGTGCTGCCATCGTTGCGCTGTCGATGTGGCATCTGACGGGGATCAACGGCGACATCTCCTACGGCTATGCGGCGCTGTCGCGCATCTTCCTCGCGCTGGGCTTGCCCTTCCTGTTCCTGCCGGTGACGACCGCCTCCTATGACGGCGTGCCGCCGGACAAGACCAACCAGGCCTCGGCGCTGATCAATGTCGCACGCAACATCGGCGGTTCGATGGGGGTCGCGCTGGCGCAGACCGTGCTGGCGCAGCGCCAGCAATTCCACCAGAGCCGCCTGATCGAGCATGCGGCGCCGTCCGATCTCGGCTATCAGCAGACCATCGACGCCATGACGCGCTACTTCCAGGCGCAGGGCTCCAATGTGACCGATGCGGCCGCGCAGGCGCTCGCCTGGGTCGGCAGGACCCTGCAGCAGCAGGTCGACTTCCTGGCCTATATCGATGTGTTCTGGACGCTCGCCATCATCGCCGTGCTGATGATCCCCACGGCGGCCGTGCTGCGCCCGATCGACCTCGGCGCGCCGGCGCGGGGGCATTGAGGCCGCTCATGCGATGGCCTTTGGCCGCCCCGGGCCCGGATGCACGTGCACCTGCCTCGCATGCAGCGCCTCGCCGCATTCCGAGCACACCATCACCGGATCGAACAACTTGCCGCAGGTTCTGTGCTCGTGCAGCAGAGGGCGGCCGCGCTCGTCGCCCATATGGGCGTCGCCCCAATGCACCATCGCCATGATGATCGGGTAGAGATCGAGGCCCCTCTCGGTGAGAACGTATTCGTAGCGTTTCGGCGCCTCGGAATAGGGGACGCGGCGCAGGATGCCGAAGCGGACCAGCTTCTTCAGCCGCTCCGACAGCAGGTGCCGGGTGATCTGGAGCGAGGATTGAAATCCCTCGAACCGCCGCACGCGCAAGAAGCATTCGCGTAGGATCAAGAGCGTCCAGCGGTCGCCGATGACCGCGACGGTGCGGGAGAGCGAGCATGGCTCTTCATCCAGCGTGTCCCATTTCACGATCGTGTCTCCGGCCAGTAAGTCTGAAAAAGGAACTGATATCAATAGTCAGCTATGTTTCCATTAGAAGCTAACAGACAACAGCGCGATTTGACAGTTCTATTTTAGAACTATAGCCTCGGGCCGATCATACTGGTGCTCTCAGCGGAGGAGGCAGCCTTGCCCAAGCGAAACGCCACAGCAGCCGTCATAGGTGCCGGCGATTTCATCGGATCCGAGATCGCGAAGAAATTCGCCGCCGAGGGATTTTCGGTCTTCGCCGGCCGCCGCAACGGCGACAAGCTGGCGCCGCTGGTGAGGGACGTCGAGGCCGCCGGCGGCGAGATTCATGCGCGCTCGCTGGATGCGCGGAAGGAGGAGGAGGTCATCTCCTTCCTCAACGACGCCGACCGGCATGGCCCGCTGGAGGTCTGCATCTTCAACGTCGGCGCCAACGTCAATTTCCCGATCCTCGACACCACCGAGCGCGTCTTCCGCAAGGTGTGGGAGATGGCCTGCTATTCCGGCTTCCTCGCCGGGCGCGAAGCGGCGCGGCTGATGCTGCCACGCGGCGGCGGCAACATCTTCTTCACCGGGGCCACCGCGAGCTTGCGCGGCGGCAGCGGTTTTGCCGCCTTCGCCAGCGCCAAATTCGGGCTGCGCGCGGTGGCGCAGGCGATGGCGCGCGAGCTCGGGCCGAAGAACATCCATGTCGCCCATCTCATCATCGATTCCGGCGTCGACACCGAATGGGTGCGGCAGCGCCGGCTCGAGGCGCTCGGCCCGAACGCGCTCGACAATCCCGACCTCCTGATGCCGCCGTCCGCGGTCGCGGACGCCTATTGGCAGCTCTACCATCAGCCGAAGAGCGCCTGGACCTTCGAAATGGAGATCCGCCCGTTCGGAGAGAAATGGTGACCGCGGCGCAAAACTCCGGCTAGACTGACCCCAACGCAAGATAGTGTCCGGGAGGATAATGCAGTGAAGACCGCGATCACCGAATTGTTCGGCATCGAGCATCCCATCATCCAGGGCGGCATGCATTTCGTCGGCTTTGCCGAGCTTGCCGCGGCCGTCTCCAATGCCGGCGGGCTCGGCATCATCACCGGCCTTACGCAGAAGACCCCGGAGCTGCTCGCCAAGGAAATCGCGCGCTGCCGCGACATGACCGACAAGCCGTTCGGCGTGAACCTCACCTTCCTGCCGGCGTTCACGGCGCCGCCCTATCCGGAATATATCGCGGCCATCGTCGAGGGCGGCGTCAAGGCGGTGGAGACCGCTGGCCGCAGCCCGGAGCAATACATGCCCGCGCTGAAGGCTGCGGGCATCAACGTCATCCACAAATGCACCTCGGTGCGCCATTCGCTGAAGGCCGAGCGCATCGGCTGCGATGCCGTCAGCGTCGACGGTTTTGAGTGCGGCGGCCATCCCGGCGAGGACGACGTTCCCAACATGATCCTGCTGCCGCGCGCGGCCGACGAGCTCAAGATCCCGTTCGTCGCCTCCGGCGGCATGGCCGACGGACGCAGCCTCGTCGCGGCGCTGTCGCTCGGCGCGGCCGGCATGAACATGGGCACGCGCTTCATCGCGACCAAGGAAGCGCCGGTGCATCAGAACGTGAAGAACGCGCTGGTCGCGGCCAGCGAGCTTGACACCCGCCTGATCATGCGCAGCCTGCGCAACACCGAGCGCGTGCTGAAGAACGCCAATGTCGATCGCCTGCTCGAGATCGAGCGCGAGAAGGGCGACAGGCTCAAGATCGACGACATCCACGACCAGGTCGCGGGCGTCTATCCCAGAATCATGCTGGAAGGCCAGATGGACGCCGGCGCCTGGAGCTGCGGCATGGTCGCGGGCCTGATCCACGACATCCCCACCTGCAAGGAACTCGTCGACCGGATCATGGCCGAGGCGGAAACCATCATCCGCAGCCGCCTTCAGAGGTTCCTGGATGGGACGGGTGCAACGCGAAAGGTCGCCTGACACCGCCAAACTTCTTAACCACGGCCGCATTTGGCCGCTGGAATTGCGCGCGGCGCCTCCTAAATAAGGGTAAATTAGCCCTTTCAACATCGATTTCAGGAGGCGTCCGTGGTCCTGAAAAGCGTTCCTTTCGCAATTGCCGTTACCCTCGTGCTCGCATGGGGCGGCCTCGCGCGCGCTGACGACTACAAGCCTGACGAATATCTGGGCCTCGATCTCTCCAAGGCCGTGCTGTCGCCAAAGCGGCTCGGCCCCGAGACGCAATTCGCTCCGGTCGCGCTGGAGGCCAAGGGCGGCAACGAGGCGCAGGCGCGCGCCGTGCCGCTCGACGTGCCGAAGAAGGTTGCGGCCGAACGTGTGCATACACCTGCGCCGAAAGTCGCGCAGACCAAGAGCGCACAGCCGCGTGGCGCCGCGCGCACCAAGCTCGCGCATCGCCATGGCAATCCGCTGGACGCGCAGGCGATGGATACCCGCATCCAGACCTGGCCATGCCGAAGCGGCGGCATCTGTAACTGGAAGCGCTAGTATCCGCGTCATCGCCGCGTCGCAAAACCGTCGGCGCGGAGTCAAGAAAGCGTAAGCACAGGAGTCAAACGGCGCAGGCACCTTCCGTCGCGATTCGACGAAGGTCTCCTGAATGGCGATTCTCCGAGCCTCGCGCGCCTGGACCCGGCGGCAATTCCTGGTCCGCTCCACCTCAAGCCTCGCCATCGCGGCGCTCGCGAAACCTTCCATCAGCCGAGCCGCGGATCGACCGCAGATCGCGGGCGGCATCCAGTCCGGTGATGTCTCCGAGGGCTCCGCCGTGATCTGGGCGCGTGCCGAGCGGCCTGCGCGGATGCAAGTGGAGTGCTCGACCGTCGAGAGTTTCCGGACCATCATCGCGGCTGCCTCCGCGGACGCTCTGCCGGAGGCTGACTTCACCTCAAAACTGCAGCTCGACGATCTGCCGCGGGGCCAGGACATTTTCTACCGCGTCCGGTTCGACGACATCGCGACCGGCATCGCCGGCGAAAGCCGCGTCGGCCATTTCCGCACCGCGCCGGCCGCGGGACAGTCGATCTCGTTCCTGTGGTCCGGCGATACCGCAGGCCAGGGCTGGGGCATCGACACCTCGCGCGGCGGCTATCGCAGCTATCGCACCATGCTGGATAACCGTCCGGATTTCTTCATCCACTGCGGCGACCACATCTACGCCGACTGCCCGATCCCGCCCGAGCAGAAGCTGCCAAACGGCGAGACCTGGCGCAATCTGGTGACCGAGGAAAAGGCGGAGGTCGCGCACACGCTGGCGCAGTTCCGCGGCAACTACAAATACAATCACCTCGACGAGAATTTCCGCGCCTTCCACGCGCAGGTGCCGATGTTTGCGCAATGGGACGACCATGAGGTCACCAACGACTGGTCGCCCTCCGGCAGCTACGATGAGGCTGGCTTCGAGGATGACGGCACGCCGCGGCTCGTCGCGCGCGCCCGCCGCGCCTTCTTCGACTTCATGCCGATCCGCGATATCGGTTCGCGGAAGGGGCGGGTCTATCGCAAGATCGGCTACGGGCCGCTGCTCGACGTCTTCATGATCGACATGCGCAGCTTTCGCGATTGTAGCTGGAACAAGGGCGAGGATCATCGCGGCTGGATTCTGGGCGCCGGGCAACTCGCCTGGCTGAAGCGGGAGCTGGCCGCCTCGCGCGCGACCTGGAAGGTCATCGCGGCCGACCTGCCGATTGGCCTCGTCAGCCTCGATGCGGTCGCGCTCGGCGACGGGCCGCCCGACCGGCGCGAGCATGAGATCGCCGATCTGCTTGTCGCGATAAAGCGCGCCGGAATCCGCAATGTCGTCTGGCTCACCGCCGACATGCACTACACCGCCGCGCACTACTACGATCCGAACAGGGCCCAATTCAGGGATTTCGAGCCGTTCTGGGAGTTCGTCTCCGGCCCGCTCCATGCCGGCACCTGGGGGCCGGGTGTGCTCGACAACACTTTTGGCCCGGTCGCGATGTACCAGAATGGCTGCAACGAAGTGCAGGGCGAGAACCTCGCGCCCTGCTTCGGCCTGCAGTTCTTCGGCCGCGTCGATATCGACGGCCGCAGTGGCGTGATGACCGTGACCCTGAAGGACGTCGACAATCGCGACCTCTGGTCGGTCGACATTGTGCCGCAGCCGCAGGCGCGTTCCGTAGTGATGGCGCAGCACTCCTAGGGCGTACGGAGGCCGATGCCTCCGCGCACCGGCCGGGCCACCGGCCGCGGGGCCTCTGCGCGCGCGTTCATCCAGTCCGGCACCTGCCGCGCGGTGGCCTGTCGGACAAAGAATTCCCCCTGCTTGGGTGAGCCCGTATAGGCGAATCCGTCCGCATGCGCCGGAGCAGCGGCGGCAAGGGCGGCCGCCAGAGCGGCCATCGTCAAAAGCGTCTTCATGATCGTCTCCGTCTCGTGCGACCGGATTGGCCGCAATGGTGGAATGCTGACAGGTGAGGGTGATGACCTGAAATGCCGTTTGGCTGTCGCGGCGATGTCCGCCGGCTATCTTGCTAACCTGATCTTGATTGGCCGCCCGGCTGCTCCGGCGCTATAGTACCGGTCCCCGCCACCTCTTTTTCCAGCACCGAAGAGTCTGCCCACGCGGCGACGTCGCGCGCGTCCGGCGGGCCGAAATACTCAGGAGCCTGTTCATGGACAATCTGAAGACCCAGGGCATCAGCATGCCCAAGCTCGGCCTCGGCACCTTCCGCATGCAGGGCGACGTCTGCCGTGCTGCGGTGGAGAGCGCGCTCGAGCTCGGCTATCGCCACATCGACACCGCCGAGATGTATGCCAACGAGGAGGCGATCGGCGCCGCGCTCGCTGCGGCCGGCCTGCCGCGCGGCGACCTGCACGTCACGACGAAAGTCTGGCACGAGAATCTGACGCCCGACGCGATCCGCCGCGCCTTCGATGCCAGCCTGAAGAAACTCCGGCTCGACCACGTCGATCTTTATCTCGTGCACTGGCCGTCCGCGTCCGCCAACTGGGGCGCGGCCTTCGAGACCTTGATGAAGCTGAAGGAGGAGGGGCGCACACGGGCGATTGGCGTTGCCAATTTCACCACCGCGTTGCTCAGGATCGCGGTCGAGGACGTCAAGGCGCCGATCGCCTGCAACCAGGTCGAATATCACGCCATGCTCGATCAATCGAAGGTGCGGGCCTGGCTTGCCGCTAGATCAATTCCGCTGGTCGCCTATTGCCCGCTCGCGCAAGGTCGCTTCGCCACCGACCCGGTGCTCGCCGAGATCGGCGCAAGGCACAACGCCACGGCCGCGCAGGTCGCGCTGAAATGGCTGCTCGACCAGGACGGCGTCGCTGCGATCCCGAAGGCCTCGCGCCGCGAGAGCCAGCAGGCCAATTTTGATGCCTTGAAGATCACGCTGGATGACGCGGATCGCGCCAAAATCGCCGCGCTCCCGAAGGACAGGCGCTGCGTCAATCCCGGTTTTGCGCCGGCGTGGGATTAGCCGAGATCCCCACAGGCAAAGAAAATGGCCCCGCGAGGGGCCATTTCACGTTGCGCATTTAGTCCCAGTGATGGCGATGACCGCGCTTGACCACCACGACCCGGTCGTGATTGTGCCAGCCGCGATGCCAGCCATGGTCGCGATGCTCACGGAATTCGGCGCGGGCGCCGTACGGGCCGTGATGATGATGACCGTTCTTGATCACCACAGTCTCGGCGCTCGCCAGCGTCGGCACCGCAATCGCGAGCGCACCCACAGCGGCAACGACATAACCAAGCTTCATCATGATGTCCTCCTCCAATCCAATGCCAATCTAAACCGCGCATTGGCGTGAACGTTCCGGAGGAACTGGAGGAGAATTCTGAATGGCTGTTCAGGTGGTGTTAACACCCATGGTGTTGCGCGGGCCCGCGCGCCGGCGGCGACGTATTTTTACCGGCCCTGATCCCGGCCCTCCGCGGCGGCCGCTGGCGTCAATCGTCCGCGAATTTGATCCGCATCAATGAGGCCGGCGGTGTCTCGGCTACGATCGGCTAGTCGGGAGGGTGACCGTGGATAGATCAATGCTGGACGAAGTCGTCGATTTCGCGGGCGAGGCGCTGCCGGGAAGCTCGGCCACGCCGCCGTTTTCCGAAACCGAATTCTTGGCCGAGCTCGGCGAGCGGCTGCGGTCCTCGCGCATGCGCTGCGATCTGTCGCGCCGCGAGCTGGCCCGCCGCTCCCGGATATCCGAGCGCTATATCGCCCAGATCGAGGCCGGCAAGGGCAATGTCTCGATCGTGCTGCTGTTGCGGCTCGCCTCCGCCATTCACGGCAGCCAGCCCCAGGTGGCTTGAGGAAGTGGCCTTAGAAAGTGGCCTGGTAGCCTAAGGCGTTACGACCGCGCCGTCTCCACATTGGCGCTGCGGATCGGCACGCCGAACTCCTTGCGGCAGACCTCGGCCAGCACGGCGACGCCTTCGCGGATCTGCTGATGCGAAGGGCTCGCAAAACACAGCCGCAGACGCGAGCCGGAATGGCCCTTGTCGGTCGACCATTCCGGCCCCGGATTGATCGAGACGCCGGCGGCGAGCGCGGCCTGATAGAGCTTTAGCGTATCGACCTGGTCGGGCAGCTTCACCCAGAGGAAGATGCCGCCCTTGGGCGCCTCGAACTCGGCCGCGGTCCCGAACTGCTCGTTCAGGGCCTCCATCAGCGTGTCCAGCTTGGTGCGCAGCGCCTTCGTCAGCGCCGGCACGTGGGTCGCGAAATGCGGCCGGCAATATTCGGCGAGCACCATCTGCTCCAGCGCGCCGGAGCCGGCGTCCGTCTTCAGCGACAGCATGCGCGACATCACATCCCAGGGCGCCACGATGAAGCCGACGCGCAGCGCCGGCGCGATCGACTTCGAGAACGAGCCGATATGGATCACGCCGCCGTTCGGGCTCATCGCGTAAATCGCCGGCGGCCGCTCTCCCGACCAGACGAGGTCGGCGTAGCAATCGTCCTCGAAGATCGGCACGCCGTAGTCCGCCGCCAGCCGCACCAACTCGGCGCGCCGGCTCTCCGGCATGATGCTGCCGGTCGGGTTCTGCACCGTCGGGATGGTGTAGATGTATCTCGGCCGGATGCCGCGGCGCTTCAGGTCGGCCAGTGTCGTGGCCAGCACGTCCATCCGCATGCCGTCCTTGTCGAGGGGAATGCCGACCACGTTGACCCCGAGCCGCGCCAGGCGGTTCAGCGAACCCTGATAGCTGTCCTGCTCGAAGATCACGGTGTCGCCGCGCGACAGCAGCGTGTGGTTGACGAGGTCGAGCGCCTGCAGCGAGCCGGAGACGATCAGGAGGTCATCGACCGTGCAATTGATGCCGGCGTCGCGCTTGAGTTTTGCGACCAGGAATTCGCGCAAGGGCAGGTAGCCCTGCGGCCCGTGCGCCAGTCCGTAGGTTGCGAGATTCCGCCCCTCGCGCTTGAGCACGGTGTTGACCGCCTCGACCAGGCCGTCGAGCGGCAGCTGCTCGGAATCGTTGTTGCCGCCGACGAAGCTGTATTTGGCAAGGCCCGTCCAGCGCGCAGTCGGGGCCGGCAGCCCCGGCGGAAACAGGGGCGCGAAATCGAATCTGGACGTCATGGGCGTTCCTCGTCGTCTCGTTGAGCGGCCGGCCTTGCGCCGGACCGCCTTGCTTCTTGCCGACCATCCGGGCCGGGCGGTCCTACTTCTTGCCGGCCGTCCGGGTCGGACGGCCTTGGCTGATGAAAGCGTAATGCGCATTGGCGACGCCGCCAACCATCAAGGCCTCGACCACGGGCTCGGCGATCTCTTCGGTGGCGGCCCAGTCGACGAGGAAGTTGGCCCCGGTCCCGCCGCGCAAATCGTCGGTTGGGACGAAGATCGAGACGGTCGCAAGCGGCTTGAGCGCCACCGGAGCCTTCAGGTAGCTCTCCACCTGCTTGCCCGCGGTGTCGAAGTAAGCGATGCGCCGGACCACCAGCGGCCGGGTTTCCGAGGCATTGTGGACGCTCAGCGTCACCGAGAAATCGACGCGCAGCTTGCCCTGGCTCATCGCGACGCTTGAATAGGCCGGCACGTAGAAACCGCCGGAGACACCGAGTTCCTGTTTCGGCAGCGGCGTGAGCGAATCGGAAAAGTTTTGCTCGATATTCACCTTTGGCTGTGCCACGACGGGTGCAGCGGACGCGAAAGGACCAAGCCCGGCTATCAGCCAGAGCACGGTTCGCATGTGACGAATTGCTCGCTTGCCGCGCTGCACTCGGTCTCTAGGGTGCGGCAAAACGGACCAATCTGGCATGCACGAGCTCATTCGCGACATTACTCTCTGTATCCTGTTTGCCTGGATGCTGGGCCTGCTCGCCCACTTCTCCCGGCAGCCCTTGATCCTGGCCTACCTTATCGCCGGCTTCTGCATAGGTCCATTCGGCGCCGGCTGGGTCAAGTCGCAGGAATCCATCACCGTCATCTCCGAGCTCGGCCTGATCTTCATGCTGTTCATGATCGGGCTGGAGATCGATCTGAAGAAGATCGTGCGCGCCGGCAAGGTGATCCTGTTCGCGGCCGGCGGCCAGCTTCTCGGCGGCTGCCTGCTCGGCATCCTGTGCTTCACGGCCATCGGCCTGTCGCTCGGCGGCGGCCATTTCGACGCGCTCTATCTCTGCGTCGCCTGCGCGCTGTCGAGCACGGTCATCATCGTCAAGGTGCTCTACGAGAAGCGGGAGCTCGACACGCTGCCCGGCCGCATCACGCTCGGCGTGCTGGTGCTCCAGGACATCTTCGCCATCCTGTTCCTGGCGGTGCAGCCGAGCCTCGACAATTTGAAGGTCGGCGTCATCCTGCTCTCGATCGGGCGCGTCGCCGTGCTGGTCGCGGCGGCGCTTCTGGTCAGCCGCTACGTGCTGCCGCGGCTGTTCCACCAGATCGCCCGGCGGCCAGAGCTGATCCTGCTCGGCGCGCTGGCCTGGTGCTTTCTGGTGGCCGAGACCGCGGAGCAGCTCTCGCTATCGCGTGAGATGGGTGCGCTGATCGCCGGGGTCTCGCTCTCGACCTTCCCCTATGCGCTCGACGTCACGGCCAAGGTCACGACGCTCCGCGACTTCTTCATCACCCTGTTCTTCGTTGCGCTCGGCATGACCATTCCCGTGCCCGGCCTCTCCGTGATCGGGCTTGCGCTGATCATCGCCGCCTTCACGGTGGTGAGCCGCCTCGTCACCACCTTCACCCCGCTTTATCTGATGAAGCAGGGCCTGCGCGCGAGCCTGTTGCCGGCGCTCAACCTCGCGCAGATCTCGGAGTTCTCGCTGGTGGTGATCCAGACCGGCATCGCCGATCACCACATCGCGCCGGAGACGGCGAACGCAGCCTCCTTCGCCTTCGTGGTGCTGGCTGTGCTCTCGACCTTCGTCATGACGCGGAGCGACGAGATCACCCGCCGGGCGATCGGCCCGCTGAAGCTGCTCGGCCTGCGGGATCTCGACCACGGTACCGGCCATGCCGAGGACGGGCACGCGGGCGGCCATGGCGAGGCCCGCCGCATCGTGATCCTCGGCTTTTTCCGTGCGGCGAGCGCGTTGCTCGCCGAGATCGAGCGGCAGAATCCGCTGCTGCTGGAGCAGATCACGGTGGTCGATTTCAACCCCAATGTGTACCAGACCCTGCTTTCGCGCGGCCTGCACGTGATCTATGGCGACATCAGCAATGTCGACACGCTGGTCCATGCCGGTGTCGGCAAGTCCGAGATGATCATCCTCAGCGTGCCGGATTCGCTGCTCAAGGGCGCCAGCAACGAGAAGCTGGTCCGTCACGTTCGGGCGCTCAATCCGAAGGCCAAGATCATCGCCACGGCCGACCTGTTGTCCGATGTCGGCGAGCTCTACGCGGCCGGCGCCAGCTATGTCACCGTGACCCGGCTCAGCGACGCTCATGAGCTGTTTACCGTGATCGAGGCCGCCCAGGCCGGCCTGCTAGGGGACAAGCGCACCGAGCTCGACGTGCGGCTGAGCGAGCGGCGCGAGGTGCTGCCCTGACGGCGCCGCCGTCTTCCCCCAACAGCTTCCGCGCCTATATCGCCGGTATCCTCTGTGCCGTGAGCAGGTCCGCGTCCCGGAATATGCGGTTGCGTCCAGGACACTAGCGCGCCGGCCCAAGTCCGGCTAAGCCACGGGCCCATAACCGTCAGAGATTGGGAAATGCCCGATACCGTTCAGGAAGTCTTGCAGGCCTTTGCCAGGGGCGAACTCGTGGTCGTGACCGACGACGAGGACCGCGAGGGCGAGGGCGATCTCATCGTCGCGGCCTCGCTCTGCACCGCCGAGAAGATGGCCTTCATCATCCGCCACACCTCCGGCATCGTCTGCGCCCCCGTCACCACCGAGGACGCGCGTCGGCTGCGGCTCGACCCGATGGTCGCCCACAACGATTCCGCCCACACCACCGCCTTCACGGTGTCGATCGACTACAAGCCCGACGGCGGCACCGGCATCTCGGCCGAGGAACGCGCCTCGTGCTGCCGCGCGCTCTCCAATCCCAATGTCGGCGCCAGCGACTTCGCCCGTCCCGGCCACATCTTTCCGCTGATCGCCAAGGACGGCGGCGTGCTGCTGCGCTCCGGCCATACCGAGGCCGCGGTGGACCTCTGCAAGCTCTCGGGCCTTCCCCCGGTCGGCGTCATCAGCGAATTGATGAACGACGACGGCAGCGTGATGAAGGGCGAGCAGGTCGCCCGCTTCGCCGCCCAGCACAAGCTGAAGCACGTCACCATCGCGGACATGATCGCCTATCGCCAGGCGCGCGAAAAGCTGATCGAGCGGGTCTCGACCTTCGTCACCGAAAGCCCGATCGGCCCGCTGCAGGGCTATGCCTACCGCTCGCCGTTCGATTCCATCGCCCACGTCGCCTTCGTCTATAACGGCGTCGGCGACGGCAAGAACGTGCTTACGCGCTTCCACAAGCCGAACATCGTCAAGGACATCTTCACCGGCCACAAGCGCATGGCAGCCGTGCTCGAGCATTTCAGGAAGTCCGGCCGCGGCGTGCTGGTTTACCTGCGCGACGGCGCGGCCGGCGTGCCGGTGGAGCCGTTGCCCGACGAGAGCACGGCGGAGGCTGACCGCAACCGCCAGTGGCGCGAGATCGGCGTCGGCGCGCAGATCCTGCGCGATCTCGGCGTCACCTCGATCCGCCATCTCACCTCCTCCGTGCACGACTACAAGGGCCTGTCGGGCTTCGGCATCGAGATCGTCGCCAACGAGCAGCTCGAAAGCTGACATGCAGGTGTCGTTCCGGGATCGATGCTTCGCGTCGGCCCGGGAACGACCGCAACCAGGATGCAATTGCACTTGTTGCCGCGGCGTTTTAATTTGTCGGGCAATTTTTCGACGGAACCAGACGCGAAAGGACGTTTCATGAGCGCGCGCCCTCAGGCCAAGGACAAGCCGGCTGCGGCTTCTTTCCAGTGGGATGATCCGTTCCTGCTCGACGAGCAACTCACCGAGGACGAGCGCATGGTGCGCGACACCGCGCGCGCCTACGCCCAGGACAAGCTGTTGCCGCGCGTCTCCAAGGCCTATCTGGAAGAGAAGACCGATCGCGAGATATTCAACGAGATGGGCGAGCTCGGCCTGATCGGCATCACGTTGCCGGAGGAATATGGCTGCGCCAACGCCAGCTACGTCGCCTATGGCCTGGTCGCGCGCGAGATCGAGCGGGTCGATTCCGGCTACCGCTCGATGAACTCGGTGCAGTCATCGCTGGTGATGTACCCGATCTACGCCTATGGCGACGAGAACCAGCGCAAGAAATACCTGCCGAAGCTCGCCAGCGGCGAGTGGGTCGGCTGCTTCGGCCTGACCGAGCCCGACGCCGGCTCCGACCCCGCCGGCATGAAGACCCGCGCCGAGAAGGTCGCGGACGGCTACCGCCTGACCGGCAGCAAGATGTGGATCTCGAACGCGCCCATCGCCGACGTGTTCGTGATCTGGGCCAAGTCGGCCGAGCACGACAACCAGATCCGCGGCTTCGTGCTGGAGAAGGGCATGAAGGGCCTGTCCGCGCCGAAGATCGGCGGCAAGCTGTCGCTTCGCGCCTCGATCACCGGCGAGGTCGTGATGGACGGCGTCGTGGTTCCCGAGGACGCGCTGCTGCCCAACGTCTCCGGCCTGAAGGGGCCGTTCGGCTGTCTCAACCGCGCCCGCTACGGCATTTCCTGGGGCGCGCTCGGCGCCGCCGAGGACTGCATGCACCGCGCCCGCCAGTACACGCTCGACCGCAAGCAGTTCGGCAAGCCGCTCGCCGCGACCCAGCTCGTGCAGAAGAAGCTCGCCGACATGCAGACCGAGATCGCGCTGGGCCTGCAGGGCGCATTGCGCGTCGGCCGCCTGATGGATGAGGGCAAGTTCGCGCCCGAGATGATCTCGATCGTCAAGCGCAACAATTGCGGCAAGGCCCTCGACATCGCCCGCCAGGCCCGCGACATGCACGGCGGCAACGGCATCTCGATCGAGTATCACGTGATGCGCCACGTCCATAACCTCGAGACCGTGAACACCTATGAGGGCACCCACGACGTCCACGCCCTGATCCTCGGCCGCGCGATCACGGGCATCCAGGCGTTTTTCTGAGCGGCCACGGGTACGAAGCGACAGATCTTTCCAACACCGTTATGGCCGGGCTCGTCCCGGCCATCCACGTCTTAGCTGCCAGAAAGTACGTGGATGCCCGGCACAAGGCCGGGCATGACGAAGTCAGCAAGGTGCGAACTCGCCATGTCCGACAACGACGACATCCCGTTCAACAAGAGCTTCCCGCTTAAGGCCGGCGCCGTCGAGGAAGTCCGTCCCGGCGTGCGGCGCGTGCTCTGCAACAACCCGAGCCCGTTCACCTTTACCGGCACGGTCAGCTACATCGTCGGGCAGGGCAACGTCGCGATCATCGATCCCGGTCCTGACGACGAAGCGCATGCGGCGGCTCTGCTCGAGGCCGTGCGCGGCGAGACGGTGAGCCACATCTTCGTCACGCACACCCACCGCGACCATTCGCCGAACACCGCGCGGATCAAGCAGGCGACCGGCGCGACCGTCTATGCCGAGGGGCCGCATCGTGCCTCGCGCCCGCGCTTCGAGAGCGAGAAGCACAATCCGGAATCGGGGTCCGATCGCGATTTCGTCCCGGATGTCCGGATCGCCCATGGCGACGTCGTTGAAGGTCGCGGCTGGCGGCTGGAGGCCGTGGCCACGCCCGGCCACACCGCCAACCATCTGGCCTTGGCCTGGGCGGAGCGGAAGTTCAACTTCGTCGGCGATCACGTCATGGGCTGGTCGACCTCGATCGTGGCGCCGCCCGACGGCTCGATGATCGACTACATGGAATCGCTCGACCGGCTGGCGGCGCGCGAGGAGGATCTGTACTTCTCCGGTCACGGCCCCGAAATCCCGGACGGCCAGCGCTTCGTGCGCTTCCTGATCCGTCACCGCAAGGCGCGGGAAGCCTCGATCCTGCACCGCCTTGCCAAGGGCGAGGCCGACATCCCGACCATGGTGCGCGCGATCTATATTGGCATCGACCCGCGGCTGACGACAGCCGCCGGCTATTCTGTGCTGGCGCATCTGGAAGACCTCGTCGCGCGCGGCGTGGTGGCGACCGAAGGCGATCCGGTGATCGGCGGGACGTACCGGATGGTTTGAGGGGCGAATGGCGAATGGGGAGTAGCGAACAGGCGGGTGCCGTGCCAATCGCCATTCGCCATTCGCTATTTCTTCACCGTCTTCGCCGGCGCCTTGGGCGGCGGGACCGGGGTCTTCTTCGCCGGTTTCAGCGCATCGGCATCGGCGGCGGTGTTGAGATCGTCGATGAATTTGGTGACGCGGGCGGCGTTGCTGCCGAGGTCGCTCTCGAAGAAGCGCGAGGCGGAGCGGATATCGACACGGGAATCGTCGCCGTCAGCCACCACCCGGATCGAGACGTCCTCGCGAAAACCCATGATCGGCGTGCGCGCCACCGCCTCGATCCGGCCGACGCGGCGCGGCGGCTGCGGCGCGCGCTCGTCGATGACCAGCCATTTGCGCTTGTTGACGAGCTGAAGCGCGATCGCATAGGCGCGGTCCACCGGAATCTCGAGGTCGATCGGCTCGATATCGGGGTAGAACTGGCGCTGCTGCTCGGCCGAATACAGGCCGGCATAGACCGCGCTGTTGGCGCCGTCGCCGGTGCGCAGGCGCGCCAGCGCGTCGAAGCGCGGCGGGTCGATCGGGTCGGTGGTGATGTCGTGGATCTGCGGCAGCTTTTTGTATTGCAGGCCGAGATAGGCGGGATAGGCGAGAATCAGCGCGTCGATCAGCAGGGCGAGCAGGATGCGCGCCATGCCGCGCGAGCCGTTCTGCCAGATCGCGGCAAAGCCCGCGAGGCCGAACAGGATCGAGAGCGCCGCGATCCCCAGCCCGCCGAAGAAGGTCGCGAGCGCCGGCTTGATCTCGAGGAAGCCGAAGCGGACGATGATGATCGACACCACCACCGCCACCACCGCGAACACGGCCAGATTGCGCGCCCAGTTCGCGAGGCTGGACACGGGCTCCGTCTGATAGGGAGCGGAAAACCTGCGGGCCATCGGGTGAGCTCTGCCGGGATTTTGGATCGGTGCCGGCCGATCTGGCGCGGCTATGCGCCGTTGAGACCACGGCCGGGGGGCAAATTCAAGAGTTCAGCAGGCACCCCAGTTCGTCATGCCCGGGCTTGTCCCGGGCATCCAC
Organism: Bradyrhizobium diazoefficiens; assembly: GCF_018131015.1. Lineage (GTDB taxonomy): Bacteria > Pseudomonadota > Alphaproteobacteria > Rhizobiales > Xanthobacteraceae > Bradyrhizobium > Bradyrhizobium diazoefficiens_B. The sequence goes on from NZ_JAFCJJ010000004.1 coordinate 130,229, forward strand.
GTTCTCCGGGCCGCGGGGTAAGGCGTGGATGGCCGGGACAAGCCCGGCCATGACGTTGCGAAGCCTTCAATGCGTCAAGCGTTCGCACCCTCCAGGGGAGGGTGGCACCACTTACGCCGCCGCGTTCGGGAAGCGGTAGTCCTTGAACTGGTCGCGGAGCGCCGTTTTCAGGATCTTGCCGGTGGCGGTGTGCGGGATGCCCTCGACGAAGGCGACGTCGTCGGGCATCCACCATTTGGCGATCTTGCCATCCATGAACTTCAGGATGTCCTCGCGGCTGGCCTGCTCGCCCTGCTTGAGCTGCACGATCAGGAGCGGCCGCTCGTCCCATTTGGGGTGGAACACGCCGATCACGGCGGCTTCCGCCACGGCGGGGTGGCCGACCGCGAGGTTTTCGAGATCGATCGAGGAGATCCATTCGCCGCCGGACTTGATCACGTCCTTGGAACGGTCGGTGATGCGCATGTAGCCGTCTTCGTCGATGGTCGAGACGTCGCCGGTGTCGAAGAAGCCGTTCTCGTCGAGAATGTTGGCAGCGACACGGAAGTAGGCCTTGGCGACCGCAGGGCCCGAGACCTTGAGCCGGCCGAAGGTCTTGCCGTCCCAAGGCAGTTCCTTGCCGCTATCGTCGGTGATCTTCATCTCGACGCCGAACGGCGGATAGCCCTGCATCTGCAGCACGTCGAGCCGGGCATCGCCGGTCGCCTCGCTGAACGGGGGCTTCAGCGCGGCGACGCTGCCGATCGGGCTCATCTCGGTCATGCCCCAGGCGTGACGCACGTTCGAGCCCATGTCGAGGAAGGCCTTGATCATCGAGCGCGGCATCGCCGAGCCGCCGCAGATCACCATCTTCAGGTGCGGTAGCTTCAGATTGTTGGCGCCCATGTGCTGGAGCAGCATCAGCCACACCGTGGGTACGCCAGCGGTGTGCGTCACCTTCTCGGTGGACAGCAGCTCGTAGACCGAGGCGCCGTCGAGCTTGGCGCCGGGCATCACCAGCTTGGTGCCTTGCGACGGCGCGGAGAAAGCGATGCCCCAGCTGTTGGCGTGGAACAGCGGAACCACCGGCAGCATGGTCTCGGCTGCGCTGGTGCCGAGCGCGTCGACGTTGTTGGCCATCAGCGCGTGCAGCACGTTGGAACGATGCGAATAGAGCACGCCCTTCGGATCGCCCGTCGTGCCGGAGGTGTAGCACATCGCGGCTGCCGTGTTCTCGTCAAAGTCCTTCCACTCGAACTTGCCGTCGGCGTCCGCGATCCAGTCCTCGTAGGCGACCGCGTTCTTCAGCGTGGTCTGCGGCATATGCGCCTTGTCGGTGAGCACGACGTAGCGCTCCACGCTCGACAGCTTGTCGGCGATCTTCTCCAGCACGGGCACGAAGGTGATGTCGGTCATCACGATGCGGTCCTGCGCATGGTTGATGATCCAGGCGATCTGTTCGGGGAAAAGGCGGGGATTGACGGTATGGCAGATGGCGCCGATGCCCATGATGCCGTACCAGACCTCGAGATGGCGCCAGGTGTTCCAGGCGATCGTTGCGATGCGGTCACCGAGCTTGATGCCGTCGCGCTCCAGCATCTGCGAGACCTTGAGCGAGCGCTGGTGGATTTCGGCATAGGTGGTGCGATGGATCGGTCCCTCGACCGACCGCGTGACAACCTCCTGCTTGCCATGAATCTTTGCTGCGTGTTCGATGATCCGGTGGCAGAGCAGGGGCCAGTCTTGCATCAAGCCAAGCATTCAGACGTTCCTCCGAGAAGTCGCTGGGCGCGTTGTCGCTCTCAGCGCAGGGCCAAAGAATTGTCATGACTTTTAGCCTGCCGGACTTTCGCCGCAAATGGTCTTGTCGCGGCTATATGTCCACCGGTTCCGCAATGGTTACCGTCGCCCTCAGCTTGTTGCTCATGCTGGCTGAGAGGGCGGAGGCGCGGAAATATCCTGCGCCGCTCGATCTCTTCGGCCTTGGTACACCACGGCCGCGCGTCCATTCAGCCAGGATCCCGCTCCCGAGACCCCGCCCCGAGGAGGCGCCCAAAGCGGAGGACGAGGCCGAGCCGGAGAAGCCTGGCCCGGACAAGCCGGGTAAGCCCGCCGAGGCCCCGCCGCCCGAGAAGCAGATTTCGGCCTGCCGGCTTGCGCTGACCGAGGAGGTCGCGATCGCCCCCTCCATCCCCGATATCCGCGGCCCCGGCGCCTGCGGCGGCGAGGATCTGGTGCGGCTCGAAGCCATCGTGCTGCCGGACAAGCGCAAGGTGCCGGTGAAGCCGGCCGCGATCCTCCGCTGCACCATGGCCTCGGCAATCGCCGACTGGGTGCGCAAGGACATGGTGCCGCTGGCCGCAAGCCTCGGCTCGACCATCAGCGATCTCGACAATTTCGACAGTTTTGAATGCCGTGGCCGCAACCGCGTCGCCGGCGCGCTGCTGTCCGAGCACGGCAAGGCCAATGCGCTCGACGTGCGCTCGCTCAAGCTCGCCAACGGCCAGTCGATGGGCCTGACCGACCGCACCGTCGCGCGCGACGTGCGCGAGCGGGTGCTGCGCTCGGTCTGCGCACGCTTTTCCACCGTGCTCGGCCCGGGCTCGGACTGGTACCACGAGGACCACATCCATCTCGATCTGGCCCAGCGGCGCAACGACTACCGGATCTGCCAGTGGAACGTCTGGGATCCCCTGCCGCTGGTCGCCCCGCTGCTGCCGGCGGAGCGGCCGGAGGAGGCGCCGCCGCGCGACGTCGCGGCCAAGCCTGAGGTCAAGGACGGGGCTGAAGACGGGGCGGAGAAGTCGCCTGAGGACGAGCCCAGCAAGGCGCAGTCCAAGCCGACAACGAAGCCGGCAACAAAAAAGCGCCGGTAGAACCGGCGCTTTTGAATGTTCGCGATCAGCAGGCGATCAGTTGCTGCCCGCCTGGCCGTACTGGCTGCTGCCGAGCGCAAGGCGCGAATTGTAGGGGGAGTCGCCATGCTTCGGCTCGAGCACCACGACGATGGTGCCGACCTTGACGCGGTTGTAAAGGTCGATGGCGTCCTCGTTGGTCAGACGGATGCAGCCCGATGAGATCGAGGCGCCGATATATTCCGGCTGGTTGGTGCCGTGGATGCGGAACAGCGTGTCCTTGCCGCCCGAGTAGAGGTACATCGCGCGCGAGCCCATCGGATTGTCCGGACCGGGCGCGACATAGGTCGGCACGCCCAGGCGCGAGATCTCGCCCGGGGTCGGATGCCAGGCAGGCCACTCGGTCATGCTGCCGACCTTGGCGATGCCCGACCAGGCCATGGCCTCTTCGCCGACGGTGATGCCGTAGCGGATCGCCTTGCCGCCATCGAGCACGTAGTAGAGGTAGTGATTGTCGGAATCGACCACGATCGAGCCCGGCGATTCCTTGCGGTGATATTCGACGATGGCGCGCCGGAACGGCTCCGCGACCGGCGTGTTCTCATAGCGAACCTTGGCCAGGAGCTCCTTGTCCTTCGGCTTGAATGCCTTGGTGTCGGTCGCCTCGATATGCGCGGCCTGCATGCAGCCCGACAGCATCAGGCCCGCGGCCAAAACACCCAGCATAACTTTCAGCGACGACATGATTCGGTTCCAATCGAAATTAACAAGCTTTCGCGGGGCTTGAGCCAAGCCCAAAAACCTCGACTCCGGTTGAGCCATTATCGTTGAAATCTGCCACAATTCCAGCGTTTCGGTCCCTTTCCCGCGCTGCGAGAGCGAACGTGTGGCTTTTTTGCCGCAAATTTTGCGGCCCTGGGCTAGCTTTTGGGCAGAGGATGCCGAACTGTCGATTCTTTGCCACGGTTGAGCCATGTCGTGGCCACAAATGCGAACGCCCCGTTAATGAGCTTGTCATCGTGAACTTGTCAGAATCGCGCTAAGGGCTGTCACTCTGTCGCAGGTCCCCGCTGGAGTTGGTCATGTTTTCTGTGTTTGTTCCCTCCGAGGGCTCCCTCAAGAAAGCGGTCATCGAGGATCTCGCCGCGCTGCCGGAGAACGCGGTCTGGATCGACCTCGTCAACCCGACGGCGACCGAGGACAGGGCGGTGGAGCACCTCGCCGGCATCGCGATCCCGACCCGGGAGGACATGCAGGAGATCGAGATCTCCAGCCGTCTCTATATGGAGAACAGCGCCCGCTACATGACGGCGACGCTGATGTGCCACTCCGATACCGACATGCCCCGGACCACGGCGGTGACCTTCATCCTCGGCGACCATCGCCTGGTGACGGTGCGCTACGACCTGCCAAAACCCTTCGCCTTGGTCGAGGCCAAGCTCGCCCGCTCCTGCACGCCGACCATCACCGGCGAGATGGTGCTGATGGAGCTCCTGGACGCCGTGATCGACCGCTGCGCCGACATTCTGGAGCGCTGCGGTGCCGAGATCGACCAGGTCAGCCACGACATCTTCGAGCCCGAGAGCGAGCGCCATGGCCACGCCAAGCAGTACTCGCAGATCCTGATCTCGATCGGTCGCAAGGGTGATTTGACCTCCAAGGTTCGCGAGAGCCTGGTGTCGATCGGCCGCGTCGTCGCGTTCCTCTCCGCGGTGGTCGAGGGCGTGAAATGGTCGAAGGACATGCGCGAGCAGCTCAAGACCATGCAGCGCGACGTCGTCTCGCTGACCGACCATGCCTCCTATCTCTCCAACAAGATCACCTTTGTGCTCGACGCCATGCTCGGCGTCGTCAATCTCGAGCAGAACAACATCATCAAGCTGTTCTCGGTCATGGCCGTCGTCCTGATGCCGCCGACGCTGATCGCGTCGATCTACGGCATGAACTTCAAGGTGATGCCGGAGCTGGAATGGATCCACGGCTATCCGATGGCCTTGGTGATGATGCTGATCGCCGCGATCGTCCCCTACTGGATCTTCAAGTGGAAGAAGTGGCTGTAGGGGCGGGGTCCTGCAGAGCCACGTAAGCGCAAGCCGCTACTCACGCGAAGATACCTACCGAGACCTTACGTCGTTCGGTGAGACAGGGTGGTCGATGTCGCATAATGGTGCGGGATTCAGGCTGCGCCATGATGTGTGCCCGCGATCCCAATTCCTCCCGTAAAATTTGAGCGGTGGGCTGAAGACTTGTGCGAAACTTGTCTGCGATAAGCAGCGGGTTAGCCGCGAGGAACAGCCATGGTTGAGAAACACATAACGACGCCCCGCAACGTCATCGATCTGGCGAGCTATCGCCAGGTCCTGGCGAGCGGCAAGGCGTCGTCGATGTCGGCACGCATGTGCCGGCACTGTGGTGCTCCGCTGCTCGACGGCGAGAACGACGACGACTGCTCGACTGCAATCGACGCTGCCGCACCAAGGCTGCGCGAACAGCCGCGTCGTTTCCGCGCCGACTGACAACGGAAGGTGAGGGCGATCCAGGTCTTGCGGCGGCTTTGTCTGGATCGCCTTGCTTCCGTCCTTCGTGATCGTCTCAGAGGTTCGGCCGGGCCGTTGGCTCAAGCGGCTATGCAAAGTTCGGGCGACATGCCGCAGAATACAAGAGTGTACCTGCGTCTACACTCTCAGTGCCATCGCCCGGCTTGACCGGGCGATCCAGTATTCCAGCGACGGCTGTGATTGAACTGAGAAGCCGCGGCGTACTGGATTCCCCGCCTTCGCGGGGAATGACAGTGGAATTGGACAAGAAGCCCGTTTTCCTTACTCCCTCATTGCGATCGCTCCGCCTCTTCCGCGCCGCGATGCGAGCCGATCAGACGTGCTGGCCGCCGTTGATGTGGATCTCGGCGCCGTTGACGTAGGACGAGGTGTCCGTGCAGAGCACGTAGATGATCTTGGCGACCTCGTCGGGCGTGCCGAGGCGGTGCATCGGGATCTGCTGGTCGACGATCTTCTCGGTGCCCGGCGACAGGATCGAGGTGTCGATCTCGCCCGGTGCGATGGCGTTGACGCGGACGCCGACGCGGCCGAAGTCGGAGGCCATCTCGCGCGTCAGCGCGGCGAGCGCGGCTTTCGACGTGGCGTAGGCGGCGCCCGCGAAGGGGTGCACGCGCGAGCCCGCGATCGAGGTGACGTTCACGACCGACCCCTTGGCCGCCTTCAGCTCCTCGATCAATCCGCGCGCCATCATGATCGGCGCGAAGAAGTTGACGTGGAAGACATGCGTCCAGGTGTCCAGATCGGTGTCGACCGAGCCGAGCCGGGAGCCGCCCGCGCCCTTCGGCGAGATCGCGGCGTTGTTGACCAGCGCGTGCAGCGTGCCGCCTTCGAGCCGGTTGCGGATGTCACCGATGGCCCGCGCGGTGTCGGCGGGGTCGGCGAGGTCGACCTGGATGTGGTCCTCGGGGCCGGCGTCCCACGGACAATCCTCCGGGAAGGCATGCCGCGAGCAGGTGATGACGCGCCAGCCCGCCGAGGAGAACCGGATCACGGTGGCATGGCCGATGCCGCGGCTGGCTCCGGTGAGCAGCAGCGTACGTCGCGGCACATTGGACGAATGCGGCATGGGCAACTTTCAGCTAGAGCATGATCCGGAAAAGTGTGCAGCGGTTTTCCGAAAAGATCATGCTCATAAGATTCCTTAAGGGTACATCCGCGTCTTGGACCACGGCTGGCCGGCGGCGTCACGGCGAAATTCGATGCGGTCGTGCAGGCGGAACGGGCGGTCGTGCCAGAACTCGATGCGCGAGGGCGTGATGCGCCAGCCGCTCCAACCCGGCGGCCGCGGAACCTCGCCAATGACGTGTTTGGCCGCGACCTTGGCGATCGCCTGCTCGAAGGCGAAGCGGCTCTCCAGCGCCTGCGACTGCTTGCTCGCCCAGGCGCCGATCTGCGCCTGCTTCGGCCGGGTGGCGAAATAGGCGTCGGCTTCGGTGTCGGTCACCGGCGTCACGTTGCCGCGGATGCGGACCTGACGGCGCAGCGACTTCCAGTGAAAAAGTAACGCTGCCTTAGGATTTGCGGCGAGTTCGCGGCCTTTCTGGCTCGCGATGTGGCTGTAGAAGACGAAGCCCTCGGCATCAAAACCCTTCATCAGCACCATGCGCACGTCCGGCAGGCCGTCCGGATCGACGGTTGCTAGCGCCATGGCGTTGGGATCGTTCGGCTCGCTCTTGATGGCCTCGTTCAGCCAGGCCTCGAACAGCGCAAAAGGCTCCTCGGCGGCGGTGAAATCACCGGATGTTAAGGGTGTCTGGTGTTTCATCGAGGTCGTGTCCGTCATGTCCGGAGTCCGAGTTGCGTCCCGCGTCCCAACACGCGTCGCCGTCCGCTACCGCCCTATATAGGGCATGGGGAGGCGTTGGCCTATCGGCGATCCGGTCGTCCGGCCTGCTGATGACAACGATTCTAATCGGGCTCTGCGCCGGCGGTTGCAGCCTCTCGCGCAATGACGGAAACGCCTTCGCCAAGGCCGAGGACGGCGACCTCACCGGGTCGATCGCCCGGCCGGCAAAGCCGACGGCGCCGACCGAGACCGATCTCGCCTTTGCCCGCAACGCCGCCTCCGACGTGCTCAGCAAGGGCGACAAGGATTCCAGCCAGCACTGGGAGAACCCGGAGACCGGGGCGCGCGGCTCGGTGACGCCGATCGCGCAGTCCTATGCCGCCGAGGACGGCCGCAAGTGCCGCGATTTCCTGGCGAGCTATGTCAACGGCAATACCGAGAGCTGGCTCCAGGGCGCCGGCTGTCAAAGCGGCCATGGCGGTTGGGAGATTCATACGCTAAAGCCGTGGCGTAGTTGAGCATGATCCGGACCCGGAGGGCCGCGCTAGCGCAAAGTGGAGGCCGGTTTTCCGATAAGATCATGCTCCAAACGTAGCGAATCGGCCGAGTCCGCTAGTTGCAAAAATGCCACTCGCCCCCCACATGAGACCCAGGTGGCGCGGGAAGCCCTTTGAACACATCGATTTTCCCAGGAATCGACTTTCCGAAGAGGAGACGTGACGGATGCGCGACCCCTATGAGGTCTTGGGGGTGCCCCGGGGCGCCGGCGCTGCCGCTATCAAGAGCGCCTATCGCAAGCTTGCCAAGAAGCACCACCCCGACAGCAACAAGAACGACCCCAAGGCCGCCGAGCGTTTTGCCGAGATCAACACGGCCAACGAAATCCTCGGCGACGAGGACAAGCGCAAGCAGTTCGACCGCGGCGAGATCGACGCCGAGGGCAAGCCGCGCTTCCAGGGCTTTCCGGGTGGAGGTGGCGCGCGGGGCCGGGCCGACCCCGGCGGCTTCGAGAACTATACGTTCCGGAGCGGTGGCGGCGGCGGCGGTGGAGCCGGCGCAGGCGCGTTCGAGGACATCCTCAACAGCATGTTCGGCGGCGGAATGCGCGGCGCGCGGCCCGGCGCCGGTGGCGGTGCTCAGTTCGAGTTCGACACCGGCGGGATCGGGCTCGATCTCGACGTCAACGCCGCGATGTCCGTTTCGCTGGAAGAGTCGGTCCAGGGCGGCGAGAAGCGCGTCCGGCTGCCGTCGGGCAAGGAGCTCAACGTCAAGATTCCGGTCGGAGTGACCGAGGGCCAGCAGATCCGGCTGCGGGGGCAGGGCGAGAACGCTCCCGGCCATCCGCCCGGCGATGTCCTGATCACCATCAGCATCGCGCCGCATCCCCACTTCAAGGTCGAGGGCGCCGACCTCAGGATCGACCTTCCGGTCACGCTCTACGAGGCCGTGCTCGGCGGCAAGGTGCGCGTGCCCACGCTCGGCAATGCGGTGGAACTGTCGGTCCCGAAAAACACCTCCAGCGGCCGGACCTTCCGTCTCAAGGGCAAGGGCCTGCCGAAGGCGGGCGGGGCCGGAGACCTCTTCGTCACCATCAGGATCATGCTACCGGACGGAAACGACGCCGAGCTTGAGGCATTGATGGAGAAGTGGCGGGACCTCCACCCCTATAATCCGCGCAGCGGACTCGGTTAGGTGTCATCCGGGCCGCAGGGCTCGGCATTCCATTTCAGATGGAATGATGCCTGACATACGCAGTCGCGCTCGCGATCGGCGCGTCGGCTGTCCGGATGGCGGCCGATAAAGAGGTGCGGCCTCGAGAGGGGGACCAGCGCGGTACCAAAAACCCCAATCGAGGCCGCCGCGTCGATCGGCGGATCGAACGCCGCGCATCTTCGCGTGACCATCCGGTGCGATAATGAGACGCGCCAATGTCCTGATTCCAAATTTTCAATGACGGAATCGGGGCATCACGCTCGCGCGGTTGTCAGGTGCCGTTTTGCTCGGCCTGGTCGTAGACGGCTCGCGCCACCTTGGTCAGCCGGTCGCGATCGCTGCCGCCGCTGACGACGTAGCCGACGCCGCGATCGGCCCAGAACAACGCACCGTCCTTGTCGGTCTTGGCGTAGCGCATCTGCGTCGCGCCGCTCTCGGTCTTGGCGGTGTAGATCGTGTAGCGCTCGCCCGAGGCGCCCTCATACATCAGGAACGACGCCGGACCGCTCGGCCCCGGCAGCAGCCGGCCGCCGACGAGCTTCAGCCCGCTCGCCTCCAGATTCGGCGCGAACACGGTCCAGCCGCAGCGTCGGGTCAGCCAGGCCTGCAGATGGTCGCGCTCGTTGCCGCCGACCTCGACGGGATGGCGGACCTCGACGACGTAGAGGCGGTGGGCGTCGAGCGCGTCCGCGGTAAAGCTCTGGAAGGCCGAGGGTGCGTTGGCGGCGCCGTGCGCCACCCACCCCGCGGCGCCGCCGGCGACGAAGGCGACGAGGGCGGCCGCAACGGCACCGTAGAGCCATTGCCGCGGACGTCGCTCCAGCCGCTCGAGCTCCAGCCGCGCCGGCACCGGCTCCTGGACGACGGAATCATAGCGGGCGTGCAGCATCTCGGCCATGGCACGCCAGGACTGCACACGCTCGGCCTCCTCGGCATGGGCGGCGAGCCAGGCTTCGACGTCGGCGCGGCGCTCGGCCGGCAGCTCGCCGTCGACATAGGCGTGCAATTCGTCTTCGGTCACGGGAATATTGCGGTCGTTCATATCGGTCGTCTCTGCGGCCCAAAAAATCCTACGCGGTTCAACTGCGCTGCCTGCCTCTCCATGCAGGTGATGCGATCTGCGCCATGCATCAATCCTGCCATCATTTCACCCGCCTGAGCGCCGGGCGCTCGCCCTCCAGCGAGGCTTTGACATGGGCGCGGGCGCGCGCCAGGCGCGACATCACGGTGCCGATCGGCACGCCCTGGATGTCGGCGACCTCGCGGTAGCTCATGCCCTCCAGCATCACCAGCAGCAGCACCGAGCGCTGCTCCTCGACGAGGGTGGCCAGCGCCTTCTCGATGTCGCGCCCCTCGGCCTCGGTCCCGCTGGCATCGGGGTTGTTCTCCGTCAGCTGCATGAATTGCGGCCGCCGCGCCAGCGAGCGCCGCCGGTTCTTGTTGAGGTTGGTCAGGATCGTGTAGAGCCAGCTCCTGACATCGCCTCCGAGAAACAATCGCTCCGACCGCAAGGCACGCACGAGCGTGTCCTGCACCAAATCGTCGGCCGCATCCACGTCGCGCGTCAGCGCGCGGGCGTAGCGGCGCAACGCCGGGATCATGGCTTCAACACTCTGGCGAAAGGCACTCATGCCGTCTTGACGTCCTCAACGCTCGGCGCGAACGCCTCAACGATCATAACACCCGAATGGAACGGCTATTCCGCGGCTCGAAACAGCGTTAATGCCGCGTATTAGGACTGTACCGCAGGGGAGGGCTGGTGTACCTCCAGACCTCAACGCGAGCGACAGGACGTTAGCAAAATGGCGCAGAATTCAGGTCTGATGCAAGGACTGATGCAAGGCAAGCGCGGGGTGATTCTCGGCGTTGCCAACAACCGCTCGATCGCCTGGGGCATTGCCAAGGCGTGCCATGCCGCCGGCGCCGAGCTCGCCTTCACCTATCAGGGCGATGCGCTGAAGAAGCGCGTCGAGCCGCTCGCCGCCGAGATCGGCGGGCTCGTGCTCGGCCATTGCGACGTCACGGACGCCGCGACCATCGACGCCGCCTTCGCGGTGCTGAAGGAGAAGTGGGGCAAGATCGATTTCCTGGTGCATGCGATCGCCTATGGCGAGCAGCTCGACGGCCGCTACGTCGACACCACGCAGGAGAACTTTTCCAAGTCGATGCTGATCTCCTGCTATTCGTTCACGGCGGTGGCGCAGCGTGCCGAGAAGCTGATGACCGACGGCGGCTCGCTCATCACGCTCAGCTATTACGGCGCCGAGAAGTGGATGCCGCACTACAACGTCATGGGCGTGGCGAAGGCGGCGCTCGAAGCCAGCGTGCGCTACCTCGCCGCAGACCTCGGCGAGAAGAACATCCGCGTCAACGCCATCTCGGCGGGGCCGATCAAGACGCTCGCCGCCTCCGGCATCGGCGACTTCCGCTATATCCTGAAGTGGAACGAGTACAACGCGCCGATGCGGCGCAACGTGTCCACCGAGGACGTCGGCGGCAGCGCGCTGTATTTCCTGTCCGACCTGTCGCGCGGCGTCACCGGCGAGGTGCATCACGTCGATTCCGGCTACCACGTGCTCGGCATGAAGCGCCCGGATGCGCCGGACATCTCGCTCGGCGGGAAGGACTGACGTTCACCAAGAAATGCCCGCGCCCACGATCTACTTCCTTCGCCATGGCGAGACCGAGTGGAACGCGCTCGGACGGCTCCAGGGCACCCAAGACGTTCCGCTGAACGCGCGCGGCCGCGGTCAGGCCGTGCAGGCCGCCCGCATTCTGGCTGATCTGTTCGCGCGCGACGGCAAGGAAAGGACCGCGCTGCCCTATGTGTCGAGCCCGCTCGGCCGCGCGCGCCAGACCATGGAACTCGTGCGGGGCAAGCTCGAATTGCCGGTGGCCGACTATGCGCTCGACGATCGCCTCCGCGAGATCGGCTATGGCGTCTGGGAGGGGCTGACCCTGGCCGAAAGCGAGGCGTCCGACCCGGATGTCTATGCGAGGCGCCTCGCCGACAAATGGACGGTCGCGCCCGAGGGCGGGGAGACCTATGTGGCGGTCCAGCGGCGCATGCGCGACTGGTACGATGGGGTTCGGGTCGACACCGTCGCAGTCGCCCATGGCGGCACCTGCCGGGCGCTGATGGTGGCACTCGGCTTTGAGACCCCCGCCAGCGCCGCCGAGCTCTATATCGAGCAGGGCGCCGTCTACGTGTTCCGCGACGGACGGCTGGAGAAGCATAGTTAACCGGCGTGCCGTGCCGGAAGGAGCGTGCTGCGGGTTTGACCCCCGGCCGCCCGCGCGTTACCACACGGCGGAACCGAGCGAGCAGCGATGTCCTTCAACACCTTCGGCCACATGTTCCGCGTCACCACCTTCGGCGAGAGCCATGGGGTGGCGATCGGCTGCGTGGTTGACGGCTGCCCGCCGATGATCCCGCTCACCGAGGCCGACATCCAGCAGGACCTCGATCGCCGCCGGCCCGGCCAGTCGCGCTTCACGACCCAGCGCCAGGAGCCGGACCAGGTCAAAATCCTCTCCGGCGTGATGGCCCATCCCGAGACCGGCGTGCAGGTGACGACGGGCACGCCGATCGGGCTTCTGATCGAGAACACCGACCAGCGCTCGAAGGACTATTCCGAGATCAAGGACAAGTTTCGCCCGGGCCATGCCGACTTCACCTATGAGGCCAAATACGGCCTGCGCGACTATCGCGGCGGCGGCCGCTCTTCCGCGCGCGAGACCGCGACGCGCGTCGCGGCCGGCGCCATCGCGCGAAAAGTGCTGCCCGACGTGAGGGTACGCGGCGCGCTGGTGCAGATGGGCCCGCACAAGATCGATCGCGCCAAGTGGGACTGGGACGAGGTCGCGAGGAATCCATTCTTCTGTCCGGACAAGGACAAGGCCGCATTCTTCGAGAGCTATCTCGACGGCATCCGCAAGAGCGGATCCTCGATCGGCGCGGTGCTCGAGATCGTCGCCGAAGGCGTTCCGGCGGGCCTTGGCGCGCCGATCTACGCAAAGCTCGATTCCGATCTGGCGGGCGCGATGATGACCATCAACGCCGTGAAGGGCGTCGAGATCGGGGCCGGCTTCGGTGCGGCCGAGTTGACTGGCGAGGAGAACGCCGACGAGATGCGCACCGGCAATGATGGCACGCGCTTCCTGTCGAACCATGCCGGCGGCATTTTGGGAGGCATCTCCACGGGCCAGCCGGTGGTGGTGCGCTTCGCGGTGAAGCCGACGTCCTCGATCCTGCAGCCGCGTCTGACCGTCGACCGCCAGGGCGCCGACACCGAGATCATGACCAAGGGTCGCCACGACCCCTGCGTCGGCATCCGCGCCGTGCCCGTCGGCGAGGCCATGATGGCCTGCGTGCTCGCCGACCATTTCCTGCGCGACCGCGGGCAGGTCGGACGCTAGCTCTGCGCGCAGCTTGACGATCGCGCAACTTCGCCCGCAAATGCGGGTATGCACAGCTCGGATCTCCAGCGCATCACCAACTGGTTGATCGACGGCGCGAGGTCGTCGGGGACCCCGGCCGATATGATCGCCGACGTCTGCGAACGTCTGGTCGCTGCCGGCCTGCCGTTGTGGCGCTTCGGCATCTTCATCCGCACGCTGCATCCGGAAATTTTTGGCCGCAACTTCATCTGGCGGCAGGGGCAGGAGGTCGAGATCGGCACCGTCGATTTCGAGATCCTGGACACGCCCGCATTCGCCCGGAGCCCGCTTCGCATCGTGTTCGAGCAGGGGCTGGAGGTCAGGGGCCGCATCGACGATCCCGACAGCGCGCGGTTTCCGTTTCTCGACGACATGCGGGCCGAAGGGGTGACCGATTACATCGCGGTGCCGATGCCGTATCTCGACGGCTCCTCCCACGCGACGAGCTGGATGACGCGCCGCCCCGGCGGCTTCAGCGACGACGACGTCGCGGCGATCCGCACCATCATGGCGCCGCTCGCGCGCGTCAGCGAGATCGTCAGCCTGCGCCGCACCGCCGTGATGCTGCTCGACACCTATGTCGGCAACCGCGCCGGCGAGCGCATCCTCGGCGGCCAGATCCGCCGCGGCCACAACGACACCATGCAGGCCGCGATCTGGCTCTCGGATTTGCGAGGCTTCACCGCGCTGTCGGACCGGCTGCCGCCCGAGACGGTGGTTCAGATCCTCAACCAGTATTTCGACTGCCAGGTCACCGCGATCCGGGGCCATGGCGGCGAGGTCCTCAAATTCATGGGCGACGGCCTGCTCGCGGTGTTTCCGATCGACGAATATGTCGGCGACGCCGCCCATGTCAGTGCGCGCGTGCTGGAGGCGGCGCGCGAGTCCCGCGCCAGCGTCGAGGCGCTCGCCTTTCCGGTCGGCGACGTCGTCGAGCGTTTCCGCTTCGGCGTCGCGCTCCATGTCGGCAACATCCTCTACGGCAATATCGGCGGCGGCAACCGGCTCGACTTCACCTGCATCGGCCCCGCCGTCAATCTCGCCGCAAGGCTCGAGAAGATCGCAGGACGGCTCGGGCGCACCGTGGTGGCGTCGGAGGGGTTTGCGAAAGTCTGTCACCACGACTGGCGCGAGCTCGGCGAATTTCCGATCGCCGGGTTTTCCAGGGCGCAGCGCGTGTACGGGCTCGCAGAGGAAACGCCGGTGGTGATGGCCTGACGTGTGGATGCCGCAGGGCTACCGCGCCGGCAACGCTAAAGCATGATCCGGAAAAGTGCGAAGCGGTTTTCCGAAAAGATCATGCTTAAACAACAACCTAAAGCGCGATGACGATTCATCGCAATCTCATCGCGCTTTAGTCGCAGCTCGTCACGGGATATTGCCTGCCGGTCATGGTGCCGATGTAGACCTTGTTGCCGGCCTTGCATCTCGTCTTGCATTCGGCGACCGCCTGCTTGCAGCGCTTGACGATGGCATCGCCGGGCGCACCGCCATTGGCGGGACGATTTGATGAAATGCATTCCGGAAGACGGGCGCTGCAGCTTTCCGCCGCGGCTGGCGAGGCGAGAGACAAAGCGATGAGCGCAACCGAGACGAGCGAGATGAGTCCTTCCTTGCAGAACATGTTCCGATCCCCCCAGACCGACACGGACAATTCAAGGTCTTGATCGGACCACATTTCGCCATGCCCCGCCAGAAGGCAGAGGTGGCGAACTTCTTCAATCACAACCGCGCAAGTGCAGCAATCCGAAGCGTGACGAACGGTTCAATCCAGTTTCATCGGGTAGCGCGGATCGGTAAATTGGCCCGAAGTCCGGGTCTTGCCCCGGGCTGAAGCAACAGGGGCGCCCATGACGATCGAGTTCCGCCAGATCGAGGTCGCCGACACCGACGCCTTTCGCGCGGCCGTCGACGTCGTTGCCCGCGAACGCAGATACATCGCGCTCGTGGAGGCTCCGCCGATCGAACAGGTCCGTGCCTTCGTTGCGCGCAACGTCGAGAGCGGCTATCCGCAGATCGTCGCCGTCGTGGACGGCGCGGTGGTCGGATGGTGCAACGTGCCGCCCGCCGCCCGCGCCGTCTCGGCCCATGTCGGCGACCTCTTCATGGGGCTCCTCCCGGACTTCAGGGGCAGGGGATTTGGCGAGCGGCTGCTGCGGCAGGCCGTTCAGGCCGCGGATGTGTTCGGCTTCCGGCGCATCGAGCTCGGCGTGTTCGCAACCAACGAGGCTGCGGCGGCGCTCTATCGCAAGGCGGGATTTGCCGAAGAGGGCACCAGGCGGAGGGCGATCCTGATCGACGGCATCTATCACGATGAGATCATCATGGCGCGGCTCCGGGACTAATCCGTCCGCTCCAGATTATCGCGCACGCGCCGCTTCAGCGCATCGATGTCGATCTGGTGCACGCTGCCGCTGCCGGCGAGGTCGAGCGCATGGGCGGCGGCCGCGCCCATGGCCATGCACGGGCCCATCACGCGTACGCTGGAGAGCGCGGCCTTGTCGGCGTCGATACAGCGGCCGGCGGCGACGATGTTGTCGGCCTCCGTCGGCGTCAGGCTGCCGAACGGCAGGTAGTGCACGTGGTCCTTGTCGAAGACGTGCCAATGGTGGCCGGAGCCGTGGTCGTGAAGTTCGATCGGCCAGGCCGTGCGGCCGATCGCGTCATCAAATTTCGTCCCGGCACGCACATCGTCGACGGAGAGTTGCTGGCGTCCGACGATCCAGCGGGTCTGGCGAATGCCGGGGAAGCCATAGGAGCGGATCCGGGCCTTGCCGAAACAGGCCGGGAATTCGGCGCGCAGGAACGCAAAGGCGCGGTCGGCCTGGTCCTTGCCCTCGATGCCCTTGCGGCTGGCCTCCAGCGGCTCCAGCGGCGTCTCGACATGGGTCATGTTCATGGCGGCAACCCCGCGGCCGGGGATGACGAAAGACAGGCCCTCGCGCCGCAGCAGCCCGTAATCGCCGCCCTTCTCGCGCATCCGCGCCGGCAGTTCCTCGCGGCTCGGCACCTTGCTCTCGTCGATGTTTTCCACGATCAGCATCTGCGTCCCGTAGATCGGTCCGTCGTCCGGCTCGCGGCAGGCAAGGCCCGCCTGCCACACCAGCGCGGCGTCGCCGGAGGCATCGACAAAGCCGTTGGCTTCGATCTCGACGTCGCCATAGCGGGTGGAGAGATCAAGCCCGGTCACGCGGCGGCCCCTGACGTGGACATTGCGCATCACGGCGCCGACGATCACGGTGACGCCGGCCTCGAGCATTGCCCTCTCGACCCAGCGGCCGAGCGCGACCTCGTCGTAATAGACCACCGTGGTGTGCGGGCCGCGGCGATAGAACAGTGCGTTCTCCTGCGTCCCGAGATCGCGCAAGATGTCGTCGGCAATGCCATGGGTGAACTGGTAGCCGTCGCTGCCGTTGGAGAACAGGCCGCAGAAGGTGCCGATGATGGAATTGACGGCCTGACCGCCGAGCGCGGGCAGGCTGTCGACCAGCACCACCTTGCGCCCGGCCCGCGCACCCTCGATCGCGGCCGACATCCCGGCCGCACCGGAACCGACGACGCAAATGTCGGCGGTGACGCGCGAGGGCTGCGGGTTCGGGCTGCGCCGGACGATTTTCGTCCCGGCCGTGACTTCGGTCGTGCTCATGAGCGGCTCCGCCTTGTCGTCATCGTTGTCGTCATTTCGGATGGGTCGGCCTGTCAGGCACGAAGGATTTGTCCACGATCTTCTCCGCGTCGACCTCGGCATCGACCATCTTCTGGGCCTTGAACCAGGCGATTTGCCGGGCGATGTCGGCGCTGTCGAGCGCGGGGTCGACGACGGCAAGGCCGAGCCGCAATGTCTCGATCTTCTGTTCGGTGTATTTGGAGACGATGGCAAGGATCGCATCGCCCTCGTCGCTACGGACGAACTTGCCGTCCCCGTCGCGCTTGAGCAGGACGCGTGAATATTCTTCGGCGCCGCGCCGGTAGACCGCCAGCACTTTTTCGATCAGCTTGCGGTTCTTCTCGATTGCGGTGCTTGAGGCCACAACGCAGCCGAGCATCCAGGGCGTCTCGTCGCCGACGAAGCCGAGCACGACGGCATCGCCGGAGGCGACGACCGGGCTGATCGTGGTCGTGGCGGTAAGTGCGGCATCGAGCTGGCCGCCCTTGATGGCAGCGGCGACATTGGGCAGGGATTGCAACGGCACGACCTTCACCGAGCCGACGTCGAACTTCAGCTTGTCGGCGATCAGGCCGAGCGAATAATGGAAGGTCGAGCCAACCTGCGTGAGGCCGACGGAGTGTCCGGGCAGGTCCTTCAGCGTCCTCAACCCGGCATCATAAGCGCGTTTTGAAACGACGTAGGCGGTGTTCTGGAAGCCGGGCGCCTCCCGCGCCGTGCCGGCGATGACCTTCAGCCCGCCCTTGCCGGCGAGGTTGTAGAAGGCGGCGGTAAAGCCGGTGAAGCCGATGTCGATGTCGCCCGAGACCGCGGCGACCGCGATCGGCACTGCGGCGTCGAAGAACTTGAAGTCGGCCTCGATGCCTTCCTGCTCGAAATAGCCGCGGTCCTTGGCCAGATACAGCGGTGCGGCCGAAGAGAGTTTCAACAGCCCGATGCGGACCTTGTCGGCAGCCTGGGCGGCGTCGGCGAAAAGGCCGATCGCCACGATCAATGCCGATGCCAGCGCGCCCCGTGCCGCGCCGCTCCATTCCGTTGCGCCCATTCCGTCGTTTCCCGCTGCCTGTCGTTGTCCGGTCGATGCCGGCTTAGCCGCACTTTGGGCGATCCGGCCGTCGAATGCAAAGCGCGAAAATGCGCGCCCTATTCCTCCGGCTCCGTCGTGAACAGCAGCGGATAGCCCTTGGCGCGGCCGGCGTCGGTGGCGCGCGTCGCCTTGGTCTCGGCGACGTCCCTGGTGAAGACCGCGACGACGCAGGAGCCCAGCTTGTGCGCGGTGATCATCACTTTGTAGGCCTGATCCTCGGTCATGCGGAATTCGGCCTTCAACACCATGGTGACGAATTCGCGCGGGGTGTAGTCGTCGTTGATGAGGATGACCTTGTGCAGCCGCGGCCGCTCGACCTTGGGCTCGGCCTTGGTTTTGGTCCTCGTTTTCGGCGTGGTGACGGTGTTGTTCATTCCGCCTCCCGGGAACGGCGGGCTCGGGGTTTCCGCCGGAGCGCTCAGCGCGCGGCCTTCTCACCATATTGCAGGACCTGCACCTTCTCCAAGGTGATCAGCCCGCTCGACATCATGCCGTCCAGGATGGGCAGAAATGCGTTGATGTTGTCCTCGCTGTCGACGATCTCGATCAGCAGCGGAAGATCTTCCGACAGTCGCAGGATTTTCGAGGTGTGCAGCCGGCTGGACTTGCCAAAACCCATCGGACCGCGCAGGACGGTGGCGCCGGCCAGGTGCCGCTCGCGCGCCGTCGTCACGATTGCTTCATAGAGCGGCTTGCCGTCGAAATGGTCGCTCTCGCCGATGAAGATGCGGAGCGAGACTGCCTGATTGGGAATTTGCATAATCAGCTCCTTTTCAAGCGGTTGGTGCGGCTGGCCATCATATGCCCCAGCCAGGCCGACACCAGCCAGCAGACGATGGAGGCCGCGACATAGGCCAGCGCCGTCCATTTCATGCCGCCATGGAACAGGCGGAAGGTCTCCAGGCTGAAGGCCGAGAAGGTGGTATAGCCGCCGCAGAACCCGGTCATGACGAATTGCCGGTGCTCGGGCCGCGCCAGCACGCGGCCGTCGGGTCCGGTGAGCGTCGCGTAGAAGCCGATGATCAGCGAGCCCGTGGCGTTGATGACCAGCGTCGCGACGGGGAAGCCGGGCCCGGTGTCGAGCAGCAGCGACACGACGTAGCGTGCCAGTCCGCCGAGGATGCTGCCGGCGGAGACCCAGGCATAGAGCATCGCGCTGCGCCGGCGGTCGGAGGACGGAGCGGTCATGCGGCGCTACCCACCAAGACCGTCCGCAAGGAGGAAGCCGCAACTGACGGCGGCGAGGCACAGTCCGACCGAAAATGCGACGTTGCCGAGCGCGGCGAGTGGTTCGCCGCTGCGCGCCAGGGTCAAGGTCTGCAGGCTGAACGATGACACCGTGGTGTAGCAGCCGAGGAACCCGGTCACCGCAAACAGCCATGGGTCAGGCGAGGCGAAGACCGAGCCGGGATGGGTTGCGAGCGCGCCAAAAATTCCGATCAGGAAAGCACCGGTGACGTTGATGGTCATGGTGCCCCACGGAAACGTCTCGCCCAGACGCCGCGCGATCACGCCGGAGACGAAATAGCGCGCCGTTCCGCCAAGCACGCTGCCGATCACGATCGCGATCACGCCGCTCAACACGATGAAGTGCCTCCTGCCGTCATTTTTGCTCCGCTGCCAGTCCGTTGCCCACGGCGAGCAGGCCTGCAAGCGTGACCAGCGTGAAGCCGAGCCCCGCCAGGAAGGTGCCGGCCGGGCCGTAGGCGTCCCACAACGCGCCCGCGATCACGCTTGCGGCCAGCAGGGCGAGGCCCGTGAGCAGGTTGAAATAGCCGAAGGCGGTGCCGCGCAGGCTTGGCGGCGCGCTGTCTGCGACGAGGGCCGAGAGCAGGCCTTGCGTCAAGCCCATGTGCAGGCCCCACAGCACGACGCCGAGCGCGAGGCCCGCCAGATTCGGCAGCAGCGCGAGCGCAAGATCGGCCGCCGCAAGGCACACGAGGCCGAGCGCGAGCAGGGCGGTGCGGTTGATCCGGTCCGACAGCACGCCGGCCGGATAGGCGGAAAGCGCATAGACGATGTTCATCAGCACCAGCACTGCCGGTATCCACATCGCATTGAGCCCGATGTTCTGCGCCCGCAGGATCAGAAAGGCCTCGCTGAAGCGCGCCAGCGTGAAGACGACACCGACCGCGACCACGCGCCAGTAGACCGCCCCAAGCTGCCGCATCGCGGCCGGATTGAGCGGGTTCTTCGCAGGCTCCCGGCTCGGGTCCGGGTCCGGCTCGCTCACGGCAAAGGCGATCAGTCCGAAGGACAGGAACGCCGGCAGCACGGCCACCCAGAACACGGCGGCAAAATTGTCTGCCGTCCACCACATCAGGCCGATCGCCGCGAGCGGTCCGACGAAGGCGCCGACGGTGTCGAGCGACTGCCGCAGGCCGAAGCTTGCGCCGCGCAGGCCCGGAGGGGCGATGTCGGCGATCAGCGCATCGCGCGGCGCGCCGCGAATGCCCTTGCCGACGCGGTCGATGAAGCGCGCCGCCACCAGCCAGCCGACGCTGGGCGCCAGCGGAAACAGCGGCTTGGTGAAGGCGGCTAGCCCATAGCCGAGCGCGGCAAGGAGCTTGCGCCGGCCGAGCCAGTCGGACAGTGCACCGGAAAAGATCTTGGTGATCGCGGCGGTCGCCTCCGCAATGCCCTCGATGAAGCCGACCGTGAGCGTGGAGGCGCCGAGCACCGTGACCAGATAGACCGGCAGCAGCGCGTGGATCATCTCGGAGGAGACGTCCATCAGCATCGAGACGAAGCCCAGTACCCAGATTCCCCTGGGCAGTCCGGCGCGCTCAGCGTTCGGTGTCGTCGTCGTCACGTCCTGTCCTTCTCCTGGATCTTCTCCTGGCATCGCTACAGGCAATAAAAAACCCGCCATCGGCGGGCTTGTCCATGCTCCCGCCAAAGGCAGAGGCTAAAAAGATTGCCTCACCTCGAGCAGGAGCCATCAGCCCACGCCGGTCCTCGACCGCCGGGCGGTTGTCGGGGGACTCCATCCCCATCTGTGCGGTGAGCCTAGCATGGAAATCGTGCACGACACTAGAGGCCCTGGTCGTCCGGTCCGGCGCCATGGAGCTGCTCCAAACGAGCCTCGCGTGATTCGTGCGCGCGGCGGCACAAGCGTGGCGACACGGCGGCAGCCTTGCGCGGCGACGCAAATTCCTAACTCGAATGTGAAGTGCAAGCGATCTTCGCACTTTGCGGCAAGGCGATTGCGTGTCACCATCGCGTCATACGACGGGAGACTGCGATGCGCTTGCTGTTCTCGATCGGGGCTGTGCTGGCAGCCGGCTTGTTTGCCGGAGGGGACGTCGCGGGACTGGCGGCCCCGGGACCCAGATTTGAACCGCAGCGGCTGGCAGTCGACAAGGACGCGCAGTCGGTCGATGTCGAGCTGATTCTCGCGGTCGACGTCTCCTATTCCATGGACATGGACGAGCTCGCGATCCAGCGCGAGGGCTATGCCCAGGCGATCCAGTCCAAGGAGTTCCTGCAGGCGCTGAAGGCCGGCCCGAACGGCAGGATCGCGGTGACCTATTTCGAATGGGCCGCCTCGACCGACCAGAAGATCATCATCCCCTGGCGACTCATCGACGGGCCGGAGACTGCCGATGCGGTCGCCGGCGAGATCATGAAGACGCCGATCCGGCGTGCCTCGCGCACCTCGATCTCGGGCGCGATCGGATTCGCGATGCCGCTGTTCGAGGAGAATCCCTATCACGGGCTGCGCCGCGTCATCGACATTTCGGGGGACGGTCCCAACAACAATGGCGGTCCCGTGACGGTTGCGCGCGACACGGCGCTGGAGAAGGGCATCGTCATCAACGGCCTGCCGATCATGGTCAAGGAGCCGTCCTATTCGACCATGGATATCGACAATCTCGACTATTATTACGAGGACTGCGTGGTCGGCGGCCCCGGTTCCTTCGTGATCGCGATCAAGGACCGCGACAAGTTCAAGGAAGCGATCCGCACCAAGCTCCTGATGGAGGTGGCCGGCCGCACGCCGGAGCGCCCGGTGGTGCGCGTTGCCGACAAGGAGGCGCGCGTCAATTGCCTGATTGGTGAGAAGATCTGGCAGGATCGCTGGGGGCGCTGAGGGCCTACGCTGCTCGCGTCAGCGCTTTCAGCTCCTGCTCGATCTGTCGCATCAATGCGCAGGCGCGCGCCAGGTTGCCTTGACCTATCCGCCGCCAGACCTCAGTCGGCCTCCCGGCAAGATCGGGGATCGTGAGGGGCAAGCCGGCGGCCTCCTCAAGCGCACCCTTTTCGTTGATGAGGTAGCGCTCGTTCAGCGCAAACAGGACTTGCGCGACGCACGCCAGCGACCTGTAGAGGCATCCCGCGACATGGGTCGGCTCGCTGCGCGCTGCCGCAAGCTCCGCATTCTCGATGCCGAACAGGATTTCCCACTGGAAGCGCTGGATCAAGGCGTCGCGCAGCGGCCGCGGATAGGGCAGGGCAATCGACTTCAGCCGCGCGATCACGTGCGTGGGGTCATGCAGTGCCTCGGCATAAGCGACCTCGCCCATCCAGATCGCCGAGCAGAAGCCGTGCGGATGGCCCGCCTGGTAGTCCATGCTGATGGCGCCGGCACGGCATGATTGCATCACCGCTTCGATCGCATCGGCGTTGCGGTAGAGCAGGTCGACCTTGTGTCCGGTGACCGTGAGCCACGCCCCGCCGACGATCCAGGGTCCCCATTCGCCGATCGCCGTCACGGCCGCAGCGTCGGGTTCGTCGGTGATCTCCCTCGCGGCCGTCAGCAGAAGCTGCGTATCCAGCGGCTCTGCGGCCCGGAAATACAGCCCGATGTCGAAGTCGGAAGTGGCATGCGCGCGGCCGCGCGCACGCGAGCCGCCGAGCACGATGGCCGCAACGCCCGGCACCCCGGCAAGCGCGGCCGTCAGGCGCGTCAGAAACGGATCGTGCGACATGGGTGGCGGCAACGCTATTTGGCGGCAAGGGGCGGCAATGGCGGAACGCTGTCGTTCGGTGCTTCCGCCTGCATCGTGATGAGCGTGATCGAGACCAGGTCGTAATAGCCGATCAGGCCGATGATATCCATGATGCCGCGCTCGCCGAATTTCTGCTGTGCCGCCCGGTAGACCTCATCGGACACCTTCTTGTCGCGATAGAGCGCCATCGCGAGGTCGTAGAGCGCGGCTTCGTCGTCCTTCATCGCCTGGGGCCGCACGCCGTTGGCGATGTCCTTTGCAACCTGCGGATCGAGCCCGGCCTTCATCGCCAGCGGATAATGCGCGAACCATTCATATTGCGCCGTCCACTGTCGCGCGGTGATCAGGATGGCGAACTCGCTCAGGCGCGCCGGTAGCGACGAATTCCAGCGCAGATAGTCCGACATCGCCGACAGTCTTGGCGCGAGCTCGGGATTGCGGATATAGGCGCGGTAGGGCGGATTGGTGAATTTCGCGTTGCGCGGCGGCACGGCGATCGCATCGGCCCATTCCTTCTGCGCCGGCGTGAGCTCGTCCGGCTTCAGCGGCGTGAAGCGCGTCGGCTCGGCGGCGCGGCCGGCTCCCGAACTCGCAACAGCGAACAGCACGACAAGCGCGAGGCCAAGATTTCTCACCGTCATCCTCCCATGCCGGCGGACTCGCGCCGCCTGGTTCGATGCCAGCTTACGTTGCGGCGCGGCCCGTGCAAGGCCTCGGCGCGCATGCTAGGCTACGCCCTGGAGATCGCTTGTCGAAAGGGAGGAACCAATGACCGACGAGCACCCCATGATGGCCGGCGCCGCCACGGTCTTCGTCGTCTCCGACATCGTGGCGGGCCTCGCCTACTACCGCGACGTCTTCGGCTTCGAGGCCATCTACGAATACGGCTCGCCCCTGTCCTACGACTGTCTCTGCCGCGACGAGGTGGCGCTGCATCTGCTCGCGGCAGCCGGTACGAAGCGATTGCCCGGACAGGGCGGCCTCTGCATCTTCGTCCGGGACGTGGACCAGATCTACGCCGAACTGTCCAGTCGCGGCGCCAGGATCATCGACCCGCCGGAGGATCGCGACTACGGCATGCGCGATTTCGATGTCGTCGACCCCGACGGCAATCAGGTCACGTTCGGGATGGGCATTGGCGACGCGAACTGACAGTGTCAGCCGCGCCGCCAAGGAGCCGCCAGGAAGCCGCCAAGGATCAGATCCGCGCCTCCAGGATCAGATTGAACGGCGTTTCGGTGGCGCGGCGGAAGCGCGACAGGCCGCCCTCGCTCGCGACCTTGCGCAGCCTTGCTTCACCGGCCTGCGCGCCGAGCGCGAGACCCACCTCCTGGTCGAGCGAGGCCGGTGTGCAGATCATCGTCGAGGCCGCGTAGTAGATGCGTCCGACCGGGTTGAGATTGTGTTCCAGACGGTCATTGGCAAACGGCTCGACCAGCATGCAGGTGCCGTCAGGGGCCATGGCTTCCCGCACGTGACGGATGGCGCCGACGGGATCGCCCATGTCGTGCAGGCAATCGAAGAAGCAGACGAGATCGTATCCCTCGGCCGGATAGGTCTTGGCGGAATGAACCGCGAAGGAGACGCGATCGCCCAGCTTCGCTTCGGCGGCTGACCGGTGCGCCGCCTCGACCGAGCCCTCGTGATAGTCGAAGCCGTAGAAGCGCGAGTTCGGGAAGGCCTCGGCCATCAGCCGCGTCGAGACCCCGTGGCCGCAGCCGACGTCGGCGACCTTGGCGCCGCGCTTCAGCTTGTCCACGACGCCGTCGAGCGCGGGCAGCCACTCCTGCACCAGGTGATGCATGTAGCCGGTGCGGAAGAAGCGGGCCGTGCCGCAGAACAGGCACTCGCTGCGGCGATTCCAGCCGACACCCTTGCCGCTCCTGAAGGCCTCCGTGACCTTCGGCTCGTCGAGAAACGCCGATTGAATGACGTTGCCCACTGCACCGAGGAAGACGGGACTGTCCTCGTCGGCGAGCGCCATCGCCTGCTCCGGCAGCATCGAGAATTTTTCCGACGCCGGATCATATTCGATGTAGCCTGACGCCGCCTGGCTCGCCAGCCATTCGCGGACATAGCGCTCCGCCGTTCCGGTGGCGCTGGCGAGCTCGGACGAGTTCATCGGTCCCTTGGCGGCCAGGGCGCGGTAAAGTCCAAGCTTGTCGCCGAGCAGGACCAGCGATGTATTCATCGCCGCGCCAACCTCGGTCACCATCTTGCCCATGAAGGCATTCAACCTGTCGGGATTAATCTCCATAAATCGCCTCCCTGCGAATGTCGGACATTTTCAAATCTGCGCGATTGCGCGTGGCCGGACCGCGTCAGGCCCCAGCCTGAGCGTCCTGCCTGTGGGTCAATGCGGCGCAGGGGAGGTTCAAGCCTCGCAAGAAGCTGTGATCCCGGCGCGCGATCACGTGATCGCCGAACGCTGCTTCGCTGGCCTTCCCAACCTCCGGCGCGTATAATGTGGACGGTTTCTAACGGTCGCCCGGATGTTCGCAGCTTCTTGCCGTCTCGCCACTCTCTTCGCGCTGCTGTGCCTCGGCGGCGCGCCGGCTCACGCGCAGCAAGTCGCGCCGCTGAGATATTTCGTGCCGGGTGGGCCCTTCGGCTTCGGCAATGGCGATGGCCAGAGCTCGGGTGCTTACGGCAACTTCCAGGGCTCCGGTGCCGGCTTCTTCGTCGGGAGCCAGCGCGGCAATTTTGACTGGAGCGGCCTCAGCCAGACCGGACTGGTCAGCAATTTCAGCGCGCTCTCGTATGACAGCTCGAAATTCGGCTACACCACCAAGACCGCGGGCGGTTTGCCCGTGACGTTCTTTGCCGGTTTCGACACGTTGAAATACGGCAATGGCATTGGCAGCTCGCTTGCTCCGCTCACGTCAGGCGCAACGCCCGGTTACGGTGGGTTCGCGGGCGTCGAGTTCAAGCCGACCTCCAACCTCAGCCTTACTTTCGGCGCCGGGTTCAGCCAGCAGGACTCCGGCCGCATGGACAGCGACATCAGGTCGAACATGCTGCCCGGTGAATCGCCGGCATTGAGTGGGCTGCGCCGCTAGCGCGTGAACTTCGCCACCAGCTCCACATGCGGCGTGTGCCGGAACTGATCGACCGGCACCACTGTCTCGATCCTGTAGCCACCATCGATCAACAACCGCGCATCGCGGGCAAACGTCGCGGCGTTGCAGGACACCGCGACCACGACGGGCACCTTGCTCGCGGCGAGCTTCAGCGCTTGCGCCTGGGCGCCCTGGCGCGGCGGGTCGAACACCACCGCGTCGAAGTCGCGCAGCTCCGGCGCGACAAGCGGGCGGCGGAACAGGTCGCGCGGCTCGGCCTTGATCGGCTTCAGCCCCGGCGTGCGCGCGGCCTTGGCGAGCGCTGCGACCGCGCCGGCGTCGCTGTCATAGGCGGTGATGCGCGCCTTCTCCGCAAGCCGGAGCGCAAACGGCCCGACGCCGCAGAAAAGATCGAGAACCTCCTTCGCCTTGCCGATGCGCTCGGCGACGAGAGCGGCCAGCGTCTCCTCGCCCGCAACGGTTGCCTGCAGGAACGAGCCCGGCGGCAGCATTACATCAGTGCGGCCCATCCGCACCGTCGGCGCAAGGCGTTGCAGCACCAGCTCGCCGTGCCGGGTCAGCCGCGCCAGGCGGTGCTGCTCGGCGACGCGCGACAGCGCCGTGACGACCGGCGTCGGCGGCGGGCCGGAGCCGCGGATGTCGACATCGAGGCCGTTGAGGGATGCGGTGACCTGGATGTCGAGCGGCTTCGTCACCGGCATTTTGGACGTCAGCGGCTCGGCAAGGGCCCAGGCGGCATCAAGCGCGCCCTCGAGCGCGGGATCGAGGATCGGGCAGCGATCGATCGGAATCACGTCGTGGGAGTTCGCCGCGGCAAAGCCCACCTTGAGGATGTCGTGCGTTCCGAACCGGCCGTGCAGGGTGATGCGCCTGCGCCCCGCGCCATGGGCGTCGACCAGAGGAGCGACCTCGCAGTCGATGCCGGCCTGCGCCAGCGTCTCGACCACGATGCCGCGCTTCCAGGCGTGATACGGCTCGGCCGCCCAGTGCTGGATCGCGCAGCCGCCGCAGACGCCGAAATGCGGACAGAACGGCTCGATGCGCTCGGGGCTGGCGATGTCGACGGCGAGCAGCTTGCGGCGGTCGGGATGGTTGCCCGCGACATGGTCGACCTCGACGGTCTCGCCGCCAAGCGCGTAGGGCACGTAGACCGCTTCGCCCGTGTGAAGCGAGACGCCGTCGCCGCGGTGGCCGACATGATCGATCCTGATCCGCTCAACCACGGCGCGCGCCCAGGAAGAATTCGACATTGCCGTCGCCGCCGGTGATCGGCGAGGGGAACACCTCGATGTCGGTACAGCCGAGCGAGGCGGCAAAGGCCGCGATGTCGTCGCAGATCTCCTGATGCACGGCGGTGTCGCGGACGATGCCCTTCTTGTTGTGCTTCCGCTCGGCCTCGAATTGCGGCTTGATCAGCGCGAGCAGGCTCATCGGTGCGGCTGCCAGCGACAGCGCGACCGGCAGCACCGTCTTGAGCGAGATGAAGCTGACGTCGATGACGACGATGTCGGGCCGCGCCGGCAGCCGCTTGCCGTCGTAATTGCGGATGTCGGTCTCCTCCATCGACATGATCTTGGGATGGCCGCGCAGTGAGGGGTGCAACTGGCTGGTGCCGACGTCGATGGCGAACACCAGGCTCGCGCCGTTCGCCAGCAGCACCTCGGTGAAACCGCCGGTGGAGGCGCCGACGTCGAGGCAGACCCGGTCCTCGATCTCGATCGGGTAACGCTCGAGCGCGCCGGCGAGCTTGACGCCGCCGCGGGAGACATAGGGGTGCGCCGGCTCGGCCTGGATCACCGCGTCTTCCGCGATGGTCTCGGACGGCTTGGCCACGGGCCTGTCGTCGGCGGTGACGAGGCCGGCCTCGATCGCCGCGCGCGCCCGCGCCCGGCTCTCGAACAAGCCGCGTTCGACCAGCAATACATCCGCGCGCTTGCGGGGGGACATCGGCTCTCTCAACGTTTATGTAGCGATCGATCGCGCGGCCGCCATCCGGACGCAAGTCTCGAACGCGGCAAGATCATGCCAGACATCGTCGGGGCGTGCGGCCGGCGTCACCAGCGGGCAGCCATGCAGTTCCAGCGCGTGGATCATCATGAGGTTGTCGACGAGGCCGAAGTCCTCGACGGTGAGCCCCTCGGGATCGACCAGCCGACCGTGCTCGGTTCTGACGTTGACGAGGTGGCCGAGGCGGTCGGCATAGGTGCGGCCGTCGTTGGAATAGGCCAGGCAGAACTTTCGGCGCCCGGCCATGTAGCCGAGCTCGTAGACGGTGCCGGGATCGGCGCCGGCCCCGCGAAACGGCGTGAGATTGGCGATGATCGCGTCGGCCTGATCCATCATCGCCTCGTTGCCGCAGAAGATCTGCCGCGAGGCGTCGGGTGCGGCGAGGTCGATGGCGTTGTCGAGGGGATAAAGACCGGTGAGCCCGAAGCGAGCGCAGATCGCGGCCTTGCGCCGGCCGATCTCGACGGCATCCGGCAGGAACACATCGGGGCCTGCCAGATAGATTTTCATGGGAGCACCGATTGGCGAGGCGGAAGTTGCCGCGTCACCGGCGGTGCAAAACCTCTCCCAAGGGGAGAGGTCGCGCCGAAGGCGCGGGTGAGGGGTTATGCTCTCTCGTTGGGCCTGAACCCCTCACCCGGATCGCACTAGACGATGCTTCGCATCGCTAGGCGCGATCCGACCTCTCCCTATGGGAGAGGTGGAGTTCAGTGCCTGCACGATAGTCAGGCGAGCTTGACCGTCTCGGCCTTCACGTCCTTGCCGAGCGCCTCGAACACCTTGGCCACGATGCCCTTGGCGTCGAGCCCGGCGCGGGCGTACATCGCCGCCGGCGTGTCGTGGTCCTGGAACACGTCGGGCAGCACCATCGAGCGGAAGCGAACCATGCCGCTGTCGAGCACGCCCTGATCGGTCAGGAACTGGGCAACATGCGAGCCGAAACCGCCGACCGAGCCTTCCTCGATCGTGATCAGGATGTCGTGGTCGCGGGCGAGCTTGAGCACCAGCTCGGTGTCGAGCGGCTTCATGAAGCGCGCATCGGCGATCGAGGTGGACAGGCCGTGGGCCGCGAGCTCGTCGGCCGCCTTCTCGCATTCGGCGAGGCGCGTGCCGAAGGAGAGCAGGGCGATCTTGTTACCCTGGCGGACCATGCGGCCCTTGCCGATCTCGAGGGGAACGCCGACATCGGGCATCTCGACGCCGCGGCCTTCGCCGCGCGGATAGCGTAGCGCGCTCGGGCGGTCGTTGATCGCGACCTGGGTCGCCACCATGTGCACGAGCTCGGCTTCGTCGCTCGCCGCCATGATCACCATGTTGGGCAGGCAGCCGAGATAGGCGTTGTCGAACGAGCCGGCATGGGTGGCGCCGTCGGCGCCGACGAGGCCGGCGCGGTCGATGGCGAAGCGCACCGGCAGGTTCTGGATCGCGACGTCATGCACGATCTGATCGTAGCCGCGCTGCAGGAAGGTCGAGTAGATCGCGCAGAAGGGCTTGTAGCCCTCGGTCGCAAGACCGGCCGCGAACGTCACGGCATGCTGTTCGGCGATGCCGACGTCGAAGGTGCGGTCCGGAAAAGCCTTGTTGAAGATGTCGACGCCGGTGCCCGACGGCATCGCGGCGGTGATGGCGACGATCTTGTCGTCCCGCTGCGCTTCCTTGACGAGGCTCTGGCCGAACACGTTCTGGTAGGCCGGCGCGTTCGGCTTGGCCTTGGCCTGGGTGCCGGTGGCGACGTCGAACTTGACCACCGCGTGGTACTTGTCGGCGGAGGCTTCCGCCGGGCCGTAGCCCTTGCCCTTCTGGGTCACGACGTGGACCAGGATCGGGCCGGTCTCCATGTCGCGGACGTTCTTCAGGACGGGCAGGAGGTGATCGAGATTGTGGCCGTCGATCGGGCCGACATAATAGAAGCCGAGTTCCTCGAACAGCGTGCCGCCGTCCATCATGAAGCCGCGGGAGTATTCCTCGACGCGGTTGGCGCGGTTGGCGATGATCTTGGGCAGGCGCTTGTTGATCTGCTTGGCCGCCTCGCGCAGCGTGCGGTAGGTCTTGCCGGAATAGAGCCGCGACAGATAGGCGCTCATGGCGCCGACCGGCGGCGCAATCGACATGTCGTTGTCGTTGAGGATGACGATGAGGCGCGAATTCATCGCACCCGCGTTGTTCATGGCTTCATAGGCCATGCCCGCCGACATCGCGCCGTCGCCGATCACGGCGATGACGTTGTTCTTGCCGCCGGAGAGGTCGCGCGCGACCGCCATGCCGAGACCGGCCGAGATCGAGGTCGAGGAATGCGCGGCGCCGAACGGATCGTAGTCGCTCTCGCTGCGCTTGGTGAAGCCGGAGAGACCGCCGCCGGTGCGCAGGGTGCGGATACGGTCGCGCCGGCCGGTGAGGATCTTGTGCGGATAGGCCTGGTGGC
Organism: Bradyrhizobium diazoefficiens; assembly: GCF_018131015.1. Lineage (GTDB taxonomy): Bacteria > Pseudomonadota > Alphaproteobacteria > Rhizobiales > Xanthobacteraceae > Bradyrhizobium > Bradyrhizobium diazoefficiens_B. The sequence goes on from NZ_JAFCJJ010000004.1 coordinate 160,775, forward strand.
CGACGTCCCAGATCAGCCGGTCGCGCGGCGTGTCGAAGACATAATGGATCGCGGTGGTGAGCTCGACCACGCCGAGACCCGCGCCGAAGTGACCACCGGTCACGGAGACGGCATCGATGGTCTCCTGCCGCAGCTCGTCCGCGACCTGGCGGACCTGCTCGATCTTGAGCTTGCGAAGGTCTTCCGGCGTCCGGATTGTGTCGAGAAGCGGCGTTTTACTGTATGCGTTCACGGCGATTTCCAATTTGTCGGCCCCGGAAGGTCATTCCGGCGCGAGATGGGTTTGCACAATATCGGCGCAGCTCGTCCCCTTAAACTGCCGGAGCCACCTGCGCGGGGCACAAAGCCCCGTCTTCAAGCTTTGGTGAGCCCAAGTGCTCTCCGGTTCAGTTCGTGACCCCTGTCACGTAAGATCGGCTTCGTCCGTCCCAGCCAATTTCATTAGCAATTTGAAGCCTTTGCCGCCAGCGATCAGTGCTCACGCAAGGCTTGCAAAAAGCCACACTCCGCGCAGCTTTACACCAAAGCTTGGGCCAAAGCCAACCCGCCAGGCCATTTCGGGATATGCAGGTGCAACTGGCGGGCCAGTTTGGTTAACCCGCCAAAGCCATGAACGGCTTCACGCCTGACCGGTTCCTGGGCAGGATATTTCGGCCCGAGGCGGACGTATCTGCCTGACAGCCGCATTTGCGCCGGTTCCCCTGCAGGAACTGGCTTGAAGGACTACTGGACGTCGAGGGGCGCCGTGCCGGCGGCCTGGCCGCTGGCATCGGTGGTAATCTTGTCGACGCGCGCCTCGGCCTGGCGCAGCAGTTCCTCGCAGCGCCGCTTCAGGGCCTCGCCGCGCTCGTAGATTGTCACGGATTCCTCAAGCGGCACCTTGCCGTCCTCGAGCCGCTTCACGATCGTTTCGAGCTCCTCGATGGCCCGTTCGAAGCTGAGGCGGGAGACGTCGACTTGGGTGTTTTCGGCCATTATCCGTTTCCGATTGCCCGATTCTCTTCACGCGCGGAGTAAGCAGGATTTTGCGGGCTTAGTGTGGCGGGTGGGTCAGGCGCCCATCAGGGCGCCGACATGCGCCGTAACAGATTCTTTCAGTCCTTGCAGGTCGTAGCCGCCCTCGAGCACCGAAACGATTCGTCCCCCCGCGGTCTTGTCGGCGAGGTCCATCAGCTTGCGCGTGACCCAGCTGTAGTCCTCCGCGCGGAGATTGAGCGAGGCGAGCGGGTCGCGGTAATGCGCGTCGAAGCCTGCGGAGATGATGAGGAGCTCCGGGCTGAACGCCGTCAACCGCGGCAGGATCAGGCTCTCGAATGCGTTGCGGAATTCGGGGCCGCCGTCCTCGGAGGCCAGCGGCGCATTGACGATGGTGTCGTGATCGCCGCGCTCGCCCTTCGCGCCGGTGCCGGGAAACAGCGGCATCTGATGGGTCGAGCAATACATCACGGTCGGGTCCGACCAGAAGATGTCCTGCGTGCCGTTGCCGTGGTGCACGTCGAAATCGACGATGGCCGCGCGGGTGATGCCGTATTTGCGCTGCGCGTGGCGGGCGGCGATCGCGACATTGTCGAAGAAGCAGAATCCCATCGGCTTGCCGATCTCGGCGTGATGTCCGGGCGGGCGCACCGCGACGAAGGCGTTGCGGTGCTCGCCGGTCATCACCGCTTCGGTCGCGGCCACCGTGCCGCCGACGCCGCGCATCACGGCTTCCCAGGTGCCCGGCGACATCGAGGTGTCGCCGTCGATATAGACCTGGCCGCTGGTCGGCGCGATGTGGCGCAGCTCGGTAACGTAATGCTCGTTGTGGCAGAGCGTGACGAGGTCGAGGTCACCCTCCGGCGCCTGGTCGCGCGCCAGGAACTGGAAGCGCTCATGTGACAGCGCTTCCTCCACCGCGCGAAGGCGGTCGGGCCTTTCAGGGTGACCGGGCGGCGTGACGTGGTCGAGGCAGGCCTTGTGGGAGAGGAGAAGCGTGCTCATCAGGTCGTGCTCACTGGGAACGGTCTCGACTCGCTTGGCGCATCCGGCGCCAAAACGCAATGTAAGAGTTTGCCCCGCCCCGGCAAAGGGCCCGCCGGCTTGATCGGGATCAATTCAGCCTGGCGATGCGGGAGGGGGCCATGGGTGAAACCGGGCTGCTGGCCTTGAAATAGGCAAACAGCGCGTCGGCATCGTAGACGCCGACCTGCCGTGCGGTGCCTTCCTTGGCGACGGTAAAGCCGTCTCCGCCGCTCGCGAGATAGTCGTTGACGGTGACCCGATAGCTTGCCGTGGGATCGATCGGCTTGCCGTCGAGCATCAACCGCTCCGCCAGCACGCGCTGGCCGACCGGCCTGGAGGCGTCCCAGGCATAGGAAAAACCCTTCGACACCTGGAGCACCCGTGGCCGCTTCGGATCCAGCCATTGTTGCTCCAGGAGATCCTTGATCTGCCTGCCGCTCAAGGTCTGCGTCACGAGGAGATTGCGAAACGGCTGGCTTGCGAAGACGTCGCCGAAGCTCACCGTGCCGCCGTCCCTGTAGGTGATGTCGGTGCGGATACCGCCGGGATTGGTGAGGGCGATGACGGCGCCACCATCCCTGGCGTCCTTCGTCGCGGCGAGCTGTGCGTCGGCGATGATGTCGCCGAGCACGCTCTCGCCGGCCTCGTTCGGCGTCCGCGGCAGCGTCTCGGTCACCGCGCCTGCAGGGCGGCCGGCGATCGGGGCGGCGAGCCGGTCATAGGCCTCGATCAGCGCGGTTTGCCCGGGATCCCTGGCGAGCGAGGCGTTGGCGACGATCACGTTGTCGGCCGTGGCGCTGACGACATCGCGCGTTGCCGGATCGAGCTTGAGGTCGATCGCGGTGACCAGCGTGCCGTATTTGTCGCCGCTGGTGACGAGCCGCCCGTCGATCTGGCAGACATAGGCGCGATGGGTGTGGCCGCTGACGACGGCGTCGACGGCGCGGTCGAATTTTTTCACGATGTCGACGATCGGTCCCGAGATGCCCGGGCATTCATTGTAGTCCCCAGTGGGCTCGCCGCCTTCGTGGATCAGCACGACGATCGCCTCGACCCCTCGCGCCTTCAGCTGCGGCACCAGCGCGTTCACCGTCTCCGCCTCGTCGCGGAATTCGAGGCCGGCAATGCCTGTTGGCGAGACGATACCGGCGGTGCCCTTCAGGGTCAGGCCGATGAAGGCGACCGGAACGCCGTCGAATTCCCTGATCTCGTAGGGCGGCAGCACGCTTTTGCCGGTCGTGGTCTCGATGGTGGACGCCGCAAGGTAGCGGAATTTGGCGCCGGTGAAGGGATGCGGCCCCTGGCAGCCGTCGACCGGATGGCAGCCGCCATTCTGCATCCGCAAGAGCTCGGCCCTGCCTTCGTCGAATTCGTGGTTGCCGACGGACGTGATCGCAAGCCCCATCATCGAAAGCGATTCGATCGAGGGCTCGTCGTGAAACATCGCCGACAGGAACGGGCTCGCGCCGATCAGGTCGCCGGCGGCGACGAAGATCGTGTTGCGATGCCCGTCGCGCAACTGCTTGACCAGCGTCGCCATGTATTCGGCCCCGCCCGCGGCCACCGTGACCTTCCTGGCTCTATCTTCGGGGTCGTTGATGCGGATACCGCCCGGCGGCGGGCGGAGGTTGCCGTGGAAATCGTTGATCGCAAGGATGCGCAGCTCGACGGGAGCTGCGGTTTGCGCCGGGGCGGGGAGGGTGCAGGCGAGGGCGAGTGCGAAGACGGTGAAGCGGAGAAGATGTTGCATGGAAACCAAGACTAGACGTTCGAGGCAAAGATTTCACGCTGTCATTCCGGACTCGCAACTTCGCCGCATACCGGAATGACAGCTACCTCTTCTTCCGGTTCGCAAACGCATTGAACGCGGCCAGGGCGTCGTCCGACTTCAGGCGCTCGCCGAACAGATGGGCCTCCTGGTCGATGCGCCGGGTGAGCTCTTCCGGCGAGGTGCGCAGCAGCTTGCGCGAGGTCGCCACCGCCTCGGCCGGCAGCCGGCAGATCTCGCGCGCCACCTTGCGCGCCTCCACCTCGGTATGCCCCGGCGAGACCACGGTGTTGACGAAGCCTGCGGCATGCGCCTCCGCGGCGGTGAAGGTCCGTCCCATCACCAGCATCGCGAACGCACGCTGGTAACCCATCGTGTTCGGCATCAGCAGGCTGGCCGCGCCGACCGGGACGAGGCCGAGGTGAATGTAGGGCGCGGAGAAGGTCGCGGCGGTGGAGGCGAGCACATAGTCGCAGTGGAACAGCATCACCGTGCCCATGCCGATCGAAGCGCCATCGACGGCCGCGATGATCGGCTTGACGTTGAGGGCGAGCGAATAGAGAAACTTGGCGCCGTCCGACAGCGTCTCCGGGCGTGCCGCGTCGGCGTGCAGAAAATCCTCGATGTCGTCGCCGGCGGTGAACACGCCCGAGCCGCCGGTGATGATCATGCAGCGGATGTCGGGGTTGTTCTGCGCGGTGTCGATCGCGCGGCTCATTGCCCGATACATGTCCTGCGTGATCGCATTCTTCTTGCCCGGGCGGCGCAGGGTGATCACGCGCGTTTCCCGCTCTTCGCTGACGACGATGTTGCCGGTCGACATGAAATTCCCTCTGCGGCCGCCTCGGCGCCCATCACGGGCGGACCTCGCAGGCTTAAGCCTACATCATCCCGCAGGCGTGCCAATCCTCGACGCGCGAGCTTTTCGACAGCGAGACCGTGGTCTCGCGCGCATGGCACGGGGCGGAATAGCCCGGCAGCGGCGATCTGCTGCATTTTGGCTCATATCGCGCGCTGCAACAATCGGCTACAATGTTTCATTTGAAAAACCGGTGGTTGTAGGGCACGATGAGCGGTGCCGTTCCATTTTGATGACGCTTGACGGATGTTTGCCACAACGGCCGCTGACGAATCATCGCTGCATTATCGCGGCTGGCGCGTGGTGCTGGCCTGTTTCCTGATGGCCTTCTTCATGTTCGGCTTCGGCCTCTACGGCCAAGGCGTCTATCTTGCCGAGCTGCAGCGCGCGCATGGCTGGCCGGGCACGCTGGTCTCCACCGCCAGCACGTTCTCGTTCCTGCTGACGTCCGTACTGGTCATCTTTACCGACGATCTCCTGACCCGGATCGGGTTGCGGTCGCTGATCCTGTGCGGACTGTCGGCGCTCGGCGCCTCGACGGTGCTGCTCGCGCTGATGCAGGCGCCGTGGCAGCTCTATCTTGCCTACGCGCTGATGTCGCTCGGCTGGACCGGCATGGGCACGGTGGTGATCGCAACCCTTCTCAACACCTGGTTCGAGCGCCGCCGCGGATTAGCGCTCAGCCTCGCCTACAATGGTGCGACCTGTGGCGGCATCGTGCTAGTCCCGGTGCTGCTGTCGCTGAGCGGCAGCATCGGCTTCCGCGCCGCGATGCTCGCGGCCACGACGGCGATGGTGGTGCTGGTGCTGCCGGTGGTCGTGATCTTCGTCGGCTGGCCGGCCGGCCGGCCGCGGGCGATGGACGGGCCAGGGCCTGCCGACGGCAAGGCGGCACCCGTGCAGTCCCGCAAGGCCCTGCTCGCCAATCCCGCGTTCTGGACCATGGTGGTGCCGATCGCCATGGCCTTGATGGCGCAGATGGGCTTCATCGTCCACCAGGTGACGTTCCTCGAGCCACTCATCGGCCGCTCGGCGGCCGCGCTCGCGGTCACCCTCATGGCGACGATGGCCGTGGTCGGGCGGCTGTCGCTCGGCGTTGTCGTCGACCGGCTCGATCCGCGGCTTGCCAGTGCCGGCTCGATGACGAGCCAGGCGGCGGCGCTGTTCGTTCTCCTGCAGAGCGACAGCCCGACGGTGCTGCTGGCGTGCTGCGCCGTCTACGGCTTCTCGATCGGCAACATGATCACGTTTCCGCCCCTGATCATCCAGCGCGAGATCGGCGCGGCCGCCTTCGCCGCGGCGATGGGATTGGGAACGTCGATCAGCGGCATCGTCAGCGCGTTCGGCCCCGGCATCGTCGGCCTCGTGCGCAGTCTGACCGGCAACTACACGACGGCGTTTGCGATGTGCGTGGTGCTCGATCTCGTCGCGGCGGCGATCGTGCTGTGGCGGCCGGGGAGAGGTGCGGAAGGCTCGCGAAATCTATCACCGTCACCCTGAGGTGGCCGCTTCTTCAGCGGCCCTCGAAGGGCGACGGCCCGGCTGCATTGGGGCCGTTCATCCTTCGAGGCTCCCGGCGCGATGCCCTTGCATCGCGCCACTCGCACCTCAGGATGACGGGTTTAGCGGCATGCAACTTACCCCAGCAGCACCGCATCCGCCGCAGCAACCGATTCCGCGCTCTCGGTCACGGTGCGCTCCAGCGCGCCTGCCTGCACCGCGATGTTCTCGGCGAAGAAGCGTGCGAGCGAGACATGGCGCGAGGCATCAGCCGCGCCTTCGCCCTTGGCGGCGAGCGCCTCCGCGGCCAGCATGCAGCCTCCGAGCGTCGCGCTGAACTGCTGCAAGTACGGCGTTGCGCCCGCGAGCGCCTCGTTCGGCGCGGACGCAACGCGCTCCAGCAGCCATTTGCTGCTGCGCGTCAGCGCCTCCAGCGCCTCGCGCAGCTTTGCGCCGGTAGTGCCGAAGGCGGGATCGTTGGAGGCCTCGACCTTCTTGACGGTGGCCGCGAGCTCGTCGAGCAGCGCCCAGACCGCGGCGCCGCCATTGGCGGCGAGCTTGCGCGTGACGAGGTCGATCGCCTGGATGCCGTTGGTGCCCTCGTAGATCGCGGTGATGCGGGCATCGCGGTAATGCTGGGCCGCGCCGGTCTCCTCGATAAAACCCATGCCGCCATGCACCTGCACCCCGAGATAGGCGACCTCGTTGCCGACATCGGTGGAATAGGCTTTGGCCATCGGCGTCAGCAGCGCCGCGCGCGCCGCCGCGTCCGCCCGCACCTTGGGGTCTTTGGCGCGTGTGGAGACGTCGATTGCGACCGCGGTCGCATAACAGATGGTGCGCGCGGCCGCGGTCTGCGCCCGCATCCGCATCAGCATGCGCTTGACGTCGGGATGCACGAAGATCGCGTCCGATCCCTCGCCCGTCTTGCCGATGGCGCGGCCCTGCTTGCGCTCCTGAGCATAGGCGAGCGCCTGCTGATAGGCGCGGTCGGCGACGCCGACGCCTTCGAGGCCGACGCCGAGGCGGGCCTGGTTCATCATCGTGAACATGCAGCGCATGCCCTGGTTTTCCTCGCCGATCAGGAATCCGATGGCGCCACCATGATCGCCCATGGTCATGGTGCAGGTGGGGGAGGCGTGCATGCCGAGCTTGTGCTCGACGCCGCTTGCAAAGATGTCATTGCGGGCGCCGAGCGAGCCGTCGGAATTGACCATGAATTTCGGCACGAGGAAGAGCGAGATCCCCTTGGTGCCGGCGGGCGCGTCCGGCAGGCGCGCCAGCACGAAATGCACGATGTTGTCGGTCATGTCGTGCTCGCCATAGGTGATGAAGATCTTCGTCCCCTTGATGCGATAGGTGCCGTCGGCCTGCTTCTCGGCGCGGGTGCGCAGCGCGCCGACGTCGGAGCCGGCCTGCGGCTCGGTGAGCTGCATCGTACCGGTCCATTCGCCCGAGACGAGCTTCTCCAGATAGATCGTCTTCAGTTCGTCGCTGCCATGCGCATCCAGCGCCTCGATCGCGGAGGCCGTCAGCAGCGGGCAGAGGCCGAAGGCGACGTTGGAGGCGCTCCAGATCTCGGTGCAGGCGGCGTTGATCGCGATCGGCAGGCCCTGGCCGCCGAAATCCTCCGGGCCGGACACCGCGTTCCAGCCGCCCTCGGTCCAGCGCCTGTAGGCATCGGGCCAGCCCGGTGCGGTCGTGACCTTGCCGTCGTCGAGCTTGATGCCGTGCTCGTCGCCGACCCGGTTGAGCGGCGCCAGCACGTCGGACGCGAACTTGCCGGCCTCCTCCAGAACGGCGGCGGCAATGTCGGCGTCGAAATCGCCGTAATGGCCGGCTTCCACGGCGGCCTTGAGCCCGGCGCCATGGTTCAGCGACAGCAGCATGTCAGAGATCGGCGCGCGGTAGGTCATGGCTCACTCCGGTGGACAGGTTTGGCGCCCTATTCTCATGAAACGGCGGAGGTCTCAACTGCGGGACAGGCCCCGCCCGGAACAGCGCCAGGATTGGGGTTATAATAGTGTGTCGGGCGGGAAGCCGCCGGGCCTTGCGGTTTTTGCCCCTCCAGGCGGTTGAAATGCCGCGTCCCAGCCTATAGACCGGCTGCGACATGAGGGAATCTGCGGTAGCCGGTTCTTCCGCCATTCCCTTCGTCGCCTGTTGGGGCGTAGCCAAGCGGTAAGGCAGCGGATTTTGATTCCGCCATTCGGAGGTTCGATCCCTCCCGCCCCAGCCAGACGCTCCGCTTCCCCTGAAATTGCTGACGAAACCGGCCTGGCTGGGGCGCTGCTGCACAGCGCTGCGACACATCACTGCTGCACGACATGGCTTTCCGCGTCTTTCGTCGCCAAGCCGTCTACTATTGGCGGCGCCGTACCCCTCGCGCGCTGGCCAGCGTGCTCGGCCGCCCACATCTTTCAATGAGCCTGCACACACGCGCGGCGGCTCGCCGTGTGGCTACCCAGGTCAACCCGTTCTTGGATGATGTTGCTTTGCTCGCCGATGGCGCCGACCCGCATCTGACGCGGTCTCAAATTGAGACAATGCTCCATGCAGTCCGGACGCACGGCTCAACTTCAGGAGCTTCGTTACGTATTGCGATGACTTGCCAAACGGTTGAGACCAGCGCTCCGTGCCATCCTTCCTGTCCCTGATTAGCGATTCTAAGTCCTTCGAAAGATCTCGCGCACAAACATCCGCAGCCGGTCAAATACGAGCGCGACGCCGTCTATGGAGGCGGCTGGGCGCGTTGGCCCGCCTGTTGCGGCACCCGAAAGCTCTCGCTCCAGATTGCGCGCGAACTCCGCCGTCAAGCGCGCCGCGAGGCCGCGTACCAGTCCCTCGCGCGCGATTTGAGCCAGCATGCCCTGCATGCTGTAACCGACCGAGATCTCGACGCGAGTAGCCGTACCCGCATCGACCGGCAGGAGGCGGTAACGGACTTCACCCCGGGTGGAGGAACGGATGTGATGGTCGGTGCCCATTCCAACAATCCGGCCCGACATCGTAGCCGGATCACGCTCGATGCGGGCAGCGCCGCGAAAGCCCGTGGAAATCGGACCAAGCCTGACGCGGATCACGCCTTCGACATGCTTCGGGGTCGGGTTGCCGGTCAGAGCAACGCCGGGGAGGCAGGCCGCGACCCGTGCGACGTCGCCAAGCATCGCAAAAACTTCCTCGGGTCGGGAGGCGAGGGTGAAATGGTCTTCAAGGATTCTGTCGGGCACGAAGTCGGGAATCGTGACTGCCGGGCGTTGCTCGATCCCGGCGCGGGCCGATGGCCGGGCCGCCGGAGGACCTCCGTCGCCTGCGCTGCTCGTCGACCCGACGGGTCCGAGCTGCTCGCGCGCCGCGCCCGGCAGCGGGGCGATGCCGCGCCTGCGGCGGTCGTCAATCACCGAGCGCACCGCGCGGACGATGCCGACATAGCCGGTGCAGCGGCACAGATTGCCGCTCAGTCCGACGCGGATGGCGCGCTCGTCGGCATCGTCGAGGCGCAGCACGAGATCGCGCGCCGAGACGATCATGCCCGGCGTGCAGTAGCCGCATTGCAAAGCGTGCTCGCGGGTGAAGGCGGCGCGAAGCTCGCCGGCGATCTCGTCGTCGTCGAGGCCCTCGATCGTCGTGACACGGGCGCGATCGCAGGCGGCGGCAAGGGTGATGCACGACCGGGCCGGTGCATCGTCGAGCAGCAGGGTGCAGGATCCGCAGACGCCATGCTCGCAGCCGAGATGCGTGCCGGTCAGATTGAGATGGTCGCGCAGGAAATCGGCGAGGTGGGTGCGCGGTTCCACCGAGGCCGTGACGGCGTGCCCGTTTACGGAAATGCCGATCGTGTTCATGCCGCCGCCTCGGCGATCGCGCGGCGCAAGACCGCAACGTGGATGTGCCGATCGGCGGCGTTCGTCACCCCGGCCTTCGCCAGCATGGCATCGGCGATCCGCGCGTCGAACTGCCGATGGAAATCGGCGGTCACGCGTCCTCCGAACAGGGGCGCGGCGTCATGAAGCACAATCGGGGGCGCCGCGATCGCGCCGACCACGACCCGCGCGCCGGTGCTCTCGGGATCGATCAGCACGGCGGCGATGGCATGGGCGAATTCGCCGGGCTTGCGGCAGGCCTTGACGTAGCCCCAGCGCGCGGCAGGCCGCATGACCGGCACGCGCACGGCCTCGACGATCTCGGCCTCCTGCAGCGCCGATTCCAGCGCGCCCGTGATGAAGTCCTCGATTGCAAGCTCGCGCAGGCCCCGTGTGCTGCGCAGCCTGATCTTCGCGCCGAGCGCCGGGAGCGCGCAAACCCAGTCCGCGGCGGGGTCGGCGTGACTGAGCGAGCCCCCGATCGTGCCGCGATTGCGCACGGCGCGATAGGCGATGGAAGCGGCCACGCGCCGCATCGCGCCACGCGTGACGTCGGGAATGCGGCCATCCTCGATGTCGGCGTGGGTGACGCAGGCGCCGATCACGAGTTCGTCGCCGCCGCGGTCCACCTGCTTCAATTCGGCGAGCCCCGCGATGTCGACGAGCAACTCCGGCCGAACCAGGCGCAGATTGAGCATCGGGCCGAGCGACTGGCCGCCGGCGATGATCCTGGTCGATCCCCTGGCCCCGGCCATCAGGGCAAGCGCCGCCTTCAGGTCCGACGGCCGTTCATAGGCAAAGGCCGCGGCCTTCATGCGGCCGGTCCTTCCGCCTCACGGGCGGCAAGAATCGCCTCGACGATACGGCGCGCCGAGATCGGCGAGCGCAGGAGTTCGACGCCGAGCGGGCGCAGGGCATCATTCACGGCATTGGTGATCGCTGCCGGCGGCGCGATCGCGCCACCTTCGCCGATGCCCTTCACGCCGAACATCGTGTAGGGCGACGCCGTCTGCATGTGATCGAGACGGGGCTCGGGTATTTCTGTCGGCCCCGGAAGCAGATAATCGGCCAACGTCGTCGCCAGTGGTTGGCCTTCGGCATCAAATGGCATCTCCTCGTACAGCGCCGTGCCGATCCCCTGCGCTAACCCGCCATAGATCTGACCGTCGACGATCATCGGATTGACCAGCACGCCGCCGTCCTCGACGATGACGTAATCCAGTAACTCTATGTCGCCGAGATCGGGATCGACGGCGACGATCACGGCATGCACGGCATAGCTGAACGTGCCGCTGTCGCGCTGCGGCTTGTATCCGCTGGTCGCCTCCAGGCCCCCGGGATTGACGTCGGGCGGCAGCTCGTGTGGCCGCCGGTACCAGGTATGGGCGATCTCGGCGAGGCCGATGCTGCTGTTCGGCCCGCACACGCGGCCGTCGCGCAGCGAAACCGATGCCGGATCGAGCTGCAGCAGCTTCGCACCGATGTGTTTCGCGCGCCCGGCGATCGCTTCGCAAGCCGTCCCCACCGCGCCGCCGGCCATCACCATCGAACGCGACCCCCAGGTGCCGGTGGAGTAGGGTGTGAGTGCGGTGTCGCCATGAACGACGCGCACCTTGGCGGTATCGATGCCGAGAATCTCGTGCGCGACCTGGGCCAGCGTGGTTTCAAGGCCCTGGCCATGCGAATGCACGCCGACCCTGATTTCAAGTCCGCCATCCGGGGTCATGCGCGCGGTGGCCTGCTCGTGTCCGGGCACCATCGGAATGCCCCAACCGGCATAGACCGAGGTGCCGTGCGCCGCCTGCTCGCAATAGACGGAGAGGCCGACGCCGATCAGTCGCCCGTCCGGCTCCTTCCTTCGCTGACGCTCGCGCACGGCGGCGATGTCGATCGCGGCCAGAGCGCGCCGCATGGCTTCCGGATAGTTGCCGCTGTCGAAATGCTTTTTCGTGATGTTGTCGAACGGCATCTCCTCGGGACCGACGAGATTGCGCAGCCGTACCTCCGCGGGCTCCAGCCCCGCCTCCGCCGCCACTGCATCGAGCATGATTTCGAGCGCGAAGCAGACGCCGGTCCGCGCGACGCCGCGATAGGGCAGGATCGGGCATTTGTTGGTCGCCGCCGAAAACGTGCGGCAGCGATAGGCCGGCATGCGGTAGGGGCCCGGCAGGATGCTCGCAACCTGCGCCGCTTCGAGGCAGGCGGAGAAGGGATAAGAGGAATAAGCGCCGGAATCGACGGTGGCTTCGCAGTCGATGCCGCGCAGCCGGCCGTCGCGATCGGCGTAAACGGTGATGTTGTAGTAGTGCTCCCGGCAATTGGCGCTTGCGCTCAGATGCTCGTACCGGTCCTCGATCCAGCGGACGGTGAGTCCCTTCTCCAGCGCGAGCCAGGACAGGCAGACTTCCTCGGGCAGCAGGATTCCCTTATGGCCGAAGCCACCGCCGATGTCGGGGGAGATGATGCGGATGCGGCCCTGTTCGATGCCAAGGCAATCCGACAGGCCGTTGCGCACGATATGCGGCATCTGGGCGCCGGTATACAGCGTGAGCTGGTCGAGCCGGTGATCGAAGGTGGCTACCACGCCTCGTCCTTCGAGCGGTGACATGCACTGCCGCGCGGTCGATATTTCCCGCGTCACCTTGATCGGCGCATCGAGCGCGGGAGTGATGTCGACCTCGAACACGCTTTCGAGGAAGACATTGTCGCCCCAGTGATCATGGACGAGCGCGGAGCCGGCCTCGCGGGCCCTGCGCATATCATACACCGCAGGCAGAGGTTCGAGGTCCAGCGTGACGGAGGCGGCGATATCTTCGGCTTCGGCGCGCGTCGGAGCCGCACACATGGCGACGAGCTCGCCGACGTGCCGCACCTTGCCGGTCGCGAGCACGGGCTGCTCGGAGATCTTGAAGCCGGGTAAGCCCGACACGGCGCGGATGGGCTTCACGCCAAAAAGGTCCGCCGCCGTAAATACGAGGCCGGAATAGCGCTCCGGGACATGAATCGCCTTGATGCGCCCATGCGCCAGCGGGCTGCGAACGAAGGCAACATCCCGCAGGCCCGGCAGCCTGATGTCGGCCACGTATTGGCCGCGCCCCCGCATGAAGCGGTCATCTTCCTTGCGTGGCAGTCGCGCGCCCACGCCTTGATCCGGCGTGCTCGAAGAAGATAACCGCTCCACCTCGGACATCCGGCTCGCCGCCTCTATCTGAACAGGCGATGTCAGGCTGCCACCGCCTGGGGCAGGATGGCAGCCACCGCATCGTGACGCTGGCCCGCGCGCAGACAGAACACCGGCTGCAGCAACCGGTCCGCGACCACCTCGGTCTTCTCATTGTCGCGCAGGATGTAGCGGCCGGGTTTCTCGGTGAGCACGCTTACATCGGCGTCCATGCCGGCCTTGAGGGCGCCGATGCGGTCGGAAAGGCCCAGCATCTCGGCCGGATGCGAAGTCACCATCGGCACGACCTGCTCCAGCGAAAGTCCGAGCGCCATCATCGAACTCATCGCCTGCACCAGGCTGAATTTCGCCTGGCCTGCGAAGGGGTGATTTTCGTCATCGGCATGCTCTTCGGGCGTTCCGGCCGGCGCGGGCACATGCGTGTTGTAACCGTGGATGTCGGCGCCAAGCGTGGTCGGAACGATGCCCGAGGCGATCGCCTTCCGGGCGAGACGATAGGAGAAGTGGCTGCCGTGGCCGACATCGACCCGCAGCCCGCGGTCGAGCGCCGCCTGGATCACCGGATGGACCTCGCCTTCGCGATTGATGAAGCCGCCGGGGTGGCGCGTGAAGGGATGCGCCAGGATATCACCGGACCGGAGCAAGGGGATCACTCGCTCCAGAATCGTGTCGACATCTTCTCCATTGGTGCCGCTCTGCGGCAGGCCCCAGAGCTGGCCGAAATGCACATAGACCGGCAGATCGGCACGTCGACCTATCTCCGCGGCCATTTCAATGACACGGATGCCCCAGCGTGCAAATCCGCCGATTTCGGCGTGCGCCTTGATGCCGCGAACGAGGTCGCGGTTGGCGAGGGCTGCCTTCACCGTCGCGTCAATGTCGACGCAATCAGGCCGGTAGAGGTTCGGATAATAGTGTCCTTCAAGACCGCCAACCAGATATGCGGAGATGAAGGCATAGGTGCGTGACTGCGACTTCTCGGCGACGAAGTGCCGGAAGCCGGGCAGTGTCATGCACGAAGGTCCGCCCTGGTCGACCAGCGTCGTGACGCCGGATTGCACGCCGACCATGTCGGCGTTCATGCCAAAGCGGCCGGTGACATATTGATAGACATGAGCGTGGGTATCGATCAGCCCGGGGAGGACGATCTGGCCCGTCACATCGACGACCTCCCGGGCGCTGCTCGGCAGGATGTCCGACTGCACAACGGCGATCTTGCCATTGCGGATAGCAACGTCCTTCAGGCCGTCGACACCGGAAGCCGGATCGATCACGCGGCCTCCGCGCAAAAGCAGATCGAAGCTGGTGGTAACCGACATGTTCGGTCTCCTCTCCCGGCGCGCGATGCGGTGGGCAGCGAACCAAGTACGAAGCATGCTTCGTATTTTCTTACACCAATATACGTGCCATAGACAGCTTCAAATTCATGCAGCGCGGTATCGGCCGCGCCGGGAAACGACGTGATGGCCGGAACACGCACGAAGATCAGAACCAAGTGGCCGCTCGAGGAGAGGCCGGGTTACCTCATCAGGCGATTGCATCAGATCCACGTTGCCTTGTTCCAGGAAAGGTGCGCGGCATTCGATGTCACGCCGTTGCAGTACAGCTTGCTTACCGCTCTTGCGAAGCGGGGCACCGCCGACCAGACAACCCTGGCTGCGGATATTGCCCTGGATCGCACCACGACCACGGGCGCGCTCAAGCGATTGCAATCGCGTCGCTTTGTCGATCGCACTGTCGCCCGCCATGACCGCCGGTCGCAGACTTGCCGGCTGACCAAGGCAGGTGCCGCACTGCTGCGCAAAATGGATGCATCGGCCAGGGCGGCCCATCTAGAGACCGTGGCCGCCCTGAGCAAGGCGGACCAGAAGCGCTTCATTGCCATGATGCAGAGGATTGTGGCGGCGCGCTCCGCCTCGGCGGGCGCGACGACAGGGTCCGATTGATCCACCTGCAGCGCGGGCCGGTTTGCGACCATTATCTGTGCAATCTGCCTCAAAAACGGCCGTCGAGGATAGCCGAATGCCGCGTCTTAAAAGCCCGTCCGGATGATTGCGAAGCATGCTTCGCATCGTCGATTTGCTTTAATGTTGCTTCAGGGACGATTTGTCTCATGATCCGCCTGCGTTTGGGCGGAATGATTTGGCTTGAGCAGCCTGGAGGCCGGACCTTCGAGGCCGCGGCATCGGTCGATACCGATCTGGCATGTCCCTTGCTCCAATTCTCATCATTGAGTTGGTGGCTAGGGTTCCGCATCGCATCGCGATGGCTGGTCCAAGAGCTGCCGCCTGTGCGGGAGAAATCCGCAAGGGACACGGCGGGATAAAATCCCGGGAGACCTCAGTAGCCAGGATTGGCACTCGGGTCGGTGCCAATTCCAGGGTTTTGACAAACCGGTGCGGAGTTGGCGATGAACTGTCTCGAACCGCGACCCAAGGCAGCTCCTGTTGCCGCGTCGCTCCTCCGCAAATCGACAATTGGCGACGGCTGCGGCTTCTCCGGGAGGCCCGACTAATGTCGATTGCCTCGGAAGCGATTGCGCGGCGTTTCGGTGATGGCGGTCCCTCAGGCGAGGGCGCCGAGGACAATGATCTGATCTGTCGCGTCCTGTCGCGCAAGACCGTGCGTCGCTATTCCGACAAGATGCCCGCCGACGAGCTGCTCGACCTGCTCGTCGCTTGCGCGCTGAGCGCGTCGACGAAGTCGGATTTCCAGCAGGCATCGATCCTGCGGGTCCGTGATGCGGTGAAGCGCGCCGCCATCGGCGCCCTGTTTCCGAACATGCCATGGATCGGCATTGCCCCGGTGTTCTTTGTTTTTCTCGGGGACGCAAGGCGACTGCAGCGCATCAGCGAGGTTCGGGGCAAGCCGGTTGAGAACGGGACGCTCGAGGGTTTCTTCAATGCGAGCATCGATGCGGCGCTGGCGATGCAGACCATGATCCTGTGCGCGGAATCGGCCGGGCTCGGCGTTTGCCCGATCAGCGTCATCCGCAACGAGATCGACAAGGTCGCAAGCGTTCTCGGCCTGCCGGATCTCGTCTTTCCCGTTGCGGGGCTCTGTCTCGGTTATCCGCAAGGAGAGGGTCATGTGAGCCTGCGCCTGCCGCGCAGCGTGACCACCCATAGTGATGGTTACGATGATGGCGCGCTTGGCGCCGGCGTCGACGATTACGACCGCAGGCGGCATGCGTTGCACGCGATCCCGAAGGAACAGCATCGGTCCAACGCCGAGTTCGGCGAAGCCTCGTTCTATGGCTGGTCGGAGGACAAGGCTCGCCAGGCGGCCAAGGCCGAGGGGGCGGCGTTCCCACCTTATCTGCGCGCACACGGATTCAGCTTCGATTGATATGCCAACGAAAGGGGAGACTTATGATGACGACCTGTTCGCTCGCTCGTTCCAATCGGCACTCACGACGCCTGACGCTCGGCATAGTCGCCGTGATGCTTGCCCTGCCAGCGCTCGCAGGCAGCGCTAGGGCAGGCAGCCTCGATGAAATCAAGAAGCGTGGCCTGATCGTGGCGACCGAGGACGATTTCCGCCCCTTCGAGTTCGTCAAGGACGGCAAGCCGACCGGCTTCGATAACGAGTTGATCGAGGACTTGCACAAATACGCACCCTTTGAGATCAAGCAGCAGATCCTGCCCTGGACCGGAATCCTTGCCGGTGTCAGCACCGGCAAATACGACGTCGCCATTACGGCTGCGATTATCACCAAGGAGCGCAGAAAGTCGCTGGATTTCACCAGCCCGATCGCCGACGCCACCCATTTTTATGTCAAGCGCAAGGACGACAAGAGTATCGCCTCTATCAAGGACCTGAACGGCAAGACGGTCGGCGTTCAAGCCGGCAGCGCGCTGCTAGGCCGGCTTCCTGAACTGAGTACGATGCTGGAGAAGGAGGGCGGCAAGATGGGGAAGGTGGTCGAGTACACCTCCTACCCCGAAGCCTATCAGGATCTGGCACTCGGCCGGGTCGACTACGTCGTCAACACCATCATCAACCTGCAGACACTCGTTGCCGAGAAGCCGGCCGTCTTTGAACTCGGACAGGCCGTATCCGGCAAATCGTTTCCCGCCTGGGCGGTTGCCAAGGGAAACACGGAGTTGCTGGAATTCCTGAACGGCTTCATCGCCAAGGAAAAGGAGAGCGGCCGGTTTGCCGAATTGCAGAAGAAGTGGTTCGGCCAGGCCTTTCCCGATCTGCCGGTAGCCTTCGAACCCGAGTTCTGACGTCCCGCAAGGCTGATCGGCCATGACCGGTGGGGATATTCTGGCCATCCTTCAGGGTGCCGTCGTGACGGTAACGCTGTCGCTGACGGGCATCCTGATAGGCCTGCCGATTGGGCTGTCGCTCGCGGTGCTCCGCTGGGCCGACGTGCCGGTCGTCGCCCGGATCGTCACGGTGTATGTCAGCATCCTGCGCGCGACGCCGCTCGTCACGCTGCTGCTCCTGCTGTTCTTTGCGCTTCCCAACATCGGAATCGCGATCGGCCCGATCTCGGCTGCCATCCTCGCGTTGGTCATGAACACCGCGGCTTTTAATTGCGAGGTCTGGCGCGCGTCGCTGATGAATTTCCCCAGGGATCAATACGAAGCGGCGCAATCGGTCGGCATGGGCGCAGGCCTGCGCTTTCGCCGCATCGTGCTGCCGCAGATCGTGCGCTCCAGCCTGCCGGGCCTTGTCAACGAGATGTCGCTCCTGATCAAGGTGACGCCGGTGCTTGCCGTGGTCGGCGTCGTCGACATCACGCGTGCGGCCGTGAGGATCGGCGCAGAGACCTACGATCCGCTGCCGCCCTTCCTGGTCGCGGTGGCGCTTTACGCGCCCATCGTATTTGTTCTGGTCTCGCTGCAGCGCTGGATCGAGCGGAGGCAGGCCATGGCCGAGGCAGCGGCATGATCCACGATTTCGGCATCGTCTGGAGCGAACGTAATCTGTTGCTCAGCGGGCTGGGCAACACCACGATCCTGTCCGTGCTGTCGGCGGCGGCCGCGCTGCTGATCGCCTTTGTGCTCACACCGGCCTTGATGTCGAAGCAGCAGTGGCTCGCTGGAATCGTGCGCGGCTTCGTCGACGGCATGCGCTGCGTGCCGTTCCTGCTGTTCGCCTATATCGTCTATTACGGCTTGCCCTCCGTCGGCCTGAGGCTGGACAACTGGACCTCCGGCCTCGTCGCCCTGACGATCTACAATGCCGCCTACATGGCCGAGATCCTGCGCGGGGCGTGGGCGGCTCAACCCCGCGAGCCGATCGAAGCCGGCATCGCTTTCGGATTCTCGAACCTGGGACTATTTCGCCGAATCGTGTTGCCGCCGCTGCTATTGGCCGCAGGGCCGGTGATCGGCAACCAGATGATCCAGATCATCAAGGACTCCGCCTTTCTCACCATCATCGCGCTGCCGGAGCTCACTCATGCGGCAAGCTCGATCCAGTCACGGCACTATGTGCCATTCGCGGCCTTCATTACTGCAGTGTTCCTCTATTGGGGCCTGTGCCTCGTGATCGAGGCGGGCGTAAGCTCGATCGATCGCCTGGCCATGGCGCGGCGCTAGGAAGCAGGCGATGGCGGACGGCAGCAAGGTTCTCGATGTGGCCGGCGTATCGAAGCGGTTCGGCGATCTCGAGGTCCTGTCCGACATCAGCTTTCAGGTCGCGAAGGGGGAAACCGTGTGTGTGCTTGGCCCGTCCGGCTCGGGAAAATCCACGCTGTTGCGCTGTATCAACTGGCTCGAACGCCCGGATGCCGGCCAGATCTACCTGACCGGCACCGAAATCGGCGTCACCGGCGCCGGTATCGTCATGAGCGACCGTGAGCTGTCGCGGCTCAGGACGCGCATCGGCATGGTGTTCCAGCATTTTGCGCTGTGGCCGCATCTGACAGTGCTGCAGAATCTGATGGAGGCGCCGATCCAGGTGCAGAAGCGACCGAGCGCAGAGGTGCGGGACGAGGCGCTGGCGCTGCTTGCCAAGGTCGGGCTCAGCGACAAACGCGATGCGTTCCCGGCAAAACTCTCCGGCGGGCAGAAACAGCGCGTCGGCATTGCCCGCGCGCTTGCGATGCGGCCGGACCTCCTTCTGTTCGACGAGCCCACCAGCGCACTCGATCCAGAGCTCGTCGGCGAGGTGCTGGTGGTGATGCGCGAACTCGCCCATGAGGGCATGACCATGGTGGTGGTAACCCACGAAATGGGCTTTGCGCGGGATGCTGCGACGCGGATCCTGTTCCTCGATCGCGGGCGGGTTGTCGAGACGGCTCCGCCGGAACGGTTCTTCTCCGCCCCCGAAACGGAGCGCGCACGCCAGTTCATTCAGCGTTATGCCGGCCACGTTGCCAATGGCGGATGCCGAACATGACAACACAGGAGGAAAAGCCGTGGAGCCCATTTTCCATCTCTTGGCGGATGCGCCGAGGCCGGTTGCACCCTACAGCCATGCAGTCGAGGCCGGGCCGTTCGTCTTCGTGACCGGTCAACTCGCAACCGATCCCGATGACGACGCGCTTCCGGTTCCGCCCGGAATCGCAGCTCAGACCCGCAAAGTCATGGATAATCTGGCGCGTGTTCTCAGGGGATGCGGGATGACATTTGCCAATGTCGTGTTCGTGCGAATCTATTTGACCGATTTCAAGCGCGACTACGCGCCCATGAACGCGATCTTCTCGACCTATTTCGACGAGAATCGGCGGCCCGGACGGACTACGGTCGGCGTCACCGACCTCGCGCGCGGTGGAATTATCGAGATCGACCTGATCGCCGCCAGAGCGTAAGTCAAGGAGCTCCGCGGGATGGAAACGCTGATCGAGATACCGGCGCGCCGCGGCAAGGCTGCATTCGTTTCGGCCGGACAGATCATCACCGTGATCAACACCCACGGTGAGCAGGTGGTCGACACCTGGGCGTTCCGCCGGGCCGACCTCGGCGAGTTCATGTCCAACGAGCACACGCGCGCCCACAGTCTTCATCTCGTCCCGAAACCAGGCGACGTGCTGCGGACGAACAGGCGCCGGCCGATTCTGACCTTGATCCAGGATACCTCGGGCGGCGTGCACGATACGCTGATCGCCGCGTGCGATCGCTACCGCTACGCGTTCCTCGGTGTCGAGGGGCATCACGATAATTGCACGGACAACCTCTTCGCCGGGCTGGCGGAGCTGGGGCTCGTTCCGCCGGAAGTGCCGAGCCCGCTCAATCTGTTCATGAACATTCCCTGGGACGCCCAGGGCAGGCTCGGCTTCGAGGCGCCGCCAAAGCCGGTTCCGGGCGGATTCGTCCGGCTGCGCGCCGAGATGGATCTGGTGGTCGCCTTCTCCGCCTGTCCGCAGGACATCCTGCCGATCAACGGTAGGAACGGAAAGCCGGTCGAGGCGCATTTCATGGTGACGGGCGAATGACGGGAGTGTCGAGGACATGAGCCAGACGCAGCAGCAAATCGAGGCCAGTCGGCGGCGTTACGAAGAGCTTCGCGCCGCAGGACAGGAGTTGGCGCCGAAAGGCCTGCCCGAGCCAACCGCGCTCGACGGCGCACCGCTTGTGCCCGATCGCGTGATCCATCGGGAGCACGTACCGCCAGGCTGGTACGCGATCATGCGCCTGCGACGCGGCGAGGCGCTGCGGATCGTCGACGAGTCCGGCCGCTCCAGCGTGTCAGTGGTCGGCTGGCGCGAAGAGGACACATCCGAGCGGATCAATTGCGCCGACACCATCAAGGTGCAGTGGAGTGCCGCCATTTCCAAGGGGCGCGTCATTCTGTCGGACATGGGGCGGGTGATGTTGTCATTGACCGAGGATACCAGCGGTGCGCACGACCTTCTGGTCGGTGGCTCGACGGCCGCCTCGACGCTTGCGGCCACAGGCGCGCCGGGGCGCAACACCCAGGAGAATTTTCTGGCCGCAGCCGCCAAGATCGGACTCGATCTCAGGGATATCCCGCCCTGTGTCACTTTCTTCGCGCCGGTGTCCATCGACGACGCCGGCCGCTTTCGCTGGCAAGCTGGCCGCAAGCAGCCGGGCGACTTTGTCGACCTGCGCGCCGAGATGAACTTGATCGTGGTCGCGTCAAATTGTCCGCATCCGCTTGATCCCGCACGACCTGCTGCCGCCGGCTCCGTCACCTTGATCAGACACCATGCCGCGCCGGCGCCGCCGGACGACCCGTGCCGGACAGCTTCGCCGGAAGCGGGCCGGGCCCTGGCGTTCACCGATCGGTTGTTCGGCTGAGGAGAAAAGCCATGAGCGACACCTGCGCGATCTATTCCTGCGACATTCCGTCGGAGCGGCCGTGGTCAGGCGTGCTGAGGAAGGGGCAGACTCTTCGCATCATCGACAGCGAAGGACAGCAGGCGGTCGATGCGCTGCTCTATTGCGCCGACGATCCGGCCGAGCGTTATAGCTCGCAGGATACGTTGCGCGTCCAGGGCTCGGCCTATGTCGAACTCGGCACGCGTCTGATCTCCAACAAGGGCCGGGTGATGGCCCGCGTTACCGCAGACACCTGCGGGCGGCACGATACCTCGGCGGGCTGCTGCTCTTGCGAGAGCAACGCGGTCCGGTTTGGCGAAGCCACCAAATACCAGCACGCCTGCCGCGAGAACTTCATCATTGAATTATCGAAACACGGGCTCACCAAGCGCGATATCGTCTCGAATCTGAATTTCTTCATGAACGTGCCGATCGATCCGTCGGGGAATTTCACCGTGGTCGATGGCTTGTCTGCGCCGGGCAACCACGTGGACGTGACCGCGGACATGGATGTGTTGTTCGTGATCTCTAATTGTCCCCAAGTGAACAATCCCTGCAATGGCTTCAATCCGACGCCGATCCGCGTGGTGATCAGCGACGCCCCGGGGATGTGACGACGTGCACGCCACACTACACGTCAATATCCGAACGATATTCCGGCTTTACCCGGATATGACGGAAAGCTCACGCACCGCCGGTGGCCCGAAAGCGTTGGAAATTCCTTTGCTCAGGCCGTGGACTGAACGACTTCTGCGTACCCGGGTCTTCGCCCGGCCTCATAGCGTAGTTCGACTGGATTCAATCCACCGGAAGGAACTCCCGCCACACAACATGCTGGTCAATCACATGATTATTGTGCATACAATTGGCCGGAGATCGTCAGTCTTGGGCAGGTCGCGTGAGTTTCGAGAGCAGCACGTTGAATATTGGTCCGCGTCTGCGGCGTGCGCGACTGTCCAAGGGGCTACGCATGCGAGACCTTGCACAGGTTGTCGGCTGCGACGAGAGCATGATTTCCAAGATCGAGGCCGGCAAGGTGATGCCGTCGCTGCCGATGCTCGACAAGATGGTCCAGGCGCTCGACCGCGATATGGCGTCGTTCTTCGGCCTCAGGATCGACGACACCAAGCTGGTTCAGAAGCCTGAGGATAGGCTCAAAGTGAACGTCGACGCACTGCGCGGCGGAACCGGCGTGGTCTATGAGCGGCTGGTGCCGGTAGCAGCCGGCAATCTCCTCGAGGGGAACGTTCACGTGGTCGCCCCGGGCGGCGAGAAGATCGACCTCATCACCCATCAGGGCGAGGCCGTCGGTTACCTCGTGTCCGGAACCATCGAGCTCACGATCGACGACACCGCCTACCTGATGACGGCCGGCGATTCCTTCTTCTTCAAGGCGTATTTGACTAACAGCTATCGCAACGTCGGACCGGGCGAGGCCCGGATCATCTGGGTCAACACCCCGCAGGTTCACTGAACCAAGTCGCGCTGCATGATTTTCATGCATGTGGCGAAAACTGGAGCAGGCGTGCTTCAAAAACAGCTTATTTCCTAGCACGTGCGCGAAAAGCAGCTTGCCATAAAGCTCTCTGATTGTGTCGTTCTTGCAATCGATTGTCTTGGACGCTGAGCTGGCATAGCGCTTGCTTAATCATCAACGTGACTGCGATGCATGCCAATCGCCCCTAGCTGCGTCGGACGTCGATGGGGCCCGCACATCGTTGATGCGCTCCGGCAAGGCCGCCGTCGCACCGGCGAATAACGGTAGGCGAATCGCTGATGGCTTTCGTTTGGAAACGACTGCTTGGCACCATCCCCAGCCTAATCGGCGTCGTCGTTCTCACCTTCTTCATTTCGCATGCGTTGCCGGGCGACCCGGCAGCATATTTCGCCGGACCCGCAGCGAACGCAGCCTCAATCGAGAATATCCGCGCCACGCTCGGACTTGATCGCCCGCTACCGGTGCAGTTCGTGCGCTACATCGGTGACCTTGCGCAGGGCAACCTCGGCCGTTCGCTTACCACGGGACAGCCGGTGTTGACCGATCTGCTCGAGCGACTGCCCGCGTCGCTGGAGTTGTCGTCCTTCGCGCTCCTGTTCGCGATCATCATCGCCATCCCGATGGGGGTGTGGGCTGCGACCCGCATCAACGGAGGAGTCGATCACGCGTGCCGCGCGCTGGTCACGGTGAGTGCCGCTTTCCCGACGTTCTTCGTCGGTTTGCTCTTCGTCTACATCTTCTATTTCCTGCTCGGCTGGGCGCCGCAGCCGCTTGGCCGCCTGAACGAGATCGCCTATTCGCCACCGCCCCACTTCACCGGGGCCTACACCATCGACGCCCTCATCGCGGGCGATTGGCCGGTGCTCCGTGCGTCCCTTGCCCAGTTGATCCTGCCGGCGATTTCGCTCGGCCTGTTCGCGCTGGCGCCGATCGCGCGCATCACGCGGGCGGCCATGCTGGAGGCGCTCGGCAGCGACTTCATCCGCACCGCGCGAGCCAGCGGATTGCCTGTGCGCAAGATCTTGATGACCTACGCCTTCCGCAACGTACTGCTGCCGGTCAGCAGCGTGCTCGGCATGGTGTTCTCCTTCCTGCTTGGCTCCAACGTCCTGATCGAGCAGGTGTTCGGCTGGCAGGGCGTCGGCGCCTATGCGGTATCGGCCGTCATCGCGTCCGACTACGCAGCCGTGCAGGGCTTCGTCCTGATGATGGCGGTGCTCTACGTGCTCTTGAATCTCGCGGTCGACATTTTTGCGACGCTGGTCGATCCCCGCGTCCGGTTCGAGGGCTGAGCGATGAGTGTCGTCACGCTCGCGCGCAATACGGGCTATGCCTTTGGCGAAAACCGCCTGACCCTGGTGGCCGCGATCATCCTTGCGCTGCTGGCACTGTGCGCGATCTTTGGGCCCTACATCGCGCCATACGATCCGCTTGTCACGTCAGCCACCACCAAGCTGGCACGGCCCAGCGCACTCCATCCGTTCGGGACAGACGCGCTCGGACGCGACATCCTGAGCCGTGTCATCGTCGCGACGCGGCTTGACCTCGGCATGGCCGTTTCAGCGGTGGCGCTGTCGTTCGTGGTCGGTCTCGCGCTCGGCGCGCTCGCCGGCTATTTCGGCGGCTGGACCGATCGCATCATCGGCCGCGCCATGGATACCATCATGGCGTTCCCGCTGTTCGTGCTTGCCATGGGCATCGTGGTGGCGCTAGGCAACAGCGTGGCCAACATCATCATCGCCACGATGATCATCAACCTGCCGTTCTATTGCCGCTTCGCGCGCGCCGAAGTGAACGTGCGGCGCGAACTCGGCTATATCGAGGCAGCGCGCATGGGCGGGAACGGGGCGCTCCGCGTCCTGCTCAACCACATCGTCCCGAACATCCTGCCGCCGATGATGGTGCAGGCGTCGCTCAACATGGGATGGGCGATCCTCAACGCTGCCGGCCTCTCTTTCATCGGGCTCGGGGTTCGGCCGCCGACGCCGGAATGGGGCATCATGGTCTCGGAAGGCGCCAGCTACATCATTTCCGGCGAGTGGTGGGCTTTCATGTTCCCGGGCGCAGCCCTCGTGCTCGCCGTGTTCTCCTTCAACATGCTGGGCGACGGACTGCGAGATCTCCTCGATCCAAGAAAGCGCGTGTGATGGCGCAGCTGGAGATCGACAATCTCTCAGTGGAGTTCCGCACCCGTCACGGTGTAGTGCGGGCGCTGGATAGTGTGAGCCTGTCCGTCACCCGAGGCGAGATCGTCGGCGTGGTCGGCGAGAGTGGATCCGGAAAGTCCGTCACCGCCTACACCGTCATGGGCCTCAATGACGAGGCAGCACGGATCACCCAGGGCAATATCACAATGGGCGGCATCGATCTTCTGGCGGCGCGGCCGGAAGCGATGCGCGAGCTGCGCGGCCGCGAGATGGCAATGATCTTTCAGAGCCCGCGAACCGCGCTCAATCCAATCCGCAAGATCGGCAAACAGATCGAGGACGTGCTCCAGGAGCACGCCGGGCTGCCGAGCCGCGATCTCAAGAAAGCGGCGATTGCCGCTCTGGCGCGTGTCCGCATTCCCGATCCCGAACGCCGGGCGGAAGCCTATCCGTTCGAGCTTTCGGGCGGCATGTGCCAGCGCGTGATGATCGCGATGGCGCTGGCCTGCACGCCATCGGTCCTGATCGCGGACGAGCCCACGACGGGGCTCGATGTGACGACACAGGCTGTCATCATGGACCTGATCAGGGACATGAGCCGCTCGACGCGGATGTCAACGCTGCTGATCACTCATGATCTCGGACTCGCCGGCGAATATTGCGACCGCATCGCCGTCATGCACGCCGGGCACATCGTCGAGGTCGCTCCGACCGAGGAGATCCTGGATCATCCCGCTCATCCGTATACGCGCCAGTTGCTGGCCGCCACTCCAGTTCCGGAATCGCGTCTCGACGACCTCAATTCCATTCCAGGCCATTTGCCCGATCTGCGGGGCGCGTTGCCGCCATGCCGCTTCAGCGGCCGCTGTGAACGGCGACGGCCGATCTGTGACGAGGCGGAGCTGCCGTGGAGGGAATTGTCACCCGCGCATGTCGTGCGCTGCCGGTTTCCCCTGTCATGACACCGCTGCTGGAAGTCAGGTCGCTGTCCAAATTCTACCCGATGAAGCGGGCGGGGCGCGGCGCGAAACTTCACGCGGTCGACGATGTGACCCTGACGATCGGCGCCGGAGAAAGTGTCGGTCTGGTCGGCGAATCCGGCTGCGGCAAATCCACCATGGTTCGTCTGTTGGGCCGGCTGATCGATCCGACGGCGGGGCAGGTCATGATCGGCGGCGAGGACCTCACCGCCATGACGCAGGCGAAGTTTGCGTCCTCGCCGAGCCGGCGACGCATCCAGGTCGTGTTCCAGGACGCGACCGAAAGCCTCAATCCTTCGTTCCGCGCCTTTCAGGCCATCGCCGACCCACTGAAGCGGCTGCTCGGCATGAACAAGGGTGCCGAGCTGGACAGACGCGTCCGCGACACCGCCGCCTTGGTCGGGTTGCCGGAAGAACTGCTGCAGCGCTACCCGCATCAATTGTCGGGAGGCCAGCGCGCGCGCGTGGGCATCGCGCGTGCGGTCGCGGTCGAGCCCTCGCTGCTGATCCTCGACGAGCCGACCTCCGCTCTCGACGTGTCCGTTCAAGCCGTGATCCTGCGGCTGCTTGCCGACCTGCGTGCCCGGCTGGCGATGAGCTACCTGTTCGTATCGCACGATCTCAACGTAGTGCGGCTTCTGTGTTCGCGCGTGGTCGTGATGTATCTCGGCAAGATCGTCGAGATCGCTCCGGCGGAGACGCTCTTCGCCGCACCTCGTCATCCTTATACGCAGGCGCTGGTCGCCGCGATCCCGGATCCGGCGCGGCGCGGTGAGGCCCGGCCCCGGCTCGACGGCAGTCCGACAAGCCCGATCGATCCGGATTCCAACGTCTGCCGCTTCTACGGGCGCTGTCCCAAAGCCGCCGACATCTGCACCAAGGCCATGCCGCCACTTCTCGTCATCGGCCCGGATCATTTCGCTGCCTGCCACTTCGCTCTTTCACCCGATGGAGGAACCGATGAGCGCTGACAATGAGATCTGCCGCATGGATGCCGCGACCGTTGCGGCGAAGGTGAGGTCCAAGGAGCTATCCGCCGCCGAGGTCACCGAAGCTGTTCTGCGCCGCATGGATAAGCTCGAGCCGCACATCCATGCCTTCTGCACGCCGACGCCCGCCGTGGCGCGCGCCGCAGCTGCTGCAGTCGACGCCAAGATCGCGGCCGGGAAGGATCCAGGCCTGCTGGCCGGCGTCCCGATCGGCATCAAGGATCTCGTCGCCACCAAGGACATCCTGACCGTGATGGGGTCGCCGCTCTACCGGGATTTCGTGCCCGATGAAGACGACATCGTGGTGGAGCGGCTGAAGGATGCCGGTGCGGTCATCATCGGAAAGACCAATGTGCCGGAATTCGGCTACAGCGGCGTCGGCCACAATCCGGTTTTCCAGGCGACACGCAATCCCTGGAATCTCGATATGACGTCGGGTGGGTCGAGCGCCGGCTCCGGAGCGTCTGTCGCGAGCGGCGTCGCACCATTCGCGATCGGCTCCGATGGCGGCGGATCGATCCGCATCCCCTCGGCGCTTTGCGGTCTTTACGGAATCAAGGCCTCGATGGGCCGGGTGCCGCTCTATCCGGGCTGCCGCGACGAACGCTATCCCGGCGTGTCGAGCTGGGAATCGCTCGAGCATGTCGGCCCGATGAGCCGGACCGTGGCCGACTCCGCCCTGATGCTCAAGGTGATCACCGGACCCGATCCGCGCGATCGCTACTCCATCCCGGCCGCCGACTTCGACTATGTCAGCGCCACCAAGGAGAGCATCAAGGGCCTTCGCATCGCCTACAGCGAAGACTGGGGCTATGCGCCGGTTGATCCGGAAGTCCGCCGCGTCGTCTCTGAAGCGGTGCGCGTCTTCGAGACCGAACTCGGCTGCACGGTCGAGCGCGCTCATCCCGGCTGGGAAGATCCGTTTCCGCATTTCTGGACCATCGTCGCCGGCGACACTGATCTCACCGGCATGCGCCGCATGATGAAGGGGCGCGAAAAGGAAATGTCGCCGCACCTCGTTGCCCTGTTGCAGCGACAATGGACGGCGGAGGAATTCACCGACGCCAAGATGATCCGGCAAATGGTCTGCAACCGCATGTGGCGGTTCATGGCGAACTACGATCTCCTGATCACGCCGACGCTCGCGGTGCCGGCTTTCCCCCTCTACATGCAGGGGCCGGAGATCATCGAAGAGAAAATGGTCACTACCGGCGATTGGCTCTGCTTCACCTTCATCTGCAATCTGACCGGGCAGCCGGCGGCGACCATTCCCGCCGGCTTCACTAGGTCAGGTCTTCCTGTCGGAATGCAGATCATCGGCCGCCACTTGGCGGACCGTACCGTACTCGCCGCCTCCGGCGCATTCGAACAGGCGCGTCCGTGGGCTCACAAATGGCCGAAACTCTTGGGGGACCTCGGCCTCTGACACTGCCTCCACCCACCTCAACTCCAGAAGGGATGCAAGATATGAAGCTCGATCGTAGTTTTGCTACAGCGGCGCTGCTCACAGCGTCCGTTGTCTGGCCCGCCGCTTCCGCGCACGCGGCCGAAATTGCCAGGGACACAATGGTCATCGTGTCCGAAATGGGCCCCAACGGTCTCGACACGATGGTGCCGACCGCCAACGATCACAGTCGCATGGTGGTGTGGCAGGCCTATGACCGGCTCGTCAGCCACGGCGAGAAGAAGCTGGCTGATGGTACTGTGTCCTACGACGCCAAGGTCATGACTCCGGAGCTTGCCGAGAGCTGGGAAGCCAGCGAGGACGGCAAGATCTACATCTTCCATCTGCGCAAGGACGCGACGTTCCACGACGGCAGCCCGGTCACAGCCAAGGACGTCAAGTGGTCGTTCGACCGCGCCATCGCCGCAGGCGGTTTTCCCGCGGTGCAAATGGCGGCGGGATCGCTCGTCAAGC
Source organism: Bradyrhizobium diazoefficiens (assembly GCF_018131015.1). GTDB lineage: Bacteria > Pseudomonadota > Alphaproteobacteria > Rhizobiales > Xanthobacteraceae > Bradyrhizobium > Bradyrhizobium diazoefficiens_B. The sequence continues at coordinate 189,719 of NZ_JAFCJJ010000004.1, forward strand.
CGGAGCAGTTTACGGTGGTGGATGATCACACCTTTAAGGCCACGTTCGACCAGTTCAACAAGCTGACGATGCCTGACCTCGTCGTGCCGGTGCCCGTCATCGTCAACTCCGAGCTCGCCAAGAAGCATGCGACGGCCCAGGACCCATGGGCGTTCGAGTGGGTGTCACGGAATGACTGCGGCGGCGGCGCATACAAGGTGGAATCCTGGTCGCCCGGCCAGCAGACTGTCTTCACGCGCTTCGACGCCTGGAAGTCCGGACCGTTGCCCCAGCTCAAGCGCGTCGTCTATCGGCAGATCGCCTCGGCCGGAACGCGTCGTGCGCTGCTGGAGAAGGGCGACGTCGACATGTCGGTTGGCCTGCCGCCGAAAGACTACGCCGAATTGGCGGAGCAGGGGAAGGTCACCATCATCGGCGTTCCCGTGCAGAACGATCTCGTGTTCGTCGACATGAACGTGAAGATCGCCCCGTTCGACAATCCGAAGGTGCGCGAAGCGATCTCCTACGCCATCCCCTACAAGGAAATCGTGAGCTCCGCGCTCTATAACCGTGCCAAGCCGATGTTTGGTGGCGACCCGGCAAAACCCTATCCCGATGCGACGTGGCCGGTACCGGTCAAGCATGGCCAGGATCTCGCCAAGGCCAAGCAGCTGCTCACGGAGGCCGGCTTCCCCAATGGCTTCAAGACCACGCTGTCAATCGATCTCAGCGAAGCCACCGTGCGTGAACCGACGGCGATCCTGATCCAGGAGGCGCTGAAGACGATCGGCGTTGAACTCACGATCGAAAAGGTTCCGGGTTCGAACTGGTTCGCCCAGATGGCCAGCAAGACGATGCCGATGGTCATCGCCGAATTCTATGGCTGGCTCGACTATCCCGATTACTTCTTCTTCTGGACGTTCCATGGCGGCAACAACTCCGTGTTCAACACCGCCAACTACGTCAACCCCGACCTCGACAAGGTGATTGACGAGGCGCGCTTCACCCGCGATCCCGAAATCTACAAGACCAGCCTGAACAAGATGGTTGACATCGTCATGACCGATCTGCCTCGCATCCCGCTCTACACCCGCTTTGCCGACTATGCGGTGCAGAAGAACGTCAAGGGCTTTGAGTACTGGTTTCACACCCACCCGGACTTCCGCAAGCTCTACAAGGAGTGAGAAAGCGGCAAGCGCGCTCGATCGGGCGCGCTTGCCTTTCATTGGGAAAACCCTGTGCAAGACAGGTTCGGCGCTTTCGTCCCAGGTCCCGTCATCCATCGGTTGCCGCACAGCTCAGGCCCGCTGTCGGGTCTGAGTTTTTCGGTCAAGGACCTCTTTGACCTCGCGGGCGGCGTGACCGGCTGCGGCAATCCCGACTGGGCCGCCACCCACGGGGCTGCGGAGGCTAACGCCTGGGCCGTCGACGCTCTGCTGGGCGCAGGCGCCTCGCTGACGGGCAAAACCATTACTGACGAGATTTCGCTCGGGCTGCTCGGCATCAACAGGTTCTACGGGACGCCGCTCAACCCGCGTGCGCCGGACCGCGTCCCGGGCGGCTCGTCGAGCGGCTCCGCGTCCGCGGTGGCCGGCGGCGTGGTCGACATTGCATTGGGAACTGATTCCGGCGGCTCCGTGCGAATACCCGCGAGCTTCTGCGGGACCTACGGCCTGCGCCCGACGCACGGTCGTATCTCCGTTGCCGGCATGATGACGCAGGCGCCATCGTTCGACACTGTCGGCTATTTCACCCGCGACGCGCAGACCTTCGGCCGGGTGGGCGCCGTGCTGCTCGCAGACCAAGTTCCCGATTCATTGCCCTCCGAGATCGTCGTCGCTGCCGACTGTTTTGCCATCGCGGACGAGCCGATACGGCTCGCCTTGCAGCCGGTTGTCGATCGGCTGCGGGAAGCCGTGGCGACCACGGTGTCACCATTGGCCGAGGGCGATCTTCTCGACTGGGCGCGCCACCAGCGCGTCCTGCAAAAGAGCGAATTCCACGCGACGTTCCGCGACTGGATCGATCGCGTGAACCCGCGCTTCTCCTCGGAGGTGGCCGGCGCATTTGCCGATGACGGCCGCATTCCATCTGAAGACCTCGCAGCCGCCGGGACGTTCCGTGAAGGCACGGTGAGGCGCCTTCACGGTTTGCTGGACGGCCGGCGCATGCTGTGCCTGCCGACATCGCCCATTCTCCCGATCGCACGCAATGCGCGTCTGTCGGAGATGCGCGCGGCCGTCCACCGGATCGTCGACCTGACCGCCATCGCTGGCCTGACGGGCCTTCCGCAGGTCAACTTGCCCGTCGCGACATCAGGTTTGATTCCGGTCGGCTTGTCTCTGATCGGCTGGCGCGGAGGCGACGCGGCACTGGTTGCGGCAGCGCGCACCCTGGCGCGGGATTTCTCAATCGGACTGTTCGAGGAGCCGTCATGAGCGACATCAAGGAAGCCAGGACTCTCACGCTCGAAGGCGCGCTCAAGGTGCTCAACGCGGCCATAGGCGAGGCGACCCGGATCGGACAGCCGATGTGTATCGCGGTGGTCGATACCGGCGGAAATCTGCTGGCGTTCGGGCGCATGGACGGCTCGAAGGGACTGAGCGTGACCTCGTCCATCAACAAGGCGCGGACGTCGGCGCTGTCGGGCACGCCGACCGGCGTCGCTCATGCGGATGTGGAGATCCAGGTCACGCTCGCGCATGAAAACCGTTGGACCAACTTGATCGGGGGGATTCCTATACGCGTCGATGGCTTTATTCTCGGCGCCGTGTCGGCGGGTTCCGGATCAGGTGCACAGGATATCGCTGTCGCCCGGGTCGGAGCGGCCGCAATTGAGGGCGCAGACATGTTCGCGGATTTCATGCCACAGGGCGCAGAAAATTCGGGGATCATCAGGGGAGTGATGCCGCAGGCGAAGGTCTGAGGCCGACCATCCCGATCTCGCCGCGACCCATGACGCCGAGCTTGTTGATGCGCTCGTCCTGCTCCTCCACGAAGATCACGTCGATGTCGTGGATGTCGGCATTCACCGGGTTATGATACTCGGCAATGTTGGCGTTCATGATCCGCCCGAAGCGTTGATCCATCACCGTTTCTTCGTGCAGCGCCATTCCTATGCCCCAGACCACGCCGGCCATGATCTGGCTGTGGCCCGTTTTGGTGTTGGGGATTCGCCCGACGGCGACGGCGCTCATCACCCACGTGACGCGCGGGGTTGCAACCCGCTCAGGCTCGCGGGCCACGTCGGCCGCATCAGCATGGGCGGATTTGACGGGGTGCCCCGCGGTTCCGCACGCGGAGAGGAACGACTCCGCTTGCAATGTTTAGTAAATCGTGATCCACTAAACAAATCGCGCTTCACCGGTCCTAGAATGCGGGTAAGTGCGAGGAACCGCCAGTTTAGTTGTTCAGCTCGTCAAGGACTGTGTCGCTCTGCTCGAAGTGTTCGAGCGGGTCAGAAAGCTGCGCCATATCGATGGCCGGCTCCACCTGGAGGGAACGCGCAATGAGACACGCATTGAAGGCGCTTGTAGTTGGATGCGGAGCTGCGGTCTCTGCATTCGGCGTCGGAACGGGGACCACACCCGCGCAGGCGCAGGGAAAAACCATCACGTTGTGCTGGGCCGCATGGGACCCCGCAAACGCGCTGGTCGAACTTTCGAAGGACTTCACCGCCAAGACAGGCATTGGCATGAAGTTCGAGTTCGTGCCGTGGACCAACTATGCCGATCGGTTTCTGAACGAACTGAATTCGCGCGGGTCATTGTGCGATCTCATCATCGGAGATTCACAATGGATCGGCGGTGCCGCCGAGAACGGCCATTACGTCAAGCTCAACGACTTCTTCAAGAAAGAAGCAATTAGCATGGACGACTATATGCCGGCGACGGTGGTCGGCTATTCCGAATGGCCGAAGAACACGCCCAACTATTGGGCGCTGCCGGCGATGGGCGACGCGGTGGGCTGGACCTATCGCAAGGACTGGTTTGCGCGGCCGGATGTGCAGAAGGATTTCAAGGCCAAGTACGGCCGCGATCTTGCCGTTCCGAAGACGCTCGATGAACTCCGCGACATCGCCCAATTCTTCCAGGGCCGTGACATCGACGGCAAGAAGGTCTACGGCGCCTCGATCTATACCGAGCGCGGCTCGGAAGGCATCACCATGGGCGTTTCAAACTATCTCTACGACTACGGCTTCAAATATGATGATCCCAAAAAGCCCTATGCCATGGACGGATTTGTGAATTCGCCCGCCGCGGTCAAGGGGCTCGAGGCCTACAAGGATCTCTACAAGTGCTGCACGCCTCCCGGCGCTTCCAATTCCTACATGTCGGAAGGCCTCGATGCCTTCAAGTCCGGGCAGGTCGCGCTCCAGATGAACTTCTTCGCCTTCTTCCCCGGCCTGTACAAGGACCCGAACGTGGGCGGGGACAAGATCGGCTTCTTTGTCAATCCAGCCGGTCCTGCGGCGCAGGCGACGCAGCTCGGCGGACAGGGAATCTCGGTTGTCTCCTATTCCAAGAACCAGGGTGAAGCGCTGCAATACATCAAGTGGTTCTCCGGCGGCGACGTTCAGAAGAAATGGTGGGCGCTTGGCGGCTATTCCTGCGCCAAGTCCGTGCTGAACGATCCGGGCTTCGCGAGCAGCGCGCCCTTCGCAAAGGAGTTCCTGCAGTCGATGGGAATGGTCGTCGACTTCTGGGCCGAGCCTGCCTACGCCCAGCTCCTGCAGGCGGAACAGAAGCGTGTGCATGATTATGTGGTGGCCGACAAAGGCACCGCACAGGAAGCACTCGATGGTCTGGTGAAGGACTGGAAGGCGATCTTCAAGGAAGAAGGCAAGAAGTTCTGAGGCAGCCGCCTGGAGCACGCGAGAGCGCGCTCCGGGCTTCCTTTCGAGGCTTCCGGATCTTGTCGCATCGTCGACCACCCCGGTGCCAGGATAGGTCGATGCAATGAATGAATTGAGCGCCTCTTCGCGGATCGCCTATCGGGCCGCCATGGTCCGGCCAGGCGTGGCGCGTCGGATCCGGGGCTTGTCGGACAGGACGCTCGCCTGGCTCTTCATCACGCCGACGATCGTGTTGCTGCTGGCGATCAATATCTTTCCGTTGCTCTGGACGATCTATCTTTCGTTCACGAACTACCGCGCCAACCGGCCCAACGCGCCAGTGATTTGGCTGGGGGCTGACTGGTACCAGTCGATCCTGACCGATCCCGACGTCTGGGCGGCGATGCAGGTGACGGCCCATTTCGTGATCTGGACGGTGGTGATCGAGACCGTCATCGGATTCGGCCTTGCCTTCCTCATCGACAAGAAGTTCCGCGGCCACGGCATATGGACCACGATCATTCTGCTGCCGATGATGCTTTCGCCGGCCGTCGTGGGCAATTTCTGGACGTTTCTCTACCAGCCCCAGATCGGATTGTTCAACTACGTCGTTGCTTTCTTTACCGGCCGCGATGCCTCGTCGTTCCAGATGCTGGGCGACGTGAAGCTCAGCCCATGGGCCATCGTCATCGTCGATGTCTGGATGTGGACGCCCTATGTGATGCTGATTTGTCTCGCAGGCCTGCGTTCGATTCCAGACTACATCTATGAGGCGGCGGAGGTCGACCGCGCATCGAAATGGCGGCAGTTCTGGTCGATCACGTTGCCGATGGCGCTGCCGTTCATCATGCTGGCGGTGCTCTTCCGTGGCATCGAGAATTTCAAGATGTTCGACATGGTCAATCTGCTCACCGGTGGCGGGCCGGGATCGACCACGGAAGTCGCCTCGATCACGCTCAAGCGGGCGGCGTTCGAGAGTTGGCGTACCGGCTATTCCTCGGCCTTCGCGATCATCCTGTTCGTGTCGGTCTTCGGCCTCGCCAACATCTACGTGAAGGCGCTGAACAAGGTGAAAAGCCGATGACGTCAGCCAATACAGCCCATTCGGTCGTCGAGCCGTCGACGGGCACGCGGCGTTTGGCCGGCTCGATTGTCGTGCTCTATGCCATCATCACCATGATCCCGCTGGTATGGATTATGCTCACCGCGTTCAAGTCGCCGGACGATGCGATCTCCTATCCGCCCAAGGTGACGTTCAAGCCATCGCTCGAAGGCTTCTGTAACCTCTTTACGACACGCTCGCGCCAGACGCCGGATTTCATCCGCTCGCTGGGGCCGCCGCAGGGGCTTTGCGATAGCATCGCACGCAGCCGCAACATGGTGGTTGCCGGGCCATCGAACTATGCTCCGCGCTTCGTCAATTCCCTGATCATTGCTTTCGGTTCGACCGTGCTCGCCGTCGCCCTGGGGACCTTGGCGGCTTACGGCTTCTCGAGGTTTCGAGTACCCCTGAAGGGCGACCTGTTATTCTTCATTCTGTCGACCCGGATGATGCCGCCAATTGCGGTCGCGATCCCGATCTACTTGATGTACCGCACCGTTGGATTGTCGGATACCCGGCTCGGGATGATCCTGCTCTACACGTCGGTCAACGTCTCGCTCGCGGTCTGGCTTCTCAAGGGCTTCATCGACGAAATCCCGCGCGAGTACGAGGAGGCGGCGATGGTCGATGGATATACCCGCTTTCAGGCGTTCGTGAAGGTGGTGCTGCCGCAGGCTACCACCGGAATCGCGGCGACAGCGATCTTCTGCCTGATCTTCGCGTGGAACGAATATGCCTTCGCGGTGCTTCTCACCTCGGGCAACGCGCAGACAGCGCCGCCCTTCATTCCGATCATCATTGGCGAGGGCGGACAGGACTGGCCCGCGGTAGCCGCTGGCACGACGCTGTTTGTGGTGCCGATCGTGGTGTTCACGGTGCTCTTGCGCAAGCATCTCCTGCGCGGCATCACCTTTGGAGCCGTCCGCAAATGAGCCTCGACGCGAACAGATCCGCGCTCCGGCGCAGCTTGGCAGACGGGCTCCTGCGACGCGGTCCGCTGGAGGCCGTCGCGACCACAATCATCGCCGCGGGCGTCGTCATGCTGATGCAGCCATTTTCCCTGACGCTCTATTCCTGGTCTTTCGCCACCACGCTGCTCGGGACCGTCATGTTCACCATCGTCTCGAAGGTCAGGGAGTAGGGTGCGATGGCACAGATCAGGGTCGAAGCGCTCGACAAATCCTTCGGGACGTTTCATGCAGTCAAGGCCGTCAGCTTCGTCGTGGAGGACGGCCAGTTCCTCTGTCTGCTGGGGCCATCGGGCTGCGGAAAGACGACGACATTGCGCATGATCGCTGGGCTGGAATTGCCGACGGCCGGCACCATCAGGCTCGGCGGCGAGGACGTCACGATGAATCGCGCCTCGGCGCGCGATATCGCCTTCGTGTTCCAGCTTTTTGCGCTCTATCCGCACATGAGCGTCCGACGCAATATCGCCTTTCCCCTGAAATGCGAGGGCATTGGCGCGGCCGAGCGCGAACGGCGGGTCATCGAAGCTGCGCGCATCCTGCGAATCTCCCATCTGCTCGACAAGTCCGTGTCGGGGCTCGCCGGCGGCGATCGGCAGCGCGTCGCCCTTGGACGCGCGATCGTGCGCAAGCCGAAATGCTTTCTGATGGACGAGCCGCTCGGCGCGCTCGATACCGAAATGCGCGAGGCGATGATCCATGAATTGCGTGCACTGCATGACCGGCTCGGCGCGACCACGGTCTACGTGACGCACGACCAGATGGAAGCCATGGCAATGGCGGACATGATTGCCGTGATGAACGACGGCGTGGTCGAGCAGGTTGGGAGCCCGCGCGACATCTATGACCGGCCGGCTTCGCTCTTCGTCGCCGACTTCATTGGTTCGCCGCCGATGAATTTCCTGCCGTTTCGCGGCAACCTGGAGGCCGGCGCGCAGACGATCCGACTCGGTGAGCGCGAAGTTGCGGTTCCCGCTGCACGCGAGGCGTTGGCGGAGGGCGATCTCGTGCTCGGGGTCCGGCCCGAGCATGTGCGGTTCGCCGATCGCGGCATGGTGCGGGGACAAGTCTATGGATCGGAATATCTCGGCACGACGCAGATCGTGACCGTGACGACGCGCTACGGCGCCCTCAAGGTCCGCTCGCCGAGCAGCATGTCGTTTCGGATTGGAGACAATGTTGGCCTCGACTTTCGACCCGATACGCTCTCGATCTTCGACAAGGCGTCGGGCCGGGCCATCCGCACGGCGTTGTATGAAGGAGGCGCGCATGGCTGAAGTCGAGATCAGGGCGGTCTCCAAGGCGTTCGGCAGGACGCAGGCGTTGAGTGATCTGTCGCTGACGGTTGGCGACGGCGAATTCGTCGCGGTACTCGGGCCGACCGGTGCGGGCAAGACCACGATGCTGCGCCTGATCGCCGGATTGGAAAGGCCGGACAGCGGTTCGATCCGGATCGACGGACGCGACGTGACCGGCGATGCACCGGCCGGTCGCGACGTTGCCTTCGTCTTCCAGCAATATTCGCTGTATCCGCACCTTACCGTGTTCGAGAACCTGGCCTTCGCGCTGCGTGCGCCGATCCGCCGGGTGCCCGAAGCGGACATCCGCGCGAAAGTGCAGGAGGTCGCAAGTCTTCTCCACATCGAAACCAAGTTGCAGAGCAAGGCGACGCAGTTGTCGGGCGGGCAGATGCAGCGTGTCGCGATCGGCCGGGCCCTGGTACGATCGCCCTCGATCTATCTCATGGACGAACCGCTCTCGTCGCTGGACGCCAAGCTGCGCGGCGAAATGCGACTCGAACTCAAGCGCATCCAGACCGATCTCGGCGCGACCATCCTCTATGTCACCCATGACCAGACCGAAGCGATGACCATGGCTTCGCGCATTGGCGTGATCGAGGGTGGGCGGCTGATGCAGATCGGTTCGCCGCGCGAAATCTACGAGAACCCGGTCAACGCCCATGTCGCGGCACGACTGGGCCAGCCCACCATCAACCTGCTGCCGGCGGCTCTGTTCGCCGGCGTGCCGGCCGGGGCGGAGACAATCGGAGCGCGGACCGAGCACCTGACGATCGCGCGAGGCGGTGGAGACGTATCGGCAACCGTCAAACGGGTCGAGCACCTCGGCGACCAGAGCCATCTCCATCTGGACCTCGGAGGCCGATCGATTGTGACGCTGGTGGACCCCGAGGCAGGGTTGGGCGCCGGGGAGGTGGTGTCGCTTCGCCTCAACAAGCCGCTGTTTTTCGATGCGAAAGGCTGGAGGGTAGCGGCATGAGCCTCGATCGAGCAGCCAGGGAAAGACTGGTGCGGGGGCTGGCAGGGTCGGTGATCGAACACGCCGATGAACTGACCCGCCTCGACCAGGCGATTGGCGACGGGGATCATGGGCTGAACATGAAGCGCGGCTTCGAGGCCGTGGTCGCGACATTGCCGGACCTTGCGGACAAGTCACTTCCGGAAATGCTGAAGGCGATCGGAATGACCTTGGTCATGAAGGTCGGCGGCGCCTCCGGGCCGCTGGTCGGGACTTTTTTCATGGAATTGGGCAAGGCTCTTCCGGAGCAGCCGAGCCGAGCCGATCTCGTCGGGGCGACGGAGAAGGCGATCGATGCCGTCAAGGCGCGCGGCCGTTCTGAAGCGGGACAGAAAACACTACTGGATGTCCTGGTGCCTGTGCACGCCGTATTGGCAGGAGGGGGCGATGCGAGGGCGATCGCGTCCGAGGCGGTGCAAGCGGCCGATCGCACCACGCCCATGCTTGCGACCCGCGGCCGCGCGTCCTTTCTTGGCGAACGTTCCATCGGTCATATGGACCCCGGCTCGCGCTCGGCTTCCCTTCTGATCGGTGCAGCAATTGAAACACTGGAGCTCGAGGTCAATAGATGAGCAGTTCAGGTCCCGGCAATGTGGGAATTGTCATCGTGTCGCATTCGCCGAAAATCGCGGAGGGCGCGGCCGACATGGTGCGCCAGATGGTTGGCGACGCAGTCCCGCTTGCCTGGACCGGCGGCGATGTCGATGGTGGGCTCGGCACGAATGTCGCGGGAATCCTCAAGGCGATCGAGACCGCATGGTCTCCGGCAGGCGTGGCGATCCTCGTCGATCTTGGCGGAGCGGAGACCAATTCCGAGATGGCGGTGGAGATGCTGCCCGAAGGTCGGCGCGCGCGCGTCCTGGTCTGCAACGCCCCGGTGGTCGAGGGGGCCGTGATCGCGGCGACCGAGTCTTCGGGCGGTTCGTCGCTTGCCGCCGTCAAGCGCAGCGCGGAGGAATTCTATGCATGATGCCAACGCCAACCGGGCGGCCCAGACTTTTGTGCCGCTGACTGCTTCGGCGGTCCTCGTCAATCCGGTGGGTCTCCACGCGCGTCCGTCGGTCAAGCTCACGCAGTGCGCGAAGGGTTTTGCCGCGAAGATCGAAATTGCTCTCGCGGTGGATGGGCCCTGGACGGACGCCAAGAGCCCGGTGAAGGTGATGCGCGTGAAAGCGCCGCAGGGCGCAACGCTGTACTTCCGCGTCGCCGGCCCGGATGGCAAGGCAGCGCTCGCTGCCGTACTTGCGCTTGTTCATGACGGTTTCGGCGAGGCCTGATCGCGGTGGCCGAGATCCATCTCATCGGTCGTGCTGCCTCGCCGGGTCTCGCGATCGGGCCGGTCACCAGGCTGACTGTGGCTGTGGCAAGGCGGACGGCGAGCGAGGATCCCCTGCAGGAGGCGGCGGCGCTGCGGGTGGCGATTGAAGGCGCGAGGGCAGAACTCGCCGAGCAGATCAAGGCAAATCAGGGCGAGGTGGCCGACATTCTGGAATTCCAGGTCGCCATGCTCGAAGATGATACGCTGGCGGATGCGGCCTATGGGGTCATTTCGGAGGGGGTCGCGGCCGATCATGCCTGGCGCCTGGCGCTCGACGTGGAGATAGCTGACTATCGCGCCGCCGAGGATGAATATTTCCGTGCCCGTGCGGCCGATCTCGTCGACATTCGCGACCGCGTGCTCGCGCATCTGAGCGGCGTGGACACGGTCGCCAGGATTACCAGTGGCTCGATCGTGACGGCTGACGACATCACGCCTTCCGCCTTTCTGACCGCGGACTGGTCGCATGGTGGCGCTATCGCGCTGGCCGGTGGCTCGCCTTCCTCCCACGTCGCCATGTTGGCGCGGGCGCGCGGGGCTCCCATGGTGGTCGGGCTCGGCCCGTTGTCGGAGACCGGTCCACTGCCTTCATTGGCGCTCGTCGATGGCGACGCAGGCGTCGTGGTGTTCGACCCCGAGCCGGAAACGCGCCGGCTGTTCGAGCGCCGCCTGGCGGCGGCCAGTGCCGCGGAAGCGGCCGCCGATGCCGGCCGCCTCAAGCCGGCCTTCACGGCCGATGGGCGGCGGATCGCGGTTCTTCTCAATGTCGCAGGCCCTGAAGACCTCGCAGGCCTCGATCCCGCGATCTGCGACGGCATCGGCCTCGTGCGCACGGAATTTCTGTTCGAAACCTCCCGCGGGCTACCGGACGAGGACACGCAATATGCGGTTTATCGCCGCATTCTCGACTGGGCCGACGGAAGGCCGGTGACGATCCGCACGCTCGATGCCGGCGGCGACAAGCCGATCGCAGGTCTGACCGTCGACGGCGAGAGCAATCCCTTTCTCGGCCTCCGCGGCATCCGTCTGTCGCTGGCGCGGCCGGAGGTGTTTCGCGTGCAATTGAGGGCGCTGTTGCGGGCTGCCGTGCACGGGACGCTGAAAGTGATGCTGCCGATGATTGCAGTTCCTTCAGAGCTCGATCGCGCGAGCGCCATGCTTGATGCGGAATTCACGGCACTCAGGACGGAAGGGGTCGCCTGTGCCCGCCCGCTGCTTGGCATCATGGTGGAGGTCCCTGCGGCAGCCCTCCGCGCCGAGGATTTCCGCGCGGCGTTCTATTCCATCGGCTCGAACGACTTGACCCAGTATACGATGGCGGCGGCTCGCGACAGCGGCGCCGTCGCTGATCTTAACGATGCCGGAAATCCCGCGGTGGTGGCGCTGATCGCCCGTACCGTCGAAGCCGGGCGCAAGCGTGGAGTCGAGGTCTCGCTCTGCGGCGACGCCGCGGCCGATACGCGCCTGTCGACGGCGCTGCTCGCCACCGGCTTGACAACTCTCTCGGTGTCGCCGATTGCCGTTGCACGGCTCAAGGCCGCAATTGCAAAGGTGGGTTCATGACGAACGAAGCAGGCGAGAGCATCCGCGCGCCTGGTGACGGCAATGTCGCGGAATACAAGGCGGTCCTGCGGCGGGTACTCGACAATCGGCCTTCGGGGACGCGGCTGAAGCTTGCTGCGGCGCTGGGCAAGAATCGCTCCTTCGTGACCCAGATCACCAATCCTGCGTATCTGGTGCCGATCCCGGCGAAGCACGTCGCGATCATTTTCGAAATCTGCCATTTGTCCGGCGCCGAGCGCGCGGCATTTCTCGAAGCCTATGGACGCGCCCATCCTGGTCGGTTGCGCGCACCTCACCGCGAAGCGCATACGCGCACCGTCTCGGTAACCGTGCCTGACCTCGGCGACGACAAGAAGAACCGCGCGCTCGAACAGCTCATTGTGGATCTTGCCGCGCAACTCGCGCGCTATGCCGAAAGCGTGGGGTGAGCCGCCCATTCGAACTGCAGACCTGGGAGGATGTTCATGAAAAAGCTGATCAACAGCGCCGATTCGGTGCTCGAGGAAAGTCTGGATGGTCTCGCGGCGGCGCATGCGGATATCTTGTTGCTCGGCGCCGAACGAAAGTTCGTACGCCGCCGCACCCTGAAGAGCGGCAAGGTCGCGCTCATTTCAGGTGGTGGCTCGGGACATGAGCCACTGCACGCGGGCTTTGTCGGCCTCGGTATGCTCGACGCGGCTTGCCCCGGCCAGGTCTTCACGTCGCCGACGCCGGACCAGATGATCGAGGCCGCAAACGCCGTCGATACCGGCGGGGGTGTGCTCTTCATCGTCAAGAACTACGAAGGCGATGTGATGAATTTCACGATGGCCGCCGAAATGGCCGGGCGGGAAGTTGCGAGCGTGGTGACGAACGACGACGTGGCAGTCGAGCAATCGACCTACACGACCGGCCGGCGCGGTGTCGCAGGCACACTGATCGTGGAAAAGATGGTCGGCGCCGCGGCCGAGACCGGAATGCCGCTCGCCGCTCTCAAGGCGCTCGGTGAAGAGACCAACCGGCGCACCCGTTCGATGGGGGTGGCGCTGTTGCCGTGCACCGTGCCCGCGGCGGGACGGCCGAATTTCACGCTGGCCGACGATGAAATGGAAATGGGCGTCGGTATTCACGGCGAGCCGGGCCGGCGCAGGGTGCCATTGGCTTCTGCCGACGCGATCGCCGCACAGTTGCTTGACGCGATCCTCAAGGATCTTGCGCCCGGCAAGGGCAGCGAGGTGTTGCTTCTCGTCAACGGGTTCGGCGCAACGCCGCTGATCGAACTCTATCTCATGGTCAACAGCGCCAGGCGAATCCTGGACGGCGCGGGGATCGCGGTGACGCGTTTCCTGACCGGTTCCTACGTCACATCCCTCGACATGGCCGGAGTTTCGGTCACCGTATCTGTGCTCGACGGCCAGGCGACGAAATTGTGGGATGCGCCGGTGCACACTGCAGCGCTGCGCTGGGGTGCCTGATCGCATTCCGACTCGCGAGCCCGGCCGAAAATCATGGCGTAACTTCAATTACATGGAAGTTCGCGGTTTTGTTCCGAATGGCGCGCCGTGAACGACGAAAACGCGAGCCACGTGTCTGGAGCCTGCCACGGATCAGTCCGCGATCGACTCGACGGCGTGTGCCCGAGCATCGCGCGGGCCGTCCTCGTCAATTGCAGTGTCATCGACGACCGTTTTCATCGCATGGGTGCGTTGCAGTGCATTTCCGTCGGCTCGCGAAGCGCTGCTTCCCGTCCGCGAGCACGTCCGGCCTGAATGTCCGTCACGGCAAGCTGATGTTTGCGCGCTGGAACGCACAGCATCGTTCGCTTGTTGGATGGAGCGGAGAAGACGGCGCAGATCATGTACAGAGACGCACTCTCGGACCAGCTTAGACAGATCGAACGCGAGGTTGTCGAGGGAGAACGCCGGCTCGCAAATCAGGAGGCCCTTCTCGTCGCGCTCAAACGACAGGGCAAGGACACCGCTGCAGCCGAAGCGGAGCTCGACCTCCAGCGCAGCGATCAGCGCCGACGTGAGCAGGACCGGCAACTGCTCCTCGCGCGCCTTCAACCCTGATCGCCCCTGAGCCTTGCGCGCGCCGGTGCGCCACGCGCAACGCGATCAGCTGTGGCATCTCGGTCGTCTTCAGCAGGGAAGGTCGTGGGCCCGGCTCCTCGCGGCGCCGAACCCACTTGATCCGTCATTTCCTGGCGGGAGGTCCGCTCTTGTTGCCCGGCAGGCCCTTGACGTTCGCAGGATCCGAGCTCTGGGCCGAGGGATTCTGCGAAGCGGCGCCGACCGTGCCCGACTTCGCGGGAGGACCGCTCTTTCCGCCGGGAGCTCCCGCGATTCCTGTGCCGGAATTCTGCGCGCTCGGCGAGGTCGAGACACCGTTCGAATTGTCGGCCCGATTGGGCTCTCCGGGCGCATGAGCGGCCGCGCCGGGCTTGTCCTGATCGCCGACATAGCCGGAGGCGCCTGAGTTCTGGGTCTTGATGCCCTTGTCCGCTTCCGTCTGCATGTTTTGCGGTGTGTTCTGGCTGGGTGCAGCCTGTTGGGCGAGCGCGGGCGCCGCCACGATCGGGAGAGCTGCAAGTATAGCCACCAAAGTCGTTCGCATGATTGTCCTCCTCTGTTGCCCTTGCCAACAGAACGCACGAGCGATGGTGGATTTCCTGCGGATCCGGAAATAAGCGCGCTTCGGGAGCCGAAACCAGGGGAACCCTGCTGGAATCGACCGGCTTCTGCGGCATGGCTCGGCGATGTGCCGTGCGTCAGAAGCTCGCAGCCATTGCTGCGAGCCGTCTCCGCGCGCTTTCACGGGCGGCCTCGATCGGGGCTTGCGGGCCGGTGGTCGGCCCGAACGGCACGAAACGGACATTGCTGACGCCGATGAAGCGCAGGATTTCCCGCAAATAGGGCGTTGCCATGTCGATGCGGCCGCGGTTCATGCCGGTCGAGAAATCGCTGCCGCTGGCGAGGATCACCAGCGTCGGCCGATCCTTCAGCAGCGGCAGATAACCTTGCGACGGATCAAAGCGAAAGGTCAGCCCGGGCTGGACGATGATGTCGAACCACTGCTTGAGCTTGTAGGGAATGCCGAAGTTCCACATCGGCGTCGAGATCAGCACCCGCTCGGCAAGCGAAAAGCGCAGCGCCATGCGCTCGGCCTCGGCAAAGCTGGCAGCTTGTGCCTCATCGAAAGCCTGCGCCTTCATCCGCGCGTATTTGGCCGCGACGATCGGGCCCTCGAATTCCGGCATCCGGTCCCGCCAGATGTCCACGACGTCGATGTCCCAGTCCGGCCGCGCCTTGCGAAAGCCGTCGAGAAAGACGCGCGCGAGCGCGCTCGACTCGGAGGCGGGGCGGGGCGAGCAGGACAGATGCAACAGCTTTGCCATCGCTCATCCCAGCGCTCTGATGACGGCATCGGCCCGCGTGACGACCGCGACGTTCTGCATGGCGAAGTTGATCGAGGCGTTGTGCCAGTCGCCATTCATGGTCGAGCAGCAATCCTCGGGGACGATCATGAAATAGCCCTTGTCGGCGCCGGTCCGTGCGGTGTGCTCGACCGACATGTTGGTCCAGGCGCCGGTGTTGATGATCATGTCGCGCCCGGTGGCTTTGAGGATCGTCTCCAGCCGCGTGCCCTCCCAGGCGCTCATCCGCATCTTCTCGACGACGAAATCGCCGGGCCGCGGCTCGAGGCCGGAGACGGGCGCAGCGCCCCAGCTGCCGCGCACCATCGCCTTGCTGTCGACCAGTCCCTCGAACAAGGGCGCATTCAGCGTCACGCCGGGCGCGCCGGGTTCGACGATGAACCAGACATGGATGATGGCGACGCCGCGCGCACGCGCGGTCTCCGCAAGGCGCCGGACATTCTCGACGACATTCTGCTGCTTCGCGTGCCCCGGCGCGCCCGATTCGGCGAAGGCGCCGCCGTCCATGATGACGTCGTTCTGGAGGTCCTGGATGATCATGGCGCAGCGGCTCGGATCGAGCCGCATCTCGCCATCGGCGAGGATGGGGGCCGCGGCAGCGGCGCCGGCACTTGCGGTTCCGCCGCTGCCGCGCCTGCCGCTCATATAGGGCTCGTGCCGCGGTCCGGTCCTGGTCGGGATGGCATAGACGGAGCGCGTGGAGGTCAGGTACAGCGTGCGGAAATCCGGCCCGCCCCAGGTGAGATTGGCGACCAGCTCGGGCACGCGCACCTTGCCGAGCAGCTCCGCCTTCGGCGAATAGACCCAGACGCCGCCCGGCGCCGTCACCCAGATGTTGCCGTGCTGGTCGCATTTCATGCCGTCGGGCAGGCCCGCCTCGAGCTCGGAGCGGATGCCGCTTGCGAACACGCGCGGATTGGCGAGCGAGCCGTCCGTGCCGACGTCGAAGACGCGGATCAGCGCCTGGACGGTGTCGTTGACATAGAGCTGCCGCTCGTCCGGCGAGAAGCACAGGCCGTTCGGCTGGTCGAACATGTTGCGATCGACCACGAGCTTCGGCTCGCCGCCGGGCACGACGCGGTAGACGCCCTGGAAGCCGAGCTGGCGCGGCCGCTCGACGCCGTAGACCGGCATCCTTCCATACCAGGGATCGGAGAAGTAGATCGCGCCCGACGAATGAACGCAGACGTCGTTCGGGCTGTTGAGCTCCTGTCCCTGGAAATGGGAGGCGAGCACCTCGCGACGTCCGTCCGGACGCTCGCGAACCAGCGAGGACGTCGCGTGCTCGCAGACGATCAAATTGAGCTCGGCGTCATAGGTCATGCCGTTGCACTTGTTCGACGGGCGCTTGACCTCGACGACGCCGCGCCGCGCGTCCCAGCGCCGCCGCACGTCGCCCGGCATGTCCGAGAACAGCAAATGCTGATCGACCGGATGCCAGATCGGTCCTTCCGTGAAATCGAACCCCGTGCCGATCTGCGCGACCGGCGCGTAGGGGCCGATCAGCGTCTCGAATTCACTCCGCAGGGTGGCATGCGTCATCGGTCGATCCTCGGGGTTACGTCAGGCCGGGAACCAGTTGCGTGCGGGCAGGGACTGCACGATGGGGCCGGGCACCTGGTCATGCAGCCGCCCGACCACGTTGCCGCCTTCGATCTTGGCGGGACGGTCATGCACCGGCAGCAGATAGCGCGAGTTGCTGAGGAGCTTCTTGATCGCCGCCTTCTCCGCGCGCTTGGTGGTGCCGTGGTTGCCGGTGGTGCGCGGCTCCCAGTCGTGGATCTCGTGGAAGGGCGTCACGATCTGGTCGTTGAAGTCGTAGATCACGTCGCCGCAGATGGTTGCGATGCCGTCGGCGGTCTCCACGATGATGTTCATCGAGCCCTCGGTGTGGGCGTTGGCGGCGTCGCAATAGACGCCGGGCATCAGCTCGATCGGCCCGGTGATCTCGAGGTCGAGGAAGCGCAGCGCGCTCTTGGTGTGCAGGCGGTCGATCAGGTGCTTGATGTCGGGCGCCGGGTATTGCGGGTGCATCAGGCCGGAGACGGAGTATTCGAGCTCCTTGCGATTGAGCACGACGGTCGTGTTCATCGGGAACAGATCGTCCTTGCCGGCATGGTCGATGTGCAGATGGGTGTGGCAGACGAAGCGGACGTCACCCATGCGTACGCCGTGCCGCGCGAGCTGGTTCTCGATCATGTTCTCGTGGTACTGCAGGCCGCGCATGCCCAGCGTTTCCATGATCTGGTTGGAGCGATAGCCGGTGTCGACGACCACAGGATATTTGCCGCCCAGGATCAGGAAGCCGAGCGTGAGCACTCTCTTTGTGCGGCCGCAATCCTTGCCGAGCACCAGGAAGCTCGATTCCAGCTCGATATCGCCATAGTCCAGGATCTTGATCTCCAGCGCCATTCGTTTCCCTCCCCAATCTCTTATCTGTCTGTCAAAGCCGGTAGACGCGGCTCGCCGTCGTCCCAAGGATCGCGTCCTGCTGCTCGGTGCTCAGTGGTGCAACGGCCGCGCGAAACGCCGCGACGAGTTCGCGGTAGCTGGTCCATAATTTCTCGATCGGGAAATTGGAGCCGAACAGGCAGCGCTCCGCGCCGAAGACCGCGACGGTGTCGGCGAGCACGGCTTTGATGTGGGCCGGATCGTTGCGATGGATGAAGGTGCCGAGCCCGGAGAGCTTTGAGACCACGTTCGGGCAGGTCGCGAGCCGGGCCATTCCGGCGCGCCAGGCCGCGCGTCCCGCCGGAGAGAGATCTTCCAGCATGCCGGCATGCTGCAGGATGAAGGTCACCTTGGGGCAGGACTCCGCGAGATCTGCAGCATCCGGCATCTGCGGCGTGAACACCTGCAGATCAAAACTCCAGCCGAAATCGGCGAGGCGCGCGACGTTGCGGCGGATCACGGGATCGATGCAGAGATCGGGCTTCGCCGCGAAACGATAGAGGGGGTTCTCGTGCCAGTGCAGCTGCATGCGCACGCCGCGTACCAGTGGATAGCGCCTGAGGCGCTCGAGCTGCGGGCGGACGTCGTCGACGGCGAAATTTGCGTAGGCGACGATCGCGTGCGGCCAGCCGTGATAGTCGGCGGTTCGCTGCACCCAGGCGGCCTCGTCCTCGAAACGATCATTGGCCCAGTTGGTCTGCACATAGACCGAGCGGGTGACGCCCGTGCCCTTGAGGTCGTCGAGATATTCCTGGATCGGGTAGTCGCGCCGGATCGGCTCGTAGGGACCGAAGATGCGCGGCTGCATCGGGCCGATCAGCCAGGGCAGGTCGGCCTGCCGCCAGATGTGATGGTGGCCGTCGACGATTACGCTCACGCAACTCTCCTTCGTCCCAACGCCAGTACATGCGCAACGATCGACGCGCTGGATCCGCCGTCGACGAGGTCGTCGACGAAGCGCTCGATGGCGACGAGCGCCTCGGTCTGCGGACGAAAGCCGGGGCCCGTCGCCAGCGGCGTCAGCCAGCTCACGCGCCAGGCGCGCTGCGACAGCTTTGCCACGGCGTCGCGCAGCGCGTCCGGTTCGCCGCGCTCCAGCCCGTCCGAGACGACGACGACGGCAGCGCCCCGCGCATAGCCGCCAAAGCGGGGCACCGCGAGGAAGGCCTGCAGCGCATCGCCAATGCGGGTGCCGCCGTCCCAGTCGCTGACGAGGTGCGCAGCCGCGCTCAAGGCCTGCTCGCGGCGCTTCAGCCGAAGTGCGCGGGTGACGCGGGTGAGCCGCGTGCCGAAGGTGAAGACCTCGACATTGGGCGCGGCCTGCACCAGCGCATGCGCGAGCTTCATGTTCTCCTCGGTCCGGCTCTTCATCGAGCCGGAGACGTCGATCAGCAGCAAAAATTTTCGCGGGCGCTGGCGCCGCTTCATGTGGCCGAGCCGGAGAATCTCGCCGTCGCTGCGGACGGAATCGCGCAAGGTGCGGCGGAGATCGGCAAACGGCCCGCGGCGGACGCGCATGCGCCGGTGGCCGCGGCGCCTGGGCAGGCGCTTTGGTGCCTCGCGCGCCAGCCGGCGCAGCGCATCGGTGGTGGAGAGCTGAGCGAAGCGACGCTCGACCAGCGCTTCGCTGCGGGTTGCGGTCAGGCCGGATTCATTGGCCTCGTCGGAGAGGAGCGGCTCCTCGTCGCCGCGGCCTTCTTCCTGAAGCCGGACGGTCTCGTCGTCCTCGCCCTCGTCGGCATGCTCGATCGCCTCGCTGCCGCGGAAATGCAGGTCGAACAGCCGGTCGAAAGTGGCGCGGCGTTCGGGCGGCGGGGCGAGGGTGGCCAGCGCCGCTTGCCTGATATCACGCAGCTCGCGCGGGCCGAGCAGCTCAATCGCGGCGAGGAACGTCGTCGTCTGCTCCGGCGCGACCGCAAAGCCGTTGGCGCGCAGCAGTGCGACGAACGAGACGAAGATGCGTGCGGCGCGCGGAAGCTTGGGCTCGGTGCTCATGCGGTCGCCTCCGCCAGCATCGCGTCGAGCCGTGGCGAGATGAAACGCAGATCCTCCTCGTCCTTCAGCGCCACGCCGATCGAGCGCTTGAACGCATCCGGCCAGCGCGCGCCGCCCTTGTTGAGCAACGTTGCGGCCTCGGCCCAGTCGACGGCCTCGGCGATGCCGGGCGCCTTGCTCAGCGGTTCGCGCCGCAGCCGTTCGACGGCGGCCACGACCGCGCGGGCAGTCGCTTCCGCGACGCTGGAAGCGCGCATCATGATGATCCGGGCCTCGCGCTCGGCGGTGGGGTAGTCGATCCAGTGGTAGACGCAGCGGCGGCGCAAGGCTTCGTGCAGGTCGCGCGTCCGGTTCGACGTCAGCACCACCACCGGGCGCTCGGCCGCGCGCACCGTGCCGCGTTCCGGGATCGAGATCTGGAAGTCGGAGAGGAATTCGAGCAGGAAGGCCTCGAACTCCTGGTCGGCGCGGTCGATTTCGTCGATCAGCAGCACGGTCGAGTCCGGCGCGCGCAGCGCGGCCAGCATCGGACGCTCGATCAGGAACGTCTCGCCATAGATGTCGATGCTCTCGTCGCCGGCCTGGCGGATCGCGAGCATCTGGCGCGGGTAGTTCCATTCATACAATGCGGCGGCGGCGTCGATGCCCTCGTAGCACTGCAGCCGGATCAGGCGGCGGCCGAGCACGGCGGCGATGGCCTTTGCGGCCTCGGTCTTGCCGACCCCGGGCGCGCCTTCCAGCAGCAACGGCTTGCCGAGCGCCAGGCCGAGATAGGCCGCGGTCGCAAGGCCCTCATCGGCGAGGTAGTAGGCCGCCCGAAGCGCCTTCTCCAGCGCCTCGGGGCTGTCGATGCCGGCGATGGTGCCGCGAACCGCCACGACGTTAGCGCCGTGCCTGCGGCCGCGCGCCGCCCTGGGACTTGATCGCGCGCAGCACCTTTTCGGGGGTGATCGGGAGGTCGTCGATGCGAACCCCGACCGCGTTGAAGATCGCGTTCGCAACCGCTGGCAGCACCGGGTTGGCGCACATCTCGCCGGGACCTTTGCCGCCGAAGGGCCCGTCGGGCGCAGGGCGTTCCAGCACGGCGATATCGTGCGGGCAGATGTCGCCCGGTCCCGGCATCAGATATTCGACGAAGTCGCGGGGGCCGTGAGCCGGGTCGGGGTAGTACGGCTCCGGCGTCTCGTAGAGCGCGTGGCTGACGCCCATCCAGGCGCCGCCGACGAGCTGCTGTTCGACCAAGCGCGGATTGAGCGCGCGGCCGAGCTCATAGGCGGAGTCCATGCGCACCATCGCGACCTCGCCGGTCTCGTCGTCGACCTCGACCTCGGCGACGAGGCAGGCATGGGCGTAGCAGGTCGCCGGCGACATCTCGCCGGTTTCGGGATCGACGTCGGACAGCGGCACCAGGAAGATGCCGCGGCCCGAGATGGTCTTGCCCTGCTTGAACTGCGCCGCGATCGCCACGTCCTTGGTCGAGATCGAGCGGTGCGGCGCGCCCTTGACGTGGATGTTGCCGCGGCCGTCGGTCTCGAGGTCGGCGGCGTTGACCTCGAGTTCCTCGGCTGCGGCCTCCATCATCACGCCGCGCGCCTCGCGCGCCGCGGCCATCACCGCGTTGCCGACGCGGTGGGTGCCGCGCGAGGCGAACGAGCCCATGCAGTGCGGGCCGGTGTCGGAATCGGCGGTGTCGACATAGACGTCCTCGACGGGAACGCCGAGCGTCTCGGCGCAGATCTGCCGCGTCACCGATTTCATGCCCTGGCCGAGGTCGATCGACGATAGCGCCACCGTGAACTTGCCGCTGGGGTTGGAGTGAACCAGCGCCTGGCTGGGATCGCCGCCGAGGTTCATGCCGATGGGATAGTTGACCGACGCCATGCCGCGTCCGCGATGCCTGGTCATCTAGCGCCTCCTGGTGCCGAAGACGGAGGAGAAACGGGTCGCCCCGTGCGAGGGTGCGGCGGGGCGGGGCGAGGACGGCGGCGGAGTTGGCGGTGGCGGCTCGCGCGGCGGTTCGCGGGTTACGGTGGGCGGCAGCCGGTCATAGCTGGTGCGCTGCTGCACTGGCGCGGCCGGACGCGCGCGCGCATCTGCCGGCGTCGGCGGGATCACGGCGCGGCTACCGCCGCCGTCCTTGCGCGAGGAGGCGCGCCTGAACTCCTCGCGGATTGGCCACTTCGCCTTCTCGGCGGCAACCTGGACGCATTCGATCAGCGCCGTGTTCTTGGCCTCGCGCCGGTGCGCCTTCATGTCGCCGTCGCGATAGGCGTTGAGGATCCGGAACTCCATCGGGTCCATGCCGACAAGATTTGCCAGCTTGTCCATCTGGCACTCGATGGCGAAGTCCATCGCGGTGACGCCGAAGCCGCGCATGGCGGTTGCGGGCGTCCGGTTGGTGAAGACGCAGTAGACGTCGCCATGGACGTTCGGAATGGTGTAGGGGCCGGGAAGATGCGCGGCGCATTTCACCGCGGCATAGCTCGACAGCCGCGTGTAGGCGCCGCTGTCGAAATAGGCGCGGATCTTTCGCGCGACGATGCGGCCGTCGCGCATCACCCCGTCCTTGATGAAGATGCGCTCGGCGCCGCGCGGCGGGCCGTACTGCATCTCCTCCTCGCGTCCGAACACGTAGCGCACGGGCCGGCCGGTCAGCATCGCAGCCAGAATGGCGAGCGGCTCGGTCAGCGTATCCACCTTGCCGCCAAAGCCGCCGCCGACCGTGCCGCCGATGAAGTGGAAGGTGTTGGATGGCACGTCCAGGATCTTTGCGCAGGTGTCGACCGAGAAGAACAGCGCCTGGGTCGAGGTGTAGACCACGTAGCGGCCGTTGGTGTCGGGCGCGGCAATCGCGCCGTTGGTCTCGGTCGGGGCGTGCTCGATCGGCGACATCTGGTAGCGCTGCTCCAGCACATGGTCGGCGGTCGCGAGCGCCGCGTCGGCGTCGCCGAAGCGCAGCTTCTGGTGGTCGTGGACGTCGTGATAGATGAAGGCGTTTTTGGGATAGGTCTCGTTGACCACGGGCGCGCCCGGCTTCAAGGCTTCCTCGACGTCGAACACGGTCGGCAGCGGCTCGTAGTCGATCCTGACCTTCGCGATCGCCTCGAAGGCTTCGCGCTCGCTGTCGGCGACAATGGCGACGATCGGCTCGCCCTTGTAGCGGACCTTGTCGACCGCGAGCGACGGCTCGTCGTCCTTGCCGAAGTTGATCAGGCTCAGCAGCGTGTTGAGATTGCGCGGCACGTCCGCGCTGCGGATGATCCTGCGCACGCCGGCCGACCGCTCGGCCTCCGTGGTGTCGATGCGGCGCAGCCGCGCGTGCGCCTGCGCCGAGCGCACCACCTTCAGATGCAGCATGCCCTGCAGCTTGTGATCGCCAAAATAGCTCGACGTGCCCGTGATGTGGCCGAGCATGTCCTGGCGCTGCGTGCCCTTGCCAATCTCCTTGAGATTGTCGTCGCGCTCGTCGGCGAAAATGTCCTTGCGCAGTTCCAGCATGATGAGGCCTCAGGCGCTGGCCCTGCCGCCGGCGGCGGCGAGGATGGCGTTGATGATGGATTCGTAACCGGTGCAGCGGCAGATGTTGCCCGAGATCGCCTCGACGACCTCGTCGCGGCTCGGCTGTGGATTGCGATCGAGCAGGGCCTTTGCAGCCATCAGCATGCCCGGGGTGCAGTAGCCGCACTGGGCGGCGAAATTGTCGGCGAAGGCGCGCTGCAGCGGATGCAGGTTCGGGCCCTGCTTCATGCCGTCGAGCGTTTCGACGGAGCGGCCCGCTGCGGTCTCGGCAAGCGTCAGGCAGGAGAGGTGAATCTCGCCGTCGATCAGCACGCTGCAGGCGCCGCAGCCGCCCTGGCCGCAGCCGAATTTCGGCGTCATGTCGCCGATCAGTTCGCGCAGCGCGACCAAAAGGTTGGTGCCACCGTCGACGAAGATCGCGACGTCGCGGCCGTTGTGGCGAAATTGCAGGGGTGTCTTGGACATGGGCTCTATTCCTGTCCCGACAGCAGCCGGCGCAGATGGACGCCGACGATCTCGCGGCGATACCAGGCGCTGCCAAGTGCGTTGTCGGAGGGCGAGGTTCCTTCGGTCGCAGCGGAAGCGGCGGCCGCGATGGTGGCTGCGTCCAGCGAGCGGCCCTCGAGCGCGCGCTCGGCGGCTCGCGCGCGGATCTGCGTCGGCGCCATCGAGCCCAGCGCGATTCGTGCGCCGGCGATGCGGCCGCCGCTGACCGGCAGATGCGCGGCCAGCGTGATGACCGCGCCGCCCTTCGGCTTGATGCGGGCGATCTTGCGATAGCGGAACGCCTCGCTGCTCGCGGGCCGGGTGCAGGACACCGACAGCACCAGCGTCCCCGCTTGCCGGTCGCGCGCCTGCAAGAATTCCTCGATCGGCACGTCGCGCGCGCCAAAACCGCCGGCAACCGCAACGGTCGCATCGAGCGCCAGCAGCGCGACGGTGAAATCGCCAAAGGGGCTTTGCGCGAACAGATTGCCGCCGACCGTTCCCATGTTGCGCACTGCGGGGCCGCCGATCGAGCGGGCGGGGGCGTGCAGGAAGGCGAGGTCGCGTTCGGCGAGCACGCGCGCGAAGGTGACGCCGGCGCCCAGCGTGACGCGCGGCCCGGAAGCATCGATCCGGGTCAGTGCCTGATCATTGGCGCGGATCACGGTCGAGATCGACACGTCGCCTTCGTTGAGCGCCCGCATCACCAGCGTGCCGCCGCCGAGATAGCGCGCGCTGCGGTCCGAGGACAGCGCCCCGGCCGCCTCGCCGGCACTGGTAAACGTCTTCACTGTAACGGCCATCTAGGCGGCCTCCTTCAGGTGACGGCGGATCGCCTCGAATCCGGCCTGATAGATGTCTTCGGCGACCATTTTGGTGATGCGGTCGCTGTCCTCGGGCCTGGTCGTGAAGCGCGACTCCCAGTGCCAGAAGGTGCGGTCGCCATCGGTCACGGGCAGCAGGCGGACATGGGCGACGTAGTTAAACATCGGGATCGGCGTATCGAGCAGGCAATAGGAAAAACTCTGTTCGAGGTCGGACAGGGCAAGCAATTGCTCGCGCAGCTCGGATCCGTCCTTCAGCTTGAAGCGCCTGACGCAGCCGACCTTGTCGGAGGAATGCGCGCGCTCGATCGTGGAGGTCGCCACCGCCGGATGCCAGCGGTCGTGCCCGTTGAAGTCGCGCAGCATCGCCCACGCCGCATCGGTCGGCGCGTCCAGGATGGTGCTCTTGACGATATGCGGCACGGCGATCAACCTCCGAACACGCGCTTGAGGGCGTCGAAGCCGCCCTGGAAGACGCCGCCGCCGATATTGCCGACGAGCTCGGCCTCGCGCTCCGGCGCGCAGTCAAACTCCGCTGTCCACTCCATGAAGGTCTGATCGCCGTCGGTGACGGGCGTGAGCCGCAGGGTGGCGACGTAATTCTCCACGCCCATCGGGGATTCCAGGATCGAATAGGTGCAGAACATGTCGTAGTCGGAGAGGCCCAGAAGCTTCTCGCGAATGCGGTCGCCGTTGCGCAGGCGGAAATCCCTGACACAACCGATCTTGTCGGAGGGCTCGCCGCCCTCGATGCGGCTTTCGGCGATCGCCGGGTGCCAGCTCGGCAGGCCGTTGAAATCGCGCACCCGCGCCCAGACGCGGTCGTTGCGGGCGTTGACGACGGTGGAGACGTAGACGCGGGCCATGGCTTAGACCTCAGTCCTTCTTCCGTGGCGCGCGCGGGGCTGGCTGCTCGCCTTCGGCGGACGGCGCGGCCGGCTTGTCGCCGCCGCCCTTGCGCGCGGAATCCTTGATTCCCTGCATGTCGCGGGCTTCGCGGATCAGGCCCGGCATCTTGGCAAGGCTGCCGCCCTCGACGCCGATGTCTGATAGAATCGAGTCGATCAGCGGCGCCTGGACGCGATAGCGCAGCGCCGAGTCGATCACCTCGTCGGTGGCGCTACGGCCGCCATTGCCGCCGTTCCCATTGCCGTTGAGGCCGTCGACCTGCAGGATGCGGATGCCCTCGATCTTCTCCATCGGCTTGACGCTCTCGCGCACGATGCCCTCGATGCGGTCGAGCAGCTTTCGGCGGAACAGCGAGTAGCGCGCCTGGTCGGTGAGCACGTTCTCGGCCTCGTTGAGCATGCGCTGCGCCTCGGCCTCGACGGCGGCGCGGACGCGCTCCGCCTCGGCGGCGATCCTTGTCTCCTCGGCCTGCTTCTCGGCAATCAGCACCTCGACGGTCTTGCGGCGCCTGGCGATCTCGCTCTCGCGCGCGGTGACGACGCGCTCGGCGGCCTCGGTGGCGCGGATGCGGGCTTCCTCGGCGGCGGCGCGCGCCGCGGATTCTTCGAGCGATTTCTGATGAATTGCGATCGCCTTCTCCATCAAGACCGTCTCGACCTCCTTCTCGCGGTTGACCTCGAGCTTGCGCAGCTCGCGCTCGCGGCCGATGCGGGCCTCGTCCAGGCCGCGGTCGGACGCGATGCGCGCGCGCTCGACCTCCTCGCGCGAGACGATCTCGGCCTCCTGCAGCGACTGCACGCGGGCGACTTCGAGCTGCTCGATCGAGCGGCGGCGCTCGATGCGGGCGGCTTCCAGCGCCTGCTCGCGCGAGACGTCGGTGGTCTCGACCTCCTTGCGGGCGACGATCTCGGCCTGCCTCACCTGGCGGTCGGCATCGATCCGCTCGGACTTCTTGGCAGACAGCGCGATGACGCGGTCCTCGTCCGCGATCTCCACCGCCCTCTTCTGCTCGATGTTGAGCACCTCGCGCTTCTTCGACGAGTTGATCCGCTCGGCCTCGAGCGCGAGATCGACGGTGATGCGCTGGCGCTCGATGGCGTCGCGCCGCTTCAACTCGGCCGCCTCCAGGACCGCGGTCCGCTCGATCTCGAGCGAGCGGGTGGCGCGCTCGGCCTGGATGCGCTCGGCCGCGACGGCCTTCTCCTGCGCGATGCGGGCCGCCTCGATCGCCTCGCGGGAGGCGATGTCGGCTTCCTCGACGGCGCGGTTGCGGGCGATCTCCAGCGAGCGGACGCGCTCCTCCTGGGCGATGCGGCTGGCCTCCGTCGCTTCGCGCGCGGCAATGCCGGCGACGTCGAGCGCCTGGTTGCGGTCGATCTCCAGTTGGCGCGTGTTCTGCTCGGCGGCAATGCGCTCGGCGGCGAGCGTCCGCTCGCGCGCGATCCGGGCGGCCTCGACCGCGCGCTGGGCCTCGATCTCGGTCTCCTGGATGGTCTGCACCTGCCGGATTTCCAGCGCGCGGGTGCGCTCGTCCGACGAGATGCGCTCGACATTGACCGTCATGATCTGGGCGATGCGGGCCTTCTCCGTCGCCTCGCGGGCGGCGATCTCGGCCTCGTCCACCGCGCGCGACCGCTCGATCTCGCGGCGCCGCGTTTCCTCCTCGTTGGCGATGCGGGCATCGGTGACGACGCGGTCCTGCTGGATGCGGGCCTTCTCGACGGCTTCGCGCGCCGCGATCTCGGCCTCCTCGATGGTGCGCATCCGCTCGATCTCGCGCTGGCGGACCTCGCGCTCCGAGGCGATGCGGGTGGTGTCGATCGAGCGCTGGTTGGCGATCCTTGTCTTTTCGATCTCCTCGCGCGCCAGCAGCTCCTTCTCCTCGATGGTGCGGGTCCGCTCGATCTCCCGCTGGCGGGTCTCGCGCTCGGAGGCGATCCGGGCCTCCGCGATCGCCTGGTCGTTGGCGATGCGGGCGCGCTCGATGGCCTCGCGCGCGGAGATCTGCGCCTGCTCGGCCTCGGTCTCGCGCAGCGCCCGCTCGCGGGCGACCTCGGTGCGCTGTAGCGCACGGCGCATCTCGATGTCGCGTTCCTGCTCGAGCCGCGCGGTCTCGCTCTCGCGCTCGATCTCGAGCGCCTGCCGCTCGGCCTCGAGGTTGCGGGAGCGGATCTTGATCATGGAGTCCTGCTCGATGTCGTTGCGAGCCTTCCGCTTCGCCTCGATGTCCTCCATCAGGCGGGTCAGACCCTCGGCGTCGAACCGGTTCGAGGGGTTGAAGAATTCGAGGTCGGTCTGGTCGAGATCGGTGATCGCGACCGATTCCAGCTCCAGACCGTTCTGCGCCAGCGCCTCGGCGGCGTTGGTCTTGACCCGTGCGACATAGTCGCCGCGCCGCTCGTGCATTTCCTCCATCGTCATTTCCGAGGCGATCGAGCGGATTGCGGAGATGAACTTGCCGGCGAGGAGGGCGTGCAGCTGCTCAGGCTCCATGGTGCGGCGGCCGAGGGTGGCGGCCGCGATCGAGACGGCTTCGCGGGTCTGCTGCACGCGGACGTAGAAATCGGCCTCGATGTCGACGCGCATGCGGTCGCGGGTGATCACGGCATCCTGCCTGGAGCGTACGATGCCCATCGGCAGCACGTTCATGTTGACCGGCGTATAGTCGTGGATGAACGGCAGCACGAAGGCGCCGCCATTGATGACCACGCGCTCGCCGAGGAAGCCGGTCCGAACGAACGAGACCTCCTTGGAGGAGCGGTGGTAGAGCCAGTTCACGATGTAGACGCCGATCACGACCACGACGATCGCGACGATCAGCCAGAGGATCAATTCACCGACCAGCATCCCTGACATCTTTCCCTCCCTCGAACCCGTGGCGGCGCTAGCGCGCGCCGATCGCTTTGAATTGACGCACCTGTTCCGTCAGCGCCCGCTCCACGGGCAGCCGCTCCATCGAGGAGGCGCCGTAGAAGCCGTGGCAATGGCGGGTATTCTTGATGACGAAGTCGGCATCGGCGGGGTCGGCGATCGGCCCGCCATGCGCCAGCACCAAGATGTCCGGATTGACGCTGAGCGCGGCCGAAGCCCAGTTGTCGATACGCGCGGGACAGTCCTTGAGTTTTGGCGCGGTCTGCGCGCCGATGGTGCCGCCGGTGGTCAGGCCCATGTGGCAGACGATGATGTCGGCGCCGGCGATCGCCATCGCCGCGGCTTCCTTTTCGCTGAACACGTAGGGCGTCGTCAGCATGTCCTTGTCGTGCGCCTTCGCGATCATGTCGATCTCGAGCGCATAGGACATGCCGGTCTCTTCCAGATTCGCGCGGAAGACGCCGTCGATCAGCCCGACCGTTGGAAAGTTCTGCACGCCGGCAAAGCCGAGCGCCTTCAACTGGTCGAGGAAGGCGTCCATGTCGCGGAACGGATCGGTGCCGTTGACGCCGGCGAGCACCGGCGTCTTGCTCACCACCGGCAGCACCTCGCCGGCCATTTCGAGCACGATGGCATTGGCGTCGCCATAGGGCATCAGGCCGGCGAGCGAGCCGCGGCCGGCCATGCGATAGCGGCCCGAATTGTAGATGACGATGAGGTCGACGCCGCCGGCCTCCTCGCATTTGGCCGACAACCCGGTGCCAGCGCCGCCGCCGACGATCGGTTCGCCGCGCCTCGCCATGTCGCGAAACCGTTTCAGAAGTGCTGCGCGTTCAAACCTGGCCATCGGTCACCTCGCTACTCTTCGCCGCGTTCCGGTGCGGCCGAGCAGGGTCCGGAACGCACTGACAATGGCGGTGGCGAACTCGGGATCGTTGATGTTTCTGGGCACGCGAACGAGCTGGCGGCTGCTGGTCTGCCGCGTGGTGCGCTCCAGCGCGCGGAACAGCGCGGCGTCGGCGTCCGGGTCCCAGAACGGCTGGCCGCGCGCATCCAGCGCGGAGACGCCGCCCTCGGGCAGGAAGAACCGCACGGGGCCGTCCATCTGGTTGAGCCGCTCGCCGATCCAGCGGCCCATGCGCTCGTTCTCCTCGGCCGTGGTCCGCATCAACGTCACCTGCGGATTGTGGACGTGGATCTTGCGGCCGCGGTAGCGTTCGGGAATGGTCTCGGGCGCGCCGAAATTGACCATGTCGAGCGCGCCGACCGAGCCGACATAGGGCAGGCGCGTGCGGATGATCGCGCCGAAGCGGTCCTCCGTCGCGGGGAACACGCCGCCCATCAGGAGGTCGCAGATTTCGGTCGTGGTGAGGTCGATGACCCCTGCGAGCTGGCCGGACTCGACGAGCTTCTCCATGGAGCGGCCGCCGACGCCGGTGGCATGGAACACCAGGCATTCGAAATCGTCGCGCAGCTCGGCCGCGATCTTCTGCACGGCCGGCGTGGTGACGCCGAACATGGTGATGCCGACCGACGGCAGGCCGGGCGCTTCACGCGAGGTTGCGGCGCGCTGGTCGAGCCGCGCCTTGACCATGCCGGCGATCGCATGGGCGCCGTTGGCCAGCACCGCGCGCGAGATCGAGTTCAACCCCTGCACGTCGGTGACCGAATACATCATGGTGATGTCGGCGGGCCCGACATAGGGACCGACGTCGCCGGAGGCGACCGAGGAGATGATCAGCTTCGGCACCCCGACGGGAAGCGTGCGCATACCCGGCGCGACCAGCGACGCGGCGCCGGAGCCGCCGGCCGAAATCACACCGGCGATGTTGCCCTGCCTTCGCAGCCAGGCGGCGAACGCATCGGCCATCGCGGTGACGGCAGCGCCGCGATCGGTGCCGAACGCGGCCGCTCCGCCGCGGCTGTGGTTGAGCGCGATCTCCTGCGCCGAGACATCGCAGGTGGAATGCCGGCCGCTGGTCGAGAGATCGACGAGGCGCGTGCGCAGGCCGGTGCTCGCAATGATGTCGCGGATGTAACGCAGCTCGGTGCCCTTGGTGTCGAGCGTGCCGGCCACCAGCACGACCGGCGGTCCCGAGGTCTGTGCCGCCGGCTCGCGCGTGCGCCGCGCCGTCTCCTCGAGCCGCGCGATCTGGGTCGAGAGCGTGCGGGCGGCGGCCTCGATCCGGGCGATCGGCACGGGCTGCGACCACCGCGTCGGCGGCGCCGGGTTGGAGATGTAGATGCGGATCGGCCCGCCCTGGCGCGGCTCCGGCGCTTGTTTCGGGCCGGCGGCCGGCGCGGAGACGTCGATGTCGTCTTCGAGGCCTGCGTGAAGCCCGACGCCGAGCAGGCGCTGCTGCAGCTCGCGGTCGGCGGCGAGGCGAGCGGAGTCGATGATGCGATTGATGCGGCCGTTGACCATGATCGCGACGTTGCGCGAGACCGCGGTGGCGACGCCGATATTCTGCTCGATCACCAGCACGGCCATGTCGCCGTCCTCGCCGAGGCGGAGCAGCATCTCCTCGACCTGGGCGACGATGACGGGCGCCAGCCCCTCGGTCGGCTCGTCCATGATCAGCAGTTGCGGATTGGTCAGCAGCGCGCGTGAGATCGCCAGCATCTGCTGCTCGCCGCCGGAGAGCTGGCCGCCGCCATGTCCCTTGCGCTCGGCAAGCCGGGGGAAGGTATCGTAGATGCGCTCGACGGTCCAGGCGCCGGACCGCAGTCCGCCGGCCAGCCGCAAATGCTCGTCCACGCTGAGCGAGCGCCACAGCCTGCGTCCCTGCGGCACGTAGCCGACGCCGAGGCGCGCGATCTGCGCGGGCTGCCGCCGCGTGATGTCCTCGCCGCGAACCCGGACCGAGCCGCCGCTCACCGGCACCAGCCCCATGATCGCCTTGCACAGCGTGGTCTTGCCCATGCCGTTGCGGCCGACGACGGAGAACACGCCGCTCTCCAGCGTGAGGTCGACGCCCTGCAGTGCGTGCGAGTGCCCGTAGTAGACGTCGAGGCCGCGGACCTCGAGGGCTGCGGCGGCGCGGCGCACCTCAGCCATGGCCGCCTCCGAGATAAAGCTCCTGCACCTCGGGATCGGACTGGATCTCCTGCGGCAGGCCTTCCTTGAAGATGCGGCCGTTGTGCATCATCGTGACGCTCTCGACGACGCGCAGCGCCACGTCCATGTCGTGCTCGATGATGATGTAGCCGATATGCGCCGGCAGCGAGGTCAGGATCTCGATCAGCTCCAGCCGCTCGGCCGGCGACAGGCCGGCGGCCGGCTCGTCGAACAGCACGAAGCGCGGCGCGCCGGCGAGCGCGAGTGCGATCTCGAGCTGGCGCTGCTGGCCGTGCGCGAGCTCGGACACGCGCTGGTTCTTCACGGCGGAGAGGTGCACGGCCTGCACGAGGTTGTCGGCCGCGTGCATCAGCGCGTCGTTCTGCGAGGGGCGCAGCAGCGAGAAGCGCCCGCGCGAGACGCCGCGGCAGGCGAGGTAGACGTTGTCCTGCACGGTCAGGCCGGGGAACAGCGCCGAGATCTGGTAGGTGCGGCGCAGGCCGCGGCGGATGCGCTCATAGGGCGGAAAGTGCGTGACGTCCTCGCCGAAGAAGCGGATGGTGCCGGAGGAGGGCGGAAAGTCGCCGGTGATGCAGTTGAACAGCGTGGTCTTGCCGGCGCCGTTGGAGCCGAGCACGGCGCGCCGCTCGCCGGGCCGCACGGTGATGGTGACGTCGGTCAGCGCCGCCAGCGCGCCGAACATCCTCGTGACGCCGCGCAGCTCCAGCGCTGCGCCGGCGCCGACGACCGAAAGCCGCTGCGCGACGCTATCCATGGCCGCGCCCTCCGCCCGGGCGGTTGGTCTCGCGACGCTGGCTCGCCCGCCAGCGCTGCCACAGGCCGATGACCCCGTCCGAGGACCAGAACACGATGGCGAGGAAGCCGAGCCCGATCAGCAGCCGGAAGCGGTTGCCGTCGAGCCCGATCTTGACCAGGAAGTCGAGCGCGAAGGTGCGCAGAAGCACGAACACAAGCGCGCCGATATAGGGGCCGATCGGCCGGGTGATGCCGCCGACGATGGCGATGATGAGGATGTCGATGCAGGCGCCGACGCTGACCGAGCCCGGCGAGATCTGGCGATAGTTCCAGACCTGCAGCACGCCGGCGAGGCCGGCGATGAAGGAGGCGATTGCATAGGCCGCGACGCGGTGGGCGTTGACGTTGAAGCCGAGCGCGGCCATCCGGCGCGGATTGTCGCGCACGCCCTGCAACGCGAGGCCGAACGGCGCGCGCGAGATGTAGTCGACGGCGAAATAGCAGAGCGCGGCGACCGCGAGCACGACATAGTAGAAGGGAATGTCCCAGCGCCAGTTGACGCCCCAGAAATGCGGCGTGGCGACGTTGTTGATGCCGGTGTGGCCGTTGAAGATCGCCCAGTTCTGGTTGGTGAAGTAGTAGAACGCCGCGCCGATCGCCAGCGTGATCATGATGGTGTAGATGCCCTCGGTGCGCACCGCGAGCGCGCCGCCGAGCGTGCCGAACGCCGTCGCCAGCGCCAGCGCCATCGGCACCGCCAGCCACCACGGCCAGCCCAGGCTGATATTGGCGTTGTCGCTGGTGCCGAACACCGCGACCATGTAGGCCGCAAAGCCCGCGATGGTGAGCTGCATCAGGCTGACCATGCCGCCATAGCCGGCCAGGAACATCAGGCTGAGCGCGATGGTGCCGAGGATCAGCGTGGTGGCGAAGATCTCGATCAGGAAGAAGCCGTTGGCGATCGCCGGCATGATCAGGAGGATGATCGCCACGATCCAGGCCGCGGGATTGTTGAACTCGGGCCAGCCCCGCACAGCCGGACGCGGAGCCGTGGCGGCGGGCCTGTGAACCTGAACGCGGGCATCGTGGGTGACGGACATGTCAGCGCCTCGCGAGCAGGCCCTGCGGCCGCAGCGCCAGCACCAGCACCATGATCAGGAAGGTCACGACGATGGCGTAGGTCGGGATGTAGACCGAGCCGAGCTGCTCGGCGAGGCCGATGATGAGCGCGCCGAGCGCGGCACCGGGGATCGAGCCCATGCCGCCGACGATCACGACGACGAGGGACGCCAGCAGAAAGCGGATGTCCTCGCCCGGCGACAGCGACTGGAAGGTGCCGCCGACGACGCCGGCGATGCCGGCAAGCCCTGCGCCCAGCGCGAACACCAGCACGAAGACGAGCTGGATGCGCACGCCGGTGGCGGCCAGGATGTCGCGATCGTCGACGCCGGCGCGGATGATCATGCCGATCCTGGTGCGGTTGAGCGCGAGCCACATTGCGACGCCGATGATCACCGACGCCGCGAAGATCACGAGCCGCACCAGCGGATAGCGCAAGTAGACCGGTTCGCCTGAGGATTTCACCGCGGTTAGCAGCGGCAGCTCGACCGGGCCGATCAGCCAGCTCGGGGTCTGGATCTGGTAGAAGTCGCCGCCGCAGGCCCACAGCATCAGGTCGGCGAAGACGATCGAAAGGCCGATCGTCACCATGGTCTGCCTGAGGTCCTGGCCCTCCATGCGGCGGAACACCAGCACCTGGAGCAGCACGCCGACCAGCGCGGTCAGGATGAAGGCGACGATGAAGGCGAGGATCCAGGAGCCGGTCGAGGCGCTGATGGCGTAGCCGACATAGCCGCCGAACAGATAGAGCGAGCCGTGCGCGAGGTTGACGTTGCGCATCAGGCCGAAGATCAGCGTGAAGCCGCTGGCGACGAGGAAATAGAGCCCGCCGAGCGTGATGCCGTTGAAGACGGCGTTGAGGAAGACGCGCTTGCGGCCGATCGCCTCCTCGAGGCCCGGCGGCCAGACCGAGAACACCAGCCAGAGCACGATGACAATGGCGATGATGATGATCAGCGCCCAAGCCGGATGACGTTCGACGAAGCGCGTCATGATCGTCGCTCCGTCGTCAGGTCATCCCGACCCTCTCCCCGCAGGCGGGGCGAGGGGACAAGGCCGTTGCGGGCGAGCCCCGCCATGGACGTGCGTCCTCCCTGGACCGGCGATCCTCTTTTCGGGATCGCGCTTTGGCACATCCTAGCGAGGCGGCGGGGCGGGCATTTGATCGTCAGTATCTTTTCAAAGCGCCCGTCAGGCGCGCAAAACCTTGGCGGCGCGGCGATAATCGGTCGGGGCCATGCCGACATTGGCGGCGAAGAAGCGGGTGAAACCGCTCTGCGAGGAGAAGCCGAGGTCGAAGCCGATATCGGCGATCGGCGCCTCGCTCGCCACCAGCGCCTCCAGCGCCTGCTCCATCATCAGCGTGTTGAGGTAGAGATGCGGCGTGACGCCGGTCTGGGTACGGAACAGCCGGTAGAAATGCGGCCGCGACAGGCCGGATTCGCGCGCGATGGTGTCGAGCTCGATCTCGGCGCCGGGACTCTCGGACATCATCTTGATGCACTTGCGCACGCGAAAATCGGTGACGGCGCCGTTCGCGCGCGGATCGCGTGCGGTCTCGGCCTGCTGCCAGCTCTCGTCGTAGCAGATATCGATCAGCCGCCTCAGTTCGCCGTCGAGGCTGTTGAGCGAGGGGGCGCCGCAGACGAGGGCCGCCGCGCGCCTGATGTGCCGGTCCAGCGCCACCGACCGCGTGAACTGGGTGCGGCCGAAGCGCAGGCGGTCGGCGCCGGGCGCATCCGGTGCGAACCACTCCGCATTGACATAGAGCACGAAGAAAACGGCGCCGCCCTCGAGATCGGAGGGGAGGAAATTGTGCGGCTCCCACGGATTGACCGCGACCACCGAGCCTTCGGTGAGTTCGTAACGTCCATCGCTGACATCGATCGAGGCAGGACGCCCCCCGACATGGAAGATCAGATGACCTTCACGATGCGCGTGGATGTTGAAAGGGCGGTTCAACTGATAGACCGTCGCCCGGCCGAAGCGGCCGTGGAAGACGGCGAGCGCCCGGCTCATGCCTTCCCTCCCAGAAGCTAAGCTCTTGTCTTTTTTGGCAGCGTTCAACAACCGGGGAGAGAATGCAAGGGCGCACGATGTCCGCGCCTTGCAAATCTCTCCCCGTGAGTCACGGTTTGACTGGGTCAGTACTTCTTACATTCCGGGACTGTGCGGCTGGGCAAACCGATCTTGGCGAACACCGCGGGGTCGTAGCCCAGCGTTTGGTTCACGTTCGGGATCACCTTCACGACCTTGCTGAACAGCGCGCCCTTGCCGTCATCGACGACTTCGGTGACGAAGTTGGTGCCGATCGCCTGGCGGTTTCCGTCCAGCTTGATCTTGCCGTTCGGCGCATCGATCTCGAGCTTCGCCAGCGCGGCCTTGAACTTCGACTGGTTGTCGCTGAGGTCGCCATTGACCTGACGCAGCGCCAGGATCAGCGCCATGGTCGAGCCGTAATAGTTGGTGGCGAGCAGCGACGGGCTCGGGAAGCGCTTGTTCGGCGGGAACGCGTCCTGGTAGTCCTTCACGAACTTCTGCCAGCCCTTGTCCTCCCAGGTGTCGGCCTGGCCGCTCGCCGCCAGGGTGCCGATCAGCGCGTTCTTGGCGTTGCCCTTGGAGGAGAGGATGGTCTGGTCGATCATGATCGAGCCGCCCATCAGGTGCGCCTTGCCGCCGGCCTGCTGGTACTGGTTGAGGAAGTTGACGGCGTCGGCGCCGCCGAGGCCGAGATAGATCGCATCGACGTCGTCGGGCAGCGCTGCGATCACCGAGGCGAAGTCCTTGGTGCCGAGCGGCACCCATTGCCGGTTGGTGATCTGTCCGCCGGCACCGCAGAATTCGAGCGCGAGGCCGAACACCTGCGTGTAGATGAAGGAATAGTCCTCGCCGACAGTCGCGATCTTGCGATACTTCTTCTCGTCATAGGCGTATTTGCCGAGGCCCACCTGCCACTGCGCGCCGTCCATGTTGAAGCGGAAGAAGTTCGGGGCAGGATCGACATAGGTGGTTTCCTGCGCGCCGGAGGCGGCGTTGATGAAGGTCAGCTCCGGATGGGTTTTCGCGAAATTCTTCACCGCGATGCCCTCGTCGCCGGACAGCGGCGACAGCAGGATCTGCACCTTGTCCTGCTCGATCAGCTTGCGCACGGCGCGCACGGCCGAGTCCGGCGTCGCGTCGGTGGAGGCGATGATGAATTCGAGCTCCTTGTCGCCGATTTTCTTGCCCAGCACGTTCAGCGCGGTCTGATGCCCGCGGATGCCGTCCTCGCCGAGAACGGTGTAGGTGCCTTCGAGGGTGGCGGTGACGCCGACCTTGATCTTGTCCTGCGCCATTGCGGCGCCCGACAGAAACAGACTGCTCAGCGCGAGCAGCCCCACACTGCATTTCAACATTGTGCTCCTCCCTGTGTCGTCGTTTTTTCGAAAGGCTTGTGGTTTTGACGGGAGGCTAGCCGAAGTCGAATGCGGTGCATGCGTGAGGGCCGACCTCAACTTAACGGGCAGTCTCATTTTTGGATGGTGCGGCGCAAATAATTTGGCGGTGCAAGAGGCAGAAGGACCGAATTCGGGGGCCTGCCGAGGACCGCCCGGGAAGGCTGCCGTGCCATCGACCTGCCGATTACCTGACCAGGTAATACCCCGGGGGACTGGCGCGGATCGGTGCAAGGCTACCCGCGGCCGGCACTGAACGGCGCCGCCTTAAGGTTTTGGAAACCCCAAACTGTTCAGGTTCCGCCGATGCAACTGGGAAGTGACTGAGATGGGTATTCTTGAAATCGTGGGCCTGATCGCCCTGCTGGCGATGGCGGCAACGATCGTGGTCCTGCTTCGCCGCAAGGGATCGGCGACCGCGCCGTCCGAGATGGTCGAGCTCTGGCAGGTGGCCTTCGATTCCAGCCCCATCGCGATGCTGATCCGGCAGAATGACGCCTACGTTCATTGCAACCAGGCCAGTGTCACCATGATGGGCGCCCGCGACAAGAAGCACGTGCTGGAAGTGGGCCCGGCCAAGATCACCTCCGAGCGGCAGCCGAACGGCAAGTTGACGGCCGACATCTTCAAGGAGTGCGCGCAGGCCCTGATGAAGGGCAAGCCCTTCATGTACCAGGGGCTGGCGGGCCACTCGCTCGATACGAAGGAGAGGATCTTCGTCGACGTCTACTGGGTGCCGACGAAATTCCGCGGCGCCGGCGCGGTGCTCTGCTATCTCGTGAATTCGGGCGACCGGGTCCGCATCGCCGAGGAGGCGCGGCAGCAGACGCAAGAGATCGCCAGGAGCTTCGAGGCCACGATCGGCGGCCTCGTGCAGTCGCTGGCCTCGACGGCCGGAAAGATGCGCAGCACGTCGCAGGGTATGGCGACGACGGTCAAGGATGCGAGCGCGCAGGCGGCGAACGTGCTTGCGACGGTGGACGAAGCCTCGAGCAACGTCCAGATCGTGGCGGCCGCGACCGAGGAACTGTCCTCGTCCGTCTCCGAGATCGGACGCCAGGTGACGCAGTCCACCAACATCGCGGGCCAGGCCGTCGACGAGGCGAACCGGACCAATACGACCGTGCAGGGGCTTTCCGACGCCGCGCAGAAGATCGGCGACGTGGTCAAGCTGATCAGCGACATCGCGAGCCAGACCAATCTCCTGGCGCTCAACGCCACGATCGAGGCGGCGCGCGCCGGCGAAGCGGGCCGCGGCTTTGCCGTGGTGGCGAGCGAGGTCAAGTCGCTGGCCAGCCAGACCGGGAAGGCCACCGAGGACATCTCGGCGCAGGTCGCCGCGATGCAATCCGCCACCGGCGAGGTCGTCGAGGCCATCAAGAACATCGGCGGCACCATTGGCGCCATGAACGAGATCGCGACCACGATCGCCTCGGCTGTCGAGCAGCAGGGCTCGGCGACGCAGGAGATCGCCCGCAACGTCCATGCGACCGCCGAAGGCACCAGCCGGATGTCGGGCTCGATCGGCGGCGTGACGCGGGCAACCGGCGAGGCCGGCACCGCCGCCAGCCAGGTTCTGGTCCTCGCCGACGAGCTCGGCGGGCAGGCCGACAAGCTGCGCAGCAATGTCGAGGACTTCCTCGCCAGGATCCGGGCGGCCTGATCGTTCAGGCGTGCGCGTTGCGGTTCTTCAGGCGCTCCTTGCGCCTGTCCTTGGCGCGCAGGAACTTGACGGCGATCTCGGCGCCGTTGACGCGGTCGAGCTCGCACCTGCGATAGGCGAGGCCCGTCGTGGACAGGACGAGGAAGAATTCCGTCAGCGCCAGCCCCTTGATCGAGGCTTCGAGCCAGAGCGTCGCGCCGGCTTCGGAGATCGTCTTGACGGAACAGGGGCGCCGCCACGTCCCGTCGATGGCCATCATCTGGGCCGGAAGCGGGCGTTCGAATGTCACCGATTGCACGTCTTTTGGCTGCGGCATTGGGCACCCTCGAACTGCCCCTTTAGCCCCATTCGATTAACACTCTGATAAGCCGGTGATCGCGCCCGGCGGGATGGCGCACGCCGGCGGGAGGCGTTATCGAGATACGCATGGCGCGCAAGCTCAGGACGTTCCAGACCTCGCTCGGCTTCCACGATCTCGCGATCGCCGCGCCGTCGATGAAGGCGGCGCTTGAGGCATGGGGCGCCGGCAGCAATTTGTTTCACCAGGGCATCGCCAGGGAAGCCGACGATCCCGAGGTGATCGAGGCGGCGATGGCGAAGCCCGGAATCGTCCTCAAGCGGCCGGCGGGATCGAACGGCCGCTTCTCCGAGCACGCCGCCGTTCCCTCCCGCTCGGCGGCGGACGACGTCGCGGACAAGCCCAGGCGCAAGGCCGCAAAACCGGACAAGCAGCCATCGCGAAGGCCCAGCGAGGAGGCTGCGCGAAAAGCGGCCGCGAGCTACGAGAAGGAGCAGGCGCGGCGCGAGGCGCAGCGCCGCCGCGAGGAAGAGGTTAGCGCCAAGGCGCGCGAGCGCCGCGAGCAGGCGGTCGCCAAGGCGCAGTCGGCGCTGGAGGAGGCCAGGCAGGAGCATGAAGCCCGCGCCGCCGCCATCGAGGCCGAGCGGGCCGCCGTCAACGCGCGCGCGGAGGCGGAAGACGAGCGCTGGATGAAGCAGAAGGCGAAGCTGATCGACGCCTTGCGGCGGGCGCGGGAGAGCTAGGACCCCGGCAGCTGACCCCAGTTGCAGCAGGTGCGATTTATGCTACAATATGTAGCGCTATATCATGTCGTCTTTCCGGAGAGGCGACCCATCGCGGGCGCGCGGAGCTCGCGGGTTCGATGGATACGCAGTCTCGAAAGATGCGACAGGGAGCCCGCAAAATGCTTGGCCGCGCCGTCCGGATCGCCGCCGGCGTGCTGTTGGCCTTGATCATGATCGGCACAGGCACAGCGCTATCCTTACCAGCGACACGTCACATCATCTCGGGCTGGTGGAATCTTCCCGATCGGTTGCCCGCCCTCTCCGACAACGTCGCCGTGCACTATGAACCGGGCGCCGAGGACTATGCACGCGACGTCGCGGAGCTGTTGCCAGCCGCCATCGCCCGTGTCGAAGCGGCGCAGGGCCGTCCCTTCGCCTATCCCGTTGCATTGGGGGTGTATGTGACGCCGGACGCCTATGCGGCGGCAAACGGCACAGGTTCTCTCGCTCCCGTCGGCACCACATTCTTCGGTCGCGTGATCCTGTCGCCCAAGCTATTCTGGACTCAGCGTCGGCGGCTGCCTGCGATCCTCATTCACGAACTCTCGCACGCCCACATCCAGGGGTGGCTTTCGCACGCCCAGGGGTGGACCAGCGCAGGCGGATACGCCCGTCTGCCAAACTGGTTCAAGGAAGGCCTGGCGGTTGCGGTATCGGGCGGCGGGGGCGCCGAATTGGTCAGCGAGGCCGAAGCGCGCGCGGCCATCCGGCGCGGCGAGCAAATTGAAATCTACGACGCCGGAAGCCTGCTGAGCCTGCCGGACGTCCGGTTCGAGAGGCCCCCCGCACGCCTTGAGCCGTCCTGGTATCCCGTCGTGCTGGCCTACCGCGAAGCCGGGATGTTCGTGAGCTACCTGCGAGAGTCGGACCGACCCGCGTTCGATCGCCTGATGGTCGCGATCCTCGACGGCCGCCCATTCGCGGAGGCTTTGACCATCGGCTACCACGACAACGTTCAGTCGCTCTGGCAAAAGTTCGTTGAGTCGGGCGACGGTCCGAAATAATTCCTTCGATCTGCACGTTCGCAGAGCCAAGGCCGGATTGCCCCAAGGCATCGGCCAAGGGCGAGAAGCGCAACTGAGCGTTTGCCGAATGAAAGAGGCCGCCAACCCAGGCCCCAGCGCGTTCCGCTGCTATCTCTTACGCGTCGTACAAATCCGGTCCCATCGCCCAGGACGACTGGTCGTGGCCGAAAGCGTAGTTGCGGTTGTTGACGGACGGATTGCGATTGACCATCGGCCGCATGAACATCGGATGGGTCGCGCTGCGCACCTCGTGCTCGACGGTGAAGAGATGCTTGCCGCTGTCGAGATCGACGATGTCGCAGAAGCGGTACTGGTACTGGTTGTCCTCGCGCGAGATCAGGTCGCGCGCCAAAAGCTTCCGGTAGGGGCCGGAGAAGTCGGTGATGTACATCTGCACATGGTGGCCGTCATAGGCGCCCTGGGGACGGTCGGTCTCGCGGAACAAGAGGTGCTGGTCGCGGCCGGTCTTCACCGCGGCAACCTTTCCGTCGCCGTTCCGCAAGGCGGCGGGCATGCCCATGATCTCCGGGTAGAAGGCGCAGATGGAAGGCGCGGTGCCGGGCGGCACCTCGAATTCGACATAGGGAATGCCGAGCGTGATGCGGCCGAAGCGCGCCGGGTCCGGCTCGTGGACGCGGATGCGGTTGCCCCAGGGACAGATCGCCTCGACATGGTCGTTGTGCTCGGCGAAGGCGAAGGCGGTGCCCTCGAGCTTCCTGGCGACCGAGGCGAGGCGCGCCAGCAGCGCCTCGCGGCCCTCGATGACCAGCCCGGTCAGGCCGCGCAGCACCTGGGCCTTGCCGCTCGGCAGGTGAAACTGGCTGCGCCCGGCATTGATCCACATGTTGGTGTCCGACACCATCAGATAGGGATCGCGGGTCAGCCCGAGTCCCGTGACGTAGAATAATGTCGCCAGGCGCTGGTCCGGAACCTGGATGTTGACGTGCTCGAAATGAATCGCGTTGCCGAGATCTTCGGCTGACCGGTCGAATTGCGGGGGCATGGATGGGTGCTCTGGCTGAAAGGGACGGACAGGCCATTCTAGAGCAGAATTTCCGTCAGCCGAAACAGTCAGCCGGTCAAATCTGCACGCAGAGCCATGCTCGCCGCGACCTTGCCGCAGCAACCATTCCCTGTAATCTGCCGCGAAACATCAGGGCAGGAAAATAAGGCAAAGGATCGATGCGGGGAGTGCTGGAAGGCGTGCGCGTCCTGGATTTCGGGCGCTATATCGCGGGGCCCTATTGTGCGACATTGCTGGCCGATTTCGGCGCCGAGGTCATCCGCGTGGAGCGGCGCGACGGCAGCGAGGATCGCTTCGTGGCGCCGGTCGGCGAAGGCGGCGCAGGCGCGCTGTTCCTGCAGGTCAACCGCAACAAGAAGAGCGTCACGCTCGATCCGATGAAGGCGGAGGGGCAGGAGGTGATGCGCCGGCTGGTTGCGACCGCCGACGTGGTCGTCGCCAATCTGCCGCCGCAGACGCTGCGCGCGATGAAGCTCGACTACGACTCGCTCAAGGCGATCAAGCCCGACATCATCCTGACCACCGCGACCGCCTTCGGCAATCCCGGGCCGTGGTCCGACCGCGTCGGCTTCGACGGCGTCGGTCAGGTCATGTCGGGAGCGGTGTACATGACCGGCGCCGGCGATCCGCCGTACCGGGCCGCGGTCAACTGGGTCGATTTCGGCACCGCGCTGCACTGCGCGTTCGGCACGCTCGCCGCGCTGATCGAGCGCGGCAATTCCGGACGCGGGCAGATCGTCGAGGGCGCGCTGCTTGCGACCGCGCTGTCCTTCACCAATGCCACGCTGATCGAGCAGGCCGTCATCGACGTCAACCGCGTGCCCACAGGAAATCTCGGCCAGACCTCGGCGCCATCAGACATCTACCGCACCAGGGACGGCTGGGTGCTGTGCCAGGTCACCGGCAATCCGCTGTTCAGGCGCTGGGCGA
The DNA here is from genome assembly GCF_018131015.1 of Bradyrhizobium diazoefficiens. GTDB lineage: Bacteria > Pseudomonadota > Alphaproteobacteria > Rhizobiales > Xanthobacteraceae > Bradyrhizobium > Bradyrhizobium diazoefficiens_B. Next base: position 232,361 of record NZ_JAFCJJ010000004.1, read on the forward strand.
AGCTGATGGGCGAGGAGGCGCAGTGGCTGAACGATCCGCGCTTTGCCGACGACATCAGCCGCGGCAACCACGGAAAGATCATCAGCGAGCGGACGGCGCGCTGGTGCGCCGGGCGCACCACGCAGGAGGCCGTCGACACGCTCGGAGCTGCGATGATTCCAACCGGGCCGGTGCTGAGCCCGCAGCAGGCGCTGGATCATCCGCATATCCGCGCCGCCGGCTTCATGCAGGAGATCGACTACCCCGGCTTGCCCAGGGCCGCACCGGTCGCGCGCGCCGCGGTCAAGCTGTCGGAAACGCCGGGCAAGATCGCGGCGCGTCCGCCGACGATCGGCGAGCACACCGATTCCGTGCTGTCCGAGCTCGGTTATGACACGGCCGCGATCGCGGCGCTCCGGCAAGGTGGTATCATCTAGCCCGGATCGGCGCGAGCTGCGGAATTTCGCGAGCTTGCCAGCAACCTTCGCGCCGCGCGCGACTTGATGGGAAGCGTGCGTTCGCACGGCAAATCCCCTATGCATGGCGGCGCACGGCCGAATCGACCTGAGCGCGGCTCGCCTGCAAGCGATGACTGTTGACCAGAAACGGATGAACGTGCGGCATTCCAGCAAAGTGCGCCCGGCCAAAAAAACGCCGAACAAGACATCGCCGACCAAAAGCGCGGCGAAGAAGAGTGCGCCGAAGCGGCGTTCGCCGGCGAGGCCTTCGCCGAAGCCGGGCAAGGGCGCCCAACGTGCCGCGATCGCGTCGTCGTCGCCGCTCGGCATGATGGCGCTGCATCTGCTGGCGCAATGGAAGCAGTCCGATGGTCTCGTCTTCCTTGCCGAGAGCGAGAACAGGGCGGAGCGGCTCGGCAGCGTCATCCATGCGCTCGACCCGTCCTGCGACGTCCTGGTGTTTCCACGGTTGAACACCCTGCCGTTCGATCAACTGGAACCGTCGCGCGAGATCGCGGGGCGCCGGGCCTCGGTGCTGAGGCGCCTCGCAAAATCGAGCAGGCCGGTGTTTCTGGTCTCGACGGCGGAAGCGGTGATGGAGCGCCTGCCGGCGCCGGCGAGCCTGCTCCGCCTCAATGCAAGCCTCAAGGTCGGCGGCCCATTCTCGGAAGCCGATTTGCGCGCGCGTCTCGAATCCCTCGGCTACGATCTGGACGACGAGCCGGATTATCCCGGCGGCGCGCTGTTTCACGGCCAGACCTTCGAGATTTTTCCGGCGGGCGCGCTCGGCCCGTTCCGGATCGAGCATTCGGGGCGCGCCATCGACCGCATCGTGGCGTTCGATCCGAACGAGCACGAGATCATCTTCGAGACCAAGGAGCTTCTCGTCGATCCCATGTCGGAGCGGCTCGCGATTGCCGGCAAGCGCGCGGCCCGCGCGAGCCTGTTCGACTATTGCGCCCGGGCGAGGTGGGTCGCGGATGCCGGCGTTCCCCTGCATGTCGACGCTTGGCTAAGTACCATCGAGGAGGCCGCGGGCCGCGCGGACAGGGAGCGCGAATATCTCGGCCGGCGCGACTGGAAACAGGCAACCCGGCGCTTGACGGTGCTGCCGCGCAACGCACCGTTCCAGCCGACGCCCGAATTCTCCAAGCTGACATCGGCACGCAAGGCGCTTCGGGCCTTCGTCGAGGAGACGCGTCGCGCCGGGTCGCGCCTCGTCTTCGTCGCGGCGCTGGAGGAGGATCTGCGGGCGATGGAGCGCATGAGCGGGGTGCGGACGGAGCGTCTCGCCGATTGGGACGAGGTCGCGCGCGCACGGGGGCGGGACGTCGCATTGCTGGCCGATCTCGACGCAGGGTTCGTCATGCCCGGCCGCGACTCCATTGTCGTGCTGACGGCAACCGACGTGCTCGGCAGCAGGGCGCATCATCCGCAGCCGATGGCGCGCGCCTGGAGCGCGGCCTTCGATCATGCCGATGTCCCGGAGCAGGGCGCGGTGGTGGTCCATCTCCAGCGCGGCCTCGCCGTGCTCGACGGCCTGCAGACCGTGAACACGGGCGGCGGGGCGATGCGGGAGATGGTCAGGCTGTCCTTCGCGGGAGACAATGCGGTGCTGGTGCCGCCGCCTGATCTCGCTTTGATGTGGCCTTACTCGGCGGAGCGCGGCAGGCTCTCGCTCGACAAGGCGGATGGCAGCACATGGTGGGCGCGCCGCACCGAGGCGGAGCGTGAGATCCAGATCGCCGGCAAGGCGCTGGCAAGACACATCAGCCAGCGCAAACGGCGGCGCGCGGCAAAACTGGTGCCGCCGGGGTCGGCCTACGAGAAATTCGTGGCGCGCTTTCCCTATTTCACCACCATCGACCAGGCCAAGGCTATCCATGACGTCCTCGACGATCTTGCGTCGGGACATCCGATGGACCGGGTGATCTGCGGCGACGTCGGGTTCGGCAAGACCGAGGTGGCGCTGCGCGCGGCGGCGGCCGTGGTGCTGTCGGGCAAGCAGGTGGCGATCGCGGTGCCGACCACCGTGCTGGCGCGGCAGCACGTTGCGACCTTCCGCAGGCGCTTTGCGCCGCTTGGCATCGAGGTCGGCAGCCTGTCGCGCGCCACCTCGGCTGCGGAGGTGCGGGAGGCGAAGGAGGGCCTGCGCAGCGGCCGCATCAAGGTCGTCGTCGGAACCCAGGCGCTCGCCGCGAAGGATGTGAAATTTGGCGATCTCGGCCTCGTCATCATCGACGAGGAGCAGCATTTTGGCGCGGCCGAGAAGGCAAAACTCTCCACACTCGCCAAGGGCGCCCATGTGCTCTGGATGAGCGCCACGCCGATCCCGCGGACGCTCGCCGCGGGCCTTGCCGGCTTCAGGGATCTCAGCGTCATCGCCACGCCGCCGGTGCACCGGCTTCCGGTCGCAACCCGGATCGCGCCGTTGTCGGATGCGGCCATCGCCTCGGCCCTGCTGCGCGAGCAGCGGCGTCACGGCCAGAGTTTTCTGATCTGCCCGCGCATCCAGGATCTGGAGCCGCTGCTGGCGCGCGTGCAGGCGGTGGCGCCCGATCTGAAGATCGTCAGTCTGCACGGCAAGCTGCCGGCCGACGAGATCGACGACCGGATGATGAGTTTCGTCGAGGGCAGGGCCGACGTGCTGCTCGCCACCAATATCGTCGAGAGCGGCCTCGACATCCCGCGCGCCAACACCATCGTGGTGTGCTGGCCCGAGAATTTCGGCCTTGCCCAGCTTCACCAGCTCCGCGGGCGCGTCGGGCGCGGCGGCATCCGCGCCTATGCCCTGCTGCTGACCGAGGCGGCCTCCGCGCAGTCCGAAAAGCGGCTCGCCGTGCTCGAGGAGTTCGGCCGGCCGGGCGCCGGCTTTGCCATCAGCGAGCGCGACCTCGATCTCAGGGGCGCCGGCGATTTGTTTTCGGAGCAGCAATCCGGCCATGTCCAGGTGTTCGGGCCGGTGCTCTACAGTCACCTCCTGAAGATGGCCTCGGAGAAGGCCGATGACGGCATGTTCGCGGTGTGGGTGCCGGACCTGAACCTGCCGGTCGCCGACATGCTGCCCGCCAGCTATGTGCAATCCGAGCCGGTGCGGCTCGAGCTCTATGCCCGCGCCGCGCGCTGCGCGAGCGAGGACGAGCTCGACGATCTCGAGGAGGAGACCGCCCGCCGCTTCGGGCCGTTGCCGCCGGCAGCGCGCGACGTCTTTTCCGCTGCGCGGCTGCGGCTCGATTGCAAGCGGCGCGGCATCGTTCGCCTCGACGTCGGGCCCGGGGCGGTGGCGGCCACCTTCCTGCCGGGGCGCCTGCGCAAATCGAAGGGCCGATCGCTGCAACGCGACGGCGACCGGATCGTCCATCACGACCAGGCGCGGGACGACTCCCCGTTCGATCGGGTCGAGGAGCTGTTCGATCTGCTGGACGAGGCGTGAGGGCTTCGGCGTCGGTTGTTGGGGCGTGGACTCATAAAGGCGCAGAGATCCGCGTTTCGGGTCTAAAACGGAATTTTCTGCTCAATCAGGGTGTCGCCGGTTTTGCCCCTATGCAGACATTTAACCGAATGCCACGCCTTCGATATGCTGCTAATATCGGCTACAGTCGGGGCCATAATGCAGAACGCGGATACTCGCCAGTTTGTGCTGGCTGCGGATCGCGACCCTCCGATGGTGGTCGCTTTGATGCCTTACACCCCGCGACACCGGGCGATGGCTGTTGGTGTCGTGGCCGTCATGATGGCCGTCTCAGCGTTCCTTGCTCCTTTCGTGAACCTGCAAATTGGCCGAATCGACAGCTTTCTTCCGGTTGTCCAGACGGTGATGAGCGCGGCTGATCTGCTGACGGCGACCCTCTTGTTCGCACAATATTCGGTGCAGCCGCACCGAGCCTTGCTGCTCGTAGCAAGCGGATACATCTTCGCCGGCTCGTTTGCCTTTCTCCAGACTTTGAGTTTCCCGGGCGGCTACGCCCCCAACGGGCTCATAGGTGACGTCTACAACACACCGGCCTGGTTTTTCGTGCTCTGGTACACCACCTTTCCCCTGAGCATCCTTTCTTATGCGCTGCTCAAGGAAAGAGGGAAGGCATCGCGGTGGTCGACGACGGCAAGCATCGCAATCACGCTGACTTGTGTAGTCGGGATAATCGCCCTGTTGTCGTGGCTGGTGACAAGCAAAGTCGAGCACCTGCCGCGATTCTTCACGACAGGTCTCACGCTGCAGACACGACTCAGCAATCAATTCAACATAGGCCTCACGTTATTGGATTGCCTCGTGCTGCTGGTGCTTTTTGTCCGCAGGCGCACGGTGCTCGATCTGTGGCTGATGGTGACGTTGTTTGCAGCGGTTCCTAACTTTCTGGTGGCGGCATACGCGGGCTCGGCTCGATTTTCCGCAGGCTGGTACACCGCTCGCGGATTTGCCCTGATTTCAAGCTGTCTGCTGCTGTCCGTTTTGGTCACGGAAATGACCGTGCTCTATTCGCGGCTGGCCAGCGCCCTGGTGTTGCAGCGGCGCGAGCGCGCCAATCGCATCGTTAGCATAGATGCGGCCACTGCGGCGATTGCTCATGAAATCAGGTCGCCGTTGGCGTCAATCACGTTGAACGCGGACACCGCTCAGCAGGAACTTGTTTTGCAACCTCCCCGGCTCGAAGAGGCGCGTGCCATTCTCAAGGACATTGGAGAAGCCAGCCTCAGGGTAAACGAAACAATCACAAGCGTTCGTGGGCTGTTCAAGGATGCGACCGATCAACCGGCCATGATCAGCATCGAGGGCGTCGCGCGGCAGGTTCTACGGCTGTTGCAGCACGACCTGCAGTTCAACGAAGTCCTCGTCGCAACGGAGTTTCCAGCCGAAGCACCTTTCGTGCACGCCGATCCCGTACAGTTGCAGCAGGTCATTCTGAACTTGTTCAAAAACGCCATCGAGGCGATGGCTTCCACTCCCCGCAACGACCGCCGACTGAACATCGACATGCGGGTTGAGCGAAACTCGGTCGTTCTTCTGTCCATCCAGGATACCGGCTCCGGTGTGCCGCCGCAGGATCAGGACCGCATATTTGAGGCGTTCTTTTCGACCAAGCCGGCGGGCATGGGATTGGGATTGGCGATATGCCGCACGATCATCGAGAAATATGAAGGCCGTTTGGTTCTTCGTAAGTCGGGACCTCAGGGTTCGACATTCGAGATCACACTGCCTGGTTTAAGGTAGGCTTGTTTAAGGTAGGCTTGGTGGGGCAGTGCGGGGGCTCTTGCGATCAAGGCATGACGGCCGAGGACGCGGCGAACATGGCGGAATGCGGGCACTACCCAATTCATGGGCCCGCGCCCTGGTTCGACGCCAGCGCCGCCTTGGCGACCTCGGCCATCCAGCCCGCGGCGACCGGCAGGATCGCGTCGTTGAAATCGTAGGCAGGGCCGTGCAGCTCGGCGCCGGCGCGCAAGTCGCCATTGCCGATCCAGACGAAGGCGCCGGGGCGCTGCTGAAGATAGTGGGCGAAATCCTCGCCGGCCATGCTGGGCGCGAGGTCGAGCCGCACCTCGGCGCGCATCTTCTCAGCGGCGAGGCGGGCGAGCCCCGCTTCCTCCGGCGTGTTGATCACCACGCCGACGCCCATGACGATCCCGAACGTGACCTTCACGCCAAAACTCGTCGCGATGCCGGCACAGGTCTGTTCGATCCTCTCGAGGATGGTGTCCTTCACGGCATCGCGGTGATACCGCATCGTGCCGCGGATCACGACTTTGCCGGCGATCTGGTTCGGCGCGGTGCCGCCCTCGATCGTGCACAGCGAGAGCACGGCGGTATCGAGCGGATCGACGCTGCGCGACACGATTGACTGCAGGGCCACGATAAGATGGCCCGCCGCCATCACCGGGTCGCGCGTCAGATGCGGCATGCCGGCATGACCCGCATGGCCATCGATGGTGATGGTGATGCGTCCGCCCGAGGCCATGGCGACGCCGTCATGGACCGCGATGGTGCCGGCCGCGAGCCCCGGCCAGTTGTGGAAGCCGAAGATGCGGTCCATCGGAAAACGCTCGAACAGCCCGGCCGCGACCATCGCACGCGAGCCGCCAAAACCTTCCTCGGCCGGCTGGAAGATGAAATCGACGGTGCCGCTCCACCCCGGATCGGCGGCGAGCAGCGCGGCGGCGCCCAGCAGCGAGGCGGTGTGCCCGTCATGGCCGCAGGCATGCATCACGCCGGGATTCTTGGAGGCGTAGGGCAGGCCGGTCGCTTCAGTGATCGGCAATGCGTCCATGTCGGCGCGCAGGCCAACGCGGCCTTGCGTCTGGCCGCGCGTCAGCGTCGCGACGATGCCGTGGCCGCCGATGCCGGCCTCGAAGGGAATGCCGATCTCTCTGAGTTTTTCCTGCACGAAGGCAGAGGTCTCCTGCTCCTGCAGGGACAATTCGGGGTGCGCATGCAGGTGCCGGCGCCAGACGGTGAGTTTCTCTTGCAGTTCGGGTGTCAAAGCTCTCTCCGATGGTGTCGATCCCGGCACCATAGCGGATAACGCGCGTCGTGCATCCAGTGCCTTGGAATGCCTCGCGTGCAGCAACGCCCTACGGCGCGAGCTTCGCGAGGCCCTTCCAGTCGAAGCCAATGCCGTGGCCGGGACGGCCAGGTGCGAGCGCCTTGCCGTCCTCGAGCACCAGCGGGTGCTCGATGTACTTGTCCAGACCAAATCCGTGCGCTTCGAGATAGGAGCGGTTGGGACAGGCGGCGAGCAGGTGCACGGTGATGTCGTGCGCGCCATGGCTGGTGACCGGCAGGTTGAAGGCCTCCGCCAGCCGCGCGATCTTCATGAAGGCGGTGACGCCGCCGCAATTGGTGACGTCCGGCTCGGGATAGGACACCGCGCCGGCGGCGATGTAGGCCTTGAACTCCCACAGCGAGCGCAGATTCTCGCCGGCCGCGATCGGCACGCCGCCGGCCTGCATGATGCGGGCATGGCCCGCGACGTCGTCGGGAACGATCGGCTCCTCGAGCCAGGTCAGGTCATAAGGAATGAACGCGCGCGCGGCGCGGATCGCTTCCTCCACGGTCCACTTCATGTTGGCATCCGCCATCAGCGGAAAGCCCTCGCCGAGATGCTGCCGCATCGCGCGCACGCGGGCGATGTCGGCGCCGAGATCGGGCCGGCCGACCTTCATCTTGATGGCGCGAAACCCTTTTGCGAGATTGCCGTCGGTCTGCTTCAGGAGCGCCTCGACGGAGAGGTCGAGGTCGATGCCGCCGGCATAGCAGGGCACGCGCGCATCGAACCCGCCGAGCAACCGGTACAGCGGCAGGCCGGCGCGCCGCGCCTTCACGTCCCACAGCGCGATGTCGAGCGCCGAGAGCGCCAGCACCATTGGCCCGCCGCGCCCGCCATAATGCAGCGCCCACCAGACATGATGCCAGAGCGCTTCGGTGTCGTCGGCCTCGCGGCCCTCGACCAGCGGCGGGATCTCGCGCTTCAGGATGTCAAAGACGGCACCGCCGTTGCGTCCGACCGTATAGGTGTAGCCTGTGCCCTCGGCGCCATCGACATCGCGGATGCGGCAGGTGATCAGCTCGAACGCCGTGATCTCGCCATGGGTGGAGTCGGACAATGTGACGGGGAGGGGGATCCGGTAGAGTCCGGTCTCGATGTTTGCGATGCGTGCCATTGTGCGTTCCCGGCTTTTTCGGGCACGCTAGACCGATCCTTCCGGGGAGACAACACCCGCTTGTTTCAATGCGAAACCTGCGGCGTCACGCCACCGCAACCCAGACAAACACGCCGAGGATGAGCAGGAACCACACGAGCGAGGTCGCGAACCAGAAATTCAGGGATCTCACGCGAGCACCTGCTCGTCGCGAAAATCGTCGCCGCACTGGCACTTGAACAGGCGGACGGGGCGATCCGTGCGGGGATCGCTGTAGCGGCAGATCAGCCGAAGATTATCCGAGCCGCAGCCGGGACAGCGCGGCGTCTCTCGCTCGAAGGCCTGTTTCATGAAAGAATGCGCGCCGCCGTTGGGATGCGGCGGTTGATCTAGGCCGTTCGCTCGCGCAGGTCCTGCCGGTTCCGGCCAATCCCTTGGGATTTTGTGCCACGGCGGGCGTTCAGCCCGCCGCGAAAGCGTTTCACCGCATCGTTGCGAGTTGCAGGGCCAGCGCGCAAGCGCGGTCGTATTCGTCGAGATTGATCCACTCGTCGATGGTGTGCGCCTCGTTCTGGCCGGCGCCGAAGGTCACGGTCGGAACGCCGTGGCGGACCATCCAGTTCGCATCCAGCCCGCCATTGGCGGCGCGGACGTTCGGCGTGCCGCCGACCGCGGAGACCGCCTCGATCGCGCGTTTGACGACGGGCAGGTTCTCCTTCATGCGGAACGGATAATAGTCGGTCTCGGCCTTGAACTTGACCTTGCCGGACTTTCCTTGCGCATTCGTCACCTTCCTGGCCGCCTTCTCGAACGCGGCCTTGTAGGCCCTGGTGATCTCCTTGAAGAACTTTCCGTCATGGCTGCGGCTTTCGCCGCGCACATGCACGTAGTCGGTGACGACGTTGGTGGCATCGCCCGCCGGGCGGCCCTCGCCGCCGGTGACGGGGCCGACATTGCTGGTGCCCATCCGCGCGCCCGCGCCCTTGCCCTTCACCACCTTGCCGAACCAGCCGCCGGCCTTCACCTCGGCAAGGGCCAGCGCCATGATCATGGTCGAGGAGATGCCGCGCTCCGGCGCGACGCCGGCATGCGAGGCGCGGCCAAAAATCTCGACGGTCCAGCGATCGGCGCCGACCGCGCCGATGACGACGTTGGAAGCCGAGCCGCCGTCATAGTTGAAGGCCATCACCGGCTTGCCGAGCTCGTCCAGTTTGACGTGGCGGGCGCCATAGAGCCCGCTTTCCTCGCGCACGCAGAACAGCAGCGTGATCGGGGGATGATCGAGCTTCTGCTTTTCGAGCTCGGCGGCCAGCGTCACCAGCACGCCGCAGCCGCAGCGATTGTCACCGCCGAGCGCGGTCCTGGCCTCGTTGACGATCTTGCGGCCCGATTTCTTCGGCTTCGCGCCGGCGCACAGCGGCACCGTGTCCATGTGGGTCATGAACATGATGCGCGGCTGGTTGTGCAGCGCGCCGCGGCCGGGAAGGTCGACGATGAGGTTGCCGGTCTCGGTCGGCACGGGAATGCGGGTGTTGGCGTCGTCGAGCCGGATCGCCTTGGCCGGCACGCCGCTCTCCTTCAGCGCGGCCGTGAGCTCGCGCCCGATCGCCGCCTCCTGTCCGGTGACGCCCTCGATTGCGAGGAAGCGCAGGAGACGGTCGGTGGCGGCTTGATGGTCGACAGGCATGATGTGTCCTCGCTTGATAGGCTCATCGCATCCTACGAACGCGGCTGCGTGTAAGCCAGAAAGATCGTCACGCCGATCAGCAGCGCGGCGGCCATGTAGAGCAGCACCGCCGGCAGTCCCGCCAGCGCCGCGACCGCGCCGGTGATGGATTGCATCAAGGCCGCGCCGAGGAAGAAGGCGAGGTTGAGCGCGGCGAGCGCCTTGCCCGCGCTCTGCGCATCGACCACCTGCCGGCACATGCCGAACAGCAGCGGCTGGGCCGAGGTCGCAAGCCCGATCAGCACGAACAGCATGAGGTCGTATTGCGGCGGCATCACGGTGACACCGAACAGCGCCGAGACCGCGTAGTGGGGCGCACCCAGCGCCATCAGCGCGATCAGCAGCGCGGCGATGAAATGCGTGCCGGCGACCAGCGCGCGGCGGCGGCCGACGGCGCGGTCGATCATGCCCATGCACAGCGGACCCGCGATCATCGCCAGCGTGAACGCGCCGAGCTGGTTGCCGGCCTCGACCCGGGTCAATCCCTTGACCTCCATCAGCCACGGCCCGCCCCACAGGCCGCGCAACACCAGCGTTGCCGCCAGCGACACCATCGCCAGCGCGATCAGGCCGCGCAGCGGCCGCGACAGGCCGAGCCTGAGCACCTCGATCATCTGCGAGAGGGGTGAGGAGTCGTCCTTGTGCTCGGCCGGCTGGTTCGGCACCAGCGCGAGCACCGCGAGCGCCACCGCGACGCCGCTTGCGGCCGAGATCCAGAACCCGGCGCGCCAGCCATAGGCGTCGACCACGAAGGCGAGCGGGCTCGACGACAGCAGCATGCCGATATTGCCGATCGAGAGGATCGCGCCCGACCACAGCCCGAATCGCGCCGCCGACAATTGCTTGGCGGCGAGCGTCATCGGGCACATCAGCATGCCGGAGGTCGCGATCCCGAGCAGCAGTTGCCCGAACGCAAAGCTCTCGGGCCCCGTCGCAAAGCCCGAGGCGACGGCGCCGACCACGGTGCCTGCGAGCAGGGCGAGCGACACCGGCCGCACGCCGAAGCGGTCCATCGCGGCGCCGACCGGAATCTGCGAAGCGGCGAAGGCGAAATGATAGACCGAGGTGAGGCTCGCCAGCGCCTGCGGGTTGACGTGGAAATCCGCCGCCATCAGATCGAGGCTGATCGCCGGAATGGTGCGCAGCAAGGTCGAGAGCATGTGCCCGCAGGCGAGCGCGAGCAGCGCGAGGATCAGCGCGCCCGTGCCGTTTTCGTCGGTGGCAGCCGTCCCCATCAGCGTTCGTCCCGAAAAGGTTTCAGGCGGGGTTACATGATCGGGGCGGGCATGCCAATGGCCGGCGCGGCAGGCCCCTCATTCCGGATTACGAGTTGTCGCACGCCGCGCGTCATGCGCTCGCCGCCGCCCCCTTGTCGGTGAGAATGCTGATGCTGACCAGCATGACCCAGACCGGGAACACGAGCAGGCTCCAGTCGAAGAAGTAGCTGCCGACCATGAGCGCCGCCGCGACGGCATATCCGCCGTACGCCAGCCAGCGCGGCGTGAAGCCGGTATAGACCCCGATCGTCGATGTCGTGACCATGAAGACGCAGGCCGTCTTCACCACGTAGATGTTGATCATGCCGTAGGCGAGGCCCCTGCCGAAATGGAACGTCGCCGAATTGACCAGCACCTCCGGCGCGGCATGAAACGCCAGGATGATCGCGCCGACGACGGCCGCCGCCGCGAACAGCATCGCGAGCAGGAGCAGCGCGCTGCCGAGAAACACGGTCGCGAAGAACTGGTCCTCGCGCGCCCCGAGCTTGTCGCGCAGCGCGCCGACGAACCAGAGGAAGGCCACGCCCGCGAACGGCACGAGGTTGAGCGCGATCACGACGTTGGTGGCCCCGGTGTGCAGCCACGCGCCCGTCTCCAGGGGATCGCGCGGCACCGAGTGCCGCATCAGGATGAACACGGCAAAGAGCAGGAGGGAGAACACGACGCCGGCGATGGCGGCGGCCTTGGGCGTTCGCAGCCGGGCATGCGTCATGATGCCCGGCAGGGTATTGGAGGAAGCGCTCATGAGAGACCCCGTGTCGGTTGAGAGTGCGGTGACAAGGCCGGCGGCCGAATTCTATCGGGGACGCGCTTCCGTCGCACTGGAAGTGATCGCGCCTTGATGCACGAAGGCGCGGACGCCGTCGGTGGTCCGTTCGTAGAAATTGTCCGCACCCACCTCGTCCACGATCCCGGCGCGCCGCAAATCCTCCCGGATGGTATCGCGGACGCGCACGAGCCCGACCCCGATGCCCCTGGTGTGCAGCTCGCGCACGAGCCGCAGCAGCTCGTCGCCGCCGGTGACGTCGAGAAAGTCGACGGAATCGAAATCCAGCAGCACGCGCCTTGTCTCCGGCGCCGCGGCAACGGCGGCACGCAAGCCTGTGCCGATGGTGCCGGCGCTTGCGAAGATGAAGTCGCCGCCAATGCGCCAGATCAGCAGGCCCGGAAAGGTGATCGCGTCGGGATGAAGCCGGACGTCGCGGTAGGCCTCCACGCCTGGCAGCTGCCCGAGCACCGCGCCCTTGGGGCGGCTCGCCACCTCGATCAGCCGCAGGATCGACAGGATGACACCGAGCGCGATGCCCTGCAGCACGCCGAGCGTCAGCTCGCCCGCGATGACGACCAGGACCATGCAGAACGACCAGCGGCTGCGCGCCAGCACGCTGCCGAGATAGGCTGGCTTGGTCAGGTGCAGCATCGCCGCGATGACGATGGCCGCGAGCGCCGGCTCCGGCATGTTGCGGAACAGCGGCGTCAGCAGGATCAGCGTCAGGAAGCAGAGCACCGCGGCCACCAGGTTGGCGATCTGGCTGCGCGCGCCCGCAGCCATGGCGACCGAGGTCTTCGACAGGCTGCCGACCACGAGGAATCCGCCGAACAGGCCGGTCAGGATGTTCGCCGGCCCGTGCGCCACGAGCTCCTGGTTCGGGTCGATGTCGCTGCCGTCCTGCAGGGAGGCGGCCTTGGCGGCGCCGAGCGCCTCGGCATAGCCGACCAGGACGATCGCGAGCGCGCCAGGGGCGAGCTCGCGCAGGATCGCCGGATCGAGGTCCGGCATCGCGAGGGCCGGCAGTCCGGACGGGATGTGGCCGGCGACGTGCACGCCGCTGGCCTCGCCGCCGAACAGCCCGATCAGGATGGTCGCCCCGGCCATGACGACGAGCGCCGCCGGCAGGCGCGGCGCGAGATGGCGCAGCAGCAGCATCGCGCCGAGGCACAAGAGCCCTGTCGCGGCCGGCGCGAACGAGACGTCCTTGAGGTGCTGCAGGACGTACCAGAGCTTGTCGAAGAAATGGCCGGAGGCGCCGCCCAGCCCGAGCAGGTGCGGGACCTGGCCGATGATGGTCACGTAGACCAGCCCTTCGATGAAACCCCGCATCACCGGCGTCGGGATGAAGCTCGCCACCCATCCCATGCGCGCGATGCCGAAGGCGAGGAAGAGCATGCCGACCAGGACGGCCAGGGTCGATGTGAGCGAGTTGAACTCGACCGACCCGTGCGCGGCGACCGCGCCGACCGTCAACGCGGAGATCAAGCCGGTCGCGGTGTCCGGTCCGACCACGAGCTGGCGCGAGGTGCCGAACAGCGCGTAGGCGAGCAGCGCCGGCACGATGGTGTAGAGGCCCATGATCGGCGGCACGCCGACGATCCCGGCATAGGCCATGCTCTCGGGCACCATCACGGCCCAGAGCGCGACGCCCGCAAGGGCGTCGGGCACCAGCCATGTGCGCTGGTAGCCCGAGACCCAGTCGAGCATCGGCAGCAGCCTGCGAGGCGTCGAGAGCAGAGCAGTCATGTGACCCGGATGATCGCGGAGGAACCGGGGGATTGCAATTGGGTTCGCGGCCAAATCCCCTTGAAAGCATCGACGTAACCGGCGGCCGTATCGGCAGCAGCCTGCGAGGCGTCACGCTCCGCCATATTCCGAGCCTTTGCGAGGTCCGGCTTTGCGCCGGCGATCTCATGCCCCCTTTCGCCGCGCGTCATCGTCAAAAATGATCCTCGCAACCTGATGCGCGCGGATGCGCAGAGAGAGATCTGTATCGTTCGACAAAACGATGATCGTGCGCCGCCGGGGGCGAGCGGGCCGGGCGCGACCTCTGCCTCCCGTTACTGATCGAGCCGCGCGACGCATGCCGCTCCCGCCGGCAGCGCCGCCTCTGCGGGTAGCACGACCTCGTTGATGAATTTCGCGGCCCCGCCGGGGAGGGAGTAGGCCGATTGCAGCGCCATCACCAGGTTGCGATCCGGAAGGTTCAAGATGACCTGGCTCTGAAAACCGGCAGCAAAATAGGCCAGCGAGCCGTCGCGGATTGTCCTTGTCCACCACAAATATCCGTAACCGGCGTGGGCCGGCTCACCGCCGTCGCTGTGCTTGCGCGTGGAATCGAGGACGTAGGCCTCCGATACCACCTGCCGCTCACGCCACCGGCCGCGCTGAAGATAAAGCAGACCGATCTTCGCCATGTCCCTGGCGGTCAAAAATAGTCCGCTAAATCCGGGCAGGTTTCCATCCCCGTCGACAGCCCAACGGTAGCGATCGATCTGCAGCGGCGCGAACAGTTCGTTCCTGGCAAACTCGGCAATGTTGCCGCCGACCGCACGCCTCAGGATGATCGCGATCAGATTGGTCCCCTCATTGTCATAGTCAAAATGAGTGCCCGGGGGGTACATGATCGTGCGCCTGATCATCCAGACGCTGGAATTCCAGACGCCGGGCACCACCACCGTCTGGTGCGGAGCAAAGCCCGACGACATCGTCAGGAGATCACGCAACGTGATATCGGCCGCGCGCGGATCAATGGTCTCTTCTCTCGCCTCGGCAATCAGCTCGCCCAGCTTCTGATCCAGCCGCAACAGGCCCTTGTCGACGGCAATGCCGACGAGAATGGACAATACGCTCTTCGTCACCGAATGCACCGGCCACTGCTCGTCGGGCGAATTGTTTGCGTAGTATTCATGAAGGATGCAGTTGCCGCGCGCCAGCACCAGCGCCCTGGCCGACGGGTATTGCCCGCGGATGGTCGCAGAGAGCCTGGCGAGTGTTTCCGCCGTCGATGCATTAGCCTGCTGTGCCTGGCGAGCCGGAAGGCCGGCGGCCATCAAGAGCGAGATGCCGATTGCTGCCAGAAAAAGTCGGGCGCGGCACATCACGTCGGGCACCAGCCACGGGCGCTGATAGCCCGAGACCCGGTCGAGCATCGGCAGCAGCCTGTGCGGCGTGGAGATCGGACCGGGAATAGCCATGACCCGGATGATGGCGGAGGGAACCGGCTCATGGCAAATGGTTTTGCGGAGCCCCACTCCCACGATCGAAATCAAAGTAGCCGGGGCTTCGGCCATGCCGCGATCCCTCCGGCCCGGTCGCGTAAGGGATAGGGCAGGATGGCTGGACGATGCCGCGATCGCGAGCCCGGCAGGGTTCGTCAATTGCCTCCTCGGCGCGGCGCGGAAATAGCGTTCCTCAAAACAGTGGCCGCAGCGCGCAAGGCGGAGATCAGGCCGGTCGCGGTATCAGGCCCGACCACGAGCTGGGCGTGCAGACTGGCAGGTCGGTGAGGGCCAACCGGGCGTTCAGTTGGACTTCGATCCTGCTGTTGCAGCTTCAATCGCCAAAAATGATGGTCGCAACCTGATGCGCGCGGATGCGCGGAGAGAGAGCTGTATCGTTCGACAAAACGATGATGGTGCGCTGGGCGTCCAGAAAGCGGACGATGTAGTTGCAGTAGGCACCCAAGCTGCCGCCGTGAGCGACATGCCGGAAATCAATTCCGCCGAGTGCAAGCAATTGTTCGCGCTCTGCTTCATTGCAATAAGGAAAGACATTCGTGAACCAGCCGAACCCATAGCCAATTGACGTGCCGTCGTTGCTTGTGCCGGAAGTAAAGCTCTGCGCCAGCGCGCCTCCCGGGACCAGGAGTTCGGTATTGAGTGCCTGGTCCCAGAGGAACAGATCATCAAGCGTGGAGAAAAGACCGCCGTCGCCCGCCGTCAGGAGCGGATAATCCCACCGCTTGAACGATCCATTTTCATTCAGGTAGCCATGCGCCAACTTGTGAAGCGTGGGGCGGGTCGCATCGTAGACGAGCGTATGCTTCATGCCGAGCGGATCGAATACATTGGTTTTCAGGAAGTCTGCAAAGGATTGACCAGAAACGGCCGCCACGATCATCGCCAGCAGGACGTAGCCTGTGTTGCTGTAGGCGAACCGGGATCCGGCGGGGAAGTCGGGCGTTGGCAGCCGGGTGATCCATTCAAGCACCGCCTCGTTGGTCGCGCCAAGGACATCGCCAGGGACATCACCGGTCCATTCGGGTGTACGTCCGCGAGCACCGAGGTACTCCAGGTAATCGGGCAGGCCCACCGTGTGGTGCAGCAGGTTGCGTACGGAAATTTCGGCTCCCCAGGCGGGAAGCTGCGGGAAGAACGTCGACAGGCGATCTTCGTAGCTCAAGCTCCCGTCATCCACCAACAGCATGATTGCCATGGCGGTGAACTGCTTGGAGAGCGACGCCAGATAAAACGAAGTGTCGGGCGTAATCGGCCGATCGGTTTCCAGATCGGCGAGGCCATAGCACTTTCGGCAGATGATGTCCCCACGATCGACGACGAGAAGCGCAGCGCCAGGATGCTGCGGTTTATCCATGTCGGCAAAAACTGCGTCTATCTGGTCATCGAGCTTACCCATCCATCTCCCCCGTCAGGCAAGAGACGGTACACTATCGCCGTGCTTCGAAGTAGGTTTTGCCCCCTCGCTCAAACCCTGCTTCCTCGTAGAAGCGCAGGGTGGTCTCCTGGCTGCCTCAACCCCGACCCCCGCAGCTTCCAGGAGAGGAATGATTTCCAGCTCGATCCGGCCATCCGTGACAAACTCGAGCGGCCGGCGTTCAAGGTCGGCGGCGGTATCCATGTTCTCTCGGCGACCACCAATTCGGGGCAGCTCTTATGATCCGCTGGTTGCGGCTTCCTGGCCGCAGAATGCCGTTTCGATGTCGGGCGGGATGCCTGCCGGAATCGCACGCTCTTCCCCGCAACGGGTCAAAACCGGCAATACTCTGATTGAGCAGAAAATGTCCGTTTAGGCCCGAAAAGCGGTGCGCCTTTATGAGTACACGCCCTTAGCTTGGCGAATGGCCCAGGTCGACCGTATGTGCTCTTAAGAGCATATTGGATTGGTTACGATGCCTTTAAGGCACTTCGTTGGACTCCGCGAGATCGGGAATCCCGCCCTTTCCGGAATCCAGCTCGTCCAGCAACGGGGCAACGGCCGCTTTGGGCCGACAGCAATTGAGGCACCGGATGCTTCGGCCGCTCGGTCAAGAATCGCGCATTGCGGCAGTCGCTACCGCGCCTTCATCTGTTGCATGGTAAGGTCTTGCGCCTTCCGCACTTCGGTAATCAGCCCAGGCTGCACATCAGCCATGTAATTGCCCATCTTCGCCATGGCGGATTGGCCGACCTGCGAGCCATAGAAATCGGCGAGTGCCTTCAATTCATCGGCGGTGAAATTCTTGATCAATGCGGCGCGAATCAAGGCTGAGAGCGCGTTGATATCGAGATTCTTCGTCAGGATGTCCAGGAAGGCCGCGCGTTGGCTTTCCGGCATCGTCGCCGCAACCTTGATGGCCACATCCTTCATCATCGACTGGGGAGGGACCGCACGCAGATAAATATCTGCCTGCTGGGCTCTGTTCGCTGGCGTGTCTTCAAGCGCCAGCGCCGGTAGGGTTGTCAGAAAAACGAAGAGAGCCACAAGCAGGATCGCAACTGATTTCATCATGACTTTCCTATTCGGGCAGGATCCGATCTCGTTCGTTTCCCGCCGGGAGTTTGCAGCGTGGACACGAGTTGGATCGCGCGTCGTCGCAGAATGGTTGTATGAATGATGTCTGTCAATCCTTGGTTCAGCGAGATGCCTGGCTTCAATGGCAGACGACGTCGCCTTCGCGGGCCGGGTCGCGGGGGAGGGACGCGAAGAGTTCGCCCCTTCCAACGTGCGCCGCCTATTCCTTCAAGGAGCCTTCTCGGGGTCCAACGGAAGCGGCCCTCTCGTGCCTTCCTCCAGCTCGTTCAGCAGTGCCAGTGTCTCGCCCAGCAGGTCCCGGATCGCGCGGCGTTCTGCAAGCCTGTCCTGTGTAAATACGCCATGCTTCCGCGCATTCCGGTTGCCCCACGGCGCGCCGGATCTTGCCGCGCCGCCGTGCATGCGGCAGCGCGCCTTGCCGTGCACGGCCGGCGCGCGGCAAAAGCCTCCGCTGCGGGTCCTGGCGCCGCAGCGCCGGCTCGTCCGCATCGCCTCGTTGCTGCGGGCTCGGCCGTCGCTCACGCCGTGCCGCCTTGCGTCACCTCGGCGAGGTCGCGCTCGCCGGCGTCGAGGGGCGGAATCAATCCTGTATCCCCCGCGGTCTCGGGCCTTGCCGCAAGCGCGCCGGCGGGCCGTGTCGCATTGCCTCCCTCACGCGCCGGCAGGCTCTGCACCGTGATCGCGCGTTCGCCGTTGTTGCGGTAGCGGTTCAGCGCTTCGATCTGGGACGGGAAGATGCGCGCGAGCTTGGCCAGCGCGCGCGAGGCGCTGTCCTGCCGTTCCAGATCGCCGGCAAAGGCAAGCCGATGAGCGCAGCGCATGGTCAGGGCGTGAATGCAGACCATCTGCGCGACCAGCATGGCTTCGATGGAATCGCGCGGGGCTATGCTCCTGATCATCGAGATCATGAAGGCGAGATTGGCCTCGTCGGGCTTTTGCCCGATCACGCTGGCTTTCACCAGCTGCTTCAGCAGCCCCTCCAGCGCGTCGCGGTCGACGGCGCCGAGTGCGTCGGCCAGCAGCCGTTCGCCTTCCAGCGGGTCGGGGTGATCGATCCTGATGCGCCGCTTGTAGAGCTTGATTCGCGGGCGCGGGGGAATGGTGGCGGTGGTCATGTCGATGTTTCCCTTGTGGTGCGTTGCCAGGCGAGCGTGCGCGAGCCATCGCTCGCCTGGCGCGCCGTTTCGATTTTGCAAAATGTCGATGAGGGGTTACGCGCAATCGCAGGCCGCGTCCGTGGCCGGGCGAGGCATCATTCTGACGATTGTTGCGATGATGCCATTATGCAGGTGTTTTGCCCGACGTGTCAAGCGAATTTCGTAAAATCAGCATTGGCTTGCGTCGGGCCTCCAAGCCATTGATTCCATTACCGCCGCCACCAGTGCATGGGGTTGTTTTCGACATTTTGTTTCGGGCCTGCCGCGCGGCGGAATTGCCGGGCGTGGCGCGCATTGCGAAAGCCAGCGTGGCCGCTCATCATATCCGCCGGAGGCGCCGTACCAACAAACATGCACAGGCAGCGCCCGGGGAGGGACAATGCAACGCACGCTTCGCCTGCTGGCGATCATCGCCGGCCTATGCGTGACGACGGACGCGGTCGCGCAGAAATATCCGGTGCGCCCCGTGAAGATCATGGTGGGCTTCACGGCGGGCGGTCCGGTCGACGTGGTCGCGCGCATCGTGGCCGACAGGCTGGGCAGCAGGCTCGGACAGCCCTTCGTGGTCGAGAACCGCGCCGGCGCCAACGGCATGATCGCCGCCGAAGGCGTCGCGCGAGCGGACGCGGACGGCTACACCATCCTCGCCTGCAACTCCTCCACCATCACGCTCAACAAGACGCTGCTCAAGGACATCCGCTACGATCCGATCAATGACTTCGCCCCGCTCACCACCGTCGTCTCCGCGCCGCTCGTGCTGGTGGTCAATCCGGAGAATCCAAGGACCGCGAACATCAACAGCGTGGCCGATCTGGTCGCTGCGGCGAAGGCCGCTCCCGGCGAACTCGCCTACGGCTCCGGCGGCAACGGCAATCTCGCCCATCTCGCCATGGAGCTCTTGAGCCAGCGCGCCGGCATCAAGATGATCCACGTGCCCTATCGCGGCGGCTCCGCCGCCGAGGTCGGAATCCTCGCCCAGGAGGTGCTGGCGGTGTTCGATCCCTTGTCCGCGGTACCGCTGGTGAAGGCCGGCAAGTTGCGCGCGCTCGCGGTGTCATCAGCCGAGCGGCTGCCGTCGCTCCCCGACGTGCCGACGGTCGCGGAAGCGGGCTATCCCGGTTTCGACATCTCGTTCTGGGTCGGCTTCTTCATGCCGAAGGCTGTGCCAGCGCCGATCCTGGAGACGCTGCACCGGGAGATCGTCGCGGCGGCAGAGGATCCGGCACTGCAGCAGCGATTGGAGACGCAGGGCGTCGTGACGGTGCTGAGCCCCGCCGACTACGCGGCCAAGATCGCCAAGGAGACGAAGGAGCTCGCCGAGGTGGTGGCGGCGGCGAACATCAAGGCGGAGTGAGGGCGCTGACGCTCCCACAGCCGTCATGGCCGGGCTTGACCCGGCCATCCACGTCTTGAAGCGAGGTACGAAAAACGTGGATGCCCGGGACAAGCCCGGGCATGACGACAATCGTGTTAAGCTCGCGCCGCACTCACAGCCACAAAATCTGCTTGCGATAGCCGAGGTCGTTCAGCAGGGGCGTCGCCGGGCCCTGGTGGAACACGGCGCCGCGCTCCAGCGCGAAGACGCGGTCGGCGAGCGCGAGCACGAGGTCGAGATTGTGCTCGACGATCACGATCGACATGTGCTGCCGGAGCTGGTCGAACACCTTGAACAGCTCCAGCGTCACCGCCGGCGCGAGGCCCTCGAACGGCTCGTCGAGCAGCAGCAGGCGCACATTGCCGGACATCGCACGCGCAACCGCCACCATCTGCTGCTCGCCGCCGGAGAGATAGTCGGCCGCGACGTTCATGCGCTCCTTCAGGCGCGGGAAGTACTGCAGGATCTGCTCCTCGTTCCAGACCACACCGTCGCTGCCGTCGGTCTTGCGGGCGAGCCGCCCGAGCGCGAGGTTTTCCCGCACGGTCATGCCGGCGAACAGGCCGCGGCCCTGCGGCACATAGCCGATGCCGCGACGGGCGATGTCGGGGGCGGGAAGGGCCGCGATATCGGCGCCGCGATAGGCGATGCTCCCTGACGCCGCCGGCACCAGGCCGGCGATGGTTTTCAGCAGCGTCGACTTGCCGGCGCCGTTGCGCCCCAGGAGCGCGACGATCTCGCCTTCGCCGACGTCGAGCGCGGCGTCGTTGAGAATATGGCTCTTGCCGTAGAAGGTGTTGACGCCGTCGAGGCGGAGCACGGTCTCGTGTGCGGAGGCTTCCTCAGGGCTGCGCCGGTGCTCGACGGCGGGAACGCCCTTGCCCGTATAGATCTCCTGCACCCGCAAATCGGCCCGCACGGCGCCCGGGCAGTCCGACATCAGCACCTCGCCCTGGTTCATCACGGTGACGACTTGTGAGAAGCCCAGCACGCGGTCGATGTCGTGCTCGACGATCAGCACGGGAATGTTGGCCGCGATGTTCTTGACGAGATTGGACACCCGCTCGCGCTCGGCTGCGGCAAGGCCCGCGAGCGGCTCGTCGAGCAGCAGCACCTGCGGCTTCGAGCCGAGCGCGATGCCGAGATCGACCAGCCGCTGCCCGCCATAAGAGAGCTCGCCGCCCTCGGTCTCCTCGATGCCTTCGAGCCCGAGGAATTTGACCAGCGCGGCGGTCTCGGCGTGGATGTCCTCGTAGGCGTCAATGTCGTTCCAGATGTTGAAGCGCATGGCGCGCTGGGCCTGCAGCGACAGGCGTAGATTCTCGTAGATGGTCAGCCCGCGAAACAGGTTTGTGATCTGGAACGAGCGCGCCAGCCCCTGATGGCAGATCAGGTTGGCCGGCACGCCGGCGATGTCGCGGCCCTCGAGGCGGATCGTGCCCTGGTCCGGCGCGTAGAGGCCGGAGACGAGATTGAACAGCGTGGTCTTGCCGGCGCCGTTCGGGCCGATCAGCGCATGGATCTGGCCGGCGCTGACGGTGAGGCTCGCATTCTCGACCGCGCGGATGCCGCCGAATTTGCGCGAGACGCCGCTGACCTCGAGCACGGCGCCTTGTTTCGCCTCGGGGCGCAGAAAGTCCGGCAGCGGCAGGCCGTCATAGATCTTGCGCCGGCTCATCGCGGCGGTCTCTTCCGCCGGGGGGCGAAGGCGGCGCATGACCAGCGCGCCGATGCCGACGAGGCCGCCGGGTGAATACATCACGAAGGCCACGAAGGTGAGGCCGAACCAGAACAGCCAGTCCGAGGTCCAGATCGAGAACAGCTCTCTGAACAGGATGAAGAACAGCGCCCCCAGCGCCGGGCCGAGCAGGCTGTGCATGCCGCCGATGACGACCATCGCCAATAGCTCACCGGCGAACGGCACGGACACCGCCTCGGCCGAGACGAGATAGTTCAAAAACCCGATGAGCGCGCCGGCAAGGCCGGTGACGACGGCGGAGATCACGAACACCGCGAGCTTGTAGCGCTCGACCGGATAACCCTGGAAGCTCGCCCGGAGCTGGTTTTCGCGGATCGCGACCAGCACATGGCCGAACGGCGAGCGGACGAGGCGCATCAGCACATAGAGCACGGCGAGCCCGATCACCGCGACCACGATGTAATAGTTGAGCGCGCTGTCGAAGCTGATCGGGCCGATGCCGCCGCGCTTCAGCCCGCCGAGCC
This sequence comes from Bradyrhizobium diazoefficiens, assembly GCF_018131015.1. Classification (GTDB taxonomy): domain Bacteria; phylum Pseudomonadota; class Alphaproteobacteria; order Rhizobiales; family Xanthobacteraceae; genus Bradyrhizobium; species Bradyrhizobium diazoefficiens_B. The sequence goes on from NZ_JAFCJJ010000004.1 coordinate 254,717, forward strand.
CGTCCTCGCCGCCGGTGAGACTCGTCCAGCGGAAGGCGGTGGTGTAGACGAGCGCGGACAGCGCCAGCGTGAGCAGCGAGAAATAGACGCCGCGCCGGCGCAGGATCAGCATGCCGATGACGGTGGAGGCGATCGCGACGACCACCATCGACCCAATCAGCGGCAGCCAGATCTCGCCGGGAAAGTAGCGAAGCTGGATCAGGCCGGCGGCATAGGCGCCGATGCCGAACCAGGCGCTGTGGCCGAACGAGACGAGGCCGGTATAGCCGATGCAGAGGTTGAGCCCCATCGCCGCGATGGCGAGCCCAAGCATCCAGGTGCCGGTGTTGAGCGAGAGGCCGAGACCCTTCAGCAGGAACGGCAGTGCGATGACTGCAACGGCTCCGATCAGCAGCGGTTTCAGCCTGTCGATGGTGGACGCTTGCGTCATTCGAACTTCTCGATGCGTTCGCCGAGCAGGCCTCGCGGGCGTACCAGCAGCACGAGGAACATCAGGATGTAGACCGAGGCCTCGCCCGCCGCCGGCTCGAAATGAATGGCGATGCCGCGCACGACGCCGACGAGGAGGGCGGCGATGATCACGCCCCAGAAGCTGCCGAGGCCGCCGATCACGACGACGACGAAGGCAATGGTCATGATCTCGGCGCCCATGGCCGGGTGCACGGTCGTGATCGGCGCGAAAAAGGCGCCGCCGAGCGCGGCCATGCCGACGCCGAGCATGACGATCGCGGTCATGTAGGGCTGCAGCCGGATGCCGAGCGCTGCGACCATGTCGGGCCGCTGGATGCCGGCGCGCACCACGCGCCCGAACGAGGTCTTTTGCAGGAGCCACCAGATGCCGAGCAGGATCGCCGCAACGACGGCGAGGATCAGCAGGCGGTAGCGCGAGAACAGGAAGTCGCCGACGATCACCGAGCCGCGGAAGGCCTGCGGGATCTCGGTCGAGACGGGTGCGGCGCCCCAGATCATGCGGATCGCCTGTTCTGCGACCATTGCAAGGCCGAAGGTCACGAGCAGGCTGAGGATCGGGTCCGCCGTGTAGAAGCGGCGCAGGATGAAGCGCTCGAACAGGATGCCGAGCAGGGCGACCGCGAGCGGCGAGACCACGACGGAAGCGCCGAAGCCGAGGCGTTTGGTCAGCTCGACGCAGACGTAAGCGCCGAGCGCGTAGAAGGCGCCATGGGCAAGGTTGACGATGCCGCCGACGGAGAAGATCAGCGACAGCCCGAGCGCGATGAGCAGGTAATAGCCTCCGAGCACGAGGCCATTCACCACCTGTTCCAGCAGGAACTCGAATTGCATGTTGCGTCCATCGCCTCGACAAGAACGGCGCCGGCAGGGCCGGCGCCGTTGGAGTCAATCGGTCGTCCCGCGCGCGTGCGTCAGGACTTCATCTCGCAAGGGTTCTGTTCCCTCGTCGGATAGATCGCTTCCAGCGGATCGTTCGCCGTCGGCACCACTTCGCCCAGCACCAGCATGTCCCACTGGTCCTTCATCTGGTCCTTCGGCTTCACCGTGAACGGATAGGCCTCCTGCACCAGCTGGTGGTCCCAGGAGCGGAAATAGGCCTTTCGCGCCTTGCCGATATCGAACTGGGACTGCTTCTCGAAATAGGCGATCAGTTCGCCGCTGTCGGTGGATTTCGTGGTGTTGATCGCCTCCGCCAAAAGCTTCAGCGTGATGTAGTCGATCCAGGCGTGGTTCTCCGGCGGCTTGCCGTATTTCTTGGTGAAGGCCGCGACGAAGGCCTGCGACGTCGGATTCTGCAGCGTGTGATACCAGACCGTCGGCCAGGTGCCGCTGAGATTGCCGGCGCCCGCGGCCCAGGCGTCGCCGGTGTTGAGGTTGAAGCCGACCAGGGGATAGGGGAAGCCGAACTCGGCATATTGCTTGACGAGATTTGTCACTTGGTTGCCGGCGAGGTTGCAGCACACGACGTCGGGCTTGGCTTGCCGCACCTTCAACAGATACGGGCTGAAATCGGTGACGTCGGTCGCAATCAGCTCGTCGCCGATCAAATTCGCCTCATGCGCGCCGAAAAACACCTTCGCGGCCTTCAACAAGTCATGACCGAAGATGTAGTCGGCCGTGAGCGTGAAGAACTTCTTGCCCTTCACCATGCCCTTCTGCGACAGCGCGGTGCCGACCGCGTTGACCATCACGGTGTTCGGGATGTCGCAGTGGAAGGAGTACTTGTTGCAGTTCTTGCCGCGCAGCGCGTCGGAGCGCGCCCCGGTCGAGAAGAACACCTTCTTGTTGCGCTCGGCGACCTGCATGATGGTGAGCGAGGAGGCCGAGGAGATCTCACCCAGCAGCACCACCGCGCCGTCCTGCTCCAGCATGCGCTGCGCCTTGGTGGAGGCGGTCGCCGGGTTGATCGAGTCCTCCGAGAGCAGGTCGATCTGTTTGCCCAGGATGCCGCCGGACGCGTTGATCTCTTCGGCCGCGAGCTTGACGCCGAGCTGGGCGTAGACGCCGATCACGCCGAGAAAGCCGGTCAGCGGCGTCAAATGGCCGATCCGGATCTTCTCTGCCTGCGCCTTGACGATGGATGGAAACCCAAGTGCGGACGCGCCGGCGAAGGCTGCGCCCGTGCGTAACAACGTCCGTCGGCTGGTGCGGATCATCTTCCTCTCCTCCCCGGGTGCATCGTGTGCCTCCCTTCAAGACCGGCTATCCGATATTGTGAGAGAGCTTTTTTTAATGCTGGATGATAATCCCGAACGCCGTCCCCGGTGTCAACCGGCAAAATCGCGACTTCCGCTGCGGCTCAGGCTTTTTGCGAGAACGCCTTGTGGGCCCGGTCCTTGGCGCCGAATTCGGCCGACAGGCGGTCGGCCGCGGCCTGCACGATCTGCGCGCCGGCGTGCAGCGCCTGGTTGGAGAGGCGCCAGATCGGGCCGGAAATGCCGAGCGCGCCGATCACCTGCCCGGTGAAATCGGTCACGGGCACGGCGACGCAGCGCACCTCCGGATTGAACTCGCCGTCGTCGAAGGCAACGCCGGTGCGCTGCACTTCCGCGATCTCGCGCATCAGCGCGGCGGGATTGCTGATGGATTTCGGCGTCGACGGCTTCAGTTCGACGCGATCGATGAAACGCTTCAATTGCTCGGGGCGGAGCGAGGCCAGGATGATCTTGCCGAGCGCGGTGCAATGGGCGGGGCGCACCACGCCGACGCGGTCGGTCAACTGGAACGCGCCGGGGCCGCTGGTGCGGGCGATGACCACCACCGCATCGCCCATCCGCACGGCAAAATGGCCGCTTTCGCCGGTCTCGCGCGACAGCTCCTCCAGCACCGGCGTCGCCACGTTGACCATCTCGATCTCGTCGAGCGCGGATGCGGCGAGCGCGAACAGCGGCCGGCCGATGCGGTAGCGCTTGTTGTCCTTCTCCTGGCGCAGGTAGCCGAGCGAGACCAGCGTCTTTGCAAGATGGAAGGTCGTCGAGTTGTGCAGGCCGACCAGCTTGCTGAGCTCTGCAAGCCCGATCCCCTCGCGATGGCGCGCGACCTCCTCGAGGATGGAGAAGGCGCGGCCCAGCGACTGGACGCCGCCGCCGCGCTGCTTGTCGTCGGCGTCATCGTCGCCATCGGTCTTCTCACCATTAGCTTTGGGGGCGGGGACCAGTTTGGCAATCGCGGTCTTGCGCGGGCTTGCAGGCTTCTCGCTCGTGCTGGGCTTGGTACGCGATCTCAAGGACAAGGCCCCTTCTGGCAGATGACTCGATGCCTCGACACTAGCACGCCGCTGCGCGATCGTCGGCCATCGAGCCCGCGTTTCTTCAGGCAGGCAGCCTATCACAATATAAATTGACGTACAGCATTATGAGAAATAGGGTGCCCGCGGCCCAGCGACGACCGCCGTTCCCTTGCATCGGTCCACAAGAGTCGCGGGCCGAGGGAGACCGCTTGATGTCGCGAAACATGCTCAATGGCGCCCAGGTCATTGTCGACTATCTGATCCAGGAGAAAGTGCCGCAGGTGTTCGGGCTCTGCGGCCACGGCAACATCCAGTTCATCGACGCGCTGTACGAGCGCTCCGCCGACATCAAGACGATCTCCGTGCACCACGAGAGCGTCGCCGGCTTCATGGCCGACGTCTATTACCGCGTCTCCGGCCGGCCGACCGCGACCTTCACCTCCTGCGGCCCGGGCTCGGCGAATTTGCCGATCTCGCTGGCGAACGCCTTCCTCGATTCGGTGCCGTTCATGGCGATCACCGGCAACGTGCCGACCAGCCAGTTCAACCGCGGCGCCTTCCAAGAGATGTACCGGCACTACCAGGCCGATTTCCCGTCCACGGTGCGCACGATGTGCAAGAAGGTGTTTCAGCCGACGCGCGGCGAGATGGTGCCGCTCGCGGTGCGGCAGGCCTGGAAGACCATGGTCACGGGACGGCCGGGCCCCGTGGTAGTGGACGTGCCCTTCGACGTCTTCATGGAATCGGCCGCCGAGGAGGCGCCGAAGGCGATCGAGTGGAGCGCCAACATTTCGAGCCGCTGCGGGGCCGACCCTGAGGGCGTCGAGAAGGCGGTCGACATGCTGCTCTCGGCCGAGCGGCCGGTGATGCTGGTCGGGCAGGGCGTGCGCTATGGCGGAGCGGCCGACGAATTGCGCAAGCTGGCCGAGCGGCTCCAGATTCCGGTTGCGGCATCGGCGAGCGGGCTCGGTGCGCTCGACGTCAACCACCCGCTCGCGCTCGGCCTCGTCGCGCGCGCCGGGCACTACCAGGCCAACCACGCGGCCCGTCAGGCCGATGTGCTGCTTGCGCTCGGCGTCCGTTTCGACGACCGCACCTCGAGCTCGTGGATTCCCGGCTACTCCTTCACGATCCCGCCGACAAGGCTGATCCATGTCGACATCGACCCCGAGGAGATCGGCCGCAACTATCCGGTCGCGCTCGGGCTGATGGCCGACGTCCGCACCTTCCTGCGCCAGGTGCACGCCGAGCTCGATCGCCGCGACAATATCTTCAAGAAGTCCGATGCGCGCAAGAAATGGCTGGCGCAGATCGATGGCTATCGCAAGGAGTGGGACAAGTTCGTCGCGCCCGGCTTCTCCGATGACACGACGCCGATCAACCCGCAGCGCGCGGCCGCCGAGATCGACAAGGCGCTGCCGGAGGACGCGATCCTCGTCTCCGACATCGGCGTGCATCACAACTGGCTGCTCGGCTTCTGCAAGCCGAGGCGGCCGGATTCGCTGATCGGCTCGATGGGGTTTGGCCCGATGGGCTTTGGCGTCGCCGGCGTGATGGGCGCGAAGTTCGCAGCCCCCGACCGGCCCTGCGTGTCGGTGTGCGGCGACGGCGCCTTCTTCATGCACGCCAATGTGCTGGGCACTGCGGTCGAGTACAATCTGCCGGTGGTCTGGGTGGTCTGGAATAATTACGCCTATGCCTCGATCCGCGGACTTCAGCGCGGCTATCTCGGCGGACGCGAGCTTGCGACCGACTTCAAGCATCCGGAGACGGGCGAGCGCTACAACCCCGATTTCGCGGCGATGGCGCGCTCCTGCGGCGTCGAGGGCGTGCGGGTCGATCGCGCCGCCGATATCGGCGAGGCGATCCGCAAGGGCATTGCCGCCAACAGGCCGTATCTGATCGACGTCGACATCGCCGCCGACGTCAATCCGGCGGGCGCCGGCGTCTGGGAGCTGCCGGGCCTCGGCCAAAGCAAGGCCGGCATCGGCACGCGCTTCCAGCCGGGCTGATCGCGGCACGCAAAGATCAATCGAGGGGACATCGGGGAGAACGGAATGACGCTCGCGGGCAAAAAAGTCGTCGTGGTCGGCGGCTCCTCAGGCATCGGGCTTGCCACGGCGGAACTCGCCAAGGCGCAAGGCGCCGACGTCGTCGTCGCCTCGCGCAGCGCGGCAAAGCTCGATCCCGTCGCCGAGCGGCTGAAGGTGACGGCGATCGCCTGCGACGTCACCAGCGACGAGAGCGTCACCGAGCTGTTCCGCCGCACCGGCCCCGTCGATCACGTCGTGCTGACGGCCGCGCAGTTGCGCACCGGGCCGTTCAAGACGGTGGCGATGGAGGACGTGCGCGCCACCATGGAGGGCAAGTTCTGGGGCGCCTGGCGCGTGGCGCGCGAGGCCACGATCCGTCCCGGCGGATCGCTGACGTTGGTCACCGGTTTCCTCAGCGTCCGGCCGCGGCCGAACTCGGCGATCATCAGTGCTGCGAACGGCGCGCTGGAATCGCTTGCCCGCGCGCTGGCGCTGGAACTCGCGCCGGTGCGCGTGAATGCGGTGTCGCCCGGCGTCATCGACACGCCGATCCGCGCAGCGATGCCGGAAGCGGCGCGGAAGGAGATGCTGGCCAAGACCGCCGCGGCGCTGCCGGTCGGCCGCGTCGGCATGGCCGAGGACATCGCGCAGCAGATCGCGAGCTTCATGGCCAACGGTTTTACCACCGGCTCGATCGTCTATGTCGACGGCGGCGCGCTGGTGAATTGAGCTAAGGGAAAGGGAGTACAGGCATGGCCGAGCAGACGGGCGGCGCCTTCATCCGCAATATCGCCGAGGTGCCCTGGCGCGAGTTCCCCAATCATTTCGGTGGGGCGCTGTCGAAGCCGCTGGTGATGCCGGAGACGGCCGGATCGCGCCGCATCGACTACCGCATCTCGATGTACCAGCCGATGGCCTATGTCGCGCGGCACCATCACAAGGTGCAGGAGCAGGTCTATCACGTGCTGGAGGGCGAGGGGCTGATGGAGATCGCGGGCAAGAGTCACGTCGTGCGCAAGCACGACGTGATTTTCCTGCCGCCGGGCGTCGAGCATGCGATCTCGAACTCGGGCCTGACCGATCTCGTCTTCCTGGTGGTGACGTCGCCGGTGACCGACGACGAGCAGCCGGTGTGACCGGTTAGCGCTCGCTCGATGCGACGCGGATGCGGCCCTTAGCGCCCTTTGCGGCGCGCGCCGCGATCATGCTGCGGGCCTTGCCATGCGTGGCTTTCCGGATCGAGGATGCAAGCCGGGTACGCGCCCGGCTGGCCGCCAATCGCGCCGCGACCTGCTCGGCCTTGTGGATGAGAGTGGTGACCGCAGGCGCCAGATTCACCGGAACCCAGGCGACGTCCTTGGTCTTGGACAGGTTGCCGATGCCCTCGCACGGTGCCTCACGCGGCAGCTCGATGTGGATCGCGAGGGCCTCCGAGCGCCCGGTCCAGTCCTCGGCCCTGGTGCCGGTGATGATGCGGACATAGTCGCGCGTCTCGCGCGGCAGGTCGCTCTCCTTGGCAAGCCACTTCTGGATGCGGCCGGGACCCGCGTTATAGGCGGCGGCCGCAAGTCCGAGATTGCCGAAATCGTCGCGGAGCTTGCGCAGGAACTTGGCGGAAGCGGGCAGCGCCTTCATCGGATCGAAGGGATCGTCGAGCCCGACCTCGGCGGCCGTCTCCGGCATGAACTGCGCGACGCCCCTTGCGCCTGCACGGCTGACCTCGTTGGACTTGAAGCGGCTCTCCTGCCAGATCAGGCGGGCGAAGAAGGGCACCGGAATGCCGCTGGTCTCGGCGGCGTCCCGCAGCGCGTGGCAGAACTGTTCAGTCGGCGAAGCACTGGCCTGCGTCGCGGCCTCGACAGCCCGCGGGGGCTCGGGCGATTCCTCGTAGGCAGCGCGCGCGTTGGCAAGCTCGATGGCCTGCACGCTTGCGAGGAAAAGCTCGACCACCGGAACAAGTGGCGAGGCTTGGCTGTTTTGAAGAGCGGAGCGATCGAAGCTCGATGTTTGACGGGATGCCGACGGATCGAGGTCGCACATCAGGACAAGGAACGCGGCGCAAGCCGCGACGACGAATCGCATTGCGTGGACAACCTCGAACTGTGGGATGAACGGCCAGCGACGCGCCGGCGCTTAAGGAGCTGTTAACCGTCCGATTGCGGCAAAGCTGCGATCCCGCCGGTTCCTTCGGTGTTCTTACGGTGTTCCCGCGACGAAACTCCCCGCGCTTTTGCGGGCCATTCGCGAATTGGGACGAGCGATATGTTGCGATCGATGCTCGGTGCGATGATTTCGCTGTGGCTGATCTGTCCGGCGTTCGCGGGTCATCTCGATGCCGCCGCCATCAATGACGCCGCGCGCCCCGCAAAGCCGCCGCCCGCCGACAAGATCAACGCATCGATCGTGAAGCTTCAGGTGCTGCTCGATCGCGAGCTGTTCTCGCCCGGCGAGATCGACGGCAAGCTCGGCGTGAACGCGCAGAAGGCGCTGAAGGCATTTGCGGAGCAGAACGGCATCGCGCAGGAGAAGGGAATCGCGCCGGAGCTTTGGGACAAGCTGGCGGCTGCGAGCGACGGCGCCATCATCGTGGACTACACGATCGCGGACGCGGACGTGAAGGGACCTTTCCTGAAGCAACTGCCGAGCAAGCTCGAGGACATGAAGTCGCTGAAGGCGCTGAGCTACACCAGTCCGCTGGAGGGGCTCGCCGAAAAATTCCACATGAGCGAGGATCTGCTTCGGGCGATCAATCCGGGCAAGCCCTTCGACAAGGCCGGCGAGACGATCCAGGTTGCCAGTGTTCCGGCACGGCGCGAGCTGCCACGCATTGCACGGCTCGAGGTCGACAAGACCAATGAAACGGTGAAGGCGTTCGATGCGACGGACCGCCTGCTCGCATTCTATCCAGCGTCAGTCGGTAGTTCGGAGCGCCCGACCCCGACCGGTACGCTCAAGGTCACCAGCACCAGCGACAAGCCGACCTACCGTTACAATCCCGACTACAAGTTCAAGAACGTCAAATCGAAGGAGCCGTTCGAGGTCAAGCCGGGGCCGAACAACCCGGTGGGAGCGTACTGGATCGGACTGTCCGCGCCGGGCTACGGCATTCACGGCACGGCGGAGCCCGACAAGGTCAGCAAGTCCGCGTCGCACGGCTGCGTCAGGCTCACCAATTGGGACGCGCGCACGCTCGGCGACAACCTCAAGCGCGGCACGCCGGTCGTGTTCGTCGACGCACGGGCGGACTCGTCATCCAGCCAGCACGGCAAAGCTGCCGGCAGGCGCGCGTCGAACTGAGCTAGCGCTTGATCTAGTCCTTGGGAAAGTCCTTGCGCATCGCGATCTCGGCGGCATCGCCGGGCGAGAGCACGGTCTGGTTGAAGGCCGTTTGCGGCGTCGTCATGATGTCGTAGAGCGAGATGCCCTTGACCGGCTTTGCCATGAGCTCGCGGACGCATTGGGCGAGCGTGCCGTTATAGACGAGATAGGGCTGGCCGCGGTCCTTGAGCCTCTGCCCCTTCAACGACGGCCATTTCTTCAGCTCGGCCGGCGCGTCATAGGCGATCGGTGATCCCTCTGCGAACATGCGCATGACCCTCCGTGAACAGCCCCGAATGCTAGGGCCGCCGGGTAAACGCACGCTAAAGAATTAGTTAAAATCAGCCGGCAATGAAGGCGAGCAGGGTGCCGTTGGCCTTGGCCGGCGGCACGCAGATCGCCGTGCCGCTCCGCACGCCGGTCGCGCCCAGCGCCTTTGCGGTCGCGGTGAGGTCGCCGCTTTCGAGCACCAGCGCCGCGCCGCCGCGTTCGGAAAGCCCCGCAAGCGGCACGCCGGGATAGCGGCCGGCGAGCTGGTCGCGTGTCAGATAGACGAAATCGGCGCGATCGCCGCCGGACGCCACCATGACCGCGCCATCCGCCTCCGCCTTCGGCTCGCGGTCGATCAGACGGGTCAGATGCGCGGCCTCCTGCGCCGGCTCGGGCGTTGCGATCAGCGCCTGCCTGATCCTTCTGGCGGCATTGGCATGCGACATCAGCTCGGGAATCCAGACGGTGTCGCGGGTCTTGTGCTGGCAGGCGAAGATGCGCACGCCGCCCGGCGCCTCGGCGGTCGGCCACATGAAGGTGCGGAATCTCGCCGCCGAGACCGTGCCGTTCGGCAGCGTCACCGGACGTTCGAAATCGGTCGGCCCGATCGGCGTCAGGCCGCGCGCGCGGATCTCCTCCGCGCCGGCGGCGCTGTCGATCGCGGTGAAGGCGATCCGCTCGATGCCCTCGCCGTGCCTGTCGAGGAAGGCGCGGGCCGGTGCATTGTGCTCGGTCGCAGCCAGCACGCCGAGCAGCTCCATGTAATCCGGATCGAACATGATGGTGTAGTTGCCCGTGCCCATATGCGCGCTGTGGGTGCCGCGCGGCGAGACGGTGAAGCCGAGCTGCCGGTACGTCTCGGCCGCCTTGTCGAGGTCCTTCACCATGACCACGGCGTGGTCGATCCCGATGACGTTCTTGAGGGCCACTGTTCTTTCCCCGCATGCAAACTGGTTTGATCCTGTCTACGCCGGACAGGCGGTCAAGTCATTTTCAAATCGGCGGGAAAAGCGGAAATTCCATTCCGCCAGACGGGGCATCGGCGCGTGACGGCGTCAGCGCGCCTGCTCGATATAGGCGGCGAGGATGGCGCGTTCCTCGCTGGTCATTTCGGTGACGTTGCCGGGCGGCATCGCGGTGGACCATGCGGCGACGCGGCCGATCAGGCGGATGTTGCGATGGATGTGCTCGGGCGCGTCGAGCAGGATGCCCTTCGGCGCGGTCACGATGCCCGACCAGACCGGCTCGGCGGCGTGGCACATGCTGCAGCGTGACGTCACGATCTCCTCGACATTGGCGAGCGTAGGCTCTGCCTGTAGCGCGCCCGTCTTCGCCTCGCGCGGGCCGGCCGCGGAGAGAAAGAGGATTGCGATCACGCCCGCCGTCGCGACACCCCACACCCACCACGGCGAGTTGCGCCCGGCGTGCCGTTCGTTGAAGAAGTGGCGGATCACCGGCCCCAGCGCCAGCACGATCGCGACGATGATCCAGTTGAAGCGGGTGGCGTAGAGCAGCGGATAGTGATTGCTGATCATCAGCACGACGACCGGCAGCGTCAAATAGTTGTTGTGGACCGAGCGCTCCTTGCTGGCCTTGCCGAGCTTCGGATCGGGCGCCTCGCCCGCGAGCAGGGCGGCCACGATCTTCTTCTGGTTCGGGATGATCAGTGCGAAGACGTTGGCGACCATGATGGTGCCGATGATCGCGCCGATCTGGTTGAAGGCGCCGCGGCCGCTCAGCACGTGGGTGAAGGCGTAGGTCAGCGCGACCAGGAACAGATAGCCGCCGATGGCAAACGGCAACTCGCGCTGCGCGAGCCCGGTGCGGCAGGCGGCCTCATAGAGCAGCCACGCCAGCGCCAGGCTGCAGAAGCTGAACAGCCCGGCCTGCAATGGTGTGAGGTCGAGGATCGACTTGTCGACCAGGAACAAATCGGCCTCGAGATAATAGACCACCACCATCAGCGCGAAGCCGGACAGCCAGGTGGTGTAGGCCTCCCATTTGAACCAGGTCAGTTCCTCCGGCATCCGGGTGGGCGCCACCAGGTACTTCATGATCCGGTAGAAGCCGCCGCCATGGACCTGCCAGGCTTCGCCGTGCACGCCGTCGAGCAGGTCGGCTTTCGGCCTCAGGCTGAGATCGAGATGGATGAAGTAGAAGGAGCTGCCGATCCAGGCGATCGCCGCCACCACATGCAGCCAGCGCAGCAGCAGGCTCGCCCATTCCGATACGACGGATCCCCACATGATCACCCCGTCAGTCGCGACGCCGATGCCGCAGCTTTGATGACCGCGCCGGGCGGCCGTAGCCCTACAATGTGTCGCACCGATCCGCGTTGTTTTCCAGTACGATGCAGCAACGCCGCTGCACATCGTGCGGGCATGGAATGATGTGGGATTTGGCAGAAGAGGCCGGGAGGACGACGACGTGAAGATGCATGTTTCCGTCATGCTGACGCCCGTATGGCTTTGGGCGGCGTGCGCCGGCGTGCAAGCGGAGCCGGTGCTGCAGGGCAAGGACGCATTCGGCAGCTGGCATGCCGACAAGCCCGGCATCGTCAGGCTGATCCGCCCGCAGGACCTGCCGAAGCCCGGCGCATCGCCGTCCGTTGCCAATTCGACACGCGTGGTGCCGCGCGGCGGCGCGATGCCGCTTGTGCCGCAGGGTTTCAGGATCGAGCTGCTGGCCGAAGGCCTGGCGGGGCCGCGCGTGCTCCGGATCGCGCCGAACGGTGACATCTTCGTCGCCGAGACCGGGCCGGGCCGCATCCGCGTGCTGCGCCTGGACGAAGACGGCACCAAACTCGTCACCAACCAGGTCTATGCCAGCGGACTCAGCCGCCCCTTCGGCATGGCGTTCTTTCCGAATGGCGACAATCCGCAATGGCTCTATGTCGCCAACGCCGGCAACGTTGTCCGCTTTCCCTATCGCACTGGCGACGTGCAGGCCTCCGCCAAGCCTGAAATCGTGGTTGCGAACCTGGCGTCGGGGTCGGGTCATTCCACCCGCGACATCGCGTTCACGCCCGACGGCAAGCGCATGCTGGTGTCGGTCGGCTCCGCCAGCAACGTCGCCGAAGGCATGGGCAACCCGCCCGGCGGCCTCGAGGCCTGGTCGCGCGCGCAGGCGCCGGGCGCGTCCTGGGGCTACGAGGCCGAGCGGGCCGCGGTGCTCGCCTTCTCGGCCGACGGCAAGGACCGCAAGCTCTATGCCACCGGCATCCGCAACTGCGTCGGGCTCGCGATCCAGCCGCAGACCGGGTTGCCCTGGTGCTCGACCAACGAGCGCGACGGTCTCGGCGACGATCTCGTGCCCGACTATGTCACCAGCGTAAAGGAGGGTGCCTTCTACGGCTGGCCGTGGTTCTACATCGGCAACAACGAAGACCCGCGCCACGCCGGCGCGCGGCCGGACCTCAAGGACAAGGTGACGGTGCCGGACGTGCTGGTGCAGCCGCACTCGGCCTCGCTCGGCATGGCCTTCTACCAGGGCACGCAGTTTCCCGCCGAATATCAGGGCGATGCCTTCGCCGCCGAGCACGGCTCCTGGAACCGCTCGAAGCGCACCGGCTACAAGGTGATCCGCATCCGGATGAAGGACGGCAAGCCGACCGGCGAGTACGAGGATTTTGTCACCGGCTTCGTCGTCAACGACAGCGAGGTGTGGGGGCGGCCGGTCGGCATCGCGGTTGCGAAGGACGGCGCGCTCTTGATCTCCGAAGACGGGAACGGCACGATCTGGCGGATGACGAGCGTGCCGCGCTGACGGCGTATCCTCCTCCCTCGGGAAAGGGCGCCTCACGCCAGGACAGTCAAGGGAGTCGGACCATGCGGTTTGCAAAACCCCTGTTCGCGCTTGCTTTGGGCAGCGTCGTTGCGACGCCTGCGTCGGCGGACCTCGACATCGCTGCCCTGAAGCAATCGATCGAAATCTCGTTCGAGGCTGGATATCCAGGCCTCGATGCGCTCTACAAGGACATCCACGCCCATCCCGAGCTCGCCTTCCAGGAGATGAAGACCGCCGCAAAACTTGCGGCCGAGATGCGCACGATCGGTTTCGAGGTGACGGAGAGGGTCGGCAGGACCGGGCTGGTCGCGCTGTACAGGAACGGCGACGGCCCGACCATCATGGTGCGCACCGAGCTCGATGCCCTGCCGATGGAGGAAAAGACCGGGCTGCCCTACGCCAGCCGCGACAAGGCCACTTGGCAGGGGAGCGAAACCTTCGTCAGCCACAGCTGCGGCCACGACATCCACATGGCGAGTTGGGTCGGCGCCGCGAAGGCGCTGGTTGAACTGAAGGACCGGTGGAAGGGAACGCTGATGTTCATCGCCCAGCCCGGCGAGGAGGTCGGGGCGGGCGCGATGGCCATGCTGGCCGATGGCCTGTTCACGCGCTTTCCCAAGCCCGATGTCGGCTTTGCACTTCACAGCGGCGGCGGAGCCTCGCCTTACGGCTCGGTCAGCTACACGGTCGGGGTCCGCTCTTCGGCGGCCGACGCTCTCTACGTCAGGTTCGCAGGCCGCGGCGGCCATGGCGCGATGCCACAGGCGACCATCGATCCCGTGATGATGGCGTCGCGCTTCGTGGTCGATGTGCAGAGCGTCATCAGCCGTGAAAAGGACCCGACCAAATTCGCCGTGGTCTCCATCGGCTCGCTCCATGCCGGCACGTCGGGCAACATCATTCCCGACGAAGCGGTCCTGCAGGGCACGATCAGAACCTTCGATGCCGAGGTGCGCGCCAGAATTCATGACGGGATCAAACGCACCGCCAGGGCGGTGGCCGAGATGGCTGGTGCGCCTGCTCCGCTTGTCGTTATCACCGATGGTGTCAAGGCGCTGGTCAATGACGACGCCGTTGTCGCGACCGCCGAGAAAGTGCTGAGGGCGGCCTTCGGCGACAAGCTGAAGCTCGTGCCCCCGGTCACCGCGAGCGAGGACTATTCCGAGTACATCAGTTCCGGCGTGCCATCGATGTTCTTCAATATCGGTGTCTACGCGCCGGAAGCCGTCGCGGCCTCGCTCAACGGCGGCTCGCCGCTTCCCGGCAACCATTCCCCGCTGTTCGCGCCAGTGCCGAAGCCGACCATCCAGACGGGCGTCATCGCGATGACGCTCGCTGTCCTGAGCGCATTCGACCGGGGGATGGGCCACTAGGGATCACGCTATCCGCGCCGCACACTCGCCCCGCCATCCACCGGCAGCGTCACGCCGGTGATGAAATTCGCCTCGTCGGACGCCAGGAACAGCGCGGCGTTGGCGACGTCCCAGCCGGTGCCCATCTTCCGGCGCAGCGGCACCTTGCTGTCGCGCTCGGCCTCGACCTCGGCGCGGGTCTTGTGCCATTCGCGGGCGCGGGTGTCGACGGCCATCGGCGTATTCATCAGGCCGGGCAGGATGACGTTGGCGCGGATGCCGTATTCGGCGTTCTGGTAGGCGAGCTGCTCGGTGAAGGCGATCATGGCGGACTTCGTCGCCTTGTAGGCGACGTAAGGGTAGGTCGTGATCGCCGCCATCGAGGAGATGTTGATGATGACCCCGCTCTTCTGCGCGCGCATGATCGGGATCACCTCCTTCGCTGCCAGAATGCAGCTCTTCAGGTTGATGGCGACGACGCGGTCGAAGGCCTCTTCGGTCAGTTGCAGCAGCTCGGAATCGCCGCCGGACAGGCTGACGCCGACATTGTTGTGCAGCACGTCGATCCGGCCCCAGCGTGCTTTCGCCTCCGCCACCATCGCCTTGATGTCGGCGGCCTTGGTCACATCGGCCTTGAAGGCCGCGGCGGTGCCGTTCGTCTCGGTAATCTGCGCCACGGTCTGCTGGGCCGATTCAAGATGATGGTCCACGCACAGCACCTTCGCGCCCTCGCGCGCGAAGGTGAGCGCGGTGGCGCGGCCGTTGCCCATGCCTTCGCCGGGGCTCTGGCCGGCGCCGACGACGATCGCAACCTTGTCCTTCAGGCGCATGTCAGTTCACTCCCGGGATCGGGTACTGCTGCAGTACCTCTTTGTAAGTCGGCTCGTTGTCGATCTTCATGGTGGCGAGCACGCGCACCACGCCGCAATAGAAGGCGATGGTCAGGACGAGGTCGACCATGTGCTCGTCGGAAAGATGTTGCTTGATCCCGGCGAAGGTCGCATCCGACATCGCAAGCTCGCGCACCATCTCGCGCGCGCCCTTCAGGATGGCCTTCGCCAGCGGCTCCAGCCCCGACGGCCTGCCCTCGGTCTCCGCCATCAGGCCGGCGATGTCCTCGTCGGTGACGCCGAACTCCTTGCCGATCTTCACGTGGTGGGTGAACTCGTATTCCGACTTCTCCATCCAGCCGACCTGGAGGATCGCAAGCTCCCTTAAGCGCGGGTCGAGCTTGCTTTTGAAGCGGATGTAGCCGCCGATGCCGTTGAAGGCCCGCGCCATCTCCGGCGAGTTGACCAGCAGCTTGTGCAGGTTGGTGTTGCGCTTGAGCATGTCGCGATATTCGGGCGCGACCTGGTCGGCCTCGAGATAGGGCAGGCGGGCCATCCCTCTGTTTCCTCTTGCTAGTGGTCCTGTGACTCGCGTTCGGGCGCCTGCAGCGTCACGCCGCCGTCGACCACCAGCACCTGGCCGGTGATGTAGCGCGCGAAGTTGCTGAGCAGGAACTTGACGGCGTGGCCGATGTCCCAGCCGGTGCCTTCGGTCTTCAGCAGCGACGCCTTCGCGCGGTTGGCGCGGGCCTGCTCGCTCATGCCGCGGGCATAGACCATCGGCGTGTACATCGGACCGGGACAGATGCAGTTGACGCGGATGTTGTCGCGGCCGTGGTCGACCGCCATGGCGCGGGTCAGGCCGATGATGGCGGCCTTCGAGGTCGTGTAGGTCGTGAGCCCGCGCGGCCGCAGCGCCGAGATCGAGGAGATGTTGACGATCGCGCCGCCCTTCGCGGTCCTGATCATGGCGGGGATGGCGTGCTTCGAGAGCAGGAACATGGTCTCGACATTGACCTGCATGACGCGGCGATACTGCTCCGCCGCCTCGTCGACCACGCTGCCGCGGCTACCGATGCCGACATTGTTGTCGAGGAAATCGAGCCGGCCCCAGCGATCGAGCGCGGCCTCGACCAAGGCCTTGCAATCGGCCTCAACGGTGACGTCGCCGCCATGAGCCGCGGCCGTGCCGCCCTCGGCCGCGATCATCTCCACGGTGCGCTCGGCGAGCTTGAGGTCGCGGTCGGCCACCAGCACCTTTGTGCCGGCGCGGGCCAGCAGGATGGCTGCGGCACGACCATTGCCGATGCCGTCGCCGGCGGCGCCGCCGCCGCTGATCAGCGCGACCTTGCCGGAGAGGCCGGCATCATCCTCGGGCCCCTGCATGTCATTCCGTCCCTTTGCCATCCGCTTTTTTCCGACGATAGCAACGCTGCGCGGGGGTGAGAAGGCCGACCGTCCCGCGCCCATGTCATTGACATCGCATGGAATTGCATGCCGCGGCGGGAGATCGGGCGGTTCTGAAAGACCTCTTTCGGAACCGTCGTCATACAACTGCGTTTGTTGCGGGGAGATTTTCGCGTTCCTCCCGGGGCTTTCCAATCGCCAGCGGCTTGCCGATGAACCTGCTCGATCCCCAAGGTCCCGTGGCTGTCGCCAACAGCACCATCCTGGTCGATTCCGTTTTCATCATGCTCGCGATCGTGGTGCCGACCATTGTCGCGATCCTGGCCTTTGCGTTCTGGTTTCGCGCCTCGAATTCGAAGGCGCGCTTCCAGCCCGGCTTCGTCTATTCCGGCCGCGTCGAGATGGTGGTGTGGGCGATCCCCGCGCTCACCGTCATCCTGCTCGGCGGCGTCGCCTGGATCGGCTCGCACCAGCTCGATCCCGCAGCCCCCGTTCCCGGCACCGGCAGCCCGGTGCGGATCCAGGCCGTCTCGCTCGACTGGAAGTGGCTGTTCATCTATCCGGACCAGCGCATCGCCACCGTCAACGCGCTGACGGTGCCGGCCGGCGCGGAGCTGAACTTTCAGCTCACCTCGTCGAGCGTGATGAACACGTTCTTCATCCCGCAGCTCGGCAGCATGATCTACACCATGAACGGCATGGTGACGAAGCTGAACCTGCGCGCCGACAATGAAGGCAAGTTGCAGGGCCTGTCGGCGCATTTCTCCGGCGACGGCTTTCCGGACATGATGTTCGACGTCAACGTGATCTCGCCGCTCGCCTTTCCGGACTGGGTGACAGAAACGGCGAAGTCCGGTGCCGTGCTGAACGAGGACAGCTACAGGAAGCTGATGCAGCAGGGTGTCGAGAAGGGCAGGCCGGCCTGGCGACTGGAAGATCCGCGGCTGTTCGACCTGATCGCAACCCAGCACATTCCGCCCGGGCCGGGCCCGGAGCTGCTCTCCGATGCCGGCCGTCCGCACAGTGGAGCCCATGATGCTCGGTAAGCTCGATTGGTCGGCCATCCCGTTCGACCAGCCCATACCTCTGATCGCGGGCGCGGTCGTGCTGGTGGGGATCCTCGGCGTGCTGGCGTGGGTCGTGCTGAGGGGACATCTGCCCTATCTCTGGGACGAATGGATCACCAGCGTCGATCACAAGCGGATCGGCGTCATGTACATCCTGCTTGCCTCGGTGATGCTGCTGCGCGGCGGCAGCGACGCGATCATGATGCGGATCCAGCAGGCCGTCGCCTACCAGTCGCAGGGCTACCTGCCGCCGGAGCACTACAACCAGATATTCTCGGCGCACGGCACCATCATGATCTTTTTCGTGGCGATGCCATTCGTGATCGGGCTGATGAATCTCGTCGTGCCGTTGCAGCTCGGCGTGCGCGACGTCGCGTTTCCCACCCTCAATTCGGTCGGCTTCTGGCTGACCGCGACCGGCGCGCTGCTGGTCAATATCTCGCTCGTGGTCGGCGAATTCGCGCGCACCGGCTGGCTGGCCTTCCCGCCGCTGTCGGAACTGTCCTACTCGCCCGGGGTCGGCGTCGATTATTATGCATGGTCGCTGCAGATCTCCGGCGTCGGCACGCTGGTGGCCGGCATCAACCTCGTCACCACGGTGCTGAAGCTGCGCACCAGGGGGATGAACTATCTGCGCATGCCGATGTTCTGCTGGACCACGCTCGCCTCCAACCTCCTGATCGTCGCGGCATTCCCGATCCTCACCGCGACGCTCGCGATGCTGCTGCTCGACCGCTATCTCGGCTTCCACTTCTTCACCAACGAGGCTGGCGGCAACGTCATGATGTTCATGAACCTGATCTGGGCCTGGGGACATCCGGAGGTCTACATCCTCGTGCTGCCGGCCTTCGGCATCTTTTCGGAGGTGGTCTCGACGTTTTCCGGCAAGGCCCTGTTCGGCTATCGCTCCATGGTGCTCGCGACGATGGCGATCTGCATCATCTCCTTCATGGTCTGGCTGCACCATTTCTTCACGATGGGCGCGGGCCCCGACGTCAACGCCATTTTCGGCATCGCCAGCATGATCATCGCGGTGCCGACGGGGGTGAAGATCTACAACTGGCTGTTCACGATGTATGGCGGGCGCATCCGCTTCGCGACGCCGATGCTGTGGGCGGTCGGCTTCATGGTCACCTTCATTATCGGCGGATTGACGGGCGTCCTCGTCGCTGTGCCGCCGGCCGACTTCATGCTCCACAACAGCATGTTCCTGGTGGCGCATTTCCACAACGTCATCATCGGCGGCGTGCTGTTCGGCGCCTTCGCCGGGTTCGAATACTGGTTTCCGAAGGCATTCGGCTTTCGCCTCGACGAGCGCTGGGGCAAGATGGCGTTCTGGTTCACCTTCCTTGGCTTTTACGTCACCTTCCTTCCGCTCTATGTCGCCGGCATGCTCGGCATGACGCGGCGTCTGCAGCACTACGACGTTGCGGCGTGGCGGCCCTGGATGCTCGTGGCGGCCGTCGGCATGGCCGTGCTGACGATCGGGGTGATTTGCCAGATCACGCAGCTCGTCGTCAGCATCCGCAATCGCGAGGCGCTTCGCGACCGCACCGGCGATCCCTGGGACGGCCGCTCGCTGGAATGGGCGACATCGTCGCCGCCGCCGGTGTTCAATTTCGCATTCTCCCCAGACGTACGCGGCGAGGACGCCTATTGGGACATGAAGGCGCTTGCCCGGAAGCAATCGCTCGAACATGAAGGGCCAGAATATCACGACATCGAGATGCCCAGGAACTCGCCGACCGGTTTCGTCTGCGCGTTCTTCGCCAGCATCATGGGCTTCGCGCTGATCTGGCATATCTGGTGGATGGTGATCCTGGGCGGCATCGGCGCGTTCGCGACCTTCGTCGTGTTCGCCTGGCGCGACCATGACGAATACGTCATTCCCGCCGCCGAGGTCGCCCGCATCGACGGCATCAACCTCGAGGAGCGGCGCAGCCTCGTCAGCATGGCGGGAGGGGTCTGATGTCGATGACCGCGACCGCCGGCCATGCGCATGCCGATCCCCATCACATCGGGATCGTCGTCGAGCATCCCGGGCCTGCACCGAAGCGGATCGTGACCGCTTACGGCTTCTGGGTCTTCCTGCTCTCCGACATCGTGATGTTCTCCTGCTTTTTCGCGGCCTATGCGGTGCTGGCCGGCCAGACCGCCGGCGGCCCGAGCGGCTCGGAGATTTTCGAGCAGAGGAACGTCGCGATCGAGACCGTCTGCCTGCTGCTGTCGAGCTTCACCTGCGGCATGGCCAGCATTGCCGCCGACACGCATAACCGGCTGTGGTTCTATCTCGGCATGGCCGTGACCTGCGTGCTGGGTCTCATCTTCCTGGCGATCGAGTTCAACGAATTCGCAGGTCTCGTCTCCCGCGGCTATGGCCCGTCGCGCAGCGCGTTCCTCACCGCATTCTTCTCGCTGGTCGGTTGCCACGGCCTGCACGTCTCGGCCGGCGTGCTGTGGCTGCTCACCATGATGGCGCAGGTGTTCGCCAAGGGCTTTCGCGTCGACATCCTGCGCCGGATGATGTGCTTTGCTCTGTTCTGGCACGCGCTCGACATCATCTGGGTCGCGGTGTTTTCCGTCGTCTACCTGCTTGGGAGTGGCGCATGAGCGATCAGACGCACATGCATGTCGAGCACGACATCGCACCTGGTGACGAAGAGCAACACAGCGTCGGCGCGCGTATCCTCGGTTATGTCGTCGGTCTCGCCCTGGCGCTGCTGCTCACCGCGACGTCGTTCTTCATCGCCGGCACCGATCTGGTCTGGCAGCCGTCCATCCCGGTCGCGCTGATCGTGCTGGCGATCGCGCAGATGGGCGTGCACCTCGTGTTCTTCCTGCACATCACCACGGGGCCGGACAACACCAACAACGTGCTGGCGCTCGCCTTCGGACTGCTGGTGGTGTTCCTGGTCGTCGGCGGGACGGTCTGGATCATGGCGCATCTCAATCAGAACATGCCGCCGATGGATCAGATCATGCCGATGCGCAATTAGGGCCGGGCAAAGAAAAAGGCCGCTCGTGGTGACAAGCGGCCCAAAGTCAAGGGAGGTAACGCCCGAGCAAAATCAATCCGAAGCCGGATTGCTGCCGAGGTAGCGCTCGCGCGAGGCGCGTGCGCTGCTTTACAAATGGGGCAACGTGCGTTCGATCGCAATCCGGATCAATACTGTCTCAGGGATCGCCGGATTGGTTGACGTTTCCCTTATTTCGGCCGGCGGCAATTATAGGCCTTGCGGAAGCCCGCGGCCTGGGCGTCGTCCTCGGAGCAGAACCAGCGATCCGGATTGTTGGTCGCCGCGTAGCTCGGGCAGCCCCGCAAATGATAGATACCGATATTGCCGGTGACGCGCGCACGCACCGCGAGCTTGCCCTTGATGGGACAGCTTGGCGGCATCGTCAGTTCTTCGGGAAACAGCACCGCGCGAATCTCCTTGTCGCGGTCTGAACGGCAGGCGGCGCCCAGAAGCGCGCCGTCCTTCTTGCCGGTACGGAATTCTTGCGGTGCAACAAAGCAGCCTTTCCAGAGTCCCGCCGAGGCGGTTTTGGCTTCCGCCGCGGCCGGCTTGACGTTCGCCTTGACCGGCTCGCGGGCGATCGCAAAGCCCGACCGGATCAGCTGCTCGTTCAGGCTGGCCTTGTCGCCCTCGGCGGTGCAGATGGCGCGGTGGCGCTTGCCAAAGCTTTTCTCGGGCCCGACATCGTCACACCGCACGGAGCGCTTGTTGATCAGCTTGGCCAACTGGTCGCGGGCCTCGATGCCGCAGGTCCAGGGATCGGCTTGGTTGTCGATGCAGACCTGGTCCAGCTCGGGCGCATCGACGCCGTCGAGCCGGTAGGTGACGTCGCCAAGCTGGATGGAATTGGCATCCCGGACGGTCGCGGCCGCCGTCAGCGCGGAGGCGGGGGTCGAGTCGCCCAGAACTCCGGATAGAGCGAGAAACATAACAAGCGCGCAGGCGCGGGCGGCGGCAAATGAATTCCTTGAGGACATGACGTCTCGCTATCGATGGCGGCTTCCGCCTCGTTCCTAGCACCCCGATGTGTCGATACCAATGGTCTGCGCCATGCGATATCAGACATTCGGGCCTCGCGGCTTTACTCGCGGGGCGCTCTGATCCTATCGTTTGCGCAGCCTTGCGAGCCTTGATGGCCGAATCGCCCAAGGAAGCGGCGAGGGCGGGAGGAAAATGCTTCGATGAATGACCCCGTGGACGTCCTGATCATCGGCGCCGGCGCATCGGGCGCGGCGGTGGCGTGGTCGCTGGCCGAGACCAAGATGCACATTCTCTGCCTGGAGCAGGGCGGCTGGATGAACCCGGCGGAATATCCGAGCACGGGCCGCGACTGGGAAGCCAAGTTCTACGGCGAGTGGTCGTCGAGCCCCAACGTTCGCGGCCGCCCCGAGGACTATCCGATCAACGACGACAATTCGCCGATCAAGGTCGTCAACTATAATGCCGTCGGCGGCTCGACCGTGATGTACACCGCGCACTGGCCGCGGCTGCATCCGTCGGATTTCAAGGTGAAGACGCTTGACGGCGTCGCCGACGACTGGCCGATCGATTACGACGCGCTGACGCCGTTCTTCGAGGAGAACGACCGCATGATGGGCACGTCGGGCCTGTCGGGCGATCCGCTCTCGCCGCTGACGCATCCGCCGATGCCGCAACAGCCGATGGGACTGTCCGGCGCCATCATCGGCAAGGCCATGAACGAGCTCGGCTGGCACTGGTGGCCGTCGGACACGACGGTCGCGACCATGGACTACGAGGGCCGGGCGCGCTGCATCAATCTCGGCCACTGCACGCCGGCCTGCGCGCAAGGGGCAAAATCCTCGACCGACATCACCTATTGGCCGCACGCGATCCGCGCCGGTGTCGAGCTGCGAACCCATTGCCGGGTGCGCGAGATCACGACTGACGAGAACGGCATGGCCTCGGGCGTGGTCTATTACGACAAGGACGGCGTCGAGCAGTTCCAGCCGGCGCATGTCGTCATCATCGCCTGCAACGGCGTCGGCACGCCGCGGCTGCTGCTCAACTCGGCATCGAACCGCTTCCCGAACGGCCTCGCCAATTCATCGGGCCTCGTCGGCAAGAACCTGATGTTCCATCCCTACGCGCAGATCTACGGCTATGTGAAGGAGCCGACCGACAGCAACCGCGCGCCGCCGACCTGCCTGTGGAGCAAGGAATGGTATGACACGGACCTCTCGCGCGGCTTCGTGCGCGGCTATGGCGTCCAGTTCGTGCGCGGCGCCGGGCCGGTGTTCGAGGCCGTGGTCAGCGAGCAGAAGGGCATTCTGCCCTGGGGCGAAGATCATCACCGCGTCTTCCGCAAGCTCAACGGCCACCGGCTCGGATTCTCGGCGATCTGCGAGGATCTGCCGGAGGAGCACAATTGCGTCACGCTCGATCCCGTCCTGAAGGACAGCCACGGCATTCCCGCGCCGAGGATCGACTACACCATCTCCGAGAACAGCCGGAAGATGATGGACCATGCGTTGGCGCGCGGCCGGGAGTTTTTGGAGACGGCTGGCGCCACCGACATCTGCATCAACTCGCCGATCCCCTGGGGCGGCTGGCACCTGCTCGGCACCGCGCGGATGGGCACCGATCCAAAACGTTCCGTCGTCAACGAATGGGGCCGCACGCACGACGTGAAGAACCTCTTCATCGTCGACGGCAGCATCTTCGTCACCTCGGGCGGGGTGAACCCGACCTCCACCATCCAGGCCCTCGCGCTCTACATCGCCGACCAGATGAAGCAGCGCCTAGCCAATCTGTTCGACTGAGGCCGCCATGTCTGCAAGTCTTCAACTCACCCGCGCCCAGCGCGACGACCTCCGCACCGTCGCCGGCATGATCGTTCCCGCCAGTGACGCGTACAAGGTGCCCGGTGCCGACGATCCCGCCATCCAGGCTGATATGCTCGCGACGCTCGGCCGCGACACCAAATTGGTGGCGGCGGCGCTGGATCATCTAGCGCGGTTGGCGGGCGGGCCGCTCGCCGAGCTCGATGCCGCCAGGCGCGATGCGGTCGCCCAGGAATTTCGCAAGCACGGAGGCGCGGCCGCGACAACGCTCGTTCGCGTCGTGCTGCAATGCTATTACCGCGACGACCGCGTGCTGCGCTCGCTCGGGCTGGAGCTGCGCGCGCCGTTCCCCAAGGGCTATGTGCTGCCGGAGGGCGACTGGTCGCTGCTCGACCCGGTCAAGGCCAGGGCGGGCACGCTGCGGCGCGCGCCCTAGCCACTTGGGCAGTCCAGCCCTGCGTCACCGGCGGGCACCTTGCACCGGGGGGAACAGGCCACCATCTGTGTGAGCCTCAAGGACTCCTGCCATGCTGGATTTGACTTCAGATATCGTCGATGACGCCTCGTCACCGCGAACGACAGCGGCCGCCCCGGTCGATGACCGGGCCCTGCTGGACGCCTATTCCAATGCCGTGATCGACGTGACCGACCGCGTCGGTCCCGCCGTCGTGCGGGTCGAGACCGGGCCCAAAGTGCCTGATAGACGCGAGCGCGGCGGGCTCGGCTCGGGCATCGTGATCTCGCCGGACGGCCTCGTTCTCACCAACAGTCACGTGGTCGGCTCCGCCAGGGAGATCCGGCTGCGGGACGTCGAGGGCCATGTTGGCGACGCCCGCGTGCTGGGCGTCGATCCGGATACGGATCTGGCGCTGCTGCGCGCCAATGGCGTGCGCGATCTGCCCTATGCCGCGCTCGGCAATTCCAAGAGCCTGCGGCGTGGCCAGCTCGTGATCGCGATCGGCAATCCGCTCGGCTTCGAATCGACCGTGACCGCCGGCGTGGTCTCGGCGCTCGGGCGCTCGATCCGCTCGGTGAGTGGGCGCACCATCGAGGACGTGATCCAGACCGATGCCGCGCTCAATCCCGGCAATTCCGGCGGGCCGCTGGTGTCGTCGAATGCCGAGGTGATCGGCATCAACACCGCCATCATCAATGGCGCGCAAGGCATCTGCTTCGCAGTCGCCAGCAACACCGCGCAGTTCGTGCTGTCGGAGATCATCCGCCACGGCTATGTCCGCCGCGCCTATATCGGCGTCGCCGGGCAGACCGCGCCGGTCCCGCGGCGGCATGCGGTGCTGGCCGGCGTCGAGAACAGGATGGGCGCGCTGCTGGCCCAGATCGAGCCGGACGGGCCCGCGGCGAAGGCCGGTCTGTTGCCCGGCGACGTCGTGATCGGGCTCGACGGCGTCGAGATCAACGGCGTCGACGACTTGATCCGCGTGCTCGACCGCGACCGCATCGGCCGGCGGCTCGCCATGGACGTGCTGCGGCTCGGCCGCCTGCGCGCGATCGACATCGACCCGGTCGAGCGCAAGAAGGCACGCTAGACCTTGTTGGCTTTGATCCAAGCCGAGCCGTTCACCTCTCCCCGCTGGGGAGAGGTGAAGTCGCTCATCACGCTATGGCCAACCTCTGTTCGGGCGGGGTATGACAAGATCATGCCTCGCCTCCACAAGCCTGCCGCATGATGCCGGCGCATGAGACCTACGACGTCATTGTCATCGGCGCGGGTGCCGGCGGGATGACGGCCGCCGCCGTTGCCGCGGCCGAAGGCCTGCGCGTGCTGGTGATCGAGAAGACGGCGTTCGTCGGCGGCACCACGGCCTGGTCCGGCGGCATGGTCTGGATCCCCGCCAATCCCAAGATGAAGGAAGCAGGCCTCTCCGATAGCGTGGCTGACGCCGTCCGGTATCTGTCCAGCACGGTGCCCGAGCCCGCCAATGCCAATCTGCGCGCCGCCTTCCTCGCGCGCGGACCGGAGGCGGTCGCCTGGCTCGAGGCCAACACGCAAGTCCGCCTGCAGCCGGTGAAGTCCTATCCCGATTATTATCCGGAGCGGCTCGGCGCCACGCCGGGCGGGCGCGTGCTGGAGCCGGTCGCCTTCGACGGAAGGCAGCTCGGCGCGAGCTTCGCTCGGCTGCGACCGCCGCTGCCCGAGTTCACGCTGTTCGGCGGCATGATGGTCAACCGGCTCGATATCCCGCATTTGAGAAACGCCGGAAAATCGCTGCGCTCGACGCTCCGCGCAGCACGGCTCGTATTCGAATATGCATGGCAGCGGCTGCGTTCGCCGCGCGGCACGACGCTGCATCTCGGCAACGCGCTTGCCGCGCGGCTCTTCGCCTCGCTGCTGGGGCGGCAGGTCGAGATCCTCTTCAGCGCCGACGTCGAGGATTTGTCGATGCAGGGCGATCGCGTCGGTGGCGTCGTGATCCGTCACGGCGCCCGTGACCGCCTGATCGCCGCGCGCCGCGGCGTGGTGCTTGCGACCGGCGGTTTTTCGCATGATGCCGCCTTGCGCAAACGCTTTTTCCCGCCCGCGGCCGGGCTCGTCTCGGCGACCAGCACATCGGGCACAGGGGATGGGCTGAGGCTCGCGGCCGCGGCCGGCGCTGCCCTCAACACGGAGGCGACCAGCCCGGCCTATTGGGTGCCGGCCTCGCTGTTCCGCCGCGCCGACGGCAGTCGCGGCGTCTTCCCGCACACGGTGACAGATCGCGCCAAGCCCGGCGTGATCGCCGTCAACGCCAGCGGCCGCCGCTTCGTCAACGAGGCGCTGTCCTACCACGAGTTCGTGCTCGCCATGCTGCGCGACGGCAATGGCGAGCCGGACCGGCCGTTCTACCTGATCTGCGACCGCAAGTTCTTGTGGCGCTACGGCCTCGGCCGCATCAAGCCCTTTGCGCGCAATGTCCGGCGCTATGTCGTGAGCGGCGAGTTGGTCGAGGCCGCCGACATCGGCGAGCTTGCGGCAGGGATCGGCATCAAGCCCTCCGCGCTCGATGCGACGATCGCGAACTACAACGCCGATGCAAAAGACGGCCGCGATCCCGAGTTCGGCCGCGGCAGCACCATCTATCAGCGCCATCTCGGAGACGCCGCGTGCAAGCCCAATCCGTGTGTCGCGCCGATCATCCGCGCCCCGTTCTTTGCGATGCGCATCCACCCGGCCGATCTCGGCACCGCCATCGGCATGAAGGTGGATGCGCAAGGACGCGTGCTGCGCGCGGACGGCACGCCGATCGCGGGCCTTTATGCCTGCGGCAACGACATGGGCTCGATCATGAACGGCAACTACCCGGGCCCCGGCATCACGCTGGGGCCGGCGCTGACGTTCGGGTATATCGCGGGACGGCATCTGGCCGAGGGGGCGATGGTTGTGTCGACGCCCGTATCCGCTCCGACTCCGTTCTAGCCATCTCCACCACTGTCATGCCCCGCGAAAGCGGGGCATCCAGTACGCCGCGGCTTATCGGTTCAATCACCACTGTCTCGGAGTACTGGATCGCCCGGTCAAGCCGGGCGATGACACCGAGTGTGTAGCGACGGCTCGCGCTCACTCCGCCGCAGCCGCAAAGCGGCTGTTCTCCAGCTCCGCTTCGAGTCGCGCCGTCTCGGCGGCGGCCTGGCTGATGTTGGCTTCCTTGACGTGCCCGAAGCCGCGGATCGTCTGGGGCACGCGGGCGAGTCGAACGAGCAACGGGATTTGCGCGGCCTTCAGGCCGGCGATGCGCTGGTCGATCATCGCGACATAGTCCTCGATCAGCTTCCGCTCGGTCTTGCGCTCCTCGGTGCGGCCGAACAGGTCGAGGGCGGTGCCGCGCAGGAACTTGAGCTTTGCCAGCACGCGGAAGGCGTGGATCATCCAGCCACCGAACTCCTGCTTCTGCAGCCGTCCCGTCGCCTTGTCGCGCTTCGCGAAGATCGGCGGGGCGAGGTGGTATTTCAGCGTGAAGTCGCCGTCGAATTTTTCCGACACCTTCTTCGCGAAGCTACCGTCCGTATAGAGCCGCGCGACCTCGTACTCGTCCTTGTAGGACATCAGCTTGAACAGGTTCTTCGCCACGGCTTCTGCGAGCTCGGTGGAAGCGGGTGACGCCGCGCTCTCCGCCTTGCGCACCTTTGCAACGGTCGCTAGGTAGCGGTCGGCGTAGGCCTTGTCCTGATAGGAGGTCAAGAACTCCGCGCAGGTGGCGATGATCTCGTCGAGCGACTTCGCCGGCGCCGACGCCCTGGTCCTGAACTGCAGCACGCTGCGCACCCGCGACATGTCGTGGGCGGCCAGCCGTCCCCAGGTGAAGGCAAGCTTGTTCATCTCGACCGCGGCGCCGTTGATCTCGATGGCGCGGAGCAGCGCCTCCAGCGACAGCGGGATCGCACCCTTCTGGAAGGCGAAGCCGAGCATGAACGGATTGGTCGCGATGCTGTCGCCCATCAGCGCTGCAGCAATGCCAGTGGCGTCGACGATGTCGACGTTCCTGTCGCCGATAGCGTCGCGCAGCACGGTCTGCATCGTGCCCATCTCGAAGTCGAGATCGGGGTTTTGCACGAAGCTCGCGGTCGGCTGCAAATCGGCGTTGATGTAGGCCCTGGTCACGCCGCGCTCGGCGCGGCTGAGCGCGGCAGGGCCGGCCGAGACGATCATGTCGCAGCCGAGGATGACATCGGCGCCGCCGGTGGTGATGCGGACCGCGGAAATATCCTCCGGCTTCGGCGCGATGCGCACATGGCTCATCACCGCGCCGTTCTTCTGCGACAGCCCGGTGAAGTCCAGCGCCGAGCAGCCGCGGCCGTCGACATGGGCGGCCATGCCGAGCAGGGCGCCGATGGTGATGACGCCAGTGCCGCCGATGCCGGTGACGAGAATGTTGTAGGGACCTTCCAGCTCACGGACAGGCGGCAGCGGCAAATCGGCGAACAACTGGCCGGAATCGACCGCCGAGGTCCTGACCCGCTTCAGCGACCCGCCATGCACGGTGACAAAGCTCGGGCAAAAGCCTTCGACGCAGGAAAAGTCCTTGTTGCAGTTCGACTGGTCGATCTGGCGCTTGCGGCCGAACTCGGTCTCCAGCGGCTGCACCGAGACGCAGTTGGAGGCCTGCGAGCAGTCACCGCAGCCTTCGCAGACGAGCTCGTTGATGAAGGCGCGCTTTGCGGGATCCGGATAGAGCCCACGCTTGCGGCGTCGGCGCTTTTCCGCGGCGCAGGTCTGGTCGTAGATGACGACAGTCAGGCCCTTGATGTCGCGCAGCTCGCGCTGCACGGCGTCGAGCTCGCGGCGGTGGTGGATGGTCGCGCCTTGCGGGAAGTAATTGCCTTGCGGGTACTTGCCGGGATCGTCGGAGACGATCGCGAGCCGCTTGACGCCCTCGGCCCAGACCTGGTGCGCGATCTGTGCGACATTGAAGGCGCCTTCGGCCGGCTGGCCGCCGGTCATCGCGACCGCGTCGTTGTAGAGGATCTTGTAGGTGATGTTGATGCCGGCGGCGGCAGCAGCGCGGAGGGCGAGGAGTCCCGAATGGGTATAGGTGCCGTCGCCGAGATTCTGGAAGATGTGCTGCTCGCTGGTGAAGGGCGCCTGCCCGATCCAGTTCACGCCCTCGGCGCCCATATGCGAGATCAGATCGGTGCGGCGGGTCGGCATGCTCAGGGCCATGCCGTGGCAGCCGATCCCGGCCATTGCGCGGCTGCCCTCGGGCACGCGGGTCGAGGTATTGTGCGGGCATCCCGAGCAGAAGAACGGCGTGCGCGCGAGCTTGATCGGCGCGCTGGTGGTGACGGGCTTGTCGAAGGCTTCGAGTCGGGCGAGGCGCTGCTCCAGCACCGGGCTGTGATGGCCGAGCTTGCGCAGGCGCGCCACCAGCGCGGCCGCGACGATGGTCGGCGTCAGCTCGCCTTCGCTCGGCAGCAGCGGCGCGCCGCTCTCGTCGCGCTTGCCGGTGACGGTCGGACGCCTGGATGCGTCGATGTTGTAGAGGATGCGCATCAACTGGTCTTCGATGAAGCCGCGCTTCTCTTCGACCACCAGCACGTCCTGAAGTCCCTCGGCGAAGCGCTTCGCGCCGCTTTCCTCCAGCGGCCAGGTCAGCGCCACCTTGTAAATGCGCAAGCCGAGATCCTGCGCATCCTTGTCGGTGATGCCGAGGTCAGCAAGCGCCTGGCGCAGGTCGAGATAGGCCTTGCCGGTCGCGAGGATGCCGAGCCGCGCCGGCTTGGAATCGAGCACGATGCGGTCGAGCTGGTTGGCGCGGGCGAAGGCCTGCACCGCCGCCATCTTCGGCCCGAACAGGCGCCGCTCGGCCTCCAGCGGCGGATCGGGCCAGCGGATGTTGAGACCGGCGGGCGGCATCTCGAAATCGTCGGGCAGCCTGATCCGGATGCGGGCGGGATCGCTGTCGATCGACGCCGAACTCTCGACGGTCTCGCTGATCGCCTTGAAGCCGACCCAGCAGCCGGAGAAGCGCGACAGCGCGAAACCGTAGAGGCCGAGGTCGAGATAATCCTGCAGCGTGGCGGGATTGATCACGGGGATCAGCGCCGCCGCGAACACCTGCTCGCTCTGATGCGCCAGCGTCGAGGACTGGCAGCCATGGTCGTCGCCGGCGAGCGCCAGCACGCCGCCATGGCGCGAGGAGCCGGCCGCATTGGCATGCTTGAGCGCATCGACCGAGCGGTCCACGCCCGGGCCCTTGCCGTACCAGATGCCGAACACGCCATCGACCTTGGCGCCGGGAAACAGCCCGACCTGCTGACTGCCCCACACCGCGGTTGCCGCCAGATCCTCGTTCAGGCCGGGCACGAAGGCGATGTCGTGCTGCTGGAGGTGCGACTTCGCGCGCCACAGCGCGTGGTCGTACATGCCGAGCGGGGAACCACGATAACCCGAGATGAAGCCGCCGGTGTTGAGCCCCTGAAGGCGGTCGCGTTCGCGCTGCAACATGGGCAGACGGACCAGGGCCTGCGTGCCGGACAGGAATATCCGCGTGGATTCGAGCCGGTATTTGTCGTCCAGCTCGACCTGCATCAGCGTCATTTCGGGAGTTCCTCGTCTCTTGATCGGCGTGAGGTTTGCGCTGCGGGAGGGATTGCGGCTGCGCGAGCCGAATTGTGACAGTCAAAAGCATAGCCTGCCGAAGTCAATACGGCTGGCCGCATCCGTGGCGCTCCTGCTAGTCATGGCTGCCCGCGGGAGGACACCATGGCTGCAAACGCATTCGACACCGAGATCACAGAGACGGCCGAGGCGCTGATCGGGCCGTGGCGTCAGCCACGTCAGATGCTGCAGGCGCAGGTCTACGATGCGCATGCCTCGATCCATGATGACGCCACCGCGCAGAAGCTCGGCTTCAAGGGCGGCACGATCGAAGGGCCGACGCATTTCAGCCAGTTCGCGCCGCTCGGCGCGCAATTGTGGGGGCAGGCCTGGTTCGAGACCGGCTGCCTGTCCGCGCATTATCGCAGCGTCTGCTACGAGGGCGAGGAAGTGCAGGCGATCCTGGCGAAACCGTCGCCCGGCGCGAGCCAGTGCCAGATCCAGATGGTGAAGCGCGACGGCACCGAGGTGCTGCGCGGCACGGCTGGCGTCGGCGATGCGCGAGGAGCGACCGCGCTCGAGGCACGCCTCGGCGAGCTCAAGCCGCTCGCCGATCCCGTGATCCTGCGCGACGTCAGGGTCGGGCCGTTTGGCAAGCGTCAGGCGATCAGGATGGCGTTCGACCAGAACATGGGCGATCTCTATCCGTTTTCGCTGCGGCAGAAGCTCGCGGTCATCACCGAGAACTCGCCTTATTATTCAGGTGCGGACAATGCTTCTTCGAATCCTTGGGGCAGGCCGATCATCCCGATGGAGATGCTGAGCGTGCTGTTCCAGTACCGCTCCAAGGACGATCCGCTGCCGGCGCGAGGACCGGCCGTCGGACTGTTCGCGGACCAGGAGATCAGGCTGGTGAAGGGCCCGCTCCTTGTCGACGAGGCCTATGAGGTCGAGCGCGAGGTCGTCGCGCTCTCCGGCAGTCGCCGCACCGAAAGCGTCTGGATGAAGTCGCGCGTGTACGACAGGGCGGGCGTGCTGGTCGCGACCATGCTGCTGAACATGGCGACGATGAAGGATTCGTATGGGCCGTACGAGGCGGAGTATCGGCAGCTGTACGGGGTGTGAGCGCGAGCCTCGGGTTCTTCGCCTCTCCCCGCATGCGGGGAGAGGCCGGATTGCATCGAAGATGCAGTCCGGGTGAGGGGGGCTCTCCGCGAGTCCGTCTTTTACCGTGATTGCGGAAACAGCCCCTTACCCCAACCCTCACAGGGCGAGCGAAGCTCGTCCCGGCTCCGTAAGAACGGGGAGAGGGAGAAAGAAGAGCATCGCCCCGGAATGACGGCGGAGGGCGCTCATCCCTTGGGCAAATGCACGTCGCAAAGCCGTCGCACAGGGAATGAGCAGCCGTCAGCTTTCTTCCTAACGTCCTGACAGCGCAGCTAATTCCTTCTCCGCCCGTCCGCGACCGCAATTGTACACAATGGCACGGCGCTTGCAGAACTCTGGGCAAAGAGAGTTCTCGCGGGGGCCTGCGTCATGCTGAATTCAGCCAAACCGCCACCGGGCGTCATCACCGCCGAGCCCGAGCCGATCACGCTCGACTGGCCCGCCACCGCGCTCGTGATCATCGACATGCAGCGCGATTTCATGGAGCCCGGCGGCTTCGGCGAGACGCTCGGCAACGACGTCAGCCAGCTCGCGCGCGCGGTGCAGCCGATCGGCGCCGTGCTGAAGGCGGCGCGCGAGACCGGCATGCTGGTGGTCCACACCCGCGAGGGGCATCTGCCCGATCTCTCCGATGCGCCGCCGGCCAAGGTCGAACGCGGCGCACCCAGCCTTCGCATCGGCGATCCAGGCCCGATGGGCCGCATCCTCATTCGCGGCGAGGCCGGCCACGACATCATTCCAGAACTCTATCCGCTCGACAGCGAGATCGTGATCGACAAGCCCGGCAAGGGCGCGTTCTACGCCACCGAGCTCGCCGACGTGCTGGAGAAATACGGCATCGAGAATTTGCTGGTGTGCGGCGTCACCACCGAAGTGTGCGTCAACACCACCGTGCGCGAAGCCAATGACCGCGGCTATCGCTGCGTCGTCATCTCCGATGGCTGCGCATCCTACTTCCCCGAGTTTCACGAGATGGGCCTGAAGATGATCAAGGCCCAGGGCGGCATCTTCGGCTGGGTCGCGGACTCGGCCGCAGTCCTGGAGGCAATGAAGACTTCAACCACGCAGGGGTGACATCATGAGTGCAGCGACGGGGAGCGCCGGCAAATCCGAGTTCAAGCCGGCATTATGGACATCGGGCGACTGGAACGCGTTTTTCGGCTTCGGCACCAACATCCTCGTCAACATGCTGGTGCTCACGGGCCTGTTGCGCTTCGTGCTGAAAATGCCCGACAGCCTCGTGTTCGGACGCATCCTGCCCGCGCTCGGGCTGATGATGTGCCTGTCGACCTTCTATTACGCCTACCTCGCCTATCGCCTGGCGCAGAAGACCGGCCGCAGCGACGTCTGCGCGCTGCCGTCGGGCGTCAGCGTGCCGCACATGTTCATCGTCACCTTCGTGATCATGCTGCCGATCACGCTCAAGACCGGCGACCCGCTCAAGGGCTGGTCGGCCGGCCTTGTCTGGGTGTTCTTCCAGAGCTTCATCCTGATGATCGGCGGCTTCATCGCGCCGGTCATCCGCAAGATCACGCCGCGCGCCGCGCTGCTCGGCACGTTGGCCGGCGTCTCCGTCACCTTCATCTCGATGCGGCCCGCGCTGGAAATGTACGTAACGCCGCAGATCGGCCTGGTCTGCTTCGCGATCATCCTGGTGAGCTGGTTCGGCGGGGTGAAATATCCGAAGGGCATTCCCGCCGGCCTCGTCGCGATCGCGGCGGGCATGATCATCGCCTGGGGCTCGAACCTGTTCGGCCTCGGTCTCGGTGGCCTGAGTATCGCGGGCGTTGGCGCTGCCTTCGCCAATTTCGGCTTCTCGGTGCCGCTACCGGCGGTCGGCTACGTCTTCTCCGGCTTCGAGTTCCTCGGCATCATCCTGGTCACCGCTATCCCGTTCGGCATCTACGACCTCGTCGAGGCCATGGACAATGTCGAGAGCGCGGAAGCGGCCGGCGACGAATACCCGACCACGCGCGTCCTGACCGCCGACGGCGTCGTCAGCCTGATCGGCTGCCTGATGGGCAACCCCTTCATCAACGCCGTCTATATCGGCCATCCCGGCTGGAAGGCGATGGGCGGCCGCATCGGCTATTCGGCTGCGACCGGCCTCATGGTTGTCGTGCTGGCCTGGTTCGGCATCGTCTCGGTGCTGCTCGCGCTCGTGCCTGTCGTCGCGATCTCGCCGATCCTGCTCTATATCGGCATGCTGATCGGCGCGCAGGCGTTCCAGACCACGCCGGTCAAGCACGCGCCCGCGATCGTGCTGGCGCTGACGCCGCATCTTGCTGCCTGGGCCAAGCTCCAGATCGACACCATGCTGGCCTCGACCATGGCGGCGGCGGCGACCGTCGGTGGCATGGCCGCCGACAAGGCCGATGCGGTCAAGACCGCTGCGGTCGCCGCGCTGCCGCAGCAGGGCGTGGTCTATCACGGCCTCGAAATCATGGGCGGCGGCTCCATCCTCGGCGGCCTCATCCTCGGCGCGATCGGTGTCTTCATCATCGAGCGTGACTTCGAGAAGGCCTCGGCCTTCGCGCTTGTCGGTGCCGTGCTGACCTATTTCGGCTTCATGCACGGCGAGGCCGTCGGCATCGGCGGCGGCTTCGGCGTCACGCCCGCGGTGGCGCTCGCCTATGCCGTGATGGCGGCCGGCCTGTTCGCAGCCAGCAAGTTCAGCGCCGGCGAGCATTTCGCCGCGCATCCGGAGATGCACGCAGCGCCGGCGGAGTAATCATCCGCCCTTGACGGCCCCCGCAGTGAGCCCGGCGACGATCTGCCGCTGGGCCATGACCGTGAGCAGCAGCACCGGGAAGGTGACGATCAGCGCGGCGGCCGCGAGCGGCCCCCAGCTCAACTGGTCGAACGAGATCATGTTGTAGACGGCAACGGGCAGGGTACGTGTCTCGCGGCCCGCCAGCACGATGCCGAACACAAAATTGTTCCAGGAGAAGATCACCGCCAGGATGAAGGCGACCGCGATGCCGGGCCGCGCGATCGGAAGCGCAACGTGGCGAAATACCTGCCAGCGCGTCGCGCCATCGATCAGGGCGGCTTCCTCCAGTTCCATCGGCGTCGTCTCGAAATAGCCGATCATGATCCAGATCACGATCGGCACCGTCACCACGAGGTGGATGATGATCTGCGGCACCAGCGTGCCGAGCAGCCCCAGCCACTGGAACAGCAGAAACAGCGGGATGAGGTAGGACAGGCCGGGCGTGATACGGGCGATCAGGATCACGATCGCGGATTTGTGCGCGGCCATGCGCGCGATGCCGTAGCCGGCGGGAACGCCGACGAGCAGCGCCAGCGCGGTCGCGCTGCCGGTCACGACCAGGCTGTTGATGAAATAGGTCAGGAAGCGGTTGGAGGCGAGCACGTCGGCATAGTTCTTCCAGGCGAAATGCTCGGGGATGAACACCGGCGGGTAGGCGGCATTGTCGACCTCGAATTTGAGCGAGAGCGAGGCCATCCAGAGGAAGAACAGGATCGCTGGCGACACGATGACGAACACCGCGAACCACAGGCCGATCCTGCTGATGATCTGCTTCGCCGTCATGCGCCGCTCGCGATCTCGGTCCACAGCATGCGCTGGCGGGCATAGAGCATGACGGCCGCAAGGGCGACGATCAGCAGGAAGAACACCACGGCGATCGCCGAGCCGTAGCCGAGGTCGTAATAGACGAAGGCGACGCTGTAGAGGTAGAGGTTGATGGTCTCCGACGCCGAGCCCGGTCCGCCCTGCGTGATCGCGAAGATGATGTCAAAGCTCTTCACCGCGTCGATCATGCGGATCATGCCGGCGATGAACAGGAACGGCATGATCAGCGGCAGGGTGATGTAGCGGAACACCTGCCACAGGCTTGCGCCGTCGATCTGCGCGCTTTCGTACGGCTCGGTCGGGATCGCGGCGAGGCCGCCGAGCACGATCAGCATGACCAGCGGCGTCCATTGCCAGGTCTCGACCAGCACCAGCGAGGGGATCACGGTTGCGGGATGAAACACCCAGAGCTGGGCCGGAATGCCGACCAGCGACAGCAGATAGTTGAGCACGCCGAGCTGCGGGTGGAACATCATGGTCCAGACCAGCGCGATCGCGACGGGCGTCGCCATCATCGGCATGATGAAGACGCCGCGCAGGAAGCCGCGGCCGGCGAATTTCTGGTGAAACACCACGGCAGCGAACGTGCCGAACACCAGCGGCAGCAGCACGGAGAGCACGGTGTAGACGAGTGTATGCCCAACGGCTTCGGCGAAGCGGGGATCGCTCGTCAGCCGCAGATAGTTGGAGAACCCGACGAAGGTGGTCGGCGAGCCGACCTTCCACTCGTTCATGCTCATCCAGATCGTGAACACCCACGGGAAGATGATGATGGCGAGCACGACGACCAGCGCCGGCACCACGAACGGCCAGTAGGACGGCGGCCGCAACTGCTTCTCCGGCGCGGCCCCGATCGGAGCCGCGGCCGGAGCCGATTGTGTCAACGCGCTCACGCCTTTTCGCTGCGCTCCAGGATCGGCCGGAACTGGTCGTGGGCCTTCTTCAGCTCGGTCGCCGGATCGGATCCGGCAAGGGTCGCGGTGATGCCGGCGCCGACGAGATCGCGGAATTCGGCGACCGGGATGATCACGGGCAGGCCGAGCTTGCTGATCTTGGCGGAATCGATCACCGACTGCAGCCACTCCCTGGGCATCTTCACGCCCTTCTGGACCTCGGCATCGTTCAGGATCGAGTTGCGGAACGGCACGCCGCCGCCGGCCTGCAGCAGCCGGGCGCCTTGCGTCTTCGAAACCACCCACTGGCAAAGCAGGTAGGCGGCCTCCTTGTTCTTGCTCGCGGCGGCGACGCCGATGCCGTCACCATAGGTCGCGGAATACTGCCCCTTCGGTCCGGCCGGAACGACGGTGTAGCCGACCTTGCCGACGACGCGCGAGGCGGCCGGATCTTCCAGCGGCGGCGCCCAGCCGACGCCGTCGATCCACATCGCCGACTTGCCTTGCGTGAACGAGGCCATCGACTCCATCCAGTTGAAGCCGGCGACGCCGGGCGGGGCGGACTTCGTCAGCAGCGTCTGGTACAGCTTGGTCGCCGCGATCGCTTCCGGACCATCGGTCAGGATGTTGCCCTTGGCATCGAGGAATTCGCCGCCGTAGTTGAGGAAGAAGTTCGTCCACAGGGTCATGTTCGCGTTGCGCAGGCCGCGCCCGACGAAGCCGAACGTGCCTTCCTTGGGATCGGTCAACTTCTCGGCGGCCGCAACCATCTCGTCGAAAGTTTTTGGGACCGCGACGCCCTTCTTCTGGAACAGCTCCTTGTTGTAGTAGAGGATGAAATAGTCGACCGACCAGGGCAGGGACAGCATCTGTCCCTTGTCGTTCTTGCAGTATTGCAGGCCTGCGGCCGAAAAATCGCTCTCGACGAGATCGGGCGCGGTCAGCGTCGGATCCTTCATGTAGGGCGTCAGATCGGCGAGCCATCCGGCCTTCTCGAATTGCCGCTTTTGGACGTGATAGCTGAGATGGACGACGTCGAAGCTCGGCCGGCCCGAGGTCAGCTCGATCACGCATTTCTGGCGCTGCTGCTGCTCGGGAATCTGCTCGGACTCGACCTGGATGCCGGTGAGGTCGGTGAACTCCTTGACGTATTTTTGCAGGTTGTCGCCGCGCGGACCCTTGGCGAGGATGACCTCGAGCTTGGTGCCGGCGTACTTCTTCCAGTTCACCTCGGCGCGGGCTGGAAATCCGGTGAGACTGAGTGCGCCAGCGGCCGCGGTCCCTGTCAAAAGCGTACGGCGCGTGATCTTGTGGTCAGCCACTTCAGTTCCTCCCAACGAGTCATTTTGTTTGGGGGGATACTAGCGACCGTTCCACGCCTGCCTAGTCCTAATTTCGCGGATCAAGGTCGCACCGCAGGCGTCTCCATCGGCAGGCCGCGCGCCCGCGACATCAAATAGAGCTCCAGCGCGACCAGCTCGGGCGAGCCGTAATCATAGGCCTGGGCGCGGACGCCGGTCATGCAACTGCGCAGGCGCCGTTCGAGGGATCCCAGCGTCTGCCATTCCAGGCGGTAGAGCGGATAGCCGGTCGGTTGTCCCTGCGTGATCGGCGCACCGGCCAGACGCTTGTCGAAGTTGTCGTCGTGGCAATTGGTACAGGCAAGGTTGAGCTGGCCCTCGCGTTGCACAAACAGCGCGCGCCCTTGCTCGACGAACGGTTTGAGTTGCGGATCGTCGCCCGCCGTGATCGCGACGCTGCGGGACTGGTGCGCGACGAAGGCCGACAGCGCCAGCAGGTCGCGGCTCTCATAAGGCAGCGGTGCCGCCTGCTGGTGATTGCCGCGGCAGAGGTTGATGCGCTGGCCGAGCGTGACGGGACGCCCCGCGGCCTTGTCGAAGGCGGGATAGCGCGCCGCGACGCCCTTCATGCTGCTGCGCGCATCGCCATGGCAGTCCGCGCAGGCCTTGTCGGCGCCGCCGGTCTTCCTCGTCCAGAGCGTCTCGCCGTCGAGCACGAACAGCATGCCGGGATTGGACGAATCGTCGTCCTGCATCGCGCGCGTTTCGGGCCCCATGAAGGCATAACCGGAGCGGCGCGCCTCCGGCGCAATCCCGCCGGCGAGCAGGGTGGGGGCCGCGGCGAGAAGCGCTACCACCGCTATCGCACGCGCGCGCCTCATTCGACCGTGATCGATGCCGATGCGGTCGACGAAAAGCCGTTGTCGCCGATCCATTCGAACTCGAACTTGCCGCTCTCCTTGGCGACGGTGAAGAAGGAGAGATAGGGATTGGCCGCGATCGCCGGAAAAAGGTCGGCGCGAAAAACCTCGGCGCCGTTGTAGCGGCATGTGAAGCTCGTGATGATGTCGCGCGGCACCAGCGCGCCGGCCACTGTGTGGCGGAAGCCTGTCTCCATGATGTGCGAGGTCAGTGTGCGGATCTCGATGATATCGCCACGTTTGGCTCTTGCGGGAACATTGATGAGCGCGGCCATCAGTTCAGCTCCTCGGTGCAGGCCGCCAGCGTCACGACCACGTCGGCGACCGCCTGCCAGAAGGTGTCGTCGGAGAGGCGGGCGATGGCCACTACCTTCTGGGTGTCGGCGAGCCGGATCCTGGTCGAGACCTGGGCGCGGCCTGAGGCGGGGCCGAGATGGAAGTTGCCGATGTTCGGCTGCGGGTTCTTCTCGTTGAAGACGTGGATGCTCTTGACGTAGTCGTCCGTCGTCATCGGGCTCGCGACGCTGACGGTCAGTGGAACCGTGTTGCCGTTCTCGACCAGCGGCGGAATGTCGAGCTTGACCTTGCCAGTGCGAATCGGCGCCTCACCGACGACGTTGCGGATGGCCGTGTTGAGCATTGCGGGTGTTGCCTCGAGCGGCCGCAGCGTGACCAGCGTGCCGGCGGCCGTGATGCCTCCGGCGATGCTCAAAAATTGTCGGCGCGTGGTTGGCATGAACGGTCCTAGTCCCGAAGCGTTGCAAGATAGGCCACGATGTCCTCGATCTCGGCCGCCGACAAGATCGGCTTGCCGGCGAAATTGCGCCCGACGCGGACGAGCCCATCGGTGCGGTAGTAGGACGGCATGATGGTCTCCGGATTGAAGCGCGAGGCATCCACCAGCCGAAGCCGCAACTGGCTCACCGTCCAGCGGTTCCCGGCACCGGCCAGGTCAGGCGCAAGGTCGCCCTGGAACCGCGCTTCCGGAAGAGGCGCGGAATGGCAGAGGATGCAGGTCGTGGTGCGTGCCAGCACCAGCGCCCGTCCCTTTACGGCATCGCCGGACGAACCCGTGAGTGATTCCGCGATGCCATTGGCTGCGATCTTGAAGGGCGCGGGTTCTTCCGCGTGCGCGCAGCAAGCGAGACTTGTGGCGATCAGCGCTGCGATATGGACCAATGCTCTAGCCAAAGGTGTCCGCCGTGATGGTTTGAAACCAGCGCTCCGCTTCAGCCGCCTCGCGGGCGCGCAACTCGCGCGGCGCATCGACCGGGCTGGTGGCGCCACCCTCGACTTCGGCAAAGATGTCGCCTCTGGGCTGGTAGTTGCCGGCGAGCGAAAAACCGTAGCCGGGGGCGACGGTGTTGTAGCAGACGCCCGTCAGGCGCGGCGCCTCCACCGCGCGGCCGGCGAGCATGCCGATGATCGCGTTCGCGCAGGCCTTGCCCTGCGAACTCGCGGCCGATGCCGATTTGGGAATGCCGCCACCAAGGCAGGCGTCGCCGATGACGTGCAAGCTTTTGACGAGTTGCGACTCGAAGGTGACGGGATTGATCGGGCACCAGCCGGTCGTATCGGTCGCGCCTGCGATCTCGGCGATGCGTCCGGCGCGCTGCGGCGGAATGACATTGGCGACGTCGGGCGTGTAGTTGCCGAATTCCGTGACGATGGTCCTGGTCGCGGGATCGACCGAAGTGACACGGCCGCCTTGCGACAGCGCCACGCGCTCGATCATGTCGCCGTACAGCTCCTTCCACGCCTTCTCGAACAGGCGCTGCTGGGAAAAACCGTCCTTGGCATCGAGGATCAAAACTTTCGAGCGCGGCTTCCTCGTCTTCAGGTAATGCGCGATCAGGCTGGCGCGTTCGTAAGGAGCGGGCGGACAGCGCGAGGGATTGGCGGGGACCGCGATCGCGACCGTGCCGCCATCCTCCATCGCCTCCAGCTGCCGGCGCAGCAGAAGCGTCTGCGCGCCGGCCTTCCAGGCATGCGGCATCTTTTCTGAGGCGGCGTCGTCGTAACCGGGCAGGCCCTCGAAATGGAAGTCGATGCCGGGCGAGAGCACGAGGCGGTCGTAGGCCAATTCCGCGCCATCGGCCGTCGTCACGGTCCGCCGCTGCGGCTCGATCTTCGTCGCTGCCAGGCCGATGACGGTGATTCCCTCGGAGGCGAGCTTGTCATAGCCGAACTGCTGCAGCTCGATGTCGCGCAGGCCCGCGATCACCTCGTTGCTGAAGGGGCAGGCTGTGAAGACCTTGTTCGGCTCGATCAGCGTCACCCGCAAGTTCGCACCCGCACGTTTGAGCGCGCGGGCACAGGCTGCCCCGCCAAAGCCGCCGCCGACCACGACGACGCGGCCCGCTGATTGCGCATGCAGGATCGAAGGTGTGGCAAGCGATGTTGCCGCAACGGCGATGCCGAGGACGGCATTCCGCCGTGTCACCGGCGCATTCATGGGCTTCATCCGGAAAAGACCGCGGCGGCCATGCGGGCCGCCGCGGTGTCTCTTACGCGAAGGTGATGTTCTGGTCGCGCAGCGGCACCGAGCGGATGCGCTTTCCCGTCGCCGCGAAATAGGCGTTGAGCACCGCCGGTGCCGCAACGCCGATGGTCGGCTCGCCGACGCCGCCCCAGAATCCGCCGCTCGGCACCATCACCGCCTCGACCTTCGGCATCTCGCTGATGCGCATCGAGTTGTAGGTGTCGAAGTTGGTCTGCTCGATGCGGCCGTCCTTGACGGTGCAGCCGCCGTAGAACAGCGCGGAGAGGCCATAGACGAAGGAGCCCGCGATCTGCCGCTCCACCTGCGCCGGATTGACGACGTAGCCGGGGTCGGTGGAAGCGACGATGCGGTGCACCTTGATCTTGTTGCCGTCGGTCACCGAGATTTCGGCAGCGCCCGCGACATAGCTGCCATAGCCCATCACCTGCGCGATGCCGCGATAGACGCCCTGCGGCGCCGGCTTGCTCCAGCCGATCTTCTCGGCCACGGCATTGAGCACCGCGAGGTGCTTGGGATGGTTGCCCATCAGCTTGCGGCGGAATTCGAGCGGGTCCTGCCCTGCGGCATGGGCCAGCTCGTCCATGAAGCATTCCATGTAGATCGCGTTGTGATTGACGTTCACCCCGCGCCAGAAGCCGGGCGGAACGTGGGGGTTGCGCATCGAATGCTCGATCAGCAGGTTCGGCACCGAATAGCCGAATGCGGCCTCGCCGGACTGGGCGACGCCCTGGAACGCGGCCGGATCCATGCCGTTCTGCAGCGCTTCGGGGCGCACCGAGAACAGGATCGATTGCCCGGACAGGCGGTAGTGCAGCGCGACCAGATTGTTGTTGGCATCGAATGCGCCGGTCAACTTGCACTGGGTGACGGGATGATACTTGCCGTGCGCCATGTCCTCTTCGCGCGACCACAGCAGCTTGATCGGCGTGCCCGGCATCTGCTTGGCGATCGCGACGGCCTGGCGGACATAGTCCGTCATGCCGCGCCGGCCGAAGCCGCCGCCGAGCATCAGCTTGTGCAC
The DNA here is from genome assembly GCF_018131015.1 of Bradyrhizobium diazoefficiens. GTDB lineage: Bacteria > Pseudomonadota > Alphaproteobacteria > Rhizobiales > Xanthobacteraceae > Bradyrhizobium > Bradyrhizobium diazoefficiens_B. The sequence continues at coordinate 296,734 of NZ_JAFCJJ010000004.1, forward strand.
GTCGCATTTGTCGGCCGGCAGGCCGGAGGCTTCCAGCACGGCCGCGAAAGCCGCCTCGCCATTTTGCGTGCCGCACCAGACCTCGCATTTGTCGGCCGTGTAGAGCGCGGTGGCGTTCATCGGCTCCATCGTGGCGTGGTTCTGGTAGGGATAGTTGTAGACCGCCTCGATCTTCTTCGCGGCCCCGGCAATCGCTGCCTTGGCGTCGCCGTTCTTGTTGCCGACATAGGCCGGCTGCGAATCGTCGAGGCCCTCCGTCAGCCACTTCGCAATCGACGCGCTCGAGACCTTTGCGTTGTCGCCCTCGTCCCAGGTAATCGGAAGGGCGTCCAGCGCGGTCTTGGCGTGCCACCAGGTGTCGGCCACGACCGCGACCGCGGTCTCGCCGACCTTGACGACCTTCTTGACGCCTTTCATGCCGGCGACCTTGGCTTCGTCAAAGCTCTTCACCTTGCCGCCGAACACCGGGCAGTCCTTGATCGCGGCGTTCAGCATGCCCGGCAGCTTGACGTCGATGCCGTAGACCATGGTGCCCGTGGTCTTGTCGGCGGTGTCGAGCCGCAGCAGGCCCTTGCCGGCGATGGTCCAGTCCTTGGGGTCCTTCAGCTTGACCTCGGCCGGCGGCGTCAGCTTTGCCGCGGCCTCGGCGACCTTGCCATAGGTCGTGGTCCGGCCCGTCGGATTGTGGTTGATGACGCCCCTCGCGACGGTGCATTCGGAGGCCGGCACCTTCCACTCGTCGGCGGCGGCCTGGACCAGCATCATGCGCGCGGTGGCCCCGCCCTTGCGGACATAATCCTGCGAGCCGCGAATGCCGCGGCTGCCGCCGGTCGAGAAATCGCCCCAGGCGCGCTTGCGGGCGACGCTCTGGCCGGGGGTCGGATATTCTGTCGTGACCTTCGACCAGTCGCATTCCAGCTCCTCGGCGACGAGCTGGGCGAGGCCGGTGAGCGAGCCCTGGCCCATCTCGGAGCGGGCGATGCGGATCACCACGGTGTCGTCGGGCCGGACCACGACCCAGGCGTTGACCTCGGGCGAGCCGTCGGCGGCGCGGACCACGGTAGGTCCGCCGAAGGGAATGTCGAGGCCGATGGCGAGGCCGGCACCGACCGCAGCCGTGCCGACGACGAAGGCGCGACGATTCATTCCGGGAGAGACGTGCTTGTTCATGGGGTCCCTCCTTACGCGCTTGCGATCGTGTGGATCGCCTGGCGCACCTGCTGGAAGGTGCCGCAGCGGCAGATATTGGTGATGGCCTCGTCGATGTCGGCGTCGGTCGGCTTCGGCTTGTCCTTGAGGAGGGCGGCCACCGCCATGATCATCCCGCTCTGGCAATAGCCGCATTGCGGAACGTCCTGCGCGATCCAGGCCTGCTGCACCTTGTGCAGCGTGGCGCCCGAGGCGAGCCCTTCGATCGTGGTGATCTTCTTGCCCGCGGCCTCGGAGACCGAGATCCCGCAGGAGCGGACGGCGACGCCGTCGATGTGAACGGTACAGGCGCCGCATTGTGCAATGCCGCAGCCATATTTGGTTCCGGTCAGGCCGGCATTCTCGCGGATCGCCCAGAGCAGCGGCGTATCCGGCTCGACGTCGAGCGTGAAGGTTTTTCCGTTGATTGTTAGGTCTGCCATCGCAAGTCCCCTGATTGGTCCATCCGTCGATGGACTCAGGGGCGCAATGTGTCCGGCAAATTGGAACTGTTCAAATCAATAGTGTGAGCGTGGCCACCGGAAGATTTCTCCGGTGGCGGGAAGATTATGGAGCGGACGGTGTTATCGGCCCCGGTCTCATTTCACCGCAAGCCGCAGAAAACTCATCACGCTGCCGAGCGCGGCAAAGGCAGCGCCGAGCGCGAGCGCGACGATGGCGCCGTTGTGGCCGGCGAGCGCAAAGCAGGCGGCGGCGAGCGCCGCACCCGTGGTCTGGCCGGTGAGACGTGCGGTCGCGACGATCCCCGACGCGCTGCCGCTGCGGTGCGGCGGCGCGCTTCCCATCACCGCCTTCATGTTGGGCGCCTGGAAGAAGCCAAAGCCCATGCCGCAGATCACCATCCGCCAGATGATGTCGGCAACGGACGGGCCGGCCGGAAGCATCGCGAGCAGCGCCATGCCGATGCAGAGGAGTACGAGCCCGATGCCGCCGAGCAGGCCGGCGGCTTGGCGGTCGGAGAGGCGGCCCGCGATCGGCGCCATGATGCCGACCACCAGCGGCCACGGCGTCATGAAGAAGCCGGTCTCGACCTGCGAGCGGCCGAGCACGTCCTCGAAATAGAACGGCAGGGAGACGAAGGCGAGGCCCTGTACCGCGAAGGAGCACACCGCGGTCAAAGCCGACAGGGCGAACATCGGCCGGCCGAACAGGTCGATCGGCAGCATCGGCGCCGGATGGCCGGCGTGGCGGCGGGTCAGGATCAGGCCGAGCACGAGCGCCGCAATCAGTTCGACCGCCACGACGACCGGCGACAGATTGTGGGCGGCGCTGCCGATGCCGGTGATGAACAGCCCGAGGCAGGCCGCCGCCAGCAGCGCACCGGGAAAGTCGAACCCGTGATCCGCCCGCGCGGTCTTCGGCAGCATCACGACGCCGATGCCGATGGCGATGAGGCCGAAGGGGATGTTGACGGCGAACAGCCACGGCCACGGTCCGATCGCGAGGATCGCGGAGGCGATCGACGGCCCGAAGGTGAAGGCGGTCGCGACCACCAGCGCGTTGTGGCCGAAGCCGCGGCCCTGCATGCGGGCGGGATAGACGTAGCGCACCAGTGCGGTGTTGACGCTCATGATGCCGCTGGCGCCCAGCCCCTGCAGCGTGCGCGCGACCAGCAGGCTTTCCAGCGACCAGGCGACCGCGCAGAGCAGGGAGGCGACGGTGAACAGCACGAGGCCGCCGAGATAGATGCGCTGGTGCCCGACGATCTCGCCGAGCGCCCCGAGCGGCAGCAGCGTCGCCACCAGCGCGATCTGGTAGACGTTGACCACCCACACCGACTGTTCCGGGCTGACATGCAGGTCGGCGGCGATGGTGGGCAGCGCGATGTTGGCGATCGCGGTGTCGAGCGAGGCCATCGCCAGCGCCGTGAAGATCGCGGCAACCGCCCAGCGCCGGCGTTCGGCCGGCAGGCCGTCGGAGATGGTGTGATCGGGCTCGCGCGCAGCGGCAGGTAACGTGATTGTCATTGCCTTTGCGCGTTTCTCCGGCGGCGTGGCGAAGTGGGACCTTCGGCATGTACTACGCCCAAGTACTACGCCTTGGGCCGCTTCCACAGGCATGCGCTTGCATGCTGTGTATGCGCGGAGGTCGGGCGTATGATCGCCCGCTCAAGCCAGTTCGGGGGATCGCCATGCATATCGTCGTTTTGCCGGGGGACGGGATCGGACCGGAGATCACGGCCGCGACATCGGGTGTGCTGCGCGCGGCCTCCGAGCGCTTCCAGCTCGACCTGCGGCTGGAGGAGCATGCGGTCGGGCATGCCAGCCTGCAGCAGTTCGGCACGACGGTGCGCCCCGAATTGCTCGATGTCGTCCGCGCCGCCGACGGTCTGATCCTGGGGCCGACCGCGACCTTCGACTTCAAGGACGAGGCGCATGGCGAGATCAATCCGTCGCGGCACTTCCGCAAGAGCCTCGAGCTCTACGCCAATGTCAGGCCGGCGCGCACCTATGCGGGGCGGCCCGGCCGGTGCGGGGATTTCGACCTCGTGGTGGTGCGCGAGAACACCGAAGGGTTTTATGCCGACCGCAACATGGAGCAGGGCAATGGCGAGCTGCTGGTCACGCCTGACGTCGTGATCTCGCTGCGCCGGATCACGCGCCTGTGCTGCGAGCGCATCGCGCACGCCGCCTGCCGGCTGGCGATGAAGCGGCGCAGCCATCTGACCATCGTGCACAAGGCCAACGTGCTCAAGATCGGCGACGGCATGTTCCTCGATTCCTGCCGGGAGGCGGCGAAGGCCTATCCGGGCCTTGCCGTGGACGACATCCTGGTCGACGCCATGATGGCGCATGTCGTGCGCAGCCCGGATCGCTTCGACGTGATCGTCGCCACCAACATGTTCGGCGACATCCTGTCCGATCTCACCGCCGAACTGTCCGGCAGCCTCGGTCTTGGCGGCTCGCTCAACGTCGGCGACCGCCATGCCATGGCGCAGGCGGCGCACGGCTCGGCGCCCGACATCGCCGGGCAGGACGTCGCCAATCCGGTCTCGCTGATCCTGTCTGCGGCCCTGCTGCTCGCCTGGCACGGCGAGACCAGACGCGCCGGCCGCTATGCGGAAGCGGGACGCGCGATCGAGGCCGCGGTGGCGAAAGCGCTTCGCGAGGGCAGGGCGACGCGCGATGTCGGCGGCCCGCTCGGAACCCTCGCGGCGGGCGCCGCTATCGCCGCGATGGTGCAGGCGGATTGCCCTTCGGTTCTGGGCTTTTTCAAGCTTCAAACATAAAAAGCCGAAAACAACCCCATGCACTGATGAAAGCCCCTTGATCGATAAGGGCTTTTCGAGCCGCGCCACGACGGCCGCGCGGGCCGGGAGCGTGTTGATTGATTTATCTCAAAAAGCGCACGGAAGCGCGGGGCAACCTGTCCTTATGACGAGGAGCCAGGGCAATGCGGCCGTGGATGATGCATGCGCTGACGTGGACGCTGACCGGGATCGGCCTGCTCGTCGTCCTTTCCATGCTGCTGTGAGCTGCCTCGCTTCACCGCCGCAACGCGCCCCGATCCGCTGCCGTCAGGACGTCCCGGTGTTGCGTTGAGCCGACACCTGGGCGGTGGTCGCGATGATCAGTCGAGTGCCCGGCGTCATGTCAGCGACCGATCCTGGTGGGGCAGGGCACCACGCGGATCTTGGCCATCATGCCTCATCCTCGTGTTCGAGCTCGGCATCATGTCGTGCCGCGCGGCGCATGGAACAAGCCGTGCTGTTCAATCGTTTGAGGGGGAGCGGATGTGACGCAAGGAATAGCCCATGTGGACACGGGTGCAGATCGCGTCGATGGTATTCATGATGCTTCAGCCCATTCTGTTTGGCATCGGAATGGTCCTCATTTTGACGACGCCACTCAATCAACATGCGATGATGCTTATCCCGTGGATGATTGCGGCCACTTTTTTCGTTTCCGCGCCTCTGGCCTGGTTGCTCGCGCCTCGGCTGCAAATGCGCTACTGGCGCCAGCGGCACACGAACGGTGATTTCATTTCAGGTTAGGGAGAACCGAAGTGCGACATTCACGGCGTTACCCCACTACCAAACGATAGTCGATGCCGCTTTCTACGGTGGTAAACAACCGCGAAAAAATTCCTCACGAGCGGGGAACTGAAGCCCAGCCGACTGCATATTAGGATCGGAACTGCTGAACCCTGCGGATCAGGACCCGTAAGCACGAGGTTGTGTCATGCAGCGCCGCCATTTCAAACAGACCCTTACCCTTGAAGCACGCCTTGCCGAAGAAGCGAAGCGCCTACGCGAGGAAGCCAAGCTGCATCCACCCGGCGCTCTACGCGAAGACCTTATCCGCAAAGCCCGACAGGCCGAAACTGCCTCTCATGTGAATGAGTGGCTTACATCGCCGGGGTTGAAAGCGCCCGGCTAGCATCACCCAACGCGCGACGGTCCCACTCCGATCTGCACCCATGAGGCACAAATGAGGTTCATCCCTGATGAAACATACCTTGTTGGGCTTATGCGATACCGCTCAATGGTGCGCCGACTTGAGGTTGGCGATCTGGCAACCAGAGAGTTGGTGGCGCTCTCCAAACACGCCGTGTCCAAGTCGCGCGAATTGTTGGCGACGCCTGCTCCTAAGGTTTGGCCCGGACAACAAGGTTTCAAGAGGCCAAGAAATCTGACTGATTAACCTGTGTGGTGGCACACCAAGTTGCAGCCAACTTCATGATTGGCCAATGCTCGATCTCCTGCTTGAACGGGCCAAACGGGCCGTCTTAGAAAATCGCGCCTTGCGGCGTGAGGGCAATCTGCTGAGGGATTAGATTTAGGACGCACGCGGCAAATTGCGCCTCTGCGTTCTCGAAAGCGAGAGGCGGCGTGCGGAGTTCCGGGCCATTCGCGAGGATCGCCGCTGCTGGTTGGCTTCCGAACAGATGTCGATCCCGTACCGTCAGGCCTTCCCGGCGTTCCGCGGGGCCGCCGCTGCAGGCAGCACATTGTCCCGCGCGGTGATGGCGCGGCGAACGAGGCCAATGTGCTCGCGGAGCGTATAGGCCTCGCTCGCGAAGCCGGTGGGCGTATGGATCCTGGCAACGGCTTCCTCGATCCGCGCGAGGTCGGCGAGCCAGGTGTCGATCGGAAGCTTGCCGGTGCGCGCGGCGACATCCCGCTCGAGCAAGGCGAGTTCGCCATACCATCTGAAGATGCGCGAGCGGACATGCCAGCGGACCAGCTGGGGCAGGTAATGGAACAGCGGGAAAAGAATTGCCGCCAGCGGCAGCAGGATGATGGCGGCGCGCTCGGCCAGGGCCGCAATCCAGAACGGCAGGTACTGGTAGAGGAAGGTTCGTCCGAACCGCCGGTGCTGGTCGGCGTCGGCCGAGACCGGGAGGTCGACCTGGGTGGTGCCGGGAAATTCACCGGCGTCCTCGAACAGGCCCTGCCTGCCGTGGATCTCCCGGGCGGCGTCCACCAGCAAATGGACGAGGGCGGGGTGAAGGCCTCTGCGGGCCGCCAGCATCTCCTTGGTGCCGATCAGCTCCACTTCCTTTTCCGGAATATTGTCCGCGAGGTCGATCACGCCGGACGGCAATTTCAGCGTGCTGATGAAGTTGAGCCGGCGGCGATAGGCATCAGCCCTCGCGAAGTTGAAGAGACTGAGCTTCGGGTCGCGTAGCGCGTTCCAGACCGCGGGATTGTCCGCGCCGTCGACGAAGATTGCGGCGTCAACATCGCCCCCGCGTAGCGCAACCAGGGCCGCAAGGTTGCTCAACGGCTGCATGTTGACGTTGTCGGGCGAGAGCCCGTTGAGTGCGAACACGGATTCGCTCAGCGACCGCGCGCCGCTGCCGGAAGCCCCGACGGCAACCCTGCGATCGCGCAATTCGTTGACATAGTTCAGCGGCTCGGTCTTGCGGTAGAAAATCCATAACGGGACATAATAGAGGCTCGCGAGCATGACGACGTTGTCCGCGTCGGAGGCCTGCACGATGCCGCCCTGCGTGAAGCCGATGTCGACGCCCGAGTTCGGATCCTGCAGCAGCTTGAGATTGTCGCCCGGGCCGTTGGTGATGCGCTCTTCGACCGTCACGCCCGAGCGGGCCAGGATTTCGATGTAGCGCCTGGCGTGCTGGTGCAGCAGGCCGTCTTCCAGGCCGGAGGCCAGAACGATGTGGCGTGATGGGGCGGTCTGCCACACATACGCCACGGCCCAGATCGTCGCGGCCGTCAAGACGAGGACCACCGTCGCCAGGATCAGGCGGGCGCGAGACGAGAGCAAAGAGAGGTTTTCGATCTTCACGAGAGGTGCTGTTCTTCGACGCGCGGCGGGAGCCCATCGTTCTTATTCGAGCACCAAAATCATCTTCGCGCGAGTCCGATTGATCCAGATCAACGGTTCGGCTCTGCCTGCCGGCCGCCAGGCCAACCGCCGAAGCCGGTTGTCAAAGATCGAGATCGACGACCATTTCCCGGCTGATCCTGCTCGCGAACTTTGCGATCTCGGCAAAGATCTGCTGGCATTCGTGGTCTTGCGCGATGGCTGGCCCAAGCTTCTCATAGGTGGTCTGGTCGGCGAAGGTCACGACGACGAACCAGTCCCCGGCATTCGGGCCGGTCTCGAAACGGCTGAGCCGGTAGCCGATCCCGTGCTTGACATAGGCGGCCTTCAACCTCCTGGCCACCGGCGCCACAATCTCGATGGTGCCGCCGCGATAGTGGGAGATGGCTGATATCGTCATCTGTCGCCTCCGACTTGTAGAGCCCGACCTTCGCGCTCCTGACCATCTGTCACCCTTCCGGCACCCCGGCCATGCGCATGCCATCGATCGCGCGGCCTTGTCCGGCAAGGAAGATCGCATTGTCGCTCGTTGCGGCATCGCGGAAGCGGCGAATGGTGAAACGCGGATCGAGCGCAAGTCCCGCCTGCACCTCGGCCCGCGCTTCGTCCAATTCACCGAGCCGCGCCAGGCTGGCCGCGAGATTGAAATGCCCGATGGAGTAATTCCGGTTTACGTCGAGGCTGCGACGCAGCCAGACGGCTGCTTCGGCGTCGTCGTTGAGCTGCCTCTTGGCGAGGCCGATCACCAGAAACCACCGGTAGGCCGTGACGTCGCGAGGTGAGAGGCGAAGGGCTTCGCGGCAGTGAATTTCGGTCTCTGCACCGCGGCCGAGGAAATACTTGGCCATGCCGATCAAGCCATGGGCTTCGGCGAGATTTCGATCCAGCGCCAACGCCTGCTCGCATTCGGCGATGCCCTGAATGGCGCGCTTCGTAAATATCAGGACCCGGCCGAAGACCACATGCGCCGCCGCGTAGTTCGGCGCGAGGGATAGCGCCTTGACGATGGTCGTCTCCGCCACGGCGAGCCGTGCTGAAAAGTCGTCGGCCATGAAGGCGGATCCAAGTTGGGCTTCGACCCTCGCCAGACCGGTCATTGCCTCGATATTTTCGGGATCGAGCGCCATGGCGTTCTCGAAAAAGCCGCGCGCGCGAGTCATGAATTCGGGGGTCTGTCCCTTGTTGGACCAGCTTCTTCCCTGGAACACCAGGTCCATTGCGTCTGGACGCGGTGAATGCACGGCTCGGCGGGCTTCGGCGGTCACGAGTTCGGCGTCCAATGAGTTGGCGAGCCTCGCTACGATCTCGTCCTGCATGTCGAAGAGGTCGGCCACGGGCTTGTCGAAGCGCTCCGCCCAGAGGTGATTGCCGGCTTCGGCATCGACCAGTTGCACATTCACCCGGAGGCGGTTGCCACTGCGTTGCACCGAACCCTCGAGCACATAACGGACGCCCAATTCGCGTCCCAGCTTCTTGATGTCCACGGCCTTGCCCTTGAAGGTAAAGGCGGTGTTGCGCGCGATCACGAACGCGCCATTGATGCGCGACAGGTCCGTGGTCAGGCTCTCGGTCACTCCATCCACGAAGTGTTCGTGCTCGGGATCGCCACCGATATTCGCGAACGGCAACACAACGATGGACAGACGAGTGTGAATCGGCGTCACGGCGGTGCCCTGCGCCGCGGAGGCAGCCGAAATGGCTGTGCGCCCGTCGTCCTCCTGCACTGCGCCAACGAAGCGGAAGCCTTTCCGCGGCCATGTCTTGATCAAGCGCTGCTTCTCGCCGGTGTCGCCGATTGCGCTACGCGCGGCATTGATGCGGGTCGTCAGCGCGGCGTCCGAGACGGCACGTCCGTTCCAGACGGCGTCTATGAGGTCGTCCTTGCTGACCAGGCGCTCCCGGTTTCGGATCAAATAGTCGAGCAGGTCGAAGACCTGCGGTGTGACGGAGACGGCCTCCGTCCCACGGCGCAATTCGCGCAGGCGGGTATCGAACGTGTATTCCTCGAACAGGTACCGCAACTGCCGTTTCCTTGGGTGTGGCTGCCGGCCGCTCAGCGCTTGTACACTCTAGATGATCGGATGAGGAAAGGCGATGTAGCGCCATCTGGCTCGGACCTGCCGGGCGCCGTCCGGCGTGAACCGCCCGCCGACCCGTTGCAAAAGCCGGCAGGCCTTTCTATCTCGACGGCATGACACGCCCGTCCGTTCTTGCCGCAAAACTGTCGGCGTTTCCGCGCCTGGGGCTTGCGACCCTGCCCACGCCGCTCGAGCCGATGAAACGGCTGACGGCGCATCTGGGCGGGCCGCGGCTGTGGGTGAAGCGGGAGGATGCGACCGGCCTCGGCTTTGGTGGCAACAAGCTGCGCAAGCTCGACTATGTGCTTCACGAGGCCGTTACATCCGGTGCCGACGTGCTGGTGTCGGGCGGCGTCGTGCAGTCCAACAGCCAGCGCCAGGTCGCGGCCGCGGCGGCGAAGCTCGGCATCGAGTGCCATTTGGCGGTCTATCACGGCCGCCTGGCGCCGCCGACGCCTGAGTACGAGAGCTCGGGAAACGCGCTGCTCAACCGGCTGTTCGGCGGCCATCTGCACGACGTGCCGTGGACGGGAGATCGCAACGCCGCGATCACCGAGTTGGGAGACCGGCTCAGGGAGCAGGGGCGCCGGCCCTATTTCGTGCCCTATGGCGTTTCCAGCCCGCTCGGCGCAGTCGCCTATGCATCGACCATCCTGGAGATCGCGGAGCAGTCGGCAACGCTCGGTATCCGGCCTGCGGCGATCGTCCATTGCACCGGCAGTGCCGGCACCCAGGCCGGCCTTGTGGTCGGCGCATCGATCGCAATGCCTGAGACGCGGGTCGTCGGCATCGACATCGATGCCGAGCCCGCGCGCGTGCGCTCCGACGTGATCGCCTACGCCAGAGAGGCGGCCGGGATGCTGGATGCCGGTTTCGACGAAGGCGCCGTCGAGGTCGTCGCCGGGCACGCCGGGCCTGCCTATGGCGTGCCGCACGCGGCCACCATCGAGGCCATCAAGCTTGCCGGCACGCTCGAAGCCATGGCGCTCGATCCGGTCTATTCAGGCAAGGGACTGGCCGGCCTGATCGCGCTGGTGCGCGAGCGGCGATGGCCCACTGATGCGGACGTCGTTTTCATCCACACCGGCGGAACGCCCGCTTTGTTCGCCTATCAGGCCGTGCTCGGTATCTGACGGGCGTCAGGCCGCTTGCGCCACGGCATTGCAAACGTCGTCGACCAGGCTGTCGATCAGCGCCCGGTCCTCGGCCTCGCCCATCACACGGATGACAGGCTCGGTGCCCGACGCACGAACGACGAGGCGTCCGCGGCCGGCAAGGCGGGCGGTCGCATCGACGATCACCTTGGCGACGCCGGCATTCTCAAGTGGCTTGCGGCCGCTGAAGTGCGCGTTGCGCAACACCTGTGGCAACGGCTCGAAGCGACGGCAGGTCTCGCTCACCGGCCGATCGAGCTTTTGCACGACGGCGAGCAGCTGGATGGCAGCAAGCAGGCCGTCTCCCGTCGTCGCGTGGTCGCCGAGGATCAGATGTCCGGACTGCTCGCCGCCGAGATTGTAGCCCTTCTCGCGCATCCGCTCGATCACATGGCGGTCACCCACGGCGGTCCGTTCCAGAGCGAGGCCGAGCCGGGCCAGATGTTTTTCGAGACCCATGTTCGACATGATCGTCGCGACGATGCCGGGCCTCGCAAGACGGCGCTCGTCGCGCCAGGTCTCGGCCAGAACGGCCAGCAGCTGGTCGCCGTCCACCAATTGTCCCTTTTCATCCACCAGGATCACACGGTCGGCGTCGCCGTCGAGCGCGATGCCGACGTCCGCGCCGGTTTCAAGGACCGTGCGGGCGAGGGCTTCGGGCGCCGTGGAGCCGACGCCCGAATTGATGTTGAAGCCGTCCGGCTCGACGCCGATCGCCGTGACGTCAGCCCCGAGCTGACGAAGCGCCTCCGGAGCAGCCTTGTAGGCGGCACCGTTGGCGCAGTCGACCACGACGCGCATGCCCTTGAGCGAGGCGGTTGGCACGAGCGCGCGCGTGACGGACTCCACATATTGCGTGGTGAAATCGGTGCGGTCGGCACAACCGATATTGCGCGGCTCGGCGAGGGCCGGCGCGACGTCGGTGTCCAGGAGAGTCTCGATATGGGACTGGAGCCCGTCGGACAGCTTGTATCCGCCCGGACCGAACAGCTTGATGCCGTTGTCGTGATACGGATTGTGGGACGCCGAGATCATCACGCCGAGATCGCTGCGCGTGCGGCGCGTCGCCATCGCGACGGCCGGAGTGGGAACGGGTCCCAGCAGCGCCACGTCGGTCCCGACCGAGGTAAACCCTGCCATCAGGGCGCCCTCGATCATGTCGCACGACATCCTTGTGTCCTTGCCGATCACGACGCGCTGGCGGCGGCCGCCGCATCGCAAGGCAAGGCCGGTCGCCTGGCCGACCTTCAGCGCCAGATCCGGAGTGAGCTTGCCGTTGGTCCGGCCGCGAATGCCGTCCGTGCCAAAATACTTGCTTGTCATGACTAACTGAACTCAACGATCCCTGTCGAATGTCTCACGCCGCCATGTCGGTCACGCCGACCGTCAGCGCCCGCGCGATCAACTCGTCGGCGATGCGCTCGCCGGCATCTCCTGCGCCGAACGGGTTGGATTTCGCCAGAAGCCTGGGCGCGCTTGCCGACGTCAGCTCGCGCACGCCGGCGACGATGGCATCGTAGTCCGATGCCACGAGCCGCCCGAAGCCGGCCTCGACCACCTCCGGCCGCTCGGTGGTGTCGCGCGTGATCAGGATCTGCAGCCCGAACGTCGGCGCTTCCTCCTGGACGCCGCCGGAATCGCTGACGATGCACCAGGCCCTCGACAGCAGGTGCACGAAGTCCGGATATTGCAGCGGCGGCAGCAGATGGACGTTCGGAGCATCGCCCAATACGTCCAGGACCTGCTTGCGGACGGCCGGATTGAGATGGACCGGCAACGCGACGACCTTGTCGCCGTCGTTGCCGATGGTGCGAAGCGCGCGCAGGACGTTGCGCATGGGCTCGCCGATGTTCTCGCGGCGATGGGTCGTCGCGAGCACCAGCTTCTTGTCCGCCGGGAGCGCCGCGAGCGCGGGCTCGATCGGCCGATAGTCGGGACCAAGCCGCTTGCGCGTGTAGAGCAGGGCGTCGACCACGGTGTTGCCGACCTCGCGGATGCTGTCTGCCGGAATGTTCTCCTTGCGGAGGTTGTCCGCGGCACAGGCGGTGGGCGCGAAGTGCAGCGTGGACGCGACGGTGATGACGCGCCGGTTGAACTCCTCGGGCCACGGCGACTGCAGGTCGTTGGTACGCAAGCCCGCCTCGACATGCGCGACCGGCACCCGGCAGAGAAAGCCCGCCATGGCAGCCGCCGTCGCGGTCGCGGTGTCGCCCTGCACCACGATCCAGTCGTAGCGGCGGCTCTGCAGCGCACGCTCGATCTGTCCGGTCATCTCGCCGAACTTGCTAGCGAGGCCGGGCTGCTGCATCACGGACCTGCCGGACTTGAACGTCGCCTTTATGTCGAACAGGTCGAGCAGGCCGTCGGCGAGTTCCAGATGCTGGCCGGTCCAGAACGCGTCCACGGTGACGCCGTCACGCTTCTTCAGCGCCTGCCAGACCGGGCCGAGCTTGATGATTTCCGGCCTAGTGCCGAACGCAATAAGGACACGCATGACTTGATCTCTCACCGTTTGACGTTGACGAAGTCGTCGGGAATCTCATGGTCGGTCTTCGACCACGCGATCGGCCTTGTGGCGTAGTGGGATTCCCCGAGGTAGATCTTCCAGGCGCGCCACACCGCCGCCATGTTGATGTAGAGTGCGACCGGCCACCGCAACGCGATCCCGATCGGATCCCACGTGCCGTACACCTCGTGACACGCGGCAACCCGCACGGCATATCGCAGCACCAGGAACACGAAGTTGAGGCCGATCGAGATCGCCAGCAGATCCTGCATGTCCGATGGGGTCGAGAACGGATCGGCGACCTCGAAGAAGATCAGCAGGAGGCAGGCTAGCGACGCCACCGGAAGGAAGTTGGTGACGATCCCCTTGCGATCGCGGAGAAAGAAGTATCTGTCCCACGCATCTCCCTCCCAGCCGAGCTTGCGGGTCGCCTCGAAATTGATGCCGTAGACCCACCGGGTCTTCTGCTTGATGGCGGCCTGGAGCGACTTCGGAAAAAATTCGCGCGTCGCCACGTAATCGAGGCCGCGCTGCTCCTGCGCCGACGTGGCGGCGAACACGGCCTTGAACCCGGCGCGCTTCACCTCCGTTCCGAGGATGTAGTCCTCGGTGACGCAGCCGGTCATCAGCACGTTGCCGCGCGTCCGCACGAAGTGCTCGATCACCCGTCGGGTCATGCACGTGCCGACGCCCGCCGACGGGATCGTCGCGTTGAGCGCGTTGCGCACGATCATCTCGCGGGTATGACGTTCCGCGAATTCGTCCATGTAGGTGGCCGCGACCATCGAGCGGTGCTTCGAATTGAGCGCGAACACGGGCACCTGGATGAAGTCGTAGTGCTCCGCATACGCCGCGTAGACCTCGAAGGTGCGGGGGTCGATGACGTCCTCGCTGTCGTGGAGGACGACCATCTCCGGCCGCTCGTCCGAAGTGTAGACCTGCTCGAACATCTCGTTGAGCATCTGTCCCTTCGAGGTCGGGCCGGCAAGCGTGTTCACGATCACGCGGACGCGGTCCGGATAGCGTTCCGCAAGCGCCAGCGCGACGTCGCGTGTTTCGATGTCGTTGGGGTACACGCCGAGATACAGCCGCACGCTGGGCGCCGTGATCCGCGAGAGGTTGCCCTCGACCATCCTGCCCAGGACGCCCGCCTCGTGCCAGTTGGCGACGAACACGCCGATCGAGGGAAGCTCGCCGCTGCCCGAACCCGGCCTGCGCGCGAGCGAACTGCGCGTAATGCCGAATGCGAACAGGTCGATCAGGGCGTCGCCGAGCGAGGAGAAGTTGATGAACACGCTCATCAGGAACATCGCGGTGAAGACGATGTCGTCCATTTTGGTGCTCCGGTGATCAGAATCTGCCGGCGGAAAGCGAGGCCGCCGCAACGGGCTTGGTGGAGCCTTCGGTCCCCGGTCCCGGGCCCATCGCTCCCGTCATTTGAAAGAGCTTTCGAACGATGCCGCAATCGTCGGTAAAGCAGGTCGTTATCCGAACGCGCTGGTCGGTCGGCAACTCGCTCGCCTCGGGCAGCGAGATCCGCACCAGGCGGCCGCGTTCAAGCGCCCGGTTGGGCAGCTGAAGGTCGCTCGGCAGATTCTCGGAGAGGGGCAGAAGTCGTTCGACCCGGCCAAGCAGAACCTTTTGTCCGGACTTGATGACGACGGGCTCCCCGGCGGATATCGAGAACAGGTAGGAGTCGGGCAGGTAGGCCAGCACGAAGGGCTTTCCGGTGAAGATATCCGTAACCGGACTGTTTGCCAGTGAAAGCCTGTCGCCGACGTGAGCGACCGTCGGGCCGATATGGCCGCCGACCGACGCGACGAGCGTCCCGTCGTTGTATCGCGTGGTCAGCTCGTTGTGGGCGGATATCACACTTTCGAACGCGGCGCGGTTGGAAGCCAGCTCGAAGCGCAGCGAGTTCTGCTCCGCCTCGAGCGAGGCGGCGTGCTCGGCGGCGGCTAGCGAGGCGGCCGTCATCTCCTGCAGGGACTTGCGTACCGCAAGGCCGGTGGTTTGCGCGTGATCGAGATCCTGCAGAAACGAGGCAGCGCGCTCCGCGCTGGACTTCGCAAGCGGGAGCGTCTCGCGGACGACCTGCTCACGGGCCTGGAGCTGGGCAAGCTTGTCCCTGAGGCGGGCTCTTTCGAGCTCGAGTTCCGCGAGCGTCTTGCGGATCGGCATCGACTTCACGACGGCGATCTTCTGGCCCTTCGCGACGACGTCTCCCGGACGCACGAAGACTTCACTGACCATTCCGTCGAAGGCCGTTGCGACGGTGACGTGGTCACGTGAGACGACACCGTCGGCGCGCAGCAGGAGGCCCGCGAAACCGCTGTTGATATAGAAGAGGGTGGCGCCGACGCTGCCGACGACCAGCCCGCAGCGGAGCAGCAGGCGCCGCAGACGCTTCCAGTCGATGGCGGAGGCGCCGAGTTCCTTGCCGAGTTCCTTGCCGATTGTCGGCTGATCGGTATTCCTGATGGTAATGACGGACATGGCACTCGCCTATGGCTGCGGAAACTACGGGTGAGCCCTATGTGGTAGGCCCGCGAAGTCGCAGCTTGTCATTGCGTGCCAATGGGCTGTTAATTGCTGCCAGAGTCGACGTGATCGAGTTGCAGGTGCCCCAGTCAGCAAACCAGCCAACGCTGCCGACCGTGATGGGATTCGCCGCGCGGAGCCTCGTAGCCGAGTTGCACAACCAGCAGGATACTCTCGCATCTCTGCTTCGCGAGGCCGGCCTTACCAACCCTGAGTTGTCCGATCGGCAGAACCGGATCCCGGCTGCGGCGCAGAGCAGGCTGCTCGAACTTGCTTCCGATGCGCTGGAGGACCACGCGCTCGGATTTCATCTGGCGGCCCAGGCCGATCTGCGCTCGGCGGGGCTGCTGTTCTATGTCGCGTCGGCGGCGAAAACAGTCGGCGAGGCGCTCGCACTGCTCGAACGCTACTTCCGGATCGTCAACGAGGCCGTGCATTTGAAGCTGACGCAGACGAAGTCGAGGGCGATCCTGCAAGCCGACTTCGTCGGACTCTCACGGCATGATGCGCAGCAGAACGCCGAATTCGGCATCGCGGTGATCCTGAGGGTTCTGCGCGAGGTGGCCGGCCGCCGGATCAGCCCGACGAAGGTGAGCTTCATCCGTGGGCACGCCGCCAATCTTCGCGAGTTCGAGCGCTTCTACGGTTGTCCGGTCGAGTTCGGCGCGGCGTCCGATCGGCTCGAGTTTTCCGCCGAGACATTGTCGCTGCCGCTCGTCACCGAAGATCAGAATCTGCTCGAGACGCTCAGGCCGGTCTGCGATGCCGCTGCGCGCCAGCGCAGGACCCGCAAGGGCACGCTGCGTGCGTCGGTCGAGAACGAGGTGCAGCGCCTGCTGCCGCATCGCCAGATGAGCAAGCCGAATATCGCCAAGGTGCTCGGGATCAGCGAGCGAACGCTGTCGCGCAAGCTCACGGAAGAGGGCGTCACTTACGCAGAGGTCGTCGACGGCGTGCGGCAGAGTCTTGCCGCGCAATACATCCGGGATGCGAGCCTGTCGCTGTCGCAGATCGCCTGGCTCCTCGGATATGAAGAGGCGACATCCTTCAGTCATGCCTTCAAGCGCTGGACCGGCCGTTCGCCTTCCGCCGCACGGGATGAAAGCCGCCCGGGCCGTGTGGAAACGAAGAGGCGCTGATGACGCGACCCGCGCATGTGCCGGCGGGGTGATCTGCGTTCGCGGCCGATGACAACCCTCCTGATCTCGGGCATGACGCCTTCAAAGGCAAGGAAATGCCGCGCGACCGGAGGAACTTCATGAGCTATCAGCACATCATCGTCGACGATCCGCGGCCGCGCGTCCGGCGCATCACGATGAACCGCCCCGAGAAGCGCAACGCGCTGAACAATCGGCTGCGCAGCGAAATCTTCGAGGTGCTCGAACAAGCCGATCGCGATGGCGATGTCTCGATCTCGATCCTGCGCGGCGCGGGCCCGTGCTTTTCCGCGGGCTATGATCTCTCCGCCGACAACCGCGTCGACCAGCCCTATCACTCGGCCTCCGGTCCGGGGCAGTGGTCGCGCCACGTGGTCGAAGGCTGGTTCCGGATCTGGGATCTCGCAAAACCCGTGATCGCGCAGGTGCACGGCTATTGTCTCGCCGGCGGCACCGAGCTCGCCACCGCCTGTGATGTCGTCTACGTCGCCGACGACGCGCAGATCGGCTATCCGCCGGTGCGGCTGATGAGCCCGCCCGACATGCAGTATCATCCCTGGCTGGTCGGCATGCGCCGCGCCATGGAATTGATGCTGACGGGCGATGCGATGTCGGGGCGCGAGGCCGCCGACTGGGGCTATGCGACGCGATCCTTCCCGCTCGCCGAGCTCGATGAGAAGACGCTCGATTTCGCCGAGCGCGCCGCAAAAGTGCCGATCGAGCTGCAGCAGCTCAACAAGCGCAGCGTGCACCGCGCGATGGAGATCATGGGCGCGCGCGCCGCGATCCGCGCCGGCACCGAGATCCAGGCGCTGGCGTTCACCACCGAGGCGAGCAAGGCCTACATGGGAACTTTCCGCCGCGACGGCAGCAGCGTGAAGACGCAACTGGACCAGCGCGACACGACGTTCGGCGATTACCGGACGAAAAAGGAGTGAGTAAAACTGCCCGATCGTCTCTCGGTAGAATCCCGGAGCGAGTGCCGCGCGGCGATCGGCAAAGCACGTAGAGGTGCGTCGGGACGGTACTCCAGTCCCGCGATGAGCGTCGGCGTCCGCGAGTCTTGTGGCAAGGCGCTATGCGAGACGATTGAGCGCAGCATCACGACACATGCGATGGTCGCAACGCCCGAGTTAATTAGCTGCTTGACTAACTCGGTCGACCTCTCTCATATCGAAAAAAATCAGGCGCAACGCGCCGCTGGGATGGAAATGCTGGACTTCACGCAGCAATTGATAAGTGGCGTCGCACTCGGGTGCGTCTATGGGCTGATCGCTCTCGGGTTCGTGCTGATCTACAAGGCGACCGAGGTGGTGAATTTTGCGCAGGGCGAAATCATGATGCTCGGCGCCTTCATGTCGGTCACCTTCATTGCGACGCTCGGGCTGAACTACTGGCTGTCGTTCCTGCTCTGCGTGATCGCGATGGCCATTCTCGGCGCGGTCATGGAGCGCGTCGTGCTCCGCCCCATCCTCGGATACCCGCAATTCTCGATCGTGATGGCGACGATCGGCCTCGGGCTCGTCATCCGCGCGCTGGTCGGCATCATCTGGGGCACGGACGATCTGCGGATCGAGACGCCCTTCACCGACGGCGTGTTCACGGTCGGCAAGCTCGTCATCGCCTGGGACGCGCTTTCCATCATCGTCGCGACGGTGCTGCTCTGCGGCGCGCTCTATGCGTTCTTCCGCTTCACCAAGGTCGGCATCGCGATGCAGGCCACCTCGCAGAACATGCTTGCGGCCTATTACATGGGCATTCCGGTCAAGCGGATGTTCTCGCTGATCTGGAGTCTCTCCGCCATGGTGGCGTGCGCCGCCGGCATCCTGCTCGCGCCGATCACGCTGATCCACGCCAATCTCGGCTTCCTCGGCATCAAGGCGTTTCCCGCGGCCGTCCTCGGCGGCTTCGGCTCGATCCCGGGCGCGGTCGCCGGCGGCATCACGATCGGCATCGTCGAATCACTCTCGGGCTTCTACCTGCCGGAAGGCTTCAAGGACGTCGCCGCCTACATCGTGCTGCTCGCGGTGCTGTTGTGGAAGCCGCAGGGCCTGTTCGGCCTCAACGCCGTGAAGAAGGTGTAGGGCATGGTCCATCGCGTCCGCACCGATTACGGCGACAGCGATCCGCTGTTTCCGTCCAAGGCCGCAGCCTTCTGGTATGCCGTGCTGATGGCCGGCCTGCTCGCCGCGCCCTATTTGCTGGAATCCTACTATCTCAGCCAGCTCGTCTTCATCATGATCTACGCCATCGTCGGCGTGGCGCTCAACATCCTGTCCGGCCAGGCCGGGCAGGTCTCGATCGGGCATGCGGCGTTCCTCGCCATCGGCGCCTATTTCACCGCGGTCGCCCAGAAATACGGCGTGCCACTCGTGCTTTACCTGCCGCTCGCCGGCGTCTTCACCGGCATCGCCGGCTATCTCGTCGGCCTGCCGGCGCTGCGCCTGCACGGCATCTATCTCGCCATCGCGACGCTCGCCTTCGCCTTCATCGTCGAGGAGATCATCGCGCGCTGGGAGAGCGTCACGCACGGCAACGAAGGCCTGATGTTGCCGCCGCCGTCGCTGTTCGGGTGGAAGCTCGGCTCCGAGAGCTTCTATTATCTCTGCCTGCTCGTCACCGTGCTGGTGATCCTCGCCGCGATCAACATCATCCGCTCCTCGACCGGGCGCTCCTTCATGGCGATCCGCGACTCCGAGACCGCCGCGCGCAGCATGGGCATCGACACCGCCCGCTACAAGACCACGGCCTTCGCGCTGTCCGCCGGCATCACCGGCATCGCGGGCGCGCTCTACGCGCACAAGATGTCGTTCATTTCGCCGGAGATGTTCAGCCTCGCCGTCTCGATCGACTTCGTCATGATCATCATCATCGGCGGCATGGTGAGCCTGCGCGGCGCGGTGTTCGGCGCCATCTTCATGATCATGGCCGATCCGCTGCTGATCATTCTGAAAGACAGGATTCCGTCGTTGACCGAGGCGCTGACGCACGCCCTGTTCCTGCCCGATGCGGCGACCCAGGCGATCCAGGCCGGCGTGCTGCGCGTGGTCAACGCGCCGGGCCTCAAATCGCTGATCTTCGGCATCATCATCATCGTCTTCATCATCTACGAGCCGATGGGCCTCGACGGCCGCTGGCTGCGCGTGAAGGCCTATTTCAAGCAGTTCCCGCTGGCGCGCCAGCGCAGCGCTCGCCCGCCCCGCATGTTCCTGAAGTCCGAGCGCCGATGACCTTCTTCGACGTCAAGAATCTGACCGTGAAGTTCGGCGGCCTCACCGCCGTGGACGACGTCTCGTTCGGGCTGAACGAGGGCGAGGTCTTCACCATCATCGGGCCGAACGGCGCCGGCAAGACCACGCTGTTCAACCTGATCAGCCGGCTCTACACGCCGAGCGCGGGCCAGATCATCTTCCGCGGCGAGGACGTGACGCGGCTGTCCGCCCAGCAGATCGCCGGGCGCGGCATCGCGCGCACGTTCCAGAACATCGAGCTGTTCGAGAGCGCCTCGACGCTGCAGAACCTGCTGGTCGGCCGCCACCGGCATTCGACCACGCGTCCCTGGCAGGACATCCTGCGCACGAAGAAGGTCCGCGAGGAGGAGGTCGCGCACCGGCGGGCGGCTGAGGAGGTCATGGACGTGCTGCGGCTGCAGCGCTACCGCGACACCACGATCGGCGCGCTTCCCTATGGCGTGCGCAAGGTGATCGAGGTCGCGCGCGCGCTCTGCGTCGGGCCGACGCTGCTGCTGCTCGACGAGCCGTCGTCCGGTCTCAACGTCGAGGAAACCAACGCGATGGCGGAATGGATCCTGGAGATCAACCGCCGCCTCCGCGTCACCGTGCTGATGGTCGAGCACGACATGTCGCTGGTCAGCCGCGTCTCCGACCGCGTGCTCGCGCTGAACTACGGGAAGATGATGGCGATCGGCACCTCGGCGGAAGTCCAGGGCCATCCCGACGTCATCGCGGCCTATCTCGGGGCATGACGATGGAACCGATCCTCCGCCTCGCCAATGTCGAGAGCACCTACGGCCCGATCACCGCGATCCGCGGCATCAGCCTCGATCTGATGCAGGGGCAGATCGTCACCGTGCTCGGCGCCAACGGCGCCGGCAAGACCAGCATCCTCAAGACCATTTCGGGTGTACTCGACCCAGTGAAGGGCACCGTCGAGTTCGAAGGACGAAAAATCCGCGCGATGGAGCCCGACAAGGTGGTCCGGCTCGGCATCAGCCACGTGCCGGAAGGGCGCGAGGTGTTTCCGTTCCTCTCGGTGCGAGACAATCTGCGGATGGGCGCCTACATCCGCAACGACAACAAGACTATCGCGAGCGACCTCGAGAAGGTGTTCGACTATTTCCCGGTGCTGCGCGAACGGCAGAACCAGATCGCGGGCCAGCTCTCCGGCGGCCAGCAGCAGATGCTGGCGATCAGCCGCGCCCTGATGAGCCGCCCGAAGGTGCTGCTGCTGGACGAGCCCTCGCTCGGGCTGTCGCCGCTGCTGGTGAAGGAGATCTTTGCCATCATCCGCCGCCTCAACGCGGAGGAGGGCGTCTCGATCCTCCTGGTCGAGCAGAACGCCAAGATGGCGCTGGAGACGGCGCATTATGGCTATGTGCTCGAGGTCGGCCGCGTCGTGATGCACGACACCTGCGCCAACCTGCTGCAGTCCGATCAGGTGCGCGAATTCTATCTGGGTATGCACGGTGAAGGTGGTCATGGGCGGGGCTGAAACCGCGGCACTCTCGGCGCGTCTTGCCGCCGCATTTGCGGCGCATGGCGGCGCCACGGTGATGCGCTCGAAGCGCTACGGGCTCTGGCAGCCGCTCAGCGGCACCGAGACCGCAGGCCGCGTTGCCGCGATCGCACGCGGCCTGCGCGCCACCGGCCTGAAGGACGAGGACGTTGCGGCCATCTGCGGCGACACCTGCGCCGACTGGGTGCTCGCCGACCTCGGCATCATGGCGGCCGGCGGCGTCTCGGCCGGGCTCGACGCCGATGCCGACGGCGAGGAGCTCGCGCGTCTCGTCAATCTGTTCGGCGTCACCGTTCTCTTCGTCGCCGGGGACGCGCATCTGCACCGGGCGCTCGGCGTCCGCCAGCGCTGCCCGGGATTGCGGCTGATCGTCGTCATGCACGAGCAATGGGACGACGGCGCGCGCGTCGACCACGTGATGACCCTGGCGGAGTTGCAGGCCCGCGGCGGCGGCAGCGAGCTGCTTCCGGCACCGGCGGCGAGCGCGATCGCGGCGATCCTGATGACCTCAGGCGTCACGGCGCCTGCGCGCGGCGCGCTGCTGACGCAGGACGCGCTCGGCCGGCAGGCCGCGCGTGCCGCCAGCGAGCTGCAACTTAGCCCGCGCGACGAGCGCCTGTCGCTGACGCCGCTGCATCACGTGATGGAGCGCGTGGTCGGCGTCTACGCCTCGCTGCTCGCCGGCTGCATCCTCAATTTCCCCGAAAGCCGCGAAACTGCGCTGGCCGACTTGCGGGAATTGCAGCCGACCGTGGTGCAGGCGCCGCCGCGGCTGTGGGCCAAGCTGAAATCCGGCGTCGAGCTCGCTGCGGCCGAGGCGACCGCATTCCAGCGCCGCGTGATCGCGCTGGCCCTGAAGCCGGGAAGCGAAAAACCCAATCCGGTTCTCGATGCGCTGGTCCTGGCACCGGTCCGCCATCGCATCGGCCTGTCGCGGGCGCGGCTCTGCGTCACCACTGGAGCGCCGGCGCGCGCCGACGTCAGCGCCTGGTTCGCCGCGATCCGGCGTCCGCTCACCGATGCCTACGGTCACGCCGAGTCCGGCGGCGCCGTGACGATCGCCGCGCATGGCGGCGCGCTCAGGACGCTCCAGGGCGTGACGCTCGAGCGGCTTGCCTCCGGCGAAATCCGCCTGCGGTCCGATGCGCTGTTCGAAGGCTATGCCGGCGAGTCGGCGATCACGATGCGCGACGGCTGGTGGCACAGCGGCGACGTCGCCCATGCGGGCGCGGCGCATCCCGCCGGCCGTGTCGCCGACCTCATCGACCGTGACACCGCCTCGCTTCGGAGCGAAGCCGACCTCGTGACCTCGCCCTACGTCGCCGACGCGTTCCTGCATCGCGACGGGAGGGGGCGGGTGATTGCCGCCGTGCTGATGGATGGCGATGCCGTGATCAAGTTCGCGCAGGACAACAGCATCCCGTTCACGCACTTCCTCAGCCTGTGCCGCTCGGAGGACATCCGCGCCCTGATCGGCCGGGTGATTGCGGAGACCAACGCCCGCTCGCCGGTGCGGATCGACGATTTCACCCTGATCGAGCGTTCGCTCGGTCCCGGTGATCCCGCACTCAGCGCCATGCTCGTGCTGCGCCGCCGGTTGCTGCGCGGCGACAAAAATTCGTTCGACGAAAGCGCAATTTCACAGAGCGCATGACCATCAGCCTCAGGGAGAGAGAACCATGACGTCACGTTTCCTTTTGTCAGCCGCGATCGTCGCGCTCACCGGGCTGGCGGCGCAGCCCGCGCTCGCCCAGTTCAAGACCCAGGGCGTCACCGACACGGAGATCGTGATCGGCACGCATATGGACCTCTCCGGGCCGATCAAGTCGTGGGGTGTTCCGGCCTCGTCCGGCATGAAGCTCGCATTTGAGCAGATCAACGCCGCGGGCGGCATCAACGGCCGCAAGATCAAGCTCATTCTCGAGGACGACGGCTATGATCCGAAGAAGGCCGTGCTGCAGACCCAGAAGCTGATCGAGCTCGACAAGGCCTTCGCCATCGTCTCGGCGATGGGTTCTGCGACGACGCTCGCGCCGATGCCGCTGGTGCAGGGCGCCGGCCTTGCGCATCTGTTCCCGATCACGGCCGCCGAGTTCACCTTCAAGATGGACCCGGCCAAGCCCGAGGACAGGCTGAAGTTCAACATGTTCAGCCCCTATTACGACACCATGCGCCTCGGCATCAAATACGTGATGGACCAGAACAAGGACCTCAAGAAGCCCTGCATCGTCTATCAGGACGACGAGATGGGGAAGAACTTCACCGACGCCTACACCGACCAGCTCAAGGACCTGAAGGTGCCCGAGGCCACGCGCGTGTCGTTCAAGCGCGGCGCGACCGACTTCAACTCCCAGGTCGCCCGCATGAAGGCCGATGGCTGCGATCTCGTCGCGCTGGGGTCGGTGGTCCGCGAAACCGTCGGCATCGTCACGGCCGCCAAGAAGCTCGGCTGGACGCCGACCTACGTGGTGTCGTCGCCGAGCTACGTGCCGGACCTGCATGAACTCGGCAAGGACGCCGCCGAAGGCATCTACGGCGTCGGCCAGACCGAGATCTTCTACACCGACACGGCGACCGGCAAGGTCAAGGAGTTCATCGAAGCCTATCGCAAGATGTTCGGCATCGATCCCAATCTGCAATCGACCTCGGGCTATGACGGCGCCATGGCGTTCGCGTTCTATGCCGGCCTTGCCGGCAAGAACCTGACCACGGATTCGCTGATCGCCGCGATGGAATCGGGCAAGGTGTTCGAGGACATCTTCGGCGGCGCGCCGGTGTCGTTCTCCAAGGACAACCATCTCGGCGTGTCCGCGGCGACCATCGGCCAGATCAAGAACGGCCGCTGGGCGACGGTTGCCCGCAACCAGTCCTACAAGACCGAGAAGTAGCGAAAGTGGACGACGGCGATGCCTGAACACATCAGGCATCGCCGGTCGACAGCGTGACCGTTCAGGCGGCGGGCGTTCGGAGCGCCTCGCGAACCTTCTTGGCCAGATCGATCTTGCGGTACGGCTTGGCGAGCAGCATGACGTCCGGATCGAGACGTCCGTGATGCACGATCGCGTTCTCGTTGTAGCCTGACGTGTAGAGCACCTTCACGGCCGGCCGCCGCTTCCTGATTTCGTCGGCGAGCTGCCGGCCGTTCATCCGGCCCGGCATGATCACATCGGTGAAGATCAGATCGAAGGGAGTATTCCTGTCCGCAAGGTCCAGCGCCCCGGCGGCATCCGAAGCGGCGAGGGTGGCGTAGCCGAGGCTCTGCAATTGAGCCAGAACATAGGCCCGCACGAGGTCGTCGTCCTCGACCACCAGGATGGTCTCGTTGTTTCCGGATAGATTGGCGGTGTCGTCCTCCATCGGCCCCGACGCGGCCTGCTCGTCGCTGCGCGGCAGGTAGATCCGGAGGGTCGTGCCGCGTCCGGTCTCGCTGTCGACCTTGATATGCCCGCGCGACTGCTTGATGAAGCCGTAGACCATGCTCAATCCGAGGCCGGTGCCCCTGCCGATCTCCTTGGTAGTGAAGAACGGCTCGAAAATTCGCGCACGCAGATCGGCGGGAATGCCGGTGCCGGTATCACCGACCGCCACGACGACGTAGGATCCTGGGGCCACGTCCGGGTTATTGCCGACGCTGGCCCCGTCAAGAACGACGTTTCCGGTCTCGAACGTCAGCACGCCGCCGCCCGGCATGGCGTCGCGCGCGTTGAGCGCGAGATTGAGCAGCGCAGTGGAGAGTTGCGAGGAATCGACCATCGCGTGCCATGCCGCGGGATCGAGCTTGACCGCGATCTCGACCTGCTCACCAAGGGTGGGCCTCAGCAGCTTGGTCGTGTCGGTGATCAGGAAGTTGATGTCGACGTCGCGGGGATCCAGCGGCTGCTTGCGCGAGAAGGCGAGCAGCTGTTGCGTCAGCGTCGCTCCGCGATTGGCGGCTTCGTCGATCAGCCGGGCGATCGCCGCGAGCTCCGGCCTGTCCGTGACGCCGTCGCCCAGAATTTCGATGGTGCCGATGATCACCGTGAGGAGGTTGTTGAAGTCATGCGCCACGCCGCCGGTGAGCTGGCCGATCGCATCCATTTTCTGCGACTGGCGGAGCTGCTCCTCGGCGGCCTTCGGCCAGGTGATGTCCCGCACCGTCGCGACGAACCGGCGGCCCTCGTCACCGCCGGTGAAATTGCCGACCGACCACTCCATCGGAAAGATCGAGCCGTCCTTGCGTTTTCCCTGGAGTTCGCGCCCATCGCCGCCGATCCAGGCGGCCTCCGCGGCAGAATCGAGGTCCACGCTGTCGTCGCGGGCCGACGCGGCCGGTGTGGCCAGGAGCATCCTGATGTTCTGGCCGACGACCTCCTCGGCGCGATAGCCGAACATCCGCTCCGCAGGCTCGCTGAAACTCAGCACGAGCCCGTTCTGATCGATCAGGATCAGCCCGTCGACCGAGTGATCCATGATGGCCTTCAGTTCGTCGCGGGCGCGGGCCTGAATTTGCTTTGATTTGACCAGGGCGCGTTGCAGCAAATGCAGCGCCGCGAGCATCTGGCCGATCTCATCCTTCCGATCGGCGACCGGCATGGGCTCGTGAAGCTTGTCGTCGGCAAGCGCCTGCAAGGCCAACCGAACCTCGCTCAGCGGGGTTGCGATCCCCCGGCCAATGTGCAGCGCCAGTCCGGTCGCAAGCACCGTGACCATGCCGGCGATACCGAACAGGGACCAGAACCGGGCGGTCAATTTGCTCGCCCTCTCCGCGAGCAGCCGGTCGAGCTCCGTCGCGCTGTCGTACCAGAAGCTGTCGGCGCGGGCGGCAGCGTCCTTTACCGTGCGTTCGAGCGCGGGCAGGTCAAGCCGCGCAACGTCGCTGTTGTCGCGCAGCGAGCCGGCCGTCCGCCTGAGCTCCATTGCGAGTTGATCATTTGCAGTTCTCAATTCGGCTGACCTCGCCGCAAGACGCTGCGCCAGCAGGCTCTCCGGATGCTTGCCAACGGCGGCCGCGTAAGCCGCAGAGACCGCCGAAGCCGCGCTCTCGACCTCACGAAGCAAGACGGCCAATTCGAGCCTGTCGAGGTCGCCGAGTCTGGCTCCGGCCTCGGTCGCGAGGCTGCGCGCCCGGAGCGCGCCAAGGCGGTCGATATATTCCGGAAGCCTGTTGGTGATCAGCTCCGTGATGTAGAAACTGTCGATGTCGGGATCGAGGGCAAGATTGGACCCGTCCGCGATCGCGCTGAGCAGCGAGCGAGCCGCCGCGATCGCTCGATCCGTTCCGGCGTCGCGGGTCAGCTTGCGGGAAGGCCAGCCGATGTCCTGCAGGGACTCGCGGAGGGCTGCTGCGGCGCCGCCGGTTTCCATCGCGCGATCGAAGCGCGACAGGGCTGTGAGGTCCGGTACGTCCCTCAATACCGCCGTCGGCGGCTCGCCTTCGACGGACGACAGCTCGACCGCGCGGAGCACCGGCCAGACGCCGCGCAGATAGACGACGCCATCGCGCTCCTTCCTGGCGAAGTCGATATCCTTGAAGCTCTGCTCGGCGAACAGCCAGGCGAGCAGGGTGATGGGGATCAGCAGAAATCCCACGATGAGAACGAGCTTCTCTCGGATCCGGAGCGAATCGATCATCATCGGGGGCCTGAAAAGCGGAGACCGAGCGACGCGGCGGGACGCGGGCGACTCTCCGACCTGCTCGGGACGTTCAGGCCGGATTCGTTGCCTAGGCCTGTCTTTCCATTGCAGGTTGATCCAGGTCAAGCGGACCATAAAGCGCGATGAGACTGGGATGAATCGTCATCGCGCTTTACGTTGTTGTTTGCGCATGATCTTTTCGGAAAACCGCTTCGCACTTTTCCGGATCATGCCCTAGAACTGGTACCGCCGCAGGCCGCCATCCACCGGGATCACCGTGCCGGTGATGTAGCGCGCCACCGGCGAGGCCAGGAACACCGCGAGCGCCGCCAGGTCCTCCGGCTCGCCCCAGTACCCGACCGGGATCTCCTCCTCCGCAAAGCGCTCGCGATAATCCGGCGGATAGTTGCGGCGGATCTGCTCGCTCATGATGCGGCCGGGCGGGATGCAGTTGATGGTGATGCCGTGCTCGCCGATCTCGCGCGACAGGCCCTTGGCCCAGGCGTGCACGGCGGCCTTGGCCGCGAACGCGGCGTTGAGGCCCTCCGGCTCGGACTTGCCGGTGATGTTGACGATGCGGCCCCATTTGCGTGAGATCATCTGCGGCAGCAGCGCGTGCGCGATGCGGCGGTGGCTGGTGAAATTCAGCGCGATCGCCTCGTCCCATTTGCTGTCGGGCGCATCGACGGGAAGGGGACGGCTGCCGCCCGCATTGTTGATGAGGATGTCGACATGGCCGAGCTCCCCAAGCGCAAACGCCGCGATGTTTTCGGCGGCGTCCTTCGCCATCACGTCCTGTTCGAACGGCGTGATCAGGGAAGAGCCGACCTCCTTGACCAGCTCGGCGAGCAGGTCGGTGCGCCGCGCGACGCCCACGACCCGCACGCCTTCGGCCGCTAAGCCCTTGGCGATGGCGCGGCCGATGCCGATGCTCGCCCCGGTGACGACAGCGGTTTTCGATTTGAGCCCGAGGTCCATGGTGACACGCTTTCTTGCTGGCTTTTGTTGCTGTTCGTTTCCTGCCCGGTCCCGCGCGATTTGCTCGACCAGGACGAGCAGTGGTAACGAAGTGGCTCCACGAAGGAAACACGAAAAAGAAAAGGCGCTGAGCGATGGTCTGGGATCCGCAGCAATATCTGAAATTCTCCGGGCACCGACTCCGGCCCGCCGTCGACCTGTTGATGCGGATTCCGGATTTCGCGCCGCGCGAGATCGCCGATCTCGGCGCGGGCGCCGGCAATGTCACGAAGCTGATCAAGGAGCGCTGGCCGGAGGCGACGGTGACCGGGGTCGAGGGCTCGGCCGAAATGGTCGCGGCGGGGCGCAAGGCCGCCCCGGAGGTGCAATGGTCACAGGAGGATCTCGGCCAGTGGCACCCGGCCGGACAGTACGATTTGATCTATTCCAATGCCGCACTGCATTGGTTGCCCAATCATGCGGCGCTGTTTCCCGCGGTGATGGACAAGGTAAAGCCCGGCGGGATGCTCGCGGTGCAGATGCCGCGCAACTTCCTGGCTCCCTCCCATGTCCTGATCGGCGAGACCGCACTCAATGGTCCCTGGCGGTCCAAGGTCGAGCACCTCGTCACCCCGCCGCCGGTCGAGGGGCCGGCCTTCTACCACGATCTTCTGGCGCCGCTGTCGGCCCATATCGATATCTGGGAGACCGAATATCTCCAGGTGCTGGAGGGGGAGAACCCCGTGAAGGAATGGACCAAGGGTACCTGGCTGACGCGCTATCTCGACGTCCTCAAGGGCGAGGAGAAGGCGACATTCGAAGCGGCCTATGGCGAGCGGGTGGCGAAGGCCTATCCGAAGAACGGGGCAGGGCAGACCCTGTTCCCGTTCCGGCGCCTGTTCATGGTCGCCCAGCGCAAGGGCTGATCCCGCATCGCAATGCGGCATGGCGTTCGCTCCGGCGTTTACTTTCTTGTGCCTTCCTGGGCTGGAGCGGACGCCGCGTTGCGTATAGAACTGCCGTCAAGAGGGCCGGCTGCGGCAAATTGGGCTTAGGTCTAGTTGTTCGGGTGGCGGATTGCTGCCACTACTGAGACCGCAAAATTAAAAAAACACCCGGTTTCCGAGGTTGTTGGGAGGATTTCATGCGCAAACTGCTCCTTGCGGTCGCTGCAGCCGCATTCGCCCTGGTCCCTGCGATGGCCCAGGCCCAGAGCCCGATCGTCATCAAGTTCAGTCACGTCGTCGCCAACGACACGCCGAAAGGCAAGGGTGCGCTGAAGTTCAAGGAACTTGCCGAGAAGTACACCGACGGCAAGGTCAAGATCGAAGTCTATCCGAACTCCTCGCTGTACAAGGACAAGGAAGAGATCGAGGCGCTGCAGCTCGGCTCGGTGCAGATGCTCGCGCCCTCGACCGCGAAATTCGCGCCGCTCGGCATCAAGGAATTCGAGGCGCTCGACCTGCCCTGGCTGTTCAAGGACGAGGAGACCTATGCGAGCGCGATGAAGGGCACGATCGGCAAGTGGCTGTTCCAGAAGCTCGAGTCCAAGGGCATCACCGGGCTCGCCTATTGGGACAACGGCTTCCACATGGTCTCCTCCAATCGCGCGCTGACGAAGCCGGAGGATTTCAAGGGCCTGAAATTCCGCATCTCGGGATCGAAGATCGCAGACCAGTATTTCCGCCTGCTCGGCTCGATCCCGCAGATCATGGCGTTCTCCGAAGTCTATCAGGCGCTGCAGACCGGCGTGGTCGACGGCTGCGAGAACACCGCCTCCAATTACCTGACGCAGAAGTTCTACGAGGTGCAGAAGGACATCACCGTGTCCTATCACGCGCATCTGCAATATGCGGTCATCGTCAATTCGAAATTCTGGAACGGCCTGCCGCCCGATATCCGCGCCCAGCTCGACAAGGCGATGGCGGAGGCGACCGACTACACCAACTCGATCGCGCGCAAGGAGAATGACGACGCGCTCGCCGAGATCAAGAAGACCGGCAAGACCACGCTGCATTACCTGACCGATGCCGACCGCAAGGCCTGGCAGGAAGCGATGCAGCCGACCTACAAATGGGCCAAGGGCCGGGTCGGGCAGGAGGTGCTCGATCTCGTCGCCAAGGAGCTCGACGTCAAGATGAACTGACGCGCTTTCCGGGAATAGCGCCAACGGTCGGGAGTGTGCACACTCCCGGCCGTTTCGCATCGATAGGGGGTTTGAATTGCTTCGCGTGCTCAATCAGGCGCTCAACCATCTCGAAGAATGGTTGATCGCGACGCTCATCGCGGCTGCGACCGGCTTGATCTTCATCGCCGTGCTGCACCGTTACGGCGCCGGCGAATCGATCGCGCTCTCCAGATGGGCCGCCGCCCACGGGATGACCTGGCTCGCGACGCTGGCGATGGCGGTGTTCACCTTCCTGTCCGAGCTCGACCTGTCCTGGGCGCAGGAACTCTGCATCTACATGTTCATCTGGATGGCGAAGTTCGGCGCCGCCTATGGCGTGCGCACCGGCATCCATGTCGGCGTCGACCTGCTCGTCAATCGCCTGCCCGAACATTCGCGCAAGCAAGTGATCATTTTCGCGCTGCTCTGCGGCGCCATCTTCACCGGCATGATCGCCGCCTTCGGCGTCTCCTTCGTCGGCGAGATGTTCCACACCGGGCAGCAGTCCAACGACCTCGAGGCGCCGATGTGGATCGTCTATCTGGCGATCCCGGTCGGCTCCGGCCTGATGTGCTTCCGCTTCCTCCAGGTCATCTGGTTCTATTACTGGACCGGCGAGCTGCCGCACCATGACGAGACCCATGTCGAGGGCGTCGAGACGGATGTTTCGCCGGCGCTGCACCCGCAGCCCGCCGGCGCCGCAACCAAAGCCGCAGCAAGAAAAGTGTCGCCGCTCGGCGTGATCCTGATCCTCGCGCCGGTCCTGATCTTCGCAATCTGCCTTGCTGAAAAATTCGGCGTCCTCGCGATGCCGCAGTCGCTCCGCGCGGCGACGGTGTTCACGCTCCTGATTGCCCTGATGCTGACCGGCATCCCGGTCTCGATCGCGCTCGGCCTCACCGTGATGACGTTCCTGTTCACGTTGACGACGGTGCCGATCGAAGCGGTCTCGATGAAGCTCTTCACGGGCATCGAGAGCTTCGAGATCATGGCGATCCCGTTCTTCATCCTCGCCGGAAACTTCCTCACCCATGGCGGCGTGGCGCGCCGCATGATCAATTTTGCGACCTCGCTGATCGGGCATTGGCACGGCGGCCTCGGCC
Organism: Bradyrhizobium diazoefficiens; assembly: GCF_018131015.1. Lineage (GTDB taxonomy): Bacteria > Pseudomonadota > Alphaproteobacteria > Rhizobiales > Xanthobacteraceae > Bradyrhizobium > Bradyrhizobium diazoefficiens_B. Next base: position 328,267 of record NZ_JAFCJJ010000004.1, read on the forward strand.
TCGCCGGCATCGTCGCCTGCGCCATGTTCGCGCTGGTCTGCGGTTCGAGCGTGGCAACGGTGGCCGCGATCGGAGCGATCGTGCTGCCGGAGATGGTCCGGCACGGCTACCCGATGCGATTCGGCGCCGGCATCATCACGGTTGCCGGCTCGCTCGGCATCCTGATGCTGCCCTCGATCCCGAAGATCGTGTACGCGGTCTCGACCAATACGTCGATCGGCGCGTTGTTCGTCGCCGGCCTTCTGCCCGGCATCCTGCTCACGACCATGCTCTGCATCGTGACCTGGTGGCTGGCCCGCAAGCGTGACTATCCACGTATGCCGAAGGCGAGCTGGGGCGAGACCGTCCGCACCTTCCGCGAGAGCGTCTGGGGATTGATGCTGGTCGTCATCATCATCGGCGGCATCTACAGCGGCCTGTTCACCGCCACCGAGGCGGCGGCGATGGCTGCGGTGTACTCCTTCATCATCGCGGTCTTCGTCTACAAGGCGATCGGCATGAAGGACGTGCCGCGGGTGCTGCTGCGCGCCGCCAACACCTCTGCGATGCTGCTCTACATCGTCACCAACGCGGTGTTGTTTTCCTTCGTGCTGTCCAACGAGAACCTGCCCTCGACGCTCGCCGACTGGATCGCGGCGCAGAATCTCGGCTGGGTCGGCTTCCTGCTGCTCGTCAACGTGCTGCTGCTGCTCGCCGGCAACTTCATGGAGCCGAACTCGATCATCCTGATCATGGCGCCGATCCTGGCACCGGCGGCCAAGAAGCTCGGCATCGACCTGATCCATTTCGGCATCGTGATGGACGTCAACATGGAGGTCGGCCTCTGCCATCCGCCTGTCGGCCTCAACCTCTATGTCGCCTCCATGATAGCCCGAATGCGCATCACCGAGCTCGCGGTTGCGGTGCTGCCGTGGCTGATCACCATGCTCGGCTTCCTCGTCATCGTGACTTACTGGCCCGACCTGACGTTGTGGCTGCCGCGGGTGCTCGGCATGCTCTAGCCCGGCGGCGGCTGGCCACAAGTAAACGCGTGGTAAAGCCGCACATTCAAATGCGGCCGCCGCGCTGGCGCGGCCTTTTACCTGTCCACCGTAGAATAGCGCCAACAACAAGGCCCTGGCATGCTGTTCAACGGAATGGGAGCGGAACGGACGGCGATTTCCAATGACGTCCACATGGAGGTGGTCACCGGCCTCTATGGCACGACGACGCCGCCGATTCTCTCGGCCATCTGCCAGTCGATGGTCGGAGCGATCACGACCTTCGTCATCGGCGACATGGCAACGGCCGTGCTGACGGTTGCCGGCGTCGCGGTCGCCATGATCCGCCTCGCCGGGGTGTTCGCGTTCCGGCGCCGCCTCGTCCGGGCGCCGCAGCCTGGCCGGGCCGAGATGGAGAGCTGGGAGCGGCGCTATTTCGCCGGCAGCGTTACCACCGCGTTCATTTTCGGAGCGTTCGCCGGCCGCGTCCTCGTGCTGGACGATGCGGTCTGCTCCGTAATGGCGATCGGTGTCGGATTCGGCTTCGGCGCCGGCACGATCTCGCGGCTGTCGCTGCGCCCGGTCGCCGCATCGCTCCATCTCGTCGCCATCGGCGTTCCCGCCGTCGTCGCCACCCTGATGCAGGGCGATCTCAAGCATGTCGGCGTCGGACTTCTCATCGCGCTGTACGTGCTCGCCAGTTTCGAAATGGTGCGCATGAGCTTCAATGCGGCGATCGGCCAGATCAGGCTGAAGCAGCAGTTCGAGCAGCTCGCCCGTCTCGATCCGATGACCGGCCTGTTCAACCGCTCGGTGCTGGCGGTGGACCTGCCCAAAATGCTCTCGGACTGCACCGCCGGCATGGTCGCCGTCCATGCCCTCGATCTCGACCGCTTCAAGGAGGCGAACGACCGCTTCGGCCATCCTGCGGGCGATGCGCTGCTGCGAGAGGTTGCCGGACGGCTGCGGACAATCGCCGCGCAGGATGATCTCGTGATCCGGATGGGTGGCGACGAATTCATCCTGGTGCAGCGCGAACCCGAAGGGGCGGCCGGCGCCGAGGCGATGGCGCAGCATATCGTGCGCTCGATCAGTGCGCCTTATGACCTCGACGGGCAGGAGATCGAACTCGGCGTCAGCGTCGGCGTCGCCATCGCACCCGGTGATGGAGGGGACGTCGAAGCCCTGTTGTCGCGTTCGGACAAGGCGCTGTACCGGGCCAAGGGCAACCGCGGCGGCTACGTTCTTGCCGGCGAGTTGCACCTGCCGGCCGCGGTGGTCCTGCCGGACCAGCGGATGGCCGAGCGCCGGTCGCGCGAGCCGCAACTGCCCGTCAGGCTTCGCGAGCGGGTCTAGCCCATCGCTTGCAGCGGTTGGACCTGCGGCCAGGATGCGCTTAGATGGCTCCAACCAGAGCAGGGAGGAGCCGGCCCAATGTCCGGGATGTCCAGCAGCGAGCCGAAGGACGCAACGACGTCCGTCGTGGCACGGCACGAGGCGATGCTGAACGCGTTGCCGTTTTCCGACACGCGGGATTTCGACGATGCCGCGCGTGGCTTCCTCGGCACGATCGACAACGCCAGGATCGTCAATCCACAAGGGCGTACGGTCTGGAGCCTCGAGCCCTACGGCTTCCTGTCGTCCGAAGAGGCGCCGCCGACCGTCAATCCGAGCCTGTGGCGGCAATCGCGGCTCAACATGCATCACGGCCTGTTCGAGGTCGTGCCCGGCGTCTACCAGGTGCGCGGGCTCGACATCGCCAACATGACGCTGGTCGAGGGCGAGCGCGGCGTCATCGTGATCGATACGCTGACCTCGATCGAAGGGGCGCGCGCCGCGCTCGATCTCTACTTCAAGCACCGCGGCCTGCGGCCGGTCGCGGCTATCATCTTCACCCACACCCATATCGATCACTGGGCAGGGGCGCGCGGCGTGCTGCAGGAGGACGCGCTCGCCAGTGCCAGCGTGCCCATTATCGCGCCGAACCTGTTCATGGAGCATGCCGTCTCCGAGAACATCATCGCGGGGCCTGCGATGCAACGCCGGGCGCAATACCAGTTCGGGCCGTTCCTCGCCAAGGGGGCGCGAGGCCAGGTCGATTGCGGTCTCGGCAAGTCGATGGCGGCGGGGTCGGTGGCGCTGCTGCGCCCGACCGATTTGATCATGGCAACCGGCGACAGGCGGATCATCGACGGCGTCGAATTCGAATTCCAGATGGCGCCGAACAGCGAGGCGCCGGCGGAGATGCATTTCTTCATCCCGCGCTACAGACTGCTGAACCTCGCCGAGAACTGCACCCACAATTTCCACAATCTGCTGCCGTTCCGCGGCGCCGACGTGCGCGACGCGCTGGCCTGGTCAAAATATCTGGGCGAGGCCTTGCGGCTGTGGGACGGCAAGGCGGAAGCGATGTGCGGCCAGCATCACTGGCCGGTGTGGGGGCGCGAGCGCATCGGCACCATGATCCGGCAGCAGCGCGACCTCTACAAGTTCGCCCATGACCAGACCATCCGCCTGATGAACCATGGCCTCACCGCCGCCGAGATCGCCGAGACGATCCGCCTGCCAACGAGCCTGGAAGCCGCCTGGCACGGCCGCGGCTATTACGGCCACATTCGCCACAATGTGAAGGCGATCTACCAGAAATATCTCGGCTGGTACGACGCCAATCCGGTCAACCTCGACCCGTTGCCGCCGGTCGAACAGGGCAGGAAGTATGTCGAGTACATGGGCGGCGCCGAAGCGATCCTGACGCGGGCGCGCGCGGATTTTGACAAGGGCGAATTCCGCTTCGTGGCGCAGGCGCTCGGCCATCTCGTCTTCGCCGAGCCGGACAACGCGGCGGCGCGTGCGCTATTGGCGGATACGCTCGAGCAGCTCGGCTATGCCGCGGAGAGCTCGACCTGGCGCAACGCCTATCTGTTCGGTGCGCAGGAACTGCGGCAGGGCATGCCGAAGACGCCGCCGCGTCCGCCGATGGCGCGCGAGACGCTGGCGGCCCTTCGCACCGAGCAGCTCTGGGACGTGCTCGGTATCCGCCTCAATGGCCCCAAGGCCGAAGGCAAGCACATCGTGCTGAACTGGAGCTTTTCCGACACCGGCGAGAGCTTCGTGCTCAATCTGGAGAATTGCGCGCTCACCTACACCGAGGGCGTGCAGGCGGACGGCGCCGACGCCAGCTTCACGCTGGCGCGCTCGACGCTCGACGAGGTGATCGCGAAGCTGACGAGCTTTCCGGAGGCGGTCGCCGCCGGCAAGGTCAAGCTCGCCGGCAACCCGATGCGCCTTGCCGAGCTGATGGGCCTGATGGACGAGTTTCCGCGCATGTTCGAGATCGTCGAGCCGAAGCGCGCGGAGGTGAGGTGATCGTCTCGTGTCCCGGACGCGCTGCAACGCCCTTGGCGTTGCGGCACAGAGCCGGGACCCACGCGACAGGCCGCGCTCTCTCGAAAACATGGGCCCCGGCTCTGCAGCGCAGCGCTGAAGGAGCGCTGCACTGCGTCCGGGGCACGAGAGGGGTGTGTTGCCCTTACTCCGCGCTGCTCACCAGCTTGATCCGCGGCGTCTGGGCTTCCGTCAGGCTGCGATAGGCGGCGAGATAGTCGAGCGCCATGCGCCGCGCCGTGAAGCGCGTTTCGAACTGCTTGCGGATCGCGGCGCGGTTCAGTTGCGGCAGGCGCCCCACGACGCCGGCCGCGCTGGTGACGTCCTCGACGACGAAGCCGGTGAGGCCCTCGTCGATGATCTCCGGCACCGAGCCGCGGTTGAAGGCGACCACCGGCGTGCCGCAGGCCATGGCCTCGATCATCACGAGGCCGAATGGCTCGGGCCAGTCGATCGGCAACAGCAAGCCGAGCGCGCCGCTCAAGAATTCCGACTTCTCGTGATCGGCGATCTCGCCGATGAACTCCACCAGCGGATTGTTCTCGATCATCGGCCGGATCAGCTCGTCATAGTAATCCTGGTCGGCGCGATCGACCTTGGCCGCGATCTTCAGCGGAATGCCGCAACGGGTCGCGATCCGGATGGCGCGGTCGACGCCTTTCTCCGGCGCGATGCGCCCGAGAACGGCGAGATATTCCTGCTTCGCAGGGATGGGCCTCAGCAGGTTTTCGGGCAGGCCATGGTGAATGGTCGTCACCCAGTTCGCCTGCGGCACCGGGCGCCGCTGCGCGTTCGAGATCGAGATCACCGGGATCTTCGCGAAGGTCTCGAACACCGGCTGATGCTCCGGCAGGTCGAGCCTGCCATGCAGCGTGGTCAGGAACGGCGTCGGCTGCCGGTAGAACAGCGACCACGGATAATAGTCGAGATGGAAGTGGAGGAAATCGAATTCTTCGTCGTCACATTTCCGCCGCACGCGCTCCAGCATCACCATGTGCAGGGCGTTGGGATCGCGCACGGAACCGTCGAGGCGAAGTGCCCGCGGCCAGAGTGCATCGAGCTTCGCCGACGTCTGCGAGTCGCCGCTGGCGAACAGCGTCACGTCGTGTCCAAGCGCTACCAGCTCTTCCGTCAACCAATGCACCACCCGCTCGGTGCCGCCATACAGCTTGGGTGGAACAGCCTCCGTCAACGGAGCTACCTGCGCGATGCGCATCTCACCATCTCCTCTGCGATCATGATCGTTGGAATTCCCCACCAGCTCCGGCACCGGCAATGCCAGCCAAGGGAACGTTCCCGCAGTTGCGAAGTTCCTCTCAACATACGTTACTTATTCGACACATGTGGGCAGCGTCGCGATGCTGCCATCACCTCTTCTCAGATCGTCCGCATCCGCATGTCGTGATGGAGGAAGCGGGAACTGAGGCGTGCAGCCGATGTTCAGTCGATCAAGAAACGAGAAATTGAAATCATCACGACGGGGTCGCAGTCACATGGATCAGCTTTCTGCATACGCGCGCAGGCCGTTTGCCTTCGTCTTGCGCTATCTGCGCCGTCGAATGGCATCACATCTGGTGATCCTGACCGCCGTCATTGCGGCGGTTGCCTGTTCCGTGGGCACGCAGTACGGAGTGAAATCGCTGGTCGACAGCCTCTCCAGCGGAACGGTGCACAGCGGCGCTGTATGGCTGGCATTCATTTTCCTCATGTCGCTCATCGCTGCCGACAATTTCCTGTGGCGGATCGCGAGCTGGACGGCGAGCTTCACCTTCGTTCGCGTCACCGGCGATCTTCGCCGCGACATTTTTCGGCATTTGACGGGACACGCGCCGAGCTATTTCTCGGACCGCATGCCGGGCATGCTGTCGAGCCGCATCACCGCCACGTCGAATGCGGTGTTCACGGTCGAGAACATGTTCGTATGGAACGTGTTGCCGCCATGCATCGCCACAATTGCGGCAATCATGCTGATTGGAACCGTGAGCCCCTATATGGCAGCGGGCCTGATCGTGATTGCCGGCGGCATGGTGATCGCCATGTTCCGCCTCGCTGCCGCGGGCAAGCCGCTGCACGACGATTTCGCCGACAAGGCGGCTGTCGTCGACGGCGAGATGATCGACGTCATCAGCAACATGCCGCTGGTCCGCGCCTTCTGCGGCATCGGCCACGAGCACGAGCGGTTCGATGCCACCGTGAACCGGGAACTCAACGCGCGCAGCCGCAGCCTGCGCTACTTGGAGAAGCTGCGGCTCACTCACGCCGGCGTGACCGTGGTCCTGACCGTGACCCTAATGGCCTGGGCCATCACGCTCTGGCAGAAGGGCGAGGCGACCACCGGTGATGTGGTGCTGGTCTGCACCCTCGGCCTCTCCATCCTGAACGCAACGCGCGACCTCGCGGTCGCGCTGGTCGACGTCACCCAGCACGTCGCACGCCTGACCGAGGCGATCGCCACGCTGCTGGTGCCGCATGAGCTGCGCGATCACCCCGAGGCCGAGCCGCTGGTGAAGCGCGGTGCGGCGATTGCCTTCAACAATGTTAGCTTCGGCTATCCCGGCAGCCCCAGGATCTTCGAGCGCTTCAGCCTGCGGCTGCAGCCCGGCCAGCGCGTCGGCCTGGTCGGTCAGTCCGGCGGGGGCAAGTCGACCCTGTTCACGCTCCTGCAGCGCTTCTACGATGCCGATGAAGGCAGCATCACCATCGACGGGCAGGATGTCGCCATGGTGACGCAGCAGAGCCTGCGCGAGGCGATCTCGGTGGTGCCGCAGGACATTTCGTTGTTTCACCGCTCCATTCGCGAGAACATCCGCTACGGCCGGCCCAATGCCACCGACGACGAGGTGCTGCGCGCGGCGATCGCGGCGCGCTGCGATTTCGTCGAGAGCCTGCCGGACGGTCTCGACACCATGGTCGGCGACCGCGGCGTGAAGATGTCGGGCGGCCAGCGCCAGCGCATCGCGATCGCGCGCGCCTTCCTCAAGGATGCGCCGATCCTGCTGCTCGACGAGGCCACCGCCGCGCTCGACAGCGAGGCGGAGGAGGCGATCCGCGAGGCGCTGTCGCGCCTGATGCGCGGCCGCACCGTGATCGCGATCGCCCACCGGCTCGCGACGCTGCGCAATTTCGACCGCGTGGTCGTGCTCAAGGCCGGCAAGATCATCGAGGACGGCGCGCCGGACCGCCTGATGCAGTCCCACGGGCCCTACCGCGAGCTGGTCACCCAGGAGATGAGCCGGCTGGCGAAGTTCGCGGCGTAAATCCGGCAGTTGCGTTGGCGTTGGTCGCGTTACGAAACATGACGCAGGGGAGCAGCTCATGGCAGCCGAGGTCGCAACCAAATTCGTCTCCGTGACGCGGACCGTGGAACAGGTTGCGGAGCAGCCATTCTACATTCCGATGACCGGGCCCTCGGCGCGACCGCGCCGCTCGCTCAAGCACGACGACACCTTCATCGTGCTGGACAGCCATGGCGACATCGGCGCCTCGGCCGGCGGGCCGGACGGCCTGTTCCATCACGATACGCGCTATCTCGCGCGCCTGGAGCTCGTGCTGGACGATCTGCAGCCGCTGCTGCTCGGCTCGAACCTGCGCGACGACAATTCGGGCCTGACGGTCGATCTCACCAACCCCGACATCTACCGCGAGGGCAGCCTCGTGCTGCAGAAGGACCTGCTGCATATCGTGCGCACCGTCTTCCTGTGGCGCGGCAGCGCCTATCAGCGCATCGGGGTGCAGAACCACGGGGACCGGCGCGCGGGCTTCGAGCTGACGCTGCTGTTCGACAACGACTTCGCCGATCTGTTCGAGGTTCGCGGCGAGCGGCGCCCGCGCCGCGGTACCGGCACCAGCCGGCTGCTCGGGCCCACCGACGTGCTGTTCGAATATCACGGCCTGGACGAGGCCGAGCGCACCACCGGCCTGCATTTCGATCCGCGGCCGACGCGGCTGTCGGTTAATGCCGCGACCTGGCAGATCGAGCTCGATCCGCACGAGGCGAAATCGCTGTTCGTGGCCGTGTCCTGCAACCGTCCGTCGGCGGAGAAGCCGGCGCGCTTCTTCCGCGGCTTGCTCGCCCATCGCCGCGAGATGCGGCAGTCGACCGTCGGCGCGGCGAGCGTCGAGACCTCCAACAACATCTTCAACGAGGTGCTGTGCCAGGCCATGGCCGACCTCAACATGCTGATGACGGAGACGCCGCAGGGGCGCTATCCCTATGCCGGCATCCCCTGGTACTCGACGACCTTCGGCCGTGACGGGCTGATCACCGCGCTGCAGATGCTCTGGGTCGATCCGCGGGTAGCCAAGGGCGTGTTGCGGCGGCTCGCGCACTTCCAGGCGAAGACGGTCGATCCGCTGGCCGACGCCGCGCCCGGAAAGATCCTGCACGAGATGCGCGGCGGCGAGATGGCGGCGCTGGGGGAAGTTCCGTTCTCGCAATATTACGGCAGCGTGGATTCCACCGCGCTGTTCGTCCTGCTCGCCGGGCGCTATTTCGAACGCACGGGCGACGAGGCCACGCTGCGCGAGCTGTGGCCCGCGATCGAGGCGGGACTCGCCTGGATCGACGGTCCGGGAGATCCCGACCGGGACGGTTTTATCGAATATCAGCGCGCCACCGAAAAGGGGCTCGCCAATCAGGGCTGGAAGGATTCGTATGATGCGATCTTCCATGCCGACGGCAAGCTCGCCGAGGGCAACATCGCGCTGGCCGAGGTGCAGGGTTACGTCTATGCGGCCAAGCAGCTCGCCGCGCAATGCGCCCGGCGGCTCGGCAAGGCCGACCGCGCCGCAAAGCTCGAGGCGGAGGCGAACGCGCTCGCCGAACGTTTCGAGGATGCGTTCTGGTGCGAGGAGCTCGGCACCTACGCGCTCGCGCTCGACGGCGCCAAGCGGCCCTGCAAGGTGCGGACATCGAACGCCGGGCAGGTTCTTTTCAGCGGCATGATCCGGCAGGATCGTGCGCGGCTGGTCGCGGCTGACCTGTTGCGGCCGCACTTCTTCTCGGGCTGGGGCATCCGGACCGTCGCGCGGGGCGAGGTGCGCTACAACCCGATGTCCTATCATGACGGCTCGGTCTGGCCGCACGACAATGCGCTGATCGCGCTGGGTCTCGCCCGCTACGGGCTCAAGCATTCGGTGGCGCATGTCTTCAAGGGCCTGTTCGACGCCGCGGCCTACATGGACCTGCGCCGGCTTCCGGAATTGTTCTGCGGCTTCCGCCGCGAGAAGCGGCGCGGGCCGACGCTCTATCCGGTCGCCTGCGCGCCGCAGGCCTGGGCCAGCGCGACGCCGTTCACGCTGCTGGAGGCGGCGCTCGGCCTCGAGTTCGACGTTCCCCGCAACGAAATCCGGCTGCGCAACCCGCACCTGCCGGCGTTCCTGAACGAGGTGATCCTGCACGATCTGCAGCTCGGTCCCTCCAGCGTCGATTTGCGGATCAGCCGCCATGGCGACGACGTGGCGCTGGAGGTGCTGCGCACGCGCGGCCAGATCCAGGCCTCGATCGTGCTGTCGCGCCAGTGATGTACGGGGAGAAGTGGACATGCGTGCGGCCGGATTGTTGCTGTTGAGTGCTGTCATGGTTGTCGGGCTGACGGTCGCGGGGTCGCGCGCGGCTGAAGAGCAGCCTGCCCAGGGAGATGCAAACGCGCCACCTCCGGCGGCGACGGTTCCTGTCGTGCCGAAGGATGCCGCGCCGCCGCCGTCGGTGACCATCATCGGTGCGAGCGACGCCCATGGCGTGCTTGGCCGCGACGTGCGTAGCGCCGCGGACGAGGCCATGGGACGCATCGTCGACGTCATCGTCGATCGGAGCGGCAAGGTCCGCGCCGCCGTGATCGACTTCGGCGGCTTCCTCGGCGTCGGCAGCCGCAGGATCGTGGTCGACTGGAATGCGCTGCATTTCGGCAAGATCGCCAACAAGAAGGACAGCATCACGCTCGAATTGACCAAGGCGCAAGTCGCCGCCGCGCCGGAATACAAGGAAGACACGCCGATCGTCGTGCTGGGCGCCACCGGCAGCCTGCAGCCGCTGCAATTCAATCCGTGAGTGACGAAGAGGTCCCGTTGTCGCTGCTGTCGTCGAGGAAGCCGAATTCTTCAGCCGAGCACCGCAATGGCCGCCTCGTCGATCTCGCCGCGGTTTCGCCGGGCGGGCTTCCGGCGCCGTCGCAGCAGAGCCTGCGTGGCCTCGACTGGTTCATCTTCTTCCTCGCCGACGTGCAGACCGGATTTGGCCCCTTCATCGCCGTCTATCTGACGACGCAGAAATGGACCCAGGTCGAAATCGGCCTCGTGCTGTCGATCGGCGGCATCGTCGCGCTGATCGGGCAGATGCCGGGCGGTGCGATCATCGACGCGGCGAAATCCGAGCGGTTGGTGGCCGGGCTCGCGATCGCCACCATCGGCTGCTGCGCGCTGGCCTATGCCGCGATGCCGATCTTCCCCGTGGTGGTGGCGGCTGCAAGCCTGCATGCGGCGGCGAGCTGCGTGCTCGGGCCGGCGATCGCCGCGATCAGCCTTGGCCTGGTCGGCCCGCTGGCGATCGGCGAGCGGCTCGGCCGCAACGCCCGGTTTGCCTCGCTCGGCAATGGCGTCGCCGCCGCCGTGATGGGCACGGCCGGCTACCTGCTGTCGAGCCGCTCGGTGTTCCTGGTCACCTTCCTGCTCGCGATCCCGACCCTGCTCGCGCTGTCGCGGATCCGCGAGAGCGAGGTCGACATCGCGCGCTGTCATGGCGAGATGCCGCGCGAATCGACCGACCGTGGCGACACCAATGTCTGGCATCTGGTGCGGCAACGGCCGCTGATCGTGTTCGCGCTCAGCGTATTGCTGCTGCAGCTCGCCAATGCCGCCATGCTGCCGCTGATGGCGAGCGCGGTGACGGCGCGCTCGAGCCAATGGGCGACGGTCCTCGTCGCTGGCTGCATCATCGTCCCGCAGGCGATCGTGGCGCTGCTGTCGCCGAGCGTCGGGCGCAAGGCGCAGGCCTGGGGCCGGCGGCCGCTGCTGCTGATCGGGTTCTGCGCGCTGACCATCCGCGGGCTGCTGTTCGCGACGGTGCGCGATCCGTATCTGCTGGTCGCGGTGCAGGTATTCGACGGCCTGACCGCGGCGGTATTCGCGGTGATGATTCCGCTGATCGTGGCCGACGTCGCCTTCGGCAGCGGGCACTTCAACCTCGCGCAGGGCATCGTCGGCACCGCGACCGGCATCGGCGCCTCGCTGAGCACCGCGCTCGGCGGTTACGTCAGTGACAAGTTCGGCGCCGCCACCGCCTTCATCGGGCTGTCGGGCGTCGCCGCCATGGGCCTGCTGTTGATCCTGCTGGTGATGCCGGAGACGAGGCGCACCGCGTGATTCCCGGCAAAAGAAACGGCCGGCCGAAGGGGTCCGGCCGGCCAAGTGGTCAGGGAGAATGAGATCAGGCGTCGAGATTGTGCAGGCGCGCCCGGTTGCGCAGCACGATCTGGCGGGCGCCGGAGAAGCCCAGAATGCCCTGGGTGTGGAGCTGCGACAGCGCGCGCGACACGGTCTCGAGGGTGAGGCCCAGATAGTCGCCGATGTCGCGGCGGCACATCGGCAGAGCCATCATGCCGGCAACCGCGAGGCGGCGGTCCATTTCGAGCAGGAAGGTCGCCACGCGCTCCATCGCGGTCTTGCGCCCGAGCAGCAGCATGTGGTCTTCGGCATGGCGGAGCTCGCCGGCCGTCATGGCCCAGAGCTTGCGGGCGACCTGCACGTCGGTGGCGGCGGCCTTCTCGAGGCTCGAACGTTTCACCAGCTTCACTGTGGTGTCGATGATGGCTTCGGCGGCGAGGCGGTGGGTGGCGCTGGATTCGAGGCCGAACACGTCACCGGGGAGATGGAAGGTGCCGATCTGGCGGCGGCCGTCGGAGAGCAGCTTGTAGGTGCGGACCGCACCGGAGACGACCTGGTAGACATATTCGGCCGGCTCGTCCTCGCCGTAGATCTCCTCGTCCTTGCGATAGGCGAATTCGGTGGCGACGATGCCGACATGGCCGGCAATGGCGCCGAACTGGTCGGAAACGGGAAGGGGCGGCGCGATCTTGCTGCCCTTGATCTGGGTGTTGATCGTCTGGGTGGTGAGCGTCTGGGTCAGCATTTGCGCCATCTCCGTTGTGATGGCGTATTGGTACAGGTATCCGGTGCTTCGGGAACTTCCGCTCGGTATCTTAAGGGGGGTCCCTTACGTAGAATCCCGTAGGTCAGTTTCCGCGAGCCTGAATGGCGTGTCGAATGCACCCGACGAGGCTCTCGTCGAGAAGCGGCTTCAAGATCACGTCCTTGATGCCTGCGGCGGCGGCCCGGGCCGCGATGTTGCCGTCGGGGTAGCCGGTGATCAGTATCACGGGCGTGTCGGCGACTGACTGTCGCAGGCGTCCGGCGAGGTCGATGCCGTTGATGTCGGGCATCTTGTAGTCGATCACGTAGCAATCCGCAGCCGCAGGACTCGTCGCATTGAGCAGCGCCGTGGCATTCTTGAAGGTCCGCACGGCAAAGCCGTCGGTTTCCAGCAGGAAACGCAGCGATACCAGCACGGCGTCATCATCGTCGACCACGTAGACGATGGGGTTTGCCGATGACGCCATGGGATGCCGCTGATGGTGTGCGCCGGTCTCGATCATGCTTACTGGCTAGCACCGGCCGGGTGCGGCGACCTTGACTTGCCTCAATTGGGGTTGCCTCAATCGCCCAGTATGCCGGCGCGCATCGCCAGCCGGACCAGTTCCGAGAGGCTGCCCGCCTGCATCTTGGTCATCACATTGGCCCGGTACACCTCGATGGTGCGCGGGCTGATGTCGTATTCGCGGGCGATCAGCTTGTTGGAGAGGCCGGCGATCAGCCCCTCCATGACCTGGCGTTCGCGTGGACTCAAGGAGGCGACGCGGGCGGCAATGTCATGGGCGACGGCCTCGTGCTTGGCCGCCGGCTCCGCCTGGCGGATCGCGGATTCGATCATGGCGATGAGGCGGTCGTCCTCGAATGGCTTTTCGAGGAAGTCGACGGCGCCGAGCTTCATCGCCTCCACCGCGAGCGGCACGTCGCCGTGACCGGTCATGATCAGGATCGGGAACGGCGAGTGCTGTGCCTTCATCCGTTTGAGGAGCTCGATCCCGTCGAGGCCCGGCATGCGCACGTCGGAGACGACGCAACCGAAGCCGAGGCGGGGCAGGGCGTCGAGGAAGCTCTGCGCGTCAGCGAAAACGCTGACGCCGAAGCCGGAGGAATCCAGCAGGAAGTCCAGCGAATCCCGCATCGCCTCGTCGTCGTCGATAACGTAGACATGTCCCTTGGTCGTCATGAGTTAGGTCTCGTCCGCTGCCGGAAGGGTGAAGCGGAATGTCGCGCCGCCCGATGCGTTGCTCTCGGCCCACATGCGGCCGCCGTGAGCCTCGATGATCGAGCGGCTGATCGACAGTCCGACGCCCATGCCGGTCTCCTTGGTCGTGAAGAAGGTCTGGAACAGGTTTGGAATGACGCCGTCGGGGAATCCGGAGCCGGTGTCGGACACCTCCACCTCGATCATGTCCTCGGCGATGCGGGTGTTGGTGACGACCAGCTCTCGGTGCTGCGACTCTGCCATCGCTTCAAGCGCGTTGCGGAACAGGTTGACCAGCACCTGCTGGATCTGCACCCGGTCGGCAAGCACGCGATCGGCGTGGGGATCGAGGCTGAAGCGGAGCTGCACGCCCTGCTCGCGCGCGCCGGCAAGCCCGAGCGCGCTGGCCTCCTCGATCAGCTTGGAGAGGCTCTCAACCCGCTTCTCGGATTCGCCGCGGGCGACGAAGTCGCGCAGGCGCCGGATGATCTGGCCTGCGCGCAGCGCCTGCTCGGACGCGCGGTCCAGCGCGCTTTCGATCTTCGCCGCGTTCGGGTCGCGGCTTTCGGCGAGCAGCCGCCGCGATCCCTTCATGTAGTTGCTGATCGCCGCCAGCGGCTGGTTGATCTCGTGGGCGAGCGCGGAGGCCATCTCGCCCATCGCGGTCAGGCGCGAGACGTGCACGAGCTCGGACTGCAGCTCCTGCAGGCGGGCCTGGGTTCGCTGATGCTCGGTGAGGTCGCGGACGAAGCCGGTGTAATAGGGCTCGCCGCCCGATTGCATCTCGCCGATCGAAAGGTGCATCGGGAAGGTGGTGCCGTCGCGGCGCTTTCCGGTCACGATGCGGCCGATGCCGATGATGTGCGGATCGCTGGTGGTGCGGTAGCGCGCGATGTAACCGTCATGGCGCGAGCTGTCGGGCTCCGGCATCAGGATGCTGACGTTGCGGCCGATCGCCTCCTGCTCGGACCAGCCGAACAGGCGTTCGGCGGCGGTGCTGAAGAGCTGCATGATGCCCTGGCCGTCGATGACGATCATGGCATCGGGAATGGTGTGGAGGATCGAGCGGAGATGGCTCTCCCGGGTGCGGAGTGCCTCCTCGACCTGCTTCTCCTCGTCGATGTCGAGGAAGATGCCGCTGAGATGCCGGGCTATGCCGGCCTCGTCTCGAATGAGTCCGGCGCGGGCACGAATCCAATGGCCGTCGCCGGAGCCATCGGCGACCCTGAAGGAGACGTCGAAACCGCCGTCGTGTTCGGCGATCTGATTGATCTCGCTGGTCACGCGCTCGCGATCACCGGGCTTGAGACGTGACAGGAACAGCTCATAGCTTGCCGGCTGGTCAGCTTCGATGCCGAGCAGAGTGCGCGCGGTCTCCGACCACTCAAGCTCGCGCGTCCCGAGGTCCAGATCCCAGGTGCCGACGCCGAAGCCCTCGATCCGGACCCGGAAGTGCTCGCCCCGGCCATCGTCCGGCGGATGCGTAACGCGGGTCGGCGACAATCGATTGCTCCCATTCTCCTGCGGCGGGCCCGGCGCCGCGAACACCACGGCAATTTCGCCCAAGCCCGCGCCGGAGGCAAGTTCGGTGGCCTGATTCCATTGGCGGATTCGCCCCGGCGTGGCGCGGGGCAATTGATCTATCTCATCCTGCCCGGCGCAGAAGCAGCTAGCTTCCGTGGCATTGCAATCGCCCCCGGAGAGTTCCGATGACATACGCGACCGTGATGGTCAACCTCGCACTCGACCAGCCCAACGATTCGCGCCTGCAGGTGGCGGGCGAACTCGCCGAGCGATTCGGGGCGGCCATCGTCGGGGTCGCCGCCGCGCAATTCGCACCCCCCCTCTACTTCACCGATGGGGCCGCCGCGCAGGACCTGATCGATCGTGAGGAGGCCGGTGTCAGACGGCGTCTTGCCGATCTGGAGGGGCAATTCCGCGCTGCAATGCGGCGTCGCGGGGAAAGTGCGGAGTGGCGCAGCGCGCTGGATTTTCCGGAGCGCTTCGTCGCTTCGCAGATGCGCTGCGCCGACATCCTCGTCAGCGGCGGGCGGAGCCCGGCCTTCTCCGACGCGTATTCGCTCGCAAGCCCCAAGGATCTGGTGATGCAGGCCGGGCGGCCGGTCCTGGTCGTGCCCGACGGGATCAACTGGCTCGATCTGCGCAGCGTGCTCGTCGCCTGGAAGGACACTTCCGAGGCGCGACGTGCGCTCACTGATGCGCTGCCGATGCTGCGCAAGGCCGGAAACGTCGTCATCGTCGAGGTCCCGGAAGACGGCGAGGATATAGCGGCGGTCACGGCGCGCGTGAGGGACGTCGTCGCCTGGCTCGCCCGCCATGGCGTCGTCGCGAGCGCGCGCGTGTCGGAGGCGAGGCAAGGCGAGACCGCAGCCGCGCAACTGGAGAAGGTCGCCGGCGACGTCAATGCCGGCCTGATCGTCGCCGGCGCCTACGGCCATTCGCGCTTCCGCGAGCTGATCCTCGGCGGTGTCACCGAATATCTGGTCAGGCAAACCGCCCGTTGCGTGCTGCTGTCGCATTGACGACCGGCTCAATTCGAACCGAGGGAGGACGGGTCATGTACAGGTTTATCGAACGGACCGTCGACGGCCACATGACGCGCGACGTCAGGACGGTGCAGCGCGATCTCGACCTGCTGGCGCTCAGCGAGATGTTCGAGCGCGACGATTTCAACTCCTATCCGGTCGAAGACGACGGGCAGGTCGTCGGCATCGTCACCAAGTTCGACATCCTGAAATGCTTTGCGTTCACGCCGAGCCAGATGCTGCCGCGCTACCACGAGCTGATGGAACGCAAGGTCGGCGACGTCATGACGCCGGAGTTCATCTATGTCAGCCCCGACACCAGGTTGACGCGCGTGCTCCAGATCATGGTCGAGCATCGCATCAGGAGCATCATCGTGCTCGACGGGGCCCAGAAGCTGGTCGGAATCATCGCCCGCGAGGACGTCATCGCGGCGCTCAAGGCGGCCGCACGCGACTGACGGCGGGCGGCGGGAAATCCCGCGACAACCGGGTTCCGCGAGTGGATCTGCGCGTATGCGGCGGCTGACCTAAGACATTGACGGCGTTGTCCAATTTTCGCTCGTGCGACGTTAACAAAAATTCATATCGCTTGATTTCAATCAATTCCCCGCGGGAATGGATGTGGTTTCTGGCGCCGTGTTCTTTCAGAGAGAATCCGCGATGAGCCAGCCCTCCATCTCCAAATCCATGACCATCGGTGAAAGCGGCCTGGCGGCAGTGTTCGCGGTCACCGCCTTCCTCTGCGTGATCGCCTCGGCCAAGGCGCTCGACGCGGCCTTCGCCTTCCACGCCGCGCTGAGCGCGGCGGCAAGCGTGGCCGCGGTGTTCTGCATCATCAACCGCTACTTCGACCGTCCGGCGGAGCTTGCGCCCGCGGAGATCAACGGCCGCCCCAACTACAATCTGGGTCCGGTCAAGTTCTCGTCGGTCATGGCGATGTTCTGGGGCATCGCCGGCTTCCTGGTCGGCCTCATCATCGCCTCGCAACTGGCTTGGCCCGCGCTGAACTTCGATCTGCCCTGGACCAGCTTCGGCCGCCTGCGGCCGCTGCACACCTCGGCGGTGATCTTCGCCTTCGGCGGCAACGTGCTGATCGCATCGTCCTTCTACGTCGTGCAGAGGTCGTGCCGCGTGCGCCTCGCCGGCGACCTCGCGCCGTGGTTCGTCGTGGTCGGCTACAACTTCTTCATCCTGATCGCCGGCACCGGCTATCTGCTCGGCGTCACCCAGTCCAAGGAATATGCCGAGCCGGAATGGTATGCCGATCTCTGGCTGACCATCGTCTGGGTCACCTATCTGCTCGTGTTCCTCGGCACCATCATCAAGCGCAAGGAACCGCATATCTTCGTCGCGAACTGGTTCTATCTCGCCTTCATCGTGACCATCGCCGTGCTGCATCTCGGCAACAATCCGGCGCTTCCCGTCTCGGTGTTCGGCTCGAAATCCTACATCGCCTGGGGCGGCATCCAGGACGCCATGTTCCAGTGGTGGTACGGCCACAACGCGGTCGGCTTCTTCCTGACCGCCGGCTTCCTCGCCATCATGTACTACTTCATCCCGAAGCGTGCCGAGCGGCCGGTCTACTCCTACCGGCTGTCGATCATCCACTTCTGGTCGCTGATCTTCCTCTACATCTGGGCCGGTCCGCACCACCTGCACTACACCGCGCTGCCGGACTGGACGCAGACGCTCGGCATGACCTTCTCGATCATGCTGTGGATGCCCTCCTGGGGCGGCATGATCAACGGCCTGATGACGCTGTCGGGCGCCTGGGACAAGCTGCGCACCGATCCCGTGCTGCGCATGCTCGTCGTCTCGGTCGCCTTCTACGGCATGTCGACCTTCGAGGGGCCGATGATGTCGATCAAGGTCGTCAACTCGCTCAGCCACTACACCGACTGGACCATCGGCCACGTCCATTCCGGCGCGCTCGGCTGGGTCGGCTTCGTCTCCTTCGGCGCGCTCTACTGCCTGGTGCCGTGGATCTGGAATCGCAAGGGCCTCTACAGCCTGAAGCTCGTCAACTGGCACTTCTGGATCGCCACCCTCGGCATCGTCCTCTACATCTCGGCGATGTGGGTGTCGGGCATCCTGCAGGGTCTGATGTGGCGCGCCTACACATCGCTCGGCTTCCTCGAATATTCCTTCATCGAGACCGTCGAGGCGATGCACCCGTTCTACATCATCCGCGCCGCCGGCGGCGCGCTGTTCCTGATCGGCTCGCTGATCATGGCCTACAATCTCTGGATGACCGTTCGCGTCGGCGAGGCGGAAGTCCAGATGCCCGTCGCTCTTCAGCCGGCGGAATGAGGAGCTTCCCATGTCGTTCTGGACTCGCCATCAAGTCTTCGAAAAGAACTCGATCATCCTGGTCGTCGGCATCCTCCTGGTGATCGCGGTCGGCGGTCTCGTCGAGATCACGCCGCTGTTCTACCTCAAGAGCACGATCGAGGTGGTCGACGGCGTGCGTCCCTACACGCCGCTGGAGCTCGCCGGCCGCAACATCTACGTCCGCGAAGGCTGCTATCTCTGCCATTCGCAGATGATCCGTCCCCTGCGTGACGAGGTCGAGCGCTACGGCCACTTCTCGCTCGCCGCCGAGAGCATGTTCGACCATCCGTTCCAGTGGGGCTCGAAGCGCACAGGTCCGGACCTCGCCCGCGTCGGCGCCAAATATTCCGACGAATGGCACGTCACCCACCTGACCAATCCGCGCGCGATCGTGCCGCAGTCGGTGATGCCGGGCTATCCGTTCCTCAGCGCAACCGAGGTCGATCCGGACACGATCGCCGACCACATGCGCACGCTCAAGGCCGTCGGCGTTCCCTATACCGACGACCAGATCGCCAATGCCGGCGCCGACATGAAGGCCCAGGCCGATCCGGACAATGCCGGCAGCGACGCCTTCACCAAGCGCTATGCCAAGGCCGTGGTGCGCAATTTCGACGGCAAGACCGGCACCCCGACCGAGATGGACGCGCTGGTCGCGTACCTGCAGATGCTCGGCACGCTGGTCGACTTCAAGCTCTACAACGAGAAAGCCAATCTTCGCTGAGAAGGCATCACGATGAAAGCCATCCTGACACTCGACAATCTCGCATCCGGTCTCGTCACCACGATCTGGACGCCGATCTTCGTCGCGATCTTTCTCGCGATCATCGCCTACGCATTCTGGCCCCGCAACAAGGCCGCGTTCGACGAAGCTGCAAACCTGCCGCTGCGGGAGGAGTAAGAGATCATGACCGATCATCACGGCGAGTTCGATTCCGTCTCCGGCAGGTCCACGACCGGACATGAATGGGACGGCATCAAGGAGCTCAACACGCCGCTGCCGCGCTGGTGGCTGATCACCTTCTACCTCACCATCGTCTGGGCGATCGCCTACTGGGTCGTGTATCCGGCCTGGCCGCTGATCTCGAGCAATACCACAGGCCTGTTCGGCTACTCCTCGCGCGCCGACGTCGCGGTCGAGCTCGCCAATCTCGAGAAGATCCGCGGTGACAAGATGGCGGCGCTGGGCGCGGCCTCGCTCGCCGACATCGAGAAGGATCCGGCGCTGCTGGCGCTGGCGCGCGCCAAGGGCAAGACCGTGTTCGGCGACAATTGCGCGCCGTGCCACGGCTCCGGCGGCGCCGGCGCCAAGGGGTTCCCGAACCTCAACGACGACGACTGGCTGTGGGGCGGCACGCTCGACCAGATCATGCAGACCATCCAGTACGGCGCGCGCTCCGGCCACGCCAAGACGCATGAAGGCCAGATGCTCGCCTTCGGCAAGGACGGCGTGCTGAAGCCGGACGAGATCGTCACCGTCGCCAATTACGTTCGCGCGTTGTCGGGCCTGTCGACCCGCAAGGGCTATGACGCGGCCAAGGGCGAGAAGATCTTCGTGGAGAATTGCGTGGCGTGCCACGGCGATGGCGGCAAGGGCAACCAGGAGATGGGCGCACCGAACCTGACCGACAAGATCTGGCTCTATGGCTCGGACGAGGCGAACCTGATCGAGACCATCGCCCAGGGCCGCGCCGGCGTCATGCCGGCCTGGGAAGGGCGGCTCGACCCCGCCACCATCAAGGCGATGGCGGTCTACGTCCATTCGCTGGGCGGCGGCAAATAGCCGATCGGCGGCAGGCGGGGGCGAACTAAAATGCCTCCGCTTGCGCTGGATCAAGCCACGCGGCGGCGCCGGGTCTAGGTTGAATCGCACCTTTCGAGACCATCTCCAGCGGCGAACAGGACCGTGAGCGCGAACGAATTCACATCGGACGACGACTACGGGCCGCTCTATGCCGCTCGCAAGAAGGTCTATCCCCAGAGCGTCTCCGGCACCTTCCGCCGCGTCAAATGGGGCCTGATGGCCTTTTGCCTCGGCGTCTACTACTTCCTGCCCTTCGTGCGCTGGAACCGGGGCATCGGCGCCCCCAGCCAGGCGGTGCTGATCGACCTGCCCAACAGCCGCTTCTATTTCTTCTTCATCGAGCTTTGGCCGCAGGAGGTCTACTACTTCACCGGCCTGTTGATCGTGGCCGCGGTGGCGCTGTTCCTGATGAACTCCGTCGGCGGCCGCATCTGGTGCGGCTATCTCTGTCCGCAGACGGTGTGGACCGACCTGTTCTACGCGGTCGAGCGCTTCGTCGAAGGCGATCGCCGCGAGCGGATGCGGAAGGACAACGCGGCTGACGGGTTGTCGCTGCGGCGGGTCTATGAGATCGTGCTCAAGAACGCGATCTGGCTTCTGATCGCATGGTGGACCGGCGGCGCCTGGGTGCTCTATTTCGCCGACGCCCCGACCCTGGTGAAGCAGCTCCTCACGTTCCAGGCGCCGATGGTCGCCTATATCTGGATCGGCATCCTGACCGCGACGACCTTCGTGCTCGCCGGCTACATGCGCGAGCAGGTCTGCACCTATATGTGCCCGTGGCCGCGCATCCAGGCCGCGCTGACCGACGAATGGGCGCTCAACGTCACCTACCGCTACGACCGCGGCGAGAAGCGCACCTCGGTCAAGAAGGCCGCCGAGCTGCGCGCGCTCGGCCAGCCGGTCGGCGATTGCGTCGACTGCTATCAATGCGTCGCGGTGTGCCCGACCGGCATCGACATCCGCAACGGGCCGCAGCTCGAATGCATCCAGTGCGGGCTCTGCATCGACGCCTGCGACAACGTGATGACCAAGATCGGCCGGCCGAAGCGGCTGATCGGCTACGACAACGACATCAACATCCAGCGCCGCCAGGACGGCAAGGCGCCGGTCTACCGCATCATCCGGCCCCGCACCATCGTCTACAGCGCGATCATCGCGGCGGTCGGCGGCATCATGCTCTACGTGCTCGCGACCCGCACCCTGCTCGACGTCAACGTGCTGCACGACCGCAATCCGCTCGCCGTCAAGCTCAGCGACGGCTCGATCCGCAACGCCTATA
Organism: Bradyrhizobium diazoefficiens; assembly: GCF_018131015.1. Lineage (GTDB taxonomy): Bacteria > Pseudomonadota > Alphaproteobacteria > Rhizobiales > Xanthobacteraceae > Bradyrhizobium > Bradyrhizobium diazoefficiens_B. The sequence continues at coordinate 349,937 of NZ_JAFCJJ010000004.1, forward strand.
CGGTCCGGCTGCTGAACAAGAGCGGCTATGACCGCGTCGTCGCGATCGACGCGGAGGGGCCCGTCAACGCGACGCTTCACGTCGTCGGCGCCGATTCGGTGACGCCGGACCGGCCGATGGTCGTGATTCCGCGCGACTCCACCAGCGAGTTGCGGGTGCTCGTCACCGCGCCGGCGGAAAGCAATCCGGAGAAGTCGATCCCGGTCCGCTTCCACGTCACCGACATCGGGCTCGGCGAGGCCGCGTCCGCCACCGACAATTTCGTCTCGCCGTAAGGGTTCAGGAGAGCGCCATGGCATCCAAGCCGCTGACCGGGACCAAGGTGTTCCTGATGCTGGTCGCCTTCTTCGGCGTCGTGATCGGCGTCAACGGGATCATGATGAAGCTCGCGATCGCGACCCTGCCGGGCACCGACGTCGACAGCCCCTATGCCGCGGGCCTCGTCTATGACCGCGAGATCGCGGCGGCGCAGGACCAGGCCGCGCGGAAATGGGACGTCAGTGCCCATATCGAGCGCGGTCGCGATGGCGCGGCCACCTTGCGGGTCGAGGCGCGCGATGCGAGCGGCCGACCGCTGGCCGGCCTGAAATTCGGCGGCCGCCTGGAGCGGCCGACCGACAAGCGCGCTGATCTTGCGGTCGAGCTCAGCGAAGCCGGCAGCGGCGTCTATCGCGGCAGTGCTGCGTCCGTCGCGCCGGGCCAGTGGGACCTCGTGATCGAGGGCGAGGCGCGCGGGGCGCGCGTCTTCCTGTCGCGCAACCGCGTCATCCTGAACTGAGGTACGCCGGCATGCAGGTGACGCGTGATTTCTCCCACTATGTCCGCGCCGCGGGCGAGGGTATCGACCACATCGATCTCGCCATCGAGGGCGTTCATTGCGCCGGCTGCATGGCCAAGATCGAGCGCGGGCTCTCCGCCATGCCCGACGTGACGCTGGCGCGCGTCAATCTCACCGACCGGCGCGTCGCGCTGGAGTGGAAGCAGGGCACGCTCGACCCTGGCAGCTTCATCGACCGGCTCGAGGAGCTCGGCTACAAGGCTTATCCTTTCGAGACCGAGAGCGCGGAGACGACCGAGGTCGCCGAATCCCGCTTCCTGCTGCGCTGTCTCGGCGTCGCCGCGTTCGCCACCATGAACGTGATGATGCTGTCGATCCCGGTGTGGTCGGGCAACGTCTCGGACATGCTGCCCGAGCAGCGCGACTTCTTCCACTGGCTGTCGGCGCTGATCGCGCTGCCGGCGGCGGCCTATGCCGGCCAGCCGTTCTTCCGCTCGGCCTGGCGCGCGCTGTCGGCGAAGACCACCAACATGGACGTTCCGATCTCGATCGGTGTGATCCTCGCGCTCGGCATGTCCGTGGTCGAGACCATCCATCACGCCGAGCATGCCTATTTCGACGCGGCGATCATGCTGCTCACCTTCCTGCTGGTCGGCCGCGTCCTCGACCAGAACATGCGGCGGCGGACCCGCGCGGTCGCCGGCAATCTCGCCGCGCTGAAGGCGGAGACGGCGGCCAAATTCGTCGGGCCGGACGAAATCTCGCAGGTGCCGGTGGCCGCGATCCATCCCGGCGACATCGTGCTGCTGCGCCCCGGCGAGCGCTGCGCGGTCGACGGCACCGTCATCGACGGCCGTTCCGAGATCGACCAGAGCCTGATCACCGGCGAGACGCTCTATGTCCGGGCCGCCCACGGCACGCCGGTCTATGCCGGATCGATGAACATCTCGGGCACGGTGCGGGTGCGGGTTTCGGCGGCGTCCGAGGCGACGCTGCTCGCCGAGATCACGCGGCTGCTCGACAATGCGCTCGCCGCGCGCTCGCGCTACATGCGGCTCGCCGACCGCGCCTCGCGGCTCTATGCGCCGGTGGTGCATGCGACCGCGCTTCTCACCATTCTGGGCTGGGTCGTGTTCGGCGCGAGCTGGCATGATGCGATCGTGACGGGTGTCGCCGTTCTGATCATCACCTGTCCCTGCGCGCTCGGCCTTGCGATTCCAACCGTGCAGACGGTGGCCTCGGGCGCGATGTTCAAGTCCGGCGTGCTGCTCAATTCCGGCGATGCCATCGAGCGGCTGGCCGAGGCCGACCATGTCATCTTCGACAAGACCGGCACGCTCACGCTGCCGGATCTCGAAGTGACCAATGCGGCCGCCATTCCCGCAGACATCTTCGAGCTCGCGGGCCGGCTCGCGCTGTCGAGCCATCATCCCGTGGCCGCCGCGGTCGCGCAGGCGGCCGCCGCGAAGTCGCCGGTCGTCGGCGCGGTCGAGGAGGCCGGGCAGGGCGTGCGCGCGAGTGTGGACGGGGTCGAGCTTCGTCTCGGCCGGCCGTCCTTCTGCGGCGCGGAGGCGCTGGTGGACGGTGCGACTCGTGGCGATCCCGAGGCGTCCATCGTGGCCTTCAGCAAGGGCAACGACAAGTTCGTCCTGGCGGTGCGCCAGGGCCTGCGCCCGGATGCCCAGGCCGTGATTGCGGCGCTGAAGGAACGCGACGTCGGCCTCGAGATTCTCTCCGGCGACCGCGAGCCGGCGGTGAAGGCGGCCGCCCATGCGCTCGGCATCGGCGAGTGGCGCGCCGGCGTCACGCCGGCCGACAAGATCGCACGGATCGAGGAGCTGAAGCGGCGTGGCACCAGGGTGCTGATGGTCGGCGACGGCATGAACGACGCACCGTCGCTGGCTGCGGCCCATGTCTCGATGTCGCCGATTTCGGCCGCCCATCTCAGCCAGGCGACGGCGGATCTCGTCTTCCTCGGCCGGCCGCTGGCGCCCGTCGTTACCGCCATCGACTCGGCGCGAACGGCGCTGCGGCTGATGCGGCAGAATCTGTGGCTTGCGGTCGGCTACAATGTGCTGGCGGTGCCGGTTGCGATCAGCGGCGTCGTGACGCCCCTGATTGCGGCGGCCGCCATGAGCGGATCGTCGATCCTGGTCATGCTGAACGCGCTGCGGGCGCGCGGCCGCGCGCGGGAGATGGTGTGATGGAGATCCTGGTCATCCTGGTTCCGCTGGCGCTGATGCTCGGCCTTGCGGGCCTTGCTGCCTTCCTCTGGTCGCTGAAGAGCGGCCAGTATGACGATCTCGACGGCGCCGCCTGGCGGGCGATCGCCGACGACGATCCGCCGCCGGAGGCGCCGGCCAAGCGTTAGCGCCTGAGAGCGAGCGTGAGCAGGGCGGCGATGGCGAGGGCTGCACCCACGCCGGCCACGCAGGCCTGCCAGCCGAAAGCGTCGAACAGACGTCCGAGCACGGCCGTACCAACGAGCCCGCCGCAGAAGTAGCAAGCCAGGTAGGTGCCGCTGGCGACGCCGCGGTTGTCGGTGGCCACCTGTCCGATGAAGCCTGTGGCAGCGGCCTGCGCAAAGAAGGTGCCGACACCGACCAGAACCATGCCGGCGAGGACTCCGCCCAGGTGCGGCGCCAGCATCAGCGGCAAGCCGATTCCGGCAACCGCGAGCGAGCCCCAGATCGTGGGCCGCGTTCCCAGGCGCGACGCCACCTTGCCCGCCAGCAAGGTCGTGGCGACCGACGGCAGGAAGACGAAATAGACGAGGCCGAGGTCCATCATGCCCAGCGACAGTGGCGGTCGGACCAGCACGAAATTGACGAATGTGAAGGTGCCGATGAAGGCGAACAGGATGCAGAAGCCAATGCCGAAGGCGGCGCGCAGCGGCGGATTGCGCCAATGCGCGATCGTGGCGGCGAGCGGTGACCCCGCCGGCATCATCATCGCGTGCATCGGCTGCACCCGGTTGATGGTGAAGTAGACCAGCACCGCACCGGTCAGATTGAGGGCTGCGAAGAAATAGAAGTTCGAGGCGAGGCCAAGGCTGTCGGCGACCGCTGCCGAGATCAGCCGGCCGACGAGGTTGCTGGCGACATTGCCGGTGATGTAGGCGGCGAACGCGCCGCCGGCGTCCATGGCGCTGCACCGCTCGCCGAGATAGGCGAGCGTCAGCGCGAAGGCGGACGCCATGCACAGGCCCTGCGCGACCCGCAGGGCGGTGAAGACGGCAAGATTTGGCGCGGACGCCAGCAGGCTTGTCGGGATCGCCAGCAGTGTCAGGCTGAGCAGGATGCCGGTTCGCCGGTTGATCCGCGGGCTGAAGAAGCCAACGACGAGGCCCGCGATCGCCATGCCGAAGGTGCTGGCATTGACGGCAAAGCCCATCGCCGCCGGCGTGACGCCATAGTGGCGCGTCAGCGACGGCAGGATCGCCTGCGTCGCGAACAGATCAACAACGGTCAGGAATGCGGTCAGGCCGATGACGAGCGAACGGAACGCGAGGCCCGGGGAGTGCGCATCCATCGTCATCGCGGCCGGTCTGGTCGGAGCGGAAAGATCGGTCATGGCATCACGTCTTCCGTTGGGGGATGTGGCGCCCGGCGTGCCGGGGCGGCAGGGGAAATCCGGGCGCCACATCCCCGTGACGAGCGGCCGGGGCCAACGCGCTCGTTACATGTTGTGGTCGTGCGGATCCCTGCGGACATCGCCCACATAGAGAATGACGGTCTCCTTGCCGAGGTTCTTCCACCAGTGCGAGGTGCCGAATACCTCGGGGCGGATATCGCCGGCCTTGTGCATGATCGGATCGACGCAGTTGGAGGCGTACTCGACGATCTCGCCCTGCTGCACGTAGATGAGGGCGGGACGGTCGTCGTGGCTGTGCCATGGAACGATCCCGCCGGGCTCGATGGTCAGCTTGCGGAAGCGCAGCTCGCGGCCTTCGATATGTGCCGGCTGCTTGCCGAGGTCGATCGCGCCGAGCGTGGTGTCGGTGACGCCGACGGGCTTGGTGTCCACCATCTGGTGCGCGTTCGGCTTGATCTTGTCGGCCGGGCACTCACCGGCGAGCACGGGCTGTGCCGGGAGTGTCAATGCCGCGAGAAGTGCCAGGCCCGGCCAGACCGCACGCGACAATGTGGGATGCTTGAACATGATAGTCTCCTGTAATGGCCGCAACCATGATGGTCGCCGGCTGTGGCAGAAGCCTCGTCGAAACCGCCTTGGTTCTGAAATGCCGTTTTGCTTTCGGTGCGATAGCCCGGCGCTATGGCGGGACGATAGGCGCCTGCTATCGAACCGATTGTGCAACGGCATTTCCGCTCCCGGAGCTTTGGGCGTCCGATGGCGGCGCGCCCGATTGGCGGGCGTCCACGTCAATCAGGAGGAGCATTCCATGACGAAACTGTCCAAGACCATGCTTGCCACCGTCGCGTTCGCGATCATCGCCACCTCGGCCTTCTCTGAGGCTGCCTGGGACTTCAAGGCCGGCATGGCCTATGTCTATGGCGGGCCCGGCAAGATGTCGGCGATGGCCATGGCGCCGGCCGAGAAGAACCACGAGGCCATGATGAAGAACGCCAGGAAGGTGCCGGACAACACCGTCTTCTTCATGGACAACGGCACGCTGTATTCCACGTCGGGCCGTCTCGATCCGACAGGCAATTTCTATGTGAACTGAACCGCGCCGAGACTTACGGCCGCCCCTTGCGGGCGGCCGAACCGGACAAGTAATATTCGCAGCCGAACGCCGGAGCGGAAGATGACGTCTCTCTCACCAGCCGACGCCGAGCAGCTCAGGCTCGCATTTCAGCGCTGCCGCGACATGGACGGGACACTGAACGAGCAGCTCCGCGCCTACGCCGCTGCCAGCCGCACGGTCTTCCCGGCCTATGGCGAGGCGGTCGATCGCCTGGTGGCGCGACTGAACGGGAATGACGGTGGCGAGGCCGCGCCGCGCCCGGGCGATCCCATGCCGCCGTTCATGCTGCCTGACGAAAGCGGGCGGCTCGTCACGCTGCCCTCGCTGCTGCAAAGTGGCCCGGTCGCGGTGATGTTCTTCCGCGGCCATTGGTGTCCCTATTGCCGGCTCAATGTCCGCGCCGTCGTCCAGGCACAGGATCGCATCAGGAAGATGGGGGCGCAGGTCGTTGCCATCATGCCCGAGACGCAGGCCTACACCACCCAGCTCAAGGAGGACGCCGGCGCGCCATTTCCGATCCTGACCGATCTCGACAACGGCTACGCGCTGTCGCTCAATCTCGCGATCTGGCTCGGCGCCGAGATCCAGGACCTGTTGTCCTATCAGGACATGGCGAAATTCCACGGCAATGACGGCTGGATGCTGCCGATCCCGGCCGTGTTCGTGGTCGGACGCGACGGCATGGTGAAGGCCCGCTTCGTCGACCCCGATTTCCGCAAGCGCATGGAGATCGATGATTTGATCGCGGCACTCGAAATGGCCAGTCGCGAGCGCATCGTCAGCGCCGCTGGAAGCTAGCCGGCAATCTCCCGCCAGTCGGCGCCGCGCAACATCCGCATCACGGCATTGGCGACGGCCGTGCGCTGCCGGCCCGCCACGCCGTAAAGGCTGACGGTGCGGCGGGCATCCAGTCCCACGACCCCGGTGCGGGTCAATCTCTCCGGCACCGGCGAGGTGTGGGGCACCATGGCGACGCCGATGTCGGCCTCGACGAGCTCGATCAGGTCACGTTCGCTGGAGATTTCGTGGCCATGTTCGACGTCGATGCCATGCTCGCGCAGGCTCGCCGAGATGCGGCCGGAATGCTCGCAGAACGTCCGGCCAAGCAGTTGCTCGGGGCGCAGATCGTCCAGTTCGATCGAATCGCGGCCGGCCAGACGATGTCCGCCGGCGACGACGAGCTCGAAGTTTTCCGTGAACAGCGGCCAGACATCGAGCCGCTCCCACTCCTCGTCGATCGCGGCGGCGATGCCGAGCTCGGCTTCGCCCTTCTTCAGGTATTCGGCGACCTCGCGGCTCGAGCCGCGCAGGAACCGGAATTCGAGCCGGTTGAACTGGCGCTTGATCTCGTTGAGATGCGGAATGAGCAGCGTAAGATCGATCGAATGGGTCAGCGCGATGCGGAGCGCACCGATTTCTCCGCTCTTGAACGAGGAGGCGAGCGAGCGCGCGCCGGCGGCGGCATCATGGCACTGCTTGAGTAGCGGATGCATGCGCTGGCCGAGCTCGGTCAATTGCGCGGCGGGCCGCTCGCGGCGAAACAGGTCGCCGCCGAGCTCGGCCTCGAGCTGCTTGATCGCGCGCGTCAGCGAGGGCTGCGTCACATTGCATTCCTCGGCAGCGCGCGTGAAATTGAGCAGTTGCGCCACCGCAAGGAAATAGCGGACCTGGTGCATTTCCATGGATCGGCTCCCAAGCAGGATCGATCGGACCTTATCCGATCGGGGGAGGGAATGACATCCTGCCCGCAATAGCCCGTGCGTATGGATTCGGAAGCCAACCGGCATTTCCGCAAGCATGGATAATCCCGCACATTCCAGCCAGCAACGGCAGGTTGTCGCGCCGACTATTCGCACCAGAAGGCTTGAAGCAGAAGGCTTGGATCATGAATATCCCCATAAAGACTGACATTTCGACGTCGTCGCGCGTGCTCGCCGGCAAGGTCGCACTTGTCACGGGCTCGACCAGCGGTATCGGCCTCGGCATCGCGCGCGCACTGGCCGCGGCGGGCGCCGACATCGTGCTGAACGGCCTTGGCGTCGCCGGCGAGATTGGCCGGACGCGCGAGCAGCTCTCCGCTGAGTTCGGCATCAAGGTGAGCTACTCGCCGGCGGACATGACCAGGCCGAAGGAGATCGCCGAGATGATCGCGGCGACTGTGGCCGGGTCCGGCCGGCTCGACATTCTCGTCAACAATGCCGGCATCCAGCATGTCGCACCGCTCGACCAGTTTCCGGTCGAGAAGTGGGACCAGATCCTCGCGATCAACCTGTCGTCAGCCTTCCACACCACGCGGCTCGCGCTGCCGGCGATGCGGCACAACGGCTTCGGTCGGATCATCAACATTGCGTCCACCCATGGCCTGGTCGGTTCGCCGTTCAAGGCCGCCTATGTCACCGCCAAGCATGGCATCGTCGGTCTCACCAGAGTGACGGCGCTGGAGACTGCTGAACAGGGGATCACCTGCAACGCGATCTGCCCAGGCTATGTCAACACCCCGCTGGTCGAGGCACAGATCGACGCGCAGGCCAGGGCACACGGCATCTCCCGCGATGAGGTGATCCGTGACGTGCTGCTGGCGCAGCAGCCGAACAAGCGCTTTGTCAAGACCGAGGAGCTCGGCGCGCTCGCCGTGTTTCTCTCCACCAGCGCAGCGGCCACGATCACCGGCATCGCGCTGCCGGTCGACGGCGGCTGGACCGCGCATTGAGATGCGCATCAGGAGCCAACCATGAACGGCATGCAGGGCAATCAGCGAGGCGTGGGAAGGGATCTGTCGGGTCAGGTCGTGCTGGTGCTTCAGGGCGGCGGCGCGCTCGGTTCCTATCAGGCCGGGGTCTATCAGGCGCTGCACGAGGCAGGCATTGAGCCCGACTGGATCATCGGCACCTCGATCGGCGCCATCAATGCGAGCCTGATCGCCGGCAATGCGCCGCAGGACCGGCTTGCGCGTTTGAAGGAATTCTGGAAGCGGATGGAGCAGAATCCGGTCTGGAATCTGCGCAGCGCCTTTCCCGGCTTCAACGAGAAGCTTACCTACTGGGCGACCATTACCAACGGTATTCCCGGCTTCTTCCGTCCCAATCCGCTGGCGCATGCCGGCGATTCCTACCAGCTCGGCGCTGAAAATGCCGGCTTCTACTCGACCGCGCCACTCGAGAAGACACTGCGCGAGCTCGTCGATTTCAGCCTGGTCAATCGCTGCACGCCGCGGCTGACGGTGGGCGCGGCCCACGTCCGCACCAGCCAGATGCGCTATTTCGACAGCCGCGACGGCGCGCTGACGGTGAAGCACGTCATGGCGTCCGGCGCGCTGCCGCCGGCCTTTCCCGCGGTGCGCATCGACGGCGAGCTCTATTGGGACGGCGGCATTCTCTCGAACACGCCGACCGAAGCCGTATTCGACGACAACCCACGCAAGAATTCGCTGATCTTCGCCGTGCATCTCTGGAATCCCGTCGGCGCCGAGCCGACCACGATGGCGGAGGTGCTGAACCGTCACAAGGACGTGCAATATTCCAGCCGCATCGCGAGCCAGATCGTGCGCCAGCAACAGGCCCACCGGCTGCGCCATATCATCAACCAGCTTGCGGCGCATCTGCCCGAGAGCGAGCGAAGCGAGCCCGCAGTGAGGGAACTGACCAGCTATGGCTGTCCGACCCGGATGCATGTCGTGCGGCTGCTGGCGCCGCAGCTCGATCGCGAGACCCACACCAAGGACATCGACTTCAGCCCAGCCGGAATCATGCAGCGCTGGGATGCCGGCTATGCCCATACGAGGTCGGTGCTGGCGCGCAAGCCGTGGATCGGCGAATTCGATCCGCTCGCCGGCGTGGTGCTGCACGAGCATGTAGACGAGATGCCGATGGCCGCGGAGTAGGGCCGCGTCCCGTTCATCGAATTGCCACAGGCCTTGCGGATCGTAAGCGGTCCACAGTCGAAAGGCCCTGCAAGTGGTGTCCGAACATGATCTGGAGTTGGCCCTGGATCAGGTCCGCGCAAACGCTGCCGGACCGGTTGCCGGCGTGTTCGGTCCGTGCTCTGTCACCTGGCGGATCGATCGCGAGGCCGTGATCTTTCTCGGCGCCGGCCGCGCGCTGTTGCTTCAACTCGCGCATCCCTGGGTCGCGGCCGCGATCGCCGGGCATTCCAAAACCTTCACTGACCCGATCGGTCGCTTCCATCGCACCTTTGACGTCGTCTTCACCATGGTGTTCGGCTCGCTCGACCGTGCGCTCGCCTCGTCCCGGCAACTGCATCGGCGCCACGGCATGATCGTCGGCGAGATGCTGGAAGCCGTCGGCCCCTTCGCGGCAGGCTCGCGTTACTGCGCCAACGATATCGCGGCGCTGCGCTGGGTTCACGCGACGCTGGTCGAGACCGCGCTCATGGCCCATGATCTGGTCCTGCCGCCGCTGCCGTGGGAGGAGCGCGAGCGCTACTGGGCCGAGAGCCGATCGTTCGGCGCCCTGTTCGGCCTGACCGCGGGCGATCTCCCGGAAAACTAATCGGCGTTCACGGCCTACACCGCTGCGATGGCGCAATCGGAGACGCTGACCGTCAGCACGGCCGCGCGCGAGATCGCCGCGCAGATCTTTGGCGGCGCGCGTCCTTGGTTGCGGCCACCGCGATGGTATCGCGCGCTCACCGCGCGCCTGCTGCCGGAGCGGTTGCGCGCGGGCTTCGGATTTGAGCTCGACGAGCGTGAGGCGAGATCCGCCGACAATGCGCTGAGATGGATCAGGCGCGCCTATCCGAGATTGCCTGACCGGCTGCGCTACGTCGGGCCCTATCAGGAAGCGCAGGCGCGGCTGCGCGGCGAGCCGCGTCCCGACTGGATGATCCGCTGCCTCAACCGCGCCTGGATCGGCCGGCCGCAAATGGACGCGCGCGGGAAGGGGTGAGGAGCTCGCGTCCCGCTCTGCGCCGCAACGCGTAAGCGTTGAGCGGGGACCCAGGGGCTGCGAACTCCGCTTCGACATGGGCCCCGGCCCAGCAGCGCACCGTCAAAGAGACGCTGCGCTGCGTCCGGGGCACGAGAGCGGGGGACGGAGTGGCAGCCTCACACTGCCGCCAGCTTCCGGTACAGCGCGTTGTAGCTGCCGGCCGAAATGCTCCAGGAGAAGGAGCGACCCATCGCGCTGCGGCGCATGCTATCGAGCTGGTCGTGCGCCATGAACGCCGTGAAGGCCCGGCGTACGCCGCCGAGGAAGGATTCGCGCGAGGGTTTTGCGAACAGGAAGCCGGTCTCGCCGTCGGTGATGGTTTCGGCGAGCCCGCCGGTCTGGTGACCGATCGGCAGCGAGCCAAAACGCTGGGCGTACATCTGGCTGAGGCCGCAGGGCTCGAAGCGCGACGGCATCAGGGTGAAATCGCTGCCGGCGAAGATGCGGCGCGCCTGCGCGTCATTGAAACCGATCACAACGCCGATGGCGTCGGGGCGGCGGCGATGCGCATCGACCAGCGCCTGCTCGAGCGCCGGCTCGCCGGAGCCGGTGACCACGATCTGGCCGCCGGCATCGATGATCTCGTCGGCTGCCGACAGCACGAGGTCGATGCCCTTCTGGTGCACGAGGCGGGCGACGATGCCGAACATCGGACCGCGCGAGACCGCAAGGCCGAACTGTTTCCGCACATAGTCCGCGTTGGCCTTCTTGCCGACCCAGTCGCCGGCGCCGAACTGCTGCGCGAGCTGGGCGCAGGACCGCGGGTCCCAGCTCTCGTCGATGCCGTTGAGGATGCCGGTGAGCTCGGCCGCGTCGGAGCGGACGCGAAGCAGGCCTTCGAGGCCGCAGCCGAATTCCTCCGTCGTGATTTCCCGTGCATAGGTACCGCTGACGGTAGTGAGGTGCGAGGCGTAGACCAGTCCCGCCTTGAAGAAGGAGAGCTGGTCGTAGAACTCGATTCCGTCGATGTGGAAGGAGCTCTCCGGTGCGCCGATCCGTCGCAGCGCGTCCTTCGGGAAGAGGCCCTGATAGGCCAGGTTGTGGATGGTCAGGATCGACGGCAGCTTGGATCCGCGCCAGGCGAGGTAGGCGGGTACGAGCGAGGCCTGCCAGTCATTGGCATGGATCAGGTCCGCTGCCCAATTCCTGTCCAGCTTGCCCATGGCAAGCTCAGCGGCTGCGGAGGCAAAACGAGCGAAGCGGACGTCGTTGTCGGGCCAGTCTTGTCCGGACTCGTCACCATAGGGATTGCCGGGCCGGTCGTAGAGTTGTGAGCAGAGCAGTACATAGACCGGCAGGCCGTCCTTGGTCGCGGCACGGCCGAGCGTGCAGGCCGGCAACTCCGCAAACGCCGGACAGCGTCCAACGATCTGAATATGCGTGAGTTGTTCGATGATGTCGCGATAGCCGGGCAGCATCACCCGGATGTCGGCGAGCGGGCGAAGCGCTCTGGGAAGCGCCGCCGAAACGGCGCCGAGCCCTCCCACGCGGACGAAATCGTCCATCTCGGTTGTGACGAACAAGACCCTCAAGAACGATTGCCCTCTTCCGATCCCGTTTTGCTGCTATGCAAGAACGGGTCCAGTTGCCCCAGGATTGCAGAGGACGCCTGCAAAACTCCCTGTTCGGTAAAGACTTTCCTACTCAGCCGCCGCCCTCTAGGGTCGGCCACCAACAACAGAGAACTTCGATAGTTCCTGAGGGACCGGGGATGCCGATAGCAGATAAGCATGAGGGGACGACGACAAAGGCCTTCGCGGGTCTGCGGGTCCTGGATTTTTCGACCACCATCGCCGGTCCCCACTGCGCGCGGATGCTGGCCGACATGGGCGCCGAGGTCATCAAGATCGAGACCGAGGGCGGCGAGACGATGCGGACCCGGCCGCCGCTGCGCAAGGGCTGCAGCACGGTGTTCGGCCAGCTCAATGTCGGCAAGAAGAGCGTTGTGCTCGACCTCAAATCCGAGGACGGCAAGGAGGCGGTCCGCCGCCTCGTCGCCACCGCCGACATCCTGGTCGAGAATTTTCGCCCCGGCGTGATGCGCCGGCTGCGCCTCGACTACGATCGTGTGCGCCCGCTCAATCCAGGGCTGATCTACTGCTCGATCTCCGGCTATGGGCAGAGCGGCCCGTCTGCCGAGCTGCCGGCCTATGCGCCGGTGATCCATGCGGCCTCCGGCTACGACATGGCCCATCTCGCCTATCAGCCCGGCCGCAGCCGTCCCGATTATTGCGGCATCTACCATGCCGACGTCGTCACCGGCACCTACGGTTTCGGCGCGATCGCATCTGCGCTCTATCAGCGCACCGTGACCGGGCTTGGCCAGCACATCGACGTGTCCATGCTGGAGTCGATGCTGACGCTGACGGTGATCGAGCTGCAGAGCTCGCAATTTTCGATGAAACCGCCGCCACGCCCGATGTTCGGCCCTACCGAAACGGCCAACGGCTATGTCATGATCACTGTCGCGAGCGAGAAGACCTTTCAGGGATTGATGGGCGTGATCGGCCGCCCGGAATGGATCTCCGATCCACGCTTTTCCACCTACGCCGCCCGCCGCGACAACTGGGCCGACATGATGGACGGCGTCGAAGCCTGGTCGCGGCCGCTTTCGACCGATGCCTGCCTCGTCGCCTTGAGCGCGGCCGGCGTGCCGGCCTCGGCCTACCGTACCGTGACTGAAGCGCTCGCCGATCCGCAGCTTGCGCATCGGGGGGCGCTCTCGCCTGTGGAGGACGAAGGCGGCTCGTTCCGGGTGCTCAATCTGCCGTTCCGGATGTCGGCCGCCGACACCACGCCAGCCACGACGATGGCTGCGCTCGGAGAGCATACGGATGCGCTGCGCGAGGAGATTGGCCTTCCGCGCGATGCACCAATTCCGACAGGCAAAACTGCCGCGACGAACTGAGCACGTTTACGATCTGCGGCGTTTCATCGAGCGCGCGTTCCTCTTGCAGTGACGCGCGATTCTCGCCAATCTCGCTCGACGATCCGAAACATCGGACGAACGGCTTCGGGAGGAACCATGACCAACGCGGCAGTGGCGGCGCGCAGATTTGCGCCCATTTTCCTTGCTACGGCATTTGCAGTCCTTCCCATGGTACAACCCGCGGGGGCCCAGAAGGCCGGCGGCAGCATCACCGTCGGCCAGGAGCTGGATATTCCGGGCTTCGATCCGCTCAAGGTCGGCGTCTACGACACCTCCGCCAACACTGCCGCCGCCGCGATCTTCGACACGCTCGTGGCCCTCGACGAGAAGGGCGAGCTGAAGCCAAAACTCGCGCTGTCGTGGACGCATTCGGACGACTTCAAGACCTGGACCTTCAAGCTCCGGCCAGACGTGAAATTCCACGACGGCACCCCGTTCAATGCGCAGGCGGCCAAGGAGAACTTTGACCGCCAGAAGGATCCCGCCAACAAGTGCCGCTGCGCTTTCTACATTTCCACAATCATCAGCGCGCAGGCCGTCGACGATCTGACATTGGTCTATAACTTCAGTGCCCCTTCGGTGAACTTTCCGGCGACACAGACCATCCAGAGCTCCAACAACGTCATGCACTCGCCGACGGCGTGGAAGACCAAGGGCGACGACTACAACCGCAATCCGATCGGCACGGGACCCTATGTCCTGAAATCCTGGACCGCCGCCGACCGTATGGTTCTGGAAAAGAATCCGGACTACTGGGACAAGGGCAAGCCGTATCTCGATCGGATCACCTTGAAGCCACTGCCGGATGCGCAGTCGCGCTTCGCTTCCCTTCAATCGGGCGAGGCCGACATCATCTGGGACGACGAGTACGACGCCGACAATGTCCAGAAGGCGCAGAAGGATCCCAAGCTGTTCGTCAACGCCTACACAGGCTCGGGCGCACAGGTCTACGCCTTCAACACCAAGGCGCCGCCGTTCGACGACGTGCGCGTGCGCCAGGCGCTGGTGATGGCACTCGACCGCAAGAAGATGTCGCAGGCGATCACCAATGGCTTGGCAAAGCCGGCGAGCAACCCCTATGGCAGCGGCTCCTGGGTCAAATGCAAGGACGACGGCGCGCTGCCCGAGGACGCCGAGAAGGCCAAGGCGCTGCTCAAGGATTACGGCAAGCCGGTCGATTTCAAGATGATCGTGACGGCGACGCCGCGCGGCCGCACGATCGGCCAGGTGCTCCAGCAATTCTGGAAGCGCGTCGGCGCCAACATGGAGATCGAGCAGGTCGATCAGGCCACCGTCGTGCCGCGGGCCTTCATGCGCCAGTTCCAGCTGACACCCTGGCGCATCGTCGATCTCGCCGATCCCGATCCGCAGATGTACGCCAATTTCAAGTCCGGCAGCCCGGTTGCGCTCGCCAACTACTCCAACCCGGAGCTTGATGATCTGCTCGAACACTCGCGCTCGACCGCCGATGTCGACAAGCGCAGCGAGGACTATTGCGCCATCAGCCGCCTGATCAACAAGGAAGCGATCTGGTTCTGGACCTTCCAGAACACCTATTATTCAATTTCGCAGGCCAAGGTGAAGGGTGTGCCGAAGATGTACAACGGTGTGCTGGATGTCTCGTACGCCTGGCTGGACTAAGCGACAATGCTCAACTTCGTCGTTCGGCGGCTGCTCTATCTCGTTCCCGTGCTGGCCGCCGTCTCGTTGCTGACCTTCCTGATCGCCTCGCTGCTGCCAGGCGATCTCGCCTATGTCATCCTGGGCGATCAGGCGACGCCGGAGAAGGTCGCGGCGCTCAGGCACGACATGGGGCTCGACCAGCCGATGTGGTGGCGATATTTGAGCTGGCTCGGCCAGGTGTTGCAGGGCGATCTCGGCCGCTCCTTCCGCACCGGGCAAACCGTGCTGCAGGCTGTCGCCGAGCGCATCCCGGTCTCGATCGAGCTGATGCTGCTCGCCGAGATCATCGGGCTCGCGATCGGCGTGCCGCTCGCGATCGCTTGCGCCGCGCGTGCGGGAGGTGCGTTCGACCGCTTCATGACCGGGACCGCCTTTGCCATGCTGTCGGTGCCGTCGTTCCTCTCTGCGATCCTCCTGATCTACCTGTTCGCGGTCGAGCTGCGCTGGCTGCCGGCCACGGGCTACGTGCCGCTCAGCGAGGATCCGCTGGCGAACCTGCGCTTCTTCGTGCTGCCCGCGTTGACGCTGGCACTGGCGGAGTGGCCGGGCATCATGCGGGTGCTGCGCTCCGACATGATCGCGACCCTGCAGGAGGACTATATCTCGCTCGCGAAGGCCAAGGGTCTGAAGCCGGCGCGCATCCTGTTCGTGCACGCGCTGAAACCATCGTCGCTGACGCTGGTGACGATTACCGGTATCAATATCGGCCGCCTGATCGGCGGCGCGCTGATCGTGGAATCGATCTTCGCGCTGCCGGGAATCGGCCGGCTGCTGGTCGGCGCCATCTATACCCGCGATCTCATCATCCTCCAGGGCGTGGTGCTGCTGGTCGCCGCCGGCTTCGTGATCATGAACTTCATCGTCGACATGCTCTATGCGGTCCTCGATCCCAGGATTCGCCATGGCCACGCTTGAACTCTCGCTGCCTGAAGAGGTCGAGCAGCCGGTGCGGCGCAGGCGCAGGCTCGGCTTCCTGTTCTGGTTCGCGATTTGCTGGATCGTGATCGTCTTCGTGCTGGCGATCTTCGCGCCGATCCTGCCGCTGCAGAATCCGGTCGACATGGACATGCTGGAGCGCCGGGCCTGGTTCTCGTCCGAACACTGGCTCGGCACCGACGGGCTCGGCCGCGACGAGCTGGCGCGCCTGGTCTATGGTGCGCGGGTGTCGCTGACGGTCGGCCTGTGCGCACCGATGATCGGCCTGGTTGCCGGCGGTGCGCTCGGCCTGCTCGCCGGCTATTTCCGCGGCCGTTTCGAAACGCTGGTGGTCGGCAGCATGGACGTTCTGCTCGCCTTTCCGCCGCTGATCTTCGCGCTCGCCGTCGTCGCCTATCTCGGCCAGTCCATTCCCAATCTCACCTTCATCCTCGGCTTCCTCGGCATTCCCGCCTTCATGCGGGTGTCGCGCGCGGCGACGCTGACGCTCGCGCGGCGGGAGTTCGTGATCGCGGCCGAGGCGCTCGGCGCGAGCCATGCGCGCATCCTGCTGCGCGAGCTGCTGCCGAACGTGTTGCTGCCGCTGTTCGCCTTCTTCCTGCTCGGCGTCGCCGTCACCATCGTGGTCGAGGGATCGCTGTCGTTTCTCGGGCTCGGCGTGCCGCCGCCGATGGCAAGCTGGGGCAGCATGATCGGGGAGGGGCGCGAAAGCCTCGACGTCACACCACGGCTCGCCTTCCTGCCGGCGGTCGCGATGTTCGTCACCGTGCTGGCGTTCAATCTGGTCGGTGACACGCTGCGGGCGATCACCGATCCGCGTCAGGGGGCACTGTGAGCGAGGCCCTGCTGTCCATTCAGGACGTCGCGGTCGAGCTGCCGACGCCGCGCGGCACCCTGCGCGCCGTCGATCATGTCGATCTGTCGCTGGAGGCTGGCCGCACGCTCGGCATCGTCGGCGAATCCGGCTGCGGCAAGACCATGCTGTCGCGTGCCATCCTGCAGTTGCTGCCGAAAAAGGCAAAGCTCTCCGGACGCGTGATGTTTGCCGGCCAGGACCTGGTGCGGCTTGCGCCCGAGAGACTGCGCAGGCTGCGCGGCCGCGATCTCGCGGTCGTCTTCCAGGATCCGATGACATCGCTCAACCCGGTGCTGACGATCGGCACGCAGTTGATTGAGACGATCCAGGAGCACCTCGAGCTGGATGCGCTGGCCGCGAAGAGGCGCAGCATCGAGCTGCTGACGGCGGTCGGCATTCCGGCGCCGGAGCAGCGCCTCGCGCAATATCCGCATCAATGTTCCGGCGGCATGCGCCAGCGCATCGCGATTGCGATTGCGCTGTCTTGCGAGCCGAAACTGCTGATCGCGGACGAGCCCACCACGGCGCTCGACGTGACCATCCAGGCGCAGATCCTCGACCTGCTGGCGCGCGAGCAGCGCCGCCGCCACATGGCGATGATCATCATCACCCATGATCTCGGCGTGGTCGCCGGCCGGACCGACGAGGTTGCGGTGATGTATGCCGGCCGCGTCGTGGAGCGCGCGCCGACGCCGGCTTTGTTCAAGCGGATGCACATGCCCTATACGGAGGCGCTGCTGGCCGCGATCCCGAAGCTCGAGACTGCGCCGCATACCCCGCTGCCCGCGATCTCCGGCCGCCCGCCGGATCCGACGCGGCCGGTCCCTGGCTGCTCGTTCGCGCCGCGCTGCCGCTACGCCGCCGGTCGTTGCCATCAGGCCAAGCCGGAGCTGGTCGCGGGCGAAACCGCAGGGCACGTCTACGCCTGCTTCCATCCGATCCAGATGGCGGAAGGTGTCGGCGCATGACGCAGGCCGTTGCCCACGTCCCCTCCGGTGAGCCGCTGCTGAAGGTGGACGATCTCGTCGTCGAGTATGGCTTCGGCAACAGGACCGTTCACGCGGTGTCCGGCGTCAGCCTGGAGGTCGCGCGCGGCGAGACGCTCGGCCTCGTCGGCGAGTCCGGTTGTGGCAAGTCGACGCTCGGCCGCGCCGTGCTGCAATTGCGACGGGCGCAGTCCGGCAGCGTGCTGTTCGACGGCCACGATCTCACGGCGATGCAGGGCGAGGCCCTGCGCAAGATGCGGCAGCGCGTGCAGCTCATTTTCCAGGATCCGATCGCCTCGCTCAATCCGCGCCGTCGCATCGGCGACATCGTGGCCGAGCCGCTGATCATCGCCGGCGTCAAGGATCCGGCGCAGCGCAAGCAGGTCGTCTATGAGGTCTTGAGCGCAGTCGGCCTCGATCCGGATCTGGTGGTCGGCCGTCTGCCGCATGAATTCTCCGGCGGCCAGTGCCAGCGCATCTGCATCGCGCGCGCCCTGGTGCTCAATCCCGAGTTCATCGTCTGCGACGAGCCGGTCTCGGCGCTCGATGTGTCCATCCGCGCCCAGATCCTCAATCTGCTCGAGGAAATGAAGGCGCGGTTCGGGTTGACGCTGCTGTTCATCGCGCACGATCTGGCGGTCGTGAAGGCGGTCAGTGACCGCGTTGCGGTGATGTATCTCGGCCGGCTCTGCGAGGTCGCGCCGTCGGAACAATTGTTCGCAAGACCCGCGCATCCCTACACCGCTCTGCTGTTGCAGGCGATCCCGGTTCCCGATCCCGACGTCCGTCCCGCCGAGAGCGTGGCCACCGGCGAGCCGCCGTCGCCGATTGCGCCGCCGTCCGGCTGCCGCTTCCGCACCCGCTGTCCGCGCGCCGATCAGCGATGCAGCGCGGAGATGCCGGAGTTGCGCGAGGTCGCACCCGGCCAGTTCGCGGCTTGCCACCATCCGCTGGCCTGAACTGGAGCCCCGTTCCGATGGGATCGGAACGGGGCTCCAGATTTTCGTTTTGACGCGTTTTCTTCACGCGAACCGGTATCCACTTCGCTCGAAAACGCTGTAAGACAGCCCTCAGGTTTGTCTCGCCCTGCCGGCCATGGCATGGTGGCGCGACGACGATAAGAATGCCGGGAGGACGCCGATGAAGAGTTTCAAGGTCGCCGATTTCAAGGCGCCGCTGCAGAAGTTCGACGAGGCGACGCCGCAGCCCACGGGCACGCAGGTGCTGATCAAGGTCAAGGCCGCCGGCGTCTGCCACAGCGACCTCCACATCTGGGAAGGCGGCTACGATCTCGGCCACGGCCGCAAGCCGCTGTCGCTGAAGGACCGCGGCATCAACCTGCCGCTGACGATGGGCCACGAGACGGTCGGCGAGGTCCTGGCCTTCGGTCCCGACGTGAAGCCGACCGACCAGGGCGACCTCAAGCTCGGCGATGTCGGCCTGGTCTATCCCTGGATCGGCTGCGGCAAATGTGCCACGTGTCTGGCCGGCGAAGAGAACATGTGCCTGACGCCGCGCTCGCTCGGCGTCTATTGCGACGGCGGCTATGCCGATCACATGCTGGTGCCGCATCCGCGATACCTGCTCAATCTGAGGGGGCTCGATCCGGCGACGACGGCGCCCTATGCCTGCTCGGGCGTCACCACCTACAGCGCGCTGAAGAAGGTCGAGCAGCACTTCGACACGCCGATCGTGATGTTCGGCGCCGGCGGCCTCGGGCTGATGGCGCTGTCGCTGCTGAAGGCGATGGGAGGCAAGGGCGCGATCATGGTCGACATCGACGCCAGGAAGCGCGAAGCGGCGGAAAAGGCCGGCGCACTTGCGACCGTCGATCCCAAGGCGCCCGACGCGCTGGAGCAACTGGCCAAGAAGGCGGGCGGCCCGATCCGCGCCGTGATCGACCTCGTCGGCAATGCCGCGACGACACAGCTCGGCTTCGACTGCCTGACCAAGGGCGGCAAGCTCGTCATCGTCGGCCTGTTCGGCGGCGGCGCGACCTGGGCGCTACCGCTGATCCCGATCAAGGCGGTGACGATCCAGGGCAGCTATGTCGGCAATCTGCGCGAGACGCAGGAGCTGCTCGACCTGGTGCGGGCGAAGAACGTGCCGCCGATCCCGGTGACGCGCCAGCCGCTCGCCAAGGCCAATGAGGCGCTGGTGCAACTGCAGCAGGGCGCGGTGGTCGGCCGCACGGTGCTGACGCCGTAACGACCGCTGTTGGTTTTCGTCATGGCCGGGCTTGACCCGGCCATCCACGCCTTTCCACGGAAACGGCATCAAGACGTGGATGCCCGGGTCAAGCCCGGGCATGACGGTGGAGAGTTCAGGAATCCCCCATGTCCGCAAACAACGCCTTCCACATCGCCGTGCTCGCCGGTGACGGCATCGGCCCTGAAGTCATGGCGCCGGCCGTCGAGGTGCTGCGCAAGATCGAGGCGAAGTCGGACCTGCGCTTCCGCTTCACCGAGGCACCGGCCGGCGCCAACAACTATCTTGCGACCGGCAAGTCGATGCCGGACTCGACGATCAGGCTGTGCGAGGAGGCCGACGCGATCCTGCTCGGGGCTTGCGGCCTGCCGTCGGTGCGCTACCCCGACAACACCGAGATCGCGCCGCAGATCGAGCTGCGTTTCATCTTCGACCTCTATGCCGGCGTGCGGCCTGCGCGCCTCATTCCGGGCGTGCCGAGCCCGATCGTCGGCGCCGACAAGCGCGGCATCGATCTCGTCGTGATCCGCGAGTCGACCGAGGGTCTGTTCGCCTCGATGGGCAAGGGTGTCGTCACCCACGAGGACGCGCGCGAGACCATGGTGATCACGCGCAGGACGTCCGAGCGCCTGTTCGACTTCTCGTTCCGCCTCGCCGAGCGACGCAAGGCCCGCGGCAAGCCGGGCGCGCTCGCCTGCGTCGACAAGGCCAACGTGTTCAAGGCCTTTGCGTTCTTCCGCGGCATCTTCGACGAGATCGCCGCGAAGCATCCGAACGTGAAGACCGACCGGCTCTATGTCGATGCCTGCTCGGCGATGCTGGTGAAGCGGCCCTGGGATTTCGACGTGATGGTGATGGAGAACATGTTCGGCGACATCGTCTCCGACATCACCGCGAGCCTGATCGGCGGCCTCGGCATGGCGCCCTCGGCCGACATCGGCGACAAATACGCCGTGTTCCAGCCTTGTCACGGCACTGCGCCCGACATCATGGGGCAGGGCAAGGCCAATCCCACCGGCATGATCCTGTCGGCGGCGATGATGCTGGACTGGCTCGCCGACAAGCACGGCATCGAGAGCGCGACCGAGGCCGGCGAGCGCATCGAGCGCGCGGTGGACCAGGTCTATGCCGGCGGCCTCAGGCCGATGGAGTTCGGCGGCAGCAACGGCACCGCCGACATCGCAGGAGCGGTGCTCGCGGCGCTGTAGAAGGCATCATTCCCGGAGGGGGCGAAAACCATGAGCAGGCCGGTCCCCGAGTCCTATCGACACTTGCGGACATTTGCCTTCGGCGACGGTCCCGAGCTCGCGGACGAGTTGCTCGAGCTCGTCATCCAGGGCGTCAAGACCGCAACCTGCAGCACGGAGGACGAGCCGAACACGTCGTCGCAAGGTGAGCGCTGGGTCGTGCTCGACGGACGCGGAGAGCCGCGCTGCGTCATCGAAACCACCGAGGTCGCCTATCGGCGTTTCCTCGAGGTCGATGACGCCTTTGCCTACGAGGAGGGCGAGGGCGATCGAAGCCTCGCCTATTGGCGCCAGGCCCATCGGACCTATTTCGGCCGGCTCGGACGCTTCAGCGAGGACATGATGCTGATGTGTGAACGCTTTCGGCTGGTCGAGGTGTTCGGCGACGCCCCCCGGACGGAAACATAGCAGACGAGTCCCAAGTGCAAGATCAGGATGGGCGCCGTGCCGCAGCGCCATTGCCGTCGCGTGGCTGTTCCGGACGCAGGGCGGAGATCAGACCTATGCTGTCCTGAAAGCCAGCGCCGCTCATGTTCAGTGAGCGGCTGCACTGTGCGGTCGCGGCTTCATACTGACGCAGGTGCAGGTGCGCGATGCAGAGAATCCGGGCTGCGATGCCATCCTGCAAGGCGGCCAGGTTTGCATGCTCACCGTCGAACCGATCCGACCAGATGTCGCGTCCTGTCTGGAGATCGGTGAGCGATACATTGACCCGCACCTGGTCTCCGATGCGCTTCACCGCGCCGTGCACGGCCCAGCGGACGCCGAGATCGGTCCCGATCTGCTTCGGATCGACCGACTTGCTCGTGTAGGTCAGGACGGTCTCGCGTCCAATCACGAAAGTGGCGGGCGCTCGCGCAAGACCCGTGGTCAGATCCGTCGTGATGGTGCCGGCAAGGTGCGGCTGCTGCGGATCGTCGTCGAAATTGGTGAAGGGCAGCACGACGAGAGAGAGACGAGGCACGGTCCCGCGCCCGACTGGGGCGTGTTGCTGGATCTTGTGGGCTTCCCGAACCGCCTCGGTGCGGACCGTGTTCCAGACATTCCAGTAGCCGACCATGCCACCGGCGATCGCGCCGATCGCGGCAATCGACGCCAGCACTCCGCCAAAATGTTTCAAGCGGCCTCCGAAGCGATGCAGCCAGCCGCCAACTGCCTCTTCGGGGTGGACCGAAATCGCCGCCGTGCCTGCGTCCGCGACCACCGCGACTCCCGGGCGCCGATCTTCGTTGTGTACGGCGCCGACGAAACGAAAGCCTTTTCGCGGAAACGTCTTGATGAGACGTTGTTGCTCGCCGGAGTCGCCGATCGCGCGCCGGACGGCGTTCAACCGCGTTGTCAGCGCTGCGTCCGATACGATCCGGCCGCCCCAGATCGCGTTGGCGAGATCGTCCTTGCTGACGACGCGGTCCCTGCTGCGGATCAGATATTCGAGCAGATCGAGAACCTGTGGCGCCGTCGGCACGACATCGGACCCGCGCCGCAACTCGCGCCGGTCGGTGTCCAACGCACAGTCATCGAAGACATAGCGCATGGCATTACTGCCTAAACTTGCTCTCTGTCCTGCCCGAGAGCGCGGCCGCAATGGCTCGAAGAATAAGCCTTCGGTAAGAAAAATGTAAGCCGAATATCAAGTGTGCCCTGTGATGCTGTGGCACCGTCGTGCCATTGGATAAATCAGCGGGAGACACCGCGATGAGCACGATATTCAGCACAACGGAATTGCAACGGACCTTCGCGCCGGCCAGAATGGGCGGAGTTTTCTTTAGATTTCAGCTCGCATTTCGGGAATGGCGGCAGCGTCGAAGGGTACGCGCGAGCCTGTCCGCCCTCAGCGACTGGGAGTTGCAGGACATCGGTACCACGCGCGGCGAGATCGACTATGTCGCCTCGCATCGCGACAGCGATCCTCGGGGAGCTCTGCCCGCCGGATAGGTCCAGAATTTGCCGGCACGCGCAACCTCGCGAAGATAAGGGGCCTTGCGGCCCCTCGTCATTCACCAGCGGCGCCAGTGGCGGTGGCCCCAGCCCCACGGTCGGCCGCCATAGTACCGCCGCGGGCCGCCGTAATAGCCATAGGCGCCGTAGTAGTTCGGACGCCACCAGCAGCGGCCCCAGGCGTTGCAGACCATACGTACCTGATCGACATTTGCGGCTGGCCCGCTTGCGATCCGGTCGGCCTGCGGAAGGCCGTTCGGCATCGCCGCCATCGCTTGTCCCGATGCGAGTGCAACGCCGCCGATCGCCGCAAGGCCGAGCAAAGCAATTTTCAGTTTCATCGCGATCTCCCTCTTTGGTGGCGAGAGAACCTGCGGGAGATCAATTGGTTGCTATCGCGGCGCGGGTGGACGAGGAATTTAATCTTCGTGAATGGAGGTTCAGCTTCACCGTCCGGAAAACTGCGGCTTGCGCTTCGCCATGAAGGCCTGCCGGCCCTCGCGAAAATCCGCCGAGTCCATGCAGGCGGTGCCGATCGCCCTGACTGCGTCCATGTCGCGCCGGCTCTCGTCCTTCAGCACCTCGGCGATTGTGATCTTGGCGGCCTTGATCGCGAGCGGCGCGTTCTGCGAGATCGTCTCCGCGATCGCCATGGTCTCGCCCCACAACTGGTCCTCCGGGAACAGGCGTTCGACAAGGCCGATCCGCAGCGCCTCGGCGGCGTCGATATGCATGCCCGTGTACATCAAGAGCCGCGCCCAGGACGGGCCGACCAACGACACCAGGTGGCGCAGGCCGTCATAGCCATAAGCGATGCCGAGCCTGGCGGCGGGAATGCCGAACTGGCTGCCATGCGCGGCAATGCGGATGTCGGCGAGCATCGCGACCTGCATGCCGCCGCCGAGGCAAAACCCCTGGATGCAGGCGATGGTCGGCTTCGGGTAGTCGGCGAGCAGCGCGCGCTGGGCGGCGCTGCGTCTTGCATAGTCCTCGGAGGCGGCGGCGTTGTGCCGGGTCTTCTCGAACTGGCTGATGTCGGCGCCGGACACGAACGCCTTGCCGCCGGCGCCGCGCAGGATCACGACGCGCACCGTCTCGTCGTCGCGCAGGCTGGTCAAGGCCTCGCCAAAGCCCTCCCACATCTCCAGCGACATGGCATTGCGCTTGTCGGGATTGTTGAAGGTGACCACGCCGACGCCATCGCCGGCGTGTTTGAGGATCCTGCCGTCAGCGTAGGAAACTTCGGTCGTGCTGGAGATCCCGGGCATCGCGCGCTCGCTTGTCGTAGGCCGAGGCGCAATGTGCGTCGGCGCGAGGGGCCGGGTCAACCGCGGCGGGGCGAGGGGCCTTGCATCCGCCCGTGCCGCGATTGCATGGCGCGGATGCGCCTACTGCACCATATGTGCGGTCAGCGGATGGTTGGCGGCACGACCGAAGAACGCGGCCTCTTCGGCGGTCGCCTCCAGCAATTGCTCGTCCTGGTGATAGACGTCGTTGCGAAACTGGATGGTCTGGTCCCTGGTCATCCATGCCGTGAGGTAGACCCAGGCCACCGGCACCTTCTTCGCCATCGCGACCTCCAGATGCTGCCCGCTCGCGATCTCCGCGTCGATCGCCGCGCGGTTCCATTTCGGCTGGTCCTTCAACAGCCAGGCGGCGAGGTCGCGCACATTGTCGACGCGCGAGCAGCCATGGGAGTCGAAGCGGTAGTCGTCGTTGAACAGATTGCGCTGGTTGGTGTCGTGCATGTAGACCGAGTAGGCGTTCGGCATGTCGATCTTGACCGCACCGAGCGCGTTGAATGTGCCGTTCTGCTGCCGTACGGTGAAGTTCGGCGTGTGCGTGCCCGACCAGTCGACCGAATGCGGATCGAGCGGATGGTCATGAGCGTCGAGCACATCCATGTGCATGCGTGACAGGTAGCCCGGGTCCTTGCGCATGTGCGCCGAGATTTCCGTCTTGGCGATCGAGGGCGGCACGGTCCAGGTCGGATTGAGCACGACACCGGTGATCTCTGCGGTCAGCGTGGGCGAGGGTTTTTCGGTCTTGCCGACGATGACGCGATAGCGCCGCACCACGACGTCGTTCTCGACCGCTTCGGCAAAAGCCGCGGGGATGTTGACCACGACGTAGCGCTGGCCAAAGCCGAAATTCATGTTCTCGAGCCGCTCGAGCGATGCCTCGAGCTGGCGGATGCGCTTCTGCACGGGCACGTTCATCGCCGCGATGGTTCGCGCGGTCATCGCGCCGGTCGGGGCGAGGCCGTGGCGGGCCTGGAAGCGCTTGACGGCGTCGGTGAGGTCCTGATCGAAGGCGCCGCTGCTCTTGTCGGCGGCGAGATCGCCGGACACGATCAGCCGCTGGCGCAGCAATTCGTCGTTGGCGCCGGGGACGCCGGCGGCGAACCTGGCGTCGGCGGGGATGGTGGGCCAGCCGCCGCGCACCGCGAGGGCGGAATAGCTGAACGCGGCGTCCTTGATCCGCTGGGCCGTCCCTTCGTCGAAGGTGGGCTCATGGGTCATTGCCAGCGCCGCGGCCGAGCGGCCCTCGGCGGTCGAAGCGGGCGCTGCAGCTTTCGGCGCAGCGACGTGGGCCGGGTTGGGGGTGGCCGGCACCGTGCCCGCGGTCGCTGGCCTCGGAGCGGCCTGGCCCGTGGTCTCGGTCTGCGCCAGCGCGGAGGCGCTTGCCAAGAGGCCAACGGCAACGATCACGGCGTGGCGCTTCGTCATGTGTCTGGTCTTCCCCCATGAGGCCCGGCAGCGCGGGCTCTGGATTAAGTCGCGACAGGGGCGCGATGGGTTCGCGAAAACCGCGGCGGATGGCGGACGAGGGCCTGGAAAAGCGCCGCCAAAGGCAAGAAAAAAGGGGCGGTCAGCCCGCCCCCTGAAAAAAAGCCGCGCGCGGACAGCGCGCGCGGGCCGTGTGCTGCCCAATCCGGCCGCGCCCCCGAGCGCGGCGGATCGAGCATCGGCCTTGCAGGCCATGCCTCGGACGATCTCAGCCCTCGTTGGCGGCGATCGATTCCATCAGCGAGACGAGCTGACGTTGCACCGTCTGGTCCTTGATCTTGCTGTAGGCGCGCAGCAGGCGGAGGCTGAAGGCGCTGTCGAGGAACAGCAGGCTCTCGACTTCGCGCGCCTTGTTGTCGCCGTCATAGAAGAAGGTCACGGGCACATCGAGGGCGGAGGCGATCTGCTGAAGCCGGGCCGCGCCGACGCGATTGACGCCCTTCTCGTATTTCTGGACCTGCTGGAAGCTGACGCCGAGCTTCTCGCCCAGCTCGGCCTGCGAGATCTTCATCTCGACGCGCCGCAGACGGATACGCTTGCCAAGCTCGATGTCCGGCTTGCCGGCACTGCGCTGCTTCATTCTTTTCGCCGCTGTTTTCATAACTTTCTTCTCACCGTTCTTCGGTTGAAAATCCCCCGAAGAGCTGGGTCAGGGGTTCGCCCACATACGAGTTCTCGAACTCGTGCGGATGCACGAATTCTTCCTTAAACCACGGGAAGCGAGCTGGATTGAAAGCTTCGATCAGCCAGTCAATCATGTGCCGCACGCGCGGAATCCGGCCGCTACCAGCGTGGTAGGACAGCCAGATATCCAGCGGTCGGTTCAGCTCGACCTCCAGTGGAATCAACTTCCCGCCCAGCGCAATGGCATAGCTCGGGAAGACGCCGATGCCGGCACCATTCGCGACAGCCCAGTAGTTGGCGCTGGAGACGTTGGTCTTCATGACCAGAAGGTCACGTTCCGGAACGCCCGGGAAGAAGCTCTCGAAGGTTTCCTTGGCGGCGATCTGGTCGGCGAATTGCAGCACCAGGCGGTGCTTGACCAATTCCGCCGCCGTGCGCGGCGCGCCATGTTTCTCGACATACTGCTTGGAGGCCCAGAACATCAGGTGCATGCGGCCGAGCCGCACCAGCTTGACGTCGAGCGTTGAGGGCCGCGACAGGTGGATGGCGACGTCGGCCTCGTGGCGGGAGACGTCGGCCGAGCGCATCGCGCAATGCAGGTCGACCAGGATCTTCGGATAGGCCTGCTGGAATTCGACCAGCCGCGGGGCCAGCCAGAACGTGCCGAGCCCCTCGGTCACGGCCACCCGGACCTCGCCCGAGAGCGCGTTGACCGACGGATCGCTGGCACGCAGCACGTCGAAGGTCGCTGCCTCCATCCGCTCGACCGCGGAGACCACAAGCGCGCCCTCGTCGGTCAGATGGGTGCCGTGCACGTCGCGGGTGAAAAGGGTGGTGCCGGTCTGGCGCTCGAAATCATCGATTCTCCGCCGCACGGCATTGATCGACAGGGACAGCCGCTCGGCTGCCGAGCGGAAACTGCCGCAGCGGACGACTTCCAAGAATATGCGGGCCGCGTCCCAATCGGAGAGCCGGCCGAGATTTGCTTTTTGGCGTTCCTCCAGTGGAACGCCCCTTTCCGCCAAGGAGTGCATACAAGTCCCTTCGGGCCGCTAAACTGGCAGAATCTTGCACAAACCACAACCACGACGGGTTGGGGATCGGCGAGTTTTGAACGTCATCCTTTCCGTCTCGTGAGCGGTATTTGGGTGTGCATGGGGTGGGAATCGGGCAGAAGATCGCCCGGAAGAGGGGTGCGCGTGCGTTCCGTTGCGAGCCTTCACATGGCTGCGGGAGTGCCGGGTCTTTCTGGGCCTGACGGCGTCTCAGCCGAATTTGTGCAGCTTTGCCGAATGCATCGTGCCGGGCCGGCGTCCGCTTTCAAGCTTCATCGTTTCAAATCCCATCGCCTGCGTTTGAGCTGTCTTGACCGTCGTCGATCGCGCGGTCGGGCGGAAGCGAAGGGAACCGCAGTTTCGAAGTTGCAACGTGCTGAAATCATGTTCGAAGGCAGGGACTGCTCGTGCTATCCTCTCCGCGCTTCGGCGGGCGAGGGGATCGTCGCATTCCGCAGGCCGAATTAACGGAAAGAAAGCCGGTGTCGCATTCAGACGAACAATTGCAGTCGGTGCTGGAAACGCTCGAAGAATGCCGCAAGGCGCTCAATGCGTGCAACAGCCGTGAATCGGCCGAGTTGCTGTCCATCGTCATCCTCGATGTGCGGATGAAGCTCAAAGGAATTGACAGTGCCGACCTTCGGGCATTGTGCGACGAAATGCTGCGGGGCGCTGCTAGCGAGCCGCCGCCCTCTTCCAAGCAGACGCAGGACCAGCCCCGGCGTCCGCTGCTCCGCGTGGTGAAGTAGCCGCGCCGCCTGGTCTCGCGCCTGCGCGAGATCTGTGCGCGTCCCGGTGTCGCATCTGTGATCACAGACGGCATCGGGAGGAGCCTTGGTTTTCCGCGCCCCAGTTGCGCATTCTCCCGCATCGGTTACACCAGAGCCGATTCGGCTCCGGGCCGCGCGCAGTCCCTGCGCGCCGGACCGGTGCCTGAGATGGCTCCGACTGCATCATGCAAAATGTTTCGATCCCGGCGGCCCTGATCGCCGGCCTCGTCAGCTTCCTCTCGCCTTGCGTCCTGCCCCTGGTTCCGCCCTATCTGATCTACCTCACCGGCGCCACGATCGAGCATGTCGAGAGCGACGAGCCGGCCTCGGCCTCCAAGCGCGCGATCATGATGTCGGCGCTGCTGTTCGTGCTCGGCTTCTCCACGGTGTTCGTGGCGCTCGGCGCCAGCGCCTCGCTGGTCGGCGGGCTGATCCGCGCCTGGTCGGCGGAGCTGTCGATCCTCGCCGGCATCGTCATCATGGTCATGGGCCTGCACTTCCTCGGACTGACGCGCATCGGCCTGTTGATGCGCGAGGGCCGGCTGCCGATCCCCAAGCCGGTCGGGTTGTGGGGCGCCTACATCATGGGGCTTGCCTTCGCCTTCGGCTGGACCCCCTGCATCGGCCCAATCCTCGCCGCGATCCTCTCGATCGCCGCGGCCGAAGCCACGGTGACGAAGGGCGCGGGCCTGCTCGCGGTCTATTCCGCCGGCCTCGGCATTCCCTTCCTGATCGCCGCGCTGATGATCGAGCAGTTCTCCACGCTGTTTGCGCGGATGAAGGGCCACCTCGTCAATGTCGAGCGCGCCATGGGCGTGCTGATGGTGATCACCGGCATCGGATTCCTCACCGGCGCGGTCACCAATGTGAGCATCTGGCTGCTGGAGACGTTTCCGGCGCTGCAGTCGTTCGGCTAAGCCAGCGTGCTGATGACGGTTGTCCGGAACCGGCCACCTCGGCGTTCATCTCAAGTCGAAGCGCATCGGCAGTTCGTTCGGCGCTGTCCCCCTCTGGCGGTGCTTTGGGAAAACCCGGCAATCGGTAGGAACCTCGATCCCATGCTCGCGTTGCATGTCGCGGCGGCGGGCCGGTCGAGGAGGTTTCATGGAAAAGAAGATCGCTGGACTATTGGGAGCAGTGGCGGCGCTCGGCACCGTCGCGGGTGCAAACGGCACGCCCGCCCCGGCTCCCTCGGACGTCCTGACGGCGAGGTCCTATGCTGATTTGCTCGAGCCGATTCCGAACGCGCTCCAGACCTTGCAGGCTCTGGACAAGGAAGCCGCGGCAAAGCCGACCGAAGCGAACGTTCAGGTCGCACAATTCTATCACCATCATCACCACCATCACCATCACGGCTACTATCACCACCACCATCACCATGGGTATGGGCCGCGCGTCTACGTGGTGCCTCCTCGTCGCTACTATCGCCATCATCACCACCACCATCATCACCATCATCACGGCTACTATCGCTACTGAGAGCCGGATTGCGCGCCGGTGATGATCGGCGAGGCGCCGGAGATCTCGAAGATCGGATCGAGAGCCGGCGCTCAGCCCTGCCTGGCCTTGTCCTTCGCCGCCCGATGCAGATGTCGATAGGTGCCGTCGAAAACCGTGTCGGTCGACGACGTCCATTCGGTACCGGCCGCCAATGTCGGCCGGTTGGCGTAAATGCGCCTCGATTGCACCTCGCGCTCGGCTGCCTCGTCTTCGTTCATCGGCTCGAGCTCGAGCCCCGACTCCTCGGGGATG
This sequence comes from Bradyrhizobium diazoefficiens, assembly GCF_018131015.1. GTDB lineage: Bacteria > Pseudomonadota > Alphaproteobacteria > Rhizobiales > Xanthobacteraceae > Bradyrhizobium > Bradyrhizobium diazoefficiens_B. The sequence goes on from NZ_JAFCJJ010000004.1 coordinate 380,142, forward strand.
ACGATGATTTGCGCAAAGGGCTCTCCCGTTCGGAAGATGTGCGTTCGGCCTTCCGCCGGTGCCTTGAACACGCAAAAGAAGACCATCGGCCACCAGTTGCGGATCAGGGCCGGTACCGCGATCGGCACCGTGTCGGTGCGATCGAGATAGAAGCGAGGGTGGGGCTCGGTGCGAATGGCGAAGCCGCTTTCCACCTTCAGATCGAGGAGGAGCTGATAGGTGTAGTAGTTGTCGCCGAAGTTACGAAATGGCGGCCATTGCAGCCCTTCGTTCGGCGCGGGGCCCCATTCGCCGTCGAGGAGCAGGCGGCCGGCCTGGGTGCTGACGCGCAACTCATTGTCGTAGGGGTAAAACAGTTCGAGTCCGTATTGCGCGCTCTCCGAGAATGGCACGCAGTGCCAGGCCTGCTCGCGCGAGCCGTCGGCGCGCGGCTCACGCGTGCCGGTCCAGCCCGGAATTTCGAGTCTTGTCCGCCGCGGAGCGAGCCGGGGTTCGTTCAGGCGATATTTGACCTTTTGCATGCTTCCCCCGGTGGTGAACCGGAATTGGAACGGGCTGCCAGGACGTAGGTTCCAGCCCGGGAAAAGCTGGCATGCTGTTGACGCCGCGAAGCGGGAAGACCAAGAACATCATGGGATTGCGGCTTTGGGCGGCAGACCCTCATGGCACAAATGGCGATCCGCCATTTACCAGCTTCACAGAATGAACGGAACGAGATGGCGCCTCGGCTACACTACGGAGCTACCGCGAAGGTTCTGCACTGGAGCATTGTCGCGCTTCTGCTCGTTCAATATCCACTCGGCTGGCTTATGCCGGACATCCATCGCGGCATGCAGCCGGGTGCCGGGATGACGTTTCACGTCTCGATTGGATTGGTCGTGCTGATGCTGATCGTGGTGCGTTTCGCCTGGCGGCTTACACACCCGGTCGCGCCCGAGAGTTCACTGCCGGCGTGGCAGAGGCTTACGTCCGAAGGCGTCCACTGGATGCTCTACGTGATGGTGTTGCTCACCACCGTCACCGGCTGGCTGTTTGCTTCCTTCCGCGGCTGGTCGATCACATTCTTCTACCTGCTTCCATTTCCGATGCTGTCCTCCGGCAACCCGGCGGCAGGCAAAGCGATCGATGGTCTGCACCAGGCGGCCGAGTGGACGCTCCTGGGCTTGATCGCGCTGCACGTCCTCGTCGCCTTGCTCCACCTCCTGTACTATCGTGATCGTGTCATGAACCGGATGTTGCCGGGCTGACGCCCTTGTCCTTCAGGCCCTAACCCGCAGCAAACCGCTCAAGCGCTGCGCGGTCGATCTCGATGCCGAGACCCGGACCGTCGGGGATGCGCACCACGCCCTTCGCGTGCTCGATCGGCTCCCGCAGGATCGCCTGCCGGATCGGGTGCTCGGTGCGGTCGAATTCGAGCAGCGGCTCGAGCGGCGCCAGCGAATGCGGCGTATGTGAGGGCAGCACGGCGAGGAGCTGCAGCGAGGCGGCGATCGCAATCCCGGTGCCCCAGACATGCGGATTGTAGCGGATGCCGAAGGCCTCGCTCATGTCGGCGATCTTCTTGCATTCGGTGAGGCCGCCGGCCGCGCAGGTGTCGGGCTGGGCGATGTCGAGCGCATGGGAGGCGAACAGGTCGCGGAAGCCGTAGCGCGTGAACTCGCATTCGCCGCCGGCGACGGGGATGGTGAGCGCGGATTTCACCGCGCGATAGCCTGCGATGTCCTCGGGCGGCACAGGCTCCTCGAACCAACCGATGTCGTGAGCCTCGATCAGGCGGCCGAGCCGGATCGCCGCGACGCAATCGTAGGCGTGGTTGGCGTCGACCATCAATGCCACGTCGGGGCCGATCGCCTCGCGCACGGCGCGCGTGACCGCGGCATCCTCCGCGACGCCGAAGCCGACCTTCAGCTTCACGGCGCGAAACCCCTCCGCCACATAGGAAGCCGCTTCCTCCGGCAGGTATTGCAGCGGATCGCCCGATTTGCGCCGGTAGAGCCCGGTCGCATAGGCCTGCACCTCGTTGCGCGCGGCGCCGCCGAGGAGCTGATGCGCGGGCACGCCAAAATGCTTGCCCTTGATGTCCCACAGCGCGATGTCGATGCCGCTGAGCCCCTGGATCACGACGCCCTTCTGGCCGTGATCGCGCAGGCGTGCATAGACCATCTGCCACAGCAATTCGGTGCGTAGCGGATCCTCGCCGATCAGCCATGGCGCGATGTTCTGAACGACCGCCGCCGTCATCCGCGCCGGGCCGTAGCATTCGCCCCAGCCGGTCAATCCCGCGTCGGTCTCGATCTCCACCAGCATCGCGGTGCGCGTGTCGTACCAGGCGCGCGAATAGGCGAAAGGCTGCGAGAGTTTTGCCTCGAGAATGTGGGTGCGGATCCTCGTGATCTTCATCGCCATCGTTCCCCGCGTTCACCGCGTCTCGTCCAGCGCGCAGCTCACCGTGCAGACGACGCCGGGCGGCAGGAAGTCGACGGTGGCCTCGCCGCCGAGCTGGTCGCGCGCGCTGCGCTCGATCAGGCGCGAGCCGAAGCCGCGCTGCACCGGTGCGGTGACCGGCGGCCCGCCGACCTCGGTCCAGACCAGGCGCAGCCGCGGCTTCGGCGCGTCTGCCAGCACCTCCCAGTCCAGCGTCACCCGGCCGGTCTCGTTGGACAGCGCGCCGTATTTCGCCGCGTTGGTCGCGATCTCGTGCACGATCATCGACAGCACCACGGCAAGCCGCGGCGACAGCGGCACAACGGGGCCGTCGAGCCGGATGCGGCCGGGATTGTTGAGCAGGAACGGCTGCAGCACTCTCGCGATCACCTCCTTGAGTTCCGAGCCCGCCCATTTCTCCTGGCTGAGCAGATTATGCGCCTCGGCGAGCGCACCGAGGCGGCCCTCGAACTTGGTCCGCTCGTCGCGGCTGGCGCTGCGGAAGGTCTGCACCGCGATCGCCTGCATCAGGGCCAGCGTGTTCTTGACGCGGTGGTTGAGCTCCTCGATCAGGAGATTGTGCAGCATCTCGCCGCGCGCGATCGTGGCCGCCATCCGCACCGCGAAGGTGAGGCCGATCAGCAGCAGCACGCCGCCGATCACGCTGGTGATGGCGATGTTGCGCCAAAGCGGGGCGATCAGCGAGCTCTCCGGGACGCCCGCAGCGACGGTCCATCCGGTCAGATGCGATCGCGTGTAGGCGGCTGCGAGCGCGACGCCGTCGAGCGAGATCGAGGAGAGGGCTGCTTCCGGCGCGCGAAACATTTCCGCGTAGAGCGAAGGCGAGGCGCGCTTGCCGAAGGTCTGGGCCGGGTTGGGTACGCGCGCGAACACGGTGCCGGTGGAGTCGAGCAGGGAGACCGTCCACTCGTGATCGGGCCGCTGCTTCTCGACCATGTTCTGGAACATGCTGACCGGCGGGCTGAAGCAGAGGTCGTAGATCACCTCGCCGTCGCGGAACACCGGAACCTCGACCGTGAGGACCTGCCGCTGGTTGATCGCACCGGTGAACAGGTCTGAATATTGCGGCGACCTGGTCGCAAACACCTTCTCGATCATCGCGAGGTTGCCGCGCGGCGGCAGGCTCGTGATGTCCTCCGTCGACGAGGAGAATTTCAGCCGGCCCGTGCGATCGGAGATCAGCAGTAGGCCGCCCTTGCCATACTGGTCGAGGAAGCCGAGCGCGATGCGGCGGAAGTTCGCGAAATCGTCGTTTCGCAGCGAGTTGGTCAGCGCGAGCACCTGCAGGCTGCCGGTCATCCGCTGCACCTCGGAATCCAGCACCAGGCGCATGCTGCGCGCGTTCTCCAGCACGCGGCGCGTCGCGTCGCTGCGGTCCTGCTGATAGTTGTAGAAGGCGATGCCGACCGCGAAGACGATCATCGGCAGCGTCGATCCCGCGACCAGAAGTGCGAGCCGGACCGGCAGGGTGAACTTTGACAAACGCGGACGTCCCGGTTCCGGCGCGGCGGCGCCGGATTATGATTTTGCCCGACCATACGGGCAGGACTTGCATTGCGCCAAGCGTTTTCGTTGTCGGGTTTCGCGTTGTCCGGCCGGGTAGCGGGATTTTGCAGCGCAATCGCGCGCGACGATCAGGTCATGCCGACCGCGGTCAGCAGCAGGCAGATAAGGTAAATGGCCGCGAGGCTGATCCCGGCGATGCGCGCCTCACGATGCGAGTCATTGGGCAACTCCGAAAGGGTGGCCGCCCGAGAGGCGGCTACCTGGATCCTGATCAATTTCTCGATCGATTTCTCAATCCACTTCTCAATCCACTTCCTGGACGACCGTTCGCGAGCCGGGATCCACCAGCATCACGCGCTCGCCGGAGTAGACGTAGCGATATTTCGTCAGCGACGGACCCCAGTCTGCGGGAACGGCTTCGAGTTCGACATCACTCGGCACCGTGGCGCCGACGATGATCTTCTCCTTCGTCGTCACCGGACGCAGATGGTGCTCGGTGACGTAGGATTTGATCCTGGTTCGGTATTGCGGCTCGATCTGGACCGCTGCGGCGTGGCCGGTTCCGGTGGTGGTCACCACGGTGGACTGCGCGAAGGCGCCGGTCGAGAGCATGACGGCGGCGGCAGAGAGCAGGAACAGCTTTTTCATCTTGTTCTCCTCGTTGGCACAAGCGCGGCGTCAACACCTCGCCGCGAATACCGTTCCCCCACCTTGGAACAAAGTGCCATTTTTTCCCGTTTGTGAATCGGCCGGCTGCAAGACCCCGGCGATTGGAGGAGGAGAAAAAATGAAACTGAAGATGGCGACAGCAGCTGTGATGATTGCTGCATTTTCCGCACCGGCGTTCGCGGCCGACGAGTTCTACGTCGTCCAGGACGTCAAGACGCACAAATGTACCGTCGTCGACAAGAAGCCGACGGACACGTCCATGACCGTCGTGAGTCCCTCGGGCACGATCTACAAGTCGCGCACCGAAGCCGAGAGCGGCATGAAGACCGTCAAGGTCTGCACGTCAAACTGAGGAGGATGGCAAATGCCAGTTCTGATTCTGTGGGCGGTGCCGGCCGTGCTGGTGATCGGCGGTGGCATCTATCTGATCGGCCATCTGCACTAGGTCGGTCGGGGAAGGCGAGCGGGTCCCTGCCAGGTCCGCACGTCTTCCCGTCTCCTGCGGGCGCTGGGAGGCAGCCGAGTTGCAGTGCAACAGGCCCGGCAGGAGCAGTCCTGCGACGAAGAGTACCTTCGGTGGACGCGAAATGACTTCCGTCCCGCCGTGGTTTTTCATACGCTTCCCGCTCGCAAGCCGCATACCGGCTGCGCTCACGGCCCGACAACAGGGCCGGAGCATCAAAGGGAGGGGAGACGATGAAGCGAAGAGCGTTTCTCGCGGGTATCGGTGCGACCACTGCGGCGGCCACGATCGGCATGCCGTCGATCCTCAGGGCGCAAGCACCGATCACGCTGAACGGCGCGGTCCAGTTCAACGACGACCATGCCTTCAACCGGGCGCTGCTCCGGTTCGAGGAACTGGTGAAGAAGTATTACGGTAAGCCCGTCAATTTCACCCTGCACAAGAATTCGTCGCTCGGCCTCGAGAAGCAGTATTTCGAGTACATGTCGCAGGGAAAGGCGGTCGACTACGGCATCGTCTCGCCGGCCCACATGTCGACCTTCGCGAAGGCTGCACCCTTCATCGATGCACCCTTCGTGTTCAAGGGCATCGAGCACATGAACAAGGTGGTTGAAGCCAACATCCTGGCGCCGATCGCCGACGAGGTCGCGGCCAAGGCCGAGGTCGTCCTGATCGGTTATTCCGGCGGCGGCATTCGCAACATCTTCGCCAACAAGCCGCTCAAGACCCTCGCCGATCTCAAGGGCCTCAAGGTCCGCGTGCAGGGCGCCCCGATCTGGTCGAAGACGTTTGCGGCGGTCGGCATGAGCCCGACGGTGATTGCCTATAACGAAATCTACAACGCGATCCAGAACGGCGTGATAGCGGCCGGCGAAAACGAGGCGGCCGGCGTCGAGGCGATGAAGTTCTACGAAGTGGCCCCGCATCTCAGCCTGACCCAGCACGCCGTGTCGATCCGGCCGATCTGCTTCTCGGTGAAAACGCTGAAGACTCTGCCCAAGGATTTGCAGGACGCGATCATGAAGGCCGGCAAGGAAGCCGGCGACTACGGCCGTCAGCTGGAATCGAGCGAGGAGGTCGTCAAGCTCGACACGCTCGAGAAGGCGGGCAAGCTCAAGCGCGTCCCCTTCGAGGAGCGGGATGCCATGAAGAAGCTCGCCGATCCCGTGATGGCCACCTACGCCAAGGAGATCGGCGCCGAGGGGATCTTCGAGAAGATCAGCGTCGCCTGACGTCTCCAGATCTGCAGAAGCAATGACGGGGCAAGCCTGACCGGCTTGCCCCAAAGATGATGGTTGTCGCCCGCGGAGCTCAAATGACCGAAGTACCCGTTGCGCCGAACCCGTCGCCATGGCGCCGAGCGACGGCGGCCTATGCGAAACTGCTTGAAATACTGCTCGCGGCCTGTCTCGGCATTCTCGTCGTTCCCGTGACGCTGCAGATCGTATCGCGCTACACCCCGTTCATTCCCTCCTACATCTGGACGGAGGAGATGGCGCGATTCCTGTTCGTCTGGACCATCATGATCGGCGCCATGGTCGGCATCCGGGAGTCCCAGCATTTCGAGGTCGACGTCTGGCCCGATCTGTCTCGGCGGTCGGAGGCGGCGGTGCGCATCCTCGCCCGTCTCGGCGTGCTGGCATTGGCATTGGTGTTCGTGTGGGCCGGCCTCGAATTCACGCGGTTCGCCTGGAACCGGACGTCGGAGCTGGCCGATCTGCCGCTCTGGCTGATCCACGTCGCCTGGCCGGTGGCCGGGGCGACGTGGATCGCGTTTGCGGGCGAACAGATACTGGACGAGATGCGCATTCTGGTTGGGGCGAAGCAATGAGCGGGAATGTTCTTTCTGCCGGGCAGGCAGCGTTGATTCTGTTCGGCGTCTTCGTCGGCCTGCTGGTGATCCGCGTGCCGGTCGCCTTCGCGCTCGGACTCGCCTGCGTGCCGATCCTTTTGATCGAGCCGCACCTCTCGATGATGACGCTCGCGCAGGAAACCTTCAACGCCTACAATTCGTTCATCCTGCTGGCGGTGCCGTTCTTCCTGCTCACCGCCAACCTCATGAGCATCGGCGGCATCACCGACCGGCTGGTCGCCCTGTCGCGCTCGATGGTCGGACACTGGCCGGGGTCGCTGGCGCAGATCAACGTCGTGCTCTCGGTGTTCTTCGCGGGCATTTCCGGCTCCTCGACCGCGGATGCGGCGAGCCAGTCGAAGATCTTCATCGATGCCCAGACCAAGGAAGGCTACGATCTCTCGTTCTCCATCGCCATCACCGCGGTGTCGGCGGTGCTCGCCGTCATCATCCCGCCGTCGATCCTGATGATCGTGTGGGGCGGGCTGATCTCGACCTCGATCGCCGCGATGTACCTGGCCGGCATCGTGCCGGGCCTGCTGATTGCCGGCGCCCAGATGGCGACCGTGCATGTCTACGCGGTGCGGCGGGGCTACCCGACCTATCCGAAGGACAGCTGGCGGGAGATGTGCTGCGCGATCTGGCGGTCGATCCCGGCGATGATGACGCCCTTCATCATCGTCGGCGGCATTCTGCTGGGATGGTTCACCGCAACCGAATCCGCCTGCGTCGCGGTGCTCTACTCCGTGGTGTTGTCGGTGTTCTTCTATCGCGAGACCGGCGCGCGCGAGCTGTACAAGGCGCTGCTCGACACCGGACGGCTCGCCGGCGTTGCGCTGTTCTGCGTGGGGACCGCGAGCGCGTTCGGCTGGCTGCTGGCCTATTACAAGATTCCGCAGGAGCTTCTGGCCAACGTCTCGACCTGGGGCATGGGACCGATTGCGGCAGGCTTCTTCATTGCGTTCTGCTTCCTCGTTGTCGGCTGTTTTCTCGACGCCATTCCGGCGATCGTCATCGTCGGCACCGTGCTGGAGCCGCTCGCCAAGTCCGTCGATCTGCATCCGGTGCAGTTTGCGATCATCTCGATCGTGTCGCTGGCGTTCGGGCTGGTGACGCCGCCGTACGGGTTGTGCCTGATGATCGCCTGCGCGGTCGCGGGCGTGCGGCTGCGCTATGCGTTGAAGGACACGGCGATCATGCTGGTGCCGATGCTGGTCGTGCTCGCGGCCCTCATCGTCTGGCCGGAGGTGTCGCTGTTCCTGCCGCGCCTGATCGTGCCGGAGATGCTCAAATGAGCGCGCCGTGATCCCGCGGCCTGTCGGCCGCGGGTCAGCGTCGTCCGGTTACAGATTGCTCTCGGTGATGGCGGCGTAGACCATGCTGCGCAGCTCGCGCCGGATCGGATAGGCGCTCGACGGCAGCACCTGCGTCATCAGGATGGTGATGAGCTCCTCGGCCGGATCGATGAAGAACGAGGTCGTCGCCGCGCCGCCCCAGGCATATTCGCCGGCGCTGCCGGCGATCAGCGTCTCCGCCGGACGCATGGTCACGGCAAAGCCGAGACCGAAGCCGATGCCGTTATAGGTCGCCTCGGAAAACAGCGAGCGCGACACCTCCGGCAACGACTGGCCGCCCGGAATATGATTGGTCGTCATCAGCGCCAGCGTCTTCGGCCCGATCAGCCTGACGCCGCCGAGCTCGCCGCCGTTGAGCAGGGCGCGGCAGAAGGTGAGATAGTCGGCCACCGTCGAGCACAGCCCGCCGCCGCCGGAGATGAAGGAAGGCATCGACAGGAACGAACTCGTCGCCGGGTCGTCCTGCAGCGTCAGGCCCTCGCGGCGCTGGCCGGCATGGAAGGTCAGGCCGCCACCGGGATCGGCGTTGTAGCAGGCCGCGAAGCGGTGCGCCTTGGAGGCCGGCACGTAAAAGTCGGTGTCGGTCATGCCGAGGGGATCGAGGATCCGCTGTTTCAGGAACTGCTCGAAGGGAATGCCCGAGATCTTGCCGACGAGGTAGCCGATCACGTCGGTCGCGACCGAGTAATTCCAGGACTCGCCGGGCGGGAATTCCAGAGGGATCTTCGCCAGGCTCTCGATCATGGTCTGCAGCGTGCCTGCCTTCTCGACCTCGCCGATCTTCTCGGCGCGATAGGCGGCATCGACATTGGAGCGCTGCTGGAAGCCGTAGGTCAGCCCGGCGGTGTGGCGCAGCAGGTCCACGATCAGCATCGGCCGGGACGGCGGCCGGGTCAGGAAGGAGGGCGAGGTGCCGGCGACGAAGACGCCGAGATCCTTCCACTCGGGAATATATTTCGCGACGGGCTCGTCGATGGCGACGAGGCCCTCTTCGACCAGCATCATGAAGGCGACGCTGGTGAGCGGCTTGGTCATGGAATAGATGCGGTAGATGGTGTCGTCCTTGACCGGCACCTTGCGCTCGACGTCGGCAAAGCCCTGGACAGAACTGTGGGCGACCTTGCCGCGGCGGTAGACCAGGAGATGCGTGCCCGGAAAACGTCCGGCGTCGATGTACCGGTTCTTCAGATGGGCATCGACGCGGTCGAGCCCGGCCTTGGACAGGCCGACGGATTCGGGCGAGGCGGGGGCAGGGGCAAGCATGGGTTCCTCCGGGCAGCTTTGTGGGCCGTTGATAGCCGAAATAGCGGCCCCATTCCAACCCGGTCGTGCTTAACGGGGGCGGCCCTGGTGGTGTAGGCTCGCGCCCGGAAACGCCTCCATGGGGCCCGCCAGGGCGAACGAGAAATTTAGGCATAACGCACCATGACCCAGTTCAACGAGACCGAACTCACCGAAGCCGTCGTCCGGAGCTTCGACAACACGCCGCATCCGCGCGCAAAATTCCTGCTCCAGGAATTGGTGAAGTCGCTGCACGATTACGTGAGCAAGACCGGTCTGACCTTCGAGGAATGGGAATACGCCATCGATTTCCTGACCCGCACCGGACACAAATGCACCGACACCCGCCAGGAGTTCATCCTGCTGTCGGACGTGCTCGGCGTCTCCATGCTGGTCGACGCGGTCAATCACCGCGACCGCGACGGCGCCACCGAGACCACGGTGCTCGGCCCGTTCTATGTCGGGGAGCACAAGGTCGCCGCGCACGGCACCGACATCTCCCCGCACAATCTCACCGGCGAGAAGATGTTCGTGCAGAGCCGCGTCACCGATCTCAAGGGCAAGCCGCTTGCGGGCGTCCCCGTCGACGTCTGGCATGCCGACGATGACGGCTTCTATGATTCGCAGAAACCGAACTATGACGAGGTCGGCGCCTCGGCGCGGGCGCGCTTCATCACCGACGACGACGGCCGCTTTTTCTTCCGCACCATCCTGCCGTGCAGCTACCCGATCCCGACCGACGGGCCGGTCGGCGAGATGATCATGCAGACCCGGCGTCATCCGATGCGGCCCGCGCATGTGCACTTCCTGGTCAATGCCAAGGGCCATGAGCCGCTGATCACCCACGTCTTCATCGGCGGCGACAAATATCTCGATTCCGACGTCGTGTTCGGCGTCAAGGACGAGCTCGTCGCCAAGGTCGAGCCGCGCAACGACCCGGCGATGCCCGACGGCACCAAGGCGAACGGGCAGTGGCACCTGATGACTTACGAATTCCACCTCAAGCCCGGCGGCGGCATGGCGCCGAAGCCGCTCGGCATGAAGGCCGGCGAGCCGGCGTGAGGGGCTCGCGTTAGCGCGCGTGCAACAGGCCGAGCAGAACCACGATCACGCCGGCGAGGATCACGGTCGTCAGCTTCCAGAACAAGAGCGGGCTGCGCTCCAGCAGCGGCGTGATCTTCGTGTCGAGATAGGCCGGGTTGGGATTGCGCAGCTCGAAGGTGAACTCGGAGAGGTCCTCGTGCCTCTTGAAGGGATCCGGATGCAGCGCCCGCCGCAGCGCGCCGTCGATCCAGGCCGCCACGTTGCGGTCGTCGTCGCCGGCGGAGCGGTAGCGCAGCTTCCGCGCGTCGGATTTGCCCCGGATCCTGGCGACCTCCGCGCCATAGGGCAGCTTGCCGGTCAGCATCTGGTAGCAGATGACGGCGAGCGAGAACATGTCGGAGCGGGGTGAGCCGCCCTCTCCGAGAAAATACTCCGGTGCCGTGTACTGCACCGTCCCGAGAACCTCGTCGGCCTCGCCGCTGGCTGCGGCCTCGGCGACGCCGGCCACCCTCACCGAGCCGAAGTCGATGATCTTCGCGGTGCCGGTCTTGTCGATCAGGATGTTGTCGGGCCGGAGGTCCTGATGCAGCATTTCCATGCGGTGGAAGGCGCGCAGGCCCGCGGCGATCTGCTCGACGATCCTGCGGACGGTCTCGAGATCGGCGCGGGGATTGTCGATCATCCATTGCCGCAGGGTCTGCGCCTCGACGAATTCGGTCGCGACGTAGAGATAGCTGCGCCGCCTTGCCCGCTTCTGCGGCTTCAGCACGTGCGGGCTGTCGATGCGGCGCGCGATCCATTCCTCCATCAGGAAGCGCTTCAGATAGGCGGGATTGTCGCGCAGATCGAGCGAGGGGAGCTTGAGCGCGACCGCCTCGCCGGTCTCGCCGTCGACGGCGAGATAGATATGGCTGCGGCTGCTGGCGTGAATCTCCCGGACGATCGTGTAACCGTCGAAGCTCGCCCGCGGCTCCGGCAGCGGAGGCAGCGGCAGTTCCGAGGTCTGGTTGAAGATGTCGGGCGACCTGTTCTCCGGCACCGCATCGATGCGCAGGATCTGGATCGTGATGTTGTCGTCGCTGCCGCGCCGGAAGGCTTCCTCGGCGATGATTTTCGCGGCGGCGTCGAGGTCGTGGGCTTGCGCCTGGACCGTGCCGGTGACGAAGCGAGGCTCGACGAACTCGTAGGCGCCGTCGGTCGCCAGCACGAAGACGTCGCCGGCCTGCACCTCGAGGCTCTGGTAGTCGATCTCGAGCTGCGGGTTGATGCCGAGCGCGCGGCCGAGATAGGTCTGTTCCGGCGAGGCGATGATGCGGTGATCGTCGGTCAACTGTTCGAGCGCCTTGCCGGCGACGCGGTAGATGCGGCAGTCGCCGACATGGAAGATGTGGGCGGTGGTCGCCTTGATGACCATGGCGCTGAGGGTGCAGACGTAGCCCTTGTCGCGGTCATAGGCGTACTGGCTCTTGCGCGTCTGCGCGTGGAGCCAGGAATTGGTCGCCTCCAGCACGCGGCGGGCGGACGTCTTCACCGTCCAGGTCTCCGACGTGCAGTAATAGTCCATCAGGAAGCTCTTGACCGCCGACTCGCTGGCGATCTGGCTGACGGTGCTGCTCGAGATGCCGTCGGCGAGCACGGCCGCGATGCCCTTCAGGCCGAGCAGCGGCTCCTCCGGAATGAGGACGCCGTGAAAATCCTGGTTGACGGGTTTGCGCCCCTTGTCGGAGTGCTGGCCAACCGAAATCAGGAGTCCGCTTGTCATCGTCATCACCGGGCGAAGGGAGCCTCACCCTGATCGGGCGAGGCTCCCTTGTCGAGACGCGTTCGATCAGGCGGCAACGCGGGGCAGCGTCTTGCCGGCCTGGCGCTTCGGCTGGGTCAGGACATGGGTGGTGTAGAGCGTCAGGCCGGTGAAGGCGAGTCCGCCGACCAGATTGCCCAGCACGGTCGGAATCTCGTTCCAGATCATGTAGTCGAGGATCGAGAACTTGGCGTGGAGCATCAAGCCCGAGGGGAACAGGAACATGTTCACCACGGAATGCTCGAATACCATGTAGAAGAATACCAGGATCGGCATCCACATCGCCAGCACCTTGCCGGGGACCGTGGTGGAGATCATGGCGCCGACCACGCCGGTCGAGACCATCCAGTTGCAGAGTACGCCGCGGAAGAACAGCGTCGTCATGCCGGCCGCGCCGTGCGCCGCGTAGCCGAGGGTGCGGCCTTCGCCGATATTGCCGATGGTGGCGCCGACCTTGTCGGGGGCCTGGGTGAAGCCGAAGGTCGTCACGAACGCCATCAGGAAGGCCACAGTGAGGGCGCCCGCGAAGTTGCCGATGAAGACGAGGCCCCAGTTGCGCAGCACGCCGCCGAGCGTGACGCCGGGACGCTTGTCGATCAGGGCGAGCGGCGAGAGCACGAACACGCCGGTCAGGAGGTCGAAGCCGAGCAGATAAAGCATGCAGAATCCGACCGGGAACAGCAGCGCCCCGACGATCGGCTGGCCGGTGTTGACGTTGATCGTGACCGCGAACCAGGCGGCGAGCGCGAGGATGGCGCCGGCCATGTAGGCGCGGATGATCGTATCCCTTGTGGACATGAAGATCTTGGATTCGCCCGCGTCCACCATCTTGGTGACGAATTCCGAAGGTGCGAGATACGACATTACGGTTCCTTTGCTCGTGTGTCAGACCGACGCGGCCTCCGGCGGGAGGACGCGAGTTGCTTGATCGGCCATGCTGGGCGTCTGCCGCGCACGGGCCTGGTGGGATTTGGAAGCCTTGGGAATCGCGTCACGAGGACTGAGCCGGGAGGGCCGCGAAGCAGGTGAGCTTCCGGATTGCAGCCGCCAGAGGCTGCAACGATGCGGACGAGCCGCAGTCTTCGTTGACGCCAATAGTGCAGCAAGTCCCGTGCCAGCCTGCGCCTGTGAAAATTCGCTTTGACATCAAAGTCTTGGCGTCTCGGGCCTGCGCGCATTTCGAGAAACTCTGCCTTCTTGCTTCGCGCCCTGCACAACTATTGTGCGGCGCACACGAATTGTGCAGAGCGCAAATTCCGCGTGCGGAACGGGGCTGCGGCAGGCTGGCGCACCGTCTCTATCAGTTTGATTTATTAGCGTTTTTGAAGCCGCGGGGCTTGGCACGAAGCTTGAATAGTTGGGTTCCGACGCCACCGAAGCCGTCCCGCGAGACTACTCATCCGAATTGCTGACGCCACCAACCGGGGGTCTCTCCGGCGCGCGTTCGCATGCGCCTTCCCTGGCTTACGGACGGACGGGCTGCTCGTGCGCACTGACGCAATCATTCGCAACGACGCAAAAGGACGACACCATCCATGACCAAGCGCATTCGCCGGCCCTCGGACAATGGCCTCAGCCGCCGTCAATTGCTGCAAGCCACCGGCTCGACCGCTGCCCTTCTCGCCGCAGCCAAGCTCAATTTCCCCGCCGGCGCCTTCGCGCAGGAGACAGGCCCCGAGGTCAAGGGCGCCAAGATCGGCTTCATCGCTCTCACCGACGCAACGCCGCTGTTCGTCGCGAAGGAGAAGGGCATCTTCGCAAAATACGGCATGCCCGACGTCGAGGTGCAGAAGCAGGCCTCCTGGGGCACGACGCGCGACAATCTCGTGCTCGGCTCCGAAGGCAACGGCATCGACGGCGCGCACATCCTGACCCCGATGCCGTACCTGATCTCGGCCGGCAAGGTGACGCAGAACAACCAGCCGACGCCGATGTACATCCTGGCGCGGCTGAACCTGAACGGCCAGTGCATCTCGGTCGCCAAGGAATATGCCGACCTCAAGGTCGGAATCGACACCACGCCGTTCAAGGCGGCGCTGGAGAAGAAGAAGGCCGGTGGCAAGGCGGTGAAGGCGGCGATGACCTTCCCGGGCGGCACGCATGATCTGTGGATCCGCTATTGGCTCGCCGCCGGCGGCATTGATCCGGACAAGGACATCGAGACGATCGTGGTGCCGCCGCCGCAGATGGTCGCCAACATGAAGGTTGGCACCATGGACTGCTTCTGCGTCTGCGAGCCCTGGAATTTGCAGCTCATCCACCAGGACATCGGCTACACCGCGATCACCACCGGCGAGCTCTGGGACAAGCATCCCGAAAAGTCGTTCGGCATGCGCGCGGCCTGGGTCGACAAATATCCGAAGGCGGCGAAGGCGCTGCTGATGGCAGTGATGGAAGCCCAGCAATGGGCGGAGAAGATCGAGAACCGCGAGGAAGCCGCCGTGATCTGCGCCAAGCGGCAGTGGATCAACTGCCCGGTCGAGGACATCACCGACCGCATGAAGGGCAAGTTCGACTACGGCACCGGCCGCGTGGTCGAGAACTCGCCGCAGCAGATGCGCTTCTGGAAGGACAACGCGTCCTATCCGTTCCAGAGCCATGATCTCTGGTTCCTCACCGAGGACATCCGCTGGGGCAAGTACGAGCCCGGCTTCGATACCAAGGCACTGATCGCCAAGGTCAACCGCGAGGATCTCTGGAAGGAGGCCGCCAAGACGCTGGGTGTGCCGGCCTCCGAAATCCCGACCTCCAC
This sequence comes from Bradyrhizobium diazoefficiens, assembly GCF_018131015.1. Taxonomy (GTDB): domain Bacteria; phylum Pseudomonadota; class Alphaproteobacteria; order Rhizobiales; family Xanthobacteraceae; genus Bradyrhizobium; species Bradyrhizobium diazoefficiens_B. Next base: position 395,310 of record NZ_JAFCJJ010000004.1, read on the forward strand.
CTCGCGCGGCAAGGAGACCTTCTTCGACGGCAAGGTGTTCGATCCCGACAATCCGGCTGCCTATCTGAAGTCGCTCGCGATCAAACGCGTCGAAGTCTGATGGAGCCCGCGGCCGCCGATGAGGCGGCCGCATCGTCCCTGAGCCGGAGAGAATATCGCGATGAACATGCCTGCCACGAAGATTGAGGTTGAGACCGCAACTCCCGCGGCGGTCGCCGCGCCGGTTGTCACGATGACGCCGAAGCGACCGCCGCGCGCCGAGACCTACGCGCGGATGGCGAGGGAAACCGCCATGCGCGTCATCCCGCCGCTGATCGTGATCGCGCTGCTGACGCTGGTGTGGGAACTGGTCTGCCGGCGCGCCGGCTCGGCGCTGCCGCCGCCGTCAAAGGTGTTCAAGGACACCAAGGAGCTGATCTTCGATCCGTTCTTCGACCATGGCGGCATCGACAAGGGCCTGTTCTGGCATCTCTCGGCAAGCCTCCAGCGCGTCGCCTTCGGCTACTCGCTCTCCGCGATCGCCGGCATCGGGCTCGGCGTGCTGGTGGGACAGTCGGTCTGGGCGATGCGCGGGCTCGATCCGCTGTTCCAGGTGCTGCGCACCATCCCGCCGCTCGCCTGGCTGCCGCTCTCGCTCGCCGCCTTCCGCGACGGCCAGCCGTCGGCGATCTTCGTCATCTTCATCACCTCGATCTGGCCGATCATCATCAACACCGCGGTCGGCATCCGCAACATCCCGCAGGACTACCGCAACGTCGCCGCCGTGGTGCAGCTCAACCCGCTCGAATTCTTCGCCAAGATCATGATCCCGGCGGCGGCGCCCTACATCTTCACCGGGCTTCGCATCGGCATCGGCCTGTCCTGGCTCGCGATCGTCGCTGCGGAAATGCTGATCGGCGGCGTCGGCATCGGCTTCTTCATCTGGGACGCCTGGAACTCCTCGCATATCAGCGAGATCATCCTGGCGCTGTTCTATGTCGGCATCATCGGCTTCGTGCTCGACCGCCTGATCGCGGGCCTCGGCAGGATCGTCACCCACGGTACCGCGCAGAACTGAGGGGAGAAGCACATGACCGCCTATCTGAAGCTCGACCATATCGACAAGGTATTTTCCCGCGGCAGCGCCACCACGGAGGTGCTGAAGGACATCAACCTGACCATCGAGAAGGGGCAATACGTCTCGATCATCGGCCACTCCGGCTGCGGCAAGTCGACCCTGCTCAACATCATCGCAGGCCTGACCACCGCCTCCATCGGCGGCGTGTTGCTGGAGAACCGCGAGGTCAACTCGCCGGGGCCCGATCGCGCCGTGGTGTTCCAGAACCACAGTCTGCTGCCGTGGCTCACCGTGTACGAAAATGTCAAGCTCGGCGTCGACAAGGTCTTCGCCAGGACCAAGTCCCGCGCCGAGCGTGACGCCTGGGTGATGCACAATCTCAACCTCGTGCAGATGGCCCATGCCAGGGACAAGCGTCCCTCGGAAATCTCCGGCGGCATGAAGCAGCGCGTCGGCATCGCGCGGGCGCTCGCGATGGAACCGAAGGTGCTGCTGCTGGATGAGCCCTTCGGCGCGCTCGACGCGCTCACCCGCGCGCATCTGCAGGACTCCGTGATGGCGCTGCATCAGAAGCTCGGCAACACCATCCTGATGATCACTCACGACGTCGACGAGGCCGTTCTGCTGTCGGACCGCATCGTGATGATGACGAACGGACCTTCCGCGCGCATCGGCGAGGTGCTGGAGGTGCCACTCGCGCGCCCGCGCAAGCGGCTCGAACTCGCCACCAACGCGACCTATCTGAAGTGCCGCCAGCGCGTGCTCGAGTTCCTCTATGAGCGTCATCGCTTCGTCGAGGCTGCGTAAACGCGTCGTTAACGCGCGAAAACCACCGCGCCTAATTTTGAATCATCAAGCTCAATCCCTGTGCGCCGCACAGGGATTGAGCGAATCGCAAAATTTGCGTGCGAAATGCCCCGTGCAAAAATTTCGGGCAAGACGAACAAGCCGCTGAATTCCCTGTATTTCCTGATCGCGAGCAGTTGGCACGGAAATTGAAATACCTTTTCCGACGCCAACGACGCCGTCCCTCAACATCATCAATCAGCATCGTGACTCGCCACCGGGGCCAAGCCCCCGGCGCGCGCCTCCATGTGGAGGCTGAAGCCTGCAACGACGCAGCGGTGAGCTCTGGAAGGGATATGCAATGACGAAGAGTCCAACTTGGATTTCCGACTGGCGCCCCGAAGACGAGGCGTTCTGGAATGCGGGCGGCAAGGCGGTCGCCCGGCGCAACCTGATCTGGTCGATCGTTGCCGAGCATATCGGCTTCTCGGTGTGGCTGATCTGGAGCATCGTCGCCACCAAGCTGCCGCAGGCAGGCTTTCATTACAGCACCGACCAGCTGTTCCAGCTCGTGGCGGTGCCCGGCCTGATCGGCGCATTGATGCGCTTTCCTTACACCTTCGCGGTCACGACTTTCGGCGGCCGCAACTGGACCATTTTCAGCGCGGCGGTGCTGTTCATTCCGACGCTGTCGCTCGCATATTTCGTCGGCCAGCCCGACACGCCGTTCTGGCTGATGCTGCTGGTCGCCTCCACCGCCGGCCTCGGCGGCGGCAATTTCGCCTCCAGCATGACCAACATCTCCTTTTTCTTCCCGGACCGGATGAAGGGATGGGCGCTCGGCCTCAACGCGGCCGGCGGCAATATCGGCGTCTCCAGCGTGCAGCTCCTGACCCCGATCCTGATGACGCTCGCCATCATCAACCTGTTCCAGGCCACGCCCGTCGACGGCATCTTCCTGCAGAATGCCGGGCTGATGTGGGTGCTGCCGATCGCGATCGCGGTGTGCGGGGCGGTGTTCTTCATGAACAACCTGACCTCGGCCAAATCCTCGATCAGGAACCAGCTTGCCGTGGTCAAGCGCCGGCACACCTGGATCATGGCCTACATCTATATCGGCACGTTCGGCTCCTTCATCGGCTACTCGGCCGCGTTCCCGCTGCTGCTCAAGACGCAGTTTCCGTCGGTGACGATTTCGATCGCGTTCCTGGGCCCACTGGTCGGCTCGCTGGCGCGCCCGTTCGGCGGCTGGCTTGCCGACAGGGTCGGCGGCTCCATCATCACGTTCTGGAATTTCATCGTGATGGCGGCGGCCACGGTCGGGGTGCTCTATTTCGTCGGGCACAAGGACTTCACCGGCTTCCTCACCATGTTCCTGATCCTGTTCGTCACGACGGGCATCGGCAACGGCTCGACCTACCGCATGATCCCCTCGATCTTCCGTGAGCAGAACCTGTTCAAGGCGCGCGGCAAGGGTGATGCGGCGCGCAGCGCCGCGCTGAAGACGGCGAGCATCGAGAGCGGTGCGGCGGTCGGCTTCATCGGTGCGGTCGGCGCCGTCGGCGGCTATCTGATCCCGAGCGGTTTCGGCAAGTCGATCGCACTGACCGGCGGGCCGCAGCTCGCGCTCGCGATCTATCTCGCCTTCTACGCCTCCTGTCTCGCCCTGACCTGGTGGTTCTATCTGCGTCGCAGCCCGCAAAGCGAGGACGCGCCAGGCCTTGCCCAGGCGCGCGTCTAGAGCATGCGCCAGGAAAGGCTCTTGGTACGAATCTCGCTTCTCCCCGTACGCGGGGAGAAGCATTGCCCGACACGTTTGACCCATGAACCTGGTTCGCAACGACGCGCACCAAGGCAAACCGAAACAGGCAGGAGAACATCATGACGCCCGAACAGATCACCCTCGTCCAGCAGAGCTTCGCCAAGGTCGCGCCGATATCGGAAGCGGCCGCGGTCCTGTTCTACGACCGCCTGTTCGAGGTGGCGCCGTCGGTGCGCGCGATGTTTCCCGAGGACATGACCGAGCAGCGCAAGAAGCTGATGGGCATGCTCGCCGCCGTCGTCGGCGGCCTGTCGAACCTCGAGACGATCCTTCCCGCGGCGTCCGCGCTCGCCAAGCGTCACGTCGCCTATGGCGCCACGGCCGAGCACTACCCCGTGGTCGGCGCGACCTTGCTGTGGACCCTGGAGAAGGGGCTTGGCGAGGCCTGGACGCCCGAACTCGCGACCGCCTGGACCGACGTTTACGGCGTGCTGTCCGGCTACATGATCTCAGAGGCCTACGGCCCGCGGGCGCAGGCCGCCGAATAGGAGATGCATCGTGAGTGAACCCCTCGTCATCGTCGGCAACGGTATGGCGGCCGCGCGTCTGGTCGATGAACTCGCCAGGACCGCGCTCGGCCGCTACGCGGTTGCCGTGATCGGCGAGGAGCCGCGGCTCGCCTACAACCGGGTGCTGCTTTCCTCGGTGCTGGCCGGCGAGACCGGCTCGCACGAGATCGAGCTCCGACCGGCGGACTGGTGGCGCCATCGCGGCGTCACGGTGCGCTACGGCTATCGCGTCACCGAGATCGACACCGGCCGCCGCGAGCTCAAGATCGAAGGCGAAGAGAGCATGGAATACTCCAAGCTCGTGCTGGCGACCGGCTCGACGCCGCTGCGGCTCGGCGTGCCCGGCGCCGATCTCCAGGGCGTGCACACCTTTCGCGACACCCGCGACGTCGATCTGCTGTTGACGCTGGCGGCTGCGAAGAAGCGCGTCGTCGTGGTCGGCGGCGGCCTGCTCGGGCTTGAAGCCGCCTATGGCCTTGCGAAAGCCGGCGCGCCGGTAACGCTCTTGCACCTGATGGACCGGCTGATGGAGCGGCAGCTCGATCTGCCCGCCGCCGATTTGCTCAAGGCTCTGGTCGAACGCAAGGGCATCCGTGTCATGCTCAACGCCTCGACCGCACGAATTCTTGGCGAGGGCCATGTCGAAGCCGTCGAGCTCGCCGACGGCAGCCGCATCGAAGCCGACGCCGTGATCTTCGCCGCCGGCATCAGGCCCAATGTCGCACTGGCCAAGGAAGCGGGTATCCCGGTCAACCGCGGCGTCGTCGTCAACGACGTCATGCAGACAGCGTCTCCCGACATCTACGCGCTCGGCGAATGCGCCGAGCATCGCGGCACCTGCTATGGCCTGGTCGAGCCCGCCTATGAGCAGGCGCGCGTGCTGGCGCGGCATCTCGCCGGCCGGAGCGCGGCCTATCAGGGCAGCGTGGTCTCGACCAATCTGAAGGTCTCCGGCGTCAGCGTGTTCTCGGCCGGCGACTTCATCGGTACCGAGGGCAGCGAGAGCCTCGTGCTGTCAGACCGCAGGCGCGGCACCTACAAGAAGCTCGTGATCGCGGATGGCCGGCTCACCGGCGCGGTGCTGATCGGCGATACGATCGACGCGCTCTGGTATCTCGAGCTGATCCGCAATCGCGACAAGGTGGCGGCGATCCGCGCCGACATGATGTTCGGTCGCGCGCTCGCGCAGCCCCCCAAAGCGGCTTGATGAGGGCGGCTGGCAATGACGGCGATCGACCCCAACCTGCGCACAACGAAGACGACCTGCCCCTATTGCGGTGTCGGCTGCGGCGTGCTGGCGACGCCCGATGGTGCGGGCGGGGCGGCGATCGCAGGCGATCCCGATCATCCCGCCAATTTCGGCCGGCTGTGCTCGAAGGGCTCGGCGCTCGGCGAGACCGTCGGGCTGGAGAGCCGGCTGCTCTATCCGATGATCCGCTGCAGGAACGTGCTGGAGCGCGTCGCCTGGAGCGATGCGCTCGACCACGTCGCCCACCGCATGCAGCACATCGTCGCGCGCGACGGCGCCGACGCGGTCGCGTTCTATCTCTCCGGCCAGCTCCTGACCGAGGATTACTACGTCGCCAACAAGCTGATGAAGGGCTTTGTCGGCACCGCCAATGTCGACACCAATTCGCGGCTCTGCATGTCGTCCTCCGTCGCTGGCCACCGCCGCGCCTTCGGCGCCGACACGGTGCCCGGCTGTTATGAGGATCTCGACCAGGCCGATCTGCTCGTTTTCGTGGGCTCGAACGCCGCCTGGTGCCACCCCGTGCTGTTCCAGCGCATGCTCAGGAACCGGCAGGAGCGCGGCGCGCGCATGATCGTGATCGACCCGCGCCGCACCGATACCGCGGGCGACGTCGACCTGTTCCTCGGCCTCAAGCCCGGCACCGACACCGCGCTGTTCTCCGGCCTGTTCGTCCATCTCGCCGACAGCAGCGCGCTGGACCAGGACTACATCGCGCAGAACACCAGCGGATTCGACGACGCGCTGGCCCGCGCCCGCAGCATCGCCGGCAGCGTCACCGCCACCGCGCTTGCCACCGGCCTCACCGAGCAGGACGTCGCGGCCTTCTTCAAGATGTTCCGCGACACGCCGCGCACCGTCACGCTCTATTCGCAGGGCGTCAACCAGTCGGCGCAGGGCACCGACAAGGTCAATGCGATCCTGAACTGCCATCTCGCTACGGGACGCATCGGCAAGCCCGGTTCTTCGCCGTTCTCGCTCACCGGCCAGCCCAATGCGATGGGCGGCCGCGAGGTCGGCGGGCTCGCCAACCAGCTCGCCGCGCACATGAATTTTACGCCACCCGACATCGACCGTGTCCGGCGGTTCTGGAAGGCGCCGCGCATCGCCACCCATGAGGGATTGAAGGCGGTGCAGTTGTTCGAGGCGATCAACCGCGGCGAGGTCAAGGCGTTGTGGGTGATGGGCACCAATCCGGCGGTCTCGCTGCCCGATGCGGACGTCGTGCGCGAGGCGCTGAAGAAGCTCGAGCTGTTCGTCGTGTCCGAGAACGTGCTCGCCAACGACACGGTCGCGGCCGGGCCGCATGTGCTGCTGCCGGCGCTGGCCTGGGGCGAGAAGTCGGGCACCGTGACCAATTCGGAGCGGCGCATCTCGCGGCAGCGTGCGTTCCTGCCTGCGCCGGGCGAGGCGCGGCCGGACTGGTGGATCCTGAGCGAGATCGCCAGGCGCCTCGGCTTCGGCGACAGCTTCAACTACACGTCCGCCGCCGACATCTTTCGCGAGCATGCCGCGCTCTCGGCTTTCGAGAACAACGGCAGCCGCGATTTCGACATCGGCGCGCTGACCGCGCTGACCGACGAAGCCTTCGATGCCTTGACGCCGGTGCAATGGCCCGCGCGCGAAGGCGAGGCGCCGGTCGAGCGCTTTTTCGCGGATGGCGGCTTCTTCACCAATGACGGCAAGGGCCGCTTCGTCGCGCCGGAAGTGCCGGTGCTGCGCAGCGAGACCGGTCCGTCGCGGCCCCTGCGCCTCAACACCGGGCGCATCCGCGACCAGTGGCACACCATGACCCGCACGGGTCTCAGTCAGCGGCTCGGCGCGCATCTGCCCGAGCCGTTCGTCGAGATCCATCCCGACGATGCCGGCAGATACGGCATCACCGACGACAGTTTTGCCCGCGTCACCACCGATTACGGGACCTGCATCCTGAAGGCCGTCGTCAGCGAGCGGCAGCAGCGCGGCACGCTGTTCGCGCCGATCCACTGGAGCGCCGAGAACGCCGCGCAGGGCCGTGTCGGCGCGCTGGTGGCGCCGTTCACCGATCCGTTCTCGGGCCAGCCGGAATCGAAGGCGACCCCGGCCGCGATCGCTCCTTACGAATACGTCTTCCGCGGCTTCGCGCTGTCGCGCAAGCCGCTCGACCTGCCGCAGAACCTGTTGTGGACCCGCGTCACGGTCGCCGGCGGCTTCGGCTATCTGTTCGCAGACAATGCCGATCTTTCGCGCTGGCCGGCCTGGCTCGAGGGCATCGCGGGTGAGGACGTCGCCGAATATCGCGATGTCGCCGGCGGCGTGTTTCGCGCGGCATCGTTCGCCGGCGATCGCATCGAGACCTGCCTGTTCCTCGGCCCGGCCCATGATGCCGGCGACTGGGAGGTGGTCAGAACCGTGTTCGCCGCCGACCGCGTCACCGACAAGCAGCGCCGCTGGCTGCTGTCCGGCAAGTCCGGAGAAGGCGCCGCCACAACCGGCCCGATCGTCTGCGCCTGCTTCGGCGTCGGCCGCGGCACCATTTGCGACAGTATCGCCGCCGGCGCCTGCACGACGGCCGAAATCGGCGCCAAGCTCAAGGCCGGCACCAATTGCGGCTCCTGCATCCCCGAGCTGAAGCGCCTGATCGCGACGACGGAGGCTGCGCCTGCGCAGCCGGCCAAGGTCGCGGGCGCGGCGGGGTAGGGCTCTTTCCAAGACTGCGGGACGGTCTCGTGCCCCGGACGCCGCGCAGCTCGTAGCGGTGCGCTGCAGAGCCGGGGCCCATCTGAGAGCGGAGCGTTCGGCCGTCTGGGTCCCGGCGCTGCGCAGCAGCGTTTCACGCTGCAGCGCGTCCGGGACACGAGAGTGGCGTGGACGCAGCCTTGCCTCCGCGCAATCGACGCGCCCGCCATTGTGCCCTATGCTGCCGCACCTTCCCCGTCAGCACGCCAAAAACAACAATGATGTACCTGGAAACGCTGCCACGCCTGATCGAGACCAGGATTTTCTCCGCCATGCCCGACAGGTTCCGCCGCAAGGGCGTGCGGACCGACTGGGCCGACGCCAACCGGCCGGGCGTTGCGACCGACAGTTTTATCGAAGGCCCGTCGTTCGACCGGGACGGCAACCTCTACATCGTCGACATTCCCTTCGGCCGCATCTTCCGCATCGCCCCTGACGGCGAGTGGTCGCAGGTGATCGAATATGAAGGCTGGCCGAACGGGCTGAAGATTGCCGCCGACGGCCGTATCCTCGTCGCCGACTACATGCACGGCATCATGGAACTCGACGCCAAAGCCGGGCGCATCACGCCGGTCCTGACCGCGCGCAATTCAGAATCCTTTCGCGGCTGCAACGATCTGCATCTCGCCGCGAGCGGCGACATCTATTTCACCGACCAGGGCCAGACCGGCCTGCACGATCCCACCGGCCGCGTCTATCGCCTCGCGCCAAACGGCCGGCTCGACTGCCTGATCGACACCGGCATCAGCCCCAATGGCCTCGTGCTCGATCCCACCGAGCGCGTGCTGTTCGTCGCCATGACGCGCGACAATTCGGTGTGGCGGCTGCCGTTCATGAAGGACGGCAGCGTATCCAAGGTCGGCCGCTTCTGCTCGCTGTTCGGCACCAGCGGTCCCGACGGGCTGACCATGGACGCGCGCGGCCGCCTGTTCGTCGGCCATGCCTCGCTCGGCCATGTCTTCGTGTTTGCGCCCAACGGCGAGATGATCGCTCGGATCAAGTCCTGCGCCGGGCCGAACTGCACCAATGTCGCGATCGGCGGCGCCGCCAAGGACCGGCTCTACATCACGGAGTCCGCGACCGGCAGCGTGCTGGTGGCGGATATCAGTGAACTCTAGCGCGCAACGAAGGTTGAGCAGAAGGGCGTGCCTTCGCCTCTCCCCGCTTGCGGGGAGAGGCCGCAATTGCGCGAAGCGCAAGTGCGGGCGAGGGGAGCCTCCGCGGGTCCAACTGCCAGCGTTGTTGCGGAAGCAGCCCCTCACCCCGACCCTCTCCCCGTAAGAACGGGGAGAGGGAGAAGAGGCAGCGGAGATCGGAGCAGATATGAAATCGAATCCCTTCGGCAAGACCGGCGCAAACGTGTCCGTCATCGGGCAGGGCACCTGGTATCTCGACCATGGCGATCGCAAGCGCGCGATCGCGGCGCTTCAGCGCGGGCTCGATCTCGGCATGACCCATATCGACACCGCCGAGATGTACGGCGATGCCGAGCTCGTCGTTGCCGATGCGATCGCGCCGCGGCGCGACGAGGTGTTCCTGGTCTCGAAGGTGCTGCCGAGCAACGCCTCGCGCCGCGGCACCATCACGGCCTGCGAGCGCTCGCTGAAGCGGCTGAAGACCGACCGGCTCGACTGCTATCTCCTGCACTGGCGCGGCTCCTATCCGCTGGAAGACACGGTTGCCGCGTTCGAGGATCTGGTGCAGGCCGGCAAGATCAAGTCCTGGGGCGTCTCCAATTTCGACGCTGATGATCTCGACGAGATTCTCGACGTCGCCGGCGAAGGCCGGATCGCCTGCAACCAGGTGCTCTATCATCTGAAGGAGCGTGCGATCGAGCATGCGGTGATCCCCTGGTGCGAGCGCCACGGCGTCGCGGTTGTGGCCTATTCGCCGTTCGGGCACGACGATTTCCCCGCCAGCAACAGCAAAGGCGGCGCCGTGCTGGCGCGCATCGCGGAGGCGCGCCGCGCCACGCCGCGCCAGGTCGCGCTGAGCTTCCTCACCCGTACGACTACGGTGTTCGCGATCCCGAAGGCATCGTCCGCGGAACATGCCGGTGAAAATGCGGGCGCGGGCGATCTCGTGCTGACGAAAGACGAGATTGCGGCGCTGGATGCGGCGTTTCCGCGCGGGCCCAAGCCGCGCGGCCTGCCCATGTTGTAGTGCACAAACCCCTATTATTAATGGAGTATTGACGCGCGCGGACGTCAGCGCATATCGGCATCCTGTTTTCGGAAGTTGTGAACGCGGCGGAATTGTCGTTTTTTACGATCGTTCCCGATTCGCCATTCCCAGGTTCCAGCCGTGACCCCGCCACCCGCCGCAGCCGCAAGGCTCGACAGTATTTCCATGCCCGTGCCCGAGAAGAAGCAGGCGGCCCGCCGCGCGCCTGCGCGCGTCGATCATCCCTTCAAGGGCATTGCGCTGGTGCTGCTGTCGACGATCTTCCTCGGCTGCTCCGACGTCACCGCAAAATATCTCTCGACGAGCCTGCCCTCGATCGAGATCACCTGGATCCGCTTCGTCACCTTCGCGCTGATGTTCACGCCGGTGATGCTGCCGGGCTCGCCGCTGCACGCGATGCGCACCGAGCGGCTCGGCCTGCAGCTGATGCGCGGCGTTGCACTGCTCGGCTCCTCGCTGTTCTTCATCACCGGCCTGGCTTTCCTTCCCATCGCGGAGGCCTCCGCCACCGGCTTCGTCTCGCCGTTGTTCGTCACGGCACTCTCGATCGTCTTCCTGAGCGAGAAGGTCGGCATGCGCCGCTGGATTGCCACTGCGGTCGGCCTGTTCGGTGTCCTGATCATCCTGCGGCCGGGCTCGAGCGCATTTCACGCCGCCGCCTTCTTCCCGATCGTCTCGGCGTTCTGCTGGGCGGCCGCGTTGATCCTGACGCGCATGATGAGCGGGCGTGAGGCCGTCCTCACCACGATGGCCTATTCGGCGCTGACCGGCGTTGCGATCCTGACGATGATGGTGCCGTTCGTCTGGGTGACGCCGAGTTGGACCGCGATCGGGCTCGGCATCGTGATCGGCGTCTTCTCCACCGTCGGCCAGTGGATCATCGTGCTCGCCTATCGCTACGGCGATGCCTCGGTGCTGGCGCCGTTCTCCTACACGCAGCTCTTGTGGGTCAGCATTCTCGGCTTCTTCCTGTTCACCGAGGTGCCGGACGTCTGGACCGTGACCGGCGCGGCCTTCATCGTCGCCAGCGGCCTCTACATCGCCCATCGCGAGCGCATCCGCCGCGCCCAGCTCCTGGTGCTGGAAGAGCGTTCGCCGAACGCCTGACGCAATACGCTCGGGGGCGGCCCTGTGCTATCAACGGCTCCAACAACAGGGAGGAGCCGGATGCGGGCCGCGATTTTCAGAAATGGTGAGATTGTCGTCGACGGGATCGCCGAGCCGGTGCCGGGCCCCGGCCAGGTCCTGGTCAAAACGCTCGCCTGCGGCATCTGCGGCTCCGACTTGCACGCGCGCCAGCACGCCGGCCGCATGGTGGAGATGGCGAAGCGAACCGGGCGCACGCCGATGGACCTGTCGCGCGACGTCGTGTTCGGCCACGAGTTCTGCTGCGAGATCGTGGACTACGGTCCCGGCACGATGCGCAGGCTCAAGCCGGGCGCGCATGTCTGCTCGATGCCGGCGCTGCTGACGGCGGAGGGTATCAAGGGCATCGGCTATTCCAACGACTTCGTCGGCGGCTACGCCGAGCAGATGCTGCTCAGCGAGCCGCTGCTGCTCGAAGTGCCCAACGGCCTCGCGCCCGAACATGCCGCGCTCACCGAGCCGCTCGCCGTGGGCGTTCATGCCGTGGCCAAGGCGGGCATCACCGGCAAGGAGGTGCCGCTCGTGATCGGCTGTGGTCCCGTCGGGCTTGCCGTGATCGCGGCGCTCCGGATCAAGGGCCTGCACCCAATCGTCGCCGCCGACTATTCGCCGACGCGCCGCGCGCTCGCGGAGAGGCTTGGGGCGGATATCGTCGTCGACCCAAGAGTGTCGCAGCCCTATGCGACCTGGGCCGAGCACGCCCAGATGTCGGACGCCGAGAAGGCGGCCCGCCCGCCATTCCAGGCGATGCTGCCGGCGCTGAAGCCCGCGGTCATCTTCGAATGCGTCGGCGTGCCCGGCCTGCTGCAGCAAGTGTTCGAGGGCGCGCCGCGCGATGCCAGGATCGTCGTGGTCGGCGTCTGCATGGAGAGCGACAGAAGCGAGCCCATGCTCGGCATCATGAAGGAGCTCAACGTCCAGTACGTGCTCGCCTACACGCCGGAGGAGTTCGCAGCCTCGCTGCGCCTGATCGCGGAAGGGCAGGTGGACGCGGCTGCGATGGTGACGGCGGAGGTCGGCATCGACGGCGTGGCACAAGCGTTCACCGATCTCGCCAATCCCGAGGCGCATACCAAGATCATCGTGCAGCCGTGGAGATGATGGTGTAGCCGCGAAGGCGGTGCGTTCCGTCTCCCGCTTGCGGGGGAGGGCCGGGGAGGGGGTGCTTCTGCATCGGGAGTCTCTCCGCGGAGAAAGCCCTCACCCGGCGCTACGCGCCGACCTTGTGTCCGAAAAACTTGCCAGAATGTGCGAACGGGCGGTTCTGACCAACCGCCCGTCGCTGGAACTGAGCC
>NZ_JAFCJJ010000040.1 GCF_018131015.1 Bradyrhizobium diazoefficiens
CGGCGTCGCGCTCGGCCTTCGCCACGGCCTGCAGCTTGAACTCCTCGACCGCGCCGGCCATCTCGCCGATCTCGTCCCTGCGGCCGAGGCCCGGCAGCACCACGTCGAAATTGCCCGAGGCGAGCTCGCGCATCGCCTTGCACATCGCGATCATCGGACGCGAAATGCCGGTGCCGAGCAGGAAGGCCAGCACGATGCCGAGCAGCGTGCCGCCGACGGCCAGCATCAGCACCAGCTGCTCGGTCTGCCCGATGGTGGCCGCCGATTCCGAATCCAGCCGCTGCTGCTCCGCGACGAGGTCTACCTTCATGGCGGTGGCGCCCTGGAGGATGGCGCCCGCCGAGCCGCTCATCTCGGTGACGAGGTCCTCGACCAGCCTGGCGTTCGCAATCAGCTTTTCCAGCGACCCGCGATAGGCACCGAGCAGGTCCCTCGCCTCCTTCAATCCGGCGACGATCTTGTCGTCCATGGAATAGACGGCGCCCAGCGAGTTCTCGACGAATTTCAGCCGCGCCAGCGCGCTGGTGGCAATCGCCTGGTCGGACGTCAGCACGAAATTGGTCGCCGCCGCGCTCGCGGTCTGGAACTGGGCGTTGACCTGCTTGGTGCCGAACTCGATCGACTGCGCCTCGGCGTCGGAGGCGTTGTTGCCGATGTCGTCGAGCTTGTATTTGAGGAGATTGGCGTTGCGCTGGAGCTGGTTCTGCACCAGCAGCGCGCTGTCGCGCTTGGCCTGCAACACCTTGGCGAAGGTCGCGGCGAAGTTCGAAAACTCCTTGGCGAGCTTGTTAAGACCCTCCAGCCGCGCCGGCGTCGTGGTGCCCTTGATCGCCTGGTCGATCGCGCCCTTCAGGCTGGCCTCGGCGTCCAGCGCCGTCTTGGCGTCGTCCTCCTTGCCGGTGACGACGAAATATCTGACGGCCGAACGGTAGGCGAGCAGCTCGCGGTCGATGTTGCGGGCAAGATCGGCCTCCGAGACGCTGGTGCGGTAGGACCCGACGCCGGAGGAGACCCGCTCGAAGCCGAAATAGGCGAACGCCATGCTGCCGGCGGAGATCACCAGCACCGCCGCAAAGCCGAGGATGATCTTGGCGCGAAACCTGAGGGTGGGAAATATTGTGCGCTTGGACGACGACGCGATACGCCCGGACATTCCAACCCCCATTTTCTATTTCAGCCGTCATCCGGGGGTGCCCGCCCCCAGACCCGGATGAGTAAAACTACGGCAGAATCGATAAGGGGCGGTAAATTCCGGCATCGGCCACCGACCGACCTGACGGGAAGATCTGGCATCGCACGCCGTGCCGGCTGTCCTGCCCGGCGGCGGCCTGACGTGTCCGCGCAAGTCATTGCGGCCACGTCCGGATCGATGACTTTTCGATGACCGGGCGACCAAAATCCTAGTTGCAAAGTCCGGGGCCGCTGTCTCTAATTGGAAACAATCAAAATCAATCCGGGGAGGATTTTCCGTGTCTACAGTCAAACTGACGGTGAACGGCAAGGCCGTTGCCGTCGACGTCGAGGACCGCACCCTGCTGGTCCATCTCCTGCGCGACCACCTCAACCTCACCGGAACCCATGTCGGCTGCGACACCAGCCAATGCGGCGCCTGCGTCGTGCATGTGGACGGCAAGGCGGTGAAATCCTGCACCATGCTGGCGGGCGAAGCCGCCGGCACCAGCGTCACCACGATCGAAGGCATCGCCAAGGGCGACGAGCTGCATCCGATGCAGGCCGCCTTCCGCGACAATCACGGCCTGCAGTGCGGCTATTGCACGCCGGGCATGATCATGTCGGCGATCGACATCGTGCATCGCTACGGTGGCCAGCTCGACGAGCCCACCGTGCGCCAGGAGCTCGAAGGCAACATCTGCCGCTGCACGGGCTATCACAACATCGTCAAGGCCGTGCTGGATGCGGCCGGGCGCATGAAAGTCTCGCAGGCGGCCGAATAAGGCGGCCCGCCTCGAACCAACAAGATCACCGCCGCCGCTTTCGATGGACAGCGCGGCCAGGCAATTTCCGGTCGGGAGGACCAGACGATGGGTGTTGAAGGCATCGGCGCGCGCGTCGTGCGCAAGGAAGACAAGCGTTTCATTACCGGCAAGGGCCGCTACGTCGACGACATCAAGTTGCAGGGCATGACCCATGCCCATTTCATCCGCAGCCCGCACGCGCACGCCAAGGTGAAGGGGATCGATTCCTCCGCAGCGCTGAAAATGCCGGGCGTGGTCGCGGTGCTCACGGGCCAGGAGATCGTCAACGACAAGGTCGGCAATTTGATCTGCGGCTGGGCCATCACCTCCAAGGACGGCAGCCCGATGAAGATGGGCGCATGGCCGGCGATGGCGCCGGAGACGGTGCGCTTCGTCGGCCAGGCGGTGGCGGTCGTGATCGCCGACAGCAAGAACCTGGCGCGCGACGCCGCCGAGGCCGTGGTCGTCGATTACGAAGAGCTGCCCGCGGTCGCCGACGTGCATGCCGCGATCAAGGCCGGCGCGCCGCAGCTTCACCCGGAGGCTCCCGGCAACCAGGTCTATGACTGGGTGCTCGGCGACGAAGCCGCGGTGGACGCCGCCTTCGCCAAGGCCGCCAACGTGGTCAAGCTCGACGTCACCAATAACCGCCTTGCCCCGAACGCGATGGAGCCGCGCGCGGCGATTGCCGATTACGACGCGGCGGAAGAGCATTTCACGCTCTATACGACGTCGCAAAACCCGCACGTCGCCCGCCTCGTGCTGTCGGCGTTCTACAACATCGCCCCCGAGCACAAGCTGCGCGTCATCGCGCCCGACGTCGGCGGCGGCTTCGGCTCCAAGATCTTCATCTATCCCGAAGAGATGGTGGCGCTGTGGGCTTCGAAGAAGGTCGGCCGCCCCGTCAAATGGACCGGTGACCGCACCGAGGCGTTCCTGACCGACGCGCATGGCCGCGACCATGTCACCCATGCCGAGATGGCGTTCGACGCCAGCAACAAGATCACCGGATTCAAGGTGAAGACCTACGCCAATTTCGGCGCCTACATGTCGCTGTTCTCGTCCTCGGTGCCGACCTATCTCTATGCGACGCTGCTGTCGGGCCAGTACAACATCCCGGCGATCCATGCCGAGGTGATCGGGGTCTACACCAACACCACGCCGGTCGATGCCTATCGCGGCGCGGGCCGGCCCGAGGCGAGCTACCTGGTCGAACGGCTGATGGAGACGGCGGCGCGGCAGTTGAAGGTCGATCCGGCCGCGTTGCGCCGGGCCAACTTCATCACCCAGTTCCCGCACCAGACGCCCGTGATCATGGCCTATGACACCGGCGACTTTAATGCCTCGCTCGATGCCGCGATGAAGGCGATCGACTATGCCGGCTTCCCCGCCCGCAAGGCGCAGGCGAAGTCGCAAGGCAAGCTGCGCGGCATCGGCGTCTCCTGCTACATCGAGGCCTGCGGCATCGCGCCGTCCAAGGCCGTCGGCAGCCTCGGTGCCGGCGTCGGCCTGTGGGAATCGGCCGAGGTGCGCGTCAATCCGGTCGGCACGATCGAGATCCTCACGGGTTCGCACAGCCACGGCCAGGGCCACGAGACCACCTTCTGCCAGCTCGTCGCGGACCGCCTCGGGGTTCCGATCAGCCAGGTCTCGATCGTCCATGGCGACACCGACAAGGTGCAGTTCGGCATGGGCACCTACGGCTCGCGCTCCGCGGCCGTCGGCCTCACCGCGATCCTGAAGGCAATGGAGAAGATGGAATCCAAGGCCAAGAAGATCGCCGCGCACGCGCTGGAGGCGTCGGAGGCCGACATCGTCATCGAGAACGGCGAGTTCAAGGTGACCGGCACCGACAAGGCGATCGCCCTGCCGATGGTCGCGCTCGCGGCCTACACGGCGCACAATCTGCCTGACGGGATGGAGCCGGGCCTGAAGGAAAGCGCCTTCTACGACCCGAGCAACTTCACCTTCCCGGCCGGCGCCTATATCTGCGAGCTCGAGGTCGATGCCGGCACCGGCAAGACCACTTTCGTCAACTTCGTTGCGGCTGACGATTTCGGACGCCTGATCAACCCGATGATCGTCGAGGGACAGGTCCATGGCGGCCTTGCCCAGGGCATCGGCCAGGCCCTGCTCGAGCACGCGATCTACGATGCCAACGGCCAGCCGGTCACGGCCTCGTTCATGGACTATGCCATGCCGCGCGCCGAGGACCTGCCGTCGTTCAATCTCTCCCACACCACGACGCTGTGCCCGGGCAATCCGCTCGGCATCAAGGGTTGCGGTGAGGCCGGCGCGATCGGAGCGTCAGCGGCCGTGATCAACGCGATCACGGATGCGATCGGCAAGAACAACCTGGAAATGCCCGCAACCCCGGACCGGGTGTGGCGCACGATCCACGCGGCTTAAGAGGGAGGAACGAAGATGTACCAGACCACCTATCATCGCGCCTCCTCGGTCGACGAGGCCGCCAGCCTGTTCGGCAAGAGCAGCGAGGCAAAATTCCTCGCCGGCGGCCAGACGCTGCTGCCGGTCATGAAGCAGCGCCTCGCCAGCCCCTCCGACGTGATCGACCTCGGCAAGATCAGGGAGCTGCAGGGCGTCGAACTGTCGGGCGATACGCTGACCATCAAGGCGGCCACGACCTATCACGACATCATGCAGAATGCCGACGTGAAGAAGGCGATCCCCGCGATCGTCCATCTCACCTCGGTGCTCGGCGATCCCGCCGTGCGCTACCGCGGCACGATCGGCGGCTCGATCGCCAACAACGATCCGGCCGCGGATTATCCCGCCGCGCTGCTCGCGCTCGGCGCCACCGTGAAGACCAACAAGCGGTCGATCGCGGCCGACGACTTCTTCAAGGGCCTGTTCACGACGGCGCTCGAGGACGGCGAGATCATCACCGCGATTTCGTTCCCGGTTCCGGCTAAAGCGGGCTACGAAAAAATGCGACACCCCGCCTCGCGCTTCGCGTTGACCGGCGTGTTCGTTGCCCAGACCAAGGCGGGTGAGGTCCGCGTCGCCGCCACGGGCGCCTCGCAAAGCGGCGTGATGCGGGTGGGCGCGATTGAAGCGGCATTGAAGTCGAACTGGTCGCCGTCGGCGATCGACAATGTCAGCATTTCCGCGAACGGATTGCTGGCCGACATCCACGGCACGGCCGAGTACCGCGCCAACCTGGTCAAGGTGTTGGCGCAGCGTGCGGTGGCCGCCGCTGGCTGAGGCGCGACGCGCTTTAGCGCCTCAACACAAATCTTCCGCGGCGCGCAGCAATGCGCGCCGCTTTTGTTATGTGCCCATGCATGAAAAACGCTTGCCTCGCTGCCGTGAAGGCGAGAAAAGTTAATCAACCAATTAACTCGCCCCGCCGAAAAAAGTCCGAGGCGCTTGCCGGATCAACGGCACGCGGCCACGCCCCGAGGAAACAGCAACGTGCTCGATAAGCCAGCCCAAGACTCGTCCGTCCGCACCTCCGGCCCGCTCGCCGGCTTCCGCATCGTCGAATTCGCCGGCATCGGCCCCGGGCCGTTCGCCTGCATGCTGCTGGCTGACATGGGCGCCGAGGTGGTGACGCTCGACCGCGTCGGCGCGGGCAAGAACATGAAGTCGGTCGCGGGCCGCGGCCGCAAGGTCGTCGAGCTCGACCTCAAGGACAAGGCCGCGGTGTCCCAGGTGCTCGACCTGCTTGCCGGCGCCGACGCGCTGATCGAGGGTTTTCGGCCGGGCGTGATGGAGCGGCTGGGCCTAGGTCCCGACATCGTGCTCGCGCGAAATCCCAGGCTGGTTTACGGCCGCATGACCGGCTGGGGCCAGGAAGGCCCGCTCGCCAACGCCGCCGGCCATGACATCAACTACATCTCCATCACCGGCGCACTGGCCGCGATCGGCTCAAGGGAAGCGCCGATGCCGCCGCTCAACCTTGTCGGCGATTTCGGCGGCGGCGCGCTCTATCTCGTCGTCGGCGTGCTTGCCGCGCTGCTGGAAGCGCAAAAGTCCGGCAAGGGCCAGGTGGTCGACACCGCAATGTGCGACGGCGCCGCCTCGCTGATGTCGATGTTCTTCGACATGGCCGCCATCGGCCGCTGGACCGAAGGCCGCGACCAGAACCTGCTCGACGGCGGCGCGCATTTTTACGGCGTCTACGAATGCGCCTGCGGCAACTTCGTCTCGATCGGCTCGATCGAGCCGCAGTTCTATGCCCTGCTGCGCCAGCATGCCGGGCTGACCGATGCCGATTTCGACGCCCAGATGGATCGCAAGGCCTGGCCCGCGCTGAAGCAGAAGCTGAAGGCCGTCTTCAAGAGCAAGACGCGCGAGGACTGGTGCAAGATCATGGAAGGCACCGACATCTGCTTCGCCCCGATCCTGACCATGTCGGAGGCGCCGAAGCACCCGCACATGGCCGCGCGAAAAGTGTTCGTGGAACGCCACGGCGTGACCCAGCCGGCGCCCGCCCCGCGCTTCTCGCGCACGCCGTCTTCGATCCGCGAGCCGGAGAAGGCCGATATCGGCCAGCTCGCCAGCGCGTGGAAGCGGTAGGACATCAATGCGCCAGCTGGATTGGCTCGATCCAGGACACGAGATTGATGCTTCGCTGATTGATGAAGCCCAACAGGCGTTCGGGGTGGAGTTTCCCCGCGACTATATCGATCTCGTTCGGCAGCATGACGACGCGAGCAATCCGAGGGAGTCGTCCTTCGCGCTGGTGACGAACCAGGGCCGCAGGATCGGGAGTAATTTTGGCGCCCTGATCAGCCTCCGGAACGGGGAGATCTACACGACCATTCGAGATCTGGGAGAGCAGTTGCCCGGCCGCGTCATTCCATTCGCCCTGACCGGCCACGGCGATTACATCTGTTTCGACTACCGACGCGGCAGGGCCAATCCCGCCGTCGTCTACTACTCGCACGAAGCGCGCACCGAAGAGGCCATCAGCCCGTTGACGACCAGCCTCTCGGCGTTCCTCGATCTTCTCTACGTTCCAGCGGACCTGTAGGCCGGGCTCAAACCAGGTAAGGGCGGATGTTGGAAACGTGAGCGAAGGCGCGCGAGCGCCGTGCCCACCCTCCAGTTTCAGGCCGCCGTATCCACCTTCAGCACGCCGCGGCGGATCTGGTCCTCCTCGATCGATTCGAACAGGGCCTTGAAGTTGCCCTCGCCGAAGCCGTCATCGCCCTTGCGCTGGATGAACTCGAAGAAGATCGGGCCGATCGCGTTGGCCGAGAAGATCTGCAGCAGCACTTTGGTCTGGCCGCCGTCGACCACGCCCTCGCCGTCGATCAGGATGCCGTTCCTGTGCAGCCGCGCGACATCCTCGCCATGTTGCGGCAAGCGCGCGTCGATCTTCTCGAAATAGGTTGCCGGCGGCGACGGCATGAACGGCAGGCCAGCTTCGCGCAGGCCTTCGATGGTGCGGTGGATGTCGCGGCAGCCGCAGGCGATGTGCTGGATGCCCTCGCCGCGATAGGTCTTGAGATATTCCTCGATCTGGCCGGACTCGCCGGCGTCCTCGTTGATCGGAATCCGGATCTTGCCGTCCGGGCTGGTCAGCGCGCGCGAGAACAGGCCGGAGGCGCGGCCCTCGATGTCGAAGAAGCGGATCTGGCGGAAGTTGAACAGCTTTTCGTAGAAGCCGGCCCAGACATCCATGCGGCCGCGATGGACGTTGTGGGTGAGATGGTCGAGATAGAACAGGCCGGCGCCGTTGGGCCGCGGATCGCGCGCGCCCAGCAACTCGAACTCCGCGTCATAGGCCGAGCCCTTCGCGCCATAGCGGTCGACCAGATAAAGCAGGCTGCCGCCGATGCCCTTGATCGCGGGCACGTCGAGCGTCCTCTGCGCTGACGACACATCCGCAGGCTCCGCACCGAGCGCGATCGCGCGGTCATAGGCCGCCTTCGCGTCGACCACGCGGAACGCCATCGACGGCGCACACGGGCCGTGCGCCGCGACGAAATCGTAGCCGTGGGTGCCGGGCTCCTCGTTGACGAGATAGTTGATGTCGCCCTGGCGATAGACCGTGATCTTCTTGCTCTTGTGGCGCGCGACGGGCGCAAAACCCATCAGCTTGAACAGGGCGTGCAATTCCTGCGGATGGGGATGCGCATATTCGACGAACTCGAACCCGTCGGTGCCCATTGGATTGTCGGCGCTGATCGTGGCTGGCGGCGCATCATGCGGAAACGGACCCATAGGCGGCTCTCCCAAATTGCTGTTGGTGTGAATTATCCTTCACCGGACGCGCAATGAGCGTGCATATGGGGCGAGAATTGGCTATCGTGTGCACAATCCGTGCATGAAGCAGGCAAATGACGCATGATATCTATTGACGCCTTCGACCTCAGGATCCTCGGCGCGCTTCAGGATGACGGCCGCCTCACCAACCAGGAACTCGCCGACCTCGCGGGCCTCTCCGCCTCGCAATGCTCGCGGCGGCGGATGCGGCTGGAGGAAGAGAAGGTGATCGCGGGCTATCACGCCGATCTCTCCAGCGAGGCGCTCGGCTTCGGCGTGATCGCCTTCATCCAGGTGGGGCTCGCGACCCACTCGCCGGACAATTCCAAGCGCTTCCGTGCCCTGGTCAACCGCATCGACGAGATCCAGGAGGCGTATTCGCTGACAGGCGACGCCGACTACGTGCTCAAGGCCGTGCTGCGCGACCTCAAGGGACTTTCCAGCCTCGTCAACGAGGTGCTGATGCCGCACCAGAGCGTGGCCCATGTGCGCTCCTCGATCGTGCTGGACAGGCTCAAGGAAAGCTCAAGGCTGCCGCTGAAGGAATTGAAGCCTGGCTGAAATCGAGGGAACTACGCCATTCGCCCAGCGCACCCGATCTGCGATGATCCCTGCCAATCCGGGAGATCGAGCCATGGCCCTCCAGCTTCGACCGAACTGCGAATATTGCGACCGTGACCTGCCGCCCAATGCGATCGAGGCGCGGATCTGCTCCTATGAATGCACATTCTGCGCGGACTGTGTCGAGACAAAGCTCTCCAATGTCTGCCCGAACTGCGGCGGCGGCTTTGTGCCACGCCCGATCCGCCCCACACAGGAATGGCGGCCGGGCGTGTGCACCAGCAAGCAGGCGCCATCGGACAAGCGCGTGCATCTGAAGTACAGCGTGGAAGATGTCGCGGCGCATTGCGCGCGGGTGCGCGATGTGCCGGCGGAGAGGCGGTGAATTCGTAGGGTGGGCAAAGCGAAGCGTGCCCACCATGCCCCTACGATCGCCGAGAGGAATGGTGGGCACGGCGCTAACGCGCCTTTGCCCACCCTACGAAACCTGAATGTGGCGCCTACTCCGCCGCCAGGATCGTCCCCTCGACCTCGCCGAAGCCGACGCGATAGCCGTTGCCCTGGCACCAGCCGCGCATGACGAGGCTGTCGCCGTCTTCCAGGAACGAACGCTTGACACCGCCGGGCAATTCGACCGGCTCGGTGCCGTTCCAGCTGATCTCCAGAAGACTGCCGCGCTGGTTCTTCTCCGGGCCGGAGATGGTACCGGACCCTAAGAGATCACCGACATTCATCGCGCAGCCGCTTGAAGCATGGTGCATGAGCTGCTGCACCGAGGACCAGTACATGTATTTGAAATTGGTGCGGCTGATGCTGGCGGGCGCGTTGGCACCTGCAGCGCGCAAGGACACGTCGAGCTCGACATCGTAGTTCTGTGCGCCGGCCTGCTTGAGATAATCAAGCGGCGCCGGCTCCTGCGCCGGCCCTTTCAGGCGGAACGGCTCCAGCGCCTCGCGCGTCACCACCCACGGGCTGATCGAGGTCGCAAACGCCTTTGCGAGGAACGGACCCAGCGGCACGTATTCCCATTGCTGGATGTCGCGCGCACTCCAGTCGTTGAGCAGCACGAAGCCAAAGATCATCTCCTCGGCCTGTTGCTCTCTGAGCATGCCGCCCATCGGCGAGGGCTGGCCGACCACGACGCCCATCTCCAGCTCGAAATCGAGCCGCTTGCACGGCCCAAAGCTCGGCACCTCGACATTCGGCGGCTTGAGCTGGCCGCGCGGCCGCTTCACCCTGGTGCCGGAGACCACGACGGTGGAGGCGCGGCCGTTATAGGCGATCGGCATGTGCAGCCAGTTCGGCTGCAGCGCATTGTCCTTGCCGCGAAACATCACGCCGACATTGGTGGCGTGCTCCTTCGACGAATAGAAATCGGTGTAGCCGGAGACCGTAAACGGCAGATGCAGCCTTGCCTCGCGCATTGGCACCAAGGCCTGCTTGCGCAGTTCCTCATTGTCGCGCAGCTCCGGATGGTCGTGCCGCAGCAGTTCGCTGATCCGCGCCCGCGTCCTCGCCCAGACTTTTGGCCCGAGCGCCATGAAGGGATTGAGCGAGCCTCCGGAGAACACGCCGAGCGGCCCGACATCGAGCCGGGAATCCTGCTCGAGCTCCCAGAGATCGAGCACGTAGGCCCCGATCGCGACGCCGACGCGCGGCGTCGGATTGGCAGCCGTCGCGAACACGCCATAGGGCAGGTTCTGGATCGGGAAATCGGAGGCGGGATCGACCTCGATGAAGGAGCGGAGGCTGGGATCGTTGGGATGAATTGTCACGTTCGGCTCGGTCTCTCTTTCCTTCTCCCCTTGTGGGAGAAGGTGGCGCGAAGCGCCGGATGAGGGGTCTCTATCAGCGAATTCAATGCGAGAGAGGCGCTCGCGGAGAGAACCCCTCACCCGTCTCGCCGCTTTGCGGCGAGCCACCCTCTCCCACAAGGGGAGAGGGAAGAAAGCTACGGCCGGTTCGGATCGAACCGCTTCTCCAGTCCCTTCCAGCAATCCGCGTAGTCGTCCTGCAGCGTGGACGCGTTGGCAGCATGCGCGGTCACGCGCTGCGGGTAGCGGGTCTCGAACATGAAGGCCATGGTGCCGGTCAGCTTCACCGGCTTCAATTCGCCGTTGCTGGCGTGGTCGAACGCCTCGCGGTCCGGGCCGTGCGGCAGCATGCAATTGTGGAGCGAGATGCCGCCGGGAACAAAGCCCTGCGGCTTGGCGTCGTAGACGCCGTAGATCAGGCCCATGAACTCGCTCATGATGTTCATGTGGTACCAGGGCGGACGGAAGGTGTTGTCGGCGACCATCCAGCGCTCGGGGAAGATGACGAAGTCGATATTCGCGGTGCCGGCGGTCTCCGACGGCGAGGTCAGCACCGTGAAGATCGAGGGATCGGGATGGTCGAAGCCGATCGCGCCGACGGGAGAGAAGGTGCGCAGGTCGTATTTGTAGGGCGCGTAGTTGCCGTGCCAGGCGACGACATCGATCGGCGAATGCGGCAGCGTCGTCCTGAACAGCGAGCCGCCCCATTTCACGAACAGCTCGGTCGGCGTGTCCTTGTCCTCGTAGAACGCAACCGGCGTGAGGAAGTCGCGCGCGTTCGCAAGACAGTTGGCGCCGATCGGTCCGCGCTCGGGCAGCGTGAAGGCACCGCCGTAATTCTCGCAGAGATAGCCGCGCGCCGGTCCGTTCGGAATCTCGACGCGAAATTTGACGCCGCGCGGGATCACCACGATCTCGCCCGGCTCGGCGTCGATGCGCCCGAACTCGGTGACGACGCGCAGGTTTCCCTGCTGGAGCACGAACATCAGTTCGCCATCGGCATTGTAGAAGTGCTGGTCGACCATCGATTTGGTGATGAGGTAGACATGCGCGGCCATGCCGGCCTGCGTGTTGACATCGCCGGCCGTCGTCATGGTCTGCACGCCCTGGACGAAGGTCACCTCCTCCTTCGGCAGCGGCGCGGGGTCCCAGCGCAGCTGCGCGATCGGCAAATCGTATTCATGGCACGGCGCCGAGCGCCACAGGCCGGCATCGACCTTCTCGAAGCGCCCGGAGTGCTTCACCGAGGGACGGATGCGGTAGAGCCACGAGCGCTCGTTGCTGCCGCGCGGTGCGGTGAAGGGCGAGCCGGAGAGCTGCTCGGCATAGAGCCCATAGGCGCAGCGCTGCGGCGAGTTGCGGCCGATCGGCAGCGCGCCCGGCAGCGCCTCGGTCTCAAAACTGTTGCCGAAGCCGGACATGTAGCCCGGCGTGACCTGCGCGGTGCTGCGAACGATCTGATCGGGCGAGGTGTTGATGTTCATGACTATCCTCCTCCTTGCAGGGCGGCCCACATTTCCTGGTCGCGCTTGTCGGTCCAGATCACGGGGTCGTCGATCCCCGAGGCCTCGTCGAAGGCGCGCGACACGTTGAACGGCAGGCAGTGCTCATAGATGGCGAAGCCCGCAAACTTGGGGTCCATGACCTCGCGGGTCGCCGCCATCGTTTCCTTCAGCGTGCGGCCTCTGGCGACGGAAATCTCGGCCGCACCATAGAGCGTCGAGACGAAATCGCGCGTCATCGCAATCGCCTCGCGGCCCGTGGCAAGGCCTTTGAGCGCATCGCCCCGACCCGGCGCGATCGCCTTGGGATTGAAGCTGCGGATCTCGTTCAGGGTCAGCGGCCATTCGCGCAAATGCGCGTCGCCGCAATAGCAGGCCGAGTGATATTCGATGAGATCGCCGGAGAACATGACCTCGGCGTCCGGCACCCAGGCGACGATGTCGCCGGAGGTGTGGCCGGCGCCAAGCTGCATCAGCCGCACCTCCCGTTTGCCCAGGTAGATCGACATCTCGCCTTCGAAGGTCAGCGTCGGCCAGGTCAGGCCGGGAATGCTTTGTGCGTCCTGGAACAGGCGCGGGAAGCGGCCGTATTCGGAATCCCAGTCCTGCTGGCCGCGCTCCTCGATCAGGCGATAGGTCTCCTGCGAGGCCACGATGCCCTGCGCCTTGTAGGCGGACGCACCGAGCACACGCACGGCGTGGTAGTGCGACAGCACGACATATTTGATCGGCTTGTCGGTCACGGTGCGGACGCGCTCGATCACCTTGTTCGCCATCGCCGGCGTCGACTGCGCGTCGAACACGAGACAGCCGTCGTCACCGACGATGATGGCCGAGTTGGGATCGCCTTCGGCGGTGAAGGCGTAGAGATCGGTACCGATCTCGGAGAAGGTGATCTTCTTCTCGGAGAGATCGCCGGTGGACGCGAAGTTCTTCGCCATCAATTTATCCTTGGGTCAGGGTTATTGTTGTTGCTGTTGCTGCTGCTGGCCGTCGATCATGCGCCGCTTCGCAAGCGCGATCGCCTCGCGCAGCACGTCGATGTCGCCGATATGATTGGCGAGGATCAGCACCAGCGCCGCGTCGAAATCGGCGCTCTGCTCCTCGGTGAGACCGCGATGCGCCTCGACGATGGCGCGGAAGGCGTCGTCCGGCCGCGCGAAATTGGAAGCAGTGGAAAGCGGCATGAAAGACCTCAATTCAAGCCTTGTGCCCGCGACAGCGCGGCCGCGATCGCCTCGCGCGTCGGATGGCGGAAGCGCGCGGCGATATAGCCATCGGGCCTGAGCAGATAGGCCGCACCCGGCGCGGCGTCATAGCGCTTCGCGGCGAGGCCCGAGGGATCGGCAAGCCCGCCCTCACCGATGCGGATCTCCTTGACGCCATCGGGCCCATCGATCGCCGCACCATTGCTGAACGACAGCAGGGTGAAGTCCGTTCCGCCCCTTCGGAATGCATCCGTGAGATAGGCCTGCTCGCCCGCGCCCGTCGCGACGGGCGCATCGAGCATGGAGCAGCCGGGGGATGGGCCGGCGCGCCACGCATCCGCGTCGCGAGATGACAGCGGCGAATCGTAGCTGCACGGCACCGAGAGCCGGCCGCCATTGACCATGCGCTTGCCGAACTCGGTCTCCTTCGCCAGCGCCAGCACCGCCTTGCGCAGCCGCGCTTCCTGATGCGAGTTCGGCGCCATGAAATCGGTCGAGCGGGTGGATTCGCGGATGTTCTCGTCGGCCGCCGCGCTGCGCTCGACATGGTAGCTCTCGAGCAGGCTCGCGGGCGACGACCCGCGCAGCACGCGGTCGAGCTTCCAGGCGAGGTTTTCGGCGTCCTCGAGCCCGGAATTGGCGCCGCGCGCGCCAAAGGGCGAGACCTGATGCGCGGAGTCGCCCGCAAAGATCACGCGGCCGTGGATGAAGCGGTCCATCCGCCGGCACTGGAATTTGTAGAGTGATATCCACTCGAACTCGAACTTGTCGTGGCCGAGCATGCGTGCGATCCGCGGCCGCACGTTCTCGGGCTTCTTCTCGACCACGGGATCGGCGTAACGATTGAGCTGGAGATCGATGCGCCAGACGTCGTCCGGCTGCCGGTGCAGCAGCGCCGAGCGCCCCGCGTGGAACGGCGGATCGAACCAGAACCAGCGCTCGGTCGGAAATTCCGCCGTCATCTTGACGTCGGCAATCAGGAACTGGTCCTCGAACACCTGGCCGGCGAAGTCGGCGCCGACCATCTGCCGCAGCGACGACCGCGCACCGTCGCAGGCGACGACATATTGCGCCTGCAGGCGATAGGCGCCTTCCGGCGTCTCGATCGTCAGCACGACGGAATCGTTGCGGCTCTCCAACGCCGTTACCTTGTTGCGCCAACGCAGGTTGATCGCGCTGAGATCGCCGATGCGATCCACCAGATAGGCCTCGGCATAATATTGCTGGAGGTTGATGAAGGCGGGCCGCTTGTGGCCATCCTCCGGCAGCAGGTTGAACTGGTAGAGCTGGGACTCGCCGTGAAAGATGCGGCCGACGCTCCACACCACGCCCTTGCCGACCATGCGGTCGGCGACGCCGAGCCGGTCCCAATATTCCAGCGATCGCTTCGAGAAGCAGATCGCGCGCGAGCCTTCGCCGATGCGGTCGGCATCGTCCAGAAGCACGACACGCTGGCCGCGCTGCGCCAGGTCGATCGCGAGCGACAGCCCGACCGGGCCGGCGCCGACGACCACGACCGGATGCTCGGCCGGGTTTTGCGCCGCGCGGTCCTGATCGGGGTGGCGGCGATAGCCGAACTGGGTCTTGGCGCTTGCCATACGCTCGCCTCGGCTCTGGTCAGGGGCGGACTGATCTGCTAGATAGTCTCACGTGCAACTATTTTGCACCCGGCGCCGGCCGGCCGTCAACTGGAATTCGGAGCGCAGTCTTGACGAGGACATCCAGCGATACGGCGCTGAAGGCCCGAGACGTGGATGAATCATCGCGGCCAAAGCCGCGGCTCGATCTGTTCAAGTTCGTTCCGTTCCGCCTCAACCGGCTCGCGGCGGAAGTCAGTGCCGCGCTCGCGGTCGAATATCAGGAGCGCCACGGCCTCGACATTCCGGCCTGGCGCGTATTGGCGACGCTCGGCTTCCGCAACGATGCCTGCAGCGCGCAATTCATCGCCCAATGCACCCGCACGCATAAATCCACCATCAGCCGCGCCGTGACCACGCTACTAAACGAAGCGCTGATCGAGCGGGTCGAGAACGAAGCCGACCGCCGCGAATTTCGCCTGCGGCTGACGAGGAAGGGCCGCGCGCTTTACGAAGAACTGTTCCCGCAATTGCTGCGGCGGGAGGACGAGATCCTCGCCTGCCTCTCCGCGCAGGAGCGCAAGCAGCTATCCACCCTGCTCGGCAAGATCGAGCAGAGCCTCGATTTGATCCAGACCAGCGCAGAGGCCGACGCCAAGCAGGCGTATTAGCCCGCTCCGTGCCGAACCTCACTTCACGGCCGTTACCACGATCTCCACGATATGCGGCGGTTCGAGATCGACGCCCAAACAGGCGCGCATCGGCGGGTTCCTGGTATCGACCCACTCGTCCCAGGCGCGGTTCATCTCGCTCTTCTGCTCGATGTCGGCGACATAGACGATCGCCGAAAGGATCTTGCTCTTGTCTGAGCCACATAGCGCGAGGCTCTCGTCGATACGGGCGAGTGCCTTGACGCTCTGCTCGTACATCGAGGGACTGACCGGGTCCGGCGCGACCGCGACCGTGAAGACCAGATCGTCGTGCGCGACGGCGCGGCTGCGGGTCGGCGTAAGCCCGGGAAAGCGCGTGATCATGGTTGTCTCCGAACCGGCTGCATCGCGCTATTTCGCAAACGACCGCGACGGCGGCAGGTGCAGCGCCCAGGCGTCGACCTTGTCGCTGGCGCGCGGATAGATCTCCGTGACGATCGGATCGTGGCCGGGAATGTAGCGGTCGGGATGACCGGCGAGACGCTCGATGGTCTCCCAGCCGGCCGCCATGTCGCCGACATTGTAGACGAT
Source organism: Bradyrhizobium diazoefficiens (assembly GCF_018131015.1). Lineage (GTDB taxonomy): Bacteria > Pseudomonadota > Alphaproteobacteria > Rhizobiales > Xanthobacteraceae > Bradyrhizobium > Bradyrhizobium diazoefficiens_B. The sequence continues at coordinate 16,117 of NZ_JAFCJJ010000040.1, forward strand.
CGGAAACGGGCTGCGGCGCTGCAGATTGGCGTAGTAATGCGTCGCATCGGACGCCAGCACCACCGGACCGCGCGCCGTCTCGACCTTTACGACCTGCAGCCCGTCCGAATGGCCGCCGACGCGATGCACGGTGACGCCGGGCGCGACCTCGCCGTCGCCCGAATAGAAATTGACCCGCTCGCCATAGACATGGCGCACCATCTGCGTGACGTGCTCGACCGAGAACGGATGCCGCAGCAGGCCGTTGCACATGCAGCGCCCCGTCGCATAGGCCATCTCGCGTTCCTGGATGTGGAAGCGCGCCTGCGGGAAGCGGTCGAGATTGCCGGCATGGTCGTAATGCAGGTGCGTCACGATGACGTCACGAATGGCCGATGCTGCGACGCCAAAGCGCTCCAGCGCATCGACAGGGTTGAGCGTCAGCTTGCGCGCCCGCGCGGTCGCCTCCTCGGCATTGAAGCCGGTATCGACCAGGATATCGCGGCCCTGCCCTCGGATCAGCCAGACGAAATAATCGAGATCCTGCGCCGCACTGTCATGCGGATCCGGCGAAAGGAAGTTCATGCTGGGCGTGCGCGGCGACATCGTCGCATAGCGCAATGCGTAGACCTCGTAGACGTTTCCCATGGCTTTGATCTTGGTTTATTTTTCTGCGTTGAGGGGGCGATCGCACGCAGCAAGCCATTGTCGGGCGCAAAGGTCAAACAATACCGAGGCAGATTGCTTCGGAGCACAACCGTAGTCGCGGATTATTCCCTCGCGAGCCGCTCCCGCATCGCGGTCAATTGTCGCGATTATGTCGAATCTCCAAGCGGTTGACGCCAACTATCGTCGGTTTGATAATGCAGGGAGCGTAAGTTAAGGTCGCCGCCGGCGCAGGCTGGAACGGCGCCTTTTTGGCTGGACCGCGCTGATTATGAAAATTCGCTTCCTTCTTCTTCTGCCATTGCTCGTCGCTCTCGTCCCGACCGCTCCGTCACTTGCGGCCGGCGACCGTTTTGCGTTGGTCATCGGCAATTCCAAATATCCGGACGCGGACAGCCCGCTGAAGGAACCGATCAACGACGCGCGCGACGTCGCCGACGAGCTCAAGCGCGACGGGTTTTCCGTCGAGATCGGCGAGAACCTGACCGGCGACGGCATGCGCCGCGCCTTCGACAAGCTCTACGGCAAGATCAAGCCCGGCGCGGTGGCGCTGTTGTTCTACAGCGGGTTCGGCATCCAGTCGGCGCGCCAAAGCTACATGATCCCGGTCGATGCGCAGATCTGGACCGAATCCGACGTGCGCCGCGACGGCTTCAGCATCGAGACCATCCTCGGCGAGCTCAATACCCGCGGCGCCGGCGTCAAAATCGCGCTGATCGACGCCTCGCGGCGCAACCCGTTCGAGCGCCGTTTCCGCAGCTTCTCCGCGGGGCTGACGCCGGTGATCGCGCCGAACGGCACGCTGGTGATGTATTCGGCGGCGCTGGCCTCGGTGGTGTCGGATGCCGGCGGCGAGCACAGCCTGTTCGTCCAGGAATTGCTGAAGGAGATCCGCGTCCCCGACCTGATGGCCGAGGAAACCCTCAACCGCACCAAGATGGGCGTCACCCGCGCCTCGCGCGGCGAGCAGGTGCCGTGGATCTCATCCTCGCTGGCGGAGGATTTCTCGTTCATTCCGGGCGGCTCGCGCCCGGCCGCCGTGACGCCGCCGCCCGCTCCGACGCCCACGCCGGCGGTGGTCGCGAACAATCCCTCACCCACGCCTCCCGCGCCGCCGTCACCGCCTCCGCCGCCAAAACCGCCGACCGAGGCGGCCGCCACGCCTGCTCCCGCGCCGACGCCGTCTCCGAAGCCGCAAGTCGAGGCTGCCTTGCCGCCCCCACCGCCGCCGGTGAAGCCGGCGGATCCCACCCCTGCGCCAAGCGCGGACGCCGGTCCGAGCCAGGCCGTGCTGGCTGACGATCCCACCATCAAGAGCCTGACCGCCAAGATCGCCGCGAACCCGGACGATGTGAACGCGCTGTACCGGCGCGGCCAGGTCTATGCCAGCAAGGGGGCATTCAGCCTCGCCATCAAGGATTTCGACGACACGCTCCGGATCAATGCGAAGGACGTCGAGGCCTTAAACAACCGCTGCTGGACCCGCACCGTGGTCGGCGATCTCCAGGGCGCGCTGAAGGATTGCAACGAGGCGCTGCGGCTGCGGCCGAATTTCGTCGATGCGCTGGACAGCCGCGGCCTGGTCAACCTGAAGTCCGGGGCGGTCAAGAACGCCATCGCCGATTTCGACGCCGCGCTGAAGATCAACCCGCGCCTGACCTCCTCGCTCTACGGCCGCGGCCTTGCCAAGCAGCGCAACGGCTCGGCCCAGGAAGGCGCGCTCGACATCGCCAACGCCAAGGCGATGGACCCGAACATCGTTCAGGAATTCGCAAGCTACGGAGTGCGTTGATATTTTTTGCCTTGAGGCCGAGCGCATGTCGAACCGCGAGCGGCCCGGCGAAGACTAATCGAACGGATGCCGCAGGCGGCCTCGCTCGGGGATTTGCTATTGCAGGAATTTTGGAACCGCGCGGGGGTCGCGCAGGAGGGACTGGCTATGAGACTGGCTGCAAACGGACTGACCGCGTTCCTGTCCATCATCGCCGTCGGCGCCGCGCTGACGCTGCCCGCCGCACCCGCATTCGCCGGCGATGACGGCAACAGCAAGAACGTCACCGAGGACGAGATCGTCCGGGCGCTGGCGCCGCCGCCGAAGAAGCCCCTGACCCGCGGCCTCTCGGTCACCCCGCAGGCCGATCCCGCCCCGAGCGCGGCGGAGACGAAGCTGCTGCAGTCCGTCCGCGGCCGCCTCACGCGGTCGCTGTCGTCGTCCGAGCGCGAGGAAATCGCCTCCGCCGCCAAGGACAAGCCGAACATCGATCTCGAAATCACCTTCGACTACAACTCGGCCAATATCAGCACCAAGTCGCTGCCCGCGGTGCAGGCGCTCGGCCGCGCGCTGACCAGCCCCGACCTCAAGGGCTCGACCTTCGTCGTCGCCGGCCATACCGATGCCGCCGGCGCCGAGGGCTACAATCAGGATCTGTCGGAACGCCGCGCGGATTCGATCAAGCGTTACCTCGTCGAGAAATACAACATCGCCGCGACCGATCTCGTCACCGTCGGCTACGGCAAGAGCAGGCTGAAGGACCCGAGCCAGCCGATGTCGGAATCGAACCGCCGCGTCCAGGTCGTCAACATGGAAAACAAGACCACCGCATCGAAGTGACACGACGTAATTCCGGCACAGTGACAAGTCGTGATGTGGTGTAAGGTCTTGCCTCCGGAGCGCGTTCCGCAGCCTTGCGGGACGCCGCTTCGTTTCAGCAAAATGCTGTCGACAACCGCAAGCCAGGCAGGATGATCCGGCGATGAACATCACCGAATATCTCAAGCCTGCGGGGACCGCGATCTTCATCGTCGCGCTCGGCGTCGGCTATTATCTGTTCGAGCACCGGAAGCGGCCGGAAGCGAAGGAAACGACCAGCGATGCGCTCGTCATCGTAACGAAGTCGACCAATGCGTGCTTCTCCGACCTCGTCCGTGTGACCGGCTTCTTCGTGCCGCGGCGCGAAGCCGTGGTGATCGCCGACCAGGAAGGCTCCAGGGTCACCGACCTGTTCGTCACCGAGGGCACCGTCGTCACCGACAACCAGGAGCTCGCCCGCCTGACGGCGCCGCCGCAAATCCCCGGCCAGCCGCAACGACCCGGCCCACAGGGCCCGGTCTCGCTGAAGGCGCCGGCGCCGGGTCTCATCACCGAGGTCCGGACCATCGTCGGCGCGCCGGCCTCGCCGCAGGCGGGCCCGATGTTCCGCATCGCCGTGAACAACGAGGTCGAGCTCGATGCACAGGTTCCGGCGGTGCACATGACCAAGCTCAGCGCCGGCGCCACCGTGCGCATCAGCCGCGACGACGCGCCCGATCTGATCGGGCGGGTCCGGCTGGTCGCCCCCGAGATCGACCGCACCACGCAGCTCGGCCGGGTCCGCATCAGCGTCACCAACAACCCCTCGCTGAGGGTCGGCATGTTCGCCCGCGCCTCCATCGACGCCAAGCGCAGCTGCGGCGTCGCGGTTCCCAAGACCGCGATCGACCATCTCATGGTGCAGGTGGTCAAGGGCAACACCGTCGAGACGCGCAAGGTGCGGGTCGGGCTGACGTCCGACACCTCAACCGAAATCCTGGAAGGTCTCGACGTCGGCGAAATCGTCGTGGCCGACGCCGGGTCCTCGCTCCATGATGGCGACCAGATCAAGACCATGTTCGCCGATGAACTCGATCGTACGCGGGTACGCTGATGGCTCTCAATATCTCGGCATGGTCGATTCGCAATCCGCTGCCGTCGGTGGTCTTTTCGATCATCCTGCTGATTCTCGGCTGGGTCTCCTTCACCAAGCTCGCCGTGACGCGGCTGCCCTCGGCGGACATTCCCGTGATCTCGGTCGCGGTGTCGCAGTTCGGCGCCGCGCCGGCCGAGCTCGAATCCCAGGTCACCAAGACGGTTGAAGACGCGGTCTCTGGCGTCGAGGGCGTCCGCCACATCACCTCCTCGATCACCGACGGCCTGTCCATCACCACCATCCAGTTCGCGCTAGAGACCAACACCGACCGTGCGCTCAACGACGTCAAGGACGCGGTGACGCGCGTGCGCGCCAACCTGCCGCAGAACGTCACCGAGCCCTTGATCCAGCGCGTCGACGTCATCGGCCTGCCGATCGTCACCTACGCCGCAATCTCGCCCGGCAAGACGCCGGAGCAGCTCTCCTATTTCGTCGATGACGTGGTCAAGCGCGCCCTGCAGGGCGTGCGCGGCGTCGCCCAGGTCGAGCGCATCGGCGGTGTCGAGCGCGAGATCCTGGTGTCGCTCGATCCCGACCGCCTGCAGGCGATGGGCCTGACCGCCGTCAATGTCAGCCAGAGCCTGCGCGGCACCAATGTCGACGTCGCCGGCGGTCGCGCCGAGATCGGCAAGAACGACCAGGCGATCCGGACGCTGGCCGGCGCCAAGACGCTGAGCGACCTCGCCGGCACCATGATCCCGCTGTTCGGCGGCGGCGAGGTCCGGCTCGACGATCTCGGCACCGTCACCGACACCATTGCCGACCGCCGCACCTTCGCCCGCTTCAACGGCGAGCCGGTGGTGGCGCTCGGCATCAAGCGCTCCAAGGGCGCCAGCGACGTGGTCGTCGCGGCCGCGGTGCAGAAGCGCATCGACGCGCTCAAGGCCGCCTATCCCGACGTCGACCTCAAGCTGATCGATACCTCGGTCGAATACACCAAGGGCAATTACGAGGCCGCGATCTCGACCCTGTTCGAGGGCGCCATCCTCGCCGTGGTGATCGTGCTGCTGTTCCTGCGCGATCTGCGCGCCACCATCATTGCCGCGATCTCGCTGCCGTTGTCGATCTTCCCGGCATTCTGGGCCATGGACCTGCTCGGCTTCTCGCTCAACCTCGTCAGCTTCCTCGCCATCACGCTCTCGACAGGTATTCTGGTCGACGACGCCATCGTCGAGATCGAGAACATCGTGCGGCACATGAACATGGGCAAATCGCCCTATCGTGCCGCGCTGGAAGCTGCCGACGAGATCGGGCTCGCCGTGATCGCGATCTCGCTGACCATCATCGCGATCTTCGCGCCCGCGAGCTTCATGTCGGGCATCGCCGGACAATTCTTCAAGCAGTTCGGCATCACCGTCTCCGTCCAGGTGTTCTTCTCGCTGCTCGCCGCCCGCTTCGTCACGCCGGTGCTGGCGGCCTATTTCCTCAAGCATCATACCCATGAGGAGCCGCCGCCCGGCCGCATCCTGCGCACCTACCACAGCATCGTGGCATGGTCAGTGAGACACTATTTCATCACCGTGCTGATCGGACTCGGCATCTTCGCCGCCTCGATCTGGAGCATCACGCTCCTGCCGCAGGGCTTCCTGCCGGCGCAGGACAGCGCGCGCTCGCTGCTCGCGATCGAGCTGCCGCCGGGCACCCAGCTCGCCTATACCGAGAAGGTCACCGAGGACATCGTCGCGCGCCTGCGCAAGCACTCGGTGGTAAAAAGCATCTTCGTCGACGGCGGGCGCGTCCCGCCGGGGACGCAGGAGGTGCGACGCGCGGCCCTGATCATCAACTACACGCCGAAGACCGAGCGCGACGTCACCCAGCGCGAGCTCGAATTCCAGATCAGCCAACAACTCGAGAACATTCCCGACATCCGCTTCTGGTTCCTGGACGAGAACGGCCTCCGCGCCATCTCGCTGGTGGTCACCGGCGTCGACGCCAACATCGTCAACAACGTCGCAAGCGAGCTCGCGACGCAGATGAAGCGGATTCCGACCATCTCCAACGTGATCTCGGAGACTGCGCTGGAGCGGCCCGAGCTGCGCATCGAGCCGCGCGCCGACCTTGCCGCGCGGCTCGGCGTCTCGACCGAGAGCCTGTCCCAGACCATCCGCGTCGCGACCATCGGCGACGTCGGTCCTGCGCTCGCCAAGTTCGACGTCGGCGACCGCCTGGTGCCGATCCGCGTGCAGCTCGAAGACGCCGCGCGCGGTAATCTCAAGACGCTGGAGCAGTTGCGCGTGCCGCTCGGCCAGCACGGCGAGAAGGGCGGCGTCCCGCTTTCGGTGATCGCCGACGTCAAGCTCGACCAGGGGCCGACCAGCATCAACCGCTACGACCGCGAGCGGCAGGCCACCGTCGCCGCCGATCTCGTCGGCTCCGCCGCGCTCGGCGACGCCACCAAGAAGATCTACGACCTGCCGGTGATGAAGAGCCTGCCGAAGGGCGTGAAAGTCTCCCCGTCCGGCGACGCCGAAAGCCTCAACGAGCTTTCCGACGGCTTTGCTACAGCAATCACGGCCGGCCTGATGATGGTTTATGCAGTGCTGGTGCTGCTGTTCGGCACCTTCCTGCAGCCGATCACCATCCTGTTCTCGCTGCCGCTGTCAATCGGCGGCGCGATCGCGGCCCTGCTCGTCACCGGCAAGCAGCTCACCACGCCGGTCTGGATCGGCATCCTGATGCTGATGGGCATCGTCACCAAGAACGCGATCATGCTGGTGGAGTTCGCGATCGAGGCCATTCACGCCGGCAAGCGCCGCGACGAGGCGATGATCGACGCCGGCATGAAGCGCGCCCGCCCGATCGTGATGACCACGATCGCGATGGCGGCCGGCATGATGCCGAGCGCGCTCGCGGTCGGCGCCGGCGGCGAGTTCCGCTCGCCGATGGCGCTCGCGGTGATCGGCGGCCTGATCTTCTCGACCATCCTGTCGCTGGTGTTCGTGCCCGCGATGTTCATGGTGATGGACGATCTCGGCGCCCTGATCTGGCGCTTCGGCAAGCGCCTGATCGTGCACAGCGAGGATGCCGAGACCGGCGACCATCACGCCGCCGCTGACACGGCAGTGGCGCAGAAGAGCGTGGTGCATCCTGCGGCGGAGTAGGCTTCCGATCGCCTGACCCTACTCGTTGCGCGCGATGGCCGTCAGCTTGGTCATGTTCCGGAGCAGGATGCGGCCGCGCTGCAGATCCAGGATTGCCTCCTTGCGCCAGGCCTGCAGCTGACGGTTGACGCTCTCGCGGGCGGCGCCGACGAAGACGCCGAGCTGCTCCTGCGAGATGTGAACCTCGGAGCCGAAATCGGCAGCGAGCGCGCAGAGTCGCCGCGCCAGCCGCACCGGCAATGGCTGCAGCATGGATTCTTCCATGCGCTCGCTCTGCCAGCGGATGCGCTGGCACAGCAGCGCGATGATCTTGATCGCGACCTTCGGCTCGCGCTCGAGGAAGGCGAGAAAGTCCTCGCGTCGCAGCACGAACAGCTCGCTGGCTTCACCGGCCGTCGCATCCGCGGTGCGGCTCTGGCCGTCCAGCACTGCAACCTCGCCGAACAGGTCGCCGGGACCCATGAAGTTCAGCGTCAGCCGGCTGCCATCGGAGGCGCCGGTCTCGATGCGGACCTGGCCGCGGCGTACCCCGAACAGCGCATCGCCGGGATCGCCCTTCTGGAACAGCACCTCGCCGTTCCCCAGATGCTGGGTGTGGCAGAGATTGGACAATCGCTGGAGCTCGTCGGTGCCGAGATCAGCGAACATCGCGTTCATCTTCAGGATGACCGCAAATTCGGCCTGCGTGCTCATGTCAAATCCTCTGCCCAATCGCCTGGAAACATCAAAAATCAGAATCGCGTAAAATCTCGCCGGAGAAGTGTGTCATAAGTCACATAACTTTGCAGCACCCCCTGACTATTTTTGACCGCTTGGAGCCGTTTGCCCTCCCGGGATAAACTTGAGGGCAGAGGGTCGGGTGACCGGGTGCGACGCCGCTTGTCCGTCGCTGGGAAGACGACATGAGAGCAGTAAAATTCGCCGGGGCGGCGGTCGTCGCCGTCATGATCGTCCTCGCGCTCGTTCTCGTGCTCGGGATCCCCTCGGGTTTCCTGACCTCGACGATTGCCTCGCGCATCGAGAGCGCCACCGGCTATCGCGTGTCGATCGGCGGCACCACGAAGATCAGCCTGTGGCCGACGCTGAACGTGACGTTGAACGACGTGCTGCTGCAGGACCCCCGGGACCGCAGCGGCATCACGCGCCTCACCATCGACAGCATGCAGGCCGACATGTCGCTGTCCAGCGCATGGTCGGGCCAGCCGAAGATCAGCGAGCTCATCGTCACCCATCCGGTGCTCTATCAGCCCCTGCTGCGTGAGCGGCTGCCAGGTGCCGATCCGGCGGCGAGATCGCCGGCGCTGGAGATCGGCGGCGCGACTATCGACCGCATCAGGATCGCAGGCGGCGAAGTCGCCTTCTCGCGGCTGCGCGACCGCGTCGACGGCCGTATCAGTGCGATCGAGGCCGACACCGTCATGGGCCGCGACCGCAAGGTCGTCATCACCGGAACCGCGCGCGTCGGCGAGCACCCGGCGAAATTCGACGTCAAGGCAACGGCGCCGCCGGCCGAGCGGCAGGCGGCCCCGGTGGATTTCACCATCGACATGCCCGACATGCTGTCGTCGCAGCTCTCCGGCCATGCCGACGTGCGTCTCAACGGCGCCATCGTGATGATCAACGGCATCAATGGCACGCTCGGCGACGGCGCGTTCAACGGCTGGGCCTCGGTCGACATCGCCAGCAAGCCGCTGGTCAAGCTCGACCTCGATTTCCAGCGACTTGCGATTGCGCTTTCGAAAACGCCCCCGGGGGCCGCGGGGCAGGCCTGGAGCAATGCGCAGATCGACGTCTCCGGCCTGAATTATGTCGACGCGCAAATTCGGATCTCCGCGAACGAAGCCGTCATCGGCGAGGCTCGCCTTGCGCCGCTGGCGCTCGACGCAAAACTCGCTGGCGGCATCCTGAAGGCCGGCACCGCCAATCTCGGCGCCTATGGCGGCCAGGTCTCGGGCGAGGTGATCCTGGATGCGACCAGCGCCGCGCCGAGCTTTGCCATGCATTCCGACCTCGTCGGCGTGCGCGCGCTGCCGCTGCTGCAGGGCCTTGCCGAATTCGACCGCATCGACGGCAAGCTGCAGGCCAAGCTCGCGCTGCGCAGCGCCGGCACCAGCCAGCGCGCGCTGATGGCGAACATGCAGGGCACCGCCTTCGTCAATTTCCAGGACGGCGCGATCCGCGGCATCAATGTCGCGCAGATGATCCGCTCGCTGACGACGGGCACGCTGTCCGGCTGGCAGGACAGCCAGGAATTGAGCACGGACCTGTCGCAATTGTCCGCCTCCTTCCGCATCGACAAGGGCCAGGCGGTGACGACCGACCTCAACCTGATCGGGCCGCTGGTGCGCGTGACCGGCGCCGGCACCATCGCGCTCGACACCAAGATGATGGGCTTTCGCGTCGAGCCGAAGCTGGTGATGACCACCGAAGGCCAGGGCCGCAGCTCCGAGCCGGTCGGCTTCGGCATCCCCGTGATGATCGAGGGCCCCTGGTCGCAGCCGCGGATCTATCCCGACATGGCCGGCATGCTCGACAATCCGGAGGCGAGCTACGCCAAGCTGCGCGAGATGGGCAAGGGCCTGTTCGGCCCGGACGGCGGCGGCCTCGGCAATATTTTGGGCAGCCTCGGACTCGGCGGCGCTGCCCCAGGTGGCGGTAACGCCAACCCGCAGACGCAGCCGCCCGGACAGAACAACCCGCTCGGCGGACAGATCGGCGAGGCGATCGGAAATCTGATCCAGGGGCTCTCCAGCGGCGCCGGCACCAGTCGGAGCCGCAGCCTGCCGGCCGCGCCGTCGACGCCGGCCCCGCAGGCCTCGCCCGCACCCCCGGTCCGCGAGGAAGCTCCAGCCGCGCAGCAGGACAGCCAGCCGATGAACGACGTGCTGCGGCAGCTCTTCAACCGGTAGGCCGGCTGCGACAATTCACCGCCCTGCCCTTCCGTCGTAGCGAGCCGAGCCAGTCGGCCGGCAGATTCCTGTCGGCTCCCTCACAAGTTCCCGCTCCCAAACTGTGATAGAACGCGCCGACGGGGCCCAGCGAGGCCCGCAGCGCCGGCGTTCGTGGCGCAAGAGGATCGGGATGGCGGGAGCGAAAGACAAGACCGGGTTTCTGCGCGAGGGCCTGTTCGCCAAATACGTCGTCTCCCTCGTCGGTCTCGTCGTGTTCGTGCTCGCCGTGAACGGCGCGATGGAGACCTGGATCTCCTACCGCGGCACCAAGACACAGATGACCGACGCCCTGGAGGACAAGGCGCAGGCCGCCGCACGGCGGATCGAGCAGTCGGTCTCCGAGCTCGAGCGCCAGATCAGCTGGGTGACGACGGCGAGCCGGGACACGCTGGACAAGCGTCGCACCGACTACACCCAGCTCCTGCAGCAGGTCTCCGTCATCTCCCAGCTGTTCCAGCTCAACGGCGACGGCCGCGAGGTGCTGCGCGTCTCGCGCCAGTCGACCACGACCGGTGGCAACGCCGACCTCTCGCGCGACGTCCGCTTTACCGACGCCGTCGCGCGGGGCGCGAGCTATTCGCCGGCCAGCTTCGTCGACCAGCGGCCGGTGATGTCGATTGCGGTGGCGCATTCCGGCTTCAACGCCGGCGTCACTGTCGCCGAGATCGATCTCGATTTCCTTTCCGAGTTCCTGTCCGATGCCCAGGTCGGCAAGGCCGCCTTCGCTTATGTCGCCGATCCGCGCGGCCGCGTGATCGCGACGTCGTCGAAGGGCCCCGAGATCGGCAGCGATTTGTCGAAACTGCCGCAGGTCGCCGCGGCGATCGCGCCCGGCGGCGATCCGGAAAGCTCCGGCACCGATTTCAACGGCCATGCGGTGCTGTCAGCCGCAAGCACGCTGCCGAGGCTCGGCTGGAGCGTGCTGTTCGAGCAGCCGACCACGCAGGCCCTGATGCCGATCCGCGACCAGCTCGTGCGCATCGCGCTCCTGATCGGCATGGGCCTGATGGTCGCGATCCTCGCCGGCACGCTGCTCGCGCGCCGCATGATCATCCCGATCACGGCGCTGCGCGACGGCGCGAACAGGCTCGGCGAAGGCGATTTCAGCCACCGCATCGACGTGCACACCTCCGACGAGCTGGAAGACCTCGCCGGCCAGTTCAACCGCATGGCCGCCCAGCTCCAGGAGACCTATTCGGACCTCGAGACCAAGGTCGAGGCGCGCACCCGCGACCTCGCGCAGTCGATCAACGAGCTGAAGGTGCTGGAGGAGGTCGGCCGCGCGGTTTCCTCCTCGCTCGATCTCAACGCCGTGCTGCCGACGATCTCGGCCCGCGCGCTCGAGATCACCCAGGCCGATGCGGTGCTGATCTACGGCTATGACGCCGATCAGCACCGGTTCAACCTGGTCGAGGCCAATGGCATCGACAAGTCGGCCGAGGCCTTGCATGTCTCGATCGAGGAGGGCCGCAACATCCTGAGCCTTGCGGCCGACAGCGGCGAGCCGATCGCGCTGACCGACCTCGAGCGTGCGCCCGAGCAGCCGCTGCGCGACGTCGCGGTCAACGCCGGATTCCATTCCGTGCTGGTGGTGCCGCTGGTCGACCAGCAGGGCACGCTCGGCTCGCTGGTGGTGCTGCGGAGGGCGAGCGGCGCCTTCGCCGGCAGCCTCACCGGCCTGATGCGCACCTTCGCCAACCAGGCCGTGCTGGCGATGCGCAATGCGCGGCTGTTCACCGAGGTCGACCACAAGGGCCGCGAGCTCGCCGCCGCGCACGAGACCGTGCAGCAGCAGGCGGCCAAGCTGCAGGAGCAGACCGAGCAGCTGCGCAACTGGAATCGCTCGCTGGAGGAGCGCGTCGAAAAACAGCTCGGGGAGATCGGCCGCATCAAGCGCCTCGAGCGCTTCCTCGCCCCGCAGGTCGCCCAGCTCATCGCCTCCTCCGACGGCCATGACGCGCTGCTCGACAGCCACCGCCGCGAGGTCACCGTGGTGTTCTGCGACCTGCGCGGCTTCACCTCGTTCACGGAGGCAACCGAGCCGGAAGAGGCGATGAACGTGCTGCGCGAATATCATGCCGCGCTCGGCGAGCTGATCCACCGCTACGAAGGCACGCTCGACCGCTTTGCCGGCGACGGCGTGATGGTGCTGTTCAACGCGCCGATCCAGTTCGCCGACCACACGGCGCGCGCGGTCAAGATGGCGGTCGAGATGCGCGATGCGATCGGCAAGCTGACCGAGAAGTGGAAGAACCGCGGCCACTCGCTCGGCTTCGGCCTCGGCGTCGCCATGGGCTACGCCACGCTCGGCCAGATCGGCTTCGAGCAGCGGCTGGAATATGCCGCGATCGGCAGCGTCACCAATCTCGCTTCGCGCCTCTGCGACGAGGCCAAGGCGGGCCAGGTCGTGGTCAGCCGCCGCGTCTACGGCATGGTCGAGCAATGGGTCGAGGCCCGCGCGCTCGACGACCTCCAGCTCAAGGGTTTTAACCACCCCGTGCTGGCAATGGAGATCTTGTCCTGGCGCGCAGAGGTGGAGAACGTCGTGAACGCGGCCGCGGCGCGGCGAACGGGCTAGCCAAAAACAAAAATGGCGAAAACAACCCCATGCACCGATGCCGGGGCGTGCGGAATCAATGAGTTACGATATTCCGAAAATTTGGTTGACACGTCGGGCAAAACACTGGCATGATGGCAGAGTGGGGAGCGTCGGCCGCCGCAAGGCTCATCGCATACGCCGGACAGCATAATCGGCGCGGCGGCGCGCCCTCTTGTGCAGCGGGATTGAGGCTTCACGGCGCGCTCTCGATAAAGGGATTGACGATTGTGAGAGCACCGAACTTACGGCCATGCTGCATGTCTTCAGTGAGGACAGTGTCGCAGCCCGCCTCGAGTGCGGCGGCGACGATAAGCGCGTCATAGAAGCCGACGCCATGATCGCGGGCGAGCTCAAGAGCAGATTCATGGGTCGAAACCGCGATCTGCTGCACCCGGCTTGACCGACCGCGCACCAATGCGAGCATCGCTTCGATATCGGACCAGGGCCATTTGAGCTTGGTTCGAGCGACGTTAGCGAACTCGTTCAACACCTGAACGCTGATCGTGCCTCCCGCCGTTAGCACGCGTTCGGCTATTGGGCAGCGCGGATCATCCGACAGCGCAGCATAGACAAGAACGTTTGTGTCGAGAAAGGGAGTCACCGCGCGTTGGCGTCATCGCGATTCCAGACGAAGTCCTTGGGGCGAGGCTTTTGCAAATCGCGCAACCGACGCAGGAAATCGTCCTCGCTGGCCTTGTCCTTCGAGACCACGTCGGGTCGCTCATCCGCCAACGTGACATCGACATGGACATGGTCGCCTTCGGCGAGACCAAGCCTCTCGATCAGCTTCTTGGGGAGCCGTACCGCAAGGCTGTTGCCCCATTTTGAAATCTGCATCGTCCAATCCCTGATCCGCTGGTACGGCATGTATATCATAGAAGGATATCATTTGCTTCAAGGCAGAGAGAATACTCCTTTCGCGCGGCGGCCGGAGCATCTGCCCGTCGCTAAGAACCGCCCCCTCAAGCCCCCCGCTTCGGCCCGATCGCCTCGAACGCCGCCTTCTGCTCGTCGCTGAGCCCCGCCTCGAAATCGTCGAGCGCATCGCCGACCGACTTCAGGGCCTGCTGCATCGTCTGAAGCCGCGCCTTCACCGCGGCGAGGCGGGCTTGCGGCGTTGCGGCGGGCTTTTGCGGACACGGGCTCAGCGTCTCCATCGTCCGCAGCGTGGTGTCCTGCAGCACGTCGAGGCGGGCGCGGGCGGTGTCGTCGAGCTTCAGCGAGGACGCGATGTCGGCAGGCCATTGCTGCTGCACGAGCTGCTGGTACTGGCGCTGCGCCTGCTCGTCGTAGCGGGGATCGACGTCGGCCGCGCAGGCCGCCGCGGCTTGTGGCTCCTTGCGCTGGGCCGCAGCGAGCGCGGCGTGGCGCTCCTTCACCGGCGCCTCGAGTTTTGTCCTTTGGCCGTCGTCGAGGAGATCGACGAATTTCGTCAGCGGCGGCGCGATCGTATCAGTGGCCTTGATCATGGCATCGAGGCGCGCCTGCATGACATTGACGCGCTCCGGCGCGGTGGCGCCCGCCTGCGCCGGGCACGCGGCGCGGATGGTGTCGCGCGCAGCCACCCAGGCGGTGGCGAGCTCGTCGAGGGCGGTGCGCTGCAATTCGTTCGGCTGGACAATGGCGGCGATGCGGTCGACCGGCAGGCCGCCGCTGTCGCTGGCGTCGCAGAGGGCTTCCGCGGACGGAATCTTTCGCGCGCGCCGGCCCTGCGGCGCGGTGTAGGCGGCGAGCTCCGGTGCGGCATAGGGCGCGAAGATCGCGGCATAGATGTCGCCATAGCCATAGAGCGAGAGACTGGTCGTATCACCCAGCATGACGGCGTTGCTGAGATCGTCATAGGCGAACGGCCAGAACACCGGGCCGACCCAACCATAGCTGCCGTCGCCATGCCGCCACCAGCCCTGCGCACGGCGCCCGCCCTGCCAGCCGGCCAAGGCTGCGCCCGCAGTGAGCGCCGCACGCATGGCGTAGGGGTTCGCGATCTGGCCGCGCCCGGCGCCGCGCGGATCCTGCGGCCGCATCGCGGCTTGGGCGCTTCGGATGCGAGCATGGCGCAAGCGCGACAGGCCGATCACGTGGCCGACCGCGAAACGCGCGACACCCAGCGGTCCGCCGCGCAATCCGAACCGGGCCTCCGCCGTATCGGGCAGCAGCACTGCCAGACCAAGGACGGTGGCAAGCATCACCAGGCGCGATTTCGGCACCGCTGACTTGACGATCGGCGGGATGACCTTGCCCACACCTCGGCCCTCCCTTAGCGCCAGGCGCGCATTGCGTTGTAGGGAGGAGACTCGCGGCGGAACCAATAGTTCCGCCGCCTGCGACGAAACGGTCCGTCTCTACTGTGCCTTGAGCGGCAACATGAAGGTCTGGCCGGGATAGATCAGATTGGGATTGTGGATCTTGTCGCGGTTGGCGTTGACGATCGCCGCATAGTGGGCGCCGTCGCCATAGGCGAGACGGCTGAGCGCCCAGAGGCTGTCGCCGCGGACGATCACCCGGCTGCCGCCGGGCTCCACCGGCGCCGCGTTGAAGATGTCCGCGGGCGACGCCGATGCCAGCGTCGGGTGCGCGGCGAGCCGCGGCTTGGCCGGCGGCCGGGGGCGCACTGGGGCTGCCGCCAGACGGGGCGCGGGCAGGGCCGCGACCACGTCGGGCGCCGCGTCCGGTTTCTCGACCGGCTTCGCCTCGGGCCTCGCGGTGGGCGGCGCAACGCGCACGGGCGGCAGCACGGAAGCGGCGATCGTCACCGGCATGGTGCGGCTGGACTGGGTCACGGTGCCGTCAGGCGCCTTCGCCCGCAGGGTCAGCTCGTAGCTGCCGGCGGGAAGCTGCGGCGGGGTCATGACGAACTGGCCCGCGGCATCGGCCGTCACGGTGTGAAGCGGCTGGCCGTCGCGCAGCAGTTCCACTTTTGCGCCAGGCGCGGCCACGCCCGCGATCACCGCCGCCTCGCCGTGATCGTCGACGCGCGCGACGTCGAAACGCGGGCCGGCCTCGGTTGCGGTCGGCGGCACCTTGACCGGCGCGAGATCGGCGAGCGCGGCCGTGACCTGCTTTTGTGTCTCGGCCAGCGCCCCTGCGGGCTTCGGCGCGGGAGCCGCTTGCGCCGGGGCGGGGGCTGCGGGCTGCGCGGCGGCAAGTTTTGGTTCGTCAGGCTTTGGTGCTGCCACGTCGGCCTTTGTTTCGGGCCTGGCCTGGGATTCGACCCTGGCTTCGGCCTTCGCTTCAGGCTTGATCTCTGCAGTTTTGACCTCAGCGGGCTTGGCCGCCTCAGCCTTAACTTCAGGCCTGATCTCGGGCTTGGCCTCGGGTTTGGCGGCGACGACCGTGCTCGTCCCGCCCGGCAGCAGGCGGCGCAGCTCGGTGGGGCCGATCACCAGTGCGGCGCCGCCCACGGCAAGCAGACAGAACGCAATGAGGGCCTTGGATGCGGTGATCATCGTGAGGTCAACCCTGGATCGAACGTTTGGCCAGTCAGCCGCGGCAAATTGCGCCGATTTGCCCACTGCAGCAAGACGGCCGTTGGGATGATCGTAAATCTCCGCGCTAAAGCGCGATGAGGATGAATCGTCATCGCGCTTTAGGTTGTTGTTTAAGCATGATCTTTTCGGAAAACCGCTTCGCACTTTTCCGGATCATGCTTTGGCACCCTGTGGATGAACCGGAACGGCCCCGCCGTCGTCCAATGAACGAGGCCGGATCGCGGTCATTTTTTTGAGGATTTTTCACGTGACCGCATTTGGCCGGACCGCGCCGTTTCTGGCGCTTGCCTCGACGCTTGCCTTGGCTCTCGCCGCTTTCCCCGCGCTTGCCGCCTCCGGCCCGCCGCCGGGCTTCGTCCTCAACGAGCGGCCCGAGCTCGCCTTCACCTCCCCCGACGGCGCCACGAAGCTCGAGCAGTACTGGAAGGACAGCGACGATTTCGATGTCAAATGGCAGGTCTGGGCCCGGCACGGCGAAGAGATGACCGAGCTGAAGCCCGAGCAGGGCTATGGCGCCGGCTTCCGCTTCACCAACGATTCGCAATGGCTGGTGCGGATGCAGAAGACCGGCTCGGGCGAGCAGGACCTGTTCCTCTATCACCTCGAGAACGGCGCCTTCGCCGGCGCCACGAAGAGGAAGTCGCTCAGCGATCTCGCCTGGGCCTATTTCTACGCCCGGCCGGAAACGAAGAAGTTCGCCAGGCTCGACTATCACATCACGGCCAATCTCGTGAAAGGCACCGAGGAGGCCTATCGCTGGCTCGGCGTGGACTGGCCCGACAACCGCTACCTCGTGATCTCGCTCTCGGGCGAGTTCGACAAGCATCCGAAGAACGTCGCCCTGAAGGGCCTCGGCGACTGGCGCTGCCGCTACGACCTTAAGACCGGCAAGTTCGACGTGCCGGCGATGTTCGCCAAGGCGAATGCGGAGGCGCTGAACTGGGAAGTCCGGCGCTGAGGCTGCTTTTCCCCCTGATTGGTTCCAAATTCACACTTCCCTAACCGTCGCTGGTAACGGGCTCTTGTCGGTTTTGCGGCATCTTGCATCCCACCGGGGAGGGCTGGATGGGCACATCGATCCGATGGACCGCGCGCATGCGCGCGTTGCTCCGTCGTTGGCAGGGAGCGCCGCTGACGTGGCTGATCGTCGGCGGCTTCGTGCTGATGGCGGCAACCGCCGTCGGCACCGCTCTCACCGTCGACCGTTTCCGTCAGAACGCCATCGAAAGCGGCCGCGACCATCTGGAGAGCGCGGTGCGGCTGCTCGCCCGCCATTTCGACCGCGAGTTCGAGGATTTCGCGGTGCTGCAGAAGAGCATCATCGCCGAGCTCGAAAGCCATGGCATCGAATCGGCCGAAATCTTCCGCAGCGAGATGGGCACGCTTGCCATGCACGAGGTGCTGCGCACGCGGGCCAGCGGCTGGTCCGACGTTGCCGGCGCCAACGTATTCGATGCCCGCGGCGTCCTGATCAACTCGTCGCGGCGATGGCCGGTGGCCGACATTTCCGTCGCCGACCGCGGCTATTTCAACCGGCTCAAGAATGATCCGTCCTCCCAGGAGGAGATCGAGGTCGTGCATGGCCGTTTCGGCGGCGGCCCGGCGATCGTGATTGCCAGGCGCGTGTCCGGCCCGCACGGCGAATTCCTCGGGCTGGTCTCGCGCGCGATCACGCCGCAGCAGCTCGAATCCTTCTTCGAATCGACAGGCCTCGGCGAGGAATCCTCGATCGCGATGCACCACCAGAACGGCCAGCTGCTCGCGCGCATTCCGCATGTCGAGGACATGATCGGCAAGAACTACCGCACCGGCTCGCCCGAGCAGATCGCCGTGTTCCAGCGCACCTTCGTCACGACGCAGCTCGCAAGCCCGATCGACGGCAAGGACCGCATCGTCGCCTCGCGCCTGTTGACCGGCGAGCCGCTGGTCGTGGTCGCGACCAAGTCGCTGGATGCAGCGCTCGCCACCTGGGTCACGCAGACGAAGTTCTTCGTTACCGTGGCGGTGCTGTCGATCGGCCTGCTCGTGCTCACGCTGTTCCTGATCTTCCGCCAGATGACGCGCCGCCTCTCGGCGGAGAAGCACCGGCTCGACACCGCGCTGAACACCATGACGCAGGGCCTGCTGATGTTCGACCAGGACGAGCGGCTCATCGTCTGCAATCGCCGCTACATCGAGATGTACGGGCTTTCGGCCCATGTGGTGAAGCCCGGCGTCCATTTCCGCGACGTGATCCGGCACCGCTACGACACCGGCTCGTTCGAGGGCGACGTCGATTCCTATTGCGACGCTGTGTTGAGCGGCATCGGGCAGACGCAGAGCCGCGTCGTGGAAACACGCGACGGCCGCCTGATCGAGATCAAGAACCAGCCCGGCGACACCGGCGGCTGGCTCTCCACCCATGACGACGTCACCGAGCGCATCCGCGCCGACGAGCGCATCGCGCACATGGCGCATTACGACGCGCTCACCGATCTGCCCAACCGCGTGCTGATGCGCGGGCATCTGGAGCGCCGCGTCGCCGAGCTTGCCGAGGGCAAGCCGTTCGCGATCCTCTATATCGACGTCGACGAGTTCAAGGGCGTCAACGATTCGCTCGGCCACGAGGTCGGCGACGAGCTGCTGCGCCAGGTGGCCAACCGCCTGCGCGCCTGCGTCAGCCGTAACGACATGGTGGCGCGGCTCGGCGGCGACGAGTTCGCCATCGTCAAGGCCGGCACCAGCGACCAGGCCGAGCTGACGGCGCTGGCGGAAGAGATCCTCAAAGCGCTGCGCGCGCCGGTGAACTGCAGGGGCCAGGAGATTCCGACCGACGCCAGCATCGGCATCGCGATCGCGCCCGAGCATGGCGACAATCCCGACGATTTGCTGATGCGCGCCGATCTGGCGATGTATGCGGCAAAGTCCGAGGGCCGCCGCACCTTCCGCCTCTTCGTGCCCGAATACGACGCCAGGGCGCGGCAGCGCCGCCAGCTCGAGCTCGATCTGCGGCAGGCGCTCGCCCGCGGTGAGTTCGAGGTGCACTATCAGCCGCTGGTCGACCTCGCGGCCAATGTGGTGACCGGCTGCGAGGCGCTGCTCCGGTGGCGCCATCCCGAGCGCGGCATGATCTCGCCCGCGGACTTCATCCCGGTCGCGGAAGACACCGGCCTGATCGGCGAGATCGGCGAATGGGTGCTGAAGCAGGCCTGCACCGAGGCGGCCTCCTGGCCCGACGGCATCCACATCGCGGTCAACGTCTCGCCGGTGCAGTTCCGCTCCAAGACGCTGGCGCTGAAGGTCGCCGCCGCGCTGGCCGAATCAGGCCTTGCGCCCGGACGGCTCGAGCTCGAGGTCACCGAGACCGTCCTGATCCGCGACGACGAGGAGGCGCTGACCATCCTGCAGCAGCTCCGCGAGCTCGGCGTGCGCATCGCGCTCGACGATTTCGGCACCGGCTATTCGTCGCTGAGCTATCTGCACCGTTTCCCGTTCGACAAGATCAAGATCGACCGCAGCTTCATCAGCGACATCGGCGAGCCCGAGGATTCCTCGCCGATCGTGCAGGCCGTCGTGCATATGGCGGCCGCGCGCCACATGGCGACGACGGCGGAGGGCGTCGAAACCGAGGTGCAGCGCGACGTGCTGCGGCAGCTCGGTTGCAGCCAGATGCAGGGCTGGCTGTTCAGCCCCGCCGTGCCGGTCGCCAAGCTGAAACAGCTGTTGTCGGCGCAGGCTTCGGCAGCCTAGCGGGCGCGATCAGCGCGGCCCCCGGGGCGGCCTTACGGCTTCGCGGTGTTGCCCGCGAGAGCCTTTTGCACTTCGGCGGCCAGCACGTTGTAGTGCTCCGCCAGCTTCGTGAACAGCTCGCGCTTGCCCACATCGGTCGAGAGCCTGGCGATCAATGCGCAGTCAATCGCCTCGGTCCGCAGCTTCTCCAACTGGATTTCGATGTCTTTCATCGAGGGCCCCCTTGGGGGACACACTACAACCGGCGAGGCAGCAAAATAACAAACTATGTGAAGCCCCCGTAGAATTACCGGAGGCGCGTGAGCTTCCATTGGGTGGTTTCAGGCGAAGCCAACAATCGGTCTGCCGCAACCACCCAACGATGGAACGATTGCCGGATTTTCCCGTTGAGGCCCCGCCCTGGTTCGCAGGGTGCGATCGCGGGGAATCATGCCAGTCGTCAGATATGTCGTCTTCGTCGGCGGATTGCTGCTCGCGCTGCTGTTCGCCGCGGACCATTATTTTCCACCCGTGTCCGCGCCCGCCTCCGTTGCCGAGGTCGATCGCAGCGTCATCCGGATCGCCTCGACCCGCCCTGTTCCCGAACGGATCGTGTTCGACGTCTCGCAGCCACCCGTGCTGGCGCCCGCAATCGCCGCCAACGATGCGCACGACCGACAATCTCCGCATGACGCGCTGGCGATGATGCCCAAGGACAATTCAATCAAGGACACTTCGATCGAGCATCGTGCGATCGAGGCGGCGCCGGCGCGCGCCGTCACCACAGGCGTCGCCAAGCGCCAGCGCGCCGCCCGCAGCTATCGCATGGCCCGCCGGACATTCGAGCGGCGGGCAGCACTCGATCGCCGCGAATTCTTCGGCGGATGGTGAGTGCAGATGTCTCGCATGCGGGCGACCCGGCCCCGCATGTCTCGATACGATCCGGGATCAGGCAGCGAGAAAGGACAAGCATGAAACTCTTCGGGCTGGCCGCAGCGGCGGCAGTGATCGCGGCAATGGCATCATCTTCGCCGGCGTCGGCGCGTTTGGGAATAGCGCTCCCGGCGCCCCCGCACGAGGACGCCGTCATCCAGGTTCGTGGCGGCCATGGCCATGGTCACGGCCATCACGGCTGGCATGGCCATCGCGGTCATCACTACGGCTGGTATCGCGGACGCGGCAATCGGCATCACCATCATTGGTGACCTCGCATCAGCGCCGGCGCCATGTCACCACCAGCGGGCGGGCCAGGTATCGCCTTTGTTGGCGCCGCGCGCGACGACATTGTGCCAGGCATAGGCAAACGCTGCGAGCAGCAGGGCGCCGGCGCCAACCGGCACGATCAGAAAGCTCCAGGACATGTTGTTGACGACGACAACCAGCGGGTCGATGCCGGCAGGCGGGTGAAAGGTGCCGGTCAGGTGCATTGCGATCATGGCGAGGCCAACGGCGACAGCGGCGGCCCACGGCGCCGGCCCGCACAATTTCACGACGAGCAGTCCGACGAGCGTCGCGACGAGATGACCGCCGACAAGAGCACGAGGCTGCGCCGGCTCGGCCTTCGGTGAGCCCAGCACCGTCACGATCGAGGTGGCGAACGGGACGGCAAAAAGCGGAAACGCCCGTCTGGTGGAGAACGCCTCCATGCCCGCAATCGCGATCGCGCCCCCGACCGCACCGGCGAGGATGGCCAACAGTCGATATCGGTCGAGCATCCGGGCCTGCCACCGGTTTCCAAGCCGCGGGATTCCCGGCCGTCCGCGAGCTTACAGGCGCATCTGCCGCTTCTGCAATTGGATCAAATGCCGGGCCTCGCGGTTATCGCCCCGCTGAGACGGCCGGAACCCGGCCGCCGGGCAGCAGCCAACATTGCATCACGCGGACTCGCCGGCGGCTTGACGCCTGCGTGGGCGCGCGCATGCGCAGATAGAGCGAGGCGATATGACGATCGGGACTATGGCGGTCGCGGCTTTCAGGATGATGCCTCTCGTGGCGGTTGCCGCCATGATCGGCATGTCCGCGAATGCCCGCGACGACGGCCGCTACGCGAACTCTCCCCTCAAGGGCTGGTTCGAGAGCCTGCACAGCAGAGCCGGAGGCCCGTGCTGCGCGGACGCCGACGGCACCGCGCTCGACGACGTCGACTGGGACACGCTGGACGGACATTATCGCGTCCGGCTGCAGGGCGACTGGGTGGTGGTGCCGGACGATGCCGTGATCACCGAGCCGAACCGTGCCGGCCGCACCTTCGTCTGGCCCTATTACGTCAACGGCCGCGCCCTGATCCGCTGCTTCATTCCGGGCAGCATGACCTGACGGGAAACGAGGCCCGGAAACGGAGGCGAATCCAAACCGGACCTCGGATCACGAACTTCGCCCGCGAAGGTGAAGCCGCGATCGGAAGCACAACGTTTTGGAGTAGCGGAAAGTTCGCTCGCCCTTTCAGGGCGCAGACTCATTTCGCCCGCTTTGCCGCCTGGACCTCGACGAACTCGGCGTCGGGATGCGTGACGATGGTGGCGAACATGATACCGCTGATGATGAGCGACCAGGCGGTGTCCCAATAGATCCAAAACATGCCAGCCTCCGTTTTGGTGCCGCTCCCGCCGATTCTGTCGGGTCGGGAGGGGCGCTGCGATCGTGCAGGCAGAACGCAACGCTATTCGTTGTTGGTCTTTGGGACATTGCGATCGGTTTGACCAGTGTGGCGCTTTGCCACGACATCCTCATCACGCGGATCTTCGCGCGGGCGCGGCGGCGGCTTGGGCTGGCCGGCCTGTCCGCCGTGCTTGCCACCCATGTCCTGATCGCCTTCGAGATCGTTTTCGCGGGGCATAAGGGCTCAATGCGTCAGCGGGAAAATGGTTCGCAGATTGTGTGAGCGAGTTCATGCGGCGGCGCACGCGGCACCGATGCGATTTCGGCATCGATCGATCTCATTTGGAATTTGGTGCGGCAGCGCGGGTGCAGCTATCCTCGGCGGTAAAATGACAGGGCCGCACACCGGCTGCTTGGGGAGGACGACCATGACGAGACCGACACGCTGCATCGCATCCAGAGCGTCCCGCGTTGCGGCCGCCGCCACCCTCACCTTCCTTGCCCTCATTCCCGGAGCCCGCATCAGCATGGCCGACACCTTCGCCTATATCGGCAATGCCGACAGCAACAGCATCAGCGTGTTCAGGATGGGCGCGAACGGCGAGATGATTCCGGTGCAAACCGCCGCCTTTCCCGGTGTCGAGAAGCCGGGATCCTCGACCCCGCTCGCGATCACGCCCGACCACCGCGTGCTGATCGCAGGCGTCCGCTCGCAGCCTTACCTCGCCGTGAGCTTTGCGATCGATCAAAAGACCGGGCAGCTCAGTCCCATCGGCAACGGGCCGCTCGCCGACAGCATGGCCTATGTCGCGAGCGACCGCGGCGGCAAATTTTTGTTCAGCGCCTCCTATGGCGGCAACAGGATCGCGCTCAATCCGGTATCCGCCAACGGCGTCGTCAGCGAGCCGAAGCAGGTGATCCCGACCGGGCTGAACGCGCATGCGGCGGCGCCCTCGCCCGACAACCGTTTTGTGTTCGCGACCAATCTCGGCTCCGACCAGGTGCTGCGCTTCGCGTTCGATGCGAGCGCCGGCACGCTCACACCGAGCGATCCGGCGATCAAGGTGCCGGAGAAGTCGGGGCCGCGGCATTTCGTGTTTCATCCCGATGGCAAGTTCGTCTACCTCGTCCACGAGCTGAACGCCGACGTCGCCGCATTCAGCTACGAGGCCAGCAGCGGCGCCTGGACCGAGATCCAGCGCACCACCGCGCTGCCGGAAGGCTTTTCCGGAAAGCCCTGGGCCGCGGACATCCACATCACGCCGGACGGCCGCTTCCTCTACGCCTCCGAGCGCACCACCAGCACGCTCGCCGCCTTCAAGGTCGATGCGGCAAGCGGCAAGCTGACAATGGTCGGCAGCGTCGCGACGGAGAAGCAGCCGCGCGGCTTCAACATCGATCCGACCGGGCGCTATCTCGCCGCGGTCGGGGAGCTGTCGGACAGCATGACGGTCTATGCGATCGACCAGAGCAGCGGCGCGCTGACCAAGCTGGCATCCTACGCCACCGGCAAGAAGCCGAACTGGGTGGAGTTCTTGAATCTGCCGTGAGGCCCGTCATGCCCGGGCTTGTCCCGGGCATCCACGTTCTTCTTTCCGTGCGGCCAGGGCGTGGATGGCCGGGACAAGCCCGGCCATGACGAGTTTGCCGGAGTGACGGGCAGCGAACCTCTTCGCTCACGCAGCGACCAATGCAACGGGCGGCATCGCGCCGCCCTCTCTCCCATGGCCCGCCGCGGCCGCTTCTGCTAACCATGATGGCCCTGCGGCCAACCGGAATGACCGATGCGTTCATTGCCTGCGCGTTCCCTCTCCCACAGACTTTTTGCGATTGCCGGCCTGCTCGCGCTGTCCGCGCCCGCAGCCCGTGCCGCCGACGAGGCCCCCAGGGGGCCCGCGGTCACGGTGCTGAAGGCGGCCAAATCGTGCTTCTCCGACATCGTCGAGGCCACCGGCACGATCATCGCGCGCGAGGAGACCTCGGTGCGGCCGGAGCGGCCGGGGCTGAAGGTGACGGACGTGCTGGCGGAAGCCGGTGACACCACCACCGCCGGCCAGGTTCTGGCGCGCCTCGCGCTGCCCGAAGGCGGCTCGCTTCAGGTCATGGCGCCCGTGGCCGGCGTGATCGCCACCTCGACCGCGCAGATCGGAGGGTTCGCCTCGGCCAAGGGCGAGGCGCTGTTCACGATCGTGGCGCGCAGCGAATACGACCTCGTCGGCCTGGTTGCGACCAGCGACGTGCGCAAGCTCGCGGTCAACCAGACGGCGACCGTGCGCATCGCGGGCAGCGGCGACCTCGACGGCAAGGTGCGCCGCATCGGACCGACGGTCGAGCCGAACATCCAGCAGGGCATGGTCTATATCGGCATCTCGTCGCAGAAGCGGCTCCTGCTGAACGCGAGCGGACGCGCGCTGATCAAGACCGGACAGAGCTGCAACGTCGCGGTGCCCCTGACCGCCGTGCAGTATTCGCCCGCCGGCACCGTCGTGCAGGTGATCCGCCGCAATCGCGTCGAGACCAAGCGGGTCGAGATCGGCCTGATGTCAGGCGGCGACATCGAGGTTCGCGACGGCCTCAACGAGGGCGACATCGTCGTCGCCCGCGCCGGCGCGCTGCTGCGCGAAGGCGATCCGGTGCGTCCGGTGATGGCTGCGGAAGCGGCGAAGTAGCTCCCTCGTCCCGAAAAGAATGGGCCCCGGCTCAGCGTCGCATCATTGCATGATGCGCCGCGTCCGGGGCACGAGACGTCGCGGGATATCGGAAAACTAGCCGCCGGCTTCGCCGAAGCGGACGTCCTCGAGCAGCGAGGAGGAGACGGTCGGGACCTGCTCGCCTTCGGAGGCGCGGGAGATGGCGATGCGGGTCTTGTTGAAGACGCTTTCGACACTGCCCGGCGCATTCAGATTGTTGAGGAGCTCGCCGACCAGCACGCTGTGCTCGCCCCTGCCGTCGTCGGCGACCTTGCCGGGCGAGGCGGAGGACAGCACCAGCGCGTTGTCGGGCGCGCTGATCGGCGCCAGCCCATGGCTGTAGGAGCGGAAGCGGCGCTCGTAGGGGTTACGGCGGGAGGCATCGACCACGGCGAGCTTGGCCTTGGCGCCCTGGTCCTTCATCATGTCGAGCACGCCGTCGATGGAGACGCCCTGGCGGCGGACGTCGCTCTCCTTCCAGATCACGGCATCGACCGGCAGCATGTAGCTCTCGCGGCCGGCCTGCACGGCATAGCCGCCGAAGAACAGCATGACGACGCTGTCGGGCTTGATGCGGGACTTCAGGCGGTTGACGGCGCGGACCATGTCGTCCTTGCTCGCGTCTTCCACCATGTCGACATCAAAACCGTGCTTGCGCAGGGTCGAGGACAGCGCGCGCGCGTCGTTGATCGACTGCGTCAGCGGCGCATTGGCGTCGGGATAGTGACCGTTGCCGATCACGAGCGCGAGGCGCGAGGCGCGGTCCACCGAGCCCGTGACCTCTTCGGTCGCGACGGTCTTGGCGGCATCGAGCGAACGCATGTTGAGGGCAGCATGGGCGCCGATCACCAGCGACACCGTGCCGACGAGGGCTGCGGCGACGGCGATCGTGCGTCGGGAGATGTTGGGCTGCCTAACATTCATCTCGGTTCATTCCTGTCAGTGCCAAAGACCGTCCAGGCGCGCGCACATAGGTTGAGTAGCGCGATGGCGTCTTTGGGTTTGAGGGATTGGCCGGGGGAGTGCCCCCGAATTGCGCGCAATTTGCGGCGCCGCACCAAACAAACCCTTAACCGGATATCGCCCCCCGGGCAATAGATCGCCCGGGGAATTGAGCTAAATGACTGAATGTGTTGGTTAATTCTCCAAGCCGAACACGTCCATTTTCTGCATCCCCCGTAGCTTTCCGGGGCTGAACCATGCAGCCTCCGTGCCGGTTTTTCCGTGAGCTGCGGCACGTTTGTATTTCCCGCGAATCCGGGTAGCTTTTTCAAAGACTTGGCAGGGGTGGCGTGCAGACGGGAGCGCCGGCCGGCCCGACCAGGACCCGCGAAAGTTCCCCCGACCAGGTATTTCATGAGCTTTCATTATTTTGCCGGCGCCGCCTGCCGGGCGCTGACGGCGCCGAAGGACGGGCCCTCGCTTTATGACGTCTGCGATCCCGTATTGTCTGCCAGGGCTGGCGGCGACCCGCATCTGGCCAAGTTCTACAAGACCGCGCTCGGCAATCCGGCATTGCGGATCCTGCTGCGCCGGGCCGGCCTTCCCGAGCTGCGCGACGAGGCGAGGATGACCCGGCTACGCGAGGCGCTGGTGCGCGCCCGCGACGATGCCGAGCCCGACTGGGCCGCGGTCGGCCAGCCCGTCGCCGATCTCGTCGACAGCATCGCGCTGGACCATCCGAAGCCGCCGCCGGCGGCGTTCCAGGGCGCGATGCCGCAGCAAGCGCAGATCGACGGCGTGATCCGGGACTGCGCGCAGCACCTGCTCGGCTCGTACCGCAAGAACGGCTTCCTGCCGACCTATGCCGCCTTCAACCTGATCGGCGACCCCGACTTCCGCGGGCGCGAGCTGATCATGGCGCTGACCGGGCTGAACGCGCGCGGCTACAAGAATTCGTCGCTGCTGTTCAACCTCGCCCGCGTCTTCATCGCGCGCTCGAAGGCCGCGGCCGTGATCAATCCGCCCTGGCGTGGGATTGCCGAGCCGATGTGGGAGCCGGTGCAGATCCGCCACCGCTCGGCCTATTACGACGCCTTCTTCATCGAGGCGCTGCTCAGCTTCGTCGAGACGGGGCTGGCTTCACCCGCCGACAAGACCGCGGCGGAGCGCGCCGTTGCCGACATGGTCGATTTCTGCGTCAATATCAGCCGCGAGGAAGTGGAAGGCGCCGACGGCGCGCGGTTCAACGTCATCACCGCGCTGGCGCCGGCGCCGCATCCGCGGTTTTCGCGCTTCTTCGCCCAGATCAAGCAGGACCTCGGCTTCGGCATCTACGTGCCGGATTGCGACACCACGGCCTGCTCGATCTCGGCGGCGACGCAGGCCGGCTGCACCGATGAGATCATCGACCAGCCGCTGCTGGATTTCTACGCCGGCTACCAGGTGCGGGCCGGCGTCAACGCGCCGCGCGTGACCGTGCCGCTCAACGACAACATCGACTACGAGGGCGGCGTTGCGACATGGATCGACAACCTCAGGGGCGAGCGGCCCTATGGCAACGATCTCGATCCGACGCTCAATCTCGACATTCTCGAGGTCTCCTTCCGCAACCTGGCGCGCTGGAAAATTCTGGAGACGCCGGCGCGACTCGCCACCGTGCATCGCATCATAGGCTTCCAGAAGCGGCTGGCGGCGAGCAACGCCTTCGCCAATCCGCGCTCGCACATCTACTATTTGCCGGAGCTCTACAGCGCCTATTTCGGCCGCTGCTATGCGGCGTTCCTGGCGCTGCCGCTGGCGGCGCAGGCCGCGATCGACCCCGACGGCGATTTCGATTTCATCCGCCACCGCGTGCTCTCCTACGTCAAGGGCGAGCTGATGGCCGCCGAGATGAACGTGTTCGACGCGGCGCTGGCGCTGATCGCGCTCGGCCATCTCGGCGCCGACCCGCGCGCCTTCGCGCCGGCACTGAACGTCATCGTCGACGCCGTCGGCGAAGGCGGCCGCCGCGGCCCGTTCCGCGCCTATGAGTGGAACAAGATGAAGACGCCGACGCGGATTTTGGTCGGCGGGCCGGAAGTGACGTCGGCCTTCGTGCTGATGGGGCTGGCGGTGGCACGGCGGCGAATGGCGCGGGGGTGAGGTTCGTGCCCCGGACGCAGCGCAGCGCTTCTTCAGCGGTGCGCTGCAGAGCCGGGGCCCATGCGGCCGAAGACTCGCCCGCAATTTCTGGGTCCCGGCTCTGCGGAGCGGCGTTGCACGCCGCACCGCGTCCGGGACACGAGAGGGGATGACGGGAAGTTGAAAGCTCAATCCATGGGCATAAGCTGGCCGAGTGGCCAAAAGCCGACCACAATTGCGGGGTCTATCGACATTTTCCTCACCACGCGGACCGGCATGTTGCGAAAACTCCTGATTGCGCTGGCTTTGCTCGCATTCCCGTCGCTGGCCCAGGCCGCCGACATCACCGGCACGGCAAAGGTCCGCGACGGCGATTCCGTCCTGATCGGCACCACGCGGATCCGGCTCGGCGGCATCGACGCGCCCTCGGTCGACCAGCTCTGCCTCAACACCAAGAGCGAGCGCTGGACCTGCGGCGTCGCCGCGCGCGACGAGCTCGCCAAATACACCGAGGGCAAGAACTGGGTCTGCCGTGCCCGCGCCATCGACCGGCGCGGCCGCACCGTGGCGCGCTGCGACGTCGGCGGCGAGGACATCCAGAAATGGCTGGTGCGCAACGGCTGGGCGCTGGCCTACGCCCGTCTTTCCCGTGACTACGAGGCGGACGAAGCTGCCGCGCGCGAGGCAAAAGCCGGGATGTGGCAGGGCGCCTTCATCGCACCCTGGGACTGGCGGGTACGCAACAAGAAGACGACGATCCTGGGCGCGACCAAGCCGCCGGAGGGCGCGCATGCGGTGCTGCTCGCCTCGGCCTCGGGACCGGTCGCGCCTTCGCCCGACTGCACCATCAAGGGCAACGTCAACAGCGCCGGCGAGTGCATCTATCACCAGCCGACCAGCCGCTGGTACACCCAGATCAAGATGAAGATCAGCAAGGGCACCCGCTGGTTCTGCTCGGTCGAGGAGGCGGAGGCCGCCGGCTGCCGCGAGACCAGGCGATAACCAGCCCTGCATTTTACGTGCTTTTCTTGGGGCACAGCGCCGCGTAAAAGTGTTGTTACAGCGACCCACCAGCCGGTTCACAAGCCACAAGGACCAACAGCAATGACCGTTCGCGCGGGCCGGGAATTTCTGGCCATCCCCGGACCCACCACGATGCCCGACGAAGTGCTGCAGGCGATGCACCGTCCGGCGATCGACATCTATTCCAAGCAGATGACCGATCTGACCGAGGGCCTGCTCCGCGACATCTCGAAGCTGTTTGCGACCAGGGGCAAATCCTACATCTACATCGCCAACGGTCACGGCGCCTGGGAGGCCGCGCTCAGCAACGTGCTGTCGCGCGGCGACAAGGTGCTGGTGCTGGAGAGCGGCCGCTTCGCGATCGGCTGGGGCAACGCGGCCGCGCTGATGGGCGCCGAGGTCGAGGTGCTCAAGGGCGACTGGCGCCGCGCGGTGCGGCCGCACGAGGTCGAGGAGCGCCTGCGCCGCGACAAGGAGCACACGATCAAGGCCGTCGTCGTCGTCCAGGTCGACACGGCCTCTGGCGTGCAGAACGACATCGAGGCGATCGGCAAGGCGATCAAGGCGGCCGGCCACCCCGCGCTGTACATGGTCGACACCGTGGCCTCGCTCGGCTGCATGCCGTTCGAGATGGACAAATGGGGCATCGACGTCGCGATGTCCGGCTCGCAGAAGGGCCTGATGACGCCGCCCGGCCTCGGCTTCGTCTCCGCCAATGAGCGCGCGCTGGAAGCGCACAAGAAGGCCAACATGTCGACGCCCTATTGGAGCTGGAGCGAGCGCGAAGGCACCGAGCACTATCGCAAATATGCCGGCACCGCGCCGGTGCACCTGTTGTTCGCGCTGCGCCAGGCCATCGACCTCTTGCACGCGGAGGGCCTGGAGAACGCCTTCCGCCGCCACAGCCTGCTCGGCGAAGCGGCGCGCCGCGCGGTTGCCTCGTGGTCGGAGGGCCAGGTGCTCGGCTTCAACGTCGCGGAAGCGAGCGAGCGCTCCAACACCGTGACCACGGTGACCATGAGCAACGGCCATGATCCTGCGGTGCTGCAGCGCTATTGCAAGGAGAAATGCGGCGTGGTGCTCGGCACCGGCATCGGCGATCTCTCGGGCCAGGCCTTCCGCATCGCCCATATGGGCCATGTCAACGCGCCGATGCTGCTGGGCACGCTCGGCGTGATCGAGATCGGGCTGAACGCGCTGAAGATCCCGCACGGCAAGGGCGGGCTGGAAGCCGCGGTCGCGTATCTCGGCGAAGAGGTGGCGGTGTAGGGCGGGCGCTGGTAGGTACAGGCGCTGCTACAAAACTCCAATGTCGTCCCGGCGAAGGCCGGGACCCATATGTGGACGGCCCCCGTGGCACAAGAGCTTTGAGAGATTTGATCGGATCGCTTGCATCCATATGTGCGG
>NZ_JAFCJJ010000041.1 GCF_018131015.1 Bradyrhizobium diazoefficiens
AATCGACCAATCCAGTCCAGTTTGATGTGTCAGCTATGTCTCCGAACACCTGTCAGTGATCTGTCCGGTCTAAACAGAAGGCGGGCAATCCAGTATTCCAGAGGCCGCGCGGCTAGAATCGAAAGGCCGCGGCGTACTGGATGCCCCGCCTGCGCGGGGCATGACAGCGAAGATTGAGGAGACGGCGAGGGAGAGGGCGGAATGCGCCGCGCTCTCCCCGCGCCGCTGCGCCTAGGCCGGCGCTTTCGCCGCCGGAGCCGTGTCGAAGCCGACGCGCGGGAAGCGCAGGTTCACCTTCCCCACCGAAGGGTCTTCGTGCCGGATCACGACCTCGTCGGCGGTCCACGCCAGCAGGCTTCCGTAGACGGGATTGCCGTAATCGTCGGGCGTGACGCTGACCCAGTCGCCGCGCTTGAGACCGAGGGTCTGTGCCTCCGGCAGCCATTCGTCGGGCTCACTCGGCTCGCTGACCCTCGCGGCATCGATGGCCTGGTCGGGCGTCATGGCGGCGAAGGTGCCATGGCCGATCGCCGCAACGCGCTTGTACCAGGGATCGATGATGTCGGCGAAGGCGATCAACTCATTCACCTCGCTGCCGCCGTTCTGCCGCGCAAACCAGATCGGATGGTAGGCCGACAGATCGGCGGCGGAGGGATCGTTGCCGAGCACGAACTTGCGGCCATCGGCCAGGATCTCGGCGAGCCGTGCCAGATGCGCGTTCACCCGTTGCAGGTACAACGGCCGCTTGGCGCGCAATTCCTGCGGGTCGAGGTTGACCCGGAACAGCGGCCGCCGCTCATCGATCAATTCCTGGGGAAGTCCGGGCATGTTGCCGATCGTCAGGCACACGGCGTTGAAGAACGAGCCCTTCTCGATCCACCAGCCGAACGCCTTTGCCAGGCCCTCCTGGCCCCTGGGGTAGAGCGTGCCGGACCCACCCAGGCTTTCGACGGCCTTGAGAATGCGCAGCGTATCGCAATAGAACTCCGCGCCCACCTGCAGGATCGGCGTGCGCCGGTAGCCGCCCGTCATCGGCGTGAGTTTTGGGCGCGGCGTCCATACCGGAATTTCGACCGAGCTCCAGTTCACGCCCTTGAGGCCCAGGGCGAGGCGAATCTTCTCCGAGTAAGGCGAGAGTGGATAATGATGCAGGATGATTTGTGACACGTGTTTCCCTCCTGTTCAGAGCGACTACTTCTTCGGCGCCTGCATGTCGAAGCCGAGGAATTCGAACGGCGTGTCGCCATTGACCCAGGCGTGCCATGTATGCGGCTGGAACAGGATGACGTCGTCAGGCTTGTAGCTGACCTCGCCGTACGTCTTGCCGTCCTTGTCGTTCAGGGACATCTTGCCGGTGCCGCTGATGACGTAGAGAACGTAGGTCTGTTCCGCGGGGCCTTCGTGCAGGGCGATCGAGCCGTTGGCGTCGACGTGGCCGCGCATCACGTTGATGCCCTTGCCGATATCGATGCCGTTGGGCGGCACCTGATAGATCTGCCCGTAGTTGAAGCCTTTGTTCGCTATGCCGCCGATATCCGGGATGGCTGCGAGCTTTCCGGGCTCCTTCTTGACGGCAATCGCTTTGCCGCTGGCATCGACTTCAATGCTCGTGAGATCACCGGCAAGCGCCGGCGCGGCCATTGCGAGTGCCGCCACCGTACCGAGTCCATAGATCAGACCACGCATTTCTTCCTCCCCTGTTGCTGCATTTTGTTTCGGGCGAAATTCGTCGTGGCCGCTCCCGAAGGGAGCGACCATCATCAGCAGTGCCGGGTGCGTCCGTTCAGCCGCCCGTGCGTGCGTCGAGAAAGAGCTGGGTGAACGGCTTTGCGAGTACGGGCTCGAGCTTGGGCACGATCGCCTTGATCTCCGGCGTCACCATGTGGGCGTCGAGCGCCGCCTTGTTGGTCCAGCGCTCGAAAGTCAGGAAGCGGCCGGGCTCGCCGATGACTTCCATCAGCGTATAGACCTGGCAGCCCGGCTCCTTGGCCGACGTCTCGGCAAACGGCACGAGCAGGTTGCGCAGCTCGTCCGCCTTGTCCTTCTTGGAGACGATCTCGGCAATCACGAAGTACCCGCTCTGTCCCGCCGCGATGGCGGATGAGGCGGCAAGAACCGCAGACGCCATGCCGCCGAGAGCAGCGGCGCCGACGAATGCACGGCGATCCATGTCCGACATGATGATTTCCCTCCCTTGAAGTTGTTTTGCCTTGAAGACGTCAGCCCGCGAGCCGGGGCTGGTGTGCTTCTTCCGTTCCGTTCATTGCCGGTTACAGAAGATACAATTAACTTGCATACGATATAATGTGAGTCAACATTATGTGGTATGGTGCATCGCAAAAACAGAATGGCGGGAATTTTCCCTGAACGGGGACCGATCGCGCGGTCTGCCGCGACTTGCATAGTCAGGTCTGCTGACGCTAAGATTCAGCGCAGACTCAACGCCAATCCGCAGGGCTTTTCCCCGCGCAGAATGCCGGTTCAGGCAAAGCCGGAGCCTTGCGAATGCAGGGCGGCGATTGGCAGCCATCCGGAAAGTCGGTGATATGCGACACGAAGCGAGACGAAACGGCCAGAACGCCAAGAGCGCCATTGCGCCGGTGGATATGCCGGGGCTCGACAACCACCTTTGCTTTGCACTGTACGCCGCCAGCAATCACATGACGCGGCTCTTCGTGCCGTTCCTCACCAAGCTTGGCGTGACCTATCCGCAATACCTGGTTCTGGTCGTGCTGTGGGAGCGCGGCGCGCAGGGCGTCGGCGACCTGTCCGGACTGCTGCGCATGGATTTTGGCACGCTGTCGCCGATGCTGAAGCGGCTCGAGGCCAAGGGTCTCGTCACCCGGCAACGGCAGGCTGCCGACGAGCGCCGCGTGCTGGTCGACCTGACGCCGAAGGGCGTTTCGCTTCGGAAGCGGACCGAGCAGATGCTGGGCGAGTTCTACTGCTTCCTGAACGTGCCCCTGGCGGAGCTGTTCGACCTGAAGGATCGCCTTCGTCATTTCGTGGCCACGGCAGGTCCCAGGGAAGTGAAGACGACTGTCGCCAAGACACCTGCCAAGGCGCCGCGGCAGGCGGGCAGAAAAGGCGCGCCGGCTTCCCGCCTGCCGGTTTCCGGCGCGGTCTAGGACCCGGAAGGCGCCACCCCAAAGCGGCGTCGGGCGGACTAGGCCGGAATTATCTCTCCGTTCGCATCGAGCACGAACATAAGCCCCGCGGGAATGCCTCTCAGCGGGCGAGTCGAGAGCACCCCGCATCGAGAAGCGCAGACAGCGATGTTTTATCAGAGACGAAAACTGTCTCGGGGTTGTCTGCGCGAAAGACGACTTTGGTCACTTTGCCGTCACGCAGCACGGTGTTGGATCGAACAACGAACCAGGTGCCATTCGGCTGTCGGTGATAGGCGGAACAATCTACCTCAGTAACTGACGGCGTGTTGGGTGTTTGGGCATTGCATGGCCGAAACATCCCGCCAACGATCAGGACCGAGAGAGTTAAACTCTTCAACTGCCGACTGTTCATGCGTTGACTGTCGAGCCGTCAGCCCGGAATCCGCACCGGCAGCGTCTCATAGCCCTTGATGAAGCTGGAGTAGATCCGCTTCGGCTCGCCGACCACCTCGATGCGGTCGAAGCGCTTCAGCATCTCCTCCCAGACGATCCGGAGCTGCAATTCGGCGAGCCGCATGCCGACGCAGCGATGGATGCCGAAACCGAAGGAGAGATGCGTACGGGGTCGCGGCCGGTCGATGATGAACTCGTCCGGCTTCTCGAACATCTCCTCGTCGCGGTTGCCCGAGACGTACCACATCACCACGCGGTCGCCCTTCTTGATGTGCTTGCCGCCGATCTCGGTGTCGGCAAGCGCGGTGCGGCGCATATGGGCGAGCGGGGTCTGCCAGCGGATCACCTCCGGCACCATGGAATCGATCAGCGCCGGATTCTTCCGCAGCATCTCATATTGCTCCGGATTCTCGCTCAGCGCCAGCACCGAGCCGGACATGGTGTTGCGCGTGGTGTCGTTGCCGCCGACGATGAGCAGGATGATGTTGCCCATGAGATTGTCGGGATCCATGTGGCGCGTGGCCTCGTTGTGGGCCATCAGCG
Organism: Bradyrhizobium diazoefficiens; assembly: GCF_018131015.1. Classification (GTDB taxonomy): domain Bacteria; phylum Pseudomonadota; class Alphaproteobacteria; order Rhizobiales; family Xanthobacteraceae; genus Bradyrhizobium; species Bradyrhizobium diazoefficiens_B. The sequence goes on from NZ_JAFCJJ010000041.1 coordinate 4,107, forward strand.
ACAGCAGATCGTTGCGCGGGGCGGAATTGACGCGCTCGTTCCACAGCCTGGACATGTAGGCATAGCATTCGTCCATCTCGCGCCGGCGCTCCTCGGCCGACGAGACGATGCCGCTTTTGGGCAGCGCGGTCGCGACGTCCGACCAGCGCGTCAGCTTGCGCCGCTCCTCCCAGGGGAAGTCGAACAGGGTCGCCAGCATCTGCGTCGTCAGCTCGATCGAGACGCGTTCGACGAAATTGAAGGTTTCGTTGCGCGGCAGATTGTCGAGCACGGTCTGGGAGCGCTGCCGGATCAGCTTTGCGAGCTCGTCCAGATGCGTCGGCGTGAACATCGGCGACACCGTCTTGCGCTGCGCCGAGTGCCGGGGCTGGTCCATGGCGATGAAGCTCGGCCAGTCATAGCCCTCCGGCACGTCACGGATCCCGATGCCGCCGAGCGTCGAGTCCGAGGAGAAGACGCCGTGACTGGTGTCGACATGCATGATGTCGTTGTATTTCACCACCGACCAGTACGGCTCGATCGGCGCGTTGGTGCAGTAATGCACCGGCTCTTCCTTGCGCAGCCGCTCGAACCACGGCCACAGCGTGTCGTCCTGGAACAGCCTGGGCGCGCCGGGGTGAAACTGCGCCAGCGGGGTCGCATAGGCCTCCTCGCGCGCCTTGCGCATGCGTTCGGCCTTGTCGACTTTAACCGGCGTCTGGATGTTCATGGTGGTGCTCCAGTGTGTCTCTTTCTTCGCCTCTCCCCGCGCGCGGGGAGAGGCCGGAATTCGAGCGAAGCTTGAATTCCGGGTGAGGGAGGCTCTCCGCGACCCGGCTGTCACCGTATTTGCGGATATAGCCCCTCACCCCGACCCTCTCCCCGTAAGAACGGGGAGAGGGAGGTAGCTTCACGCCGCAATCTTCACCGGCAAGGTTTCAAGTCCCTTTACGAAGCTCGAATACACCCGCTTCGGCTCGCCCACCACGTCGATTTGGTCGAAGCGCTTCAGGATCTCTTCCCAGATGATCTTGAGCTGGAGTTCGGCCAGGCGCAAGCCGACGCAGCGGTGGATGCCGAAGCCGAAGGAGAGGTGGGTGCGCGGGCGGGCGCGGTCGATGATGAAATCGTAGGGCTTTTCGATCGCCTCCTCGTCGCGGTTGCCCGAAACGTACCACATCACGACCTTGTCACCCTTCCTGATCTGCTTGCCGCGGAACTCGAAATCGGCAAGCGCGGTGCGACGCATATGCGCAAGCGGCGTCTGCCAGCGGATCACTTCCGGCACGAAGCTGTCGAGCAGAGCGGGGTTTTCGCGCAGCTTGCGATACTGTTCGGGGTGCTGGCTCAGCGCGTAGATCGAGCCCGACATGGTGTTGCGCGTGGTGTCGTTGCCGCCGACGATCAAAAGGATGAGATTGCCGAGGAAGTTCTTCGCATCCATGTCGCGCGTCGCCGCGCCGTGCGCCAGCATCGACAGCAGGTCGCTCTTCGGCGGCTGCGCGATGCGCTCCTTCCACAGCCTGCCAAAATAACCGGCGCATTCCGCGAGCTCGGCCATCCGCTCGTTCTCGGTCGGGACGAGCCCGTCGGGGCCGGGAATGGTCGTGGCGATGTCGGACCAGCGCGTCAGCTTGCGGCGGTCCTCCCAGGGAAAGTCGAACAGCACCGCGAGCATCTGCGTGGTGAGCTCGATCGAGACGCGGTCGACCCAGTCGAACATCTCGCCGCGCGGGAGATTGTCCAGGCACTCGGCCGAGCGCTCGCGGATGTTGAGGGCGAGATTGTCCAGATGCGTCGGCGTGAACATCGGCGCCACGGTCTTGCGCTGGGCCGCATGGCGCGGCGGGTCCATCGAGATGAAGCTCTCGCGGCGCAGATCCGGATCGATGTCGCGAATGGTGATGCCGCCGAGCGCGGACGCCGAGGAGAACACGGCGTGATTGGTCTCGATTTCCATGATGTCGTTGTAGCGCGTCACCGACCAGTAGGGGCCAAACATCGAGTCCTTGCAGTAGTGCACGGGATCCTCGCGGCGCAGGCGATCGAAATAGGGCCAGAACGCATCGGTCCTGAACAATTCGGGATCGCCGGGGTCGAACTGCTCCAGCGGCAACGATGCGGCGCGCTCGCGCAGCGCCTCGCGACTGGCCGCGCTCCCGGTGATCCCGTGCATGACAGCTCTCCCTGACGTCGCCTGCCGCGTTCTTCTCGAATTCTGCCGCGCGGCATTCAGGCTGCAATTACAGCCGGTTGTCTGCGTCGGGCAAGGGAGAGTTTGGCCAAGTCCAACCCTTGCTCCAACCTTGCGAGCGCGCCGGTGGAGGCGGAATCGAACGGAATTGCTCGAAATCCACCCAAAATCGAACCCACCCATCTTGGGGATCGACCAATCTCTGATAGTTTGAGCGCACCGCGCCTGCATCCCGAGGTTGCCACCGTGAACGATCTGCAATGGGGTCCGATCGGCCCGCCCCAACCGGTCCCGCCGCCGCTGCCGCCGACGCGGGTCGACTTCACCGGCAACCGCTCCGAGTTCCGCAAGATGGTCACCAAGGGTGCCATGCTCGAGCTCGTCACCTTCGGCTTCTACCGGTTCTGGCTCGTCACCGACATCCGTCGTCACCTCTGGTCGAACAGCGCGATCGACGGCGACGCCGCCGAATATACCGGCCGGGCCAAGGAGCTCCTGATCGGCTTTCTGGTCGCGCTCGCGATCCTGGTGCCGATCTACCTCGCGTATTTCCTCATCGGCATCGAGTTCGAGCGCTGGCAGGGCTTTGCTTCGACGCCGCTTTTCATCAGCTTCTATGCTTTCGGCCAGTTCGCGATTTTTCGCGCGCGGCGTTACAGGCTGACGCGCACGGTCTGGCGCGGCGTGCGGTTCTGGATGGACGGCTCGGGCTGGGCCTATTCGTTCCGCGCCATGCTGTGGGGCCTGCTGGTGCTCCTGACCCTCGGCCTCGCGCTGCCATGGCGCGATGCCTCGCTCGAGCGCTACAAGATGCAGCATACCCATTACGGCGATCTGCGCGGCGACTTCGTCGGCGACGGCTGGCAGTTCTTCAAGCGCGCCTGGTGGCTGTGGCTGCTCAGCCCGGTCGCGCTGGTCATCTTTCCGCTGGCCCCGTTCTTCTATGCCGAGTTCAGGGCGCGCGAGTGGCGCTGGTGGCTCGACGGCATCCGCATCGGCGGCGTGAGCCTGTCCTCGGAGCTGCCGCACGATGCGTTCTACGGCCTCTACTGGAAGATGATCGGCTGGTGGACGCTGTTGAGCGTCGTGTTCGGGCTCTATCTCGCCGGTGCCGCCGGGCTGGTCGCTGCGGCTGGCGGGGGGCTTTCCGGACCCGACGCCATCGCGCGCAGCATTCCGCTTCTCGCCCTGACCGTGATCGGCTATCTCGGTTTGGCGCTTGCGCTCAACGTCGTCATGCGCGTCTATCTCCAGCACGATCTCTGGGTGAAGGTACTTGAAACGCTCGAGGTCCATGACATCGGTGCGGCGGCGGACGTGCAGGCTCGGGGCGAGCTCGCCAACGCGCTTGGCGAAGGTTTTGCCGACGGGCTCGATGTCGCGGGGTTCTAGGCTGTGAGTGATGTCTCGACGCCGCCGGCGGCGGCCGATGCGAGAGGCCGCCCGGCGATCTTCTTCGACGGGGTGTCGAGCCGCAAACGGCAGGTCACGCTGCGGCTCGGCGATGCCTTGGAGATCGCCGAACTGAGCGAGGCTCAGGCCGGATGGACCGTGACGCGCTGGGCCTATGCCGACATCCGCCGCGCCGACAGCCCAACGGGCATCCTGCGCCTGACCTCGAATTCGGCGCCGCCGCTGGCGCGGCTCGAGATTCGCGATGCCGCCTTCGCAGCCGAGATCGCCACGCGCTGCTCACGGCTCGACGAGCACCGGACCACGCGCCGCGGCATCGCCAGGATCGTCGGATGGTCGGTGGCGGCCGCCATCTCCATCGTCTGCGTCGTGCTGTTCGGCGTGCCGCTCGCCGCCGACCGTCTTGCGCCGCTGGTGCCGAAGCCGATCGAGCGGCGCATCGGTGATGCGTCCGAGGTCCAGATCAGGACCATCTTCGGCCGCAGCATGTGCGAAGACCCCGCCGGCAAGGCCGCCTTCACAAAACTCGTCAATCGCCTTCGCGACGCCGCTGGCCTCGACGACAGCATGACGGCGGGCGTGCTGCCCACCGCTGTGCCGAATGCGTTCGCGCTGCCAGGGGGCAAGGTGTTTCTGCTGAAGGGCCTGCTCGACAGGGCCCAAAATCCCGACGAGGTCGCCGGCATCCTCGCCCACGAGCTTGGCCATCTCAAGCATTACGACAACATGCGCGGCCTGATCTACAACGGCGGCACCTCGTTCCTGATCGGCCTGTTGTTCGGCGACGTCACCGGCTCGAGCGCCGTGATTTTCGCCTCGCGCAGCGTGGTCGAAGCCTCTTATTCGCGCGAGGCCGAGACCGGCGCCGACACCTTCGCGATCGAGATCATGCACGCACTCGGGCGCTCGCCAAAACCCGCCGCCGAATTGATGTACCGGATCACCGGCAAGGAAGGCGGAAGCGGCTTCACGATCCTGTCGAGCCACCCCCTGACCGAGGACCGCCTCGCGCGCATGAGCAGGGAGGACCGCCCCGCCAGCGGCCCGCCGCTGCTGACGGACAAGGAATGGCAGGCCCTGAAGGGGATCTGCGGCAGCGGGAAGATCTGAGTCCAGCGCTTATCGCGTCCCGTAGGCGCGGTCGCCGGCATCGCCGAGGCCCGGCACGATGAAGCCGTTGTCGTCGAGGCCGTCGTCCACCGCGGCGGTCCAGATCGGGACGTCCGGATGCAGGCCGCGCAGGCGCTCCAGTCCCTCGGGCGCTGCGATCAGGCAGGCCAGCCGAATATCCCTGGCGCCGCGTTCCTTCAGCCGGTCGACGGCGGCAACGGCCGTGTTGGCGGTGGCGACCACAGGCGTCACCACGATCGCGAGGCGCTCACTGAGATCGGACGGCGATTTGAAGAAATATTCGACCGCCGCAAAGCTCTCCGGCTCACGGTAGAGCCCGATATGGGCGACGCGCGCGGTCGGCACCAGATCCATCATGCCGTCGACGAAGGTGGTGCCGGCGCGCAGCATCGGCACGAAGACGAGCTTCTTGCCGGCGATCTTGGCCGAGTGCATCGTCGCCAGCGGCGTTTCGATCATTGTATCCGTGAGCGGCAGGTCGCGCGTCACCTCGTAGCAGAGCAGCATGCCGATCTCCTTGATCAGCTCGCGGAACGACTTTGTCGAGATGGACTTGTCGCGGACCAGCGTCAGCTTGTGCTGGACCAGCGGGTGATCGACGATGGTGACGCCCTGCATGATCGGATGCTCCCTGAATTCACGGTGCGCAATGAAGGGGCAGCATCATTGCGTTAGAAAACCGTGCCGTCGCTGATGACCTTGAGCGGCGGCGAACCATCTGGACGCCGCGAAAACGCAATGACGCGGCCGGCGGCCCAGGTGCCGCCCTCCAGGATGCTGGCAAGCGGCAGGGAATCCGGCGTGCGGCCGAGTTTTGCGCGGATGCGGTCCGCGAGCTGGTCGAGCAGCGCGACGGTGAGCGCGCGCCACTCCACCACGAGCAGGGAATCCACCGCATGCGCGCGCTCCACGTCCGCCGCATCGCGCAGGCGCAGCACGTCGTGATCGACGAACAGGCCGCCATTGCGGTATTCGGCAAGCCCCGTCAGCCCGTCGATGTCGGTGACGGCAAAACCGGCGCGCTGCAGCGGCTCGATCAGCGAATAGCTCAGCCATTGCGACAGCTTGTGCAGCGGCACGAGGCCGGCGGTCGCATCATCCGCCTTGATCGCCGGATGCCGCCAGCAATCGCCGAGCGGAATGCCTGCGAGTTCGAGCCGCGACGGCCAGATCGGCCCGAGCTGGTTCAGCACGGCGGACAGGATCGCGGGCGCGGCGACGGCGCCATTGGTCGCCTGCGCTGCGATGTGATCGAACAGGCCGCCCGGGCGCGGCGTATCGTGCCGGCCGAATACCTCCGGCCGCGCCTCCACCTGCCTGCCCAGGCGCCGCAGCAGATCGGCGCGTCCGTCGAGGCCAAGCAAGGGATTGGCATCGCTCACCTGAAACGCGGCAGTGAGCGCGGCGAGGGGCAATTGCGCCAGCACGTTTGCATCGGCCCTGAACGGCGCGCCGGCATCGCCGGAAAAGAGCCCGCCCGCGAACATGTCGAGGCTCGCGATCGCAAGCCCCTCGGAACGGCCGATGCCCTGTCCCGTCGCAGCATCGCGATAGCGCCAGGCGGCGCCCGCGCCGGCGTCGAGCAGCACGCTGACGATGGCAAGGTCGAACTCCGCGCGCGCCCGCGCCGCGCGATCGGGCCAGTATGCCGCATCCGCAAGCCGCGCCCAGCGGTCGACGCCGCCGAGCACAAAATGCCGCCAGCGCGCGTGGAAGGGAATGTCGAGCGTCGGATAGGCCTTTCCCGTCACCGCGAGCACGGACTCGGCAACGCCGTCCATGCGATCAAGATCGATGGTGAAATGGTCGAGCCCGCCCTTGAGGCCGATCTCGAGCATCTGCCCGGCGCGAGTGCGCACAGCGCTTGCGCTGAGCAGCGAGCGGGCCTGTTGTTCGCCGGCGTCCGCCATCGCGCGATCAGTATTTTTCCAGCGAGCGCCCGACCACGCCGTCGACGTCCTTCTCGGGCGCGATGTCGGTCGAGTAATAGCCGGCCGCTTTCTTCGCGGCGATCTCGACATGGGCGTCGGCCGGGATCAGCTCCGGCGGGATCGGCACGCGCTCGACGATGTCGATGCCCTGCGATGTCAGCGCGTCGTATTTCATGTCGCTCATCGACAGGAAGCGGTCGATGCGCTTCAGGCCGAGCCAGTGGATGGTGTCCGGCATCAATTGCTGGAAGCGCGCATCCTGGACGCCGGCGACGCATTCGGTGCGCTCGAAATAGGCGGCGGCCGCGTCACCGTCCTCCTGGCGCTTGCGCGCGTTGTAGACGAGGAACTTTGTCACTTCGCCGAGCGCGCGGCCTTCCTTGCGGTTGTAGACGACGAGCCCGAGCCCGCCCTCCTGCGCGCCGCGCGCGGATTCCTCGATGCCGTGGATCAAATAGGGCCGGCAGGTGCAGATGTCGGAGCCGAACACGTCGGAGCCGTTGCACTCGTCATGGACGCGGCAGGTGATTTTGGTGCGATGGTCCGGCAGTTTCGTCACGTCGCCGAACATGTAGACCGTGGTGCCGCCGATCGGCGGCAAAAACACCTTCATGTCCGGCCGGGTCACGAGCTCGGGGAACATGCCGGCGGTCTGCTCGAACAGCGTGCGGCGGAGCTCGGTCTCGTTGGTGCCGAAACGCGCTGCAAGGCCCGGCAGGTACCACACCGGGTCGATCGCGATCTTCACCACCGAGACGCTGCCATTGGCATGCACGACCTCGCCGTCGGCGCGCAGCCGCTTTGCGGCGAGCGCCTCGCGGATCTCCGGCAGGTCGAGCCGCGCGCGCGTCACCGCGATGCTCGGGCGGATGTCGGCGCCCTCGGCGATCTCCTGGCGAAAGTTCTCCGCGACCAGATGCCCCCAGGGATCGAGCGCGACGATCTTTGCGGGATCCTGCCACTGTTCGAACGGCCCGATGGTCGCGGCCGGAAACGTGTTGGTGAGGTCGGGGCGACGGATTGGATCGAGCGCGCCGGCGGAGACGGCAAGCGCGCGGTACATCGCGTAGGAGCCGCCATGGCTGCCGATCACGTTGCGGTCCTGCGCGCGCGACACCGTGCCGATCACCGGTCCGCGGGCGCGCGCGTCGGGAGCGCCCCAGTGGATCGGAAAGGCGGACTTCTTGCCCGGCTCCGGATGGGAGGTCAGGCGGATATGCTCGGTTCGGTTCGCGCGGCTCATGGCCAAACTCCCAAAAAGCCAACGGCCCGCCGCTCGGACGGGCCTGGCTCAGCGGCGCTGCCGGATCAGGGAACACCAGCGGCGCAAGCTCAATCCATCATATTGTAGCGCCGAGCCGCGACAGACAAGTTAATGGTGTTCCGCGCGGGCCACCGCCGGTCCCGTTGATTGGGGTATCCGCGAGGTGCTGCGCATCCCCGGAGCCCCTCGGGGCCGTGAGCTATACATATGTAATCATTTGTATTTTTTAAGGGGGTGGGCCAGATTCCGGTCCCCGCCCGGCGTCCGGATCACGGCCCGGAACGGCGGCACGGGATCACTACGGACAGACAGGCCGCCCCAGGAGAACGCCATGCCCACCGCCAGCTACATCGATCCCCGCAACGGCAAGCTCTATCCGCTGGATCAGCCGCGCTGGTGCTCGGACGAGCGCACGCCGCTGCTGGTGACGCCGGGGGCCGGGATCTCGCGCGATGACATCGAGCCCCGCACCCGATCGCTCTGGCGCTACCGGGCGGCGCTGCCGGTCGAGATCAGGACTCCGATCACGCTCGGCGAGGGCTGCACGCCGCTGGTGCAGCAGGATTGGGGCGACCTGCGCCCCTGGTTCAAGCTCGAATGGTTCAACCCGACCGGCAGCTTCAAGGATCGCGGCTCGGCGGTGATGCTGTCCTTCCTGCGCCAGATCGGCGTCGACGCGATCCTGGAAGACAGTTCCGGCAACGGCGGCTCGTCGATGGCGGGGATCGGTGCGGCAGGCCGCATGCGTGTAAAAATCCTGGCGCCCGCCTCGACCTCGCCGGCCAAGATCGCGCAGGTGCGCGCCTATGGTGCCGAGGTGCAACTCGTCGAGGGTCCGCGCGAGGAGTGCGAGGCAGAAGCCATCCGCCAGTCGAGCCAGACGTTTTATGCCAGCCACAACTGGCAGCCCTTCTTCCTGGAGGGCACGAAGTCGCTCGCCTACGAGATCTGGGAAGACCTCGGCTTTCGCGCGCCCGACAACGTCATCGTTCCCGTCGGTGCCGGCTCGAGCCTGCTCGGCTGCGCCTTCGGTTTTCGCGAGTTGCTCAAGGCCGGCCAGATCGCAAAACTGCCGCGGCTGTTCGCGGCGCAGCCAAGAAACTGCTCGCCGATCGATGCGAGCTTCCAGGCCGGCGTCGATACGCCTGTCGCGCGCGATGTGAACAAGACCATCGCCGAAGGCACCGCGATCAAGAATCCGCTGCGCCTGCGCGAGATCATCGCCGCCTTGCGCGAAAGCGGTGGCGGCACCGTCGCGCTCGCCGAGGACGAGATCGTCGCCGCGCTCCGCCGCCTCGCGCGGCAGGGCCTGTTCGCTGAGCCGACCAGCGCCAGCGCGGCCGCCGCGCTCGAAAAGCTATCTGCCAGCGGCGCCATCAAGCCGAACGAGACCACCGTCGCGGTCCTCACCGGCACGGGCTTGAAGGCTGCGACCACGGTGGCCGAACTCGTGCAGTAAGGGCGACGGATGAGATGCCTTCCTTCTCCCTCCGTGGAGGAAGGAAGACGAAATTCTGGAGCGATCTCGGCGCGCGACTACTCCGGCGCAGCCGGTATCAAAGTATGACTTGGCGCCTGCATTTCTGGCATGCTTCAACATGCCTGTTTTTCCCGAAATCGACCGCGTAAGAGTTTGACGTCCCCGATGCGCCCCGATGGAGAATGGCAGCGCGCAATGACAGGCCCGACCGATTCTCACACCCAGGCTGCAATGCAGCATCTGATCTGGGCTTTGGAGGAAATTGAAAAATCCGGCAACGTCGAAGCGGCGCAATCCGTTCGCATCGCATTGGAGGCGCTTCGAAAGCGCAGCCCGCCGGCCAGCATTCACATCACCGCCCGCTGAACTCACCGCGCAGGGATTGCCGGGCGTCTCCGGCCGCGCTTCACGCGCGCGGACCTGCGTTTCGAAATAGCGATCGGAACCTAGAAACGTTGGGGAGGCTTGCGCGTTTAGCCGACAGGAGCAACGCCATGGAGGAGAATCATGCGAATAGCAACTCTCGCGTTGATTGTAGTTGCCGGAAGCGCAATATCTTTCCCGGCAACGGCGCAACAGCAAAAGGCCGCACCCAGCGACCAAACCAAGGAGGAAATGCACCGCGATCTGGACAAAGGGCTCAAGACCAGCGAGCCAAACGATCAGATGCAGCGTGATGCAGACAAAGGGGTGAAGACGCGGAATTCAGGAGCGTCAGGATACGTGGCCGATCAGGACAAGCCCGGCGCGTCGGCGCATCCCCCGGGGCAACCGGGAAGTGAGCAGACCACGGGGTCGGCAAGCCAGACCGGCGCACCGAAATAAAGCCGCTGGCGATACGCTGATCCCGGTGTTGGCGCCTGAGGCGGCGCTGGCGGCGCAATTCCAACAAGTTGCGCCGCTGCGGTCATCGACGATCGACCGCGGCCAGCCTGCGCGTCTTGGCAGCCTCGCGTTCCTTCTTGTCCTGCGCAGATCCTGCGCAGAAGCGCGCCTCAATCCCTCAGGTCATTCACCCGCTTCACCCAGGCGCGCACGTCGGCGAGCACCTCGGGCAGCACCGCCTTGACCTCGGGCAGGGTCATGCCGGGCCTGATACGGGGATCGTACAGCAAATTGAGGATGTACTGGTCGTAGACGTCGAAATAGCCCATCGAGACGTTGTCGTTGAACATGGTCCACGGCACGCTTGCGGTGTCGTTGATCGGCCCCAGCGATTGCAGCAGTTCCTCATAGGCGCAGTCGAGGAAGGTGAAGTCGCCATTGTCGACGGTGAGGATGACGTCGGAATGCTCGATCTCGAACTGGTCGTTCTTGCGGAAGCCGGACAGGCATTGCGGATCGAGCGAGGTGCGGATCTCGCGCGCCTTCTCCGCACCGTAGAAGCTCGCGATGGTGCGGTAGAGGTCGCGGTCGCGCACCATCTTCACCCGCACATTGGCCGCCTCGCTGGCGCTGGTCATGGCGATGTCGAGATGCCGCACCCGGCTGCCGATGTCGGCCACGACCTTGGTAAGCTGCGCCTTGCGGTCGGCGCGGTCGGTCTCGGCGAACACGCGCACCGGCCCGTCGAACCTGCGGATGCGGTCGACGCGGCCGGCGAGGTGATATTCGGCGCCGAACGCGGTCTTCAGAAAACCCTCGACGATCTCGCCGTCGGTAAAATTCTTCTTCTCGGTGCGCTGGCGCGAGGTGACCGCGGGAAGTTCGCCCGCTTCCACAGTGGTCGCGATGTCAGCGCCGAACGCCAGCGTAGCGAGCGCCAGCAGGGCGATGCGAAGGCCGGACGAGAACGGGGCGAATGGGCTCATTGCCATCAGACGCTGCCGCATTCGCGGGCAGCGCACAAGTGCGCAAATTCACACGCCTCGCGGGTTCCGCTGCGATCGACGGCCGTCTAGTTGTTGAGCACGACCACGGGAGTGCCGACCGAGACGCGGCCGTAGAGGTCGGTGACGTCGTCATTGGTCATGCGGAAGCAGCCCGAGGACACCGCCTGGCCGATCGTCTCCGGTTCGTTGGAGCCGTGGATGCGGTAGAGCGTCGATCCCAGGTACATCGCGCGCGCGCCGAGCGGGTTCTCGATGCCGCCCTTCATGTGCCGCGGCAGGTCCGGCCGGCGCGCCAGCATCTGCGACGGCGGCGTCCAGTCCGGCCACTCTTTCTTGGCGGTGATCCGGTGCGTGCCGCCCCAGCGGAAGCCGTCGCGGCCGACGCCGATGCCGTAGCGCAGCGCCTGGCCGTTCTGGAGCACCAGGTAGAGCCGGCGCTCGCCGGTGTTCACCACGATCGTGCCCGGGGCATAATTGCCGTTATACATGACGGTGGTCCGAGGGATCGGGCTGGAGCCGCCGCGGAAGAAGTTCGGGCCGCCACCCATGATGAAGCGCGAGTCGGCCTCTTCGGCGAACGCGCCGCCCGCGCTGGCCATCAGCAATGCAATGGCGGCAATCGGCGCGGCAAAAAACCGGATCATTGTCTTCCCCAGCAAGAAATCGATTCAACGAAAACCAGAGGCCATATTTGCGGGCATTTCGCAAGCCACGGCCCCGTGAGCCCCGTCAACCCAGGCGGTTGGTTACCAATTCGACAACCGGCTTGCCGAGCGTTAGCCAGGCCGGCGCGTCGTGGCGCGGGGCAGGGCCGCCATGCCCGCTCTTGCTTTGACGGGGGCGGCGAACAATGATTGATCGGGTGGATCGCTGGAATTTGCCTGCTGCGGGAGCCTTGGGATGAACGGTGCGGAAAGCCTGGTACGGACGATGGTCAAGGGCGGGGTGGACGTCTGCTTCACCAACCCCGGCACGTCCGAGATGCATTTTGTCGCAGCACTCGATCGCGTTCCGGGCATGCGCTGCGTGCTCGGCCTGTTCGAAGGCGTGGTGACGGGCGCCGCCGACGGCTATTTCCGCATGAAGGGCACACCGGCCTCGACCCTGCTGCATCTCGGCCCGGGCCTCGCCAACGGGCTTGCCAATCTGCACAACGCCAAGAAGGCCAATTCCGGCATCGTCAACATCGTCGGCCAGCACGCCACCTACCACATCGGCTACAACTCGCCGCTGACCTCCGACATCGAGGGGCTGGCCCGGCCGATGTCGTCCTGGGTCCGCACCTCGCCTGACGCCGCATCGGTGGCCGCCGACGGCGCCGCGGCGATTGCGGCGGCGAAAAGCGTGCCGCCGCAGATCGCGACCCTGATCCTGCCCGCCGACACCGCCTGGAACGAGGCCGACGGCATCGCCGAGGTGCCGGCCGAGCAGCAGCGCGCGAGCTATTCGCCGCGGGCGGTCGAGCAGGCCGCAAAAATCCTGCACGGCGACGGCGAGGGCACGCTGCTGCTGATGACCGGCAGCGCGCTCAGCGAAAAGGGCCTGGCGCTTGCCGAGCGCATCGCCGGCAAGACCGGCTGCACCGTGATGGGCCCGACCTTCCGCCCGAGGATGGCGCGGGGCCGCGGCCGCTTCTCGATCGACCGCATCCACTATGTGATCGAGAACGCGCTGCCGATGCTGGCGAAATTCCGGCACATCGTGCTGGTCGAGTCCGACGATCCCGTGGCGTTCTTCGCCTATCCGAACAAGCCGAGCATGCTCAAGCCCGAGGGCTGCGACGTCCATCGCATGACCTCGTGGGGCGAGAATTCGATTGCGGCGCTGGAGGCGCTGGCCGGCGCGGTGAAGGCGAGTGCCAAGGACGTCAAGCCGCAGGCGCTGGCCGAGCTGGTGAAGCCGACCGGCGCGCTGAGCTTCGCGACGATCGCGCAGGCGATCGCCTGCGCCATCCCCGAGAACGCGATCATGGTGGACGAATCGCTCACCACCGGCCGCGGCTTCTTCCCGCCGACGGCGGCGGCTGCGCCGCACGACTGGCTGCAGAACATGGGCGGCTCGATCGGCTTCTCGACGCCGCTGTCGATCGGCGCCGCGATCGCCTGCCCGGATCGCAAGGTGATCACCATGGTCGGCGACGGCAGCGCGATGTACACGATCCAGTCGCTGTGGACGCAGGCGCGCGAGAATCTCGACATCGTCACCATCGTGTTCGCCAACCGCATCTACCAGATCCTGCGCGGCGAGTTCGACAATGTCGGCGCGGGCGAGCCTGGCCAGCGCGCCAACGACATGTTGCGCCTCGACCGGCCGACGCTGGATTTCGTGGCGATGGCGAAGGGCATGGGCGTTCCCGGCCGCGCCGTTACCAATGCCGACGAGTTCAACAAGGCGCTGGCCGAAGCGGTCGCCGAGCCGGGGCCGCGGCTGATCGAAGTCCGGATGTAGGCGCAGCACCAAACGGCGCCGGGGGGCGGGGCAATGCAGGCCGAGCTGAACAAGGTGGTGGCGGCAGTCCGGGACTTCTACGCCAACGACAAGTTCCTGTTCGAGAAGGACATCGGCGAGCGCGCGATCACGCACCGCTTCGCCGTCTATCTCGAACGGCAGTTTTCCGGCTGGGCCGTCGACTGCAATTACGACCGGCTCGGCGAGCGCACGCTGCATCTGCCGCACGGCACCATCATCTCGACCGACGATCATCTCGGCAAGTCGATCTATCCCGACGTCGCCGTGCACCAGCGCGAGATCCCGAACAATCTGCTCACGGTGGAGATCCGCAAGGCGAGCAATCACACCGCGCTCGATCATGACCAGCACAAGCTGATGGCGCTGACCGACCCGCATGTGTGGTTCGCCTACGAGATCGGTGTGCTGCTCGTCCTCGACAGGGACCGCGTGACGCTGTCGGAAGTCTATTTCGGCGGCAAGCTCGATGCTTCCCGCTCGCTGTGGCTGGCCGCACGGCTGGTGGAAGCCGGATTGGGCATGCCGCGTTGACCGCAAGCGGAGGCCGCCGGGGCGGCCTCCGTCCGCAACCAAACCTCAATGCACCGGATCGCCCTGGCCGAGTGCATAGGCCACGAGATTCCCCGGTCAGCCTCGGCGTGCCCACCATGACAAATGCATTGAGGGTGCGCGCAGCTAATTGCAGCGCAGGATGCATTGTGTTAATCTGCAATATCAAGTTGCGCCATTCTGCCGTTTAGAACTTCACGATGCTTGAAGGTCGATAAACCAGTGGAGGCGAACGATGTCCAAAGCGACAATCAGTATTTCACCTGAAACGCACGCGATTCATATCGTGGTGCCCCCCGGTACCAAATGGACCGAGGTGGGCAAGATCGTCGAACAGGCCACAAGCTCAATGTTGAAAGCTCCGCGCCTGTGTAACACGTGCATTTCCGGCCGCGTGTTGCAGATCACGGAAGAACTCCCCGCGGTGACGAAGGTCGATATCGGCTGAAGTTGTTGCTTTTCTCCCGCGGGGCGGCCGTGGCCGCAAGGGCGTATCTATGCGCGATTCCGCGTCGGCGCTGGGCATCGGTATTCTGCATAATCCGGTCGTCCCGGACTTACTCAAGTCTGATCCGGGCATGGTGGACTACGTCTCCATCATGCCCGATCTGTTCTGGAGCGATGGCGGATCTGGCGCCAATCCGCGCTTTGTCGAATCGGAGCCATGGATGGAGTTTATCGACTGGGCCTGCAGTCGATATCCGCTCGTTGCGCACAGCATCGGACTTTCGCTCGGCAGTGCGGAGTTTTCCGACGACGCCTATGTCGAGCAGCTTGCCGATTGGCATCGGCGCTATGGTTTCCTCTGGCACAGCGATCACCTGTCCTTCACCCAGGTCCGGTCGGCCTCCGGCCAGGAGCAGAATGCCGGCATGGCAGTGTCCTTGCCGTTTGATTTCGAGGTGCTGGCACTGCTGACTGCGAGAATTCAAGCGCTGCGCCCGCGCTTGCCATCACCATTTCTGGTCGAGAATGCCGTCGCTTATGTGACCTTTTCCGATGAGGAGATGAGCGAACCGGCGTTTCTCAATTCGCTGGTCCGCGACAGCGGCTGTTGGTTGCTGCTGGATCTGCACAATCTCTACACCAATGCGCGTAACCACAGGTTCGACGCCTCTGCCTTCCTGCGACAACTCGATCTGGACGCGGTGCTCGAGGTGCATGTCGCAGGGGGAACCGAAGAGGAGGGTATCTATACCGATGCCCATTCGGGCCCCTGTCCCGAGGCGGTCTGGTCGCTGCTCGAAGAGATCATGCCATGTACGCCGAATCTGAGGGGGGTCACCTTCGAGTTTCATGACTCCTACTTCTCGATCTTCGGTGCCAAGGACGTCCGAGCCCAACTGGACCGGGCGCGCGCCATCTGGGATAGGCATCGGCCGCGATGAGCGTAGCGTCTTTCCAGCAGGCGCTTTGCGATTTGATCGCATCCCCTCGTCTCTGTCGTGCGCTCCGCGCCGGCGACGAGGGCGTCCTCGCGAACTATGAGCTCTCCGCGCGAGAACGAACGCGGTTGTGCGACGTGGTGCGGCAGCGCGGCATGTCGACGAATTGCTCGCTGTATCGCGCCAATCGCGTCACTCCGCTCTACATGATCCTCACTTACACGCTCCGCTCGCTGGGCGATCAGCTTCGGTCCCTGCTCGATGAGTTCTGGGACGCGAAGATCTATCAGGACGGCCAGTTTTCAGGCGAGGTGGAGCAATTCGCCGCTTTCCTCCGCAAGCGCATTGCCGAAGGTATCGTGTCGAGTCCATTTACGGCCGAACTGCTGGAGTACGAGCTCGCGCTCAACGCCCTCAAATGCGCCCCGCGCAAGCAGTTGCTGCGCGAAGTCGAAGCCCTGTCCGCGCCCGGTCTGGATACACCGTGCAGGATTCATCCGCTGGCTCGCCTGGTTTGGTTTCACCACGATCCGGCCGCACTTCTTGATGCCGCTGCGCGCGACGGAATTGCCTCGACGACAATCCCGCGCCAGGAAACATTACTTGTGCTGAGTCTGGCGGCCGGCAGCCTGAGCGTTATCCAGCTTCCCGACGACTTCCGGCGCGTGCTTGACGACGACGGGCACTTTCTCGAATCGTTGACGCCGCGGCTGGCACCCGCGTTGGCCGACGCTGGACTTCTGGTAGACCGGCGAGCGCTCGGACACGACCACGTGCCCGAAAAAGCGCCTGCTCTCGCCGGGTACGCGGGAGAGGGAGCAGGCCTGCGCGGGAGCACGACGTGAGTCACGCCACGTCATGCCTTCGCGGGCGATGACAAAAGGCCGCCCGCTTTGCACGGGCGGCCTGTTCGATGGAGAGCTACCCGCTCAATGCAGCGGATCGCCCTGGCCGAGTGCATAGGCCACGAGATCCCTCAGGCGGAAATCGGTGCCCGTCACCGGCGCCCATTGCGGGTCGAGCGAGAGCATCGAGGCATTGTCGCCGAACATCATGCCGAGGAAGACTTCGGCGGTGATGCGCCCGCCGACCGGTCCGAGTTGCGGCGTATTGACCGTGCCCGGCGCCGGCGCGCCGGTGGCCGGGATCGGGACGGCGGTCTGGAATTGACGCGCCTCGGCGAGGATGTAGGTCCACAACGGGCAGTTTCCGGCAAAGACGCCGTTGGCGATGCTGGCGATCTTGACCTGCGGATCGCCGGAGCCCGGCTCATCCACGGCCCTGCCGATGATGATCTGGTCGTCGTTCAGCGGCGTCAGGTGCATCGCCCGCGCAACCGCCTGCCCGGAGGGCAGCTTGAGCGCCCAGCCGCGTTCGAGATTGCGCAACGCCAGCGAGAACGGCGGGTCCGAGGCGATCTCCGGCGGCAGCTTGCGCAGCGGATCGACCAGCGAGGTGTCGATGCGATAGGCGAACTGCAGCCGCCGCTTGTTGTCCGGGTTGGCGGCATCGTCCTCGTTGCCGTAACCGCGAACGTCGATGTCGATGAAGCGTCCCCAGTCGATCGCGCGTCCTGGGCCCATGGCGCGGAAGCCGGTCAGCGCGTTGTTGTCCGGATTGTTCGGGTCCGGGAAGATCTGGATCAGCATGTTGTCGGCGTCGTTGAGGCGATAGCCGGGCCGGATCATCGAATGTCCGAGCCGATAGGCGGCGACCGAAAACTCGACCGGCATGAACGGATAGGTGTGCCAGTGGTAGTAGCGGAGCTTGCTGCGGTCATAGTGGCCCGCGGCGGTCTTCAGCTGGCTCAATACGCTGTCATGCACGATCCGCGGCAGGAAGTCGTTGAGCACGACATACTGGTAGTGGAAGCGGACGCGCTGCTGCACCGCCTCGAACGGCAGGCCGGGATTGTCGTCCACCATGCGGTTGTGGAATCGCAGCATCAGTCCCTGGAACTGCGAGACGATGCTGTTCTCGTCGTTGCGGGGATCGCCGATCAGTGCGCGGCCCTTGAAGCGGGGCAGGTCGCTCGCATCGGGCACGCCGGCGCCCGTCAGCGTCTCGCCGAGGCGAAACTTGAGCCCGTCATACATGTAGGGCTGGTCGCTGGGCCCGCGGCCGTAGAGATTGTCGAGATCGAGCGCGGGCGTGCGGAAATCGACCAGCCCGTCCGGGTCCTGCTGCTTGGCGAGCGAACTGATGGGATCGAAGGTGATGTCGTGGTCGATGAACTGGCCGAAATAGGTGTAGAGCGCGGGAATCCCGCTCTCCTCCGCATCGGGGCTGTCCTTGGGAGCGTCGAAGCTCCCGACCATCTTGTCCGCGAGTGCTGCAAGGTTGGCCATGGTGTCGGCCTGGTTGGGACCGAAACTTGCCGGCGTCACATTGCGGAACATGCGGCCGAAGCGGCCTTGCGAAAGCGGCGAACGTGTCGCGTTCAGACCGCGCGGAGTAATGGCGTGGCGGCTGCTCATGAATCACCTCCTTGAAAAAGTCGCGCTGGAAAAATACTCAAGCGAAAGTTGTGCGTGATCTAATATGCAGGCGAGGCTAGATCGGACTTTTCGGGGCCACAAGCCCGGCAGATCACATCGCGACCGCCGTCGATGCTCCGCCGGAAGCGAGCGTCACGGGCAAGCTGCGGCCACGCTTTGCGAATTTTCCTTCTGACGGGACCAAATAACATTCTCGTCATCGCACCGCCGCAGACGACGCAACGTCAGCTTCGCCGACCTAATCAGCGTAGCGATCGTCGTGGTTGGCGACCGCGCTCGCGCAACGCGTGTGGCGGTGTGCGCGGCATGCACGCCGCGTTCGGCAAGGCGCGCAGGATGCGGCAAGCCGTCCTGGCCCTGGCCATCGCAGCCAATGTGACCCCGGCCACAGTGGGCAGGCGGGCTTTCGACCCAACGTGGGCGGACTTGCGCTGGTCTGTCCCGCGGGACTAGTTTCCGCTCATTGGCGATCAGGCATTTTTGGAGGTTCTGATGCGTAAGTCATATTTGCTCGCGGCCACGGCGGCGCTGGCGCTCACCCTGCAAACGCCGCTCGCGCTGGCGCAGAGCGCGCCCGCCGCAAGCGATACGCCTCCGGCCGCCGCCACCACCGCTCCGCCCGCGGCGAGCACTCCGCCAGCGGCAACCTCCACGCCTGCTGCATCCACCACGCCTGCTGCATCCACCGCACCGGCAACCACGCCGAGCGCTGCCACCGACACATCCAGTCCCGCGCCGGCTGCGAAGAAGAGCGCCGAGAAGAAGCCGGCCGAGACCAGGAACAAGACCAGGAAGATGACGCGGCAGCAGGAGATCGATCATTCGATCGACACCGGAACGGTTCCCGCGCGCTATCGCGCCAACGTGCCCCGGGAGTATCAGCAATACATTCCGTTCGACAAGCGCTGACGAATGCTGCCTGCGGGCCCCGGGGGGAGGGCATGAGTGACGACGCAAAGGATGCTGGCCTGGTCGCGATGATCAGCAGCATTCTGGGAGGCGGCAAGCGCACTGAGGCCGTCGAGGCGGCGATGCCGGCCGAATGGATTGCGGCGGCGCCGGCGAGCCAGCCGGAACCGGCGGTCTCGCTGCAGCCGCAGGATGCGCCGGCTGCCGAGGCGGCGGAGCCGGCCGGTCAGCCCGCAACGTCGCAGGGCAGGCGGCGGTTGCCCGCGGAAGCGATCGCCGAGCTTGTGCTGGGCGAGTTGCGTAAAATCGACAATTTTCCGGCGTCCGGTGTCTCGGTCACGGTCTACGGTTATCGGCATTGGAACGCGATGCTCACCTTCGCGCCATTCTCGACCACCTTCCAGAACGCGGCGCGGATTCGCCAGGCCATGCCCGACCTCGTCTTCAAGCTGCGCCGTTTCGTCGAGCTCGAGATATAGGTCTGGCACCCCCCGGAACGGTTCGATGGGATCAAGAGATTGAGCGTCGCCTTCACCAAGGAAGAGAGTGCCGAGACCGCCGCCGAGACGCTGCTGCCGGATCGTCCGGTCTCGCCGCATCCGAACCTCGTGACGGACGCGGGCCTGCAGGCTCTGCAGTCGCAATTCGCGGAGGCGCGCGAGGCCTATGAGGCCGCGCAGGCGATCGAGGACGTCAACGAGAAGCGCCGGCAGTCGGCGGTGCCCCTGCGCGACGTCCGCTATTTCGGCGAGCGGCTGCGCACGGCGCAAATCGTGCCCGCCCCGGCGTCGACCGACATCGTCGCCTTCGGCAGCACGGTGACGTTCAGCCGGCCCGACGGCCGCGTGCAGACCTACCGCATCGTCGGCGAGGACGAGGCCGATCCCAAGGCCGGCTCGATCTCCTACGTCTCGCCGGTGGCGCGATCGCTGATGGGCAAGGCCGTCGGCGATGTCGTGGGCGCCGGCAGCCAGGAGATCGAGATCCTGTCGATTGCGTAAGCGATTCTCAGCCGCCACACCTTCCTTCATTGCAAGCTCGCAATGACGTGGTTAGGCCGCCTGGAAGACCAGGTCGTGCAGGCATTGCGTCAGACTGGTCGAACCGGCCGCCAGGGTCCCGATCGCCCACGCGTTCGGCGGGCACTGGATGACGTCACTCGGCGTCTGACCGAATTCCAGACGGAATGCTCGAGAGAACCCGCTCGGGGACGTGAAGCCGCAGGCTCCTGCGACTTGATAGATGTATTCATTGGATCGTGACGATGAGCGGGCGAGGGTCTGGTATGCGCGCGCCAGCCGTCGCCGGCGGATATACAATTCAATGCCGCCGAAGGGATGGAACAGCCTGAAAAGCGTGCTGCGCGACAATGCGAATTGCCGTGCGATGGTTTCAGGGCCAAGGGTTGGATCTGCGAGATTCCGATCGATGTGATGACGGATTGTCACGAGCAGCGCTGGCCGGGCACGTACGCGCGCCTGCTCCGAAACGAGAAGGCTTGAGTTCGCGCAGACCGCGAGCAGGTTGGCGGTAGCTTCGGCAACCAGGCGTGCCTCGTCTGCATCCATCCGGCCGATTTCAGCTGCGAGCGCGTTCATGTGGGCTGCGGCCAGGCGTCCGAGCGCGGTGTCGGGCGCCAGGACCAGGCCATGCAGGGCGTCGACGTCCTTGACGAGCGGTGCGATGAGGGCTCGCGGGAAGCCGACACAGACGGTGTCTATCGGCCCGCAGGCGAGCATTGGACGCGACATGTCCATGAAAGTGAGATCGCCGGGTTTCGTCAGCCGGGCTTCGGACTCGGTCTGCAATTGACCGTGTCCCGAAAGCCGGTAGTAGGCGATGATATGATCCAGCCCGACTTTCGCGCAGTGTTTGGGTGTGCGCCGTGAGATGTGGTGCGAAGCCTTGCCGCGGCTGAAGGAGGCCGGGCTCATTGCCCGGAGCCGCACGCTCCATTCGAACGTGCTGGCATCACGGTCGGGGAGCTCGACAGTCTGGAGTGACGATACATATTGCGCATATGCGTCGAAGCTGGCCGCACCCGTATCATCAGGATGTTCCGTTCGTGAGGCCTCGGACATCGCCGACCTTCCATCAGATATTGCGTCGCGGGGGCCGCAATGAACTCAGACGTCGATGGATTCAAAATTCGATCGACATCGGCCACTGGCCGATCTCGACCCAATCGGGCTGCAGTTCTCGCACCAGAGCTTCGATCTGCTTTCGGAATTTCACTAGGCTTGCGTTCGCCTTCGCGTAGCGTTCGTCGTAGAAAAGATCGCTGTCCGGCCCCTTGTCGGGGACAAGCGGAACGGCCGGAGAGGTGGAGGTGAACGTATTGTAGAACCTCATCAACCCGCCGATCGTGCCGACCCGCGGCAGGAATTCCTGGAGCAGGCGCTCCGGCGTCATGGCCTCGTCGGATGGTGGAATGCGGGCGCTCTGCAGGCACGGCGGCAAGTGAGGCACAAAGGCCGCCTCGGGGTAGGCGACGAGTCGAAGTCTGCCGGAACCGTGGAAAATGATCCGATAGAGCAGGCTGGTGAGTACCCGCTCAAGCATGGCTTTGGTGCGCACGATCGGCAGTCCGGAAACATTGCCGCCGTCAGGAGCGGCCGCGGCTTCCATCCAGGCCGCGAGATGGGTGTCATCGGCCACCGTGGCATCGGTGGGATAAAGATCATCGACCACATCATGAATGTAGTCGGCGACGTATCTCCACACCCGCAGCATCAGGCGGACGTTGGGATAAAGGTTCCAGGCGTCGGCGGGATCGCCACCGTCGGTGAAATCCGCGGCGTCGAGGCCAAGCATTGCGAGCGCGGTGGCGGGATCGTTTGCAAAGAAATCGTGCGCGGCCGCATATCGAGCGGCCAGCGTCAGAAACTCGCCGGCGTTGGCGAGCGAGGTCGGCGGCGCCAGTTTGTCGAACCCGATCGTCAGCAGGAAGTTGAACTGCAGATTTGAATGGCTGTGCGGTCCCATCACCTGGAGCAGGACGTGGCCGGGAGGCAGTTTGTCCAGCATCGTCATCTGCATCGCGCCGGTGACCAGATGCAGGGGGACCACGTGGCCGAGCCAGATGCCGTAAACGGTCAAGGAGCATCTCACCGCGATCAGGCTGTAGATCCAGGCCGGGGATGACGGCGTGTAGATCGTCCCCATCGACGGGGCGGCCGGATCGGCGACGTAAACGGCAACGGGACGCAGTTTCTTGTGCTGGTCCATGACCAGCAGCGTCATCGTGTTGGGTGTGAAGCGCGTGGTTCCATCGGACAATTGTTGTGGTTGCAGGCCGGTGAAGATCGTCATGTCGATCCCGTAGAGCCTGCCGCCGTTCAGGCTGTCCTGCATTTGAGCTGTCCAGGCAGGACCGAAACGGGTCTGGAACGGCTCCAAATTGCCGGCATCGAGCTTGCGCAGCACCATCAGATTGTAGGGCAGCCCGATCCGGCTGAGCATCGGCCAGAATTCTTCGGTCGCCTTGTGCGGGTCGATGACATCATCGATGAAGCGGTCAAGCTCACGGTAGCAGAAACGGAAGATGTCCTGCCGGGTGGTCCACCCCATGGAGAACTGGCGCATGTCCTCGAGCGCAAGAGCGGAATAGTCGCTGGTCGCGCCTGCTGCTCCCGAACCTCGGGGGGGTGTCGGGCGAGCCAGCCGGTGCGGCAGCCAGCCGGCGAGCGATGCCACGAGACTTGCAATGTCGAGAATGCCCCTGTCCACGGCGCGGACCAGTCCGCTCTTCTGGATGAAGCTCTCGACCAGTGTCACGACAACACGAATCGCTGCGGCCGCCTCGACATGCGGTTCGTCTCCATACATGAACCGCTCTGCGGTGGCGGTGGTTCCGTGCAGGGTGTAGTTCAGGGACATCGCATCCGCGACCTGGATCAAGGACTGATCCGCGGCCAGCAGCCTGTCGGCGACCTGCAGGACTTCATTGACTGCGTCGGGAGTTGCAGGGCCGGCCAGCGCCGGGCCTGTCCAGCTGGGGACCGTGAACCCTTCCAGCTCGCCGAGGATGGCGAGCATGGCATTGGTGAGCGGACGGTACGGACCAGACATGACCTGTCGCAGCCGAGGGTTAGGCGACGGCATCAACCACAGCTATGCACCTTATAGTTGATAGCGCCGACTTCGGTCAAGCGATCACGGCAGATTCCGGCATGGCGCATCTCTCCAGCGGCAAGCGATCAAGCCTGAGCGTGAAACGCTGCGTCAAGATATTGGGACGCGGCGACGATTGTGTCTTGCCGGATACCACGCGACCTTACGCGAGTTCGATCTCGTCATCGGTTGCTTGCGGGTTTCAGATTGCGCGACCCGACGATGGCAACCATCCATGACCGTGATCGAACTCATGTTTTTGCAAACGACATTGCTCGCAGAGCCATAGCCATCAAGGAGATTTCATATGTCAAATCCGACCGCCAACGCACTCACCGAGTTCGATCTCTGCCTCGCCCTGGCCCAACCGGCCATCAACAGCCAGCTGCACTATGCCTGGGCCGCGTGGAAGCGGCGCAAAGCGTTCTCCGACACGATCAGCATCATGAAGATCAAGCGCGACGGCCAGCTGGTCGATTCCAAATACGGCCTCCGCGACCTGGTCGTGGCGCCGTTGACGGTGAGCCTCAACGTGCCGAGCGGCAAGCTCGGTCAGGTCAGTGTGACCATGCCGCTGACCTCCGGCGTCGTCGACTTCTACGACGAGGCGCAGGATCAGCCGTCGTCCTTCAGCTTCGGCAAGCAGGACGGCTGGAGCGTGTCCTTCATCGTCGATCTCGACAAGGCGCCGATCGATCTCACCGCGCTCGCCGCGATCGATCCGGATTCGCATCAGACCGCCGTCAGCGTGATCAAGGCGAGCGGCCTGCCGGACGCGGTCTTCTCGATCGAGTATCTGTTCATGGACCTCACCAAGGTCGATCTTCTCCTCGACAGCGACCGCAATGTCAGCATCCCCGCCAGCGTGCCGGACTCCGCGCGGACCAAGGCCCTGAGCTGTCTCAACCTTTTGCTGCAGGGGGATCTCGGCAAGTTCATGCTGGGCACGGTGGTTCGCCGCAACAACCTCCAGGCGGTTCCGACCTTCGCGCTGACCGACTTCATCTTCGATGTTCATGCCGACGCGGCCAGCCCGCTGGCGAACACGCTGAGCTATCTCGGCATGCTGGCCAACCGTCCCCTGCCGGCCGACATCAATGCCGCCCGCCTTCGGCTGACCGACGGCTGGCTCAGCCCCGGGATGGTCGACGGCAGCCACGGGCTCGTCTCCGGCATCATGGCGATCGGCAAGAGCGTGTTCATGGACAAATATCTGATTGCGGGGCTGACGCGGCTGATCGGCCGCAGTCCGAACGAATCGGGGCTCAGCTGGGGCTATGGCGGTGGCAGCACCGACCGATGGAACTCGAGCGACATCATCAATCGCGAATGGGAAAAGGGCGTGCAATGGCAGCTGCAACTGGCCGCGGTCCCCGGATCCAACCGCATCGATATTGGCGGCCGCGTGTCGAGCCATGCCTACATGGACGGCTACACCATGGGCGCCAATATCCACTCCGAAGGGATCCATATGGAAGGCTACCAGGATCTGTCGGGCAGCATCGCGCTCGTGGCCAACGGCATCGGGACCGACTTCAACATCAAGCCGACGCTGACCTACAAGTTCGGCGAACCGGTGGTGACCAAGGATGATGTCGACGGTGGCGCCAAGGTGCTCACCGTATTCCAGAAGGCCTTCACCGGCAGCACGACGGCCGAGAAGCTGCACAATCTGCAGGCCGATCTGATCAATCAGATCTCCGGCTGGCTCAATCGTGTGCTCAGCAATTTTTCCGTGAACCTGACGCAGCACGTTTTCATCCCGCCGGGCGGCGGCGTGTTCACGTTCCAGAACGCGCGGTTCTCGCCAGCCGGCGATCTCACTTTCGACGTCATCTACCAGGCGCCGTGATCGCTTCGCCGGCGGCAAGTCCGCCGGCGACCGTCACCCGTCGTTGCGATTGCCACTTTCAACCATTTTTCAATCCGATTTTCAGGAGCAGATCATGAATACCCCGCAAGTCACCGGTTTCGACGCCAAGGATCAGCAAGGCCGTGCTGTCAGGCTGACGGTCTCGACCGACATCGTCGACTATTTCGAAGCGACCCGCGTGTTCGGCCGCGAGGATCTCGCCGATCCCAGCGCCCATGGGCGATACCAGCCGCGCCTGATCGCCGTTCCCGATCGCCGGCCGAAGGTCACGAGCCCGATGGTGTTCTCGATCGGCAACCAGAACGACCTGTTCCTGGTGCGCCACGACAGCGCGCGCGATGGCGGCTGGAACGTCGTCGATCTCGACAAGGCGATCGCCGCGAAGGTCGGCACGGTACGCGTGCGTGCGCTCGGCGCGGCGTGGACCGATGACGACCGCATCAGCGTCGCCGTCGCCGTCGACGATGGCTCAAACACGCGCAGCCGCGTCTTCGTCGCCTTCGATCTCGCCAGCGCGACCACGGCCTTCGACGCCATCCCGTGGATCGACTGCGGCGGCAGGGATAATGTCAGGATCGAAGGCATCAGGGTGCTCGACAATGGCGACAAGAGCTGGACCGTGGTGCTGGCTGGCCAGAACGGCCCCAATGAGGCGGTGTATCTGCTGCAGAGCGGCGGCAGCCACCAATTCGCGGATGCGCTGGTATTCAATCCGGCGGTGACGCTGCAGGAGATCCTCGATTTCCAGGCCGGCGTGCATCCCACCTTTGGGCCCGGCCTGCATGTGCTGGGAACCAGCGGCGGCCAGGGCGTGCTCGCCTTCCGGCCGTTTCCGGACTATGACGCGTCCGGACGGCCGGTCACGATTCCGCCGGTGGTGCCGCTGCCCTGTCCGGCCGGCGCCAGCGTGCTCGACACCGGCCCGACCGGGCCCGACGGCGCCGACCTCTATATCGGCGGCCAGGGCGTCAGCCTGATCACCGCCGCCGAGCTCGACAATGCGCAGCAGGCGAAAGTGGTCGCGGTGACGCCGGCTTCGGTGGCCGCTGATGTCCAGAAGCTGATCGCGGCGGTGGCGCCGGATGGCAGCGCCGCGGTGTGGACGCTGACGCTCGACGGCACGCTGGCGGTCGCGCGCCGGCCGGCCGGGGGCGGTTTCGGCGCGCCGCTGCAGCTGCGCGGCAACGTGCAGGAGATTGCCGCCGTGCCGGGCGATCATCACCTCGTCACCTCGCTGCTGGTGGTCTATGGCGATTCCCACGCGACGCTGCTGTGGCAGGACGCGGCGCATCGCAGCTGGCAGGAGAGCCCGCTCGCGGTCGCCGATCCCGGCACCGCCTCGCAGGTGACTTGCTACGGCACCGTGCTGCGTGTGCTCGATGGCAGCAGCATCGCTCGCGCCGGCGTGAAGGTCGCGGTGTCGGCCTCGGCGCTTGCCAGCGTGGTGGTCAACGGCAGTGCCGAGTTCATCGGCCCGGATGTCAGGATCGAGGCGGTCACCGACAGCCGCGGCGTGGTGGGCATCTTCGACCGCGTCCGCTCGCTGACCCCGGCGATCTATCGCTTCGATGTCGACGGCATCGGCGCCTTCGATGTCAATCCCGCCGGCGGCGTGCATCAGCGTTTCCAGGCCATGACCGGCGACGAACTGCGCGCCGCCACCGTGACGGTCGACGGCGGCAGCCAGCCGCTGCTGCCGGACGAGTATCGTCAGGACGGCAAGCGCGGCCAGGTCGACCTGATCGCCGCTTCGCTCAACAAAGGCGCCGTGCTCGCCGCCGGCACCAACGGCATCGGAGCCGGAATCCGCGCCGCGCAGCGCGGCGCGGCCTTCAGCTCGGCGCTGCATCCCGCGACGCTGCCCGCCGGCTATACATGGGGCATTCGCGCCGACGCCAACGGTGTCAGCGTGGCGAGCGGCGGCGACATTGATAAGCTGATCAGCGCCGCCGACAAGGTCGGTGCGTTCTTCGTCGGGCTCGGCGAGTCGATTGCCGACTTCTTCGAGGGCATCGGCCACAAGATCGCGCAGGGCTGGACCTTCATCGTCCACAAGGCCGAGGATGCCGTCCGCTTCATCTGTGCGATCGGCGATCAGGTCAAGCATTTCGTGCTCAACACCCTCGAGGAGGTCGGCAGCTTCTTCACCTGGCTGTGGCAGCAGGTGAAGACCGGCCTGGAGAAGGTGTGGGACTATCTCAAGTTCCTGTTCGACTGGCAGGACATGCTGCGGGTCCGCGACGTCGTGCTCGACACCGCCGACGAGACGCTGCAGTACCTGCAGCGGTCGATCGCCGACGCCAAGCGGCCGGTGAGCGACGCCTTCGATCGGGCGATCGGGACCATCGAGGGCTGGCGCAAGCAGGCCGGCGTGCCGCCGACGCGCATTCCGCCGGCGGCGCCGGGCACCAGCCTGGTGGACCGCCTGGAGCAGGTGACGAAGCCGGTGCAGGATGTCATCGACAAGGCCATGGGTAACAGCGTCGTCACCTGGGTCATGACCCGGCTCGACAAGGTCCTCGGCGAGATCGTCGCATTCGAGCAGCCGAATCCCTACGACGAGGCAATGGAAGCCGCCGAGGGCTTTGCCACGGGTCTGATCAAGGACGAGCTGAACGATCTCGAACGCGGCTTCGACTCCATCCGGGCCGACCTCGCCAATCTGTTCGGCAACTCCGTGCCCGACCTGCGGACAATCAGCGCCGATACGCTGCGCAAGGCGGTGATCGCCGTGGGCAGCGACGCACTCGAGACGCTGCTGCGCGGCGTGCGCGATCTCGCCCTGCGCCTGCTCGACCTGTTGCAGAAGCTGGTCGGGACGCTGCGCGACGCGCTCAAGTTCAAGGTGCGGCTGCCGTTCATCGAGGACTTCGTCAAGCTCGTGACCGGCGGCAAGGTCAACATCGACACCTCGTTCAGCTTTGCCGAAGCCTTCGTCATGCTGGCCGCCGTCCCGGCGACGATCGTCTACAAGCTGGCGAATGGCCACGCGCCCTTCGCCAAGGGCGAGGTGGTCACGCTGCCGTTCGGCCAGGTGACGGTGCAGTCCGGCGCCGATGCCGCCAAGCGGGATCTGGCGATCGTCGACCTCACGGCGCAGGGGGTCAAGATGATAGCCAACACCGTCCAGGCCGGTTTGGCGCTCAAGGGCGGGTCGCCGTCGGATACCACTTTTGGCCTTACGCTCGCGCTCTGTGCCGCGGTCCCGCAACTGCTGAGCGTGGTCGGCGAGACGGTGGCGGCGGCCTCGAAGGAGAATCCGACAGATGCCGTCCGCGGTCTCGACATCACCTGCCTCTTGCTGTCGCTCATCGTCGTGACCAAGACCTCCGGCCAGGTGAGGGCGATCGGCCGCGGCCTCATGACAGCAGATGACGCGCGCGGGTTCAACAGCGTGTTCGATCCGGTCGTGTTCGGGATCCACATGGTCCTGAAGATGACCGATGACGGGGTGGGCGGGGATAACCTCGGCCTGGTCGAGGAGATGTTCGACAAGCTGTGCCTGATCGGTATCGGCGTGTCGCCGCGCATCAAGGACCCGAAGATCAAGGGGCTCGTTCTTCTGGGCTCGCTGGCCTCGAGGTATACCGCGGTCGGCTGCTCGGCGACCAAGCTTGCCACGTTGAAGTAGCTGATCCGGCCTGGAGCATGATCCGGACCCGAAGGGCCGCGTTAGCGCAAAGTGCGCAGCGGTTTTCCGAAAAGATCATGCTCAAACAACAACCTGAAGCGCGATGACGATTCGTCCTGATCTCATCGCGCTTTAGTCGCCGTCCTGCCGCGTCACCATCACCTGATCTGGAAACAGCAGGGATGGCGGCGCGGCGCTCGTCATGTCGGTGCCGGCAGGTCGTCCGGCATCAGCGCCGGCCAGTGGCCGCCGTCGTCGTCATTGGCCACTTGTACCAACTGCGGGACTATGTCGGTGAGGATGCCGGCGGCCGAGCCCGGCCGCACCGCAGCGAGCCGGGCGAGGCACCCCGCCAGCACGGCGGCGGCGCCGCTGGTCTCGCCGGGTGGTCCGGCTTCCGTGAACAGCGTGGTGGCGCAGGCCATGTCACCCGTCAGGCGCAGCCGCTGACTGGTCGCGCTGACACGCAAGCCCGCCGGTGTGCGCTCGGCCACGCCGACGCTGACCACCTCGCGCAGGATGGCCGGCCACACCATGCCTTCGCGGTGCGCGCCATGGAGCCTTCGCCAGTTGCCGGCCGGCGCCAGCGTCAGCACGCCGGCGGCGCGCAGTGCAGCGATCCGCTGCTGGAGCAGGCTGCCCCGGAACGCGGCGTCGGACGCGAGACAGCTCTGGTCGCCGAGCGCGACGCAGACGATGCCGATGGCATGCTGCGCATGCTGTTCCACGATCCAGGCGAAGGCATCGGCGAGCCGGTCGCGGTCGCGCAGCACGCCCCGCCGGTCGGTCACCTTGACCGGCACCAGCGCAGTGCCGGGCGCAATGCCGAGGATGGTCGACGCCACGGCCGTGCCATGACCGCAAGGGTCCGAAGTGTCGGCAGCATCGCCCTCGCCGGACAGGTTGATGCCCGGGCCGTCCGCGAGCCCGGCCGCAAGACCGGAATCGACCACCGCGATGGCCCACCCCCGGCGACCCCCATCGTTTGCCGTCTGAGCCTCGCTGTGCGCCTTCATCGTCGGTTTGACATCCTCGTGTCTGTCCTTGGTGGGCTGGTCACGTCCTGATCTTAAAAATCGTCATGTAGCAGGAGTTTATCCCAACCATGTACCGCAGCGAGGTTGAGCCTTTGCGGGCTATGAACAAAGCAGGAACAAAGCTAAGGTTGTTCAAGGCGCGTTGTTGAGCGGTACAGTTGCGCGCAAACTAAGCGAATCATTTTTTCAAGCTCATTTCTCGTGACCAGAAAGCCGGTACCAAAAGCAGCCAAGGCCTCGAAGAAGCGGCCTGTGAAGCAAGTAAAAAAGCGATCGTCGCGACCGAGCACGACGCGGTCGACGGCTGGGCCGGGTTTTGACTTCGAGGATAGGGTTGCGGCGTGGCTGCTCTTGAAAGCCCTTACGGGAGAGCAACTGCCTGCTGTCGAGGGCACCGCTGAGCGGCTCCAGATGCAGGTCGAGGCGCTGCACTGGGCGATCGACGACATCTTGTTGACCACGCGAGTATCGCAGGACGATCAGCGGCAACTTGCAATCTCGTGCAAGAGCAACGAGCAAGTTACGGCGTCGGCTTTGCCGGCCGACTTTATCGGACGGTGCTGGGCGCAATGGGGCCAACCCGATCCCAATCCAATGCAACGGGGTAAGGATCGTTTGCTGCTGGTGACGCGGCAGCAAAACAACGCGTTCATGGCGACATGGAGCGACCTTAAGAACGCGGCTGGAAAGGCTGACGATGCGTTGGCGCTCGGAAGGATGCGCGCAACGGGAAAGCATCGGGCAGTCTTCGACAGTGTGAAAGACCCCGCTAAAGATGCGGGAATGACGGTTAGCGATAGCGACGTTGCGGTGCTGATCCGCATGATCGATGTCGTTCCCCTAGACTTTCACATCGCGCTTTCAAAGGACGAGACAAGCGCCGTTCGTCAGGCGCGCACACTACTCGTTAGCGGGAGTCCGACTGAGGGCAAGAAGCTCTGGGATGCGTTGGTCGCACTGGCCACAAAAACCCGTCTAGGCGGTGGGACGTTAGACCTGTCCGAGGTGTGGCGCGAGCTCCGTGCTACCTTCTCACTTAAGAATCATCCCGATTACAGCGGTTCATGGGATCGCCTTCGGGCTATCACTGCCGACTACCGAGACGAAATTCAAACGGAATTGCCCTCGAACTATTCCCTCAAGCGGGAAGCAGACGCCAACCGGCTAAAAAAGGCGATCGCGGATGAACCGGCCTGCGTCGTGTACGGTGAATCCGGTACTGGCAAATCGGCCCTTGTCCGGATGGTGCTGGACTCACAATTTCCTGACGCAACGCAAGTCTGGCTCGGACCCGAACAGCTTGAAACCGCCCTAAGCGAAGTGAGGCGAACTGCCTTCGGCCTTACCGCACCGTTGCTTGACGTGCTGCGCTCAAGCGCAACACCAGCAACGATTCTGGTTGTCGACGCCGCCGAACGCCTCACTGAAGGCTGCGTGTTGAAAGCAAAGGGCCTTATCGCGACGCTCGCCGCCAACATCGCTACGATAGGCTGCCGCGTTCTGATTGTGGGGCAATCGGACGCAGGGGTCAGCGGCACTCTGCAACAATTGGCGGGTTCGGCCTCGCCGGCCACGGTCGAAATTCCGCGCCTGGAAGCAAGCGAAGTTTCCGAGGTGCTTTGGGCGACGGATGGCTTGCAATGGCTGGCGACGCAAGATGACGCGGTTGAAGCCCTTAGAAATCTCAAGGCATTGGCATGGGTGATAGACGGCGCGGCACTGTTCCAGGCGACGAGTGGCGCGCAACAGCTTTCGCTAACGACGATAGCGGATCGGCTTTGGCCTTACTGGACAGGGAACAAACCCTCACTCCAACGGCTGCTAATGAAGCTCGGCGAACGCGAAGCATCCTTCGAGCATAGTTTTGCGCTCACAAGCTTCGATAGCGGTGAGGCTACGGAACTCAACGCGCTTCCAAAGGCGTGTCCTCTTAGAAATAGTTCTAACAACCGATTTCAGTTTGAGCATGATCTGGCTGCAGACTGGGCGCGTTTTCAGCGCCTGAAGCAGGATAACCATGACGTAAAGGCTTGGGCTGGCCTAGCTGGCAATCCTTTATGGAATAATGCGTTGCGCATGCTGGGCCAGTACCTCCTGCGGCAACCCAACGGCATCCGCATACAATGGGACGTTGCGCTGGAGGAGGCTGAGCAACTGCACGATACCACACCACTGGCAGCCGATATCTTGCTGGATGCGCTCTTTCTAGATCCGAATGCCGAGTTATTCTTGAATGACCACGCGGATATGCTGTTCACGAACAACGCGACGCGGCTCAAGCGCCTGCTTCGCCGCTTCGAGCATGTGGCATCGGTACCCGGTAGCCAGCCGATCTCGCCAGTCGGCGGTCTCGACATCAGCCTCTACCTTGAGGCGCAGTATCGCACGCCAATCTATGTGCGTTGGCCCGCGATCGCAAAGTTCCTGACGCGACACCGTGATCGCATTGTCGCGCTGACGTCGCCTGTTGTGGCCGCTGTGTGCGAACGGTGGTTGACCACAACCCCCGTAGGCATGCCGTTCCGCAAGGAGTTCGCGGAAATTGCCCTAGCTTCGGCCCGGGAGCTGCAATACGCAAATGAAGTGACGATCATCTGGTCTCGCGACCCGGAAAAGGCCGTCTATGGCGCAGCTTTCGCGAGTGCTGGCGACCTTCCCGATGAGGTGGCGGAGTGGTCACTTGAAATGATTCAGCGAAGGCCGCTGCGCGCCGATATTGTCGCAAGGGTGCGCGAATTCAGGAGGCGAGAAGCGGAAGAGCACCGGAAGAAGTTGGAAACCGATCCTAAGTACCGAGCAAAACTCGCCGAACGAAAGACATCGTTTTCTCCCGCGTTTCCATCGGCAAGGAAGCTGCCGCCTTGGCCGCTGGGCCCGCAGCGCAGGGTGGAAACGCACTTCCGTGAAACCGTTCTGGGCTCGCCGCAGTTTCAGGTTTTGATGCGCGCGCGGTCAGCGGCTGCGTCGGAAGTTCTTGTTGCTGCAATCATCGAGGATTCTCCGGAGGAGGAATACCGAAGCAGCATACGCATCGACGACGACCTTGGCATCGAGTACGAGCATGAGAGTTACCCAACCGCTTACTGGAAAAGCCCCTTCTTCGCGTTCCTACAAATCGATCCGGACACCGCTTTAGCCGGGCTAAACGAGCTCGTTAACTTTTGTACCGAGCGATGGGCGCATCAAGCGATCCGCTCGGGCGACTCTCCAACAAAGCTCACATTCGCGCTGGCTGACGGCACCGTCCGGGAGTTTACCGGCGACTACGGCGTATTTGCATGGTCGCAGGAAAACTCCAATCGCAACGGTCAGCTTTTCTCAGCGCTTGCCGGGTTGGAAAAGTGGTTATGCATGCTAGTCGACCGAGGCATGGACATAACCCACTATCTTGATAGCCTGCTGCGTACCTCACACTCACTCGCAGTGCTTGGGGTCTTGGTCAACGTCGGCAAATATAAGCCTGACCTATTCAAGGGGCCGCTAAAACCGCTTCTTGGTGATGATGCGCTTTATTTCTGGGACCATTACCGGGTCGAGAATGCGCCAGCGGGCGTGGATATGTCGAGCTGGGCCCGCGGCGGAGAGCTGATGTTTCAGATGGGCCGGGATTGGGTCTTGGCGCCATATCGGAAAGCGAAGCTGCAACAGCTTGCGGCTAGCGTCCTCGTACAGGATGTTGATGTTGCCCGGTATCTGCTGACCGCGACCGCCAAATGGGAAGCGCCAAAGCTAGAGAAGGAGGCTGTCGAGTTTCGGATGTTGGTGGCCGAGCTTGATCATCGTAACTACGCACGTACGCTCGACCCGGCTTCCGGCGCGGAAACGATGGAGTTTCAGTACCCAGCCGAAGTGATGAGAGCTGCCCAAACGTTTAACGACGGAGTTAGCTTGGCCCGGCAGATAAATGAACTGCCATACAAATGCCAATCAGCCCTCAATAGCCCCAAAACATTGACATCCAATTCTGCGCCGTACCTGGCAGAAATGATGGACCTCGCCAGCGGTAACATAGACATAAAACTAACAGATGATTTCAAGAAGCTTGCGCGCGTCGCAGCGGCGGCCACCTTGCTTGTTAAGGTACCCGAGTGGCTGGAGGAGCACGCCGACGTCGCGCAACGCGCGCGCGCAATCATCAATTCTGTAGTGGAGGGAATAGGGACGGATTCCAAGGATCATCGCTCGCGATCGATCCGGGGTGCGCCGGAGCTCGAATTCACAGCGCACGTCGTAGCTGAGGATTGGATCGCTGCACCGTCGAAGGAGACTGACGAAGCCGTCATGCGGATTATGACCAGCGGCAGTGATGCCGCTGTCATAGTTCTGTTTAACTTAGCCTATCGTAGTCGGGAAGCGCTTGGTAGCGCATGGTGGCGCCTCCTTTTCCTTGCGATCCTGCGCGCGGGCCTGTCTATCTTGGCGCCTCGATATGGCGACGAGGACGACATCGAGCCGCGCTGGCAGCGCTGGCTACGTTGGCTCCGCACGCGGCGGATTTCCGGCCTTTCGGCATCGATCGGGAGCGTCAATCCGCTCGGAATCGCAGAGCGGGTTGAGAGATTTGAACGGAGGCGGTGGAAATTGCGGTATGCCCGGGATGGATACAGAGGAGCAATTGAGCCAGATCGAAGGATATCGGGAGGCCTGGACACACATTTTCTCGGAAAAGCTTTCGGATGGCTATTCGCAGAAGGCGGCGAGCGACCCAGCCTGGGCGAGCAGGCGACGCTTCTCGGCGCGTTCTGGTCTCATGAAGTTTGGTGTCTGCGCGGAAGCACGGATGATGATGACGACGACTTCAAATCTAGAGGACAGCTAGGCCACTCAATCGTCTGGGCGCTGGCGCAGCTTGCACTATCGTCGCCGGTGCGAACGGCTCATGAAATTTGGAAACCGGTCTTTGCCATTGGCCCAAAGGGACATCAGGCCATTGATGCGTTTCTTACGCAGTGGTTTTTGTTGATCAAAGAGCTAACCGACGTTGCAGACTTCGAGAAACGCTGGCGGCCCATGATTGAATACGTGCTGGACAATGAGCAGTGGGCGGCCAACGGTAAGTGGCATTATGCTCAGCAGCTTGAGCGTAAAGTTCTAGGCTTTGGCGCCACGGATTATATCGCGCGCGCCCCAAAGCATGCAGATCTGATCGGCGGCATGCGAGATCTTTACAGGGTTTGGGCCCAGACACGGCTGCCCTCCAATCAAGACAACATGGCTGGATTCTGCTTTTTTCTAAGCTCCGACGCGGGCCGCGTGCTCCGAATGGAAGGGCTCGAATGGATTGCCACCGTCATGCGCTCCGATCCCGAAGCCGGAAAATGGTACCGGGAATCCACCTCCAACGCATTCATGGGACTGTTGGAAGCTGCCGTCTTGGAAGATGCCGGCGAACTGACGAAGAACCCGACCGCTCGGCAAGCCCTTGTCGATCTCACCGCCCATGCTGTAGCGCGCCAGCTACCGCGGGCACTAGCTCTGCAGGAACGCGTCCGCCGGTTGCGCTAGCGGAAGGCCTGCCGCAGCACGCAATCTAATTGCGTTGCGCATTCCAGCTGACGCGCTTCGCGCAATGACGACGGAGAGGACGGCGGGAAGGGAGAGGTCGCGTGCGGCTTAGCCGGCGGCGCGGGCCACTCTCTCGATGATGCCATCATGCTCCTGTTTTGCCCGACGTGTCAACCGAAATTTCGGAAAAGACGTAACCCATTGATCCGACTGGGACCGGATTCAGTGCATGGGGTTGTTTTCGACATTTTTGATCGGACGGCCCCGACAGCCGGTCAGGCTCGGGTCTTCGTCAACAACCGGAAGAGGGCAGGAGGATGGATGGTGGGCGCACAAGGGATCGAACCTTGGACCTCTCCCGTGTGAAGGGAACGCTCTCCCGCTGAGCTATGCGCCCGGGACCATCATGCGAGACCGGCCGGACCTTGTCGGCCGGCCGGCGCATCAGAGCCCGCGATTTAGAAGTGCCGGCCAAGGGTGTCAAGTTTCCCGGCGCTGTCAGGCCCGAAAACCTTCCGCAAGTCACGCAAGCGGCGGGGAAACCCGGGAATTCCACCGGCTCAGGCGCCCTGCTGGCGGGCGCGGGAGGCGTGGGCCTGCAGCGCGCGGATGCGTTCGGCGAGCGTTCCGCCGCCTTCGGGGAGGGGGCTCGCGGCCGCGCCGTTGGTTGCGGCGGCGTCATTGGCCGGGCGCGGCGCCGGTTTTGGCGGCTGGCCGGCTTCGGTCGCCAGCAGCGCCTCGATCGGCGAGTTCGGGCCTTCGAGCTGCATCGCGAGCTTGGCCACCTCGGCGGCGATGTCGTTGATGCGCTCGCGCAACAGCGCATTCTCCATGCGCTCGGTGGCCCAGGAGCTTTCCGCCTGGCTCTGGATCACATTGACGTCGCGCTGCAATTTTGCGCGCTCGTCGTGCACGGCGCGGAGCTGCGTCTCCAGCGCCGCCTTCTCGGTGCGCAGCGCCTCGACCGCGACTGAGGCCTTGCCGCCGCTCAAGGTCGCGATCTCGGCGCGCAGCTCCTTGATGGTGCGCTCGGCGGTCTCGCTCGCCTGGCGCAGCTCGGTGTTCTCGTGCTCGCGCTCGGTGAGCAGCTTGCCCTGTGCGGCAAGGCTCGCTTCGAGCTCGACGATGCGGCCGGAGAGTGCCTCGGCGTCCTTGACCTGCTGAGCCAGCTGGCTGTCGAGTTCGGTGACACGCTGGCCCAGATTGTCGACGCGCCCGCGGGCATCGCCGAGCTCGCGCGAGGCGGTCTCCGATTCCGAACGCTCCTGCGTCAGCCGCGTCTGGGTGGCCGCGAACTCCTTCTCGGCATCGCCGACGCGGTTCTTCAGCTCCTCGATCTGCGCGCGCACGGCGAGCAGCTCGACCTGGCGGGTCTCCGCCATCATCGAGCGGTTGGACAGCTCGGAATTGATC
The DNA here is from genome assembly GCF_018131015.1 of Bradyrhizobium diazoefficiens. GTDB lineage: Bacteria > Pseudomonadota > Alphaproteobacteria > Rhizobiales > Xanthobacteraceae > Bradyrhizobium > Bradyrhizobium diazoefficiens_B. Next base: position 40,713 of record NZ_JAFCJJ010000041.1, read on the forward strand.
CTGGCGAGCTCGGCCTGCTTGTCGACCAGCGCGATCTCGGCCTCGCGCAGCGCGGCGGTCTTGGCCTTGAAATCCTCCTCGGTGATACGGAGCTGCTCCTTCACCGCCTTCTCGCGCGCCTCCAGCGCGAAGATCGTGGCGTTCTTCTCGCCAAGCTCGATCTTCATGCGGTTGATGGCGTCGCTCTTCTTGCCGAGCTCGGCGAGCTGGCTGGTGGTCTTGTTCTTGAGCTGCTCGACGCTCATTTCGAGCCGGCGCGCCGACATGGCGAATTCGGCGCGGAGCTGGTCCTTGTCGGCCTGGATCTCGGCCATCGACAGCGGGGTCGCCGCCTCGAGCCGCCGCGTGGTCAGGCGCACGGCGCGGTTATGCACCAGCGGCACGATGGCAAGCCCGCACAGCATCGACAGCAGGAAGCCGATCGCCAGGTACATGATCGGTTCGACCATGGGCCAGAACTCCAGAACTCAAGGAAAAATTTACCAAACGACATTGCATGGCGGGCCGGCAAAAAGCCAGCCCCGCCCTGTCGTTAACGTGAATCCGGAAGGGGACGCTGAGGGGGCCTAGAACGGGTTCCAGGTCGCCCGCGGGGTGTATTTGAGGTAGCCGATATTGGCGCCCAGCCGCAGGCCGAGGCCGGATCGGATCGGCACCAGCACGATGTTGTTGGCGGTGAGCGCGGTCATGCCGAAGCCGCCGATGATGTAGGCCGAGCCGTCGATGCCGGCGAAGCGCTGGTAGATCGCGTTGGTGGCGGGCAAATTGTAGACCAGCGTCATGGTGCGCGCGCCGTCGCCGCCCCAGTCGAAGCCGAGCGAGGGACCCTGCCAGTAGACGCGCAAATCGCCGGCATTCTTGGTGTAGAGCGTGCCCTCGCCATAGCGCAGGCCGGCAACGAAGGCGCCGGAACCTTCCTCACCCAGGATGTAGCCGTTGGGCAGGCCCCATTGGCTCACCGCCTTCTCGATGATCGAGGCGAGCCCGCGCGAGACGTTGCCGAAGAAGCGATGGCCGGCGGTCACGAGCTCGTCCGGCCCATAGGTGTTGGGCGTCGGGGTCCGCTGCGGCGGAGGCAGATTGGCCGGCGGCGCCTGCTGCGCGGAAGCTGGCACGATCCAGCCGACCAGCGCGGCAAGCGCGATCGCGGCAAGGCGTGATGCGAACGTCATAAAAAACCCCTGGTATCGAAATCCGGTTTAACCTTGTGCCAACAGGCATGGCTCTAGGTTGCGCCGGGTGTCCCCTCGACTCGGATGTTATCCGCAGCAACTATGACGGCACCACGGCAGGAAGATAGCCCCTTGCGCCCCGGAATCGCCTTGATCACGCGACTGGCATGCCTGCTGGCGTGCATTGGGGTCCTTGGTTCCGGGCTGCCGGTGCAGGCTGCCACCACCGAGCGCGTCGTGGTCAACCGCTTCAGCGGCGTCGCCATCGAGGGATTTGACCCCGTGGCCTACTTCGTCGACGGCACGGCCGAACAGGGCAAGCCGGAATTCGAGGCGAACCTCTGGGGCGCAGTCTGGCGGTTCCGCAACGAGGGGAACCGGGTGTCCTTCCTGGCCCATCCCGAAGTCTACGGACCGCAGTTCGGTGGCTACGATCCCGCCGATATCGCCCGCGGCGTCACCATCCCTGGCAATCCCCGCTTCTTCGTGATCTCGGCGCAGCGGCTCTATCTGTTCAGCCGCGAAGACAATCGCGATGCCTTCGCCGCCGATCCGGATCGCTTCCTGTTCGAGGTCGGCAAGCGCTGGCCGGCGCTCCAGGACCAGCTCAGCCAGTAGGAACCACCGCCTGCGGGTCGCCCCAGGCGACGAACGCCGGGATGATGAACCCGGTGTCGCCCCGCTCGCCGAAAAGGATTTCGCGGCCCTCTCCGTCGGTCACCCTGCCGCCGGCCGCGGTCACCACCGCGCAGCCTGCGCCGACGTCCCATTCCGAGGTCGGCCCGAAGCGGGGATAGATGTCGGCGCTGCCCTCTGCGATCCGGCCGAATTTGACGGCCGAGCCGAGCATGCGCCTGACCGCATGGGGCCTTCCGTCGATGAACGCCTCGCTTTTCTTGTCGCCATGCGAGCGGCTGACCGCCGCGATCCACGGCTGGCCGGGCCCGGGCAGCTTGCGGCTGCGAATCGGCTCGACGGTGCGGATGGTCGCGCCGTCAAAGGCCACGCGCTCGGCGCCGCGTCCGACGATGCCGCGCCAGAGCAGCCCGAGCGCGGGCGCGGCTACGATGCCGAGCAGTGGCACGCCACGGGTCACGATCGCGAGGTTGACGGTGAACTCGTCGCGGCCGGCGACGAATTCCTTGGTGCCGTCGAGCGGATCGATCAGGAAGAAGCTGTCGCGGAACGGCGGCGTGGCGTGCTGGGCGCGCTCTTCCGAAAGCGTCGGCACGTCGGCCGCGAGCCGGGCAAGGCCTTCCGCGATAATGCCGTCGGCGGCGAGATCCGCCTCGGTGACCGGCGAGCCGTCCTGCTTGCCGTCGACCCGCATTCCCGTGCGGTCGACCGCGAGGATCGCCTCGCCCGCCTTCACCACCAGCGCGGTGAGCGGCTCCATCAGGTCCGATGCGGCCTCAACGTCGATGATCCTCACCTGCATGCCCCATTCATCCGCAAAGTCCCGCCTCCATCCGTTTGATTCGCCCGCAGGCTTTATGGCCGCTTCGAACCTATCGCAAGCTAGCTGCCACGGGCTTGCGAATGTTAGAACCCGCGGCAACCGTCAAGCCATGCGTGATTCGCCGCGGCCAGCGCCGTGCAATTCCAGGAACCCTCCAGGACCCCCTTTATGACTGGCACCACCTCACCCGGTCCCGCGACCGCTCCCGATATGCTCGAACTCGCAGCGCTTTTGTGCTCGCGGGTCTGTCACGATCTCATCAGCCCTGTCGGCGCCATCGTCAACGGGCTCGAAGTGCTCGACGACGATCCCAAGCCCGAGGACCGCGAGTTCGCGCTCGATCTGATTCGCAAGAGCGCCAAGACCGCCTCGGCCCGCCTGCAGTTCTGCCGTCTCGCCTTCGGCGCGGCTGGCTCATCCGGTGCCCAGATCGATCTCGGCGACGCCCAGGCCATGGCGAAGGGCCACATCGAAGACGGCAAGTGCACCATCACCTGGAATTTGCCGCGCCTGCTGCTGCCGAAGAATCGCGTCAAGCTGCTGCTCAACATGCTGGTGATCGCGCAGCACACGATTCCGCGCGGCGGCATGCTCACGGTCGATCCGATCGGGGATGGCGAAACCATGAGCTTTCGCGTGACGTCGACCGGGCACAATGCCCGCCTGCCGCAGAACATCGCCGAGCTCCTGAGCGGCGAGCGGGGTCCTGCCGCGGACGCGCACGCGATCCAGCCTTATTATACGCGGCTGTTGGCGCAGGCCTGCGGGCTCACCGTGACGCTCAGGCCCGAGGGCGAAGCCATCATCGTGACCGCTGCGTAATCGCGCCGCGGTTCGGAAAAGTTAACGAAACCTTTACGAGGCGCCTCGGCTTGTCCGGGGCGCCTTATCTCTTTGTTGGTTCCGTTCTTTTGCACATACTCAACCATTATTAAACGCTTTGCGGTGAAGCTGGCCTCGTTCTGAATGGCGTGTCACGCGTTGCGCGTGCCCTCCCTATGTGAAGGCCTGTTTCATGGATGATCTGTTGCGGGAGTTCTTGACGGAGACCAGCGAAAGCCTGGACACCGTCGACAATCAATTGGTGAAGTTCGAGCAGGAGCCGAACAACGCCAAGATCCTGGATAACGTCTT
>NZ_JAFCJJ010000042.1 GCF_018131015.1 Bradyrhizobium diazoefficiens
TCGCGGCGGCATCGGGGACATAGCTGTAGGTGCCGTCTTCGTTGACCGTCAGCGAACCGTAGTGACCCGCAACCGTCATCACGGTGTGGCTGGCCGAATCCAGCACGGCGTATTTCAGCGTCGCCGTCTCGCCATGGTCGGCATCGGTTCCGACCAGCGTCCCCGTGATGTCGGAGAAGCTGTCGGCAATGGCCGTATCGACCAGAGGCCCCTTGGTTACGTCAGCCAGGGTCGGCGCGTCGTTCTTGCCAGTGATCGTGACAACGACGTCGGTCGTGGTGGCCTTGCCCTCGCCGTCATCGAGCGTGATGGTGGACACGACCTTCGCCGTCTGGTCCTGGCCGAGGAAATCGAGCGCGTCGTCGGCGATCGAATACTGCCAGGTGACCGTGCCGTTGTTCTTGCCAGTCAGCTGATAGGTCAGCGCGGCCTTCAACGCATCGATCTCGCCGGTCGTCAGCGTCGCGGTGAGATCGGTGGTGCCATCGGCGGCGAGCGAGGTCACGACCTGATCGATCTTCGTCACCGTCGGGCGGTCAGTCAGGTCGATGTCGGTGAAGTCGACCGAGCCGGTCGCAGCCGGGGTCGGGTCGAACTTGGTGGAGGCGCCGGTCGTATTCTCGCGCTCGTAGAAGCTCGCGGTCAGCATCGCTCCGGCCGCGGTGAACGCGGGCGCGTCGTCGTTCGCATGGATCGTGATCAGCGTGTGGCCGGTGCCGTCGTCGCTGCCGGCGAAATGCGCGTTGCTGTAGTCGGCGCCGGTCAGCTTCAGGTCGATATGGTTGCCGTCCGCGTCGGTGACCGTCAGCTTGCCACCGGTCGAGGGATCGGCATTGGCGGCGTAGACCGCGCTGGTGCCTAGTCCGTATTTGATCGTCGACAGATCGATCATGTCGTTCTTGGACAACTCCGCGATAGAACCGCCAAACGTCGCCGTGTCGATCTGCAGCGCCGCGCCGTCACCGTGCAGCGCAATCGATTGCGACACCGTGCCTTCGAGGATCAGGTGCGCGCCGACATCGACGGTGACCGAGCCGGTGCCGGACAGCGAGCCATACAGCGTCAGTTCGCCGCCATGGACCTCAATGTTGCCGGTGTTGATGATGGTGCCCGAGATCAACGCGGTACCGTAGCTGTCGATGGTCGCGCAATTCTCGATGGTCAGCCCGGTGCCGGAGATCGACGCGCCATGCAGGTCGATATCACCATGATTGACGATCGACGACGCATTGCCGAACACGCCGCTGCCCGAGACCGTCCAGGTGCCGCCCGACTCGTTGGTGAACGTGGCGGTGGCGACCGAGATGTTGCCGTTGATGTGGCCGCTATTGTTGATCGTGATGTGGCCGCCGGTCTCCACGATCGCATAGGTTGAGGACGTGACGGCGCCGGCAGCGGTCGGGCCAATGGTCCCCGAATTGTCGATCGTCGCCGCGCCCATGGCCTGGATCGAGATTGCAGCAGAGCCATTGGCGCCGACCACCGAGCCGGTATTGGTGATATGCGTCGAGCCGCCCGCACCGGCATCGTCCTGGTCGACATTGATACCGAACGAACTCGTGCCGGTGATATGGCCGTTGTTCGTGACTAATACGTCACCGTCGCCATGGGAGACGATGTCGAGACCAACCGCGCCGGAAACGCCGCCGCCGATGGTCGCCGTAATGTCGCCTGCGCCGTTCACGTCGTCATGTAGCACGACGCCGTTGCCGCTCTGGCCGGTGATGTCGCCCGACGTCGTCAGCGAGATGTCGCCGATGCCGTTCTGGGTGACGACGACGCCATTGGCCGCACCGGTCAGCGCGCCGGTTGGCATCAGCACGATGTTGCCGCGGCTGTTGATCGTCCCGCCCGATGCCGTGAAGTCGAGCGCGTCGCCCTTCCCCGAATTGATGTCGGCATCGCCGGCGACGGTGAAGGTACCGCCGGTCGTCGCAAGACCGGTGATGGCGCCGGTAAAGCTGTGGCCCGTATCGTCGAGCTTCAACGTGTTGGTGCCGCCCGCAAAGGTGACGGTTTGCGCGTCGGCACCGCCGAGCTCCAGCGTCGCTTTGTCGTCGATGGTGAGCGTGCCGATACCAGTGATACCACCAGCGAGGTTGAGCGTGCCGCTCTGGACTTCGAGGGTGCCAGTGTTGGTGACGCCGCCAGTGACCGTATTGAGGCCAGTGCTGTAGAGATTGCCGGCATTGGTGAGGCTGCCGCCGTTGATCGCGACATCGGTCAGATAGAGCTTCGAGGTACCGTCGACCGAGATGGTCCGGCCGGTGTTGGCGACAATCGTGGTTGCCAGCTTCAGCGTGCCGCCGGTTACCGCCTCGATCAGGCCGTGATTGGTGATGGCATGGAGATCGATCGTCAGCGCGCCGCTGGTGACGGAGATCGTACCGGTATTGTTGAGGTCGGCGTTGTGGATGGCGCTGGTGCCGGTCGATTCCAGCGTGCCAGCGATCGTCACGGGACCGCCGTCGATTACGGCGCCTTGCAGATCAAGCGTCGAGCCTGACTCGACCGAAATCGCGGCGTTGACGCCACTGCTTGTCACCGTCATCCCGATCAGCTTCAGCGTGCTGTCGTTGATCGCGGCCAGCGTACCGCTGTTGGTGACCGCCTCGCCATTGATATCGAGTTCGCCGCCATTGGCCTGAAGTATGCCAGCATTGGCAATTGTGGCGGACGTCGTGGCGGCAAGCGTCAACAGGCCACCTATCGCTTCGATCAGGCCATTGTTGGCGATGGATGAATTGGTGACCGTGGTCGGGCCGGTCGCATCCAGCGTGCCATTGACGGTGAGCGCGCCGCCCGTGAGGCTGCCCCCGTTCAACGTTGTCTTCTTGCTCGCGGTGACCTCAACGGCGCCACCATTGCCGATCGCAGCGTCTGCAACGGTGACATCGCCAAGCGTCAGCGTGACGTGGCTCTCGACCGTTACGGTGCCCTTGTTCAGGGTCGCATTACCGCCGATCGTACTGTCGCCGGTGACGTCGATCGTGCCTCCCAGCACCTCGCTGTAGTTGTTGATCGCGCCGCCGGTGATCACGGTACCGGACAGCTTCAGCGTCTGGCCATCATCGATCTTGATGTTGTGGCCGGTGTTGGTGACAATGTCGTTGAGCAGCATCGCTGCGCCCGCGATCTCCAGCGTTCCGGCGTTGGTGACCGGACCGCCCTGGATCGTGGCGCCGTTCTTGAGCTTGACGCTGTTGTCGAGTTCGATGCTGGAATTGTCGGTGATGGCCGTGCCGGAGACGGTGACGCCGTCCAACGTCAGCTTGCCGCCGGCGGTGATCGTGCTGACGCTGACCGTGGCGCCGCTGTTGATCTTGCTGGCGCCGGTGACGTCGATGGTGCCGGCACCCTTGACGGCGCCGCCGCTGATCGTCGCGGTGTCGAGCGTCAGCGCGGCGTTGCCGTCGACGATGATATTGCCGCTCGCATTGTCGACGGTCGAACCCTGGTCGATGGTGAGCGCGCCATACGCCAGCACCTCGATGGTGCCTGTCGCGCTGTTGGTGACCGTCTCGTTGTGGAGCGCGTTGCCGGTGCCGCTGACCTCGAGGACGGCGTTGTTCTTCAGAAAGCCGTTGCGCAGAACCGCATGGCCGGTGAGGTCCATCTCGCCGCTGTTCGTAACCGTGCCGACAGTCGGCAGGCCGGTTGCCACGACGAGCGTACCGCCGGTGGTTTCGCTCTGACCGGCATCGAGCACGGGCCCGAGATTGACTGCTCCGCCGTCGATCGTCGCGCCGTTGACGGTCAGCTTGCCGCTGGCATCGACGGTGACCGCGCCGTTGTTGGCGACGCTCGAGCCCTGGTCGACCGTCAGCCAGCCATTCGCGAGCACCTTGATCGTGGCGCCGGGCGCGTTGGAGACGGTCTCGTGGGCGAACTCGGCCGTCCCCTTGACGTTGACCGTGCCGGAATTGTCCAGCGCGCCGTTCTCGATCAGGCTCGCACCGTCGAGCTCAAGCGTGCCCAGGATGGTCACCGTGCCGCCGTCGACCGTCGTGCCGTCGACGATCAGCGTGGTGCCGCCGTCGGCCTTCAGGGTGCCGTTGGCATTGTGGATCACGGCGAGCGTCTTCAGCGTGCCACCGGAGAGCTCGATCGTGCCGGAATTGGTGATGGTGGTGCCGCCCGCGAAATCGCCGCCGCCCGCGAGCGTCAGGGATCCGCTATTGGTGAGCACGCTCGTGCCCAGGATCTCGGCCTTGCCACCGACCGACATCGTGCCGGCGTTGACGAAGATCGAGTCGGCCCGCATGTCGAGCAGGCCGGCAATCGTCAGCGAGCTCTGGTTGATCACCTTCGGCGGCGGGCCGCCGAAATCGTTCATCGAGAGCGACTTGGCGAAGGCCGGCGCGTCGATCGTCACCGGATAGGACGGCGTGAGGCCGTGCAACTGGTCGGTGATGACGATGACGTCGTCGTTGATGGTCGGGACCGTGCCGGTTTCCCAGTTCGCCGCATCCTTCCAGAAGCCGCCGGGCGGGGCGCCGGCCTGGTTGGTCGCGATCCACACCACGGCCGGGGCATCGGTGCCCGTGATCGTGACCGTGATGGTCTGCTGCGAAATGGCGTTTTGCGAGTCCGTGACCGTGACGGTGTAGACCAGCGTCAACGTTTCACCCGCGGGGATGAAGTCGGCGAGGTAGACCGGCAGGTCGGCCAGCGACCAGTCGATGGTGCCGGCGCCAGTCCCGGTGCTGTCGTCGCCCGTCGCGATCGCGACCGACATCGCATTCTGGAACAGCGCCAGCGGGCCCGGCGGCACGGCGCCACCAGGCAGGGTCGCGTTGGTCAGCGCCACGGAGACCGTGTGCGTGTCGGTGAGGTCCACATCCGTGAAGCTCAGCGTGCCCGAGGTCGGCACGCCAGAGGTGAGCGGGCCGCCCGGCACGCTGGTGCCGCCGGCAAAGGTGATGGTCGAGACGCTGCTGGTGATCGACGGCTTGTCGTTGGTGCCGGTGATCGTGATGGTGATCGGGATGAACTTGGTTTCGGGATTCGCGGCGAAATTATTGTCGATGCGGACCATGTAGGTCAGCGTCAGCGTTTCGCCTGCCGCGAGGAAGTCGAAGGCGTGGTCGGGGATCGTGTAGGTCCAGACCGCCGAGCCGTTGTTGTTGTTGCCCGCTTCGGGGACGACGGTGATGTTGACCAGGGTTGCCGCGATATCCTGCTTCTGCAGGGCGGTGAGCGAACCGGTGACGTCCTGACTGCCCGCATTCTTGTAGATGTAGTTCGGCGCGTCGGCGAGGTTCACCGACACCGTCGGCCGGTCGCCGAGGTTCTGGTCAAGGAAGGTGATCCGGCCGGAAATCGTGTCGGACCCCACCGGCTGGCCCGTCGCATCCGAGACGTCGCCGGTCGTGCCTGGCTGCTCGGCCAACGTGAACGCCGTCTTCAGATTGTTGCCGAGGTCGAGGCTGCGCACATCGGGCTGCCCCGGAACCCGGCCGGCGCTGGTCGGGTGATCGCCGGACGTCTGCGATCCCTGCTGGGTGACGTTGACGAAGGTCGCCGTCGCGCTGGCGCCGGTGGGCGAGTTGAACGTGACGATGTGGCCGTCCGGCGTGACCGTGTCGGTGAAGTTCGTGGTCAGCTTGGTGTTGGTGTTGTTGTCGGTGAACTTCAGCGTGAACACATCGGTGATCAGCTTCTGCACATCCGGCGACATCAGCGCATTGGTGATCGAGACGTTGCCGCCGCTGATCTGGATCATCTGGCCGGCCTGGTTGACCGTCGCGATCGGCAGCAGCGTGACCTTGTCGTACAGGATGTAGGAGCCGGTTGTGCCGTTCGGCTCGACCAGCACCTGGAAGCTCGCCTGCGGCTGCGGGTCGCCGCCGCCGGCGGGAACGACGAAATTGATCTGGGTCAGCACCGCCGTGCCGCGGATGCCCATGGTGGCGACCGGCGTGTCGATCTTCATGTCGCCGTGCTTGGCGGTCTCGCCGGCGACGAAGGTGATGGTGCCTGCCACGAGGCTGAGCAGCGAGGAATTGCTCGACCCGTTCGGGTCGTAGACCATCTCGTTCAGCACCATCCGCGCGTTGGAGGACAGGCCGAACACGGTGCCGTCGATGAAGGTGATGCCGAGGGTCGAATCCGAGCCGGTCGAGACCACGTCGCCCTTCTCGACATTGTCGCCGTTGTTCAGGATGATCGAGACGCCATTGCGGATCGCGGTCGCGCTGCCGGAGAGCTTGGTGACATGACCGATGACCTGCGCGGCGGCCGCAGCGCCAGGCGCCGCCTGGGCAACCTGCACGTGACCCGTGAGTGCGTTGACGACGTCGCCGCTGAGGTGCGCGCCGTCAGGCGAAGCTATCGCCGCGCGCTTGTCGCCCCTGAAATAATCGTGAACGACGAACTCATGCCCGTCATGGGACAATACAAGATCGCTGCCGGCGCGCTTGAGCTCGCCGTGAAAGATCAGGTTCGGGTCGGGAACGACGAACGCGCCTTCCGGCACGTGGCCGTGGGCTTTGGCGACGAAGGAATCGACATGGCCGGAGGCGAGCGGACGGGAACCCTGCCCATCCAAGGAGAGCGCGGCGTCAAATTTGCCAGCGTAATTCAACCGGGCACCGTAAATGGGTTAATTTTTAAATAAGTATCGACCGCCTAAGCTTGCATATCATTACCAAGTCCTTAGCGAAACCATCTATTGCTTGTGTGATTTAGCGTGACTGGGCCATAGCCGCGGGCGCGGCGCGCAATATCGGCAGAGTAGTCAAAGTAATATTCGGTTATTTCATAAATATAGTTTTGCTTTTCTGCACTCATGAACAATCGCTTTTTGTATTCCAAAGTAGAAATTAAGTCGCTGATACTCGTGTCATCTTCTCTTCGTACCGCCCTGCAACATACTGCGGGAAATACGGAGCTTTATCTGTGACCCAACTAACAGAACCCGCGAAATAACGGGCCATTAGCCATAAGGCGCAGAATCGGCTCTCCCACAACTTCCGACTGCATTTGCTCCCGTTTCACGGCCGAGGCGGGCCTTTCGGCTCCGGATCCCTCGAATTTTACGCAAATCAGGCAGCGCAGCTTCAGCCTGTCCAACGGTTTTGGGACCCCTGCCGGGCGCTTTAAGCAGAACAAAACGGCCCATCCCGCACTATCTCCGCGAAAGCAACAAGAGCCGGCACGTTGAGGTCGAGGGGGACCTGGCGAAGCCGGAAGGGGATGTCAGATGGAGATCGCTGCCCACCGGCGCGCCTGGCGCGCAATCCTTGCCGTCTGCGGACTGGCGCTGTTCGGATCAGTCGCCGATCTGCGTGCCGGCACGCTGCTGGCGCCGGGCCCCGGCGTCCTCGTGCGCAAATCGGCCGAGCCGTTCGGCGCGTTCGCCTTTGCCATCTCCGGCGGCAGCCTGTGGCAGAAATGGTTTGCGCTGAAGGACCGGCTCGACGACGACATGGTGCAGCTCGCATTGTGCGACGGCGACCGCGACAACTGCGCGTCGCCCGCGGCACTGAAACTGCTCGCCATCGTCGACCAGGCCCGCAGCCGCGAGGGCCGCGCGCGGCTCGGCGAAACCAACCGCGCCATCAATCTTGCCATCAAGGCGGCCAATGACGGCACCGACGACGTCTGGAGTTCGCCGCTCGCGACCTTCGAGCGCGGCGCCGGCGACTGCGAGGACTTTGCCATTGCCAAGCTGGCCGCGCTGCGGCTCGCGGGCGTTGCCACTGAGGACCTCCGCCTCGTGGTGGTGCGCGACACCCTCGCCGGCGAAGCGCATGCGGTTGCCGCCGCGCGTCTCGACGGCCATTGGCTGATGCTCGACAACCGCCGCATGGCGATGGTCGAGGACGAGCATGCGCGCACCTACCAGCCGCTGTTCGTGGTCTACCAGTCGGCCGTGATGAAATATGTCGACGAACCCGTACGGTTCTCGATGGTCGCTCCCGAGGCGCGCTAAGCCGCACCCCCGCCACAAGACCATTCCGTCGCACAGTCCGGAACGCTAGCATGGGCAGACCATGCTGGGGGCGACGGGGATGCGATTCATCGTGCTATGCGTGCTTGCGATGCTGGCCTCGCCGGCGGCACCGGCCTGGGCCCAATCCGGCACGCCTGACCGCTCCATCGCCGACAAGCTGCCGCTGTTCGCCAAGAACAACTGCCAGCAGAATCGCGACCCCGCCCTTCAATTGTTCTGCGGCGATCCCGAGCTTGCCGCCGCCGCCGAGAAGCTGAGCGCCGCGATCGAGGCGCGGCTCGCCCGCCTGCCCGATCGCCTGCCGGCGATCGAGGAGAATGCGATCTGGACCAGGCAGCGCAGCCTCGGCTGCGCCATCTTCGGCCAGACCGCGGTCCGCTACGACGATGTCGACCGGGTCAGGGCCTGCCTGCTCAAGCTCACCGAGGAACGCGCCGCGATCCTGCGCGATCCGGATTTCGACTGTCTCGCGGCCAATACCGCCGCCGGAGCGCTGATCTGCGCCGACCCCGCACTGGCGCTGGCCGAGACCGAGCTCAACGGCGTGGTGCTCGGACTGATCGCCAAGCTGGACCCGACCGCGGCGCGCTTTGCCTTCGCCGAGTACGGAAGGTGGACGCGAGAGCGCGATCGCAAGTGCAATCTCGTCGGCAAGGAGAACGTGCCGCTTCAGGAGCTCGAATCCGCGGAAGACTGTCTCGCCGACTATCTGAAGCGCAAGACCAGCGAAGTCCTCGCCGCAAAAGGCGATCCGAAGAAGGTGTTCGGCCGGCAGGTTGCGGCCCGCTCGCCCGACACCGACGCTGTCGACTTCTGTGCCGCGCGCATTCACGCGGCCAACTCCTGCGGCAATTTCCTTCGCATCAACCGCGTCTACGCGGTCGACAGCCAGGTGAGCGAGCAGGAGGCGCAGATCACCGGCGAGATCGAGATGGTCGTGCTGGCCCCGTTCACCGCCTGCAGCAAGGTCGCCTCCACCTGCACCGGCACCTGCTGGGATCTGCGCGTAGGCCGCGCGCAGCCCGCCGCGGAAGCAGCACCCAACGCCAGGGACGCCTTCAACCTCACGCGCCGCCTGAGGATCCAGCGCACCTTCGCGTTCGTGAAGGCCGCCGACGGCTGGCGCTGCCGCGAGGACGCACTCGCGCCGGTGAATTCGGGCGTATCGGGCGGGGGATCGTAGGTCTCTTCTCCCTCTCCCCGCATGCGGGGAGAGGGTCGGGGTGAGGGGGAGTCTCCGCGGGGACGGCGCCAGCCGAACTCGCGGAGGCTCCCCCTCACCCGGATTGCATCTTCGATGCAATCCGGCCTCTCCCCGCACGCGGGGAGAGGCGAAGTAGCATCAGAACATCAGATTGTCCTTCACCAGGACCCAGCGGCCGCCCTTGACCTGCTGCACCTGGGTGATGGTGTTGGCGAGATGGTCGGTCTTGGAGAACTTCGTCGGTGGCGAGTTGAAGATGTCGAGGAACTTGGCGCCCGACTCCAGCGAGTCCAGCATCTTCTGTCCGGTCAGGTCCTTGCCCGCCTTGTCGGCATAGAAGGCGAAGGTCATGATCGCGTTGTAGCCGATGATCGCCTGCGTGTTGGCCTCGGAGTTGAACATCTTCTTGTAGTTGGTGAGCCAGTCCTTCACCTTGCCCTTGGCGCTGTCCTCATAGGGAATCTCGAAGCCGCTCGCCGCATAGAGCCCTTCGACCGCCTCCTTGCCGAGCGCCGGCACTTCCAGCACGTTGGTCGGCGTGGCGCCGAGGAAGGTGACGTCCCAGCCGAGCTTCTTGGCCTCGCCCATCGCACCGATAGTCTCGCGCAGGATGGTGCCGAGCAGGACGAGATCGCAGCCGTCGGACTTCATCTTGGCGATCTGCGCGCTGAAATCGGACGCGCCGCGCTTGTAGCTCGTGACCGATGCAGCCTGCACCTTCATGGCGGTGAGCTGCTGGTTGAAGCCGTCGAGCACGTTCTTACCGTACTCGTCGTCCTGGTGCATGATGCAGGGCTTCTGAAAATTCTTCCACTCCATCATGTATTTCAGCGCAGCCCGCGTGCTCTCGACATAAGGCAGCAGATTGTTGAACTTCAGCCGTTCCTGCGGCTTGGCCGGATCGAACTTGAAGGTGAACTCGGCCGCCGTGAGCGGGAAGAGCTGCAGTACGCCGGCGTCGAACAGGATGTCCTGCGCGGCGAGCACGGTCGGAGAGCCCATCGGCCCGACCATCGCGAATATCTTGTCGCGCTCGATCAGCTTCTGCGATGCCAGCACGGCCTTCTTGGGATCGTAGCCGCTGTCCTCGACGACCAGCCGGATCTTGCGGCCGTTGATGCCGCCCGCGGCATTGACCTCCTCGGTCGCCATCTTCATGCCGTTGGCGACAGGCACGCCCCAGCCCTTGATCGGCCCGGACAGATCCTGATGCGTGCCGATGACGATCTCGGTTGCCGAGATGCCGTCATTGGTGATCTTGGTTTGCGCCGCGGCCGGCAGACAGGTGAGCGCCAGAGCGCCCACAGCGAGGCCGAATGCGCTGAACGATTTCGACATTGACGTCTCCTCTCCTCTCAATAAGGCCCGTGTTGCACGAAGGGCGGGGGCCATCGCTCCTTCGCTTTCTCTTCTGCGCATGCGCCCTGTCGGAAAACCGGCTTCCTCCGGGGGCACGCCTCAGGCGACCGCGCGCTGGCGATACATCGCGTCGATCTCGTCGGCATAGCGCTTGTTCACGAAGCTGCGCTTCAGCTTCATGGTTGGCGTCAGCTCCTCGTCCTCCGGGGTGAGCTGGCGTTCGATCAGGTAGAACTTCTTGATGGTCTCGACGCGGGCGAAATTGCCGTTGACCTCCTCGATCTCGCGCCAGATCAGGTCCTGAATCTCGCCTGCCCGGCACAGGCTCGCGTAATTGGTGAAGGGAATGTCGTGGTCCTGCGCGAACTTCTCGACGTTCTCCTGGTCGATCATGACGAGGCAGGTGAGATAGGGCCGCTTGTCGCCGATCACCACGGCGTCCGAAATGTAGGGCGAGAACTTGAGCTGGTTCTCGATCTCCGACGGCGTGATGTTCTTGCCGCCCGAGGTGATGATGATGTCCTTCATCCGGTCGGTGATGCGGACGAAGCCCTCGTTGTCGATGGTGCCGACGTCGCCGGTGTGCAGCCAGCCGCGCGGGTCGATCGTCTCCGCGGTCCGCTCGGGCTGGTTCAGATAGCCCATGAACAGGAAGTCGCCGCGGATCAGGATCTCGCCGTCGGGCGACAGCGCGACCTCGCCCCAGGGCACCGCCTTGCCGACCGAGCCGAGCTTGATCCGGTCGGGCGGCATCACGGTGGCGACGCCGCAATTCTCGGTCTGGCCGTAGACCTCGTACATGTCGATGCCGAGCGCGAGGTACCAGCGGATCAAGTCGGGCGCGATCGGCGCAGCACCGGTGAAAGCGACGTGGCAGCGGTCGAGCCCGATCATGCGGCGGATGTTGCGGAACACCAGCCGGTGGGCGATGCGGTTCGCGACCCGCAAGGCAAGCGACGGCTTTTCGCCGGCAAGCCGGCAATCGGTCATCCGGATGCCGACGCCGATGGCGCGGCGATAGACCCATTGCTGCAGCGGGGTCGCGTCCTTCAGCGCGATGGTGATGGCGGAATAGAACTTCTCCCAGATGCGGGGAACGGCGAGGAAGACGGTGGGCTGCACCTCGCGCAGATTGTCCGGCACGGTCTCCGGACTTTCGGCGAAATTCATCACCGATCCGAGCGCGACCGAGGTGTAATAGCCGCCGATCCGCTCCGCGACGTGGCAGAGCGGCAGGAAGATCAGGCGCTGGTCGTCGGTCCGCGCCGGGATGTAGTCGTTGGCATGGCGCATCTGATGCGTCACGCTGCGGTTGGCGTGCATCGCGCCCTTGGGCGGGCCGGTCGTGCCCGACGTGTAGACGAGGATGGCGAGATCGTCGGCGCCGCGGCTGTCGATCATTTCCTGCCACAGCGCCTCGCGTCCGGCCATGTGGTTGCGGCCGAGCGCGCGAAACGCGTCGAGCGACATCACCATGTCGTCGGAAAAGCCGCTCAGGCCCTCCATGTCGAACACGATGATCCTTTGCAGGGTCGGGCAGCGCGCGCGGCAGGCGAGGATCTTGTCGAGCTGCTCCTCGTCCTCGGCGAAGATGATCCTGGTCCGGGAATCGTTGACGAGATATTCGACCTGGGACGACGCATCGGTCGGATAGATTCCGGAGGAGACGCCGCCGGCGCACAGGACGCCCATGTCGGCATAGACCCATTCCGGCACGGCGTTGGCGACGATGGAGGCGACATCGCCGGGCATGAAGCCGGACGCGCGCAGCGCGTAGGCGATCTCCCTGGAAATCTCCAGCCATTCGCGCCAGCTCGTCGGCTGCCAGATGCCGAACGTCTTCTCGCGGATCGCGGGCGCCTCGCCCCGCGTCTCGGCGGCGCGCAGAAAGCTCTTCGCGATCGTGTCAGCGACCGTCAGCACCGCCGGTCCGGCCATGCGCGTTCCCTCCATGTCGCCTTCCCTGCCGCTGCCGCCTTGCCGGCGGTCTATTGCTTGCGGTCGGGGTCAGGCATTTAACGTCAAGTCGTCCCCTAACGCCAAGTCTTCTTCTTCTTCCAGCGCCGCTCGCCCCGCGCGCCCTGCTCCTTGGCGCCAAGGTAGAATTCCTGGATGTCCTGGGAATGCATCAGGCGGTCGCAGCTGTCGTTCATCACGACGCGGCCGATCTCCAGCACATAGCCGTAATGGGCGGTCTCCAGCGCCACCCGCGCGTTCTGCTCGACCAGCAGGATCGACATGCCCTGCTCCTCGTTGACGCGGCGAATGATCGTGAAGATCTCCTTCACCAGGATCGGCGACAGCCCGAGCGACGGCTCGTCGAGCAGCAGCAGCGCCGGGCGGTTCATCAGCGCCCGTCCGATCGCCAGCATCTGCTGCTCGCCGCCGGAGAGCTGGCCGGCGGGCTGCTCGATGCGCTCCTTCAGCCGCGGGAAATAGCCATAGACCCGCTCCAGGTCCTCGGTGACGCTGTCGCGATCCTTGCGCGGATAGGCTCCCATCATCAGGTTCTCGCGCACCGAGAGGAACGGGAACACCTCGCGCCCCTCCGGCACGTGGCTGAGGCCGAGACGCACGATCTTGTCGGCTTCCATGCGCTGGATCGGCTTGCCCATGAACTCGATGCTGCCCTTCTGCGGATCGAGAATGCCGGAGATGGTCTTCAGCACCGTGGTCTTGCCGGCGCCGTTGGCGCCCAGCAGCGTGACGATGCGGCCGCGCGGCACTTCCAGCGAGATGCCGCGGATCGCCATGATCGGCCCGTAATAGCTCTCGATGTTGGAGAGTTTCAGGATGATGTCGGGCGTCACTGCTGCATCCATGCGTCAGGCTCCCAGATAGGCCGCGACGACGTCGGGATGGTGCTGCACCTCG
This sequence comes from Bradyrhizobium diazoefficiens, assembly GCF_018131015.1. Lineage (GTDB taxonomy): Bacteria > Pseudomonadota > Alphaproteobacteria > Rhizobiales > Xanthobacteraceae > Bradyrhizobium > Bradyrhizobium diazoefficiens_B. The sequence goes on from NZ_JAFCJJ010000042.1 coordinate 13,395, forward strand.
GCGGGCGAGCCCATCGCCAGAACGCGGCCGTAGTTCAGCGCGATGACGCGGTCGGAGACGCGGTTGACCAGCGACATGTCGTGCTCGACCATCAGCACGGTGATGCCGAGCTCGTTCTTGAGGTCACGGATCCAGAACGACATGTCGTCGGTCTCCTCGACGTTGAGGCCGGAGGACGGCTCGTCGAGCAGGATCAGCTTCGGCTCCGAGCACAGCGCGCGCGCGAGCTCGATCACCTTGCGCACGCCGTAGGGCAGGCCGGAAATCAGCTTGTCGCGATAGGGTTCGAGATCGAGAAATTCGATCACCTGCTCGACCCTGCGGCGATGCACCTTCTCGTTGGCCCGCACGCTCGGCAGGAACAGGAACTCCTGCCAGAGCTGCGTGGTGGAATGGCGGTGGCGCCCGACCAGCAGGTTGGCGAGCACGGTCGCATTCTCGAACAGCTCGATGTTCTGGAAGGTGCGGGCGATGCCGAGCCTTGCGATGTCGTAGGGCGGCTGCTCCGTGATGTCCTGGTCCTCGAAATAGATGCGGCCCGAGGTCGGCCGGTAGATCCGCGAGATCAGGTTGAAGATCGAGCTCTTCCCCGCGCCGTTCGGCCCGATGATCGAGAGGATCTCGCCCCTCTCCACCGCGAAGGACACCGCATCGACGGCCCGGAGGCCCCCGAAATGCAGCGACAGGTTCTCGGCGCGGAAATAGCTCATCGGTTGCGCTCCGACTTCACGTAGATCTTCTGCCGCTTGAAGGTGGCGCGCTTGTAGAGCGGGAAGAGCTGGAAGAAGAGCTTTATCTTCAGCCAGCGGCCGTAAATGCCGAGCGGCTCGAACAGCACGAACAGCATGATGATGATGCCGTAGATCGCGCCCTTCAGGCCGTTGAGCGAGGCGAAGGCCGCAACGGTCGACTGGATCCCCGCGGCACGCTCCTTGCCCGCCCCGAGTGCCGCGGCGACGCCGGCGATGATGCCGGGCATGTCGTCCTTCAGATAGGTCAGGAACGGATCGATCATCACGATGAAGATCGCGCCCAGCACCGCGCCGTGCAGGCTGAAGGTGCCGCCGATCAGGATCACGATGATGAACTCGATCGAGAGCTGCAGCGTGAACATCTCCGGCGAGATGAAGGAGAGCTTGTGGGCGAACAGCACGCCGGCAAAGCCGGTGATCGCCGCCGAGATCGCAAACGACTTGACCTTGTAGAGCGCGACATTGACGCCCATGCTGCGCGCCGCCGTCTCGGAGTCGCGGATCGCGACGAAGGCGCGACCGGTCGGCGAGCGCAACAGATTGAGCGTACCGACGATGGTCAGCACCAGCACGGCGAGACACAGGAAATAGAACGTCGGGCTGTCCCGCGGCACCGCAACGCCAAACAGCGACAGCGCCTTGACCCGCATGCCCTCGTTGCCGTTGGTGACGCTCTCCCAGCGCGCCAGGATCTCCTCGACGATCAGGGCAAAGGAGATGGTGGCAATGACGAGATAGATGCCGGTCAGGCGCAGGGCGGGAAAGCCGACCAGCGCGCCGATCAGGCCGGTCAGGACGCCTGCCGCGAGGAAATAGACCGGAAAGGGGACGTTGTATTTCTGAAGGTAAGCGGCCGTGTAGGCGCCGATCGCGAGGAACGCGGCGTGACCGAGCGAGGCCTGGCCCGTGAAGCCGGTCAGGATCAGCAGCGCCACGCCGACGGTTGCATAGATGCAGACGAAGACGAGCTGGCTCATCAGATAGCTGGAGAGCACATAGGGCGCGACCAGCAGCAGCGCGAACAGGATGCCGTAGGAGACGACGTAGCCGGAATGCGGAAACAGGCGGATGTCGTCCTCATAGTCGGTCTTGAACAGGAAGCGCATGGCGTTCAGACCTTCTTGCGGACGTGGAGGCCGAACAGGCCTTCGGGCTTGAGCAAGAGCACGGCGAGCAGCACGATGTAGGGCGCGACGTCCTTCCAGCCCTCGGCCAGATAGAAGCCCGCCATGCTCTCGATCACGCCGATCAGCACGCCGCCGACGACGGCGCCGGGGATCGAGCCGAAGCCGCCAAGGACTGCGGCCGGGAAGGCCTTGAGCCCGAGCACGAGGCCGACGTTGGAATGGATGAAGGTGATCGGCGCCAGCAGCACGCCGGCGCAGGTCGCGACCGCCGCGCTGATCGCCCAGACGATCGACACCACGCGCTTGACCGGGATGCCCATGTAGTAGGCCGCCAGCATGTTCTCCGAGCTGGCGCGCATCGCGGTGCCGAGCGTGGTCTTGTTGAAGAAGAGCCAGAGCAGCGTGCACAGGATCATGGTCGCCGCGATCACCGAGAGCTTGTCGTAGGCCAGCACCAGCGAGCCCATGCGCAGCACGCCCTGGCTGAACGGCGTCTCTATCTTCAGGTCATCGGTGCCCCAGATCATCCCGGCGACCGACCGCAGGAAATAGCCGAGGCCGATCGTCGCCATGATGATGGAGAACTGCGGATAGCCGAGGATCGGCCGCACCACGACCCGCTCCGCCAGCATGCCGAACAGGGCCATCGCGGCCACCGCGCCCGCGAAGCCGAGCCAGTAGTTCAGGCCCATCATGCCGATGAAGGTGAAGGCGAAAAAGCCGCCCAGCATCATCAGATCGCCCTGGGCGAAATTGACGACCTCGGTGGCCTTGTAGACGAGCACGAAGCCGAGCGCGATCAGGCCGTAAACGCAGCCGAGCGCAACACCGCTGACCAGCTGCTGAACGAAATCCAGCATCGCCGCGCTTCCCTCCCGACGCAAGCGGCGGTTCTTCGACCGCCTTCCCACATCTTGTGTTCAGTCGCTACGCAGTCGTTGCGCCGCGTTAGCGACATTTGTCCCGGCGCCAATTCAGCCTGAAGCGCCAAGCGCTGTCAACAAACGGTGACTTGCCTTTAGTCCAACCCACATGGCGGAATTTGCGGCAGTGCGATTCACCGCGCCGAAACGTCTTCGGGTCATGGTCGCGGGCAATGCAAAACCGCATGGTGTGGCCGTCATGAAACCGGACAGTTCGGCGCTCGAGGTCCGAGGGTTAACGAAGCGTTTTGACCGTCTGGCGGTCGACAGCCTCGATCTCACCATTCATGCCGGTGAATTCTATGCGCTGGTCGGCCCGAACGGCGCCGGCAAGACCACCACCCTGCGCATGGTGGCGGGCCTCTTGCGACCCGATGCCGGCGCGGTCTCGATCTTCGGCATCGACGCGCTGCAAACGCCCGTCGCCGCCAAGCAGGTGATGGCTTGGGTGTCCGACGAGCCGATGATCTATGACAAGCTGACGCCGCTCGAATATCTCGAATTCGTCGCCGGCCTCTGGGGCATCGCACCCTCAATATCGCAGCCGGTGGCCGAGGACCTGCTCGCCTCGCTCGGGCTCGGGCCGCACCGGCACGAGCGTTGCGAGGGTTTTTCCAAGGGCATGCGCCAGAAGGTGGCGCTGGCCGGCGCCCTGGTGCACGACCCCCGCCTCATCATCCTCGACGAGCCACTTACCGGGTTAGACGCCGTCTCCGCCCGCCATGTGAAGGGGCTGCTGGGCGAGCGCGTCCGCGCCGGCTGCACCGTCATCATGACCACGCATATCCTCGAGGTCGCCGAGCGCATGGCCGACCGGATCGGCGTGATCGCGTCGGGTCGCCTGGTCGCGGAGGGGACGCTCACCGAGCTGCGGCAGCAGAACGGCCACGCCGACACCAGCCTGGAAGATCTCTTCATCGCGCTGGTGACGCTCCAGGCCGCCGCATGAGTCCGGCAACGGCGCTGTCCTGGTTTGCCCGCCACGAGCTCCGGCTCGCCTGGCGCGAATGGTTCGCCATGATGACCGGCGGCCGGCGCCGGCGGGCGCGCCTCGCCGTGGTCGGCCTGCTCGCCTTCGCAGCGCTTTTGCACCTGCCGGCCTGGGCGGTGATCGGGCGCTTTGCCGATTTGGAGCTGCCGCTCGACAAATCGTCGCTGATCGTGATCTCGGCGACGATTTTCCTGGCCTGGACCTTGATGCTGTCGCAGGCGATCGAATCGGTGACGCGGGTGTTTTACGCCCGGGCCGACCTCGACCTGATCATGTCCTCGCCGGCGACGCTCGCCAATCTGTTCTCGGTGCGCATCGCGGCGATCGCGCTCTCCGTCACGGTGATGGCGCTGCTGTTCTCGACGCCCTTCGTCGACGTGCTGGTGATCGGCGGCGGGCCGCGCTGGCTCGCCGCGTTCGGCGTCGTCGTCGCGATGGGCCTCTCCGCCGCGGCGATCGCGATCGCCGTCACCCTGCTGCTGTTTCGCCTGATCGGCCCGGCGCGGACGCGCTTCGTGGCCCAGGTCCTGGCCGCGGTCATCGGCGCGGGCTTCGTGATCGCGCTGCAGATCGCCGCGATCATCTCCTACGGCACGCTGTCGCGCTTCACGATCCTGACCTCGGGCAGCCTCGCCGCCTACGCCCCCGATCTCGACAGCATCTGGTGGTGGCCGGCGCGGGCCACCATGGGCGACAGCACGGCCTTGCTGCTGCTGCTCGCGCTCGGCCTCGTGCTGCTCGGCAGCGTCATGGCGATCTTCTCGGGCCGTTACGCCGACACCGCGATCGACGCTGCAGGCTATGGCACATCCGGCCGCCGGCTCGCGAAGGAACGGCCGTTCCGCAGCGGATCGCGGCAACAGGCGCTGCGCCACAAGGAGTTCATGCTGCTGTGGCGCGATCCATGGCTGATCTCGCAGTCGCTGATGCAACTGCTCTACCTGGTGCCGCCGGCGCTGCTGCTCTGGCGCAGCTTTGCCGACAATTCCGAGGCGCGGATGTTGATCACGCCGGTCATGGTGATGGCGGCGGGACAACTCGCCGGCGGGCTCGCCTGGCTGACGATCTCGGGCGAGGACGCCCCCGATTTGGTGGCGACCGCGCCGCTGTCGCCGTCGAGCGTCACCCGCGCCAAGATCGAGGTGGTGCTGATCGCGACTGCCGCCATCTTCACCCCGCTGGTCGCTGCGCTCGCCTTCGCCTCGCCCTACCAGGCTGCGGTCACGGCGGCGGCGGTCATCATCGGCGCCGCCTCCGCCACCGCGATCCAGCTCTGGTTCCGCGTTCAGGCCCGGCGCAGCCAATTCCGCCGCCGCCAGACCTCCTCACGGCTGGCGACCTTTGCCGAAGCCTTCTCCTCGATCGGCTGGGCCGCTTCCGCCGCGCTGCTGCTTGCCTTGCCCATCGCCGGCATCATCAGCGGCCTGATCACCGCGGGCCTGATCGCCATTACCTGGAAGTGCAGCCCAAGGCGGGAGTGAAGCTGCGACACTGGCGCGCTGTTGATCGCCCTCTCTTGGCGTCCCGCTGCATTGCACGTTAGACTTCTCCCTGAAGCCATCGGGGACGGATTGATGTGGCGACTTGTTTCGGCGGCTCTGGCGCTCTTCGGCGCATTCCTCTCACCGGCCCTCGCCCAGCAGCCGCTGCGCAGCGAATGCCTGGCGATGGCGAATGCGGCGCCCCGCACCCTGCCCGTCGCGTTCCGGCAGGCGGCAGCGGCGCCCGAGGTCGAGATCACCTATGCCGGCCACTCCACCTATTTCATCGACACCCCCGGGGGCCTGCGCATCGCGACCGACTATAGCGGCGCCTACCAGGTCGGGCGGCTGCCCGACGTCGTCACCATGAACCGGGCCCACAGCACCCACTACTCTCTATTTCCCGACAAGCGCATTCCCCATGTGCTGCATGGCTGGAGCGCGGACGGCAAGCCGGCCATCGTCTCGGAGCGCATCGGCGACACCTTCATCCGCAACGTCACCACCGACATCCGCCGCTACTTCTCCGACGATGCCGGCGCCGACATGATCCGCGACGGCAATTCGATCTTCATCTTCGAGGCCGCGGGCCTGTGCATTGGCCATCTTGGCCATCTCCACCACAAGCTCGATGACAGCCATTTCGCGCAGATCGGGCGGCTGGACATCGTGATGGTGCCGATCGACGGCACCTACACCATGTCGCTGGAGGGCATCTCCGAAATCACCAGGCGGCTGCGTGCCTCCGTGGTGCTGCCGATGCACCGCTTCGCCACCCCGCTCGAGGATTTCATGCGCCGCATCGGCCAGCAGTTCGAGATCGACCGGCGCATCGAACGCTCCTTCCGGATGTCGCGGGATACCCTGCCGCCAACGCCGACGGTGATCATCCTCGACGGCGTCTGAGGCGCAATTTTCTCCAAGCAGGCCGCCGCGCAATCGTGCTGATCTCCGCAGCAACAGGAGATCAACATGACCGACTTTGCCAGGCTTTTGCACGCGGACGGACCGCATCCCGAACACGCGGCGGCACTCCACCTTTACGGCCGCTTCGTCGGCGACTGGGACGCCGAAGTCACCGCCCATGGCCCCGATGGAACGAAGCATACCGCACCCGGCGAGATCCATTTCGGCTGGGTGCTGGAAGGCCGCGCGGTGCAGGACGTCTGGATCATTCCGCGCCCGGCGGGCGCGCCGGCGTTTCCGATCGCCGGCAACTGGTACGGCACCACGCTGCGGGTCTACGACCCCTCCATTTCGGCGTGGCGGATATGCTGGTTCGATCCCGGCCGCTGCGTGTTCCGCCAGCAGATCGGCCGCCCGCGCGGCGATGACATCGTCCAGGAAGGCACCAACGACGCCGGCGATGCGACGCGCTGGAGTTTTACGGAGATCACCGAAAATTCCTTCCACTGGCTCGGCGAGGTCAAGCCGGCTGCCGCGCCGGACTGGCGGCTGGTGGTCGGCGTGAGGACGAAGCGCAGGACGACCTGAGGCGGAATCATCGGGGCCACGGGCTCGCTGCAACCTCTCCCGCTTGCGGGGGAGGCATAGGCCGCCTTCGGCGGCCGTTCTTAAGAACGCCGAGGCGTAGCCTCGGCTATGGCGAAGCGCCGGGTGGGGGCTCTCTCCACATCGGGAGTGTCCCGTTGTGGAGACATCCCCACCCCAACCCTCCCCCGCAAGCGGGAGAGGGAGCGCTCCTCCCGTGTGGCCGCAATGCGCAACGCGCGCTGCTGCGCGGAGAGGCGAGATGCTAAGCTGCTCCCACAAAAACATACGGGGAGCGAACGTCGATGGCTGCAAGCGGTCTGCCCGCCAATACGAGCGGGCTATTCGTCGAGCCGCGCGAGGACTGGCTCGCGCTGCATCAGGAAGAGGTCATCGATCCCGCGCGCAGAATCGTCGATCCGCACCACCATCTCTGGAATCGCGGGCAGCGCTATCTGATCGAGGAGATGGCGGCCGACATCGCCTCCGGCCATAACGTCGTCGCCACCGTCTATGTCGACTGCCGCTCGATGTATCGCGCGCACGGACCCGAGGCGTTCCGGCCCGTCGGCGAGGTCGAGTTCGCCAACGGCGTCGCCGCGATGAGCGCGAGCGGCGCCTACGGCCCGGCCGCGATCTGCGCCGGCATCGTCAGCCACGCCAATTTGCTGCTGGGCGATGCCGCAAAGCCGGTGCTGGAGGCGGAGATCGCCGCCGGCAACGGCCGCTTCCGCGGCATCCGGCATTCCTCCGCCTGGGACGAGGACCCTGCCGTCGCCGGCATGTATGCGAACCGGCCGAAGGGCCTGTTGCAGGACCCGACCTTCCGCAGGGGCTTTGCCTGCCTCGCGCCGCTCGGCCTCAGCTTCGATGCCTGGCTGTTTCATCCGCAGATCGGTGAGCTGACCGAGCTCGCGCGCGCCTTCCCCGACACGAGGATCGTGCTCGACCATTGCGGCGGGCCCGCCGGGGTCGGCCGGTTCGCGGGGCGGCGCGAGGAGGTGTTTTCGCAGTGGCGCGCCTTGATTCGCGAGATCGCAAGATGCGAGAACGTGGTGGTCAAGCTCGGTGGTCTCGCCATGTGCCTGCTCGGCTACGACTTCCATCTGCGCGAAAGGCCGCCGTCGTCCGAGCAGCTTGCCGTGGCGTGGCGCCCCTATGTCGAGACCTGCATCGAGGCGTTCGGCCCGAAGCGTGCGATGTTCGAGAGCAATTTCCCGCCGGACAAGGGCCAATGCAGCTATCAGGTGATCTTCAATGCCTTCAAGCGCATCGCCGCGCCCATGAGCGAGGCCGAGAAGACGTCCCTGTTCTCGCAGACCGCGACCGATGTCTACCGGCTGGCGCTGCCGTCATGACGGAAAGAGGGGCCGGGATGCTGATCCCCGCCCCTCTTCCGTCGTGGTCGCTGGGAAGCGTCCCGAAACTTGATCAGCCTGCACCCATCAGCGTGGCCGGGCGCTCGCCGGGGGACAGGAACATCCGCTTCAGCTTGTTGACGACGCGGATCAGGAAGCCGATCACCGCCGGGTTGGTCTTGCGGCAGAAGGCGATCTTCCGGACATGGCCCTCGACATGCCATTTGGCATGGGCGCCGTCGCGGAAGAAGATGACGTCGCCGGCGCCGTAGCGCGTCGGCGGCAGGCCATCGCTCTCGAGCACGATCGACCCTTCCAGGATCATGATCGTCTCGTCGAAATCATAGTACCAGTTGAAGCGACCCTCGGTGCAGGACCAGATGATGGTCGAGGCGGTGCCGTCGGCGCTGGTGGACAGGATGTGCGAGCGCGAGACGGGGTTGCCCTCGATGATCCAGGCCGGTTCGATCGGCCGCAGCTCGAGATCCACATCGCAACTGCCGGTTTCAATCAAGGTGCGGGACATCTGCTCTCCCAAGGGATATAATATGACTGCCGGGTTCAGCCCGGAATTGTTTCGAAAGATGTTGGGAACGCTAGTAGCCGGTTTTTAATTCTTTCTTACGCGGGCTTTGAGAATCAGCCCCACGTTGCATGTGCGAAGCGGCTATCGTCGCGATTTCCCTGCAAATTCGTGCACATGAACCCTTCTGTTCCGGGGTGCGACAAATTGCGCCGACCTAACCGAGATGGAGCCCGCCGATGCCCCTGAGCCTGGAGACCCTGAGCGCCAACAGCACGGTCCTCGCACGGCTTGGAGCCCTGGATGTCTCCTTCGAACCGGACGACGAGCCCTGGTTCGCCATCGACGGCGTCGAACCTCCCCGGCAGATCGGCAGCGACGGCTCCGGCGGCGCCTTCGTACTGCTGCCCACGGACGAGGTGCTCTACGTGTCGACGGAGGGGCGCACCGGGATCATCGCGGAGACCTTCGAGGCGTTTGTCCAGCTTGTGGTCGCCTGCCCCTACTGGCTCGACGTCCTCAAATTCTCCGCCGGCGGCGACCTTGCGGAAATGCGGCGCGCGGGGACCGCGCTGGAGGCGACGCTCGACGACGACGTTAACGAGGCCCGGGACGAAATCCGCGCCGCGCTCCATCTCGCCGCGCCCGATGATCCCATCGGCTCGCTTTACGAGGCCGTCGCCGCGTCCGACGCCGTCGTGCGGACCACCGACGGCAGCCCGTTCACGACGCTGTTCAACCGCTTCAGCATCGACAACAACCCGATGCTGCGCAATGCAGCGGCGTAGACGCGAACCACCAGAATGGGGTTTGAGTCACCTCTCCCGTAGGGAGAGGTGAGGCGCGTCCGGGGCGCGCACCTGTTCAATCGATAGCGAGCGTTACTTCGCCCACTCGCCCTTGCGGAATACCGGCACCTTGCTGCCGTCGGCCAGAATGCCGTCGATGTCGGTCTCGGCCGAGCCGATCATCCAGTCGATATGGATCAGGCTCTGGTTGCCGCCTTGTGCGGCGATCTGCTGCGGCGTGAGCTGGGCGCCGTTGACGAAGCACTTCGAATAGCACTGGCCGAGCGCGATGTGCGAGGCGGCGTTCTCGTCGAACAGCGTGTTGTAGAACAACAGCCCGCTCTGCGAGATCGGCGAGGAGTGCGGCACCAGCGCCACCTCGCCCAGGCGCCGCGCGCCCTCGTCGGTGTCGAGCACCTTGTTCAGCACCTCGGCGCCGCGCGAGGCCTTGGCGTCGACGATCTTGCCGTCCTCGAAGCGCACCGCGATGTTGTCGATCAGCGTGCCCTGGTAGGACAACGGCTTCGAGCTCACGACATGGCCGTAGACGCGGCGACAATGCGGCGTGGTGAAGACCTCTTCGGTCGGGATGTTGGCGTTGCAGCTGATGCCGTTCTTGGCGGACGAGGCCCCGCCTTCCCATTCATGGCCGTCCGCGAGCCCGATGGTAAGGTCGGTGCCGGGACCCGAATATTGCAATGCGCGAAAACGCTGACCGTTGAGCCAGTTGGTGCGCTCGCGCAGCACCGCATTGTGGCTCGCCCAGTTGCCCATCGCATCCTCGCGGTCGACGCGGGAGGCGGCGAAGATCGCATCCGCGAGCTTGCCGATCGCGACGTCCTCGGCGTCGTTGGGAAACACCTGCTTCGCCCAGGACGGGCTCGGATAGGCGATGATGTTCCAGTTGGTGTCGAAATTGACGATCTTCTCCAACGCCGGCTGATAGGCCATGGAATTGGCCTTGCTGGCGCGCGCCACCTTGGACGGATCTTCCCCCGACAGCAGCATCGGATTGTCGCCGACGATGGCGAGCCGCGCGGTGTTGTCCGAGAACGCCTTCGCCATGCCCTCGTAGAGCCAGCCGGCGGCGCGATCGAAGCTGTCGTCGTGGCCGTAGCGATAGCGCGCCAGCGTCATCTCCTCATCGGAGAGGATCGGCGTCACGATGCCCGCACCGGCTTTATAAGCGTGCACGGCGATCCGCCGCACCAGCGGCAGCGCGATGGCGGGCGCCGTCAGAAGCAGGTCCTGTCCCGGCCGCAAGCCCAGGCCCACCTTCACCGCCACCTCGGCCAGCCGGTCGAGCTTCGCGGGATCGATGAGAGCGGTGGAATTGCGTTGTTCGGTCATGCCGGGTCCTCTGCGGAAAGTCTCTGCTTCATCTAAGTCTAACATCCCAGGACGCAACAGGGCGAGCGTCTTGACAGCCGTGAAAGATACGGAGTGTCGTGCATCCGGGTTTTCAGCGCGTTGCCGACCTCAGCACCCGATCCACCATGGCCGGGGCGAGACCAAGGTAATTTTTCGGTGAAGTGAGCGCCTCGATCGCGGCGCGATCGATGCGGCTCGAGACACGCGGATCGGCCGAGAGCGCATCCGCCAGCGCAAGCCCCTTCTCGCTCGCGAGCCGGCAGGCGTCATAGACGACGTCGTGGGCCTCCTGGCGGCCGATCTGCGGCGCAAGCCCCATCATGACGGCTTCGGCCACGATCAGGCCCCGGCTCAGGGCGAGATTGTCGTTCATCTTCGCTTGGTCCACGATGAGGCCCGCGAGCGCGAACTTCGCCTGGTGCAGGGCGCCCGCGGTCAGCACGAAGCTCTCGGGGATCGCCATCCATTCGGCGTGCCAGGGGCCGGTGGCGCGCTCGAAATCCTGCACCATGGCGTCGAGCATGAGGCCGGCGTGCTGGCGCACCGCCTTGGACGCGGCGAGCATCAGCTCCGAGGAAATCGGGTTGCGCTTCTGCGGCATGGTCGAGGAGGCGCCGCGGCCCTTGACGAAGGGCTCATAGACCTCGGCGAACTCGGTCGAGGCCATGAGCATGATGTCGAGCGCGATCTTGCCGAGCGATCCGGTGACGAGCGCGAGGAAATTCACGGCTTCGGCCAAGCCGTCGCGCGCGACGTGCCAGGTCGAGGCGGGCACGCCGAGCTTCAACTCGGCGCAAAGCGCCTCCTGCACCTCAAAACCCTTGTCGCCGAGCGAGGCCAGCGTGCCGGCTGCGCCTGCGAACTGGCCGACCAGCACGCGCGGCTTCAATTGGGAAAGCCGCTCGGCGTGGCGGTCGAACATCGCGAGCCAGATCGCGGTCTTGTAGCCGAACGTGACCGGCAAGGCCTGCTGGAGGTGGGTGCGCCCGGCCATTGGCGTGTCGCGGTAGCGCTTCGACAGGTCCGCGAGGATGCCGCGGAGCTCGGCGATGTCCCGCTCGATGATCCCGAACGCGGCGCGCAGTTGCAGGACCGTTGCGGTGTCCATGATGTCCTGCGTGGTCGCGCCCCAATGCACGTAGCGGCCGGCTTCGCCGCACTGCTTCACCATCTGATGCACCAGAGGGAGGATCGGGTAGCCGACGACGTCGGTCTCCTGCCGCAGCAGATCGAAATCGAGCGCGGCGACGTCGGTCCGCGCCGCGATCGCCTCGGCGGCCTCCCGCGGGATCACGCCGCATTTTGCCTCCGCCTTCGCCAGCGCCACCTCGACCTCGGCGTAGCGGCCGACCTGGGCGAGGTCGGAAAACACGTCCCGCATCTCCGGCGTGCCGAAGGCATCGCGAAACAACATGGAATCGAGCACGGTGGTGGAGGCGGAAAAGGCGGGCATGGTTACTTCTTCGTGACTGTGGCCGGGTGGGACGAGCAGCTTACGGCAATCTGCGGCAGCCATTCAAATCGCCACATTCTAGTGGTGGTTGCATTCCCATTCGAAAACCGCATGTCTGCCATCACGCGATCGTGGTGAACCCTGCCTGCCTTCCGCCGGACTCACAGGCTTCAAGTCGAAAACCGTTTTGATTTCGTCATTACTTTATTTCGCTTGCGAGGCCTGAGTTTCGACGTGCAGTTCATGTTCCGGGATCACCTCCTCGACACCGACCGGCGCGAGCTGAGCCGCGAGCAGGTTCCCGTAGCCGTGGAGCCGCAGGTTTTCGATCTCGTCGTCCACCTGATGCAGAACCGCGACCGCGTGGTGAGCAAGGACGAGCTGATCGACAAGATCTGGCACGGCCGCAGCGTCTCCGAATCCACCCTGACCAGCCGGATCAACGCGGCGCGCAAGGCGATCGGCGACAACGGCGCGAGCCAGGCCCTGATCCGCACCATCGCGCGCAAGGGTTTTCGCTTCGTCGGCGACGTCGAGACCAAGAATGGCGTGGCCCTGGCGGCGCCGGACCATGGCAGGCAGGCCCAGCCGGTCGCGCTGGCGCTGCCGGAACGGCCCGCGATTGCCGTGCTGCCCTTCACCAACATGAGCGGCGACCGCGAGCAGGACTATTTTTCCGACGGCATCAGCGAGGACATCATCACCGCGCTGTCGAAACTGCGCTGGTTCTTCGTCGTCGCGCGCAACTCGTCCTTCGTCTACAAGGGCCGCGCCGTGCACATGCACGAGATCGCGCGCGAGCTCGGCGTGCGCTACGTGCTGGAGGGCAGCGTGCGGCGGAGCGGCGACCGGCTGCGCATCTCGGCGCAGCTCAACGACGCCACCACCGGCAGCCATCTCTGGGCCGAGCGCTACGACCGCGAGCTGGCGGACATCTTCGCCGTGCAGGACGAGATCACCGAGGCCATCGTCGCGGCGATCGAACCGCAGCTCTACGCCGCCGAGTGCTTTCGCGCCCAGCAGAAGCCGCCGGGCAGTCTCGATGCCTGGGACCACCTGATGCGCGCGCTGTCGCATTACTGGCGCATCACCCGCGAGGACAATCTGGCGGCGCAGGGACTGCTGGAAAAGGCGATTGCGATCGACCCGGCCTACGGCAAGGCGCTCGGCCTGCTCGCGACCAGCCATATCTTCGGCGCGCACATGGGCTGGGCCGACATGGCCGCGACTGTGCCGGCGGCCGAACGCGCCGCGCTCGCCGCGGTCGAGGCCGATCGCGAGGACGCCTGGGCGCATCACGGCCTCGCCTACACCTATTTGTTCCGCCGCCGCTTCGACGACGCGCTGGCGGAGTTCGAACTGGCCCTGACGCTCAACCCCAACTTCGCGATGGCGCACGCCTTCTACGGCGTGACACTGTGCTACGCAGGGAGATGGCAGGACGGCGATGCCGCCGCGCGGCGTGCGCTGCGGCTCAGTCCGCGCGATCCTCTTGCGGCGATCTATTGCGGCGTCGTGGCCTATGCCCAGTTCATCGGCCGCAACTACGAGGAATCGGTGCAGATGGCGCGGGAATCGATGCGCCAGCGCGGCGATTTCGTCGGCGCGCATCGGGTGCTGACGGCGGCCGCCGGCATGCTGGGAGATCCCGTGCTCGCAGCCACCGCGCTCGAGGGCCTGCGCCGCACCCAGCCCGGCATCTCGCTCGCCTGGCTGATGCGCGAGTTGCCGATGCTGCGCGAGGAGGATCGCGCGCATTACCTCGAAGGTTTCCGCCGCGCCGGGATGGAGTGACAAACGTCCTTCTTTCCCCGCATGCGCGGAAAGAGCGGGATTGGGAGCCTCCGCAAGGGCGCTGAACAAACTCGCGGAGGCTCACCTCCCCCGGAATCCGCGACTGGCGCGCATTCCGGCCTCTCCCCGCAAGCGGGGAGAGGCGAAGCGACCTACTCCCCAATCATCTCGCCGCTGCCGCCGAACTCGGCTGGAAAATCCTTCAGCTTGGGCAGGCCGTCGCGCATCGGCAGCACTGTCTCGGCGTAGTTGACGTGGACGCCGGGCGCGAAGCCGAGCGTGGGGATGGTGGCGGCGAAGACGTCGATCAGGTCGAGCGGCGGGTGGTTGGCCATGAGATGGCCGCCACACTTCTTGCAGTATTTGCGCTGGCTCATCGGCGTCTTGGCAAACGTCTCGACGTGCTGGGCGCCTTCGGTGATGCGCACGGCTTCCGGTTTCCACAGGCTGAAGGCGTTCACAGGCCCGCCCGACCACGACCGGCACGAACGGCAATGGCAATAGCCCATTGCCGCCGGCTCGCCCGTGACCTCGACCGTCACCGCGCCGCAGAAGCAGTTTCCGACATGTTTCATTCTGGTCTTCTCCTTTGAAAGAGGTTGTTTCTCCCTCTCCCCGCCGTTGCGGGGAGAGGGAGATGCGACGCTCGCGGCCGGCAGGTCACACAGAGCGGCGCCAGGGAATAAGCATCGAGACGCGTTGTTTGTACTGCCGGTACTCGTCGCCGAAGAGATCGACGAGGTCGCGCTCCTCCAGCGCGATGCCGACGAGGATGTAGAGCGTGGTCACCGCCGCGAACAGCAAATGGCCTGCGGTCATGGTCGGCGTCGCGCAGAACGCGATGATGAAGCCGAGATAGATCGGGTGGCGGACGAACTTGTAGAACAGCGGCGTCCTGAAGCGCGGCGGCGTCCCCTCTCGTCCGACGAGATGATTGGTCACTTGATGCAGGCCGAACAATTCGAAGTGATTGATGATGAAGCTCGAGGTGAGCACCAGCACCCAGCCGGCAAGCGACAGCGTGGCCAGGATCACTGCGACATCGGGATCCTCGACGTCCCATATGACGGCCGGAAGCGGACGCCATTGCCAGAACAGCAAGAGGAGCGACAGGCTCGCGAACAACACATAGGTGCTGCGCTCGACCGGCTTCGGCACGACCTGGGTCCACCAGGCCTTGAAGCGCCGGCGTGCCATGACGCTATGCTGGACCGCGAACAGCCCCATCAAGAGCAGGTTGATGATGATGGCCTCGGCCGCCGACGTGTCGGAGCCGGTATCGATGCTCTTCGGCACCATCAGTCCCATGACGAAGCCGATGGCGTAGAGAATGGTGAAGAAAAACACGAGATACGCCGCAATTCCGTACAGAAAGGCGATGACTCTGAAAATGCGTGAGCCCGAAACGTCCGGGCCGAAGGAATGAACCTGGTTATCAACTTGGGTCATAGAAAGCTCCATTGTGCCGAAGCATCGGCACTGTTTGGTCGCTGCACCATGCCCGATCGGACGGCCCAGGACTTTCGCGGACGGTTGATTTTCGCCTGAGACGACTTTGATTTTTGCTTGAGACGACAGAAACGTGCGATTTCTCTTCGAAAACAACGTGCTGGACGGCGACCTGCGCGAGCTGAGCTGCAGCGGCGCGGCCGTTCCGCTGCAGCCCCAGGTGTTCGATCTCTTGCTTTATCTGGTCAGCCAGCGCGCCCGCGTGGTCAGCAAGCAGGAGCTGATCAGCCGGATCTGGAGCGACCGGCTCGTCTCCGATTCCGCCCTGAACAGCCGGATCAACGCAGCACGCAAGGCGCTCGGCGATGACGGCGCGACGCAGCGCCTGATCCGGACGGTTCCGCGCAAGGGCTTTCGGTTCGTCGGCGAGGTCCGGGAAGAAGGGGCAGCCCAGCCCGCGCCGGCCGCCGAAGCCAGACCGGCGCCCCCGCGCCTCGCGGCGGACCGCCCGGGGGTCGCCGTGCTCGCCTTCGAGAACATGAGCGGCGATCCCGAGCAGGACTATTTTGGCGACGGGATCAGCGAGGACATCCTCACGGCGCTGTCGAAGCAGCGCTGGTTCATGGTGATCGCCCGCAACTCGTCCTTCACCTACAAGGGGCGCGCGGTCCACATCCGGCAGATCGCCGAGGAACTCGGCGTGCGCTACATTGTCGAGGGCAGCGTGCGCAAGGCGGACAATCGCGTCCGCATCACCGCGCAGCTCAACGACGCCTCGACCGGCAGCCATCTCTGGGCCGAGCGCTACGACCGCGAGCTCGTCGACGTCTTCACCGTGCAGGACGACATCACCGAGCGCATCGTCTCCGCGATCGAGCCGCAGATTCATGCGGCGGAGAGTTTTCGCGCGCATCGCAAGCCGCCGTCGAGCCTGGATGCCTGGGATCTCCTGATGCGGGCGCTGTCGCATTACTGGCGGGTGACGCGGCAGGACCACCTCGAGGCGCAGGCGCTGCTCGAGCGCGCCGTCGCCATCGACCCCGGTTACGGCCAGGCGCTGGCGGTGCTGGCGGCAAGCCACATGTTCGGCGTGCATCTCGGCTGGGCGGAGCTTGCGACCGCGGCGCCGAAAGCCGAGGCCGCAGCGCTTGCGGCCTTGCGCTGTGACCACGAGGATGCCTGGGCGCATGCCGCGCTCGGCAGCGTCTGCTTCTCGACGCGGCGGCTTGCGGACGCATTGTCCGAGTTCGAGCAGGCGCTCGCGCTCAATCCGAACTTCTCGCTGGCGCAGGGCTACTACGCGCTGGCGCTGTCCTATTGCGGGCGGACGGGGGATTCATACGAGGCGGCGCAGAAGGCGATCCGGCTCTCACCGCGCGACCCGTCGCTGGCGATCTACCATGGCATTGCCGGCTATGCGCGCTTCATCGAGCGTCGCTATGACGAGGCCATCGCGCTCGCGCGCGAGGCGATCCGCCATCGCGGCGATCTCACCGGCGCCTATCGCGTGCTCGCGGTTGCCGCCGGCATGAGCGGCGACAGCGCGCTCGCACAGACGGCGCTGCAGGAGCTGCGCCGCACCCAGCCCAACATCTCGCTGCACTGGATCGCGACGCAGTTGCCGTGGTCGACCGATGCCGATCGCGATCACTATCTGGAAGGATTTCGGCGGGCGGGATTGACCTGAGGCGCGTGCCGGACGCGACAGCACTCGCATGAAGACCGTCGTTGCAAATTCGCCCGATCGAGATCGTTCCTAAAACTTGTGTGCTGCACGAAACGAAACATATTCGATTCAGCAGCATTTGCTTTGTGGACAGTCCCTGCTGGCGATCGCAGGGCCAAGCTGGCGGATGCCCGTAATTGTCCGGAGGCCGGTCACGAGCATTTTATTCCGTCGTGACCGTCGGCGCCGTTTCAAGGTCGAAGGCGGCACCACAGATGATGATCGAATGATCTCCGTCATGTCATCACATGGCGAGCTAACTGATATTCGGAGCCGACATGGGCGAAGTTATTCAATTTGTCTCAAGATCCGAGCGCGAGCGCGCGCGACTTATCAAAGAGGCGCGGGCCATCTACGACAGCATCTTCCCGCCGGCCGATCCGGCCAATACGGGACAGGGCAAGGCCGCGAGCAATCGCGCGGCCGGCCGTGGCGACGGAGGTAAACTGTCGTGATCAAGATCATCGCGGTGCTCTGCAGTCTCGCCTCCCCGACGAATTGTCACGAGCAGCTCGTCACCAGCTCGGACTTCGCCGAAATCTCGGTGCAATCCTGCCTGATGGGCGCGCCGCAACTCGCCGAATGGATGAACGAGCATCCGGCCGAACGACTGGCGGCCTGGCGTTGCGTGATCGGCAAGCAGGTCGGCCGGGGCATCTAGGACCGGTCTCGAGCGCCAACGAATGCCTGCGCATGCGACCGTGACCTCTCGACGTCCCCTTATCGCGTGGTGTTGCTCCAGGTGGGCACCGAATTGGTGACGCCGACCGACGGCCAGTTATACGTGCCGACCGACGGTGCCGTGACCGTCCCGACCGTCTGTCCGGACGACCCGTAAGAAGGCCTCGGCTGGACCACCGTCGATCCGGCGGCGCCATAGGTCGGGGCCACCACGCTCGTGCTGTAGTGCCGGCTGGATCGGTATTTCTTCGCTTCAGCCGCGATCGGCGCGGCAAGCAGTTCGGTCGTAATGAGTGCGGCAATGGCGAACTTGATGCCTGTCATGGCGGGATCCCTTCGTTGCCAGCGGCCCGCAGTGGCATGTGTTCATTCACCGGAAGATTTCCATAGGCGCTCGTTCATAACTCCGTGCGCACGCAAAGGTGCCGACCCGCGGCCGCCGCAGAGATCGATGCCAAAGGTCTTGCGCAGGCCGATCTGACCAGCCGGCGTGACGCGCACGATCCGCGTGTCGCGGTCCCGGCTCAGCCAGCCGCGCTCGAGGCAGCAGCGGTGGATCTCCGCCCCGACATGCCCGGCCACGTGATAGCGGCGCTCACTCCAGTCGAGGCAGGGGCGGCAGAAGATCCGCCGGCTCCCGGACTTCGGCGCCAGCGCGGCGCCAAACGCGGAGAGGAAGTGCATCCCGGACGCCGTCACCTCGCCGCCGTCATCGCCGAGAACGACATGCCCTCTCGCAACCAGAGCGTCGGCGATGGCGACGCCGAGAGAGCCGGCCAGATGGTCGTAGCAGGTGCGCGCGAAGCGGAGCCGGTCGTCGCTGACCGAGCGCGGCTGGTGGCGCTGCGGAACCTCGATCGCGGCGACGGCCTTGATGCCTTCCAGCATTCTGGCGACCAAAGGCGAGGCAATGCGGTAGTAGCGGTTGCGGCGCTTCTGCGTCACGTCGAGCAGCCGCGCGCCGACCAGCTTGCCGAGATGTCCGCTTGCCGTCGATCGCGATATTCTCGCGCGCGAGGCGAGCTCGCTCGCAGTCAGCGCTTGTCCGCCCATCAGCGCGGCGAGCATCGTGGCTCGCGCGGTGTCACCGACCAGCGCCGCCACCTCGACCAAGTTTGCCGTTGCGACCATGGCGAAATCGTATCGCGACCGCTCCAGCCCGACAACGGCGATGGTTTGGCGGCGACCGAAGCATCGGGCGTCGCGATCGTTCTATGCTGGCTTGCGCAAGGAAGGAGGAATCCATGAAGCGAATCCGCGTGGAGCCGATATCGACCTGGCTGGAGCGTCGCCGCAAGGGCCCGGCCTATCCGGCCGTCGTCGCCGGGGGTCTGGTCTATCTCTCCGGACTGCCGCCGTTCGACCCAGACACCGGCGACGTCAGGCAATTGCCGTTCGAGCGACAGGCCGAGATCGTGCTCGAACAGATGAAGCGCTGCGTGGAAGCGGCGGGGTCGTCGCTGTCGGAGGTGATCAAGTGCAATGTCTATTGCACGCCGGACCCGGCGCATTTCGCTGCGTTCAACAAGGTCTACGACCGCTACTTCCAGGACGAGGCGCCCGCGCGCATCTTCGTGCACGTCCCGTCATGGCCCGGACCGTTCGACGTCGAGATCGATTGCGTCGCGCTGGCGGGGCATGGCTGAGATTGTCGCGGACGAGCTGCCTTCGGATGGACCCGAATCAGCGCTAGTGCATTGCCTTCAGTGACTTCCCTGGACGCAGGCAGCATGACCGGCCCCGAACTGAAGCAACTCCGCAACGACCTCTCCGACGCCCTCGAGCGCAAGCTCACCGCGACGGATATGGCAAGACTGTGCGGCTTGCCGGAGAAAGGCGGCGCCGACACGATCCGGCGCTGGGAGGTGAGCGGCCCGACACCTTCGGCGACCAAGGTGCTGCGCGTGCTCGCGATGGCGAGCGAGCGCTATCCGATCCTGGAGAATTTCGACATTTTCGACCGCCACGACGTGCGCGAGGAGGACCGGCCCGCGAAGCGTGCCGCGTTCCGCGAGCAGATGCGCGACGAGGCCCGGCGGCGGCTTGGTTAATGCTTACCTGCATGCCGATTGTCCGACGGGCGCCGGATTAAGCCTTTCTTCAGCAATTCTTAAGCGGCCGTTAAGCACGAAAAGCGTTTACAGCCCAATAAGTTAGGTTGGCTGTCGCTGTGCCATGCATGTGACAGCATTTTCATCAAAAGCAAGCTATCTGCAGAACCAACGACGGCGCGGAAAGCGCGCCTGCCGGGGATCAAGTGTTGGAGTTTGGACGATGAAGAAGATTCTGTTTGCGACCGTGGCGCTGCTCGCGATGGGCGCGGCCGCACCGGCGGTCGGTGCCGATCTCGGCAACCGCAACTACTACAAGACGCCCGCGCCGGCCTATGCCGCGCCGATCTACAACTGGACCGGCTTCTACGTTGGTGCGCATCTCGGCGGCGCGTTCTCCAGCGACAACAATTTCAACGGCCTCTCGACCGGCAGCAACGGCAACGGCCGCTTCCTCGGCGGCCTGCAGGCCGGCGCGGACTGGCAGCTCAACCCGAACTTCGTGGTCGGCCTCGAAGGCCAGTATTCCTGGCTCTCCGGCAGCGTCGGCGCGGTGTTTCCGGGCGGCATCGCCTACACCAACGACCAGCGTGGCCTCGGCTCGATCACCGGCCGCGTCGGCTACACCTGGGGTCCGGGCCTCGTCTATGTGAAGGGCGGCTATGGCTATTCGAACAACAACGAGAAGGTGACGGTCGGCGGCGTGCCGGTGGCCTTCGTCATCGATGGCGATCACAAGAACGGCTACACCGTCGGCGCGGGCGTCGAATACATGTTCGCCCCGAACTGGTCGGCCAAGGCCGAATACCAGTATTATAATTTCGGCGACGCGCATTTCACAGCGGGTCCGCTGGTGGGCACCGGCAACTTCACCACCGACGATCATACCTTCAAGGCCGGCGTTAACTACCGCTTCAACTGGGCGAGCCCGGTCGTCGCGCGCTACTGATCGGGCCTCAAAAACCGCTTCATTATCAAGGGCCGGCCTTCCAAGCCGGCCCTTTCTTTTTTCGCTTTGCGGAACAAGTGCAACCGATTGTGCAACTTGCGATTTTTTAACCCGGCCCGCCGATACTCCGCGGCGAAAACATAAGACGACCTGCGGGGGAATTTCGATGGCGATCCGTCTGAGCCTTGGCCTTGGCCGCTTCCGGCCTCGTTTCAAGATGCCGAAATGGGGCCTGCGCGGCAGCCTGTTCGCGGCATTTGCGGTCATTGCGGGCATGGGCCTCGTAATCGCAGCCGGCGCCGGCTTCGTGTTCAACCATCTCGGCGCGACCATGATGGATCTGAGCGGCCGCGACATTCCGCGCCTCTCCGCGAGCCTCCAGCTCGCCTCGACGAGCGCGACGCTTGCGGCACAGGGTCCGGGCCTGCTCGCCTCGCCCAGCGACGATGCGCTGAACGAACGCACCAAGAACGTGAAGGACATCCAGCAGCTCGCCATGGCCAAGCTCGGCGAGATCATCGAGCTCGGCGCCGACCCGCAGACCGCGAACGCGCTGCGCGACACCGCCAAGAGCATCGACGAGGCCACCCAGAGCCTGGTGTCGGCGGCACGCGAGCGGCTCGACACCGGCGCGCTCCACAACAAGCAATATGGGGAGTTGCGCAAGGCACAGCTCGCCTTCGTCGCGACCACGGGCCCCGCGACGCTGGATGCACAGACGCGGCTGAATGCGATCCTCGGCGCGACCGACGTCTCGGACGAAGATTCTGCCGAAGCCGCCCGCACCGTCGCCCAGGTCTCGACGATCTCCACCTTCGGCAACCTGATGGGCGCCGACCTGATGGCGGCGCTCTCGGCCAACGACAGCGACACGCTGGAGACGATCGAGAAGGAATTCAAGGCGACGCGCGACCGCGTCAAGTCGAACCTCAAGAACCTGCCGAAGATCGCCTCGATGAAGGCCGTGACCGACGCCGCTGAAAAACTGATCACCTTCGGGGAGGGCAAGACCGGCGTGTTCAAGGTGCGCCAGAAGGAGCTCGACTCCATCGATTACGGCCAGACAATCCTGGACGAGACCCGCAAGCTCAATGTCGGCCTCGGCATCAGCGTGCAGCAGCTCGTCGACGGCGTGCAGAAGGAGACTAACGCCTCGACCTTCCAGGCCCGCCAGGAGATTTCGCTCGCCACGACCGCAATGCTGGCGCTGGGCGGGCTGATGCTGATCGGCTCGGCGCTGTTCGTCTGGCTCTATGTCGGACGCAACATCCTGCGCCGGATCGGCGCCCTGCATCACTCGATGCAGTCGCTCGCGAGCGGCGATCTCGACGCCGAGATCTACCACTCCACGCACCACAATGACGAAATCTCGGTGATGGCGAACACCCTGCAGGTGTTCCGCGAGAGCATGATCGAGACCCGCGCGCTCACCAGCGAGCAGGACAAGGATCGTGCCGCCAAGGCCGAGCGGACCGCGCGCATGGAGGCCAGGATCGCCGATTTCGAGGGCACCGTGCGCAATGCGCTCGATAACCTCGCGCAGTCGGCCAACTCGATGCAGTCGACCGCGCAGAGCATGTCAAACACCGCCGACCAGTCCAACGCGCTGGTGAGTGCGGTCGCATCTGCCGCCGAGGAGACCTCGGTCAACGTGCAGACCGTATCGGCCGGCACCGAGCAATTGTCGTCCTCGATCCAGGAGATCAGCCGTCAGGTGGTGACCTCGGCCGCGATCGCCAAGAAGGCGGTCGAGGAGGCCGGCGCAACCGACACCACGGTGCAGAGCCTTGCCGACAGTGCGAGCCGCATCAACGTCGTGGTCGACCTGATCCAGACGATCGCCTCGCAGACCAACCTGCTCGCGCTCAACGCCACCATCGAGGCGGCCCGCGCGGGCGAAGCCGGCCGCGGCTTTGCGGTGGTCGCCTCCGAGGTCAAGAGCCTCGCGAGCCAGACCGCAAAGGCGACGGAGGAGATCCGTTCCCAGATCGCCGCCATGCAGCAGGTCACGACATCGGCGGTTGGCGCCATCCAGGGCATCGGCCGCATCATCGGCGAGATCAACGACGTGACGACGACGATCGCGGCTGCAGTCGAGGAGCAGGGGGCCGCGACCCGCGAGATCGCCCGCAACATCCAGCATGCGGCCGGCGGCACCAGCGAGGTCTCCAGCAACATCGTCGGCGTCTCCAACGCGTCCGCCGAGGCCGGGGCTGCGGCAGGCGAAGTGCTGAGCGCATCGGACGCGCTTCGTCGCGAATCCGACCTGCTGCGCGGCGAAATCGACGCGTTCCTCAACAACATGCGGGCGGCCTGATCGACATTCCACATTGCGCGATTGCGCAATGTGGAATGACTGCGTTTTTACCGTCATCGTCCGGATGACGGAAAAGCGCCTCCGGAATAGGCGCCATGCGGGCTGCGCTCCCGCCCTTTTTCGGCTGGCGCCCCGTGGCCGGTAGGTTTAAGCGGGTAGCATGAACGCGAAAACCGACACCGTGCAGTCCTCCGCCGAGGCCCTGCGCTATCCCTGGGAACAGCATCCCGGCCCCGATGAGATCGTGGAGATCCGGCCCGGCGTGCTGTGGGTGCGGCTGAAGCTGCCGTTCCGCCTCAACCACGTGAACATCTACCTGCTCGCCGATGGCGACGGCTACGCCATGGTCGATGCGGGCTTCGGCAACGAGGAAACGATCGAGGCCTGGACCGGGCTGTTCGACGGGCCGTTGAAGGGCGTCAACATCACCCGGCTGATCGTCACCCATTCCCACCCCGACCATGTCGGGCTCGCGGGCTGGATCGTCGAGCGGTTCAACTGCCCGCTGGTGATGTCGCAGGTCGAATATCTGCAGTCGGTCTACCACCAGAACCGGGGCACCGAGGAACGTCGCAACGCGCAGCGGCTGTTCTTCCGGCGCCACGGCATGGACGAGTCGCTCACCGAGAAGCTGCTCGGGCGCGGCCAGGATTACCTCAAGCGCGTCTCGGTGCTGCCGCCGTCCTACCGCCGCATCTCGCATGGCGACGAGGTCGTGATCGGCTCGCGCCGCTTCAAGGTGATCACGGGCGGCGGCCACGCGCTCGACCAGGTGATGCTCTATTGCGCCGACGACAAGCTGTTTCTCTCCGCCGACCAGGTGCTGAGCAAGATCTCGCCGAATGTCAGCGTGTGGGCGGTCGAGCCCGACCAGAACTCGCTCGGCGAATATCTGGCCTCGCTCGCCAGCCTCACCACCACCCTGCCCTATGACCTGCTGGTGCTGCCCGGCCATGGCGTGCCGTTCTACGGGCTGAAGACCCGCATCAAGCAGCTCGCGGACCATCACGAGGAACGCTGCCGCCTGATCGCGGAAGCCTGCCGCGACGTGCCGCAGACCTCGCGCGCCCTCGTGCCCGTCGTGTTCAACAAGCACGTGCTGGACGAGCACCAGATGGGTTTTGCCGCCGGCGAGCTCGTCGCCCATGTCAACTACATGATCGTCGAGGGCCGCCTGACGGCCGAGACCAGGGACGGCGTGCTCCAGTTCAGGACGACGTAAGGGGGCAAGCCGGCCGGAACCTCACCCCAAGCCCATGGTGCAGGGCAGCATTACAAGTCGCGGAAGCTTGATCGGGATCAAGCTGCAACGCGCCGGATAGGGCATTTTGCCCGAATGCCCCTCACACCCAAATGTGGGATAGCGCATAGACATTAGAGCTGGAAAAGCTCTAAGGAAGATGCACCCCTTTTTGGACGGTTCCGTCTCAGGTTTTTCCGATGGATTACAGCCAGTTCTTCAATTCCGCCCTCGATCGTCTCCACACCGAGCGGCGCTACCGCGTGTTCGCCGATCTCGAGCGCACGGCCGGCCGCTTCCCGCACGCGGTCTGGCACTCGCCCAAGGGCAAGCGCGACGTCGTGATCTGGTGCTCCAACGATTACCTCGGGATGGGCCAGCACCCGAAGGTGGTGGGCGCCATGGTCGAGACCGCGACCCGGGTCGGCACCGGCGCGGGCGGTACCCGTAATATTGCGGGCACGCATCATCCGCTGGTGCAGCTCGAGGCCGAGCTCGCCGATCTCCACGGCAAGGAAGCGGCGCTGCTGTTCACCTCGGGCTATGTCTCGAACCAGACCGGCATCGCGACCATCGCAAAGCTGATCCCAAACTGCCTGATCCTTTCGGACGAGCTCAACCACAATTCGATGATCGAGGGCATCCGGCAGTCCGGCTGCGAGCGGCAAGTGTTCCGCCACAACGATCTCGCCGATCTCGAAGCGCTGTTGAAGGCCGCCGGCCCGAACCGGCCGAAGCTGATCGCCTGCGAGAGCCTTTATTCCATGGACGGCGACGTCGCGCCGCTCGCCAAGATCTGCGATCTCGCCGAGAAATATGGCGCGATGACCTATGTCGACGAGGTCCACGCCGTCGGCATGTACGGGCCGCGCGGCGGCGGCATTGCCGAGCGCGACGGCGTCATGCACCGCATCGACATCCTCGAAGGCACGCTGGCGAAGGCCTTCGGCTGCCTCGGCGGCTATATCGCCGCCAACGGCCAGATCATCGACGCGGTGCGCTCCTATGCGCCGGGCTTCATCTTCACCACCGCGCTGCCGCCGGCGATCTGCTCGGCCGCGACCGCCGCGATCAAGCATCTGAAGAGCTCGAGCTGGGAGCGCGAGCGCCACCAGGACCGCGCCGCGCGCGTCAAGGCAATCCTCAATGCCGCCGGCCTGCCGGTGATGTCGAACGACACCCACATCGTGCCGCTGTTCGTCGGCGATCCCGAGAAGTGCAAGCAGGCCTCCGACCTCCTGCTCGAGGAGCACGGCATCTACATCCAGCCGATCAACTATCCGACCGTCGCCAAGGGCACCGAGCGCCTGCGCATCACGCCCTCGCCCTATCACGACGACGGCCTGATCGATCAGCTCGCCGAAGCGCTGCTGCAAGTATGGGACCGCCTCGGCCTGCCGCTCCGCGAAAAGTCGCTCGCGGCGGAGTAGGCGTTCAGCCGCTCCTTCAACTCGCACCGTCCCCGGAGCTACCCCCCTCCCCAACCCTCCCCCACAAGGGGGGAGGGAGCGAGACAGTTTTGCCAGCCTCACACCGATCGGGCGCAACCGTTCGCCGCGAATCTTCATCTCGTTGACCGACCATCTCTCCGTTCCCTCCCCCCTTGTGGGGTAGGGGAATCGCATATGGCGCTAGAGGGGCGTTGCAAGGCGGTTGGAAC
>NZ_JAFCJJ010000043.1 GCF_018131015.1 Bradyrhizobium diazoefficiens
ATTCAGCCCCGGCTCGCAATCGCCCGGTTCGCTACGGCCTAAGGCCGCCAACGTCCAATTCTTGCCCAGTCTCGTCGTGTCAAACGAAATTTCTGAAAATCGAAAAAATGCAATGCCGACAAGGGGCCAGCATCGGTGCATGGGGTTGTTTTCGACGTTTTTGTTGGCCCGGTCCCGAATGGCCCGGACCGGACCTGTCCCGTTCGCCTCAGCTATCCACCTTCAGCGCGGCGATGAAGGCTTCCTGCGGGATGTCGACCTTGCCGAACTGCCGCATCTTCTTCTTGCCTTCCTTCTGCTTCTCCAGAAGCTTGCGCTTGCGCGTGATGTCGCCGCCGTAGCACTTTGCGGTGACGTCCTTGCGCAGCGCGCGCACCGTCTCGCGCGCGATCACTTTGCCGCCGATCGCCGCCTGGATCGGGATCTGGAACATGTGCGGCGGGATCAGCTCCTTCATCTTCTCGACCATGGCGCGGCCGCGCCCTTCCGCGCGGGTGCGGTGGACCAGCATCGAGAGCGCGTCGACCGGCTCGCCGTTGACCAGGATCTGCATCTTGACGAGATCGGCGACCTTGTAGTCGGTCAGATGATAGTCGAACGAGGCATAGCCCTTGGAGACCGACTTCAGGCGGTCGTAGAAGTCGAACACCACTTCGTTGAGCGGCAAATCGTACTTCACCATCGCGCGCGAGCCGACGTAAGTGAGCTCCTTCTGCGCGCCGCGGCGGTCCTGGCACAGCTTCAGGACGCTGCCGAGATATTCGTCGGGCGTCAGGATCGTCGCCTCGATCCAGGGCTCCTCGATGTCGGCGATCTTGACGACGTCGGGCATGTCGACGGGATTGTGGATCGACAGCTCGGTGCCGTCGGTCAGGTGCATCTTGTAGATCACGCTCGGCGCGGTCGCGATCAAATTGAGATCGAATTCGCGCGACAGCCGCTCCTGGATGATCTCGAGATGCAGGAGGCCGAGGAAGCCGCAGCGGAAGCCGAAGCCGAGCGCGGCCGAGGTCTCCATCTCGTAGGAGAAGCTCGCGTCGTTGAGACGCAGCTTGCCCATCGCGGCGCGCAGCGTCTCGAAGTCGTTGGCGTCGGCCGGAAACAGGCCGCAGAACACCACCGGGATCGCCGGCTTGAAGCCCGGCAGCATCTTGCTGACCGGCTTCTTGTCGTCGGTGATGGTGTCGCCGACGCGGGTGTCGGCGACTTCCTTGATCGCGGCGGTGATGAAGCCGATCTCGCCGGGGCCGAGCTCCTCGACCTGCTCCATCTTCGGGGTGAAGAAGCCGACGCGCTCGACGTCGTAGGCCGCCCCCGTGCCCATCATGCGGATGCGCTGGTTCTTCCTCATGGTGCCGTCCACCACGCGGATCAGCACGACGACGCCGAGATAGACGTCGTACCAGCTGTCGACCAGCAGCGCCTTCAGCGTCGCGTCGCGATCGCCCTTCGGCGGCGGCAGGCGGGTGACGATGGCCTCCAGCACGTCGGGAATGCCGATGCCGGTCTTGGCCGAGATCATCACCGCGTCGGAGGCATCGATGCCGATGACGTCCTCGATCTGCTGCTTGACCTTCTCCGGTTCGGCGGCCGGCAGGTCGACCTTGTTCAGGACCGGAACGATCTCGTGATTGTTGTCGAGCGCCTGGTAGACGTTGGCGAGCGTCTGCGCCTCGACGCCCTGGCTGGCGTCGACCACGAGCAGGGAACCCTCGCAGGCCGCCAGCGACCGCGAGACTTCGTAGGCGAAGTCGACGTGGCCCGGCGTGTCCATCAGGTTGAAGATGTAATCCTTGCCGTCCTTGGCGCGGTAGTTCAGGCGCACCGTCTGCGCCTTGATGGTGATGCCGCGCTCGCGCTCGATGTCCATGGAATCGAGCACCTGCTCCTTGCCCGCCATTTCGCGGTCGGAGAGGCCGCCGGTCATCTGGATCAGGCGGTCGGCCAGCGTCGATTTGCCATGGTCGATGTGGGCGACGATGGAGAAATTGCGGATGTTGGAAATGGGGGCGGTCGTCATGGGCGCGGGATACCACTCACGTCCCCGTGCGGCAACCATATTGCTTTATTTTCAGGGCCTTTGTTCACGCCAAGCTGATTTCAACAGGGGCCAAAACGCGCTACGCAAGCGCCATGTCGACCACTTCTCTTCCCACCGCCGGAACGCGCGCGAAGACCCGGGTAAGTTACAACCGTTTTCGGGCCTGGCTGGTTGCCTGCGCGACAAGCCCGGAGGCACGTCCCTGGCTGGTGATTCAGCTCGCCATCCTGCATGCGGTGCTCTGGACCCTCATCCTGATCAATCTCAAGGCCGCGCAGGACGTTCACATGGACGTCGCAGAAGCCTGGGGCTGGGGCCAGAAATTCCTGCTCGGCTACGGCAAGCACCCGCCGCTGTCGGGCTGGGTCGCCGGCCTCTGGTTCAAGGCGTTCCCGGCGACGGACTGGGCGACCTATGCGCTGGCGATGGCGACCGTCAGCACCGGCATGGTGATTTGCTGGTTCGTCGCGATGCGCGTGGTGGATGCGCGCCGCGCGTTCCTGGTCGTGGTGATGCTCGCGCTGTACCCGATCTTCAATTTCAAGGGGTTCAAGTACAATCCCGACCTGCTGCAACTCGTCACGCTGCCGCTGCTCGTGCTCGCCTATCTCAACGCCTTCGAGAAACGAAGCTGGCAATCGGGCGTGCTGCTCGGTCTTGCCGGCGCGCTGGCGCTGATGACCAAATACTGGGTGCTGACCATGATCGGCGCCATCGGCCTTGCCGCGCTGATCCACCCCGAACGGCTGCGGTTCCTGCTGTCGCCGGCGCCCTGGGTCGCGATCGCGGCCATGATCGCGGCGATGATCCCGCACATCGTGTGGCTGGCCGATGCGCATTTCGTGCCCCTGACCTATGCGGGCGACACCTACAGCCTCGCCGACAATTACCAGGTGCGGCAGCTCGTGGCCGGCTATCTCCTGCATAATGTGGCGCTATTGGCCTTGCCCGTCGCGCTCGCTGCGCTGGCCATGGCGCTGGTGCCGCCTTGGTTCAGGCTGCTCGTGCGCGCGCCGCTACGCATCGTTACGCGTCCCTGGGCGCGCGGCGAGAATCCTGGCGTCAACGCCGCGCAGGCGCTGAATGTCTGGATCATCCAGATCGTCGTTGCGCTCGGCCCGCCGCTCGGCGCGCTCGTCTTCGGGGTCTATTTGAAGACCGATTGGGGCATCTCGCTGTTCTTCCTGGTGCCGCTCGCGCTCGTCGCGATCCCGGCACTGCGGGTGCAGGGTGCCGCGCTGTTCAACATCGCCGCGATCTGGCTCGTGCTGAGCCTCGCAACGCTCGCGGCCTCGCCCACTATCGCCGCCGGCGAGATGGCGGCCAATCCCGACAACACCGCGACCTATGGCGCCCGCGCCGAGCTCGCGCGTGAGCTGACCGAGGCCTGGCATTCGCGCTTCGGCACGCGCTGGGCGGTCGTCGCCGGCACCATGGAATCGATCCAGCCGATGGTGTTCTACAGCCCCGATCATCCCGCCGCGTTCACGCCGAGCGAAGCCTGGGGCTCCGGGCTGACTTCGCTCGAGGACGCCAGGAAATACGGCTTCATCGGCGTGTTCGACCCGACCGACTACCGCTTGCCCGCCTTCGAGAAATGGGTGTCCGAGACCGCGCCGAACGCCGAGCGCATGGTGATGACGACGCGCCGCTTCACCCATGGCAAGGCCGGCCCGCCGATGAGCTGGAACGTCTACATCGCCGCGCCGAAGAAGTGACGACGAAGCCTACGTCCCTTCCTCGTTGAACTTGCTCTCGACGAGTTCCGTGATCGCCGCAAGGGCGGCTTCCGCGTCGGTGCCGGCGGCCGCGACCGTGATCGTGGTGCCGGGTCCCGCGGCGAGCATCATCAGGCCCATGATCGAGGTGCCACCGACGGTCTCGCCGCCGCGCGTCACCCACACCTGCGCGTCGAAGCGCTCGACCGCCTGGACGAATTTCGCGCTGGCGCGGGCGTGCAGGCCGCGCTTGTTGATGATGAGGAGCTCTTTGGAGATCGCGCCCGCGGGCACGCCCGTCCCGGCTTGGGGCGCGTCGCCGCTCATTTGCCGGCGAGCACGCGGCTGGCGATGGTGACGTATTTGCGTCCGGCTTCCTGCGCCATCGCGATCGCGTCGGGCAGCGAACGCTCCTCGCGGACCTTGGCGAGCTTCACCAGCATGGGCAGGTTGATGCCCGCGAGCACCTCGACCTTCGGTCGGCTCATGCAGGATATCGCCAGGTTGGACGGGGTGCCGCCGAACATGTCGGTGAGGATCGCAACGCCGTCGCCGGAATCGACGCGGTTGACCGCCTCGATGATGTCACCTCGACATAGATCGGAATCATCCTCGGCGCCGATCGTGATCGCTTCGATTTGCTTTTGTGGGCCCATGACATGCTCAAGCGCTGCCTTGAATTCGTCGGCAAGGCGCCCGTGGGTCACAAGTACTAGACCAATCATCGGAAAACTCCCGCGGGCGCTTTTGGTGCACCGCACGAACGCGCCACTTTGACCATCCAGAGCCCCCGCGCAAGAGGGGATGTTGCGTATCTCCCTGAAACTAGACGGATGGATAAGGGGAGCTGCGCCGGTCTACTCGGTCGCGATAGTGGGGTTCATATGGTTACCAATTCCCTTCAAACAATCGCCGGAAGGGTTAACGGAAGATGAACTCTTGGTAGTGGTCAAGGCCGCGACAACCAAGGGGAGGGGCGAATAGCCGCGGGGTACGGGGATTCGCGGTATTTCGACACCGAGAAGGCTTGCTTTCAGGGAGTCGGGTGACGGCAGGCGCTCCGCGTCCTCGGCATCCAGGTCGACCACGAGACCGACGGTCGCATGCTCCACGTAGTCGCACTGGCGAATCCCCAGTCCCCGGATCTCGATCAGGCCGGCCAGGATGCGGGCGGGGCAGACTTCAATTGCTTTAATTTCTTGGCCGACTGTCGCCAGATGGACACGGTCGTCGCCGACCAGGACGGCCCTGTCGAGCAGGCCGCTGCGCCCGGCCATGATCAATTCGAAGGCAAGGCGCGACTTGCCGGCGCCCGAGGGCCCGCGGATCAGCACCGCCCGATCGCCGACCATGACCGCGGAGGCGTGGATGCTGGGCGCGCCGTCGGTCATAGCGCCGGCAGCCTCACCACGAAGCGCGCGCCGGCAACCGTCGGCGCGCCGTCCTCGCCCGGTGGACCCGGGCGGTTCTCCGCCCAGATGCGCCCGCCATGGGCATCGACGATCTGCTTGGAGATCGACAGGCCGAGGCCCGAATTCTGGCCAAAGCCCTGGTGGGGCCGGTCGGTGTAGAAGCGCTCGAAGATCCGTTCCAGCGCGTCGTCGCGGATGCCGGGCCCGTCGTCGTCGACCACGATCTCGATCTCGCCGCGCACGCGGCGGCAGGTCAGGCGCACCTTGCTGCCGGGCTCGGAGAAAGATTGCGCGTTGGAGAGCAGGTTGGCGACGACCTGCCCCAGCCGCGAATCGTGGCCGGGCACGGCGAGCGGGTCGCGCGCGCCACGGCCCTCGAAGCGGGCTTCGACCGCGACGTCGTGGCCGAGCTTGGTCTCGTTGGCGACCGAGACCAGCGTGCCCAGCAGCCGGCGCAGATCGACCGGCATGGCATCCTGCCGCTGCAACTCGGCGTCGAGCCGGCTCGCATCCGAGATGTCCGAGATCAGGCGGTCGAGCCGCTTGACGTCATGCTCGATCACCTCGAGCAGTCGGGCGCGGCTGTTCTCGTTGCGCGCCAGCGGCAGCGTCTCGACCGCGGAGCGCAGCGAGGTCAGCGGGTTCTTCAGCTCATGGGCGACGTCGGCGGCGAACATCTCGATCGCCTCGATGCGGCTGTAGAGCGCGTTGGTCATGTCGCGCAGCGCACCGGACAAGTGCCCGATCTCGTCGCGGCGGCGGGTGAAGTCGGGGATCTCGACCCTTGTCTTGATGCGGCGGCGGACGCGCTCGGCGCTGTCGGCGAGCCGGCGCACCGGACCTGCGATCGTGCTCGCGAGCAGCAGCGACAGCATGATCATGACCGCTGCGGCGACGCCGCCGACCTTGAGGATCGCGAGGCGCTCGGCGGTGACCATCTGGTCGATGTCGTCGCCCTGGGTGGACAGCATCAGCGCGCCGTGGATGGCGCGCGAGCGCAGCACGGGGACCGCGACCGAGACGATCACCTCGCCGCGCGAATTGACCCGCACCATCGAGCGCTTCTGGCCCTGCAGCGCGTCGGCGACCTCCACATAGCCGTTTCCGTTCTCGCGCCCGAGCTCGCGATACAGCGGCAGGTCGCCGCGGTTCAGCCAGGTGCGGACCGCGACGGTGCCGCGTTCGACGAGGCCCGGCTTTTCCGACGGCGGCGGCAACGGCAGGGTCCGCACGTTGTCGAGGTCACGGCTGTCGAGCAGCACCGAGCCGTTGGGATCGAAGATCCGCGCCCGGGTCTTGGTGGGTGAGATCAGCGTGCGCAGCACCGGCGCCACGCGCTCAGGATTGATCGGGAAATCCAGCGAATCGTCCGTCCCGCCGTAGCTCTCGCCCAGTTTCAGGTCGAGCAGCCGTTCGGGGTCTACGGTGATCGCATTGGTCTGCACCGTCGCCGAGGCGCCGATCGCGCCCGCGATGATCTCGGCCTGCACTAACAGGCTCTGCGCGCGCGCGTCGATCAGGCCGGCGCGGAATTGGGAGAGATAGAGGATGCTCGCGACCAGCGCGACGAGGCCGGCGAGGTTGAGCGAGACGATGCGGCGGGTCAGGCTCGAAAACGACAGCGCGAAGAAGAACTGTCCGGCGCGCTTCAGCCAGTTCAGCGGCCGCCAGCCCTTCGCGGCCGGCTTGTCCTCGGTCAATTGGTCCGCGGCGCCGGGGGCGGTGACGTCCTCGGCGTTCTCGTTCTCGTCGGCCTGCGTTCGGTCAAGCAATGCTTACGCCCGCGTTAGGACAGCTCGTGCGAAGGGTCCCCGCATCCTAGAGCGATCCCGGTCCCGATGGAACGAGAACCGGGAAGGCTCTCCCATTCGTGGAGGCGTGTGCCTCAGGCTTCCTTGAAGCGGTAGCCGACGCCGTAGAGCGTCTCGATCATCTCGAACTCGTTGTCGACCACCTTGAACTTCTTGCGCAGCCGCTTGATGTGGCTGTCGATGGTGCGGTCGTCGACGTAGACCTGGTCGTCATAGGCGGCGTCCATCAGCGCGTTGCGGCTCTTGACCACGCCGGGCCGGGTCGCGAGCGCCTGCAGGATCAGGAATTCGGTGACCGTCAGCGTCACCGGCTCGTTCTTCCAGGTGCAGGTATGGCGTTCCGGATCCATGCGCAGCAGGCCGCGGTCGAGCGCCTTGGCGTCGTTCTCCTTCGGCGCGACCGTCGGGTCCTTCGGCGCCGAGCGGCGCAGCACCGCCTTGACGCGCTCGACCAGTAGGCGCTGCGAGAACGGTTTGCGGATGAAGTCGTCGGCGCCCATCTTGAGGCCGAACAGTTCGTCGATCTCCTCGTCCTTGGAGGTCAGGAAGATCACCGGCAGGTCGGATTTCTGCCGCAGCCGGCGCAGCGTCTCCATGCCGTCCATGCGCGGCATCTTGATGTCGAGGATGGCGAGATCGGGTTGCGTGGTGCGGAAGCCGTCCAGCGCCGAGGCACCGTCGGTGTAGGTCATGATGCGGTAGCCTTCGGCTTCCAGCGCGATCGAGACGGATGTGAGAATGTTGCGGTCGTCGTCGACCAAAGCGATTGTGGGCATGAGCCTCTGCTTTCTGCTTTCCGTTTGGGTCGTGGCTTAAACGGCGAGCAATCCAGTGATGCGCCGCATACATGGGTGCCGAAGTCGGCATTCGAACCGTGTCACCGAGCAATGCAAGCTGGGCTGAAGTGTGACCAAGTTCCACGAAACACGGCAGATTCGCCGCGTATCGACCCATAACCGGGCCCCCGTTTACCCGAAAAAAGGCCTACCCTGCAACCACCTAAGGCGAGAAAGCCGATGCAACCGACCCCCGATTTCGACCCCGGAAAGCTCGCCAGATCGCTCCTGCGGCGGTCACGCCAGGGTGCGCTGGCAACCCTCATGGCCGGCAGCGGCGATCCCTATTGTTCCCTGGTCAATCTGGCGAGCCATCCCGACGGCTCCCCCATCCTGCTGATCTCGCGCCTGGCCGTTCACACCAGGAACATCCTCGCCGACAGCCGGGTCTCCCTGATGCTGGACGAGCGCGTGGCCGGCGATCCCCTGGAAGGCGCCCGGATCATGCTGTCCGGCCGCGCCGAGCAGGCCGACACCGAGACGAGCCTTCTGCAGCGGCGCTACCTCGCGGCCCATCCCTCCGCGGAAGCCTTTGTCTCCTTTAGCGATTTTTCCTTCTTCCGGATCCACCCCACCGGAACCCATCTGGTCGCGGGCTTCGGCCGGATCGTCGACCTCAAGCCGGAGCGATTCCTCACGGATCTCAGTGGTGCCGACGACCTGCTGGCGGCGGAGGAGGGTGCCGTCGCGCACATGAACGCCGACCACCGCGAGGCCATGAACCTTTACGCCACAAAGCTCCTCGGAGGATCGGCAGGCGAGTGGCGCTGCACCGGATGCGATCCGGAGGGGCTCGACATGCAGGACGGGCAGACCGTGCTGCGCCTCGAATTCCCGGAGCGGGTGAGCGACGGCACGGCGCTGCGCAAGATGCTGGTCCGCCTCGCCGGCGAAGCGCGAGCCAAGGTGGACTAAGCCGCAGGCGCATTGAACGCTGCCTCCCATTGCTGCGACCCAACACGGTGATCCGAGGCTGGCAGCGAGAGGGTTCATGATGCGTCGTCATTTGGCATTGGCCGCGGGCCTTGCGCTCGCGCTCACCGCGTCGCTGGCAACGCCCGGCCTTGCCCAGACCGGCGGCCTCGCCGCACAGGGCGCGAAGATCAACGCGCTCAACCAGGCCGGCCGATATTCGGAAGCGCTTCCCCTGGCGCAGGCCATGGTCGCGAGCCTGGAGAAGACCGACAACGGCCGCGACCTCGCCGCCGCCCTCAACAATCTCGGTCAGGTCCATGCCGGCCTCGGCCGCGACGACCTCGCCGAGCCGCTCTACAAGCGCGCCATCGCGCTGATGGAAAAGTCGCTCGGTCTCGAAACGCCATTGATCGCCGCCGAACTGAACAACCTCGCCGCGCTCTACCAGCGCCAGGGCCGCTTCACTGAAGCCGAGCCGCTGTTCAAGCGCGCGCTGGCCGTCAGCGAAAAGAACCTGCCGCGCGAGCATCCCGACGTCGGCCGGGCCCTCAACAATCTCGCCACGCTCTATGTGAAGCAGGAGAACTTTGCCGCGGCCGAGCCGCTGTTCCAGCGCGCGCTCGCGATCTATCAGAAGGCCGCCGGGCCCGAGCATCCCGCGGTCGCCACGGTGCTGAACAACATCGGCCAGGTCGATCGCGACCTCAATCGCGACGCCGAGGCCGAAGGTCCGATCAAGCGCTCGCTCGCGATCCGCGAAAAGGTGCTGGGGCCGGATCATTCCGACGTCGCGCGCTCTCTGAACAATCTCGCCGGCCTCTACGAGCACCAGCAGCGCTACGCCGAGGCCGAGCCGCTCTATCGCCGTGCGCTCGCGATCCGCGAGCGTGCACTCGGGGCGGATCATCCCGATGTGGTGACCTCGGTCACCAATCTCGCTTATTTCCTCTACGTCTCCGGGCGGACGGCCGATGCCTTGCCGCTCGCGGAGCGGACGCTTCGCAGCGATCGCGCGCAATTGCGCGTCGTGCTGCCGATCCTGTTTTCCGCGCGGCAGCAACAATTGCAGCCCGGCGACAAGGCGCTGGATGAGGCGCTCGCCGCGATCCAGCGCGGCACGCAATCCTCTGCCGCCTCGGCCGTGAACAAGCTCGCGGTGCGGCTCGCCGCCGGCAGCGACCGGCTCGCCGAGCTCGTGCGCAGGGACCAGGATCTCGCGGCTGAGGCCGAGGCACTCGACAAGGCGATCGTCGCGGCGGTGTCGAAGCCGCCGGCGCAACGCGATGCCGCGGCCGAGCAGCGCAGCCGGGCGCGGATCGCGGCGATCGCACCCGAGCGCGCCGGCCTGCAGAATACGCTCGCCGTCGAATTCCCCGACTATGCCTCTCTCTCCAACCCGCTGCCGCTGGCGGTGAAGGACATTCAGCCGCTGCTATCGGCTGACGAGGCCATGGTGCTGTATTCCGTCGTCGACAAGCAGGGTTATGTCGTCGCCATCACGCGCGAGGGCGTCGACTGGAAGGAGATTCCGTTTGGTGCGGGCGCGCTGGCGCAGAAGGTGTCTGAGTTTCGCAGAGGCCTCGACGTCGGCAAGGCGCGCGACGCCTC
The DNA here is from genome assembly GCF_018131015.1 of Bradyrhizobium diazoefficiens. Taxonomy (GTDB): domain Bacteria; phylum Pseudomonadota; class Alphaproteobacteria; order Rhizobiales; family Xanthobacteraceae; genus Bradyrhizobium; species Bradyrhizobium diazoefficiens_B. The sequence goes on from NZ_JAFCJJ010000043.1 coordinate 10,342, forward strand.
CGGCAAGCCGGGCCTGTTCGACCTCGCGCTCGCCAACGAGCTCTATGTCGCGCTGCTCGGCCCGGTCGAGGCGCTGACCAGGGACAAGCGCAGCCTGCTCGTGGTGCCGTCGGGCGCGCTGACGGCGTTGCCGTTTCATCTGCTCGTCACCGAAAAGCCGCGCGCAGCCGTCCCTGATACGCTCGAAGGCTATCGCAGCGCCGCCTGGCTGTTGCGGCGCCAGGCCGTGTCGGTGCTGCCGTCGGTGGTCAGCCTGAAATCGCTGCGGGCCTTCGCGCGCAAGGACCAGGGCATCAAGCCGATGACCGGTTTTGGCGATCCCGTGTTCAATCCGGCCGAGGGCGGGCCGTCCGAGCGGCGCACGGCAGGCGGCAAGGTTGCGGCGCGCAGCGTGGCGACTGCCGCCTATTCGGACTTCTGGCGCGGCGCGGGCGTGGACCGCGCGCGGCTCGCGCTGGCGCTGCCGCAACTGCCCGACACCGCGGACGAGCTGATCGCGGTGGCGAAGGACGTCGGCGCGGCCGAGGCCGACATCCATCTCGGCCGCGACGCCAGCGAGACGACACTGAAGCGTGCAGCGCTTGCTCAATACAGCATCATCTACTTTGCCACCCACGGGCTCGTGGCAGGCGACATCAAGGGACTGGGCGAGCCGTCGCTCGCGCTCTCGATTCCCGATTCTCCGACCGATTTCGACGACGGCCTTCTGACCGCGAGCGAGGTCGCCCAGCTCAAGCTCAATGCGGACTGGGTGGTGCTGTCGGCGTGCAACACCATTGCCGGCGACAAGCCCGGCGCCGAGGCGCTGTCGGGCCTGGCGCGCTCGTTCTTCTACGCCGGCGCCCGTGCGCTGCTGGTCTCGCATTGGGCAGTAGATTCCGCAGCTGCCACCCGCTTGACCACGTCGACTTTCGAATTGCTCAAAAACGAACCAGGAATCGGTCGGGCCGAAGCCTTGCGCCGCGCGATGCTGGCCTATGTCGATGACGCCTCGTCGCCCCGCAACGCCTACCCCGCGATGTGGGGGCCGTTTGCACTGGTCGGCGAGGGCGCCCAGCGGTAGCATGCTCTGACCAATTTCGATTGTGCGTCGCAGCAGTTTTGTGTTTTCCGATTTGGTTGCGCGATCATTTGCGGTTTTGGTTGCAGTTCTGCGCTGCAGCGCATGCGCGACGTTTGGCGCGGTCCTTGAATAAACCAAATCCTGTGGGATCAGCTTGGCAACGCCAGCGTTCACCAGTATTAGGTCGTCCAACCGAGGCCGGACGGCCGCAATTCACGGTGACTGCGACGGCGCCAAAACTGGGTCGCGCTGAGTGTCGCGGGTTCTAGGAGGATTTTTCGTGCAAGAGACGGGCGTGCGCAACGGTGCCTTCGGCGCCGACAAATTCGGCTTAAAGAATCTCAAGCAGGTTCACTGGAACCTCGGCGCACCACAACTCTATCAGTACTCGCTTTCGGCAGGCGAGGCAGTGCTCTCCTCAGACGGTGCGCTCTGCGCCGACACCGGCGAGTTCACCGGCCGCAGCCCCAAGGACAAGTTCACGGTGCGTGACGCCACCACCGACAAGAAGATGTGGTGGGCCGGCAACCAGTCGATCACGTCCGAGCAGTTCGAGACGCTCTACCAGGACTTCCTCAAGCACGCCGAAGGCAAGACGCTGTTCGCGCAGGACCTCTATGGCGGCGCCGATCCGGCCTACCGGATCAAGACGCGGGTCTTCACCGAGCTCGCCTGGCACTCGCTGTTCATCCGCACGCTGCTGATCCGCCCCGAGGCGATCGAGCTTTCGACCTTCGCCCCTGAGCTCACCATCATCGACATGCCGAGCTTCCGCGCCGATCCGAAGCGCCATGGCTGCAAGTCGGAGAACGTCGTTGCCATCGACTTCGCCCGCAAGATCGTGCTGATCGGCGGCTCCTACTATGCCGGCGAGATGAAGAAGTCGGTCTTCACGACGCTGAACTATTATCTGCCCGAGCGCGGCGTGATGCCGATGCACTGCTCGGCCAATGTCGGCGCCAAGGGCGATGCTGCGATCTTCTTCGGCCTGTCCGGCACCGGCAAGACCACGCTGTCGGCCGACCCGAACCGCACGCTGATCGGCGACGACGAGCACGGCTGGGGCCCGAACGGCGTCTTCAATTTCGAGGGCGGCTGCTATGCCAAGTGCATCAAGCTGTCCCAGGAAGCCGAGCCGGAGATCTACGCCGCCTCGACGCGCTTCGGCGCGGTGCTCGAGAACTGCGTGCTCGACGAGGACACCCGCGTGGTGGACTTCAACGACGGCTCCAAGACCGAGAACACGCGTTCTGCCTATCCGCTTGACTTCATCCCGAACGCCTCGCGCACCGGCCGCGCGCCGCAGCCGAAGAACGTGGTGATGCTCGCCGCCGACGCCTTCGGCGTGCTGCCGCCGATCGCAAAGCTGTCGCCGGCGCAGGCGATGTATCACTTCCTCTCCGGCTATACCGCCAAGGTCGCCGGCACCGAGCGCGGTCTCGGCAACGAGCCGCAGCCGGAATTCTCGACCTGCTTCGGCTCGCCGTTCCTCCCCCTCGACCCCAGCGTCTACGGCAACATGCTGCGCGACCTGATCGCCCAGCACAATGTCGACTGCTGGCTGGTCAACACCGGCTGGACCGGCGGCAAATACGGCACCGGCTCGCGCATGCCGATCAAGGTGACGCGCGCGCTGCTGACCGCGGCGCTCGACGGATCGCTTCGCAACGTCGAATTCCGCACCGACAAGTATTTTGGCTTCGCGGTCCCGACCGCGCTGCCGGGCGTGCCGAGCGAGATCCTCAACCCGGTCAACACCTGGAAGGACAAGGACGAGTTCGACAAGACCGCACGCAGCCTGGTCGGCATGTTCCAGAAGAACTTTGCCAAGTTCGAAGCCCAGGTCGACGCCGAAGTCCGCGCCGCCGCGCCGGACGTGAAGCTCGCGGCGGAATAGTCTCGCAGCGATTGGAATGCAGAAGGGCGGCCGCGAGGCCGCCCTTTTTGTTTTGTGCGGACGGACTCTTCGCCTCTCCCCGCGTGCGGGGAGAGGCCGACGCGCGGAACGCGCGGCGGGTGAGGGGGACTCTCCGCGAGTCCATGTTTCACCATTTTCGCGGAGGCGGCCCCTCACCCCAACCCTCTCCCCGTAAGAACGGGGAGAGGGAGAAGAAGGAGCTCAGGCCTTGAAATACGCGATCTGCGTCGTGGTCGCGAGCAGCCGTCCGTTCGGCGACCACAGCTCGGCGTTCTGGTCGGCGTAGCTCTTGTGCATGATCTTCGAATCCGCGGTGGCGAGCACGCGGGTGATGTCTTCAGTGGCGAGCTCCGCCACGTCGGTGTGGAAATAGGTCGTCAGCGACACCGTGCCGAACGGCACCAGCTCGCGCCGCACATGGAAGATGCGGCCGAAGAAGGCATCCGACATCGACACCAGCGACAGCATGTCGAGCTTGCGCGGCGTGCGGTCGCCGATCCAGAGCTTCGAGTAGGTGCCGGCGAGCTCGGCCTGCGGCGGGCCGAGCCGCATCTCGCCCTCGACGAAGCGGAATTCATACTGGTTGGCCCAGGACGCCTGGATCTTCGGGAACGGCAGCGTCTTCTCGAATGCCGTCGCTTCCGGATACTGCGCGACCCTGTGCTCCCAGGACGGCCGGCGCTCGGCGAACACGGCGGTGGCAAGCGTTGCGACCTCGCCGCCGCCTTGCGACAGCTCGACGCTCCAATGCTGGCTGGAGCGGTTGGCCTTCACCAGCCGCACGTCGAGATCGAACGGCCCCTTGGCGATCGGCGCGCAGTAGTTCACGGTCAGCGCCAGCGGATCGCCGGCGGCTTGCGGATGCTCGATCAGCGCGCGCAAAATGGTCGCGGCGGTGGCGCCGCCGAACGGGCCGACAAAGGCCCAGTAATCGTCGCTGGTGTGCCCCTGCCAGCTGCTGTCACCCGCGGTGATGCGCGTGGCGTCGTCGAACGGGTGCGGAAGTTTGGCGTGCATGGTCTGATCCGGCTTTTCAATGACGGACGTCATATCACGTCCGCCGCCGGCTTGTGCAATTACCTTGGGGGTAGCGGTTTTCACGTCGCGGAAAAATCAGCCCGTGGTGCCGCGCTGGTCCTCGGCCTCCTGGAACGGCGGCGTCAGCGGATTCACCGGCACGTTCCAGATTTCCTGGGCATATTCGCGGATGGTGCGGTCGGAGGAGAACCAGGCCATGCGCGCGACGTTGAGGATGGAGGCGCGGGTCCAGGCTGGCGAGACCTGCCAGCGCGCATCGACGCTGCGCTGCGCCTCGTAGTAGGAATCGAAATCGGCGCTGACCATGTAATGGTCGAGATAGCGCAGCGCATGCGCGATGGATTCGAAGCGGCCGGGATCGCCGGGCGAGAACTCGCCGGCGCCGATCGAGTTGATGGCGCGCTGCAGCTTGGGCGACCTGCGGATCACGTCGGAAGCATCGAGCCCCTGCTTGCGCCGGATCATGACGTCGCCGGCCTCCATGCCGAAGATCGCGATGTTCTCCGCGCCGACCTGGTCGCGGATCTCGATATTGGCGCCGTCGAGCGTGCCGATGGTGAGGGCGCCGTTCAGCGCCAGTTTCATGTTGCCGGTGCCGGAGGCTTCCATGCCGGCAGTCGAGATCTGCTCGGACAGGTCGGCGGCGGGGATGATGATTTCGGCGAGGCTGACATTGTAGTCGGGCAGGAAGACGACTTTCAGCTTGCCGTCGATCGCGGGGTCGTTGTTGACCATCTCGGCGACGTCGTTGATCAGCTTGATGATCAGTTTGGCGTAGCGATAGCTCGCCGCCGCCTTGCCAGCGAAGATCTTGACCCGCGGCACCCAGTTGGCGTTCGGCTCGTCCTTGATCGACTGGTACAGCGCGACCGTCTCGACGATGTTGAGGAGCTGGCGCTTGTATTCGTGGATGCGCTTGATCTGCACGTCGAACAGCGCGCTCGGGTCGACCTTGATGCCGAGCCGCTCGCCGATCAGGCGCGCCAGCGCGGTCTTGTTGTGATGCTTGACGGCCCGGAACTTCTTCTGGAATTCGACGTCGCTGGCGCGTGCCTCGATCAGGCTGAGCTGCGTCGGGTCGTCGAGCACGGCCTCGCCGCAGGTCTCGCGCAACAGATCGGTCAGCCTGGGGTTCGCCAGCATCAGCCAGCGGCGGAAGGTAATGCCGTTGGTCTTGTTGGTGATGCGGCCGGGATAGAGATGGTTGAGATCGTGGAACACGGTCTCGCGCATCAGGTCCGAATGCATCGCCGAGACCCCGTTGATGCGGTGCGAGCCGACGAAGGCGAGCTGGCCCATGCGCACGCGGCGGCCGCTCCGCTCGTCGATCAGCGAGACCGAGGCACGGAAGTCGATGTCGCCGGGGGCGCGCGCTTCCGCAAGCGCCAGATGCTGCACGTTGATGCGATAGATGATCTCGAGATGCCGCGGCAACAGCTTCTCGAACAGCTCGACCGGCCAGGTCTCCAGCGCTTCCGGCAGCAGCGTGTGATTGGTGTAGGACAGCGTCGCGACCGTGATCTTCCAGGCCTCGTCCCAGCGGAAATTGTGCAGGTCGACGAGGATGCGCATCAGCTCGGTGACGGCGAGGCTCGGATGGGTGTCGTTGAGCTGGACCGCGACCTTCATCGCGAGGCTGCGGAGCTGGCCGTCGGCGGTGAGGTGGCGCTTGACCAGATCCTGGAGCGAGGCCGAAACGAAGAAATATTCCTGGCGCAGCCGCAGCTCGCGTCCCGCGGGGCTCTCGTCGTTCGGATAGAGGAATTTGCAGATGGCTTCGGCCCGGGCCTGCTCGGCGCTGGCGCTGACATAGTCGCCCATGTTGAATGCGTCGAGCTTCAGGGGATCGGGCGAGCGCGCCGACCACAGGCGGAGCGCGTTGACGTGCTGGCCGCGCCAGCCGACGATCGGCGTGTCATAGGCGATCGCCTGCACGGTCTCGGAGGGGTGCCAGATCGCGCGGTCGCGGCCCTTGTCGTCGACATGCTCGACGCCGCCGCCGAAATTGACGTCGTAGATCACCTCCGGCCGCTGCAATTCCCAGGGATTGCCGAAGCCGAGCCATTCGTCCGGATATTCCTGCTGCCAGCCCTGGTTGATGATCTGGCGGAACAGGCCGTAATCGTAGCGGATGCCGTAGCCGATCGCGGGGATCGACAGCGTCGCCATGCTCTCCATGAAGCAGGCAGCGAGCCGGCCGAGGCCGCCATTGCCCAGGGCCGCGTCCGGCTCGCATTTGCGCAGGTCCGGCAGCGAGACGCCGAGATCGCCGAGCGCGACCTCGAAGATCTTCAAAAGCCCCATGTTGTTGAGGGCGTCGGTGAAGAGGCGGCCGATCAAAAATTCGAGCGAGAGATAATAGACGCGCTTGCGCCCCGCATCGTAGCTGCGCTTTTCCGCCGAGAGCCAGCGATGCACGATGCGGTCGCGCAGCGCCAGCGCGGCGGCCTGGTACCAGTCGTGCTTGGTCGCCATGCCGGCATCCTTGCCGATGGCAAGGCGCAGCTTCGCCAGGATCGCGCCCTTGATCTCCGCCAGCGCGAGTTCGTCGATGGGCTGGCCGGCGGCGGGAGAGTTGGGCTGGAACGATGAATCTTGCAAAGCCGTGACTTCCTGCTCGCGAGAACACTACTGACTGTACGCGTCCTGCCCCTGCACCGGAACCATCGCTTGTGCGGGCGTGCACTGCGCTGGCGTAAATTTATGCAAGGAACGGGCCGTTTGGGAGCCCGGACGAGCACGGAGAAACTCCGATTTGCTGCTAGAGTGGCAGCCAATTCAGCCATCACTGTGGAGGAGACGCCCATGAGACCGCTGATGGGATTGCTGATCGAAATCGCCGCCGCAGCCCTGCTCGTCGTCTGCATCACCGCCTCCAGCGCCGTTCTTGCCGCCGGCAAGCGCAGCGCCGATGGCCTGAGCTGCGGCTTCTTGCTCCCGCAAAATGCCACGCCCGCCGCCCGCTGCGCCGCCATCAAGCGCCAATGCGGCGGCAAGTTCTACGCGAGCGCGTGCGGGAACAAGCTGTTGTCGGCGGCGAATTGATCGGTCAAGGCAAGGCTGCCACCATGTCGTCGTCCTGGCGAAAGCCAGGACCCATTACCCCGACTGTTAAAGAAGGCCCGACCGATCATTCCAATCAGGATTTTCCTGCTCGATCAGCTTGATCTTCCAGTCACGTTTCCAGAACTTCAACTGCTTCTCGCGGGCGATGGCCTCCTGCGGCGTCGCGTATTCCTCAACGTGCACGAGGCGGAAGATCTTGTACTTCTGCACGAACTTCGAGCCGCGGCCCGAGCGGTGCTGCTCGAGCCGCATGCGGACGTCGTTGGTCACGCCGATATAGATCGTCCCGTGATGACGGCTTGCCAGGATGTAGACGAAATAGCTGCCTGTGCTCATCGGTGGCGCGAACTCGCAAGAGCAACGCTGACCGGGGTAATGGGTCCTGGCTTTCGCCAGGACGACGATCTCAACAATCCGTTGCCCGACATCAGAACAAATTAAGAACACTTTAGCAAGTCTTTGATATATCATTGTGATTCGGCGCATTGCCGGCACAATATCTAGCGTCTGTCAGACTTTGCGAGGACTACATGTCCACCATTGCCTTCGATCAATTTGCACTCACCCGGATCGCCGATTTCGCGCGCTCGCTGTCGCGGCTGCATCAGGCGGCGCGGCGCCAGGCCGTCGATGACGACCAGTTCGACCGCGAGTTCAACGCGGTCTGCCAGTCGATCTGGGGCTACACCATCGACGATGTCAGCGACGATTTGTTCTCCGCCGAGGATCACCTCTTCCTCGATACGCTCGACGAGGCGCATGCGCGCATCTTCGCGGCCGAGCAGGGCTATGACCTCGTCGACGAAGCGGGCATGCTGACCGACTGGTGGGGCTTTTGCTGGATGATCCTGGCCGAGAAGCGCGGCCTGCTGACGCCGGACAACCGGGCGGCTGCGCGCGCGGCGATCGAGGAGAAATATCTGGCGGCGCCGAACGTGATCGGGGTGATCATCGGAAGATAGTCTCGAGCCCCGGACGCAGCGCAGCGCTTCTTCAGCGGTGCGAGCCGGGGCCCATTCTTTGCTGCACGCTGGGTCCCGGCTCTGCGTCGCGTCACTGCGTGCCGCGCCGCGTCCGGGACACGAGACCTACTAATCCAGTCCCGCCCGCTTCGCCGGCTTCTGCGTCTTCGGCACCGTCACATCGGGCAGCGCCTGGCGCACGATCTCGGCCGGTGGCGCATCCGCGGCGACAGTCTCGGCGCGCACCGGGGCCACTTTCATCTCGCCGAGGCGCGCGCGGACCTGGGCGGTAAGGCCCGGATAGGAGGCGACCGGGGTGAACTCCGCCGTCTGGTCATTGCCGAGGCGGATGCCGGTATAGGCAACGAGGCCGTCGGCGGTGGCGACGACGTCGCCCGCCTTCAGCGAGTTGTCGAGCGCCAGGTCGATCGGAGCGAGGCCGACCGGCTCGCGGCCGTTGCAGGTGCAGTCGGCGCGCAGGGCCTTGCGGTAGGCGAAGGCGTTCTCGCTGTCGGCATAGCGCTCGCCGGTCTGCGAGGCGGCGCCCTCGATCGAGGAGCCGAAATAGACCCTGGTCGCGCTGGCGGGGCAGAATGCCTGACACATCTGCGCCGGTGAGGCGAGGCCGCGCATCAGCGGAAAATACTTGCCGTCGCAGCTTCGGACGCAGAACGCCGGGCCCGAGCCGCCGGCCATCCGCGTCGGCGGGACATATTGCGACGCTGTGGGATTCTGCTGGCCGGTGAAGGGATCGGCGTAGGAGTTCGCCTGCGGCACCTCACGCTGGCGCTGCTGCAGGCCGCCGAAGAAGAAGTCGAACAGGCCTTCGGCAGAAACAGGGGACGGAGCCGCGAGCAGCGGACTCGCGAAGATGGCGGCTGCAAGCACGGCGCGCCGCCGCCGGCGCGCATGAGACGAGGCTGTACGCAACGCTTACTCCACCCGACGCTACTGAACCGGCCGGACCGAGGCGGTCTCAGCACATGGTTCACCATAATGCGGGATGGTAAATGAGCTGTTGCCTTGGGGTGGTTTCGTGCCCCGGACGCAGCGCAGCGCGACGCACTTCGCGGCGTGGTGCGCTGCTGAGCCGGGGCCCACGTCGAGGGAGAGCAGGCTGGGTCCCGGTTCTGCAGCGCATCGTTATACGCTGCGCTGCGCCCGGGACACGAGAGAGCTGTTACGCCTTCAAGAACTCCGACGCCTTGTAGAGCGAGCGGAACGGCAGGCCGGCCGCGCCAAAAGTGTCGGTGGCGCCTTCCTCGCGGTCGACCATGGTCAGCACCAGCACGACCTCGGCGCCGGTCTCGCGCACGGATTCCACCGCCTTCATCGCCGAGCCGCCGGTCGTGGTGACGTCCTCGACGATCACGACGCGCTTGCCCTCGAGCGTCTCGCCCCTGGGCAGCCCTTCGATCGCGAGCTTTGCGCCGTGTTCCTTCGGCTTCTTGCGCACGAAGAACGCGGCGATCGGGTGGCCCTTGATCCAGGAGATCTGCGCCAGCGCGCCGGCCAGCGGCACCGCGCCCATCTCGAGACCGCCGATGAAATCGAGCCTATCGTCCTTCAGCGCCTCATAGGTCAATTCGGCGAGCAGGGTTGCGCCCTCCGGGTCCAGCATGGTCGGCTTGAGGTTGAAGTAGAAATCGCTCTTGCGCCCGGACGCGAGCGTCACCTCGCCGCGGCCGAAGGAGCGCCGGCGGATGATTTCGAACAGGCGGGCGCGGGAGGCAGATTTCGACACGGGTCCCTCGGGAGCGTTTTTCAGAGGAGGCGGAATTTATCCCCCACCGCCGCGACATGCCAGAGGGAGCATGCGGGTCAAATCGCCCGTCAACAGGCGCGCGCTCCCTGCCGGTCCGGCATTCCGGCACCGCCGGTTGTGGGGACGCAACTTTCTGGAGTAGGTGAGGGCGACACGTCTTGGGGAAGGAAACAGAACAGTGACCATCGAGCTGCACACCTGGAATACGCCGAACGGCCGCAAGATTTCGGTCGCGCTGGAGGAAATGGGGCTGCCCTACAAGGTGGTCCCGGTGAACATCACCAAGGGCGAGCAGATGGCGCCGGAGTTCCTCAAGCTCTCGCCCAACAACAAGATCCCCGCGATCCTCGATCCCGAGGGGCCGGACGGCAAGCCCGTCAGCGTGTTCGAATCCGGCGCGATCCTGCTCTATCTCGGCGAAAAGACCGGAAAATTCCTGCCGAAATCGCTTGGCGAGCGCATTCCCGTCTACGAATGGCTAATGTGGCAGATGGGCGGCTTCGGGCCGATGCCGGGCCAGGTGCACCATTTCATCGCGCTCGAGAACGAGCAGGACCGCGCCTATGGCCTGAAGCGCTACATGGCCGAGACGCGACGGCTCTACGGCGTGCTCGACCGCCGCCTCGAGGGACGCGATTTCGTCGCCGGCGATCTCTCGGTCGCCGATTTCGCCATTCTGGGCTGGGCCTGGCGCCACCCTCGCCACAAGGTTGAGCTCGCCGATTTCCCCAACGTCAAGCGCTGGTACGAAGCCCTGATGGCGCGCCCGGCGGTGAAGCGCGGCATGGACGCGAAGCTGGATTAAGGCTGCCAACAAGCGCGCCTCGTGCCCCGGACGCAGCGCAGCGCGCAAGCGGTGCGCTGCAGAGCCGGGGCCCAGGCCGCGACGGGTCCCGGCTCTGCGCAGCAGCGCAAGAGCGCTGCAGCGCGTCCGGGACACGGGTGTGCCTCACACCCTCTTCGCTTCCACCGCCATCCTGACCGCGAGGGCGGCCAGCACGGTGCCCATCAGCCAGCGCTGCACCAGCATCCAGCCTGGTCGGCTTGCCAGGAACAGCGCGATCGAGCCCGCACCGAGCGCGATCACGGCGTTCACGCTGACGCTGATCGCGATCTGGATCGCGCCCAGCATCAGCGATTGCGCCAGCACGCCGCCGGCGGCGGGATCGATGAACTGCGGCAGTAGCGCCAGATACAGCATCGCGATCTTCGGATTGAGCAGATTGGTGACGAAACCCATCGCGAACAATTTGCGCGGGCTGTCGATGGCGAGCTTCCTCACCTCGAATGGCGAGCGGCCGCCGGGCTTCACCGCCTGCCACGCCAGCCACAGCAGATAACCGGCACCGGCGAGGCGCAGCGCGTCATAGGCGAAGGGAACAGCAAACAGCAGCGCCGTGATCCCGAACACGGCGCACAGCATGTAGAACAGGAAGCCGAGCGCCACGCCGCCGAGCGAGACGATGCCGGCTGCCGGCCCTTGCGTGATCGAGCGCGAGATCAGGTAGATCATGTTCGGCCCGGGCGTCAGCACGATGCCGAGGCAGACGAGGGCGAAGCCGAGCAGGGCGGAGGTGTGGGGCATGGGCGAACCGGTGCGGGAGGTCGCACCGTTCTAGTATGCGTCGCGCGGCGCAGCCATCGCGCAATTGCACGGAGGACAATTCAATCCGGGCGCCCCGTCGTGAACGCAAACCAGAGTGCGATCGCGACCAGCGCCAGCGCGAAGGCGCGGCGCACTGCCTTTCGGTTGTTGGCGACGTCGATGGTCGTCTGCAGCGAGCCCGCCAGCGCGACGATGGTCGCATGGATCAGGGTTGCGATCGCGACATAGACGATGCTGAGAAGCAGCGTCTGCCTGACGACCGATCCCGCTTCGGCGCGGACGAACTCCGGCAGCACCGCGACGTAGAAAACAGCCGCCTTGGGGTTGAGCAGGTTGGTGATCAATCCGCGCCGGAATGCCGGCCATGGCCGCGTCTCACCATCGCGCGCCGCATCGGGCGCGATGTCGTCCTTGCCCGACCATGCCTCCCAGGCAAGCCACAGCAGATAGGCGACGCCGCCCCAGCGCAGCAGCCCGTAGAGCAGCGGCGAATGGTCGATCGCGGCGGCGAGGCCGAGCGCCGCGATGACGCCATAGCTCATCAGCCCCAGCGCGATGCCGGCCACCGCGGCAAAGCCGGTGCGCATGCCGCTGGAGAGCGACAGCGCCGCGAGATAGGTCATGTTGGGACCGGGCGTGATCTCGATCACGAGCGCGGTCAGTGCGAAGGCGAGCAGCGGGCCGAGGTCACTCAAGAGATTCGCTGCCCCTGCCGACGGATCAGTGCGCCTCGTCCCAATTGTTCGCCGCGCGCGCATCGACATGCAGCGGCACCGAGAGGTTCACGGCCGGGAACGGCGCGTCCTGCATCACGTGCTGCACGACGGGCAGCGTTGCCGCGACCTCGGCGTCCGGCACCTCGAAGATCAGCTCGTCATGCACCTGCAACAGCATCTGCGCCGACAGCTTCTTCTCGGCGAGCGCATCCTCCACCCGCGTCATGGCGCGGCGGATGATGTCGGCGGCGGTGCCCTGGAGCCGCGCGTTGATCGCGGCGCGCTCGTTGAAGGCGCGCACCGAGGCGTTCGACGCCTTGATGTCGGGATAGTGGCACTTGCGGCCGAACAGCGTGGTGACATAGCCGTTCTTCCGGCAGAACTCCCGGGTCTCGTCCATATAGGCGCGGATGCCCGGGAAGCGCTCAAAATACTTCTTGATGTAGGCGGACGCCTCCTCGCGCGCGATGCCGAGCTGGTTGGCGAGGCCGAACGCCGAGATGCCGTAGATGATGCCGAAATTGATCGCCTTGGCGCGGCGGCGGACTTCGCTCGGCATGCCCTCGATCGGCACGCCGAACATTTCGGACGCCGTCATGGCGTGAATGTCGAGTCCGTCCTTGAACGCCTCCTTCAGCACGGGAATGTCGGCGATCTCGGCGAGTAGCCGCAATTCGATCTGCGAATAGTCGGCGGAGACGAGCTTGTGCCCCGGCGTTGCGATGAAGGCGCGACGGATTTTTCGGCCGTCCTCGGTGCGCACCGGAATGTTCTGCAAATTCGGCTCGTTCGACGACAGCCGGCCCGTGGTGGTCGCAGCCAGCGCGTAGGTCGTGTGCACGCGATGGGTCTGCGGATTGACATAGGTCGGCAGCGCGTCGGTGTAGGTCGATTTCAGTTTCGAGACCTGGCGCCACTCCAGGATCTTCCGCGGAAAATCGTGGCCCTGCTCGGCGAGCTCGTCGAGCACCTGCGCGGTGGTCGACCACGCACCGGTCTTGGTCTTGGTGCCGCCCGGCAATCCCATCTTGCCGAACAGGATGTCGCCGATCTGCTTGGGGCTGCCGACATTGACCGGCTCGCCCGCGATCTGCTGGATCTCGGCCTCGACGCGGGCCGCGGTCTGGGCGAAGTCGCCCGACAGCCGCGACAGCACCTGGCGGTCGATCGAGATGCCGCGGCGCTCCATGCGCGCGAGCACGGCCACCAGCGGCCGCTCCAGCGTCTCGTAGACCGTGGTCATGTGCTCGGCGACGAGGCGCGGCTTCAGCACGCGCCAGACGCGATAGGCCATGTCGGCGCCTTCGGCCGACAGCGGCGCGGCCTTCTCGATCGGCACCTGATCGAACGTGATCTTGCCCTTGCCGCTGCCGAGCAACTCGCTCTCCTTCAGCATGGCGTGGCCGAACCAGCGCTCGCTCAGCGATTCCAGCCCATGCGAACCGCGGCCGGCGTCGAGCACGTAGGAGATCAGTTGCGCATCGTCGGTGTTGCGCAAGGTGATGCCGTGCTGCGCCAGCATCACCGCGGTGAACTTGACGTCGAACCCGATCTTGAGGATGCCGGCCGATTCCAGCACCGGCCGCAGCGCCTCGATCGCGTCTGCATGCCTGACCTGGTCGGGCGCGAGGCCGGCGTCGAACAGGCCGGCTCCGCCGCCGGACTGCTTGTGCGCCAGCGGCACGTAGCAAGCCTCGTTCGGCGCCAGCGCCAGCGCGATGCCGCAGAGATCCGCCTGCATCGGGTCGATCGAGTTCGCACGCATCTCGATCGCGACATGGCCGGCATCATGGATGCGCGCGATGAAGGCATCGAGCTCCCCCAGCGTCTTGATCGCCTGGTACTTGCCGCGATCGACCGGAAGCTTGCGCAGCGCTTCTTCACGCGCAGCGGCCAGCGAGACCGGCGCGCCCTTTGGGCTCGCCGCCTTGTCGCCCTTGTCGCCGCCCTTGACGACCGCCGCAAACAGGTCGCCGGACGTCTCGGGCGATCTTGCTTTCGTCGCTTCGCCGCTGGCCTTCGCGCCGCTGCTGTTGGCTACGTCGGCATCGACGTTGGCCGGATCGATCTGGGAATAGTCGGCGACGCGGCGCGTCAGCGTCGAAAATTCCATCGCCTTCAGGAAGGCGATCAGCTTTCGCGCGTCGGGTTCGTGGACGGCGAGGTCGTCGAGCGGCACCTCCAGCTCGACCTTGTCGTCGAGCAGCACGAGTTTTCGCGAGATCCGCGCCTTTTCGGCATTCTCGATCAGCGCTTCGCGGCGCTTCGGTTGCTTGATCTCGGTGGCGCGGAACAGCAGCTGCTCGAGATCGCCATATTCGACGATCAGCTGCGCGGCGGTCTTGATGCCGATGCCGGGCACGCCCGGTACGTTGTCGGTGGAATCGCCGGCGAGCGCCTGCACCTCGACCACCTTCTCCGGCGGCACGCCGAACTTCTCGATCACCTCGGGAATGCCGATGCGGCGATCCTTCATGGTGTCGTACATCGTGATCCTGTCGTTGACGAGCTGCATCAGATCCTTGTCGGAGGACACGATGGTCGTGGTGGCGCCGCGCTCGGAGGCCTGGCGCGCATAGGTCGCGATCAGATCGTCGGCCTCGAAGCCGCCCTGTTCCAGGCAGGGCAGGTCGAAGGCGCGCACGGCCTCGCGGATCAGCGCGAATTGCGGGATCAGATCGTCGGGCGCGGGCGGGCGGTGCGCCTTGTAGTCGGAATAGATCTTGTTGCGGAAGGTGACCTCCGACTTGTCGAACACGATGGCCAGATGCGTCGGCCGGTTGTCCTCGGGCATGTCGCGGAGCAGCTTCCACAGCATGTTGCAGAAGCCGAGCACCGCGTTGACCTGCAAGCCGTCGGACTTGCGGTTCAACGGCGGCAGCGCGTGATAGGCGCGGAAGATGTAGCCGGAACCGTCGACCAGGAAGATGTGGTCGCCCTTGCCGGCCGCCTTCGCCGCAACCGGTTTGGCGGCAGCTGGCGCGGCCGCCTTGGTGTCGGCGGCTTTAGGCGTGGCAGCCTTGGTGTCAGCTTTGGCGGAGGTCTTTGGGGAGCTTTTGGGCATGGCCGCAATGTATGAATTTTTGCGGGCTTTGACAGCCTTGGGAGGAGGAATTTTGGGACGATTCCCACATCCTCGTCGTCCCGGCGTTCTCGCTGTCATTCCCCGCGAAGGCGGGGAATCCAGTACGCCGCGGCCTCTCCGTATACGACTGCTGTCTCTGGAATACTGGATGCCCCGCCTTCGCGGGGCATGACAGTTACTCCGCCGGCTGCAGCGCCGCTCCCGCCTTCTTCGGCGCGATCCAGAATGCATCTGGTCGCTCGAACAGGAAGTGCGCGTTGATACGCAGCGCAGCCTGCCAGATCGCGAGCGCACCGATCACGCCCACAATGGTGACGATCAACGACACCGCGCCGGTGTCGGGGATGATGCCGCTGCGCAAGAGCAGCGTGCGCGTTGCCGCCATCGGCAGGAAGAAGGCGAGATAGATCACGATCGAATGCTCGCCGCAGAAGCGCAGGGCGTCCAGCCAGCGTACGCGCGCCAGCAGCGTGCCTGTCGTGATGATGGCGCAGGCGCCGGCAAAGCCGAGCACGAGCGAGACGATCTTCCATTCGCTCGCGCCGGTCGTGACCAGGGCCGCGTTGCCGAGCGCCCAGGCTGCGAGCGCGGAGGCTGCGAGCGCGGGATGGTTGCGGGCGCGGTCCGACAGCGCGAACACGTAGGGCGCGAACAGATAGCCCGAATAGAAATAGACGAAGCGCGCGCAGAACTCGTCGATCGCGGTCCAGCCGGTCGTGATGCGCGCCGTCTCCAGTGCGGCGGCGGCCAGCCAGATCGCGGGCGCGGGGATTCGCCGTGTCAGTTTTGTGACAACGAAGAAGATCGGCAACAGATAGATGAACCAGAGCGTGCCGAACGGCTCGATGAAGGATTGCAGATAGAGCAGGCCGGCCTCGCGCCAGCTCGTCTCGGCCGCGAAGGCCGGCGCCTTGAAGCCGAACTGGATTGTCACCCAGACGACATAAAAATAAGCGAAATGCACAACCTTGCGGTCGAGATAGGTTCGCCAGTCCCGATCGATCACCAGGGGCAGGAACAGGCCCGAGATCAGGAAGAAGTCCGGCATCCGGAATGGCTTTGCGAAGACCACCGCGACATGCATGAAACCGGTCTCGCCGGCGGCGAGCTCAACCCCCAGCACCGAATGCATCATCACGACCATGATGATGCAGATGCCCTTGGCGTAGTCGATCCAGTCGACACGCGCGGATGGGCCCTTGCCGCCCGCTGCGATTGTGCCGATTGCTGTCATGCTGTCCCTTTTCGAGGCGCCTGCCGCCCGGCCCTGTCCGGGGCCGGGGCAGTGTGGACCCCAGTGGTTTCCGAGGTCTTTACCGGTACAAATCGCGTGCCGGGACGCCTTCCTTCCCGGCGCGAACATGCTAAACCGCCCCGGATTGGGGTTCCGTTAACCAGGCCAGGACAGGGATTTTCATGCGCATCGCCATGATCGGCACGGGCTATGTGGGACTGGTGTCCGGCGCCTGCTTTGCGGATTTCGGTCACGACGTCACCTGCGTCGACAAGGACGAAGGCAAGATCGCGGCGCTGCATCGCGGCGAGATCCCGATCTACGAGCCGGGCCTCGACGAGCTGGTTGCGACCAATGTGAAGGCGAGGCGCTTGAGCTTCACCACCGACCTGTCCACCCCGGTGGCGGATGCGGACGCGGTGTTCATCGCCGTCGGCACGCCCTCGCGCCGCGGCGACGGCCACGCCGATCTCTCCTATGTCTACGCCGCCGCCCGCGAGATCGCGCAGTCGCTGTCGGGCTTCACGGTGGTAGTGACGAAATCGACCGTCCCGGTCGGCACCGGCGACGAGGTCGAGCGCATTATCCGCGAGGCCAATCCCGGGGCCGACGTGGTGGTCGCCTCCAACCCCGAATTTTTGCGCGAGGGTGCGGCGATCCGCGATTTCAAGTTCCCCGACCGCGTCGTGGTCGGCACCTCCGACGAGCGTGGCCGCAAGGTGCTCGGCGACATCTACCGGCCGCTGTCGCTGAACCAGGCGCCGATGATGTTCACCGAGCGCCGCACCGCGGAGATGATCAAATACGCGGCGAACGCGTTCCTCGCGACCAAGATCACCTTCATCAACGAAATCGCCGATCTCTCGGAAAAGGTCGGCGCCAACGTCCAGGAAGTCGCGCGCGGCATCGGGCTGGACAACCGCATCGGCACCAAGTTCCTGCATGCGGGGCCGGGTTTCGGCGGCTCCTGCTTCCCCAAGGACACCAAGGCGCTGATCAAGATCGCGCAGGATTACGACGTGAATCTGCGCATCGTCGAGTCCGTGCTCGCCGTCAACGAGAACCGCAAGCGTGCGATGGCGCGGAAAGTGAGCCAGGCGCTCGGGGGTAGCCTGCGCGGCAAGACCATCGCCGTGCTCGGTCTCACCTTCAAGCCCGACACCGACGACATGCGCGATGCGCCCTCGATCCCGCTGGTCACCGGCCTGCTCGACATGGGCGCAAAGGTGCGCGCGTTCGACCCCGTCGGCATGGAGCAGGCGAAGCAGGAACTGCCGAGCATCACCTATTGCGAGGACGCCTATGCCTGCGTGCAGGGCGCCGATGCGCTCGTCGTCGTCACCGAATGGGTGCAGTTCCGCGGCCTCGATCTCGACCGCCTGAAGAGCCTCATGGCGCAGCCGGTCGTCGTCGACCTCCGCAACATCTACCGCCCCGAGGACATGCGTGCGGCCGGCTTCGTCTACGAGAGCATCGGCCGGCCGTAAGGGTGACGATCCACCACAGCGCATAATTCGTCATGGCCGGGCTTGTCCCGGCCATCCACGTCTGTTTTCTAGGCTAGCCAAGACGTGGATGCCCGGCACTAGGCCGGGCATGACGACCGGATAGATACTTGCCCCGCAGCTTCGACACGCCCCTTCCGATCGATGCCGTGCTCGACGATTTGTCGCGCACGCTGGAAGCCCATAACGCCGCCGTGCTGGTGGCGCCGCCCGGCGCCGGCAAGACCACGCGCGTGCCGCTGGCGCTGCTGGATGCGCCCTGGGCCAGGGCCAAGAAGATCATCGTGCTGGAGCCGCGGCGGATCGCGGCGCGGGCCAGTGCCGACCGCATGGCGAAATCGCTTGGCGAGCGCGCCGGCGACACCGTCGGCTATCGCGTCCGCTTCGGCTCGAAGATCTCGCGCGCCACCCGCATCGAGGTCGTCACCGAGGGCATCTTCACCCGCCAGATCATGGACGATCCCGAGCTGTCCGGCGTTGCCGCCGTCCTGTTCGACGAATTCCACGAGCGCTCGCTCGACGCCGATCTCGGCCTTGCACTGGCGCGCGACGCGCAAACCGGCCTGCGCGAGGATCTGCGCATCCTGGTGATGTCGGCGACGCTCGACGGGGCCCGTGTCGCAAGGCTGCTGGGTGAGGCGCCGGTCGTCGAGAGCGAGGGCCGCGCCTTTCCGGTCGAGACGCGCTATCTCGGCCGCAAGACGGATGCGCCGGTCGAGCGGCAGATGGCGGATGCGATCGCCGCCGCCCTGCGTGCCGACAGCGGCTCCGTGCTGGCGTTCCTGCCGGGCGCCGCCGAGATCCGCCGCACCCAGAATTTTCTCAGCGAGCGCGTCCAGGACGCCTCCGTCGAGATCGTGCCGCTGTTCGGCGCGCTCGATGCCGCCGTGCAGGACCGCGCCATCGCGCCGGCGCCGAAAGGCACGCGCAAGGTGGTGCTGGCGACCTCGATCGCGGAGACGTCGCTGACCATCGAGGGCGTGCGCATCGTGGTCGATTCCGGGCTTGCCCGCGTGCCGCGCTACGAGCCGGATATCGGGCTGACGCGGCTCGAGACCGTGCGCGCCTCGCGCGCGGCGGTCGACCAGCGCCGCGGCCGCGCCGGCCGCACCGAGCCCGGTGTGTGCTACCGGCTCTGGGACGAGCCGCAGACGGCTTCGCTCGCGCCCTATACGCAGCCCGAAATCCTCAGCGCCGATCTGTCCTCGCTGGTGCTCGACCTCGCGCAGTGGGGCGTCGCCGATCCCGCCGCGCTGTCGTTCCTCGACCCGCCGCCGCAGCCGGCGTGGAAAGAGGCAAAAAGCCTGCTCGAAGAGCTCAACGCGCTCGATGGCGACGGCCGCATCACCGCAGAGGGAAAGAGCCTGCGCGCGCTGGCGCTGCCGCCGCGCCTTGCGCGCATGATCGTGGATTCGCACCGCGCCGGCGAGGGCGAAGCCGCGGCCGAGATCGCGGCCATCATCACCGAGCGCGGGTTAGGCGGCGACAGTGTCGATCTCGAGCACAGGCGCGACCAGTTCCGCCGCGACCGCTCGCCGCGCGCCGCAAGCGCGCGCGACCTCGCGCGGCGCTGGGCCTCGCAGGTGGCGGCGTCCGAGAAGGCGGGGCCGCAGGAGGATCTCTCCACCGGCCTGATGCTCGCCTATGCCTTCCCGGACCGCGTCGCGCGCAATCGCGGCAATGGGAGTTTTGTGCTCGCCAATGGCCGCGGCGCAGCCGTGGAGCAGACCTCGTCGCTGGCGCGGGCGCCCTACATCGCCATCGGCGAGATGACGGGGACGGCGGCAAGCGGACGCATCCTGCTCGCCGCGCAAATCACTGAAGCCGACATCGAGCGGCACTTCGCCGAACACATCGAGACGGTCGTCGAGATATCGTTCGACCGCGGTGCGATGGCATTGCGGGCGCGGCGCAAGCGCGCGCTGCACGCGATCACGCTGTCCGAGGCGACACTGGCCGTGTCGCCCTCGGAGGACACCGCGCGCATCTTTGCGGACGGGCTGATCACGGCCGGCCTCGATCGGCTGCCCTGGTCGAAGGCCGCAAAGCAATGGCGCGACCGCGTGATGTTTTTGCGCAAGGCCGAGGGCGAGAGCTGGCCCGACCTGTCGGATGAGGGGCTGATCGCGCGGCGCGACGACTGGCTGGTGCCGGCGCTCTACGACAAGATCGCGCTGAAGGACATCTCCCCGGGCGATCTCTCCGATGCGCTGATGGCGCTGTTGCCCTGGCAGATGCGCGCACGGCTCGACCGCGAGGCGCCGACCCATTTCGAGGCGCCGACCGGCAGCGTGCTGGCGATCGACTACGAGGCCGAGCAGGGGCCGACGATCGCGGTGCGACTGCAGGAATTGTTCGGGCTCAACACCCATCCCTCGATCGCCGCCGGCAAGGTGCCGCTGGTGCTGGAATTGCTGTCGCCGGCGCAGCGTCCGGTGCAGGTGACGCGCGACCTCCCCGGTTTCTGGCGCGGCAGTTACGCCGCGGTGCGCTCCGACCTGCGCGGCCGCTATCCGCGCCATCCCTGGCCTGACGATCCGGCGACCGCGCTGCCGACACGGCGGGCCAAGCCGCGCGGGACGTGAAACCGCATTAACCGTTCGCTCATCCTTTTCGTCAAAATGCCACCGCCGTGGCCGCGGCTTCGCTCGCGGCCGGTCGTCCGGCGTGGTGAAATCGGGCTTTCGGGCTCGGAAGTGGTGTGATGCGTAACATAATGATCCTGGCGGCCATCATGATCGGCCTCGGCACCTTCATGGCGCAGATGGCGGACAGGATCAGCTCCGCCTCGGCGAATTCGGCGCCGCGCACGACGATCGCGCTTGCCTCCACGCCGCAGGCCAGTGGCCGGACCTTCAGCATCCCCCGCAGTGGTCGCGGCCATTTCGAGACCGAGGGCCGCATCGACGGCCAGCGCATCGGCTTCATGGTCGACACCGGCGCCTCGGTGGTCGCACTGAACGAGACCTCGGCGGCGCGCTTCGGCCTGCGTCCCTCGCGCGGCGAGTACAACGCCAACGTCTCCACCGCCAACGGCACCATCAAGGCCGCGCGCGCCCGCATCGCCATGCTCGAAGTCGGCGGCCTCGTCGTGCGCGACGTCGACGCCATGGTGCTGCCGGACGAGGCCCTGTCAGAGAACCTGCTCGGCCTCTCCTTCCTGTCCCGCCTGAAGCGTTTTGAATACGCCAACGGCCAGATGGTGCTGGAGCAGTAGGGCCCAAGTTGGAAAACGGACCGCCTGGGGCTATATTCGGCCTATGCGCCGCGATGACGTCATTGCCCGTTTGAAAGAGGCCGAGCCCGCTTTGCGGGCCGTCGGCGTGGGCGCCCTTTACCTGTTCGGCTCCCATGCGCGCGACGAGGCGGGCGCTGCCTCCGACGTGGATGTCTTTGTTGATCCCGCTCCGAACAAGGATCTCGGCTTCCTGCCATTCATGGAGGCTTATGAGGCTCTGCAGGGCGTCTTCGAGCACCGCGTCGAGATTGGCTATTCGACGCGGGCCGGCCTGTCGCCTCACGTTCGGCCGGAAGTCGAGCGCGAAGCTGTGCGGATATTTTGATGGCCGCGAGCCGAAACCCACGTATGCGCTTGTTGCACATTCGGGATGAGATCGATGGCGTGGCTGCCGCCATCGAAGGGCTTACGTTCGAGCAGTATCGGACAAGTTATATTCATCGACGAACTGTCGAGCGCGCCGCGCAGATTGTTTCGGAGGCTGCCAAGGCGTTGCCGAGTGAGCTCCTGGCAAGATACAGCGAGGTCCCCTGGACATCCATTGTCGGGATAGGAAACATGCTGCGGCATGAATATCAGCGGCTCGACGATTTTCAGCTCTGGGAAATCGCGACGGTGCATCTGCCGGCGCTCGGGCCGGTGATCGAGCGGATGATCGCGGAGCTCGACGGCCCCCAATAGCGTTACCAAACTGCCGCAATTATCGGCCATAAGCCTGCAATCCCGCCTTTTGCTGCGGCCCGGCATTGGCTAAGCCTGCAGCAATCCCTGTTCCTGTTCACGAGACGGTCTCAATGTTCCCCAAGCCGAAATCCGTGCTGCTGCCCAACACCTACGCCTTTGAATCCGAGCCGATGGTGAAGGCCACGGGATTTCGCGAATATGACGCGCGCTGGCTGTTCCAGAAGGAAATCAACCTGATGGGGGTGCAGGCGCTCGGCATGGGCCTGGGCGCGCTGATCGCCGAGCTCGGCGTCAGCCAAGAGATCGTCACCGGCCACGACTTCCGCGGCTATTCGGCCTCGATCAAATACGCGCTGATCTCCGGCCTGATGGCGGCAGGCTGCAAGGTCCACGACATCGGCCTTGCGGTGACGCCGATGGCCTATTTCGCGCAGTTCGATCTCGACGTGCCCTGCGTCGCGATGGTGACGGCCTCGCACAACGACAATGGCTGGACCGGCGTGAAGATGGGGGCCAACCGCCCGCTGACCTTCGGCCCCGACGAGATGACGCGGCTGAAGCAGATCGTGCTCAACGCCGAGTTCGGCAACAAGGCCGGCGGCTCGTATCAATTCCACGAGAACTACCCGGCGCGCTATATCGCCGACCTCACCAGCCGTCCGAAGCTGACGCGCAAGCTCAAGGTCGTCGCGGCCTGCGGCAACGGCACCGCCGGCGCGTTCGCGCCGCAGGTGCTGGAGGCGATCGGCTGCGAGGTGATCCCGCTCGACACCGAGCTCGACCATACCTTCCCGAAATACAATCCGAATCCGGAAGACATGGAGATGCTGCACGCGATCCGCGACGCGGTGCTGCAGCACAAGGCCGATGTCGGCCTCGGCTTCGACGGCGACGGCGACCGCTGCGGCGTCGTCGACAACACCGGCGAGGAGATTTTTGCCGACAAGGTCGGCGTCATGCTGGCGCGCGACATGTCGGCGATCCACAAGGACGCGCAGTTCGTGGTCGACGTGAAGTCGACCGGCCTGTTCATCACCGATCCGGTGCTGCAGAAGCAGGGCGCCAGGACCGCCTATTGGAAGACCGGGCATTCCTACATGAAGCGCCGCACCAACGAGATGGGCGCGCTGGCGGGCTTCGAGAAGTCGGGCCATTTCTTCTTCAACAAGCCGTTCGGCCGCGGCTACGACGACGGCCTGGTCTCGGCGATCGCGATCTGCGACATGCTCGACCGCGCCCCCGGCAAGTCGATGGCCGACCTGAAGGAGGCGCTGCCAAAGACCTGGTCGTCGCCGACCATGTCGCCGCATTGCGCCGACGAGGTTAAATACGGCGTCATCGACCAGGTGGTGAAGCACTTCGAAGGCTTGCAGAAGCAGGGCGCCAAGATCGGCGGACAGTCGATCCGCGATCTCGTCACCGTCAACGGCGTGCGCGTCACCGTCGAGGATGGAAGCTGGGGCCTGGTGCGCGCCTCCTCCAACAAGCCCGAGCTCGTGGTCGTGGTCGAGAGCCCGGTTTCCGAGCAGCGCATGCGCGACATGTTCGAGATGGTGGACAGCGTGCTGCGCACGCATCCCGAAGTCGGGGCGTACAATCAGAAGATTTGATTGGGCCCGCAGCGCCGACGCTTGCCGTATCCACCACTGTCATCACCCGCGAAGGCGGGTGATCCAGTACGCCGCGGCTTCTCCGTACCCCATCGCTGTCTCTGGAATACTGGATCGCCCGGTCAAGTGTTCAGCCCGGGGACATGACCGACGGGTGTTCGGGGACATAGCCGACACTTTTCCCGCTCGCCAAGTCGATGATAG
>NZ_JAFCJJ010000044.1 GCF_018131015.1 Bradyrhizobium diazoefficiens
ATAGGAATCACACAAAGTGCCGATTCGGGAATCCCCCGGCAACTGCATGCCAACCAGATATGTGCATGCCCTAGGGCGAAAGCCGGGACCCATAATCCCGGAGCGCAGCTATTGCGCGGGATGATCACTCCGAGTCTTCGCCAAACCACTCCCTGTGGCTATGGGTCCCGGCCTTCGCCGGGACGACATCGGAGAATACGGCGGCAGCCGCCATCAATCGCCCCAACAAACCCTACGTCTGCTCCGCCTTTTAGGTCTGCTCCGCCTTCGCGAAGCGATCGTCCAGTGCGTAGCCGGCGCCGCGCACGGTGCGGATCGGGTCCTGCTCGCGGCCGAGATTGAGCAGCTTGCGCAGGCGGCCGATGTGGACGTCGACGGTGCGCTCGTCGATGTAGATGTCGCGGCCCCAGACGCTGTCCAGCAGCTGCTCGCGCGAAAACACCCGGCCGGGATGCTCGAGGAAGAACTCGAGCAGGCGGTATTCGGTCGGGCCGAGATCGATCGGCCGGCCCGAGCGCGCCACCCGGCGCTTCTCGCGGTCGAGCTCGATGTCGCCATAGGCGAGCACGGTGGCGAGCCGCTCCGGGCTCGCGCGCCGGAGCAGGCCCTTCACGCGCGCCAGCAGCTCGGGCACCGAGAACGGCTTGACGATGTAATCGTCGGCGCCGGTCGCAAGCCCCCGCACCCGCTCGCTCTCCTCGCCGCGCGCGGTCAGCATGATGATCGGGAGCTGCTTGGTCTCCGGCCGGGTGCGAAGCCGCCGGCACAATTCGATGCCGGACAGCCCCGGCAGCATCCAGTCGAGCACGATCAAATCGGGGATGTGCTCCTTGAGGCGGGTGTCGGCGTCGTCGCCGCGCATCACCGTCTCGACGTCATAGCCGTCGCCTTCGAGGTTGTAACGGAGAAGCTCGGTCAGGGCTTCCTCGTCCTCAACCACCATAATGCGTGCGCCCATCGGGTCGTGGCTCCTTAGGTGTTCGGTAGCGTCGTGGCGAAGGTCGTCATGTCACCCTTCGGCCGCTTGTCGGCGATGGCCTGACCTTCGATCATGTAGAACACGGTCTCGGCGATGTTGGTGGCATGGTCGCCGATCCGCTCGATGTTCTTGGCGCAGAACATCAGGTGGATGCAGAACGAGATGTTGCGCGGATCCTCCATCATGTAGGTGAGCAGCTCGCGGAACAGCGAGGTGCAGATGGCGTCGACCTCCTCGTCGCCCTTCCACACCGCCATCGCCGCCGGCAGATCGTGCGCGGCATAGGCGTCCAGCACCGACTTGACCTGCTGCTGCACGAGGTCGGTCATGTGCTCGAGGCCGCGGAACAGCTTTAACGGATGGAAGTCCGTCTCCAGCGCCGCGACGCGCTTGCCCATGTTCTTGGCGAGGTCGCCGATGCGCTCGAGGTCGGTGGCGACCCGCATCGAGCCGACGATCTCGCGCAGGTCGACCGCCATCGGCTGGCGGCGGGCGATGGTGAGCACCGCGCGCTCCTCGATGCGCTTCTGCAGCGTGTCGAGCTCGGCGTCGATGGTGACGACACGCTGGCCGAGCGCGACGTCGCGGCGGATCAGCGCGTCGACGGAATCGACGATCATGCGCTCGGCGATGCCGCCCATCTCGGCGACCAGGCGCGTGAGCTCCTGAAGGTCGGTGTCGAAGGCCTTGGCGGTATGTTCAGAACCCATGTCCCGTCTCCTCAGCCGAACCGGCCGGTGATGTAATCCTGCGTGCGCCGGTCGCCCGGCGACGTGAAGATCTTGCTGGTGTCGTCGAACTCGATCAGCTCGCCGAGATACATGAAGGCGGTCTTGTCGGAGACGCGCGCCGCCTGCTGCATGTTGTGGGTGACGATCGCGATCGTGTAGTTCTCGGACAGCTCCTGGATCAGCTCTTCGACCTTGGCGGTCGAGATCGGGTCGAGCGCCGAGCAGGGCTCGTCGAACAGGATCACCTCGGGCCGCACCGCGACCGTGCGGGCGATGCAGAGGCGCTGCTGCTGGCCGCCGGACAGCGACAGGCCGGAGGCGTTGAGCTTGTCCTTGACCTCGTTCCACAGCGCGCCGCCGCGCAGCGCCTTCTCGACGCGGCCGTCCATCTCGGATTTCGAGATCTTCTCGTACAGACGGATGCCGAAGGCGATGTTCTCGTAGATCGTCATCGGGAACGGAGTCGGCTTCTGGAACACCATGCCGACGCGGGCGCGCAGCAGGTTGAGGTCGAGCTTGGGATCGAGCACGTTGGTCTGGTCGAGCATGAGCTGGCCGGTGACGCGCTGGCCCGGATAGAGGTCGTACATCCGGTTGAAGACGCGCAAGAGGGTCGACTTGCCGCAGCCGGACGGGCCGATGAACGCCGTGACGCGGTTGGCGCCGAGCGTCAGGTTGATGTTCTTCAGCGCATGGTGCTCGCCGTAATAGAAGTTGAGGTTGCGCACCGTCACCTTGGCCGGCGCCTCCGGCAGCGGCTGGTGCGCCATGTGACCGCTGGCGCTCACGGATACGGAAAGATCGGTCATTTTGCGGTCCTCTCGGCGCCAAGGATGCGCGCGCCAATGTTCAGGGCAAGCACGGTGATCGTGATCAGCAGCGCGCCGCTCCAGGCGAGCTGCTTCCAGTAGGCATAGGGGCTCTGCACGAAGTTGTTGATGGTGACCGGCAGGTTCGCCATCGTCTTGTTCAGGCCGAGGCTGAAGAACTGGTTCGACAGTGCGGTGAACAGCAGCGGCGCGGTTTCGCCGGCGACGCGAGCGGTCGCGAGCAGCACGCCGGTGATGAGCCCGGAGCGGGCGGCGCGATAGGCGATGCGCTTGATCACCAGCGAGCGCGGCAGGCCCAGCGCCGACGCCGCCTCGCGCAGCGCGTTCGGTACCAGCAGCAGCATGTCCTCGGTGGTGCGCAGCACCACCGGGATGACGATGACGGCGAGCGCGAGCGAGCCCGCGATCGCCGAGAAGCCGCGCATCGGCACCACCACCGCGCCGTAGATGAACAGGCCGATGATGATCGAGGGCGCCGAGAGCAGGATGTCGTTGATGAAGCGGATCACCGAGGTCAGCCTGTCGTTGCGGCCGTACTCGGCGAGATAGGTGCCGGCGAACAGGCCGAGCGGCGCGCCGATGCCGACACCGAGCACGGTCATGATGATCGAGCCGACGATCGCGTTGCGCAGGCCGCCTTCGGTCGAGCCCGGCGGCGGCGTGTCGGCGACGAACAGCTCGAGGTTGAGGCCCGTCACGCCGTTGTAGAGCAGCGTCATCAGGATCAGCGCGAGCCAGGTGACGCCGAAGGCGGCGGCGCCGAAGCAGAGAGCGCGGATCACGAGGTCCTTGCGGCGGCGGCGTGCGTAAATCGGGTTCATGTCACTTCCCCGCCTTCTGTTCGAGACGCAGCAGCATCAGCCGCGCGCCGGCCAGCACGAAGAACGTCAGCACGAACAGCAGCAGGCCGAGCAGGATCAGGCCGGACTGGTGCAGGCCGTCGCTCTCGGCGAACTCGGAGGCGATCGCCGCCGAGATCGTGGTGCCCGGAGCGAAGATCGACGACGAGATGCGGAACGAGTTGCCGATGATGAAGGTCACCGCCATGGTCTCGCCCAGCGCGCGGCCAAGCGCCAGCATGACGCCGCCGATGATGCCGACGCGGGTGTAGGGGATCACCACGCTGCGGACCACCTCCCAGGTGGTGCAGCCGACGCCGTAGGCGGCCTCCTTCAGCACCGGCGGCACCGTCTTGAACACGTCGACGGAGATCGAGGTGATGAAGGGCAGCACCATGATGGCGAGGATCAGCGCGGCGTTGAACAGGCTGAGATAGGACGGCGGGCCGGCGAAGATCGCGCCCAGCACGGGGACGCCGTCGAAGATCCTGATCATGAAGGGCTGGAACGTGTTGGCCAGGAACGGGCCCAGCACGAAGAAGCCCCACATGCCGTAGATGATCGACGGGATGCCGGCGAGCAGCTCGACCGCCATGCCGATCGGACGGCGCAGCCATTGCGGGCAGAGCTCGGTGAGGAAGATCGCGATGCCGAGACCGACCGGAATGGCGATCAGCATCGCGATGAAGGAGGTGACGAGCGTGCCGTACATCGGCCCGAGCGCGCCGAGCACGGGCGGATCGGCCGACGGCGCCCACCGCTGGGTCCACAGGAAGGCGAGGCCGTATTCCTTGATCGCCGGGAAAGCGCCGACGATCAGCGACAGGATGATGCCGCCGAGGATGAGGAGCACCGAGATCGCGCTGATCCGCGTGATCCAGTAGAAGGTGAGGTCGCCGAGCTTGAACGCGCTCAAGGCCTTGGCGCGGTCGTACGGTCCGGCGTCGTCGACTACATCGCTCTGAACGGCCATCTCTGCCACGCCCGATCCCCTCTACCTGTGACTCTACTTGTTCTTGCCGGACTGGTCTTCGATCGCGTGCCCGGATGAGCGGTGCGCCGCCGATCCGGGGCCTGGTTCCTGGGGGTCCCGGCCCTGCGGAGCGGCACTTGCGTGCCGCACCGCGTCCGGGACACGAGAGGAGCGCTTTAGCTCTTGATCTCGGCAGCCCAGGTCTTCTCGATCAATTGGACCACACTGTCGGGCATCGGAATGTAGTCGAGCTCTTCGGCCGCCTTGCCGCCGTTCTTGAAGGCCCAGCGGAAGAACTTGATGGCTTCCTGCGAGGACGCCTTGTCGGTGGCATCCTTGTGCATGAGGATGAAGGTCGCCGCCGTGATCGGCCAGGACTTCTCGCCGGGCTGGTCGGTCAGGATGACGTAGTAGCCGGGCGCCTTGGCCCAGTCGGCGTTGGAGGCAGCCGCCTGGAAGGCCTCGGTGGTGGGCTCAACGGTCTTGCCGCCCTTGTTGACCATCTTGGTGTAGGTCAGCTTGTTCTGCTTGGCGTAGGCATACTCGACATAACCGATCGAGTTCTTGGTCTGGCTGATATTGCCCGACACGCCTTCGTTGCCCTTGGCGCCGACGCCGACCGGCCACTCGACCGCAGTGCCCTCACCGACCTTGCTCTTCCAGTCCGCGCTGGCCTTGGAGAGATAGTTGGTGAAGTTGAAGGTAGTGCCCGAGCCGTCCGAGCGGCGGACCACGGTGATCGCCTCCGAGGGCAGCTTCACGTTCGGATTGAGCTTCTTGATCGCGGCGTCGTCCCACTTGGTGATCTTGCCGAGATAGATGCTGGCGAGCGTCTCGCCGTCGAACACCAGCTCACCGGGCTTGACGCCCTCGATGTTGACGACGGGAACGATGGCGCCCATGACCATCGGCCACTGCGCAAGACCGTCCTTCTCGAGCTGCTCGGCCTTGAGCGGCATGTCGGTGGCGCCGAAGGTCACGGTCCTGGCCTGGATCTGCTTGATGCCGCCGCCGGAACCGATCGACTGGTAGTTCAGGCCGTTACCCGTCTCCTTCTTGTAGGCGTCGGCCCACTTCGAATAGATCGGGAACGGGAAGGTCGCGCCGGCACCGGTAATATCGGCAGCGAAGGCCGACGTCGATGCGGCCACCAAGCCAGCAGCGACGATAGTCTTGAGGAAATTCATGCTGGTCTCCATGCAGGGGAACGAAGCGCCATCCGCGCCCGATCGCGCTCCCCGTGCCGCCCGTGTAGGAGCGGTCGGCTGTGCTTTTACGAAGCTTTGGTGACAGTCGGATGACAGACCCAGGCGACTGAATTTGCTTGGGTTTCAGGCCGAGACGGAGGGCTTTGCCTGGGGAAAACAGGCGGTGAAAGTGGCCCCGTGTTTCGGCACGCTTTCAATCAGCAGGCGGCCGCGATGGCGATTAAGGATATGTTTCACCAGCGATAATCCGAGGCCGGTTCCACCCTGGGAGCGGCTGTCGCCGACGTCGACCCGGTAGAAGCGCTCGGTCAGCCGCGGCAGGTGCTCCGGTGCGATGCCGGGTCCGAAATCGCGCACCATGGCCCGGATTTCCTGGATCCCGTCAGCGGCAGCCGGCACGATCAGCGACACGATGACGCGCCCGCCGGAGGCGCCGTATTTGAGCGCGTTCTCGATCAGGTTCTCGAACAGGCGCAGCAGCTCCTCGCGGTCGCCGGCGATCATCACCGGCGCGTCGGACAGGTGGATCTCGATGTCGACCTGACGCTCGCGGGCGAGCGGCTCCAGCCCGTCGGCGACCTGGCGGATGATCGGCACGAGATCGACCAGGGTGTCGGGCCGCACATGGGCGGACAGCTCCACCCGCGACAACGACAGGAGATCGTCGATCAGGCGGGCCATGCGGGTGGCCTGGTTGTGCATGATGCCGAGGAAGCGCTCGCGCGCCTTGGGATCGTCCTTGGCCTGGCCCTGCAGCGTATCAATGAAGCCGGACAGCGCGGCGAGCGGCGTGCGCAATTCGTGGCTGGCATTGGCGACGAAGTCGGCGCGCATCTCCTCGACCCGGCGCAGCGGCGTCTGGTCGTGGAACGTCATCAGCATGCATTTGTCGGCGCCGCCGAACGTGGTCGGCACCGGCACCGGCGTGATGATCAGCTCCATCCAGCGGTCGACCGGCACATGGTCGAGATAGGTCGCCCGCCGCGGCTCGGTGGTGGCAATCGACTCGCGTAGCGCCGTGATGATCTCCGGCGAGCGCAGCGCGAACTGGGCGAGCTCGTTCCGGCGCAGCGCCGGCGCGAGCTGGGCGGCCGCGGCGTTGAGATGGATGACGCGGCCGGCGCGGTCGAGCAGGACCGCCGGATCCGGCATGCCGGCGACGACGGCGGCCACCGCCGCGTGCTCGACCGGGCTGATCCGCCGCGTGTCGTCGCGCGAGGCGGCGGGATCGTGCAGCCGCCATGGGATCAGCGCTGCGGCCGCGATGCAGAGGAATACCGACGCCGCCCGCACGACCGACAATTCTCCAAGCGAGACCACGACCGACAGCGCGAGCGCCGCGGCAATCAGGACGATGGTCGAGTGCCGCAGCCGGTCGGACCAGGGCTGGACCGAGGGAGAAGAAGGGGCGTCGATCGCCATCGGTGCGGGCTTCTCCTGTTTGGCTTTGCCGAGGTCAGGCGCCGCTGTCGCTGCGCTCTCTCACATAGGCGGCTTCACGCGCAGGACCGGGGTCGAGCTTGCCAGGGTCGAGCTTGAGCGCCGCCTGCTGCAGCCGCTTCGATCGGGCACCGATTATAACCTCGCGAAACGTCAGCAAGATTACAGAGATGACGAAGGGCGAGAGATAATAGAGGACGCGGAACAGCAGCATCCCACCCAGCAGCTCCTCGCGGTCCATCTGCCAGAGGCCGACCAGCATGGCCGCGTCGAACACCCCGAGACCGCCGGGCGAGTGGCTGGCGAAGCCGAGCAGGGTCGCCGAGACGAAGATCACCGCGACCACGACGAAGCCGAGATTGGGCTCGTCCGGGACCAGGACGTACATGGCGAGCGCGCAGAAGCCGAGATCGACGATGCCGATGACGATCTGGAGCAGCGTCAGCGGGCCGCCCGGGAGCACCACCGTCCACGGGCCGCGGCCGACGACGCGCGGCTGGATCCAGACCCAGACCACGTAGCCGACCAGCCCCGCCAGGATCACCAGCGCCAGCGTCCGGTTCAGCCAGGCCGGAAGCTGGTCGATCGCGGCGGCCGCCTCCGGATGATAGGAAATCCCGAGCCCCAGCACGGCGGCATTTCCGAGCCAGAAGGTCAGGCCGGCCAGGAAGCAGATTTTGGCGACGTCGATCGCATTGAGGCCGTGGGCCGAATAGATGCGATAGCGCACCGCGCCGCCGGTGAAGACGCTGGCGCCGACATTGTGGCCGATCGAGTAGCTGGTGAAGGCGGCGAGGGCGTTGATGCGGTAGGGCACCTGCGGGTGGCCGATCGCGCGCACGGCGAACAGGTCGTAGAAGGTCAGCGTGAAATAGCCCGCCGCCACGAACAGCGCCGCCATCGCAATCTGCCTCGGCTCGGTGCTCTTGATCGCCTCGACCACCTCGTTGACGTCGATGCCGCGCAGCATGTGATAGAGCACATAGCAAGCGATGAGGATGACCGCGACGCTGATCACAACTCCAAGCTTATGCAGGATTTGCTTCTGGCGCAGAAACGTCATCGCCCTGCGTATGGCTTCCAGCATCTAGACCTCGAACAACGCTTCAGCGGCCAGGGTGGCCGGCGAACAGGCGGACGACGCGCTCAACGCACCGTTCCCACCAGCTCCCGCACCGCGCTTGCCTCCCGACCCTCCACTAGCGCGTTTTGGGGCCGAGTGGAATTCGCCAATGTAAACAAAAACACGTGCCTTCAATATTTTAGGGAGGCTGGCGGGCTTGGGATGCACGGTTTGGCGCTTTCGACGGCAAGGCTTATGCGAATCTCCATGGCAATCCTGCGCAGGGGCCATGAAGTTTTGATGATTTCGGCGGCACAATGTTCCTTCACGCCTTAAGCCGACGTCAATCTATGGGCCGCGACGGCCTGTTGAAAGGGGGCCGCGGCCGGCGCCTTGTTCGGCTCTGCTCGATGTGCCCAAAGGCCGCAAGCCGGGGCAGGGAAACAGCCCTGCCCCGGCTTGCGAAGATCACGCCTTCCGTTCAGGCGGCAAGTTGCGGGCGCACGGCCTCGATGCCGGCGATCCAGCCGGCGACGGAGCGGCCGATCGCGTCAGGATGATCCTCCTGGAGGAAGTGCAGGCCGGAGTCCAGGCGAACCAGCGCGCAGTGCTGCAGCGAGGCCGCGAACCGCCCGGCGAATTCGGGAGAGACCAGCGCGCCAGGCGCGCCCGTGAACAGCAGCTTGGGGTGGGACGACGCGGCCAGCGCCGCATGTGCGGACTGCAGCGCCTGATGGACGTCGGCCGGCTCGCCTTCGATCGGAAGCTCGCGCGGAAATGCAAGAACGGGACGGCGGGTCTCGGGCGTGGGGAATGGCGCGCGATAGGCGGCCAGTTCCTCGTCGCGCAGCTTGCGCGCGATGCCGCCGGGCAGCACGCGCTCGACGAACGCATTGGCCTCGAGGATCATGGCCTCGCCCTCGCCCGGCGTCCTGAATTTCCGGAACACGGCCCTCGCCGCCTCGGCGTGATCCTGCTCCTCAGCGGCCTCGGTGTAATGGAAATCCTGCCATGTCGGCATCGGCCGGATGAACTCCATGAAGGCGAGGCCGCGGACGAAGCCCGGCCGGCGCGCGGCGAGGTGGAATGCGAGCGCAGTGCCCCAGTCCTGTGCCACGAGATAGGCGGAGGTGATGCCGCGCTCCTCGATGAACCCATCGAGATAGCGGACGTGGTCGAAGAAGCGGTAGGCGATGTCGGGCTTGCCGGACTGGCCGAAGCCGATCAGGTCGGGCGCGAGGCAATGCGCGACCGGGGCGACCAGCGGCAGGATGTTGCGCCAGATGTAGGATGAGGTCGGATTGCCGTGCAGGAACAGGGCAACCGGCGCATCCTGCGCGCCAGCCTCGCGGAAGGCCATCGTGCTGCCGAGGACGGACGCATTGCGAATATCGATCTCGGATTGCTTGCTCATGCCGGCTCCTTGAACACGGTTTGGAAGGCGATGGTCTTGAAGCGTTCGAGCGCTTCGGGACTGCGGTCGACCTTCATGCGCAGGATCGCGCCCTGCCATGAGGCGAGCAGGAAATCGGCAAGTTCTTCGGGCGGAAAGTCCGAAGCGATCTCGCCGAGAGCCTGGGCTTCCGCGATGCAATCGGCGAACGGCGCGCGCCATTCGGCAAAGATTTCGGCGAGACGCGTGCGCAGCGTGTCGCTGCTGGCGGCGGCTTCCAGGCTGAGATCGCCGATCAGGCAGCCACGGCCGAAACCGTCCGCCTCCAGCCTGCCGGTGATGATGTCGAGATAGCGCTTGAGCCGCGCCCGCGGCGTCAGCGAGGTGTCCTCCAGCGCCTCTGCGACCAATCCCCTCGTGCCGTCGAAATAGCGATCGAGCACCTCGGCGGCGAACGCCTCCTTGGACCGGAAATGGTTGGTGAAGGACCCCTGCGGCGCGCCCGCGGCCGCGGTGACGTCGCGCACGCTGGTGCCGTGATAGCCGGTGCGGAACATCACCTTCAGGCCGGCGTCGAGGATGGCGTCTTTGAGCGAGGGCTTTGGCATATATTTACAATACGTACGTACGTATTAATGTCAAGCGCGTCCGGCGATCTCGCCGCTCAAGCCGTCACCGATTCAGATCGGGAGGTTCCGCGCGAGCGGACGCCGGCTCAGGCCGCCGGCTGGCTGCGCGAGACCACGCGGTCGCGCAGCCACGCGCCGATGGTGCAGCCGACGAGGTAGCAGGCGAACATGACGAGGCCGAGGTCGAGCCAGTAGCCGAAGCGGCCGGGGACCACTTGCGCGAACGAGGCCGCGACGAGGCCTGCGACGAGCACGGCGAGCCAGCGCGCGGTCACCTTCGAAGTGCCGTTGCCGCGCTGAACCACCGAGATCCAGCCCATGCAGAAGCCCAGCAGCAGCGAGCCGATCAGCCAGCCCATATGGAACGAGACCAGATAGGACATCGTCACCTCACCAGGAATTCGATGCGGCGGTTCTGCGCCTTGCCTACGTCGGTGTCATTACCGGCGACGGGCTGGGTGCTGCCATACCCGACCGCCGTGAAGCGGTCGGCGGGCAGGCCGGCCTTGACCAGATAATCGATCACCGCCTGCGCCCGCTTCTCGGACAGCGCCCGGTTGAAGGCGTCCTCGCCGTCGGAATCCGTGTGGCCCGCAACCTCGATATTGGTGGTCGGACAGCGCAGCGCGGTCTCGATGAGGCGATCGAGCAGGCCTGCGGAATCCGGATCGATGGTGGAGCGCTT
The DNA here is from genome assembly GCF_018131015.1 of Bradyrhizobium diazoefficiens. GTDB lineage: Bacteria > Pseudomonadota > Alphaproteobacteria > Rhizobiales > Xanthobacteraceae > Bradyrhizobium > Bradyrhizobium diazoefficiens_B. The sequence continues at coordinate 10,771 of NZ_JAFCJJ010000044.1, forward strand.
GGCCTCGAAACGGATTCTGCCCTTGCCGAGCAGTTCGGAGAACAATTGCTGGCAGACGCTGCCGTCGACGGGACCAGCCGCAGGCTTCACGGTGATTTCCGGCTTGTACTGCCAGGCCTTCGGGAAGTCCTTGCCGAGGCCGGCGCGGATGTCGTTCGCCGCACCCTCGTAGAGCGCATCGCCAGACAGCTTCACCTCGCGATCGCTGACGACGAGGGTGCCGGTCGACAGCCGCGACAGCGCGCCCAGCGCGGCGACGACGGCGGTGTTGAACGACCCGGGCGCACCGATGCTGGCCTTGAGATTGTCGACGATCTTCTCGCTGAATTTTCGCGAGGCACTGCTGGCGATGCTCGCATGGACGTCGTTGTCGGGCACGTATCCGGTCAGCGTCACCGTGGCGGCAACCGGGTCCTTGTAGGCCTGGAAAATATAGGGCGGCGCCTTGACGTCGTTGGCTGCGACCGCAAACCCCTCGGGCAGGTTCTTCAGCGCCGCCGCGATCGCCTCGCGACCGCCGAGATCGCGGGCCATGCCGGACAGGCTGACCTTGCTGTCCGAGATCGTGATCTTGCCGTCCTTCAGCTTGCCGATCTGATCGAGCAGCAGCATCGCGGCCGCCTCGAAGCGCGGCGGCGCGCCGCGCGCGAGCCCCATCTGGTCGGCCACCTCGACACCACCAAGTTCCTTGCGCGCCGCCTCGGTCAGCCGGCCCTTCATCGCCGGCAGCGGCGCCGAGCCGGACAGCGTCACCCGCACCACGTCGCGCTCGGCGTTCCAGACGAAAGGCTTGGCCTCGGCCACAAGGCGGGTGCGGTCGTCGACGAGACGCACGCCAGGGACGCTCTCGACCGCCGCCACCGCGTCGCGGCGGCCCTCCTCGGAGAAGGCATCCGCGGCCAGGCTGATATCGCGACCGTCGACGGCGATCCGGGTCTTGTCGAGGACGGTGTCCTTGAGCGCGGCCGCGCTTCGGGCGGAGAGGTCGGCCTCCACCGGCACGGTGTTATTCCAGGCCGCAAATCCCCACATGACGGCCAGGGGAATCAGCCCCAGCCACCATTTGCTGGCCCACCTGAAAAGCTTCTGCATTCGACGACCCGAACTCTGGAACCGGAGACAAAACAAACCCTTGGCAGGCTGTCAAACCGGAAATGGCGCCCCTCCGAGGGTCTGCCCCGGCATTCGGCATAACTTTTTCTTCAAGGGTCCTTCCCTTAAGTTGGGGGTGGACTGCCAGGGGTCGGCCAGCCGGTCATGAAACAACTCCGTAACAACGTCATTCGCGCCGGTCTGGGAGCACTCTATTTCAGCGGGGCGCACCATCTGCTGCGCCCGCTGCTGTCGGGCGTCGGCGCCATTTTCATGCTGCACCACGTGCGGCCGGCCCGCGAGGCAGCGTTCCAGCCGAACCGGCATCTGGAGGTCACCCCCGATTTCCTCCGCGCCACGATCTGCCATCTGCGCGCGAGTGACATCGACATCGTCAGCATGGACGAGCTGCACGAACGGCTCGTGCAGGGCCGGTTCGCGCGCCGCTTCGCCGCCTTCACCCTCGACGACGGCTATCGCGACAATCTCGATCACGCGCTACCGGTGCTGCGCGAATTTGACGCGGCCGCGACCGTCTACGTCGCCAGCGATTTCGCCGAAGGCATCGGACGGCTGTGGTGGGCCGCGCTGGAAGCCGTGATCGCCAAGTCGGAGCAGATCGAGGTAAGAATCGGCGAATCCGCGCTGCGGCTCGACGCGACGACACCTGCGGCGAAACAGGCGGCATTCGACCGCCTGCACGACTGGCTGCGCGCGCTGCCGGGCGAGAACGATCTCGCGCGCGAGATCGGCGCGCTGTGCGCAAGGCATGACATCGACATGGAAGCGCTGTGCCGCCGCCTCTGCCTGACCTGGGACGAGGTGAGAACGCTCGCCGCCGACCCGCTGATCACGATCGGCGCCCACACCATCAGCCATTGCAATCTCGCCAGGCAGAGCGAGACGGTCGCCGCGCAGGAGATGGCCATTAGCCGCGCGCGGATCGAAGAGGCGCTGCAACGCCCCGTGCTGCACTTCGCCTATCCCTATGGCGACCGCGAGGCGGCCGGGATGCGCGAATTCACGCTGGCCGCAGCGGCCGGCTTCAAGACCGCGGTGACGACGCGGCCGGGCATGCTGTTCGCCGAGAACGCCGGTCACATGACCGCGCTGCCGCGCGTCTCGCTCAACGGCAACTACCAGGACGAGCGGGTCCTGCCGGTGCTGACCTCGGGCGCCGCGACCGCGATGTGGAACGGCTTTCGCAGGTTTGCCGCGGCTTGAGCCGCCGCAGTCGCGTCAAATTCAGACGTCGTCCTGGCGAAAGCCAGGACCCATTGCCACCGCAGTCTGTTTTGCGACGGCTCTGGCCACAGCTCATTCAAACAACTCGATCCTGGGGTAATGGGTCCTGGCTTTCGCCAGGACGACGATGCGATTGACTCCACTCCACGCCACGCCCAAAACGGCGCCAACCCAAGGGAGGCACCATGTTCAAGGATCTGTTCTCGCTCAAAGGCCGCGTCGCGCTCGTGACCGGCGGCTCGCGCGGCATCGGCAAGATGATCGCGGCGGGATTTTTGAGCGCCGGCGCTGCGAAGGTCTACATCACCGCGCGCAAGGCGGGTCCGTGCGAGGCCACCGCAAAGGAACTGTCCGCGCAGTATGACGGCGAAGGCATCGCGCTGCCGATCGACATCTCCACGGTCGCCGGCGCCGAATTGCTGGCGAGCGAATTCAACAAGCGCGAACAGAGGCTCGACATCCTCGTCAACAACGCCGGTGCGGCCTGGGGCGCGGAGTTCGACGAGTTTCCGGAGAGCGGCTGGGACAAGGTGATGAACCTCAACGTCAAGGCGCCGTTCTTCCTGACCAAGGCGCTGGCGCCGACGTTGCGCGCATCCGCGAGCGCGGAGCGGCCGGCCAAGGTGATCAACATCGCCTCCATCGACGGCATCTTCGTCAATCCGGGCGAGACCTATTCCTATGCGGCGAGCAAGGCCGGCCTGATCCACCTGACGCGGCGCATGGCCGTCAAGCTCATTCCCGACCACATTGTCGTCACCGCGATCGCGCCCGGCCCGTTCAAGTCGGACATGAACCGCGCCGCGCGCGATCACGCCGACGAGGTCGCAACGCGCGTCCCCGTGGGCCGCATCGGCACCGACGAAGACATGGCGGGCGCCGCGATCTATCTCGCCTCGCGCGCAGGCGACTATGTGGTGGGCGCGACCATCGCGGTGGATGGCGGGATCGTCTATGCCAACGCCGGAATCAAGGGAAGCGGGTGGGATAGCGATTGATCGCTCTTACTCCAGATTTGCTGTCATGCCCCGGCTTGACCGGGGCATCCAGTACGCCGCGGCATCTCCGTATCCCCGCACTGTCTCTGGAATACTGGATCACCCGCTTTCGCGGGTGATGACAGTCTTTGTGTTGCTCAAGTGCCGGACCAACCGGCCGCGCACCGTATTTTCACGGATGCCTTCCGCCTCCTCGCGAACGCGGCGTTAATCAACATTCGGATCGGACCGGGCCGCGCCCTTGCCGCGGACGGCGGGCGGCATCCCGCGGAACTTTTGTTAACGCGCCTTGCCTAGCGTCGGACGACATTTGTCTCGAATGCATTGTCGAAAGGTGCCGGCTTGTCGTCCGATCGTGAACTTGGCGGAGCAGCGCTCGACTTTCGCGCGCCGGACGCCGGGGACAGCAGGGCGGCACGGTTGAGGGCGCGCCAGATCCAGGCGCTCACACGCTTCACGCCGATCGCCCTCATCGTCAACATCGTGAACGCGATCCTGGTCGCCCATGTCGTTCTGCCGGCCGGCGCTCCGCTTTTCGTTGCGCTCTGGGTGCTCGCCATCGCGGTCGTCATGCTCGTCGGCTTCCTGGCCTGGCTGTCCCGACGCGACACGCCTCCGCGCGAGACGGTATCGCCGCGCGCGTTGAGGCACGCGACCATCCAGGGCACGATTCTCGGCGTCCTCTGGGGTTTCGCTCCCGCCGCCTGGTTTGCCGCTTCCGATCTGTCCGCGCAGCTCGTGATCAGCAACGTCATGGCCGGCATGATCGGCGCGGGCGGATTTGCCTTGACCACGGTCAAGCGCGCCGCGGTGGGCTACGTCGTGCCGCTGACCCTCGGCTCGCTGACGGGGCTGTTCGCGTCGTCGAATCCCCATGCGCTGGTGCTGGCCGCGCTGCTCACGGCCTACGCGACGGTGGTGCTCTGCTGCGTGCACTTCACGTCCGGCCTGTTCGTCCGGCAGGTGCTCGGCGCGATCGACCTCGAGGAGAAGGGCGAGGTGATCGGCCTGCTCGTCGCCGAGTTCGAGCAGAACGGATCGGACTGGCTGTTCGAGCTCGACCAGGACGGCCGCATCACGCGTGCGTCGCGGCGGTTCGGCGTCGTGACCGAGTCCGCTTACGACAGCGCCGTCGGCAGACAATTCGAGGAATTTTTGGAGGAGGAAAGCCGGGCCAGGTTCAGGGCCGCGCTCGCAGCCGGACACGCCTTCCGCGGCCTCGAATTCGCCGCGCTGCAGGGCGCGCGCTGGTGGTCGCTGACGATGCGGCCGATCCTGCACAAGTCGGGACGGCGGACCGGGTGGCGCGGCGTCGGATCGGACATCAGCGCGGCCAAGACCGCACAGGACCGGCTGACCTATCTGGCAACGACGGACATCGTGACCGGCCTGATGAACCGGCCCGGATTCCTGGATGCCGCGGCGGCCGCGTGCCGGCCGCGCGCCGGCGTGCAGCCGCACATCGCTATCGGCTTCCTCGACCTCGACGAGTTCAAGATCGTCAACGATACGCTGGGACATCAGGCTGGCGACCAGCTGCTGCAGCGTGTCGCCCGGCACCTCGAGGCCGCCGCCAGTGACGACATGCGGGTTGCGCGGCTCGGCGGCGACGAGTTCGGGCTGCTGTTCCTCGACGCAGAGGACCACGACGCGGTGAAGGCCACGGCGCAGCGCCTGCTCGATTCGCTCTGCCGCAGGCACGTCATCGAGGGCACCTCGATCTCCACCGCCGCCAGCATCGGCGTCGCCTTCGGCCCGGACGACGGGACGGACGTGGCGAGCCTGATGCGCAAGGCCGATACCGTGCTTTATCGCGCCAAGGAAGCCGGCGGCAGGACCGTCATGGTCTATGACGAGGCGATGCACCGGACGACCGAGGATCGCTACAGGCTGCGCGAGGACCTCTCGCGCGCGCTGGAGCGGAACGAGCTGTTCCTGGTTTATCAGCCGATCGTCGACATCGCGACCAGCGCCACCGTCGGCTTCGAAGCGCTGCTGCGCTGGCAGCATCCCGAACGCGGCGTCGTGACGCCATCGGAGTTCATTCCGATCGCCGAGCAATACGGCCTGATCCGCGACATCGGCGTCTGGATTCTCGGTCAGGCCTGCCGGGATGCGGCGTGCTGGCCGGAGGAGCTTTTCGTATCCGTCAACGTCTCGGCCGCACAGCTCGCGGACGAGAACCTGTCGGCCGTGGTCGCCGGCGCGCTGCAATCGGCCGGACTGTCGCCGCGACGACTCGAGCTCGAGATCACCGAGACGCTGTTCCTGCGCCGCGAGACGGAGACGCTCGCCTTCCTCAGAAGCGTGCGCGACATGGGCGTGTCGATCGCACTCGACGATTTCGGAACGGGCTTCTCGTCGCTGGGCTATCTCGGCCGCTTCCCGATCGACAAGCTCAAGATCGACCGTTCCTTCGTGTCCGGTCCGGGAACGCTGGTCCAGCGCACCGCCATCGTGCAGGCCGTGATCAGCATGGCGCGCAGCCTTGGAATGACGACCACTGCGGAAGGCGTGGAGGACGAGGCGAGCCTTGCCTGGCTTCGTCTCCATGGCTGCACGCTCGCCCAGGGCTATCTTTTCGCAGAGCCGATGCGCGCCGAACGGCTCGCCGCCTTCCTGGCCCGCATGATCCGCGAGCCGCAAGCCGATCGGAAGCTGCCGGCTGCGTAGGCTCGCCTGCAGATATTATTCGTATTCGACATCGGCCTGCGGCGCGCCGGGCAACTCGCGATCGAGAGCCTCGCGATACCGCAGGCAGCCCCGCAGGAATTTCGGCCAGGGCGGCACCGCGACTTCGGGCGCGATGGGTTCCGGCAACAACCCCCAGAGCTGGGGATGATGCCAGCACAGATCGTGGCCCGTGCTGTCGCGATGCTGGCGAATACCGGCCCGCAGCCGCTTCACCTCCGCTATCAGTCTTTCGCGATTCCAACCATCGAGGTCCCGATCGAGATCCATGCCGACCTCCTTGGATGCAGCCCTCAGCTTTCGATCTTCACGTATTCGAAATCGCCCGGCTTATTGTCGATGCCGACCTTCGGCGGCGAGATCCAGGAGGCGAACTTGCCGGTTTCGGTGACGGGCTGCATCAGCGAGGTGATGAAGTCGCCGTCGCTCGTCGACGGCAGCCACTCGTCCTTGCGCCTTGCCCAGGTGGCATCGTCGATCAGAATGCCATCCGGCGTCGCATGGATGCCCTTGAACTCGCCGATGTGGCGGTGGAACGCGACGTTCGGCAACTTGAGCTGGAAGTCGTAGCCCGCGGTCGAGATCACCTTGTTCCAGCGCAGCATGCCCTTGACGCAATCCTGGCTGTAGTCGTCGCGCAGGCGCATGTTGAGCGCAGTCAGCGCCGGCTCGTCCACCAGCTTGATCTCGCCGTTGATGAACTTCAGCACCGGATAGGTGGCGTTCTTGAGCTGGTGGTCGTCCTCGATCTGGGTCTCGTGATAGCGGCCCTTGATGCCGGCGTTGAAGGCGTTCGCCGCGTTGGTCGAGACCTCCGAGCCGAACAGATCGAGCGACAGCGTATAGTGCAGGTTCAGTTTCTTCTGGATCGTCGGCAGGTCGATCACGCCGAGCGCGCGGACCTTTGCGATGTCGGTCGGGTCGGTGATGCCGGCCTCCCGCATCGCCTCGCAGGTGCGCTGCACGACGCGGGTGATGCCGGTCTCGCCGACGAACATGTGGTGTGCTTCCTCCGTCAGCATGAAGCGGCAGGTGCGCGAGAGCGGATCGAAGCCCGACTGCGCCAGCGAGTGCAGCTGCATCTTGCCGTCGCGGTCGGTGAAATAGGTGAACATGAAGAAGGACAGCCAGTCCGGCGTCGCCTCGTTGAAGGCGCCCAGCATGCGCGGCGCATCCGCATCGCCCGAGCGGCGGCGCAAGAGGTCATCGGCCTCCTCGCGGCCGTCGCGGCCGAAATATTTCTGAAGAAGATACACCATGGCCCAGAGGTGGCGGCCCTCCTCGACATTGACCTGGAACAGATTGCGCATGTCGTAGAGCGAGGGCGCGGTCTTGCCGAGATGGCGCTGCTGCTCGACGGACGCGGGCTCGGTGTCGCCCTGGATCACGATCAGGCGGCGCAGCATGGCGCGATGCTCGCCCGGCACTTCCTGCCAGGCCGGCTCGCCAAAATGCTCGCCGAACGGCACGACGCGATTTTCTTCCTGGGGAGCAAGCAGGATGCCCCAGCGATATTCGGGCATGCGCACATAGTCGAACTTGGCCCAGCCGCGCGGATCGACGGAGTAGGCGGTGCGCAGATAGACCAGCGACTCCTGAAAGCCTTCCGGCCCCATGTCGCTCCACCAGTCCATGTAGCCGGGATGCCAGCCCTCCAGCGCCTTCAGCACCTGGCGGTCTTCGGCGAGATTCACGTTGTTCGGAATCTTGGTCGAGTAGTCGACGTTCATGATGTTCATGTTCATGGCCGTGCTCCTTGATCGGTCTCGTGTCCCGGACGCAGTGCGGCGCGAAGTGCCGCGCTGCTGAGCCGGGACCTATTGTTCGGTCTGCATGGGTCCCGGTTCTGCGTCGCAACGCTTCGCGCTGCGCCGCGCCCGGGACACGATCCTCGCTACACCCGCGTCATATCGAATTTCGGCTTCTGCCCGCTGCCGTAGCGGCGCAGCGCGCCTTCCTCGCCGACGGCGTTCGGGCGCTGGAAGATCCAGTTCTGCCAGGCGGTGAGGCGCGCAAAAATCTTCGATTCCATCGTCTCGGGGCCGACGAAGCGCAGGCTCGCCTCCATGCCGGTGAGACTGTCGGGCGAGAAGCTCGCGCGCTCTTCCAGGAAGACGCGAACCTCGTCGTCCCAGTCGATGTCGTCGAGCGCGAAGGTGACGAGGCCGAGTTCTTCCGCCTGCTCGGCGTCGAGCGCGGTGCCGAGGGTCGCTTCGGCGCGCTCCACGTCGGACGGGTCGGCCTGGAAGCGCGATTCCAGCCGCGTCAGGCCGTGGCTCATCGGGTACGGACCAAAGTTCATCGCGGAAAGCTCGATCGAGGGCGGCGGGCGGTTGTCGCCCTGGCGCGTGCCGATCAGCATGTAGGAACGGTCGGCGGCGAAGACGAGCTCGGCGAGGGTGCCGGCGAAGCAGGAACCGGGCTCGACCAGCGCCACCAGCGTGCGCGAGGTGACGTCGATGCGCTTCAACACGCGCTTCCAGTAGTGGCGGATTTCGTTGACCAGCCAGTGCGCCTTGTTGGCCTCGAGGAAGGCGTCGCAGGCGAGCACGTTTGCGCGGTCGCCATGGCTCTTGAACACCAGCATCGCGATCTCGAGCTCGTTGATGCGCAGGTGCAGGATGGCGTCATCGAGCTCGCGCGCCACCTGCAGAGGCCAGAACGCGGCGCCCTGCGCCATCATGCCGTCAATGTCGGCCGGCGGCGGCGCGTCCGGCGCCTTGATCGAGATGGTGGCGATGCGGGCCGTGCGGTCGATGTCGACGGTGACGAAGCCGTAGCGCAGGCTGGTCTCGTCGATCGTTCGTTTCAGCGGCGAGAGCGCGATACCCTTGCCGCTGCCGGTGCGCTTCGAGGCGGCCGCGAACTGCTTCGCGCGCTCGGCAATCCTGCTTTCCAGCTTGGAGTTCGGCGCGATCTCGTCGACGAGGCGCCATGCGACGGCGCGCTTGCCCTTGACGCCTTCCTCGATGGTGCAGAAGAAATCGGCGTGGTCGCGGCGCACCTTGCGCTTGTCGACGACGCGGGTCAGGCCGCCGGTGCCGGGCAGCACCGCGAGCAGCGGCACCTCGGGCAGCGCGACGGCGGAGGCGCCGTCGTCGGCGAGGATGATGTGATCGGTCGCGAGCGCAAGCTCATAGCCGCCGCCGGCGGCCGAGCCGTTCACCACCGTGATGAAGCGCTGGCCGGAATTTTCCGACGAATCCTCCATGCCATTGCGGGTCTCGTTGGTGAACTTGCAGAAATTGACCTTGTGGGCATGGGTCGAGCCCGCGAGCATGCGGATGTTGGCGCCGGCGCAGAACACGCGGTTCTTGGCCGAGCGCATCACGACGACCTTCACCTCCGGGTACTCGAAGCGCAGGCGCTGGATCGCGTCCGCGAGCTCGATGTCGACGCCGAGGTCATAGGAATTGAGCTTGAGCTGGTAGCCCTCGAACAGGCCGCCATTCTCGTCGACGTCCATGGTCAGCGTCGCGACGTCACCTTCGATTGCGAGCTTCCAGTGCCGGTAGCGGGACGGCTCGGTCTGGAAATCGATGAATGTCGCGCCGCCTGCGAGGCGCCGATCTTCCCCGGCCATGGGCCACCCTTGAGCTCGTCGTGGTTCTTACGTTAGATGCACAATAGTGCATAATCCGGCGCCAGTCCAGTCCTTAACGGCCAAGACATGCACTTTGTTTCATGGCGGGCTACTGGGACCGCACGATGGCGCTGAGCGCGACCCAATCGGCCTTGGAGAGCTGGGGCCGGCCGAGCTTGGCCTGGAGCAGGGCCGACAAGGCTGGAATCGGGAAGCTTTCGACAAAGCCGTCACCGCCGGACGCCGCCTTGCGGGAGCTCAGCACCCGCAGCTCCGCCAGCGCCTCGCCGAACAGGCGCGCGGCCGAATGCGGCTTCTGCATGCGCAGCCGCAAATTCGCGTTCGCAGTGTAGATGCAGGCGCGCAGCAGAATGCGTTCGCGGCCGCCCTGCGGCGCCGCTGCCCACACCGCCTCCAACACCTCCTGCGCCTCCCAGAAATAGCCGCGGTCGTTCAGCGTGAGCCCGTAGCGCAGCGCCGGATGGCGCGCCGGCACATAGCCGCGGAAGGCCGAGGGCACCAGCGCCTTGGCCCGGTCGAGCGTGGGGTAATCGGCGTCCGGCTCGCCGGTCGCGCCCGGGACGTAGGCCCATTGCGGCCATGGCAGCGGGACGTGCCCGTTCGGCGGCACACTCATGCGAGGTGTGCCTCCGCAGGATCAAGCGGCGTGCAGTCCCTGATCGTCGCGCAGGGCCGCGCTTGCAAATTGCTCAATCGCGTCAAGCGTCGCCCCCGGCGCTTCACGATGCGGGGAATGTCCCGCGCCTGAAATAATTTCAAAATCTACCGGACAGTAGCACTCTTCCTGGGCGATTTCGACCTGCTGCAATGTCCCATATTGATCATTTTCGCCCTGCACGACCAGAACGGGAACGCGGATGTAGGCGAGATATTCCGAGATGTCCCAGTCGCGGAACGCCGGATCGAGCCAGGCCCCGTTCCAGCCATAGAAGGCGTTGTCGACGTCCTTGTGCCAGCGCGCGAGTTTTGCCTTCAAATCGGTGGTCTCGTAGGCCGTTTTGATCTCCGCGATCGATTTCACGGAAACGTCTTCGACAATAAAGTGCGGCGCGATCAGCGCGACGCCCTGCAGGCGGTGATCCTGGTGCGAGCCGGCATAAATCGCCGCAATCGAGGCGCCGTCGGAATGGCCGAGCAGCAGGCCGCGCCTGAAGGGAACCAGGTCGAGGATTTTCGGCAGCACCTCCAGCGCCTCGCGCTGCATGTAATCGAGCGGCCGCGGCAGGCTCACCGGGCTCGACTGGCCATAGCCCGCGCGCGACCAGGCAAAGATGCCGGCGCCGGTCGCCTGCCGAAGCTTTTCCGGAAAATCGCCCCACAGCCCGACCGAGCCGAGCCCCTCATGCAGCATGACGATGGTCGGCGCGTCCGCCGATTGCGGCGCAAGCCAGGTGTATTCGAGGCTGGCGTTACCGATGCTGAGGAAGCCGGTGGGGGTGAGGTTGGTCATGCTGTCACTCATCTTCCGTCTTAGCCAACGTGGAACGCAATCAAGCCCCACCCGCTCCGTCGTTCCCTCCCCCCTTGTGGGGGAGGGAGCGCAGCGGAGTTTGCCGCGACAGTGTCAATCACACTCGACACGCGCACACGCTCAACTCGCCTCGTCCCGCAGCTTGAACCGCTGGATCTTGCCCGTCGCCGTCTTCGGCAGCGACTCCACCACGTCGATCCAGCGCGGATATTTCCACGGGCCGATCTTCTGCTTGACGTGCTCCTTCAGCATCTCCTGCAGGTCGCCGGTCTTCGCATCCGGTCGCAGCACGACGAAGGCCTTCGGCTTCAACAGGCCTTCCGGATCCGGCTTGGGCACGACGGCGGCTTCCAGCACGGACGGATGCGTGATCAGCGCACTCTCGACCTCGAACGGCGAGACCCAGATGCCAGAGACCTTGAACATGTCGTCGGCGCGACCGCAGAAGGTGTAGCGGCCTTCGCCATCCCTCACATATTTGTCGCCGGTGCGGGTCCAGTGGCCCTCGAAGGTGCGGCGGCTCTTGTGACGCTGGTTCCAGTAGCCCTCGCCGGCGGAGGGCGCATCGACCAGGAGCTCGCCGACCTCGCCGTCGGCCACCTCCGCGCCGGCCTCGTTGACGAGCCGCACCGCATAACCCGGCACCGGCTTGCCCGACGAGCCGTATTTGATGTCGCCCGGCGCATTCGACAGGAAGATGTGCAACAGCTCGGTCGAGCCGACGCCATCGAGAATGTCGACGCCGAACCGCGCCTTCCAGTTGTTGCCGACGGATTCCGGCAGCGCCTCGCCGGCCGAGGTGCAGATGCGCAAGGCGTTGCCGCCGCGCTCGCCCTTCATCGCCTCGTCGTTGAGCATCGCCGCGAACAGCGTCGGCACGCCGTAGAAGATCGACGGGTTGTAGCGGTTCATGAGGTCGAACATGCGCGCCGGCGTCGGGCGCTCGCTGTTCAGGATCACGCTGGCCCCGACCGCCATCGGGAAGGTCAGCGCATTGCCGAGGCCATAGGCGAAGAACAGCTTTGCCGCGGAGAGGCAGACGTCGCTCTCGCGGATGCCAAGCACCTGCTTGGCGTAGGTGTCGGCGGTCGCCTGCAAATTCGCATGCAGATGGCGCACGCCCTTGGGCATGCCGGTCGAGCCCGACGAATACAGCCAGAACGCCGGCTCGTCCGGATGCGTCGCGGCGGTCGTGAATTGATCGCTCTCGCCGGCAAGTTCCTCCGCAAGCTGCTTGTGGCCGTTCTGCCTGGCGCCGGAGACCACGACATGCTCGAGATCGGGCATGCGGCCGACCACGTCCTTGATGACGGGATAGAGCGCCTCGGAGACGAACAGCACGCGGGCGCGGCAGTCGGCGAGGATGTAGGCGTATTGCTCCGCAGTCAGCAGCGTGTTGAGTGGCACCGGCACGATGCCGGCGCGGATCGCACCCAGGAACACGATCGGGAAATCGACCGTGTCCAGCATGATCATCGCCACGCGTTCCTCGCGGCGGACGCCGAGCCGGCGCAGCATGTTGGCGGCGCGCCGCGTCTCGCGCGCAAGCTCGCCATAGGTGAGCCGCGAGACGGTGTCGTCGAAGACGAGCTTGCCTCCCCTGCCCTCCTCGACGTTGCGGTCGAGCAGCCAGGTCACCGCGTTATAGGATCCCTCGCTCACGGACTTCTCCCCCGAATTTTAGAATTATAATTCATAGAAAGACACTGCGGCAGCTTGCTGTCAATGCTAGCAGGCATTATGTTTCATTAAAATGCGCGGCCTCCCGCTGAAGAAGGCTCATGACCGACAGTCCCGACGCCGAATCCCGCTTTCTCGAACAGCTCGGCCAGCGTGTGCGCACCATGCGCGCGCTGCGCGGCATGTCGCGCAAGGTGCTCGCCAAGGTATCAGGAATTTCGGAGCGCTACATCGCGCAGCTCGAGAGCGGCAAGGGCAACGTCTCCATCGTGCTGCTGCGCCGCGTCTCGACCGCGATGGGCGCGCATCTCGAGGACTTGCTGCCCTCGGCCGAGCCGGCGCCGGACTGGCAGATGTTTCGCGATCTCCTCCGCAAGGCGACGCCTGCTCAGCTTGCGCAGGCCAAGGACCTGCTCGCCGGCGGCAGCGCGACCGCGCCGCGGCGCGCGCCGTTCTGCGGCATCGCGCTGATCGGCCTGCGCGGCGCCGGCAAATCCACCCTCGGCAAGATTTTGGCGAAGAAGGTCGGCTGGAGTTTTGTGGAGCTCAACAAGGAGGTCGAGCAGCAGAACGGCCTCTCGGTCGCCGAGATCATCGCGCTGTACGGCCAGGAAGGCTTTCGCCGCATGGAGCAGGCGGCGCTGCAGCAGCTGCTCGCGCGCAACGAGTTGATGGTGCTGGCGACCGGCGGCGGCATCGTCTCCGAGCCGCTGACCTTCGACCAGATCCTGTCGTCGTTCTACACGATCTGGCTGAAGGCCGAGCCCGAGGAGCACATGGCCCGCGTTCGCCGCCAGGGCGATTTGCGCCCGATGGCGGATGACCGTTCCGCGATGGCCGAGTTGCGCAACATCCTCTTGAGCCGCGAGCCGCTGTATGCGCGCGCCACCGCCGTGGTGGATACCGCGGGCCTCTCCGTCGACGCCGCCGCCGCGCGCCTGGTCGATGCGGTGCGCCCCGTGCTGCAAAACGAAGCCCGCAGCTTCGGCCTGCGCAGCGTGGCGCTGTAGGGGTCTTCAGCTAGCTCCAGTCTCCGCTGCGTTCCCTCCCCCCTTGTGGGGGAGGGTTAGGGAGAGGGGTACCACACGGGGACTCCGTCGATCACGCAACGCGCTTCTTCTTCACAACAACCAACATCATTTGCTGGGCTACCCCTCTCCCCCGCCCTACCCCACAAGGGGGGAGGGAGCACAGTTGCGTGCGCCGACGCACCTCGCATCCCTTTTCGTTTCTGAAACAGAGACGATATGAAGGGCCTTGCACCAGACAGGACCCAGAATGACCTCCAGCGACGTCACCATCTCCATGTTTGAGCGGATCGGCGGCAGGGCCACGGTCGACCTTCTGGTCGACCGCTTCTACGACCGCATGGACACGCTGCCGGAAGCAAAAGTCATCCGCGCCATGCATGCGGACGACCTCGGCCTGATCAGGGACGTGCTGAAGCGCTATCTCACCGAATGGACCGGCGGTCCAAAGCTCTACTCCGTCGAGAAGGGCCATCCGCGGCTGCGGCAGCGGCACATCGGCTTTGCGATCGGCGATGCCGAGCGTGATGCCTGGCTGCTCTGCATGCGCGGCGCGCTGGAGGAGACGGTGCCTGATGCCGCCGCGCGGCACGATCTCGATCGCGCGATATCAGGGCTTGCCGACTGGATGCGCAACCGGGCCTGACGCAAACGAGGGCGTGGCATGCTCAACTGCAGCACTCGCTGAATTGAGTTTCCGACGCGTCACCTGCTAGGCTGGTGCCATGACCGACATCCTCCCCGACACCATCCGCCGCCTCTACACCGATCCCGGCGAGTACATCGACAGCGATCATCCCACTGTGCGGCGATTCGCCGAGGTCGCCGTGTCCGCGGACGCAAGCGCGCGCGAGAAGGCGAGCGTACTCTACAAGGCGGTGCGCGACGGCATCCGCTACAATCCCTATGTCAGCATGCGCGTCGCCGAGACGTTTCGCGCGTCGAGCGTGCTTGCCGCGGGACAAGGCTATTGCGTCGGCAAGGCCGCGCTCTATGCCGCGGCCTGCCGCGTCCACGGCATCCCCGCCCGCGTCGGCTTTGCCGACGTGAAGAACCATCTCACCACAGAAAAACTGCGGCAGAGCATGGGCACCGACATCTTCACCTGGCACGGTTTCACGGAAGTGCATGTCGACGGCGCCTGGCGCAAGGCGACGCCGACCTTCAACGACACACTGTGCGCCAAGGTCGGCGTCGCCCCGCTCGATTTCGACGGCCACACCGACGCGCTGCTGCATCCCTTCGACGGCGAGGGCCGCGCCTACATGCAATATGTCAACGACCGCGGCAGCTATCACGACGTGCCGGCAAAATTCCTGATGCACGAGATGGCGCGCGACTACGCCAACATGCAGGGCGAGGATCTTTCCGGACGCGACATGGAGCGCGAGGCGGGGGAGCGGTAGTGCATGGTGCTGTAGATGGAGTAACGGGCCGGCCGCCCGCTCGCTACGGCGCGATTTGGAAGCGCGCTCGCGAGCGGCCTGTTGGTTA
>NZ_JAFCJJ010000045.1 GCF_018131015.1 Bradyrhizobium diazoefficiens
ACGGCTCCTGTGAATGGGTGTGTGACAACCTCATTCTGGCACACTTGATGCCGTAGGGGGCCGTCCACCCCATCACCGCGTGATCCAAGCAAGGGGCAGAATGATCGTTGCTATGGTCTTCGCCACATGAGCTATCGGGGTAATGGGTCCTGGCTTTCGCCAGGACGACCAAAACAAATACGACGGCAACTACCGATGTCCAAAAATCGCGCTCCCCACGCGGATATGCGTGGCGCCGAGCATGATCGCGTTGGCAAAATCGGCGCTCATGCCCATCGAGAGATTCGTCAGTCCGTTGCGCGCGGCAATTTTGGCGGTCAGGGCAAAGTGCGCCGCCGGCGGCTCGTCCACCGGCGGAATGCACATCAGCCCTGAAATCGTCAGCCCATAGGTGTCGGAGCAGCTCGCGAGGAAAGCGTCGGCCTCGCCGGGCTTAACGCCGGCCTTCTGCGGCTCCTCGCCGGTGTTGATCTGCACGAAGAGCTGCGGGTGCTTGTTCTGGGATTCGATTTCCTTGGCTAACGCCTGGCAAATGCTCGGACGATCGACCGAATGGATGGCATCGAACAGCGCGACCGCCTCTTTTGCCTTGTTGGATTGCAGCGGCCCAATCAGATGCAGCACGATATCGGGATAGGCTTCTGTCAATGCCGGCCACTTGGCCTTGGCCTCCTGAACGCGATTCTCGCCGAACACGCGCTGTCCGGCGCCTATCACCGGCAGAATGGCATCCGGGCCGAACGTTTTGGACACCGCGATCAGCGTCACCGCGCTGCGCTCGCGCCGCGCGTCCTTGCAGGCGCGCGCGATCTCGGCTTCCACGGCGGCAAGCGCGTTTGGTGAATGGCCGGTTACCGGCGCGGTGTTGGATTCTGTCATGACATCAACTGGCTGTGAGCGGAACAGTGTTAGTTCCAATTTTACCGAGTTAAAGAAAGGGTTTTTGAACCCTTCGCTTTACCTTAGCCCGCGGGGTGGGTCGCGAAGATGGCAAACGTCAGTTTCAACCGCAAACGGGCAAAACTCAAGCAGGTCCTGGGAATCCGGGCCCGGCTTGCATTGCTCGCGGTGATTCTGGTGGCGCCCCTGATGCTCGAGCGCATCCGTTCGCTCGAAGACACCCGCGCGAAACAAATCGCGCAGGCCGCGATCGAGTTCACTACCGTAGCGAGGCACAGCGCCGACGCGCAGCGCGAGGTGATCTCGTCGGTCGAGACCATTCTGAAATCGGAGGCCTTCATCCGGGCGTCGGCCGGCGGCATCAGCAAGAGCTGCGACGTGCTGCGCGCGAGCCTGCCGTCGAGCCTGCCATGGATCCGCACGCTGCTGATCGCCGGCCAGGACGGCCGCATCCAGTGCTCAACCAACAACATGTATGTCGGCCTCGATCTCAGCGACCGGCCGTATTTCCAGCAGGCTCAGCAAACCGGCCGCTTCGTGCTCTCCGACTTCCTGCTATCGAAGCCCACGCAGATGCCGACGGTGATGGCGGTCTATCCCGTCTCCGCCTTCACCGGCGTCACCGATGCCGTGGTGCTGGCGACCGTCAATCTCGACTGGATGTCGAAGGTCATGAACAATCTCGGCGGCCGCGAAGGCATCGCGGCGGTGCTGGTGGACAGCGCCGGCACCGTGCTGGCTGCGCCCGCCGACCAGCACAGCGCGGTCGGCCGCCCGCTCGACAACATGCCGCTGATGTCGGCGATCGCCGACATGGCGTTGCGCTCGGACCAGGACGAAGGCTCGCTGTCGTTCCTCGCCGCCGACGGCTCGCGCCGCGCAGTCAGCTTCATCCGCATTGCAGGCACCAATGCCCGCCTGATCGCCAGTATCGACGAGGACAAGGTGTCGGCGGCGGTGAGCCGCGACATCCGCACCGCCTATCTCCAACTGGCCTTCGTCGTGCTCTTCGTCCTGCTTGGCGCGCTGATCGCCGCCGAGAAGCTCGTGATCAAGCCGATCGAGATGCTCGCGGACATGGCCAAGCGCCTCGGCGAAGGCGATCTGTCGGCCCGCGCGGCGCGCGCGCGCCTGCCGTCGGAGTTCGTGCCGCTGGCGCGCGCGTTCAACGCCATGGCCGCCCAGCTCAGCCAGCGCGAGCGTGAGCTGATCGCGAGCAATGACCGGCTGACGGTGATGGCCTCGATCGACGTGCTGTCGGGACTGGCCAACCGCCGCGGCTTCCAGAGCCGCCTCGATTTCGAATGGATGCGCGCGCAGCAGTATGGCAGCGAGCTCGCGCTGCTGATGATCGATGTCGACCATTTCAAGCTCTTCAACGACACCTACGGCCATCTCGAAGGCGATTCTTGCCTGACCCGGCTCGGCGAATCGCTCTCCGGCATCGCCGCCGACACGATGGGCTTTGCGGCGCGCTATGGCGGCGAGGAATTCTGCCTGCTGTTGCCCAACACCGACGTGATGCGCGCGGTCGAGATCGGCGAACAGGTGCGCGAAGCCGTGCTGCGGCTCTGCCTGCCGCACATCACCTCCGCCCACATGGTCGTCACCGTCTCGATCGGCGTCGCCGCGACACGGCCCAACGAGACCCTGCGCCCGGGCGATCTGATCGAAGCCGCCGACGCCGCGCTGTATGCAGCGAAGCACCGGGGCCGCAACAACGTCGTGGAGCACGGCATCCTGGTGATCGACAACGACGGGACCGGGATCGCGATGGCGGGCTAGCTAGCCCGTTGCCGAGGAGCGATCGAGCTCCGTTTCCGTCACCACGCGATTGCGGCCGCCGCCCTTGGCGAGATAGAGCGCGCGATCGCAACGCTCGAGGAAATCGGCGATCGCCTCGCCCGTCCGGTATTGCGCCACGCCGATCGACACGGTGATGCCGGGCAGCACCTCGCCGGTCGAACGCCGGGTGATCGTGCATTCGGCGATCGAGCGGCGGATGCGCTCGGCGATCTCGGCGCAGACGGCAAGATCGGCATCGGGCAGCACGGCGATCAGCTCCTCGCCGCCATAGCGGGCCGGTAGATCGAGTTCGCGGACCTTCTCGCGCAGCACATTGGCCATCAGACGCAGCACCTGGTCGCCGACGCCATGGCCGAAATTGTCGTTGAAGGCCTTGAAGCGGTCGATGTCGAGCATCAGCACGCTGAGCGGCTCGCCCCAATCCGCGGTCGTCTGCGCCTTGCGCAGGAATTCGTCGAGCGCGCGCCGGTTTGCGAGCCCCGTCAGCGTGTCGGTGCGGGCGCGCTCCTCCGATTTGGAGAGCGAGTCGCGGATGACGTCGAGCTCGCGGGTCTTTTCGGCGAACCCGGCCTCCAGCCGCGTCGCCCGGGTGGCCGCCCGGGCCAGCTCGTTCATGAGCTGGGCGACCAGCGTCTTCGGATCGACGCCCGCCTTGCCCTGGTCGGCGACCTCATTGAACGCCTGCATCTGGGAGTGGTTGTCGGCGATCGCAGTCGCCAGAAATTCCTTCGCAGTCCCCATCAGCGAATGCAGCCGCTCGGACGTCTCGGAGATGGCGGCGCCCGACCGGGGCGCGACATAGGTCTCGAACAAATGCTGGCTGGTCTGGAGGTCGAACGGGCGGTTGTGGTCGATCAGGAGGTCGACGGCGTTGCGCAGATCGTCGTGGCTGCCGGCGAAATAATGGAACCAGACGGCAAAATTGTTCGGCGTCGGCGGAATCCGCTGTTCGACCATGCTCCGCATCGCCCTTTCGGCGACGAAAGCGGCATAGTCATAGTCGATCTCGTCGAGGCTGATGTCCATTGCAGGCATTGCTGGCTTATTGCGCAGCAACCCTCGCATTCAAGACCTTAATCGGGTCCCAACGCCGGCCTCAGTATTTATGCGGTGGCGCCCCGGCAGATCTGCTCCCGGCGGGGCGGCCCCATTGACCCCTTGCGGACTTCTATGGCCTAGTCCGCCTCCTTAAATCGCTCGAAACCCAACGATTCCATGACCTCCGAACGCTACAACGCCCGCGACGCCGAACCGCGCTGGCAGGCCGCCTGGGACCAGCAGGCGATCTTCGTCTCCAAGAACGACGATCCGCGGCCGAAATATTATGTACTGGAGATGTTCCCCTACCCGTCGGGGCGCATCCATATCGGTCATGTCCGCAACTACACGCTCGGCGACGTGCTGGCCCGCTTCATGCGCGCCAAGGGGTTCAACGTGCTGCACCCGATGGGCTGGGACGCTTTCGGCCTGCCGGCCGAGAACGCCGCCATTGAGCGCAAGGTCGCCCCCAGGGCCTGGACCTACGACAACATCGCCGCGATGAAGAAGCAGCTCCGCTCGATCGGGCTGTCGCTGGACTGGTCCAGGGAGATCGCGACCTGCGATCCGTCCTATTACAAGCACCAGCAGAAGATGTTCCTGGACTTCCTCGGCGCCGGCCTTGCCGAGCGCGAGAAGCGCAAGGTGAACTGGGACCCGGTCGACATGACCGTGCTCGCCAACGAGCAGGTGATCGACGGCCGCGGCTGGCGTTCCGGCGCCGTCGTCGAACAGCGCGAGATGAACCAGTGGGTCTTCAAGATCACGAAGTACTCGCAGGAGCTGTTGTCGGCGCTGGATACGCTCGACCGCTGGCCCGACAAGGTGCGGCTAATGCAGCGCAACTGGATCGGCCGCTCCGAGGGCCTGCTGATCCGCTTCGCGCTGGACCAGGCCACCACGCCCGCCGGCGAGAGCGAGCTGAAGATCTTCACGACGCGCCCGGACACGCTGTTCGGCGCGAAGTTCATGGCGATCTCGGCCGATCACCCGCTGGCGATCGCCGCTGCGGCAAAGAACCCGAAGCTTGCGGAGTTCATCGCCGAGATCAAGAAGATCGGCACCGCGCAGGAGATCATCGACACCGCCGAGAAGCAGGGTTTTGATACCGGCATCCGCGCGGTTCACCCGTTCGATCCGTCCTGGAAGCTGCCGGTGTACGTCGCCAATTTCGTGCTGATGGAATACGGCACCGGTGCGATCTTCGGCTGCCCCGCCCACGACCAGCGCGACCTCGACTTCGTCAACAAGTACAATCTCGGCAATACGCCGGTGGTGTGCCCTGAGGGGCAGGACCCGAAGTCCTTCGTCATCACCGACACCGCCTATGACGGCGACGGCCGCATGATCAATTCGCGCTTCCTCGACGGCATGTCGATCGAAGAGGCGAAGGAGGAGGTCGCAAAACGCCTGGAAAACGAGATGCGCGGCAACGCGCCGGTCGGCGAGCGGCAGGTGAATTTCCGCCTGCGCGACTGGGGCATCTCGCGCCAGCGTTTCTGGGGCTGCCCGATTCCCGTGATCCACTGCCCGAAATGCGACGTGGTGCCGGTCCCGGCATCGGAGCTGCCGGTGAAGCTGCCTGATGATGCGACCTTCGACAGGCCGGGCAACGCGCTCGACCATCATCCGACCTGGAAGCACGTCACTTGCCCGAAATGCGGGGCCAAGGCGCAGCGCGAAACCGACACCATGGACACCTTCGTGGATTCGTCCTGGTATTTCGCGCGCTTCACCGATCCCTGGAACGAGAACGCGCCGACGACGCCTCAGGTCGCCAACCGGATGCTGCCGGTCGACCAGTATATCGGCGGCGTCGAGCACGCGATCCTGCATCTGCTCTACAGCCGCTTCTTCACCCGCGCGATGAAGGCGACCGGCCACGTGTCACTGGACGAGCCGTTCGCCGGCATGTTCACGCAAGGCATGGTGGTGCACGAGACCTACCAGAAGGCCGACGGCACCTTTGTGCAGCCGGTCGAGGTGAAGATCGAAGGCACCGGCAGCGACCGCCGCGCGACGCTGCTGACGTCGGGCGAGGAGGTCCAGATCGGCCCGATCGAGAAGATGTCGAAGTCGAAGAAGAACACGGTCGACCCCGACGACATCATCGCCACCTACGGCGCCGACGTCGCCCGCTGGTTCATGCTGTCGGACTCCCCGCCCGACCGTGACGTGATCTGGAGCGACGAACGCGTCCAGGGCGCCTCGCGCTTCGTGCAGCGGCTGTGGCGGCTGGTGAACGATTCCGTGGAGCTCGGCAAAAGCGCGCCGGCGGCGCGGCCGGCCTCGTTCGGACCGGACGCGACCGCCCTGCGCAAGGCCGCCCATGGCGCCCTGGACAAGGTCTCGACCGGCGTCGAGCGACTGCACTTCAACGTCTGCCTCGCCCATATCCGCGAATTCACCAACGCGTTTTCGGAAGTGCTGCAACGCCCCGGCCAGCCCGCGCCCGATTTGGCTTGGGCGATCCGGGAGGCCAGCCAAATCCTGGTCCAGCTGTTCTCCCCGATGATGCCCCATCTGGCCGAGGAGTGCTGGCAGGTGCTGGGTCAGTCCGGACTGGTTTCGGAGGCCAATTGGCCCCAAATCGAACGCGATTTGCTGGTTGAAGACAGCGTGACCCTGGTGGTCCAGGTCAACGGCAAGAAGCGGGGTGAGGTCACGGTTGCAACAGCGGCCCAAAATCCGGAAATCGAGGCTGCCGTTTTGGCCCTCGATGCGGTAAAGCTGGCCCTGGACGGCAAGCCCGTCCGCAAGGTGATCATCGTCCCCAAGAGGATCGTGAATGTTGTCGGCTAGGACCCGCATCGCAGCCCGCTTGCTGGCGGTCGCCGCATTGGCGGCGCTGACGGCCGGCTGCTTCCAGCCGATGTATGCCGAGCGTGGCGACGGCACCCCCGGCCTGCGCGAGAAGCTGATGGGGGTCGACCTTCCGCCAATCGACAAGGCGAACGCCTCCCGTGAGGCCCGGATCGGCGTCGAGGTCCGCAATGCGCTTGCGTTCAAGCTGTACGGTACGGCGACGGGCATGCCGCCGACCCACCGCCTGGTGATCCGCTTCAACGCCACCAGGTCATCGCTGATCATTAATCCCAATACCGGCCTGCCGAGCAGCGAGAACTACGGCATCGACGCCCAGTACAATCTGGTCGAGGTCGTCACGGGTAAGTCGGTGATGACCGGCACGACGTTCTCGCGCGTGTCCTACGACACACCCGGCTCCTACCAGCGCTTCAGCCGCAACCGCGCGCTGCGCGACGCCGAGGACCGTGCCGCCAACGAGATCGCCGAGAACATCGCGACCCGGCTCGCCTCGTTCTTCACCGCAGGCACTTGAATTTCATTCTCCGTCAGTAGAACCCGATGGTCGCGCTGCGCGGAAAAGAGATCGACGCCTTCCTCGCCCGCCCCGACACGGGCCGCCCGATCATTCTGCTCTACGGTCCCGATGCCGGCCTCGTGCGCGAGCGCGCCGACAGCCTGATCGCATCAGCCGTCGATGATCCCAACGATCCCTTCTCGCTGGTCAAGCTCGACGGCGACGAGCTCTCCGCCGAGCCGTCGCGCCTGGTCGACGAGGCCATGACCGTGCCGCTGTTCGGCGGCCGCCGCGCCATCCGGATCCGCGCCGGCTCGCGCAGCTTCGCGAGCGGCGTCGACACGCTGGCGGAGATGAGCGTCAGGGATTGCCGGATCGTGATCGAGGCGGGCGAGCTGCGCCCGGAATCGCCGCTGCGCAAGGCCTGCGAGAAGGCCAGGACGGCGGTGGCGATCGGCTGCTATCCCGACACCGAGCGCGACCTTGCCAGGCTGATGGAGGAAGAGCTCCGCATCGCCAATTTGCGCATCGCGCAGGACGCCCGCGCGGCGCTGATGTCCTTCCTCGGCGGCGATCGCCAGGCCTCGCGCAACGAGCTGCGCAAGCTCACGCTCTACGCCCACGGCAAGGGCGAGATCACGCTGGACGACGTGATGTCCGTGGTGGCGGACGCCTCCGAGCTGAAGCTCGATCCGATCGTCGACGGCGCCTTCGCCGGCCGGCCCGATATCGTCGAGACCGAGTTCGCCAAGGCCATGATCGCCGGCACCTATCCCGGCGTGATCATCTCGGCGGCGCAGCGCCAGGCGGCGTGGCTGCACAAATCGGCGCTCGCGATCGCCGACGGCCAGCCGGCCTCCACCGTGCTCGACGGCGGTTATCCGCGCTTGCATTTTTCGCGAAAGCCCGCGGTCGAAACCGCGCTGCACAATTTCAGCGTGGCCCGGCTCGCCGCTGTGATCGAGCAGCTCGCGACCGCCGCGCTCGACACAAGGAAGCAATCCACCCTCGCCGCGGCGATCGCCCAGCGCACGCTGATGTCGATCGCGGTGAACGCGAAAAGGCGGGGCTAGAGGCCGCCACTCTCTCCACACGTCATTGCGAGGAGCGCTAGCGACAAAGCAATCCAGTCTATCCGCGGAAAGATTCTGGATTGCTTCGCATCGCTCGCAATGACGGTGTGGAGATAGGCGCACCAATATCTCCCCGACGTCATCCTGGCGAAGGCCAGGACCCATTACCCCAGGGAGCGGTTTGACGAAGATTAGTGGTCCGGTACTAGCCCCGGCGCATTCTCGATAGGTCACGCGGTATGGGTCCTGGCTTTCGCCAGGACGACACCGACGTCTACAGCGCGCCCTTGGCGAGGCGCTTCATCACCTCGTCGAGCTGGTCGAGGTTGCGATAGTTGATCTGGACCGAGCCGCCGGGATCGCGGTGGTTGACGGTGACCTTGAGGCCGAGTGCGTCGCTGACGCGCTTCTCCAGGTCGATCGTGTCCGGATCCTTTTCCTTGGCCCCGGCCCGCGCCTTTTGCCGCTTGCGCTCCGGCACGCCCTCTTCATGCGCGAGCGCCTCGGCCTGGCGGACGTTGAGCCCCTCCTCGACGATGCGTTTGGCGGAAGCGAGCGGATCGGGCACGCCGATCAGCGCGCGGGCGTGACCGGCGGTCAGCTCGCCGCTCGTGATCAGGGCCTGCACCTCGGCCGGCAGCTTGGTCAGCCGCATCATGTTGGCGACATGGCTGCGGCTCTTGCCGACTACCTTGGCGATTTCGTCCTGGCCGCGTTTGAACTCGTTGGCGAGCGCGTGATAGCCCAGCGCCTCTTCCATCGGGTTGAGGTCTTCGCGCTGCACGTTCTCGACGATCGCGAATTCCAGCGCGTCGCTGTCGCTGATGTCGACCGGCACGATCGGAACGTCGTGCAGTCCGGCCATCTGCGAGGCGCGCCAGCGCCGCTCGCCGGCGATGATCTCGTAGCGGTCCTGCGCGCCCTTCACCGGGCGCACCACGATCGGCTGGATCACGCCGTGCTGCTTGATGGAGTCGGAGAGCTCCTTCAGCTCCGTGTCCGAAAAGGCGCGGCGCGGGTTGCGCGGATTGGGCTTGATGAACTCGATCGGCACCTTGCGCTGCGCGCGCGGCCGATCGACGTGCTGCGCCTCGCCGCCGACGTCGCCGATCAGACTCGCAAGACCCCGGCCCAGTCGCGAACGTGCTTCGTCGGCCATCGCCAGCTCCCTTGGATTCACGGTGCAACACTCCAGAACTGAATTGTCGTAGGGTGGGCAAAGCGAAGCGTACCCACCAGGTTGCTCATGTGCGGAAGATGGTGGGCACGGCGAAGACGCCTTTGCCCACCCTACGCACCGCGTCGGATCAATGCGTGACGCGCAGCTCGCGCTCGCGCTGGATCACTTCGGTGGCGAGCCGCAAGTACGCTTCGCTGCCGACGCATTTGAGATCGTAGACCAGGACCGGCTTGCCGTAGGACGGCGCCTCGGAGATGCGCACGTTGCGCGGGATCATGGTCTTGTAGACCTTCTCGCCCATGAACTGGCGGACGTCGGCGACGACCTGGTTCGAGAGATTGTTGCGCGAGTCGAACATGGTCAGCACGATGCCGTGGATCGACAGGTTCGGATTGAGCGTCGAGCGCACCTGCTCGACCGTCTGCAGCAGTTGCGACAGGCCTTCGAGCGCGAAGAACTCGCATTGCAGCGGCACCAGGATCGCGTCGGAGGCCGCCATCGCGTTCACCGTGAGCAGGTTGAGCGAGGGCGGGCAGTCGATCAGCACATAGGTGTAGTCGGCATCCGGCGAGACGTTGTTGTTGAGCGAGGCGATCGCGTCGCGCAGCTTGAAGGCGCGGCCCGGCGTGGTGCCGAGCTCGAGCTCGAGGCCGGACAGGTCCATGGTCGAGGGCGCGATGTGCAGCCGTGGCACCGCGGTCGACACCACGGCCTCGCGCAAATTGGCTTCGCCGACCAGCACGTCGTAGATCGAGCAGGAGCGGTTGCGGCGGTCGATGCCGAGACCGGTGGAGGCATTGCCCTGGGGATCGAGATCGATGACCAGGACGCGCTCGCCGATCGCAGCGAGCGCCGTGCCGAGGTTGATCGCTGTGGTTGTCTTGCCGACGCCGCCCTTCTGATTCGCGAGCGCGAGGATGCGCGGGTGACCCTGCGGCACGATGGCGGCCTGCTCTTGCTGCGTTTCGTCTATCACGGTCATTGCACTTCCCCACTCAACCCCAGGATGCGTCAGGCGCGCCGCTCGGCGGCATTGAGCTCCACGATCCAGCCGTCACCCGTGCGGCTTTGGTGGAGCTGAGGCTTGATGTTCCAATATTTAGCGGCTTCGGTCAATTCAGCCTCTACATCTTGCCCCTTGAGGAATAACGCCTTTGCGCCCTGGCGCATCAGCGGCTCCGCAAAGCCGATGAGTTGATGTAGCGGAGCCAGCGCGCGTGCGGTGACGCAATCGACCGGCCCGGTGATTCTATCCACATTATCCCCGATCTCAGCGAGATGTACGACTCCTGGAGATGTGGTGACGCGGATCGCTTCTCGCAAAAAGGCCGCCTTCTTGGCGATCCGCTCGACGAGGTGAACCGTGGCGCCCGGCGTCCCGGCCATGGTGCAGGCCAGCACGACGCCGGGAAAACCGCCGCCGCTGCCGAGGTCGGCCCAGCGCTTCGCCTGCGGGGCGAGATCGACGAGCTGGAGCGAATCGGCGATGTGCCGGGTCCAGAGGTTTGGCAGGGTCGACGGCGCGACCAGGTTGGTCTTGGCCTGCCACTCCCTCAGCAGCGCGATGTAGCGATCGAGCCGGGCTTCCGTTTCATGTGAAACGGGGGCGAGCTTGAGGGCAGCCTTCTTGTCGGCGGCGATGATCGCGTCCAGCGATTGATCGTTGGCGCTGGCCTTGTCGATCTTCGGGTGGGCCGGCACCGGACGGCCAATGCCCTCACCTGCTCCGGGTCGTCGCGATAGCGGTTTGTCCCCGCCCGATCCGCGCTGTTTCACGTGAAACGCCTGTGCGATTGCCTTATGCGATTGCCTTGGAGGTCTTGCGTGCCTCGCGACGGAGATAGGCCGCGAGGATGCCGAGCGCCGCCGGCGTCATGCCGTCGATTCGGCCGGCCTGGCCGACCGTGAACGGCCGCGCCTTCTCCAGCTTGGCGCGGACCTCGTTCGAGAGACCGGGGACCTGCTTGTAGTCGACATCGGACAGCACCAGCCCCTCGTCGCGCCGGAAGGCTTCGACGTCGGCGCTCTGCCGCGCCAGATAGACGTCGTACTTGGCGTCGATCTCGAGATGGGTGGCGATGACGGGATCGATGACTGAAAGCTCCGGCCAGATCGACCTGACCTGGTCCCACCCGATGTCGGGATAGGCCATCAGTTCGAAAGCCGAGCGGCGCTGGCCATCCCGGTTCAAGGACAGGCCGTGCCTGATCGCCTCGTTCGGGGTGATCGTCAGCGACTTCGACAGCGACCGCGCCGAGTTCAGGGCGTCCATCTTGGCACGGTGGTGCCGGGTCCGGGCATTGCCGACGCATCCGAGCGCAATGCCCTTCTCGGTCAGGCGCTGATCAGCATTGTCCGCCCGCAGCGTCAGCCGGTACTCGGCGCGCGAGGTGAACATCCGATAGGGCTCGGCGATCCCGCGGGTCACGAGGTCGTCGATCATGACCCCGAGATAGCCGTCCGCCCGGTCGAAGACGGTCAGCGCCGCACCGCTGGCGGCCAAGGCGGCATTCAGCCCGGCCACGATGCCCTGCCCGGCAGCTTCCTCGTAACCGGTGGTGCCGTTGATCTGCCCCGCCAGGAACAGACCGCGCAGGCGCCTGGTTTGCAGGGTCGGATCGAGCTCTCGGGGATCGACGTGGTCGTATTCGATGGCATAGCCCGGGCGGACCATCTTCACCCGCTCCAGACCTGGAATGGTGGCGAGGATCGCGAGCTGGACCTCCTCGGGGAGCGAGGTCGAGATGCCGTTGGGATAGACGGTGGTGTCGTCGAGCCCTTCCGGCTCCAGGAAGATCTGGTGGCCGTCGCGGTCGCCGAAGCGGACGATCTTGTCCTCGATCGAGGGGCAGTAGCGCGGCCCGGAGCTTTTGATCTGGCCGGAGTACATCGGCGAGCGATGGACATTGGCCCGGATCACCTCATGGGTGGCGGATGTGGTCCGGGTGATGCCGCACTGGATCTGCGGGGTCGTGATCCGCTCGGTCATCACCGAAAACGGTTCTGGCGGCTCGTCGCCGGGCTGCATTTCGACCGCGGACCAGTCGATCGTGGAGCCGTCGAGGCGCGGCGGGGTGCCGGTCTTCAGCCGGCCCAGCGTAAAGCCGGCGCGCTCGAAGGAGGCGGAGAGGCCCATGGCCGGCGCCTCGCCGACACGTCCGGCCGGCCAGTTCTTCTCACCGAGATGGATCAGACCACGGAGAAAGGTGCCGGTGGTCACCACAACGGCCCCTACCCGAAGCACACGACCGTCGGCCAAGCGCAGTCCGGTCACGCGTCCCTCGACCACGACCAGCTCGTCAGCTTCGCCCTCGATGACGGAAAGACCATCAGTGGCACGGATCGCAGCCTGCATCGCGGCCGCATAGAGCTTTCGATCGGCCTGGGCGCGCGGACCGCGGACAGCCGGGCCCTTCCGGCGATTGAGAACGCGGAACTGGATGCCGCCGGCGTCGGCCACGCGACCCATCAGACCGTCGAGCGCATCGACCTCGCGCACCAGATGACCCTTGCCGAGACCGCCGATGGCGGGATTGCAGGACATCGCCCCGACCGTGGAGAAGCGATGCGTCACCAAGGCGGTCGTCGCGCCCATCCGGGCTGACGCAGCCGCGGCCTCACAGCCGGCATGGCCGCCGCCAATAACGATGACGTCGAAACTCTCTCGCTCTGTTCGCATGCGCGGACTTTTAGCTCAGAGGCGGCGAAGCCGGAAGTGGAAACTGGGTGGCTGTTTCACGTGAAACAGAGAGCCCTTCCAGTGGCGGCGCAATTTTCTCGAAAACAACCCCATGCACCGATGGATGGGCATTGATGTTTCACGTGAAATGAGACAGGCCCATCCCCGCATGATCGCAGCTGTTTCACGTGAAACAACATGGAACGCCACCTCGCTCCTGTTTCACGTGAAACACCAAGCAGTGGAACAAGCCCTAGTTCTAGATTGAAAAACTAGGACTACTTTCCGATACAGAATTTCTGAAAAATCGCCCCGAGGACGTCCTCGACATCGACCCGGCCCAGCAGCCGGCCGAGGGCATAGGCGGCGGCGCGCAGTTCCTCGGCGGCTAGCTCCTCGCCCTCTTCTACAAGGTCCAGGCTCCGCCGCAAGTTGTCCGAGGCGCGGACCAGCAATTCGCGCTGTCGCGCCCGAGTCACCAATGCGCCCTCGGTCGCCCCGAAGAACTCGCCGGCGAATCCGATCAGCGCGTCGATCAATTCAGCCAGCCCGTCGCCGCGCCGGGCCGAAATCGCAAAAGTCCTGTCCGCCCCCGGAGCGATGGCAGCGGCCTGCTTCCCAAGGTCGATCTTGTTGCGGATCGTCCAGACCGATGCGGTTGCCGGTGGCGAGTCGGCCTCCGTCTCCGGACCTGTCAGCCAAAGCACCAAGTCCGCGTCCGCCGCCCGCGCCCGGGCCCGGCGCACGCCCTCCTGCTCGACGGGATCGTCGGTCTGGCGAATGCCGGCGGTGTCGATCACCGTGACCGGATAGCCGTCGAGATCGAGCTGCACCTCGATCACGTCGCGCGTGGTGCCGGCGTGCGGCGAGACGATCGCAACCTCGCGCCGCGCGAGCTGATTCATCAGCGTGGATTTTCCGACGTTCGGGGGACCTGCGATCGCGACCACCAGGCCGTCGCGCAGCCTTTCAGAATGTCCTTGTGCCGCAAGCACCTTTGTAATTTCGTCATGCAGCGTCTTGATCGCCTTCACCGCCGGCGCTCGCAATTCGGCCGGCACGTCGCCCTCGTCGGAAAAATCGATGCCGGCCTCGATCAACGCCGAGGCCTCGATGATTCGCTCACGCCAATCGCGGGCGCGATCGCCGAGCAGGCCCCGCAACTGCCGGAGCGCCTGGCGGCGCTGGCGGTCGGTGTCGGCGTGGATGAGGTCGTCGAGGCCCTCAGCCTCGGTCAGGTCGAGCTTGCCGTTCTCGAAGGCACGGCGTGTGAACTCGCCCGGCTCGGCGGCCCGCGTATTCGGAATTAGAGAAATAGCAGCAAGGAGTGCCGCGAGCACCGCGCGGCCGCCATGGACGTGAAACTCGGCGACATCCTCGCCGGTCGCGCTTGCCGGCCCCGGAAACCAGAGCACGAGCGAATCATCGATCTCCTGGCCCGTGCCGTCGCGAAGCATCCGCCGGCTCGCCTGTCTCGGCGCCGGCCGCGTCCCCGCGAGCAGTTCCAACACCAAACCCGCCTGCGCTCCGGAGACGCGCACCACGGCCAGCGCGCTCGGTGGCCGGCCGGACGACAACGCAAAAATGGTCTGTTCCCGCGGGTGCATGGCCTATTTGTGCGGCTGTCGGCAAAAAGGCAAACGGCGTTTCGCTCCCCTGCCGAGGCAGCTTCCGTAGCTTCCCTCGCCAAAAGGCCCTAATGCTGCGGCGCAATAACCCGATGAGGCTACGCCGCGCGCCGAGCCATTGGGACAGGATAATTAACGTAGCAAAAATAATCACTTATTGAGTCGATCGCGGCGATTGATACTCCCAATTCTGCTGCAGCTCAGCCGCAGCAAAACGCGCAGCAAAAAGGGGCGCCCGAAGGCGCCCCTTGATCTCATGTTGCACCGCAGCAATCAAGTATTCATTGAGTCGAAGAACTCGGAATTGCTCTTCGTCGAGCGCAGCTTGTCGAGCAGGAAGTCGATCGCATCCATCGTGCCCATCGGGTTCAGGATGCGGCGGAGCACGTACATCTTCTTCAGGACCTGCGGATCGGTAATCAGTTCCTCCTTGCGGGTGCCGGAGCGGGAGATGTCGATCGCCGGGAAGGTCCGCTTGTCCGAGACCTTGCGGTCGAGGATCAGTTCCGAGTTACCGGTGCCCTTGAACTCTTCGAAGATGACTTCGTCCATGCGGCTGCCGGTGTCGACCAGCGCGGTCGCGATGATGGTCAGCGAGCCGCCCTCCTCGATGTTGCGGGCGGCACCGAAAAAGCGCTTCGGGCGCTGCAGCGCGTTGGCGTCGACACCGCCGGTCAGCACCTTGCCGGATGACGGCACGACGGTGTTGTAGGCGCGCCCCAGGCGCGTGATCGAATCGAGCAGGATCACGACGTCGCGGCCATGCTCGACCAGGCGCTTTGCCTTCTCGATCACCATCTCGGCGACCTGGACGTGACGCACCGCCGGCTCGTCGAAGGTGGACGACACCACCTCGCCCTTCACCGAGCGCTGCATGTCCGTGACTTCTTCCGGACGCTCGTCGATCAGAAGCACGATCAGGTAGCATTCGGGATGATTATGCGTGATCGAGTGCGCGATGTTCTGCATCAGCACGGTTTTACCCGTGCGCGGCGGCGCCACGATCAGCGCGCGCTGGCCCTTGCCGATCGGCGCGACGATGTCGATCACCCTTGCAGAAAGGTCTTTTCGCGTCGGATCGTCGATTTCCATGCGGAAGCGCTGGTTCGGAAACAGCGGCGTGAGGTTGTCGAAATTGACCTTGTGCTTGGCCTTTTCCGGGTCCTCGAAATTGAGCGTGTTGACCTTCAGCAGCGCAAAATAGCGCTCACCCTCTTTCGGGCTGCGGATATGGCCTTCGATGGTGTCGCCGGTGCGCAGGCCGAAACGACGGATCTGCGAGGGCGAAACGTAGATGTCGTCCGGGCCCGGCAGATAATTCGCATCGGGCGAGCGGAGGAAGCCGAACCCGTCGGAGAGAACCTCGACGACGCCTTCGCCGACGATATCGGTCTCGGCCAGCGAGAGCTGCTTGAGGATGGCGAACAGCAGCTCCTGCTTGCGCATGGTGCTGGCGTTCTCGACCCCGTTCTCCTCCGCAAACGAGACAAGCTCGGCCGGAGTTTTCGACTTGAGGTCCTGGAGTTTAATTTCCCTCATTGGGGTGGTCCTGTGGGGTAACCTGGGAAGGGGGTGCGAGGGGGCTCTGAAATGCGGACGCGAGCAGTGCAGGTAAGGTCCGCAGGTCTGGCAAGGTGAGTGCCGGGTGGCTTCAAACCTGATGCGGTGTCCGGCCTTTAAAAAGCTCGGACACAACCACATCCGCCTGCGTTGGGTGGGATGAGCGCAATATAGAAAATCGCTTCCTGCTCCGCAAGCCGAAGCGCTGAGCGAGGGATCACGATCTCTGCCTAGAACGGCTTCACGATCACCATGATCACGATAAGAATCATCAGGACAGTCGGCACCTCATTGATAATCCGATAGAATTTCTGGCTCCGCGGACGCCGGTCGGCCTCGAAATCCTTGCGCCAGCGCGAAAAAAAGCCGTGGACCGCCGACAGCACCAGGACCAGTGCCAGTTTTACGTGCAGCCAGCCGAACGTGAACCAGTGGCCGGACCAGGCGAGAAACAGCCCGGCGAGCCAGGTGACGATCATCGCGGGGTTGATGATGGCCCTGAGCAGGCGGCGTTCCATGACCTTGAACGTTTCCGACTGCTTCGAGCCGACCTCGGCCTCGCAATGATAGACGAACAGCCGCGGCAGATAGAGCATGCCGGCCATCCAGGAGATGACCGCG
Source organism: Bradyrhizobium diazoefficiens (assembly GCF_018131015.1). GTDB lineage: Bacteria > Pseudomonadota > Alphaproteobacteria > Rhizobiales > Xanthobacteraceae > Bradyrhizobium > Bradyrhizobium diazoefficiens_B. The sequence goes on from NZ_JAFCJJ010000045.1 coordinate 16,808, forward strand.
ATCACGTGCAGCGCCTTGATCCAGAGGTAGAGGTCTTCGAACATGTCCGGCATCCGAAATTTTGGCCCAGCCAAGAACATCGGCCAAGCGACCGCTGGGGATAGTAAGAACTCGTTAAGGTCTCGCCTCCACACATATCCGTCCGCATCGCGCTTCTCAAATCTAAGAATCTTAGATTCTTGAGGTTTGAGTCTTTGTGAGCGTGGATTGGACTCACGCAATGCTGTCAGCGGCTTTGCGCGCGCTTGTTCACATCCATCAACATGTTCCATGGCGAGCGGCCTCGTCCGGATAAGTCATCCGCCTTCAAGGGCTTGCGCGTCCTGATCGACAGTCCATCAAGAGGCTTGTCCGCGCCATCCCGCTTCCCGTTCGTTCCATGCCGAAACTTGTCCTGACGGGCAGCGGTGTGAAGAAAATTGGCACTTGTCCCGCCCCCGGTGTCGCGCATCGCTTTCCGAGGGGTTAAGGTCCACAGAAATCCACAAACTGCCCCGTCGAAATCAAAAGGGTTTTGGTGCCGACCTCGAGCAACTATTTCCATCTGCACCTCGTCTCGGATTCCACCGGCGAGACGCTGATCACGGTCGCGCGCGCGGTTGCCGCGCAATACGCCAATGTCACTCCGGTCGAGCATGTCTATCCGCTGGTGCGCAGCCAGAAGCAGCTCGATCGCGTGCTCGACGAGATCGAGGAAGCGCCCGGGATCGTGCTGTTCACGCTGCTCGAGAAGGATCTGGTCGCGCGGCTCGAGGCCAAGTGCAAGGAGATCAATGTTCCGAGCCTGTCGATCATCGGCCCGGTGATGCAACTGTTCGAGGCCTATCTCGGCGCGGCGACGACGGGGCGCGTCGGCGCCCAGCACGTGCTCAATGCGGAATATTTCAAGCGCATCGACGCGCTGAATTACACGATGATCCATGACGACGGTCAGCATGTCGAAGGCCTGGAAGAGGCCGACGTCGTGCTGGTCGGTGTGTCCCGCACCTCGAAGACCCCGACATCGATCTATCTTGCCAACCGCGGTATTCGCACCGCCAATGTGCCGCTGGTTCCCGGCATTCCGGTGCCTTCGCAACTGGAGTCGCTGACGCGTCCGCTGGTGGTGAGCCTTCACGCCACGCCGGAACGGCTGATCCAGATAAGGCAGAACCGCCTGCTCTCGATGGGCGCAGAGTCCGGCAGCGGCAGCGACAGCTACACCGACAAGCAGTCGGTGACCGAGGAAGTTGCGTTCGCCCGCAAGCTCAGCGCCAAGCATGACTGGCCGCTGCTCGACGTCACCCGCCGCTCGATCGAGGAAACTGCTGCAGCGATCATGAAGCTGTATTCCGACCGCCAGCGCAACCGTCCCGCCGAGTAAGTGCCGGCGATGGCTCTGTGGCGCGGCAAATCTCCCTTGATTCTGGCGTCGCAGAGCAGCGCGCGCAAAATAATTTTGGCGAATGCCGGGCTCGAGTTTGAGGCGGTGACGGCCGACATCGACGAGCGCGGCATTCAGGCGGGCTCGAACCTCAGCAATCCGCGTGAGATCGCCCTGTTGCTGGCGCGCGAAAAGGCAAAGGCGGTCTCGGTCAATCGTCCGGACAGCCATGTGATCGGCGCCGACCAGACGCTGGCCCTCGGGAATCGTCTCTTCAACAAGCCGGCCGGCCGCGCCCAGGCGCTGGCGCAACTTCGTGATCTTGCCGGCAACAGTCATGAGCTGAACTCGGCCGTAGCGGTGGCGCGGGACGGAGAAATCGTGTTCGAACATGTCTCGGTGGCGCGCATGACCATGCGGCAGATGACCGAGGCCGAGCTGACCGCCTATCTCGATGCGGCCGGCGATGCCGTGACGACGAGCGTCGGCGCCTATCAGCTCGAGGGTCTTGGCATCCATCTGTTCGAGCGCATCGAGGGCGACCATTTCACCATCCTCGGCCTGCCGCTGTTGCCGCTGCTTGCCTTCCTGCGCCGCGAGCGGCTAGTTGCGGTGTGAATGAAAAGAAGGCTGCGCTGATGCGGATCCTGGGACTGACCGGCTCGATCGGGATGGGTAAATCCACCACCGCAAAACTGTTCGCGGAGGCCGGCGTGCCTGTCTACGACGCCGATGCGGCCGTCCATCAGCTCTATGAAGGTGAAGCGGCGCCGGCGATCGAGGCCGCGTTTCCCGGCACCACCTCGGGCGGCAAGGTCGACCGGCCAAAACTATCGGCGCGCGTGGTGCACGATCCCGCCGCGATCAAGCAGCTCGAGGGCATCGTCCACCCCATGCTCGGCGCCTCCCGGCAGAAATTCTTTGCCGACGCGGAGGCCGCGAAAGCGCCGGTCGTGCTGCTCGACATTCCGCTGCTGTTCGAGACCGGCGGCGAAAAGCGCGTCGATGCCGTGGTGGTGGCGTCGACCACGCCGGAACTGCAGCGCGAGCGCGTACTTGCCCGGGGGACGATGGACGAGGCGAAGCTCGACGCCATCATCGCCAAGCAGATGCCCGACGCTGAAAAGCGCAAGCGCGCCGATTTCGTGGTGGATACCTCGCACGGACTCGAACCGGTGCGCGCGCAAATCAAGCACATCCTGGCCGAGGTCGTTAAGATGCCGCAGCGGCGAGCCTGATTCGCCGTCTCACACGGCCCGTTAGATCCCGACCATGCGCGAAATCGTCCTCGATACCGAAACCACCGGCCTCGATCCGCTGCGCGGCGATCGACTGGTCGAAATCGGCTGCGTCGAGGTTTTCAACCGCATGCCGACGGGACAGACCTATCACGTCTATATCAATCCCGAACGGGACATGCCCGCGGAAGCCTTTGCCGTGCACGGGCTGTCGGCCGAGTTCCTCTCGACCAAGCCGCTGTTCCCTGAGGTCGCCGATGCGTTTCTGGAGTTCATCGGCGATGCACCGCTGGTGATCCACAACGCCTCGTTCGACATCAGCTTCATCAATGCCGAGCTCGACCGGATCAAGCGCGCGGCGATCCCGCGCGAGCGGCTGGTCGACACCCTGCTGCTGGCCCGGCGCAAGCATCCGGGCGTGTCGAACCGGCTCGACGATCTCTGCTCGCGTTATGCGATCGACAATTCCCACCGCACCAAGCACGGCGCGCTGCTCGATGCCGAGCTTCTGGCCGAGGTCTATGTCGACCTGGTCGGGGCGCGGCAGTCGCAGTTGCTGCTGGCTTCGGAGGCTGAAGAGATTCGCCTCAACGCGGCTGGCGATGCGCCGCGGCGGCAGCGCCTGGTGCCGCTCACGCCGCGCGTTTCAGACGCCGAGCGCGAGGCCCACCGGGCCTTCATCGCAACGCTCGGCGACAAGGCGATCTGGAACGAGTACCTCGCCGCTCCAGCTACCGCCGTGGCCGATCAGGCCTGACCGCCCTGGCCCTGAGCGGCCATCTGCCGCTCCATGTTCTGGCGATAGAGACCGACGAAATCGACCGGATCCAGCATCAGCGGCGGGAACCCGCCGTCGCGGACGGCGCTGGCGATGATCTCGCGGGCGAACGGGAACAACAGCCGCGGGCATTCGATCATGACCAGCGGATGCAGGTTCTCCTTCGGCACGTTCACGATGCGGAACACGCCGGCATAGGCGAGCTCGAACGAGAACATCACCTTGCCCGCGTTCTCGGCCTTGCCCTCGACCGACAACGTCACCTCGAACTCCTGTTCGCTGAGGTTGTTGGCGTTGACGTTGATCTGGATGTTGATCTGCGGCTGCTGGCTCTGCGGCTGCAACGAGGCCGGCGCGTTCGGATTTTCGAACGAGAGGTCCTTGGTATATTGCGCCAGCACGTTGAGCTGGGGAGCGGGGGCCGCCTCGGGAGGGGTGCCGTTACCGTTGGTCATGAGAGTCTCTCCTTACCCGATTGGGGCTGAATTTCGCGGCGGTTGGCTAACATAGGGCCGCCTCGTTCCACAAGGACGATTGGCCCGGATGCGGAATCCGGGCCGCGTCCGCACCGCGCGACGGCGAACCCGCCCCTGGTGCGAAATCACGGCTTAAACGATTGAAGATGCGCGATTTCCGGGCAGGATCGGGTTTCCCCTTAAGCATAAAACGCGCTACACTCGGCGCTGTGCCAAAAGGCGCCATTGGCCGGGCAAGATTTCGTGCCTACATCCCGGTGGATGTGACGCCGTGGACCTGAATTGGTGATGTAGGCTTGCCGTTTCCGCAGGGAACGGTCTACTGGCCGGAACGATTTGCCCCCCGGCGGCGGCCCCTCTGCAAAGACCAGAAAGCGAATACGACGTGGAAATCTACACCATCATCTTCCTGGCGCTCGCGGTCTTTATCTTCTTGCGGCTGCGCAGCGTGCTTGGGCAACGGACCGGCAACGAGCGGCCGCCGTTCGACCCCACGGCCCGCAATGCGCTGGGCGGTGCCCAGGACAAGAACGTCGTGACCATGCCGGGCAAGGTGATCGACCAGGCGCCGCTGGCGCCGGCGGCTGGGCCTGCCCCGGCTTCCGACCGCTGGAAGGGCTTGACCGAGCCGGGCACCGCGCTCGCGCAAGGGCTGGACGCCATCGTCGACAAGGATTCGACCTTCGATCCCCGCCACTTCCTGTCCGGCGCCCGCGGCGCCTACGAGATGATCGTGCTGGCCTTCGCCAACGGCGACCGCCGCGCGCTGCGCGACCTCCTGTCGTCCGAGGTCTATGAGAGCTTCGACGCCGCGATCAAGGACCGCGAGAAGAACGAGCAGAAGACCGAGACGCGCTTCGTCTCGATCGACAAGGCCGAGCTGGTCGGAGCCGAGCTGCGCGACCGCACCGCCCAGCTCACCGTGCGTTTCGTCTCGCAGATGATCTCGGTCACCCGCGACAAGGCCGGCACCATCGTCGACGGCAACGCCGAGAAGGTGGCCGATATCACCGACGTCTGGACTTTCGCCCGCGACATCACCTCTCGCGATCCGAATTGGAAGCTGGTTGGCACCGGAAGCGCGAATTAAAGCTGCTTTCAGGAATGGCGTGACGGCGCTGTGCGCCGGTGCCGTCGCGCTGTCGGCGTTTTCGCTCGGCGCCGAAGCGGCCCGGCGCCACTATCGCGGCCACCATCATCGTGCCCCCGAAGTGGCTGCCCTGCCTCCGCGCGCCTTGCCTTATCCGCAAGTTCCCCTGCCGTTCGAGATTCCCGGCGCGCAATATCTGCCGTTGGCCTGGGCGGACGTGAAGGGCTGGGGCGATGACGATCATCTCGCCGCCTACAAGACCTTTCGCGCCAGCTGCAGGTCGATCAACGGGCAGAACGGCGCGGCCGAGCCGAAGGCGCTGGCCGGCTCTTTGGCCGAACCTTGCCGGGCCGCAAAATCGCTCGAGCCCACCGACGATGCCCGGGCCAAAACCTTCTTCGAGGAGAATTTTTCGCCGCTGCGGATCTCGCGCCTCGGCGAGCCGGACGGCTTCGTCACCGGCTATTACGAGCCGGTGCTGGAAGGGTCGCGCACGCAGACCGATGTCTACAACGTCCCGGTCTATCGGCGTCCTTCGAACCTGTTCGTGCGCGGCTACAAGCAGGACGCCTTGAACCTGCCCAACAAGGGGCCGGTCTACCGCAAGATCGGCCGCCGCAAGCTCGTGCCCTATTACGATCGCGGCGAGATCGAGGACGGCAAGATCGCCGGCCGCGGGCTGGAGATCGCCTGGCTGAAGGACCCGACCGACCTCCTGTTCGCCCAGATCCAGGGCTCGGCGCGGATCAAGTTCGATGACGGCTCATCCGTCCGGCTCAACTACGATTCCTACAACGGCTATCCCTATACGGCCGTGGGGCGCGTCCTGATCGAGCGCGGCATCATCCCGAAGGAGGAGATGTCGATGCAGAAGATCAGGGAGTGGATGACGCAGAATCCCGACGGCGCCAAGGAGCTGCGGCGCCAGAACCGCGCCTACATCTTCTTCCGCGAGGTCAATCTGTCCGACAAGGAGGAGGCGGTCGGTGCCCAAGGCATCCCGCTCACGGCTGGCCGCTCCATCGCGGTGGACAAATCGTTGCATGTCTACGGCACGCCCTTCTTCATCGAGGGCGAGCTGCCGATCGAGTCCGAGCGCGCCAGGACGCCGTTCCATCGGCTGATGATCGCGCAGGACACCGGCTCGGCCATCATCGGTCCGGCGCGCGCCGACCTGTTTTTTGGCGCGGGCGCGGAGGCCGGCCGGGTGTCCGGACGGCTGCGCCATGCCATGCATTTCGTGATGCTGGTGCCGAAGAGCCTCGATCCGGGCCTGCGCGCCGCGAAGCTGCCTGTGCCGGACCCGCGGCCGTCGGAGAAGATCGCAAAGCTGTTTCCGCATACCGATCCGGCCAAGGATTCCACCAAGGATTCGGTCAAGCCCGCCGCCGCGACGCACGGCAAGGGCGAGACGGTCGCCATCGCCAATCCGGTCCCGCTGCCGGCGCCGCGCCCGGTGATCGAGCCGGTGCGCGAACCGCGCAAGCGCGTGCATCGTCGTTCCAGCCAGCAATGAAGCGATCGTCCCGTCCGCCCGTGCTCGAGCCTCGTCCCGCGCCGCGCCGCCGCACGCTGAGCGAAGAGGAGCGCGAGCTGTGGGACCTCGTCGCGAAACAGGTCAAACCGCTGCGAAAGCACCGTGTGGCAAAGGCGCATGCCGCGCCGCGCCCCGAGCCCTCGCCGGCGGCACCGGCGATGAGAGCTGCGCCATCGCCACGTCCGATTGCCGCTGCCCCGCCGGCGCCGCGCGTGGCCAAGCCCGCCGTCCCGCCTTTGGCGCCGCTCGGCAAGCGTGAACGCGCAAAACTGTCGCGCGGCCGCAGCGAGATCGAGGCGCGGCTCGATCTGCACGGCATGACCCAGATGCGCGCGCATCGGGCCCTCGCCGGCTTCCTGCACCGCGCCCATCACGACGGCCTTACCTTCGTGCTGGTCATCACCGGCAAGGGCCGCAGCGGCGGCGAGAGCGGCGTGCTGCGCCGCCAGGTGCCGGAATGGCTGAGCCTGCCGGAATTCCGCGCCCTCGTCGTCGGCTTCGAGGAGGCGCATATCGGCCATGGCGGCGAGGGCGCGCTGTATGTGCGGATTCGCCGGGCGAGGTTTTGAAGCACGTTTTCCCCGGGAGGTGTGTTCCCTCCCCCCTTGTGGGCTATGGCATTCACACATCGCGGTTGAAGACGGGAAGGATGTCTGATTCCGTATGGTCCGACTGAATGGGAGGACCGC
>NZ_JAFCJJ010000046.1 GCF_018131015.1 Bradyrhizobium diazoefficiens
TTGACCACGCCGGCCATGGTCGCGTTGTTGTTCACCGTACCGCCATTGTTGGTGGTGGTGCCCTGGACGTCTCCGCCAATATTGTTCGTGAACGTGCCACCGGTCAGCCCCAGCGTGCCGGTGATCGTTCCGGAGTTGGTGGTTGTGCCGGCGGATTGGCTGACGGAGCCCGTGACGGTACCGGTATTGCTGAACGTCCCGGAGTTCGTGACGTTGCCCGTAAGAGTGCCGCTGTTGGTGTAGGTCGCGCTATTCGTGACGGTCGAGGTGAGAGAACCGCTGTTGACGAACGTGCCGCCGGTGACGCTCGTGGTGGTGAACGAGTTCGTCCCGCTCACGGTCAACTGCCCGGCCGTCACCGAGATGGCGCTTCCGGTCATGTTGTTGGAGATCGAGTTCGTCCCGCCGGCGTTGATCAGATTCGGCCCGGCGCCGCTGAACGTCACGGCCGAACCCGAGACCGAATAGTCCTGCGACGCCGCCGTGAACGTCCAGGAGTCCGGCCCCGGCCCGACGGGGGCGGTCACCACGACGGCGGTGCTGCCGGTGCCGGCAAACGTCGCCGTCTCGCCCGGTGCGTCAGGGACGTTGGTGGTCGTCCAGTTGGTGGGTTCGTTGTAATTGCCGTTGTCGACGCCGCCGTTCTGCCAGGTCTGGGCGCGCAGAGGGCTGGTTAAGCCCACCGTGACGGCGGCTGCGACGGCGACAATGGCGCTCGATTCGAGCAGCCTGCCCTTCAGCCACCCCAGCCGGGACGATTTCTCCTTCGCAGGCGACCGATCCAGGTCAGCCGGGCGAAATTCACCAATGCGAGAAACCAACATAAGCCTACCCCGAAAAATATCCTTGGAGCCGACGCACGGCTTCGGACCCCACCTGGGCCATGCTTTGAAATCGGAATTAGTTAGTCATGATTCAGTAACCGCCTCCAGACCTCATCAGCCGAATTGAGGTAATTCGGCACCATTAAGGCACGTTTGTGGGCAACCGTTGCACAATTGCAACGCGCAAAAGTGAACGCAAAACGCGCAAAAAAGCCGCCCACAAGTTGCGGGCGGCTCGTCAACAACCTGTAATTCCGGAGCGCCTAGAACGACAGGCCGGATACGTAAACCGGGCGGCCGCACCAGAAGCAGTTCGGACGCACGTCCGAAGTCGTCGCGGAGACCAGGATCGGCCGCGGCGCCACGGGCGCCGGGGCGACGGCCCGGACGATCCGGGTGCGCTTCACGGCCTGGACCGGTTGCCGGTGAATCGACGCCGGCGCGGCACGGGGCACGGCGAAGACCGAATCGAACCACAGCCAGCCGGTCTCGGCGCGCGCCGTTCCGGAAATACCCAAGAGCACTGCAGCGGCGACCATCAACGTGGCCGGTCTGGCGATCCGTCTGAACGCGGTCATTGGCAAACTCCCATCTGATCCCCTGCCAGGCTAAGCCGACGCGATTCCGAACCAGAGCAAACTAGGCCGCTAAAGCGACCCTCGCAACCAACAACACAGCGACCCTGGTGTTCCCCGAAACTTTTCGGCGCAACTGAGGCACCGTCACAACAAGTTGAAAGTCCAATGCGCCAAAAGAAAGGCCGCCTCGGACGAGGCGGCCTTGCATTCGGTCGACGACGAACGGTCAGACAGCGCTGACCGTCGCAGCGATCAGTAGGTCAAACCGGAGATATACACGGGGCGGTTGCACCAGAAGCAATCTTCCTTTGCTGCCTTCGGGGCCGCGACGACCGCGACGCGCTTGCGCACCACCGCAGGAGCTGCCGCGCGCGCGGGCTTCGCGTCCTGGGACGGCGAGACGTCGGCGGGCGCCATCGCGACGACCATCTTCTTGCCGGACTGGGCCTGCGCCGCAGTCATCGAGCCCATCGAAACCACCGTCAGCACCAGCGCGGCCGGCATCGCAATCTTCTTGAAGAACGACATCACGCAACTCCTGTTTCCAATCCTGTTGGGCTCGCATTGCCCGTAGCGATATCACTCCCTCAAGTTGCGCTCGAAGTCACGCGAAAGGCTGCAAAGCAGTCAACGTCAGGCTAACGCGCATGCATCGGAATCAACTGGAATTTAAGGGTAATTCGAGCGAACGTCTTTACGCTTCGTTAGCGCGGACGTTGCAGGCCGCGCACGTCGGGCGCGGCGCCCATCGATTCGATTTGCAACCGGCGGGCGACACAGGTCGCAATGCCGTCGCAAGGCCACGGAATCGCGTGTTGCCACACGACGTCAGAACAATCGATTGAGGGAATCGTTAAAATGTTACGAAACGACGCGACAGATCGGCTACGCCTGCGTCGCACGGCGCATTCGGGCCCGCGTCAGACTTTTTCAACCCTGTTGGCAATCAGTCGTCGATGGGGGTGAAGAGCTCGCCCCAGCTGTCCTTCCAGACGTTGTCGGGATCCATCACCACGATCGCGACCTTCATCTCGTTGGCGAGCTTGACCGCAGCACGAAAGGAATCGACCGCCGGCAATTCGGCGCTGATCTTGTCCTCGCTGATCCGGCCGCCACTCGCAGAGGCGGGGAAGACCACGGTGCCGACCTCGCCGTCCCCCGATCGGCTCAGCGACAGGGTAATCGCGTCGGGCTGAACCTCACTCACACGCTCAAATCGATTTTTGATGACCATGACCTGTTTCCAAATCGTCGGCCGCCGCTTCGGGCGGCTCCGGGCAATGCTAGACCACGCGGGCGGGCATGGCCAGACGAGGGCTTGCCATCCGGTGCCCGCCTTCGCCGTTCAACGCGCGGTCACCATTTCGGGAGACTGCTGACTTTCCGGGCATCAGGTTGTATGAGTCTATATTGATATTTCATCCATTTGACTGAGCACGTCATGCCTAAGTTGCGGACTTTCCTGGGTTTCGCATGTGCTGCCGGGGCCCTGACAATTGCGATCGACGCGGCCTGCGCGGATGATCTCATCATCAAGCGGTTCGGCGGCGGCAATTCGGCGGATGCGGTTGGAATCGCCGACGCCGGCGAGGACGTCGAGTTGACCGGCCCGCAGGCCCTGACGGCGGGTTCCGACGGCGACCTCTTCCTGCTCGACCAGCTCAATCAGCGCATCATGCGCTTCAATCCCAAGCGGCCGGCCGAGGATCCGAGCATTCTCGAAATGCCGGCCAGCGTTCAGCCCAACGATCTCGTGGTCCGGAAGGACGAGATCCTGGTCTGGGACAATGGCATCCGGACGCTGAAGGCGAAGGGCGATCCGGTCTCGACGCGCGGGGTGGGCGGCACCACCGTGCAGCTCGAGGAGGTCAGCACGCGCGCCGTCGACGACGTCTTCGCGACGTCGGCCTTCGCGCAGATGGGCTCGGAGCCGCCGGGCAATCCGGTCGATCTGCTCGACCAGAACACGCGAGCCGTGACCATCAAGCAGGGACGCAAGCCGAGCCGGCAATATGTCGCTTCGCGCGGCCGCGGCTCCGTCATCGCGGACATCAGTCCGGAAAAATCCGACAACAGCGTGCTGATCGAAGTACGCACCATGGATGGCGACGAGACCGTGGCGCAGCTCCACCTGCGGGTGAAGGACAAGCTCGGCGCCGTCGAGTTCCTCGAGATCGACAACAGCGACCGGCTCTACATTCTGGCCGAAAACATTCCCGCCGATGCCGGCGGCGCGGCAACGTTCATCGCCCGCTACGCGCTGAACGGCGAGCTCGACGGCGTCTACGAGCTGCCACTGGAAAACACGCCGATCACGCGCCGCTTCGTGACCGTCTCGGGCGATGGCGACGTCTATTTCCTGAAGACGCAGCGCAGCGGCGTGGACGTCGTCGGCGTCGGATTCCGGCCCCTGCGCAATGCCAAGGTCATCGACGTGCGGCGGCGGATCCAGAACGCAGGCTCCGCGCCGTCGAGCAGCTTCACGGCGATCGCGGCAGTGCGGCCCTCGAATCGTCAGCAGGCGATCGAGGCGGCGTTCGCCTTCGAGGGTGTCCAGTGGCTGGTGACGCCACAGAATTACGGAGCGGATCCGGACACGTCGTGCTCCGGCTTCAGCCGCATCCGGCGGCCCTGGTATCTCCAGGGCAAGCTCGGCCAGCAGGTTCGCGGTGTGCCCTATTGCTGGGGCTGTCACGGCTCACTGGCGAACTTCCAGGCCGCGATGCAGCGCGGCGTCAAGGCAGGCAATGTCTGCACCAAGAATGAGCCGCGCAACGACGTCGCGGGTGTCGACTGCTCCGCCTTCGTGAGCGCGGCCTGGGGGCTGTCCGTCCACTATACGACCGCCGCCATTCCGGCGATCGCCAAGCCCGTCAGCGATCCCTGGGAGCTGCGCCCCGGAGACGCGCTGAACAAGCCGGGTTCGCACGTGATGCTGTTCCTGCGCTTCACGCCGGATCGCAAGGCCGAGGTGATGGAATCCTCGACCGGCGGCTGCAATGGCCGGGTCTGCCGCAACATCTATCCGCTGGCTTCGCTGCTCGGCCGCGGATATCAGCCGGTGCGTTTCAAGGGCCTCGCCGAGGACAACATGGTCGTGGCCCAAAGCGCCTATGCCGGCGACAAGCCGGACAAGCCTGAAAAGGCCAGCAAGGCTGCTCAGCCCACCCCCACGGCATCGCGGCGGCACAGGCGCTAACAGCCTCTCCCGGAGAGACGGCCCGTGGGCGGGACCCGGCCGCCGGCTGGATATTTGCGCAGGCGCCCGCGGGCGCCGCCGGCCGGCGATGAACTTCCCCCAGCAAAGCCGACACTAAGCAGAGACATTCGGTCCATCGCAGGATGATCGAGGGGGGACGGGCACGAACATGATCGGCCGTTGTACGAAAGTGCTGCTGGCAACCGGAGCGACCATCGTATCGCTGCTTCTCGGTGCCGATTGCGCCCTGGCCGACCAGCGCGTTGCGCCCGTTGCGTCCGTGCAGACGAATTCCGGCGGTTCACGCGCTGGCGCCGTCCTGACCGTCGCCGAGACGAAAACGGACACCGGCGCTGCTGCGACCGTATCCGCCTGCGAGGCCCAGCAAAGCCAGTTTGAAGCCATCCTGGCCAAGGGCAGCGAAGGCAGCGGCCCTGACGAGCTCAAGGAATTTTCCAGGACCGTGACCTGCGACCCGCTCGGGCCGCTGGTCGTGGCCGCGATCGACCGCTTCAACGCGGACAGCACCGTGCGCAGCGGAGCGGTGCCGAATTCGCTGGAGCTCGTGCGCGCCACCCAGATCGAGCTGGCGCGGCTCGGCTGCTTCGACGGCAAGATCAGCGGATCCCTGACCACGACGCGCGACGCGTTGGCGCGTTACATGTCCAACGGCGGAGGGACGGTGGCGAGCCCCGACATCACCGAGGCCCTCGTCGCCGATCTGGCGCGGCATACCGACCGGGTTTGCCCGTTGTCGTGCGGGAGCGGCCAGATTTCGCAGGGCGACGCCTGCATCATCGATGCGAGCCGGACAGCGCCGGCGATCCTGCCGGACGCAGCACAAAAGAGCGCGCCGGAACGGCGCGCCGGGCCGGCCGATGCACAGGCCAAGCCGAAAGCCACGGCCGGACTCCCGCATGCCCAGCCGACCGGCCACCCCGCCGGCACCCGTCCCAGCTCCGCCTACGGTCTCGGCTTCTGAGCCTGCGCAGGGACGCAGCGAATTGACCAAGCGGCACGAATTTCCGGCCGCTTCTATTGTCATCGACCGGTTCTGGAACGATGATATCGGCATCATCAAGCCAGTCATTTCGACGTAGTCCGTTTTGCAAAGCGCATTTTCCATGCTCCGGCTCCGCGCCGGAACGGCGACGCTGCTGATCGGCCCCCGCGCGGCCGCAGGCGTGCAGGGCAGCCGCTATTGCCTGGACAGCGAAGCCGAGATCCGCCAGCGCCTGACGACCGCTTTGCTCGACCCGGCCGCGCGCGAGGCGATGCGCCGGTTCTGGGCGCATTGGCAGGGCGATCACCGCCTGTCCGGCGTCAAGGACCACTCGATCGTCGACCGCATCGCGCGCATGGGCGTGCGCGGGCCGCTGATCGTGTTTCTCGTCACCGACATCTCGCTGCACCGCCGCGACACCTCGGCCGCGCGCCAAAAGCAGGTGACGGAAGCGCTGCAAACCCGCAACCGCACCATGCCCGCGCATGCCCCCGTCAGCGCGCCCGCGCCAGTCGCCAGCGCCGCTGTCTCCGCGCCCAAGCGGCTGGTCGGCGACTGGACCATCGCGGAAAAGCTGACCGCAATCGTCATCCTCACGGCCGACTCGCGGAAATTGACGGACGACGCGCGGCAGCAGTTGAAGCAGATGCTGTCCGATCCGACCTTCCTCGCCTGGCTGGTCGGCTCGCTGCTGGTCTGGTTCGTCGCGCACTTCTTCGTCGTCGGCGAAGTCATCGACATGCTGCTGGCGGGCGCAGCCCTCGTCCTCGGCGGCGTCGGAATCGTGATGGCGGTCCAATCGCTGGTCGGCGGGGCCCACCTGATCGGCCAGTTCGTCGAAGCCACCCGCGCGGCAACCGACGAGAACGATCTCAAGAAGGCCGCGGACATCCTGGCCGAGATCATCGTGATGATCGGCATCACGGTTCTGATCGCCGCGCTGACGCATGCGACCACGCGGGCGACGAGCTCGGGACTGGAGGCGAAGGGCTCGGTGAAGAGGCCGCCGCCGGAGCGGGCGCCGACGGTGGAGCGACTGCAGGAGAGGCCGAAATCAGGGAGCGACACACCGCCAAAAACGGAGAAGAGCCCGTCAAAGCGCGCAAGCCCCGAAGTGATCGCGCAGCGACGGGCAACGGCGCAATCATTCTATGAAAAGTCAGGGTGGCCACAAAAGAGGATCGACGCGCACCTCGACGGAATAGACTTCAACCACCCGGTCGAGGTGGTTACTCTGCCGAAGGGCACCGAAGTGGTTCAGTATCAAGTTCCGGGAAATCCAACTGGCAACTATTTCGCGCCGCCAGGCACGCCGGCCGAAGCGCTGGGCATCAGTCCAGAAGGCAGAGTCGCAAAGACATATACGACGACAAGCGATGTCGAGGTCCTTCGATCTACAGCTGCTGATACTTCGACCAATCCCAACGTTCCACCCTCGGCCCAGGGCGCGGGCGGCGGAACTCAATTCTTCACGGCCGACAAATCGGCCTTTGGATCGGCGCCATGACCTATACACAACCGATTTTTGTCGTCGGACAGCGCTATCGGGTGAAGCAGACCTTCACGAGCGGAGGAAGATTTCAATTCTTCGTTGGAGAGATCGTCAAATTCCAGCGGGATGCATACAGTCATTATGACAACTGCTTCGTGTACGTATTCATCTCCGAACGCGATGGCAGCGAGAAGGAATGGTGGCTCAGCGAGGAGCAGCCACCGGAGCTTTGGCAGGACTATTTTGAAGCCGTGACCTAGGATTGGCGTGATGGCGGCTCACTTGTGAGATACCCCATTTGTCCCCCCTCACCCTTTGTTGTATAAAACGTTTTTAATTGCTGGCTTACCATTCATTAACCGGACCATTTTGGACGCAGTATCATGCGACAGTTTATTTCAAAGCGGTATCTGATTGCCATTACGGCAGCCGGCCTCCTGGCCGCCTCCCCGGCCATCGCCGCCGATTGCAAATCCCTGCTCGACCCCTTCAACCAGGCCATTGACGAAGCCCGCGAGCACGACGCCCAGGGGCTGATCGACAAGATCGCGTCCAGTGCGGATTGCGGGCAGTACCAGACCGCGGCGCAGTACCGGCTGGCGGCGCTGCGGCTGTCGGCCGCCCAGATCCTGATGGCGCGCGGCCGGCCGGTGGCCGAATATGAACGGCTTCTGGCCGCGGCCGACACGCCGGAGGTGCTGTGGCAGGCCTCGGCCACGCTCGGCGAGGTCCGGTTTGGCGAGCGGCGCTTTGCCGAAGCCGCCGAGGCCTATGACCGGGCGATCGCCATCGTGAAGAACGAGACGCTGACGCCGACCCGACCCGAGAAATTCGAGATCGACGGCCTGATCAACCGCTCCGGCCAGGCCCGCCTGCTGGCCGCCAACGTCAAGATGGCCGACGGCAGCACCGCCTTCGTACCGACCGCGAAGGACCAGCGCGACGGCACGCTCGGCGGCATCTACTCGCGCTCGGTGCGCGGGATCGTGCCGCAGGCCGTGCCCGTGCCGATCACCTTCGACTATGCCAAGACGACGTTCACGCCGATCGGCGAGCAGGCCGCGCGCGAACTGGCCCAGGCGCTGAAGGAGCAGGGGATCCAGCGCGTGCGGCTGGTCGGTCACACCGACGTGCGCGGCAGCGACGAGACCAACATGAAGCTGTCGGCGGCGCGTGCCGAGGCGGTCGCGGCGTTCCTGAAGGAAGCCGGCGTGTCGACGGTCATCGAGACCAAGGGTGTCGGCTCGACCGAGCCGATCAAGCTGATGGACTCGTCCGGGCTGAGCCAGGACGATATTTACACCTTGAATCGCCGGGTGGAATTCATTCGCGAGTAGGACACGTCCCATGTCTGCCATTCGCCTTGCTGCACTGACCGCGGTCTGCGCTGTCACCCTGATGACCAAGGCGGCGGTGGCCAATCCCACTCCTCCGCTCTATCTGAAGAACCCCGACGGCGGCGCGATCCGGGCGCTCGTGATCGGCATCGACGCCTATCAGCATGTGCGTCCGCTCAAGGGGTCGGTCGCCGACGCGCGCGACATCGAGGGCGCGCTTCGCACGATGGGAACGTCCGACGTCGTGACGCTGATCGATGGTCAGGCCACAAGGGCGAACATCCTCAAGAGCATCAGCGACCTGGTGCAGCGGACCCGCGCGAACGACGAGATCATTCTCTCGATCGCCGGCCACGGCGCGCAGGAGCCCGAAACCATCAAGGGATCGGAGCCCGACGGCATGCAGGACGTGTTCCTGCTGCCCGGGTTCCAGGCGACAGCGGAAGGCTCGCAGCAACGCATTCTCGGGGCCGAGTTCAACCATTTCATCCGCCAGTTCGAACTGAAGGGCGCCAAGGTCGTGTTCGTCGCGGATACCTGCCATGGCGGCGGCATGGCGCGCGAGGTGGACCCGCGCGCCGCGGAGATGAGCTACCGGCAGGTTCCGACCTACACGCTGACCGTCGACAAGCTGGTCCCGGTCCAGAGTGCGTCCGAGCCGGTGACGGATCTCGATCTGGATCACACCATCTTTCTCGCAGCCGTCGACCGCAACACGAAGGCGCCCGAGGTCAAGATTCCCGCGATCGAGGGCCTGCGCGGCGCACTCAGCTACGCCGTGGCGCGCGCGCTGGAAGGCGGCGCCGATGCCGACCGCGATGGCCGGATCACGCTGAAGGAGCTCTTCAGCAATGTCCGGCAAGTCGTCTATCAATTGTCGGATCAGCGGCAGAACATCGTCACCAAGACGTCGCCCGGCCGGGCCGCGAACAGCGAGGTGATGTTCCAGCTCACGCGCGGACTGAGCCTGCCTGCGCAATCGAGCTCCCCCGCGCCCCAGCAGGTTGCCCTGGCCAATCCGGCGCCCGACAAATCGCAGGACAAGGCGCAGGACAAGGCAATCGCCCCGTCGAGCATGCCAAACCCCGAACCCGTGATCAGCAGGAGCTCGACGCCGGTCCGGCTGGCGGCCCTCGACGGCAACAGCAAGAGCCTGCCGGCCATCAATTCGCGCGAGGCGCTCGTCGAGATCGTGCTGCCGCTCGACAACCCCGATCTGATCTGGGATCCAAAATCCCGCGACGTGATCTCCTGGGGCGACGTGATTGCCTACAAGGTCGATGCGAGGGACCTGGTCACCGTGGTGGATCGCACCGCCGCCATCAGGGAGCTCAAGCGGATCGCCACCAAGTCGCCGCAGTCGGTCCGCATCGCCCCCGACGACGCCCAGCACCACAATGACGAGCCGGTCCAGATCGAGCTGAACGACGTCGCCGGGCGGTCCGTCATCCTGTTCGACATCTCGGGCGACGGCACGATCCAGATGCTGTACCCGATCGGCTCCGACGCGGCGCCGACGCAGTCGGGCAGCCTGCGGCTTCCGCTGCGGGTCCGCGAGCCGTTCGGCGCCGAGCAGATCGTCGCCATCAGCACCACGCAACGCCTCGTCGATCTCGAGCAGGCCCTGCTGCAATTGAACCGGCGAAGGGCTCCTGGCCAGATGATCAAGGTCATGGCCAAGTATCTCCCGCCCGATGCCCGCGTCGGCTCGATCGGAATGTTTACGGCACCCTGAGGTAGGGTATGTCGTTCGGTATCAGTGCAAGAACGCTGTCGATCGCAATGCTCATGGGGCTCATCGGCCCGCAATGCCTTGCGGCCGTGACGATCCTCGAAGGAACCGATCCAGCGCCGCCGGCCGCGCAGCCGGCTCCGTCGCTGTCACCTTCTCCGGAGAGTCCCGCGCCGCTCCCGCCGGTGATGGAATCGCCGCCGCCGGGCCCGGGCGATGCCGCAGCGCCGGCCCCGGCCGCGAATCCTCCCGTGGCGGAGCCGAGCCCGGCGCCTCCCCCGCAGCCTCGCCTGAGGCCTTCGCTGGCGCCTCGCCCGGAGCCTTCCGTGGAGCCACCGCGAACGAGCTCGGATGTTGCAACGCTGTCCGGCGTCACGCCGCCCAATCCGGCGCAGCTCGCGGTGGAGATGCTGCCGGGACAGACGGTGACCGTGGGTTCGTTCGTGTCGTTCAAGGTCACCAGCAAGAAGCCCGGCTATCTGGTGCTGATGGATGTGGACGCGACCGGCCACCTCACCCAGATCTATCCGAACACGGCATCGCTGGTCCGGGCCGGGCGCTCCAACGCCAACTTTGTCAAGCCGGGCAGTGCGACGGTGATTCCACTCCCCACCGACCCCTATGCAGGCGTACGCTATATGGTGGCCCCGCCGAATGGACAGGCCATGATCGTCGGGATCCTGAGCGCGGCGCCGGTCCAGATTCTCGATCTGCCCGACATCCCGGCCGAGATATTGGGCAAACCGGAGATGGTTCTCGCCTATCTGTCGAAGCGAACCAATGAACTGCGTATCCCCAACCAGGACGACCAGTTGCGCGAGGGGAAATGGTCATTTGATGCCAGGCCGTACACGATCCAATGATCGCGCTCCGCGATCCCTACGAACGATGATGCAACAGCGCAGGAGCTGACGCGTTGGCAGGTAAACTGGCGTTGGATTGGACGGTTGCCGGCGCGATCGCTGCCGTTGCGGTCGTCGGCGGCGTGGTGGCGTTTGAAGTCGTCTCCCTGCTCAGGTCGGATGCCGCCCCCGCCAAACGCCCGCCCTTGCTTGCAAGCTATGGCTCATCCGTCGAACGCACCGCTTACGACATTCCCGGATTCGCCAGCAGCGGCAAGGACGAGCGGCCCCTGAGCTTCCCGCTGATCCGGCTGATCGATCCGGACCGCGATGCCGCGCCCGATACGCAGGCGGCCAAGGGCACATCGCCCGCTGGCGCGAAGGCGACAGGCGCCGCGCCGGCAAAGAAATCGCCCGCGGGCCAGGACACGACGAAACCAGCGGCGGCACCTGCAACGACCCAGTCCCCGGCCGAGGTGAAGGTCGCCAAGCTGACCCCGACCGAAACGGACGCGCCTCCGCCTGCCGCCGCGGCGGCCGCCCCGCGGCCCGAGCAATGGCGCGTCATCGCGACCGCAAACGCCTCATACTTCAATCTGGGGGGACATATCGACAAGGCCGGCATCGTCGACAGCCTGGCGTCGCCTCATCTGCGGGATGCATTGAGCAAGCACAGCAAGTTCGGCCAGCTTCCGCCGGACATAAAGACGCATATCCTCACCCAGAACATCAACCTGCCGAAGATCGCGCCGTATCGCAGCCTGCTCGGGATGGACGACCGGATCCTCGAACAGGAGCAGGCCGTCAAATTCGTCAGGGTGAGATGATGGTCTAAAGCGCGATGAGATGGGATGAATCGTCATCGCGCTTTAGATTCTTGTTTAAGCATGATCTTTTCGGAAAACCGCTTCGCACTTTTCCGGATCATGCTTTAGCCGCCTGAGACGCCTGCTCAGGGCGCCAGCGCATGCGCACAATCCTCGGCCAGCCCCTTCAGGATAGGGCGCAATCGCGCGGCGAGCTGCGTCCTGTCGTTCCAGAACAGCTCGTCCAGCGCCTTGTTTTCGCCCGGCGAGAGCCGGTCCGCCAGATGGTTGGAGTAACAGACACAGTATTGCGCGAACCTGGCGAATCTCGCGTTGTTGGCAGCGGTCCGCTGCTTCTGCAGACAGATCTTGAACGCGTTCTCGACGAACTCGTTTCGGGCGGCGCCGGTGAGCCCGGGTTCCGCTGAACTGGTCGAAGAGATCAGCACCAGGACAAAGACAGCCCAAACCAGCTTCATATGACGTCTTCCTCGGCCCATGCGCTTTTTCGCACCGATTTCGGGCGCTCGTCAACGAGGGGGTGGTGAGGCAAGACACATCGGGCCCGGCGCCGGCCTTCAGGGACCAGAACACAGAATGTCGAAAACAACCCCATGCACAGTAGCCGGCCGCTGTCGGCGCAGCAGCCGGTGCGTCCGACGAACCGTCTGATGCGGCTGGAAAATTGGGATGCGGGGCATGCGGGGTCGTGTCATTGAGCATCCGTTCAAGGTAGGATAAGAAATCAGCGAGGTTGTTCGCTCTGGCCGCTTCGACAACCTTCTCGTTCACTTCGGCACTGGCAGGAATCTGATCGCAAAATTACTGATCGGAATCGGTAGAATTCGTCTCCGACCAAGCGTTAGGCTTGCGGACGCGCGCAGCGCGCACCTGTCTCCTTGCACCGGCGAAGGGTGGCTCGCAACCGGCGACGCCGCACTCAACCGGTCAGACTGCAACCGGTTGGGTCTTAATCTCACCGCAACGCGACGTTGATCTTCGTCAAACCTCGGGCAGTCAACTCGGGTAGACTTCAAGCGTTGAATCTGGCGATGGCGTTGACCGACAATCCGCCATTCGTTCCGCGCTGAGCACCAATGGACCGCTGAAGAAACCGCCTCGTCAGTCATTCAGGGGGCACCGATGAAACAACTCATCATTTCCGTTCACGGTATCCGCACATTCGGCAATTGGCAGGAGCGCTTGGAGCATCTTCTGCAGGCAGAGAGTTCAGATCGCGATCTCACGGTCATCAACTACAAATTCGGGTACTTCTCGATCCTGGCCTTCCTCGTTCCGTTCCTTCGCTGGTTTGTTGTCCGGCAGTTTCGGAAATTTTACGTCGATATTGCGACAAGCCAGAACTGGGACCGGATCGATCTGGCCGCCCATAGCTTCGGCACGCACATCATTGCCTGGGCCCTCTATGGCATCGACAGCGCAGCGCGCCCGCAAGTGAACACCATCGTCCTTGCCGGAAGCGTACTCAAGAGCAGCTTTCCCTGGCAGGTTCTGGTCGGACATGGCGTTACGCGCGTCGTCAACGACTGTGGCACTAGGGATGATATCCTCGTTTGGAACCAGATTTGCGTTCTTGGCACCGGTATAGCCGGACGATTGGGATTTACCGGCGGAATAGGGAAGGCCTTTCGCAATCGATTCTTCAAATGCGGTCACAGTGGTTACTTCCTCACGGCTGATAAGCCCGACGACAAGTTCATGCGGGAGTACTGGGTCCCTCTGCTATTGACCGACGTGGATCCAATTCTCGTGGACGAACGCGAAGGGGGCGAACTGAGCGGAATCGTGTTGTGGCTCCTGAACAACGCGGAACCGATCAAGATCGCGGTGTATGCCGCGCCATTCGTCGCCTTATCCATGGCCTTTTTATATTTGGCAACGACCGCAAGGATAGCGCAGGCAACTGCGGAGACGCAGCGCAAGCGAGCCGAGGACGGGCTTGTCTCGACGCAAAAATTGTTTTCCGAGCTTGGTGACTTGGTAGCCGAGAGGGTGAGACCGATCGCCCGACTTGACGAAGTCGATTCGCTGTTGGGCGAGGCCCAGGGTGTGATCGGAGCCGCCCAACGCGATGATCCTCGTATAGCGCTGCCATTTGCCGGGTTATTGCTCACGCGGGCGGAAATCAAGTCGGAAGCAGGCCGGGTCAAGGAATTGCGCGAGATGGCCAGCCACGCGATCGACGTATTGCAGCAGAACGACCAGAGCAGCCCAGCGGTGCAGGACCTGTTTGGGCGCGCTAACTGGTTAATCGGAGTGTCCTTCACCGGCACGGCGGCCGATCGGGACACGGCAAAGAAGTACTATGACAAGGCACTGGCCCAGTTGGAGCCACTTGGGAAACGATTCGACCAAACAAATGGTCTCCAGAATGACTGGAAATGGTTACGCTCACTAGCAAATGTACAGGCCGGTATGGGCGACTTGCTGCTGACCGAATTCGCTGAGACCGACAAGGCCAGACAATATTTCCAACGATCCATCGATACCTGGATACGACTGAAGCGCCTGCGTCCGGACGATCCCGAGGTTGCCTACCGGCTGTCCTGGGCTGAAAACAAGATGGGTGACGTGCTTCAGGCGCAAGGCGAAGATGAGCTGGCCCTTGGATCGTTCGAAAGCGCGGAGAGAGGACTGCAACCGATCGCGGAGCGTCTCTCCGTCGACCAATGGCGGCTGACGTCCTTGGCCATTGCGCAAAACAATATTGGCCTCATCCGACACGCCATGGGACGATATGAACAAGCAATCACCGCCTTCGACAAGGCGGCTCGCAGTATTGATACCTTGACCTCTTATGATCCCAACCAGAGCACTTGGCTTTCGATTCAGGCCTGGACTCACGACAACATCGGAGCAACCAAGGTCCGATGGGCACGCGCCAAAGGCGATGCAAGCCTGCTTCAGGGAGCAAGAGATGAGCTGAAGACAGGACTGGATACCCGCAAGCGACTCGCGATGATCACCGATCAGCCACGATGGAGAATCGAACCGGCTATCTCGAGGGCCAATTTATTTGCTTATGAGGGGACCGAAGACGAATTGGCTCGGAACTGCAGCGACGCGGCGGACCATTTCGACAGAGCTGCCCGAGAAAACCCAAGCCGAATAGGTGACGAACGAGACGATGAGCTGGTTCTCCGTTCGGCCGAATTCTTCGAATGGGCCGCAATTGCCTATCGCAATGCTGGAAACAATATGCAGGCGGAAAAGGAAATCCGCGAGGCGTTGAAGATAGTCAACGAAGAGCTGCCGAAGCTCCCAGGAAGCCGCAAAGCGTTTGCGACCATCACGCAGCGACTTGAACAGGAACTACAGGTAAGCGCACCATACAAGCCGGGTGCGTGTCTCCCCCAGTAAATGGGTCACACATCGACGGGAGCGACGATGGTCGCCGACGAGAAGAACTTTCACGCGAAGCAGATAACGCTTCGCGATTCGATGCGACCATTCTCAGACTCCTTCTCCAGGCCCCATGGTGCTCTGGGTCAATCCCTTTCATATGGATTGGCTATCGCGCTCTTGTGCTCTCCAGCCATATGGAACGGCTTTCCGCTGATCCACGACGATGTGGGCGGATACCTCGCACGGTGGCCCATGGGGAGCCTCGCAAATGGCCGATCCGCTGCATATGGGCTTCTCCTTTGGATTACCCGGACGACCTGGTGGATTCCCACGATCGTCTTTCAGTCATTAGCGTTGATCTGGACGGTCGATCGCGCCCTTAAGGTCTACGGACTGCGTCAATCACCGTGGGTAGTGACCCTTGCCATTGCGGCCATCGGTTTAACAAGTGGAGCCGCATTTTTCGTCTCCAAGGTCATGCCCGATGCTTGGGCGGCTCCGGCTGTCCTGTCGCTTTATCTTTTGGCTTGGCACTGGAATGGCTTGACCTCCATAGAGCGCGGCCTGATGGCCGTCATCATCGTTTTTGCCGGCGCAACCCACATGGCGACTTTCGCGGTCCTGGCCGGCCTTTCTTGCCTTCAGGCCGCCGCATGGCCATTGGCCGCCAAATTGCGCGTCAATCCCTTGGGCATCTTGTTTGCCAACGGCGCGACCTGGTCAGGACTTGCTGCCCTGCTTATCATCAATTTCTTCGTTGCGGGGCGGCTCGCGGTTACGCCGGGTGGCGAGGTATTCTTGTTTGGCCGACTGGTCGAAAGCGGCCTCGTAGGTGTGACACTTGCTGAGGAATGCCCGCGGCAAGACTGGGAACTTTGCAATTTGAGAAACGAGCTACCCTCTACGGCCGATTCTTTCCTATGGGCCAGCGACAGTCCGCTGCGCAAAATTGGCGGCTGGGATGATCCCCGCGCAAAGGAAGAAATCGCGTCGATCATTTCTGTTTCGATCCGCACCCATCCGCTCGATCATCTCAAGAATGCGCTCGTGCTCACCGCTCGACAAATTGTGGCCGTGAGTCTCGATGAGGTGGTGATTGCAAATGCATCTCCCGATACAGCACAAACAATCGATCGATATGCTCCATGGCTTGCTTACTCATTTGACAATAGCCGCCAGCAACGCGGCGACTTGGACGTGACGGGTCTAAGCAAGTGGACCGTTACCCCAATCTCGCTCGCCGGCTTGTGCACACTCCCTTTCGTGACCCTCCTCTTGTGGTACAGAGCCAATTGCCGCGAGGCCACGCTCCCGGCAATGCTGTTCCTTGCACTTTTGTTGAACGCTTCGGTCTGCGGCGTCTTTTCCGGTCCATACGCTCGCTATCAGGCTCGGCTCGCATGGCTCGCGCCCTTCGGGGTTATCTTAGTCTTGCTATCTGTACGACGTCAAAACCGTCGAGAAGCCAGCGACCCGTCGCGGCAAGCGCCGGCTGCTACCTATGTCTCGCGCGGCCCGCTCGGCGCTAATTTGGATACTGGAAAGGCAGACCGGGTCCAGGCGGAGCCGAACCTTATCGAAGCGCCCTTCGATCAAGCTGATGAACAGAAGCGAAAAAGCCGAGACATCGAACTCACTATTCTGATGCCGTGCCTTAACGAAGCGAAAACAATTGAAAATTGCATCGCCAAGGCTACTTCATTTTTTGCAAGAGCCGGCGTGCGAGGCGAAGTGCTGATTGCAGACAACGGATCAACTGACGAATCGCGATCGCTTGCGCTGGCCATGCACGCACGCGTCATCTCAGTTAGCAAACGTGGTTATGGAGCAGCCCTGCAAGCGGGAATTCGCGCTGCGCGTGGACCTTATGTCATCCTTGGAGACGCGGATGACAGCTACGATTTTTCGAACCTTGATGAGTTCTGGTTCAGCTTGCGCGCGGGCTATGACCTTGTCATTGGGAACAGATTTTCGGGCGGCATCGCGCCGGGAGCAATGTCAATCCTGCACCGTTTGGGCAATAAGGTCCTCAGCTTTGTCGGTAAACTGTTCTTCAGAGCAATCGTTGGCGACTTTCATTGCGGCCTGCGGGGCGTGAATCGAGATCGCATTGCCGCGCTGCGCATATGTAGCGAAGGAATGGAATATGCGAGCGAAATGGTGATCTGCGCGACACTCCACCGCTATAGAATCATCGAAGTACCGACCACACTAGGCATGGCTGGACGGGCTGGCCCTTCTCATTTAAATACATGGCGCGATGGCTGGCGACATCTTCGCCTCATGTTATTGCTGAGCCCACGATGGCTGTTCGTCTATCCAGGTCTTCTTTTGACATTCATGGGCGCCGCTGGGGTTGCCTTGATGTTAACTGGTCCTATTTCGGTTGCACACAGGCCCTCGTTTGACATCCCCGCATTCATAGTGGCGGCTGGCACTCTACTAGTCGGCTTGCAAAGCATCAGTGTGGGCGTTGTCGTCCAACACTTTGAGGTAACTTATCGACTCCTGCCAAAGCTCGAACGATTTTCGTCTGTCTTCACCGGCCTTACGCTCGAGCGAGGACTCGTTTTTGCGGGACTTTTTGCTCTTGGCGGCTTAGCGGGTATTGCGTGGTTGCTCGCGGGTCCGAACATCTCGGACATCAGGTCGCTTGATGGTCCGTTTTGCGCGAGCGTGCTTGTTATCTCTCTAATTGGGTTGCTAGTAGCGCTCCAACTGACCTTCATTTCGTTTTTGAGAGGCGTTCTCGACTTGCCAGCACTACGCGAGAAGCTCTTGGGAATCGAATTGGCAGAATCCTCTGTCGGCAAGAGGTCCTCCTTGCGGCGCTGGAATCGACTCAACGAGCACCAATAGCTGGTATCGGCCGCAGATGCGCGCCTTCTTGAAGCCCCTCTCCGACGCACGGCGCTAGACCGCCAAGCATGCTTGGCGCTAAGTGATCCGGTTACAGGGGAATCGATAACAAGATCACTGTGCAGCGCTTCGGACGCGGATGTAGTCGACCTGAAACGTTCCCTCGGCGGCAGCCTTGTTCGGATCATAGGCCCAACTGCGAGGGGCATTAGCCCCGCTTTTCATATCCAGCCGAACGTACATCGGCGCATTGAAGACGACATCGAAATTTCCGCCGATTGGCGCAAGGTCGCTGCGCAAGACCTGAGACCAGAGCGTACCGTCAATCCAAACTTTGATGTAATCGGAAGTGCGCTCAAGATGCCATGAATGCCATCCGATGTCATAGTTAGGAACCGGTGCCGGCCATTGGTATGTCCACGTGAGCTCGGTGGCGTCGGTCGTACTCGCAGCCCAGTGCACGCTAAAGAACGGAATGCCATTGTGTGAGCCATTGTTAACAAACTCAAAGACATCGATCTCGCCGGAGCCGGGCCATTCGCCATCACCCAGCAGCCAGAACGCCGACCATCCCTGCGCATTGCCCGGTATCTGAAAGCGCGCATCTATGTTTCCGTGCACGAAAGTCGCGAAGGACTCATGTGTGCTCAACTCCACGCCGCAGATAGCCGCTCCGTTGGGGTGATCGAGGAACAGCGTCTTGAGCAAGAGGCTGCCGTGGGCGACAATAGCCAGCCCCCAATTGGACGCGGGGAGCGCCCCCCACCCCGCCGAATGCTCCATCCAATAACCCGGGGGTCCCTGTCCGGAGCCATGATCGGTCCAGAGCGAGAGATCTTCTGTGAACTCGTCGTCGAATGCATATGGGAGCGGCGAGCGCACACTAATTTCAGCAGAGATCGACGATGCGTCTAATTCTGGCGCATCGGCAGCGTAATCGACCGAGATCGCCGCCGGACATGCAATCACTACGATGCACATCGACGTTTTGAATATGCCGGCATTCACCCGACCCATCATGTCCCGCGTCGCCGATCCGGACCGCCGCCAATCCAAGCGAGCGGGCGGGCCTTTAACACATGGAAAAATCAACCCGGGCTAACTGGCGGAGAGGGAGGGATTCGAACCCCCGATAGGCTTGCACCTATGCCGCATTTCGAGTGCGGTGCATTCAACCACTCTGCCACCTCTCCTGAAGTGTCCAAATCGGGGCCAGGCCCCGGTGGTCGGGGGCGTTAATAGGCGAGGTTCGCAGGCCAGACAAGGCGCGAAAGGCGAAAATCCGCCGCTTCCGTACCCATACTGTCCGTCCGCCTCTCGTCATCCCGGGGAACTGGCATGGAGCATCTCGTCATCGAGGCCAACGGCGCCAGATTTCATGTGGCCCGCATTGGCCGCGGCAAACCCCTGCTTTTGCTGCATGGTTGGCCGGAATTCTGGCTGACCTGGGAGCCGGTGATGCGGCGGCTTTCGGACCGTTTCACGCTGATCGCGCCGGACTTGCGGGGGTTCGGCGACAGCGACAAGCCGGACGGCCCCTACGGGCCGGACGGCCATGCGGCCGACATGCTGGCGCTGATGGACCGCCTCGGCATCGACCGATTCGGCGTGGTCGGCCATGACGTCGGCGGCGCGGTCATGCAGCCGCTGGCTCGCCAGGCGCCCGTGCGGCTCGCCGGGTTGTTCTTCTTCGATTTTGTCCATCCCGGCATCGGGCCGCGCATGGCCGCACCGGACCGGCTCAACCACATCTGGTACCAGTCCTTTCACCAGATGGAGATGGCACCTCTCCTCGTCGGCGCGAGCCGCGAGAGCTGCCGGCTCTATATCAGCCACTTCCTGAAGGGCTGGGCGCATCGCAAGGAGGCCTTCGACGACGTCCTCGACGACTTCGCCGACAACTTCTTCAAGCCTGGCAATCTCGCCGGCGGCTTTGCGCATTATCGCGCCTCGCATGCCGGGCGCATCGCGATGATGAAGGGTGAGGCCCTGCCGCTTCCCTCGATCGACGTGCCGACCTGCGTGCGCTGGGCCGAACACGACCCGCTGTTTCCCTATGCGTGGACGGACCGGCTGGGAGAGACGTTTGGCAATGTCGATGTTGCGATGTTCGCCGACGTCGGACACTTCCCGCATCGGGAGGATCCGGATCGCGCGGGAAGCGAGATCGCGGCCTTCTTTCAGCGGATTGGCTGGAGTTGATCAAAGGGGTGGGACCGCCAGACGCGGTAAAAACTGGCGGTCCCGTGCCGCTCATTGAAATGCTGGCCTTCGAAGGGCGGCTTCGCGGCCAGGCGAACGACGATTGGACCCTAGCGAGCAGGCGGGGGTGCGCAACGCAAAGCGGTGCTTAACCTAACCAGTCAAGGTTACTCCTTGTCGCTCTTGTCGCCCTTGCTCTTCTTCTTGCCCGCGCCTTCCGCGGAATCACGGTCCTTGCCGTTGCTCTCCTTGCGGCGATTGGTGAAGCGGGCGTTGCCGAGGCCGGTGCCGATGGTGAGCACGCCCCAGCGATCGACATCCTGCATGAACGGCACTTCGGAGAGGCCCTGAACCACGCCGTCATTGTGCATCAGGATCGCGGTGTCGTGCTCGCCGATCTGCGGGATGCCCTCGATCAGGCTCGCCGGCAGGTTGAACTTGCTGCTCTCCCAATTGCCCGGCAGGTTCTGCGCGCCCTTCTCGATCGAGCCGTCCGCGTTGATCACGCCGGGACAGGCGATGCCGATGAAGGGCGCGAGCTTGAAGCCTTCGCTCTCGGCTTCCGTGATCAGTCCCTTGAGCATTTTCGTGAGCCGCTTCACCGCGCCCTCGCGGGTCGGCTCGTCATCGGCATGGCGCCACAGCTCGGATTTCACGACGCCGGCCTTCGACAGGTCCTTCGCCTTTTTCCAGTTGGTCTCAACCAGGCCGCAGCGGATGTTGGTGCCGCCGATGTCGACGGCCAGAATGCTGTCATGGGCCTCGAAGATCCAGGACGGCGCCAGATGCAGCGCGCCGATCAGGCCGGCCTCGTCGGGATGATGCCGGATCGGCTGCAAATCGATCTTGAACTCCTCGGCCTTCAGGATCATGTCGGTGCGCGCGATCGCGAGTTCGCCGAGCCTGGAATCGCGGAATCCGCCGCCGACCACGATGCGCTCGGTCTTGGCCCAGGCTTTCGTCTTCAGGAAGCGGCGCGTGACATAGGCGAGCTCCTGGGCGAACTCCTCGATGGCGCTGTGCACCACTGCCGAGGCCTCGGTGTCGTCGCCGATCAGCATCGCGTCCAGCGTCTTCTTGCTGATGTTCTCCGACGGCTCCTTGCCGAACGGGTCCTCGCCGGTCTTGCGCAGCGGCTTGCGCCAGCGCTCGAGGATTTCCCGGAACGCGCCCTTGCTGGCGCGATCGCCGAGAAAACCGTCCTCGTCCTTCATCTCGATGTTGAAACTGTCGATCTCCACCGACGGCAGCCGCTCGGCGCCGTGATGGGCGATGCCCGTGGTCGTCTTGACCAGCTCGTCTGTTGCCATGGAAGCCCTTGCCCACGTATCTGTTCTGGCGGGGACAACGACGCGGGAACCCGTTGGTTGCAGCGCGGGCCGAGATTCGATTCCGGACCCGCTAGCGGCCCCAAATCCTTCAAATCCGGGCCGTTTTCGCCCGCTTTCCCTTGACTCTGGGGGGCTTGCGGCTATAAGTCCCGCAACCGGCGCGGGGCGTTTCTCGCGCCGCATGTTTTTGCGTGGGTTTTCAAAGGGATAATCCAACCCCGCGCAAACACGTACAAACCCATAGCGACTGACAAAAAGCCAGCCCCGACGATTGTCGTCGCGAGGCCGGGACTGAACACGGAGAAAAAACGATGTTCGCAGTCATCAAAACCGGCGGCAAGCAATACCGCGTCGTGCCGGATGATGTTCTCGAAGTAGGCAAGATCGAAGGCGAAGTCGGCACGATCGTGCAGCTGAATGAGGTGCTGGTGGTCGGCGGTGACACGCCGGTCCTGGGCGTTCCGACGGTCGCAGGTGCGTCCGTTGCGGTCGAGGTGCTCGACCACAAGCGCGGGCCGAAGGTCATCGCGTTCAAGAAGCGCCGCCGCAAGAATTCGCGCCGCAAGCGCGGCTATCGCGACGAGATCACGGTTCTGCGCGTATCCGAGATCCTGACGGACAATGCCAAGCCCACCAAGGGCCCGCGTCCGAAGAAGGAAAAGGTCGCGAAAGAAGCCGCCGAGTAATGAAAATTGATCACGCCCCTTCACGAATTGAGGCGTGAGAAATTTTGAAATGATTCCGTCAAGGAATTGACCTAGAGATACGCAGGATTTCGGAGACGAGCCATGGCTCACAAAAAAGCAGGCGGTTCATCGCGCAACGGTCGCGATTCCAAGGGTAAGCGCCTCGGCATCAAGGCGTTCGGCGGGGAGATCGTCACTCCCGGCAACATCATCGCGCGTCAGCGCGGCACGACCTGGCATCCCGGCCTTAATGTCGGCATGGGCACGGACCACACTCTGTTCGCCAAGATCGAAGGTCGCGTTGCGTTCCAGGCTAAAGCCAACGGCCGCACTTTCGTATCGGTACTCCCGATTGCAGAGGCGGCCGAATAGACGGTGGACAAATTTGGAGTCCGCCGGGTCCTACCGAACCGGCGGAGTCCAGAGATCAAAAGATCGAAGGCTCCAGGGGAGGCGGGAAACCGGCCTCCCCTTATCTTTTGACGAATTCACTTTGACTTGGTGACTTTGACGGAGCCGGACATGTTGCAGGATTTTTCGAGCGCGACCTTGCAGGAGGCGAGACCGAGCGTCGTCGCCACCGAGCGGCTGACCTTGCGGCGGCCGACCCTCGCCGATGTCAGGACCATCTCCCGCCTCGCCAACGACCGCCGGATCGCGGAGAACACCCGCCGCCTGCCACATCCCTATTCGCAGGACGACGCGGTCGCGTTCGTCCGCGCCACCGCCGAGTTCGGCAGCGACAGCGTGTTCCTGATCGAACACGACACCACGCCGGTCGGCATGGTCGGCATCGACTGCTCCACGCCGGATGCCGAGCTCGGCTTCTGGCTGGGCGTCGAGCACTGGGGACGGGGATTTGCCACCGAAGCCGCGCGCGGCGCGATCGACTTCTTCTTCGAGGAGTTCGACGGCGATCATCTCCATGCGGGCGCGCGCGTCACCAACCCGGCCTCGCGCAACGTGCTGGAGAAGTGCGGCTTCCAGTGGAGCGGCGTGAAGCTGCACCGTTTCCTGGCGCTGGGCTCCTCCACGCCCGTCGACTGTTTCCGCCTCTCGCGCGGCGTGTGGTCGTCGCTGAAGAGCTGGAGCAGCGCGAGGCGGATGAGGTAGGCGGAAGCCACCAACGTCGTCCCGGCGCAGGCCCTAGGGCATGCACATATCTGGTTGGCATGCAGTTGCCGGGGGATTCCCGAATCGGCACTTTGTGTGATTCCTATTGCGACACTTCGGCTTTTGGCGGAGGTGTTGGCATGCTGTCTGGTATCGATTGGACGTTGGGCCGGTTCGGGGATCGTCGTCTCGATAAAGGGGGGCGGCGCTCGTCGAACGCATGGTTGCGGGCAAAACGGTCTGCCTGCGGCGGCTTTCC
>NZ_JAFCJJ010000047.1 GCF_018131015.1 Bradyrhizobium diazoefficiens
CCGCGGTCGTCTCGGGTAGCAGCGCGGCTCTTGAAGGGTTCGAGAGCAGCTTCCATCAGGATCTCAACGGCGATGGCACTATCGGCCCCGCGCCGGCGGCGCCAACGGTATCGGCCGTCGAGGCGCCCGGCGGCACGAGCCTGATGCAGAGCAGCAGCAACTTCCACTTCAGCCCGGTGGCCGCCGGCTCCGGACCGGCGCAATTCGCCGTTTGGACGACCGACAGCAGCGGCAACCACGCTGGTAACAGCGGTGCGGTGTCAGGCATCAGCGCCGTGCTGACGCTGGCGGAAGCCGTTTTTCATCAGGACCTCAATGCCGACGGGACGATCGGCGCGGCTGCATCTCACCCAGCCGATTGGCATCTCCACGTCTAAACGCGGAGCTGGATTGAACGGCTTCTGGCCCTTGCGGCGGTTAGCGCGAGCCTGCGCAGGTACGTCTACCGAAACTATTTCCCTGTTGTGATCGTACATCGCCACGCATTCGGTACTTTGCCTCAGGTCCGCGCCAGTCAGAACTAACGGCTTCCAGCGATGCAATGGCACGTGACCAACTCGTCCACTGCAATGGTGGCGGTGCGGCGGGCACACTGGTATCCGCTCTGACGAAAAACGCCAACAGGAATTGCGCAGGCTAAGCCTTGCGCAGCGGGTGATTTCCAGGGCCGACAGGTTCGTATAGAAGCATTCCGGAGTGCGATGGGAGCTGGGCCTCCCGTTTGGAGCAGGTGGATGAAAGTCGTCATTCTTGCGGGAGGTCTGGGCACCCGAATCTCCGAAGAGACCGGTACGCGGCCGAAGCCCATGGTCGAGATCGGCGGCCGGCCGATCCTCTGGCACATCATGAAGATCTACAGCCGCTATGGCTTCAATGATTTCGTGATCTGCCTCGGCTACAAGGGCTACATGATCAAGGAGTACTTCGCGAACTACTTCCTGCACATGTCCGACGTCACCTTCCATCTTGCCGAGAACCGGATGGAGGTCCATCGCGAGACGGCCGAGCCGTGGCGTGTGACGCTGGTCGATACCGGCGAAGACACCCAGACCGGCGGCAGGCTGAAGCGGGTGCTCCCCTATGTCGCGAATGAACCGTTCTTCGCGTTGACCTATGGCGACGGTGTCGCCGACATCGATCTCGGCGCCGAGATCGCCTTCCACAAGGCGCACGGGCGCCGGGCCACCGTCTCGGTGGTGCGGCCGGCCAAGCGGTTCGGGGCGGTCGCGATCGAGGGCGATCGCGTCGTCAGTTTCGAGGAGAAGCCGAGCGACGACGGCGGCTGGATCAACGGCGGATTCTTCCTGCTGTCGCCGTCGGTCGGCGAGCTGATCGCGGGCAACGCCACGATCTGGGAGCGCGAGCCGATGGAGCAGCTCGCGCGCGGCGACGATCTGCGCGCCTATGTGCATCACGGCTTTTGGCACCCGATGGACTCGCTGCGCGACCGCAACTTCCTCGAGGGCGAGTGGGCCAACGACCGGGCCAAATGGAGGGTCTGGTGACGGACCCCGCGTTCTGGCGCGGCAAGAAGGTCTTTCTCACCGGGCACACCGGCTTCAAGGGCGCGTGGGCGTCGCTGCTGCTGCGGCGGCTCGGGGCCAGCGTCTACGGCTACGCGCTCGAACCGACGCATCAATCCGCATTGTTCGTGACGGCAGGGATCGCCGACGACATCAAGCACTGCTTTGGCGATATCCGCGATCTCGGTGCCTTGCGCAACGCGATGGCGGAGGCCGAGCCCGACATCGTCATCCACATGGCGGCGCAGGCGCTGGTGCGGCCTTCGTATGAGGAGCCGGTCGAGACCTTCGCGACCAATGTGATGGGCACGGTGCATGTGCTGGAGGCGGCGCGGCAGCTCCGCTCGGTGCAGGTGATCCTGAACGTCACCAGCGACAAGTGCTACGAGAACAATGGCGCGGGCACCGCCTTCCGCGAGGGCGACCGTCTCGGCGGCGATGATCCCTACAGCAACAGCAAGGCCTGCGCCGAGCTCGTGACGCACTCCTATCGCCACAGCTTCTTCAACAGGGCAGGCGCCGCGCGCGTCGTGTCAGCGCGCGCCGGCAACGTCTTCGGCGGCGGCGATTTTGCGCGCGACCGCCTCGTCCCCGACGCGATGCAGGCCTTCCTCGAAGGCCGGGCGCTGCGTATCCGCAACCCCAATTCGGTGCGGCCCTGGCAGCACGCGCTCGATCCGGTGCTTGGCTATCTCACCCTCGTCGAGCGGCTGGCGGGCGATGACCGTTTTGTCGGCGGCTGGAACTTCGGGCCCGATTCCGCAAGCGAGGTGCCGGTCGGAACCGTGGTCGAGCATCTGATCGCGCTGTGGGGCGAGGGTGCGCGCTGGACGGCCGATGCCGGCCCGCATCCGCACGAGGCCGCCTATCTTCGGCTCGACTGCGCGAAGGCGCGGCGCGAGCTCGGGTGGACGCCGCGCCTCGATCTGGCGCAGGGCCTGCGCCTCACCGTCGACTGGTACAAGGCGCTGCGCGATGGCCGCGACCTGCGCAAATTCTCGCTCGATCAGCTCGACCAGGTCGTCGGCGCCGTGCAGGCGGCCTAAAATCAGCGCAGCGCCAGAATCTCGGCGATGCGTGCCTGCGGCGAGACCGCGTGCTTCAGATACGCACCTGAGCAAACCGCGAGATAGGATTTGAGCAGGACGACGAGCGCGAGGATCGCGCGCTCGATCTCGGGCGAAAGACCGCTTCGCCCGAACGGCGCCGTTTGCAGGAACGGCCGGTTCTCCATGAAGGTCAGCCAGTAGAGATAGTCGTAGCCGGCAATGCCGTCGAATGCGTCCTCCCAGTCGATGATTCGCGGCGTCATGCCCTGAAGCATGATGTTCTTCGGCCCGAAATCACCGTGGCAGAGCGCCCGGGGCAGCTTTGGAAAACGCTCCGCAAGCAGAGCGATCAACCGGCCCGTTTCGGCTGCGCTGGCCAGGTCCAGCAGGCCGCGCTCCGGAAGGGTCTTCAGGGCGCGACCGGTGGCCGCCAGATAGTGTTCGAACGAGGGAAGGTTGTCCGGCCGCCAGTTGGCGAGCTGCTCGCTACATTCGCGCGCCATTGCGGCGGCATCCGCCGGCGCGATCGGAGCGGGCTGCGGTGCGAGCGCGGGCATGAGCAGGCAGAGCCGGTGTGTTCCGTCCGCAAGGCCAACCTCGAAGCGGTCGAGCAGTATCGACTTGCCATAGAGCCGCAGGAGAACATCGGCTTCCCTGGCGAGGCTCGCGCGGGTGTCTGCGCCCGGCAGATGCGTCTTCAGGAATTGCTTTTCGCCCGCGATCTCGGCATCGAAGCAGATGCCGAGCGTGCCGCCGAGCGCCGGCGTCACGCTGACGTCGCGGCCGGATGATTGCAGGTGTTGCCGCAGCGCGGGCAGGATGCGCGCGCGATCGGCGGTGATGTCAAGACGGTCGTCGCTCTCGTAGAATGTGAGCTTACCCAGCACGGTAGAGCGGGCCCAGATAGTCGATCTGGTGGTAGCCGAAATGGCGGGCCAGCGCCGCGGTGCCCTGCGCGATCTGCTTGCGCTCGCCGTCGGAGAGCTCCTCGATGACCGCCTTGTTGTAGTCCTTGGTGCTCTTGAGCACGGTGCCCCAGGGCGCGATCGAATCCTTGATCTCGACGCCGTTCCAGCTCGGATAGAGCATGCTGTCGGCGAACGGCACGCCGATGAAACCGGCCGCTTCCGTCATGAACTTGCGCTTGTCCTCGACGAGGTCCTCGTAACGGAAGATGCGCACATTCTCGGGATACATCTTGGCGAACATCTCCACCGTCGAGTGATAGATGTTCCAGGTGATCAGGTACTTCGTCAGCGGCTGCGGGAATGGGCGGCGCTTGGTGTCGCGATAGGCCGAGAACGGATTGCGCACGATGTGCAGGATGCGGACGTTCGGGAAGTCGCGCACCATGCGGTCGGCGTCGATGCCGATGGCGGGCGAGTAGCCGACATGGACCATGCCCGGACGCGGCCTGGTGTAATAGTTCTCCCAGGCAGTAAAGGTCGAGCGGAAGAAGGCCTCGATCACCTTGCGGCGCGGGATCGGCGCATCGCCGCACAGCCGGACGAATTCGGCGAGGCGCTTCTTCTCGTCCAGCACGCAGTCGGCATCGCGGAACTTGGAGCCGTTGCGCTTGCGCAGGAAAGTCTTCAGTTCCTCGTCGATCATCTGCTCGTAGAGCTCGACCGCCGTCAGCCCTTCCGGGAATTCCGGATAGCGGTACTGGACGCGCTCGACGGAAGCGAGGAAGTCGTTGAAGTTGCGGTTTCCGAGCTGCGACTCGAAGGGATAGACGAGCAGGTCGAGGTGGCCGTCGAAATGGCGATGGGTGACGTTCCCGCCATGCTCGAAGCCCGCGGAAACCATGGCCAAGCTGAAATCGCTCATGCGTCTACCCGTCGTGTCGTCGAACGTGGCCCCCCGTTTAGCTGCATGGGCCGGATAATCAAGCGCGGATAGTTCCCCCGGAGGGCCGGTCCCGCCCTGTCCCGGGGCAATTCCCGCACACCGGACATTGACGGGCCCGGGCGGCCGATCTACCGGGGGGCGCCATGCGTATTTTCGTGACCGGGGGAAGCGGCTTTCTGGGCTCCCATCTCGTTCTGGACCTCATGGAGCGGGGGCACGAGGTGGCCGTCCTGTTGCGGCCGGAAAGCGAATCCTGGCGGCTCGGGGAGGCTAGCTCCCGCCTGCATGTGATTCCCGGCGCCCTGGAACATCTGGGCGGGTTGCGCGGGGCCTTGCAGGCCTTTGCGCCGGAGGCGGTCGTGCACATGGCCTGGCGCGGCGTCGCAGGGGGCGACCGTAACAATCCGATCCAGGCGGCCAACGTCGCCGAGACTGTCGCCCTGGTCGAACTCGCCGCCGAGGCGGGTGCGAAGACCTTCGTCGGGGCCGGATCGCAGGCCGAATACGGCCCCTATGATCGCGCGATCCGCGAGGATGACACGCCACGGCCGACGACGCTTTACGGCATGGCCAAGCTCGCCGCCGGATCGATGGCGATGCGCCTCGCCGAGGAGCGCGGACTGCGCGGAGCGTGGCTGCGGATCTTCTCGACCTACGGACCGAAGGATGCGGACTATTGGTTGATCCCGAGCATGATCCGGGCCTTGCGCTCCGGCCAGCACATGGCGCTGACCGCCTGCGAACAGCGCTGGGGATTTTTGCACGCGCGCGACGCTGCGAGCGCGTTCCGGCTCGCGACGACGCACGCAGATGCGCGCGGCATCTTCAATGTCGGCAGTCCGGAGGCGCCGCCGCTGCGCGAGACGGTGACGCGGCTGCGCGATCTCGTTGCTCCCGGCGCAGCCCTCGGCTTCGGCGAGTTGGCGTACCGGCCCGATCAGGTTATGGTCCTCGCCGCGGACGTTTCGCGCATGCTCGCATTGGGCTGGAAGCCCGAATTGTCGTTGGACGAAGGACTACGCGAAACGGTAAACTGGCATGACACGACCAACTCTTCCCGCAAATCGTCCTGAGCTGAAGGAGTTCGCGCGCCGGATCCGCGCGCACGCGCTGCGGATGGTGCATGCCGCCAAGGCCGCGCATATCGGCGGCTGCCTCTCGATGGCGGACATTTTGGCGGTGCTGTACACGCAGGTCCTTCGCCTCGATCCGGCCGAGCCGCAGGGTCCGGACCGCGATCGCTTCGTGCTCAGCAAGGGCCACGCCACGGCGATCATGTATGCGACGCTCGCCGAATGCGGCTTCTTCCCACTCGCCGAGCTCGACACCTATTGTCGCGACGGCTCGATCCTCACGGGGCATGTCAGCCACGCCGTGCCGGGCGTCGAGGTCTCGACCGGCTCGCTCGGCCATGGTCTGCCGATCGCGATCGGCATGGCGCTCGCCGCGCGTTCTGCCGGCGCCGGCAGCCGCGTGTTCTGCCTGCTCAGCGACGGCGAATGCGACGAGGGCTCGAACTGGGAAGGCATCCTGTTCGCGCCCCATCACAAGCTCGACAATCTCTGCGTCATCGTCGACTTCAACAAGATCCAGAGTTTTGGCTCGGTCGCCGAGGTGCTGAATCTCGATCCGTTTGCCGAGAAGTGGAAGGCGTTCGGCTGGCATGTCGAGGAGATCGACGGCCACGATGTCGCCGCGCTCGAACGCGTGCTGGGCGCCGTGCCGTCGCAATCGGGCCGGCCGACCGTCGTGATCGCCCACACCGTGAAGGGCAAGGGCGTGAGCTTCATGGAGAACAAGCTCGAATGGCACTACCGTTCGCCGTCCGATGAGCTGCTCGCGCAGGCGCTGGCCGAGGTCGGCGCATGAGGACGACGTTCATCGAGAGCCTGTCGCAGGCGGCGAGCGAGAATCCCGACATCTGGCTGCTGTGCGGCGATCTCGGCTATTCCGTGCTGGAGCCCTTTGCGGCGAAATTCCCCGACCGCTTCATCAATGTCGGCGTCGCCGAGCAGAACATGGCGGGCATGGCCGCCGGCATCGCGCTCTCCGGCAAGACCGTCTTCATCTACTCGATCGGCAATTTTCCGACGCTGCGCTGCCTCGAGCAGCTCCGCAACGACGTCTGCTACCACGGTGCCGACGTCAAGGTCGTGGCGGTCGGCGCCGGCTATGCCTATGGCAGCCAGGGCTACACCCATCACGCGCTGGAAGATGCCGGCATCATGTCGATGCTGCCGGGCATCGAGGTGTTCGTGCCCTGCGATCCCAATGAGGTGCGCGCCGCGACGCGCCTGATCGCGTCAAGCGGCAAGCCGTCTTACCTGCGGCTCAGCCGGCAGGGCGAGCCTGCGCTCGGCTCCGTCGTGACCGACATTCGCAAGCCGCGCATCCTGCGCGAGGGACGGGACGTCGTCATCCTCGCCTCGGGGCCGATCGCCTCGCGCGCGCTGGAGGCCGCGAACGCGCTTTCGGTGCGCGGCCGCGACGTCGGCGTGGTCAGCGTCTCCTGCCTGAAGCCGCTCGACGAGGCCGCGATCCGCGATGCCGTGCGCGGCGCCTCGCTCGTCGTGACGCTCGAGGAGCACATCCTGCGCGGCGGCCTGTTCAGCATGGTGGCGGGCGCGTTCGCCGGCGATGCGCAGCGGCCGCCGGTCACGGGCATCGGCATTCCCGAGCAGGGCGGCAAGACGTCGAGCGCGGGCTCGCGGGAGGCCCTGCTCGACGCCGCCGGCCTGTCGGTCGAGGCCATCGTCGCGCGGATCGAGCAGTCGCTGGCGAAGCGCTGAGGCGGCTCACGCGCCCGGCGAAGGCGGCGGCTCGAAATTGACGCGCTCGCGCTCGAACACCACGGGCCGTTCGCGCACCTGGCCGTAGATCGCGAGCACGTATTCGCCGATCATGCCCATGAAGAACAGCTGCACGCCGCCGAAGAAGAACATGGCGACGATCAGGGTGAGAATGCCGGGCTCGGCGAGCTTCTGATACAGCACGAGGCCGATGATGAAGTTGACGATCGCGTAGGCGATGCTCACGGCCGAGATCACGAAGCCTGCGAGCAGGCCGAAGCGGACCGGCGCCGTGGTGAAGGACACGAGGCCGTTGAGGCCCTGGTCGATCAGCGCGCTGGCGCGGTTCTTCGAAAACCCCTTCTTGCGTTCGCGCCAGGTGTAGGGCACGCCGACCATGCGGCCGCCGCATTCGAACGTCATCATCCGCATGAACGGATAGGCGTCGCGCACGTGACGCATGGCCTCGACGACGCGCCTGTCGACGAGCTGGAAATCGCCGACGCCCGGCGGCACCTGCAGCTCGGAGAATCGGGTCAGCACGCGGTAATAGGCGTTACGGAGCCCCTGCATCAGGCGGCTCTCCTCCCGAACGGCGCGGATGCCGTAGACGATCTCGTTGCCGGCCTCCCACAGCCTGACGAATTCGGGCAGCAGCTCGGGCGGGTCCTGCATGTCCGCGGGCATGAACAGCAGCACGGCGTCGCCGCGCGATGCCATCACGCCGTTATAGGTGTTGCGCAGCGGCCCGAAATTGCGCGCGTTGACGATGATCTTCACCGCGGGATCCGTGGCTGCGATCTCGCGCAGGATCTGAACGGTGCGGTCGTCGGAAGCGTTGTCGCAGAAGATGTGCTCACGCTGATAGCCGGGAAGCTCGCGGTCGAAGACGTTCCTGATCGCCTCATAGCAATCGCGGACGTTCAGCTCTTCGTTGTAGCAGGGCGTGATCACGCTGATCATTTTCACAATCGTCTTCCTCGAAACAAGGGGCATGCGAGGATATGGCCAGGCATGCCGGACGGCGGGCGTGGAGCTTCTGGCGGATTTTGCATGCCGCCTGCCAGTCTGCTACTGCAATGCGAGGCGCGAATCAAAGGCTAGGTCGCCTGCGGCCGGAAAGGCCTGGAGCGTCATCGGTCTGGATGGCCCGGAATAACCACGATCCTGTCGACATCGGCGGGGCGGCCTGATAGCTCACGATCCGCACGCCCCGAGACCCACAAGCTGCTACCCGCAACAGATGTCAGCCTCAGTTCGACAGTTGCATTTGAAGGATTGGCTGGCAGGACGAGCTCTTTCTTGGCTACGAAGGGCGATTCCGAATGCGCGGAATTCTTTCCGATGACGAACCACACGATGGAGCAGGCGCGGAAGCACAAGCTGACGATTTCCGCCTGCATCATCGCAAGGCCGAACTGATGTCGGCTTCCGCGCGCCCCGAGCTGGTGTTCGACCATGTCGGCCTGGTCGTGCGCGACCTGAAGTCCGGGTTTGCAAACGTCTGCGGCCTGCTGCCGATCGTTTCGGCGACAAAGGTCTATGACGACGAGGTGCTCGGCGTCTCGGTCCAGTTCCTGCGCGACGCGAGCGGCGTGACCTTTGAACTCATTGCGCCGCTCGGAGATGAGTCTCCGGTCGCCAAGATCGCGGCCTCGGGCAGGGGCGTGATCAATCAGGTCGCCTATCGGGTCAAGAACCTGGCTGACGCAGCGGAATATTTCCGCGCGCGGCGTGCCGTACCGACGGGCCCGGCCAAGCCCGCGATCGCCTTCGACGGCGCTTCCGTGCAGTTTTCCTCACCAGGGAGTCCGTCGTGGTCGAACTGATCGAGGGCGAGGGCGCTTCGCGCGAATTCGTCCCCGTCTAAAGCAGGCGTGCGAGAGCCGGGCAGCCCGCTCCTGATGCAAGGCGTGTACTCATCAGAGTGCGGAGCTCGCGTCTGGGAGAGCTACTGTAACGCGAGGTGCGGATTAAGCGGGTAGGCTGCCTACGCCGGAAGGATCCGGGAGCGTCATTGGTCTGGATGGCTTGGAATAATCAGGATCCTCTCAACATCTGCCGGGCAGGCTGATAGCGCACGATCCGCAGGAAGGGATACCCACAAGCGCGGCCCGCGAGAGATGTCAGCCTCAATTGACAGTTCGTAATCTCCAACCTGCCGCGCGTAGGATCTGCGGTCCCATGTCGGGCTGCGCCGGCTTGCGGTCGAAAAGAAGTTCTTCAGGGATCCCATCTCGGCTTCCGATCTGCGGTCCGCATTTGCGCGGCTGGACGTCAAGGCTGGCGTCGTTGCGGTGTGAAGCGCAGCTTCCACAACGGGTGATTGTCGCCGGCCTGCTAGGCGACCTCCCTGTCCATCAGCCAGCGCGCGGCCCGGGAATCGAGCATGAAGATGTTTGGGCCTGCAGCAGCGAGGTCTGCACCCACTGGCCCTTGCCCGAGACCTCGCGCTCGAGCAGCGCGGTGAGGATGCCCATGGGGCAGAACAGGCCCGCGGTGAGATCGAGGACAGGAATGCCGACCCGCATCGGGCGTTCGCCCCGTGCGCCCGTAATCGACATCAGCCCACTCATGCCCTGCGCGATCTGATCGAAGTCGGGGCGCTTGTGATAGGGGCCGTCCTGGCCGAAGCCTGACCGTCACATTTAAACCAGACGTATAACTCTCAGGCTCAGGCGGTCATTTTCGTCTTGGCGCCTAATTCCGGCCAGCGCGCCGCCGCAAGCCGCGCATTACGTATCCGATATCGCCGTGGGCAAGCATCAGGGTGAGGCGGCGCAATTGGGAGTAAGCGACGCTCAAGCCTGATGGTGCGCGTCCACCGCGAATTGCCAGGTTCTCCTTCGCAAAACGTTCGGTGAGGACACTCGTCTTCGATTGGCCATGATACCGGAGGCAGCCCCAATGCTCCCGAACGTGGACCGCGCGTCCATGCATGAGGAGGCGCATGAACCAATCATAGTCGAACGAGCAATTGTACTGCTCATCGAGAAACCCGACGCGCTCATGCAGGGATCGGCGCCAGAACGCCGCCTGGTTCGCAAGCACCATGCCCTCTGCGAACAGGCTTTCGTAGGTTGGCTTGACGTATCTGACATCACGGATCGGCGCGCCAGCTTCATCGACGAGGACGATATCGGCCAGAACGATATCGGCGTCGGGATAGCGTCGAGTGGCGACGGCAAAGGATTCGAAAGCTCCGGGCAAATAGAAATCGTCGGAATTTTGCCAGCCTACCCAGTCGCCCGTAGCACGCTCCAACCCTTTGTTGAGGGCGTGCACTTGGCCGCGATCTTTCTCGCTAACCCAAAATGTCAAGCGGTCACTGTAGCTTTCGAGGATCTCGCGGGATCCATCTGTGGAGCCACCGTCGATGACGATGTATTCGAGTCCAGGATATTTCTGGTCAAGAACGCTGTCGAGCGTCTGGGGCAGGAAAGGTGCTTGATTGAAGGACGGCGTGACGATCGACAGGGTCGGGAAGGAGGCCGTCGACCCACGGAAAGCTTGGTCATTCGTCATAGTCATATCACCGAGAGTTTTCAGAATTTCGAATAGGCCAGCCGCGCAAGTGCGGATGCTCGGATCTCGTGACCAGTGATGCTGAAAAGCCCAGGAAGAGACCCGCTGCCGACGACAACAGAATTCGTCCATAGAACTGATCGAGAATGATGAAGAATGAGAGCAATGCGAGCACAACAATCGCTGGGCGACTTGTGCAAGGGAGACGACCAATCGCCAAGCCGATCAACGAGAATGTCGCTATGGCGAGCAGTAGTACGTATGCAATGCCCCCAACAGCGCCCATCTCGACGAAGGCTTGCAAAATAGTGCTATGCGGAAAGCTGCCTGGGCAAGTGTAGGCGGCGAAGTTTTCGAGCCCGATTCCGAATGCCGGCGCTTCTTGAAAAAGTAAGAGGCCTCGCTGAAACAGCCAAATCCGAATCGGCGTCGAATCAACCATCTTTTTGAGTTGATCACACGCCTCCTGCGAGACGCGTCCCAAGCCGGGAACCCCAGCGCCCGCCGGCGGTTCTAGCGGCAGATAGACACGCACCATGAAGTCGCGGGCAACGTCGTTCAATATCAGTGCGAGCGTGGCTCCGACAAGAATGGCGGCGAAAACTACCACGCGCTCGCGGCGTCCATCGCGGGTGGGAGCCAGTACCATTAGCAAGCCAGTCGCGAGGGTCGCAATTACGACGCCGCGCGCCCCGAGCATCACGAGCGCAGCGGTGACCAGCGCGGCGATCATCGGCTTCGCCCAGGTTACGATCGAGTTGTCCCCGGACGCGGCGCTGGCTTGGATCACGGCGGACATCCCGAGCGCAACGGCCACGATCAGCACCCCGTGGTTAAGGCCCAGCATTGCCGGTCGTAAATTATCGCCCGCCGTCAACTGCAGTGAGAACTGCCACGCGATCGCTGCTGCGCTCACGGTCAGCGTTATCGCGCCGAGGATCCTGAGAAAGCGCGTTATGTCCTGCGCGGACACGAGCCTCGCTGCAGCGTAAGGGCCGATCCAGAACGTCACGAGGAGGACCCAGTCGCGCAGAGCCGCATGGAGGGTGAAAACCTTAAGATGGACCGCGAGCAAGACAGAAACGAGGCAGAATGCAACGTCTATTGCTGTAATGCTCATCTGGCGACGGACGAAGTTCGGCAGAAGGAGAGCCAGAGGTATAAACCAAACAGCTACGGACCAGACAGCAAAATATAAGGAATCGTGGTCGATACCTAATAATTGCAATGAGAGAAAATACACCAGCGATGCGATCGGCAAGAGGCTCAGCAAAGTGAGGCCGAGTAAGTGAAGCACAGCGCCGCTCATCGTTCACAAGCTCTCTTCTGAAAGTTACCCTGGTGCTCGCATTGAGGTTTGCATCCTCAGATTGACGCGGAAAACGAGACATCGCAAAAGGTTTTTTGCTCTCCGATGAAAGAGGGGATCTATGATGCTGGCGAGCTCGGCAAGCGCTGCTTGATGGATTGCGACCTGGTCAGGCATCGGCGGCGACGATTTCGGCAACTCGTGATTCAGTTCGCGCCACAGCAATTTTGAACGGGACGTATGAGTTCCCGAGCTGTCGAGTCCGTCATTCCGAACGAGGCTGACGGGAGGGTAGAGCACTAGCCCATCTCGGCGGAAAACCGACCAGTACCATCGAATTGCCCAACTATCTATGCGGCCCGCTTCTTGCCTCTGTAGCATGTCGTAATAGCCAAACAACCCACCAAGATCGAAGCGCGATCTAAGCGCGTAGTTGGACCGCAGGGCGTCGGCGTCTCGACAATCGGGATCAAAATCGTGCCACGATCGTGACCATGTAGCCCAGCCCCAAGACGTCGTGACCGGCAAAAACCGTGCTGCCGAGTTCGGGGATGCGTTGTTTCGCGCAAACGCAAATCCGGAGATCTGCATGACTCGTGGATCATCTGCAAAGGTATCGAGCCCGGTATTCATATAGTCAAGAAATGCGGGTGAGACGATCAGGTCGTCTTCGACAACAATGACGCGGCCGTATTGTTCGCACAAGCGAGTCACACCGGCGA
This sequence comes from Bradyrhizobium diazoefficiens, assembly GCF_018131015.1. GTDB lineage: Bacteria > Pseudomonadota > Alphaproteobacteria > Rhizobiales > Xanthobacteraceae > Bradyrhizobium > Bradyrhizobium diazoefficiens_B. The sequence continues at coordinate 12,769 of NZ_JAFCJJ010000047.1, forward strand.
TGATCGAGCGGGCGAGGCCCTGGTTTTCGGGCGAGATGACGAGGGTCTTTCGTGGATGGTCAAAGGCCTCGACGATGGCGCGCACATCCGCGACCGCCCGATCGTCGCTTGTGCCGCGAGGACCATCGCAGAAAATATACAGGTCGGTGTCTTCTATTCCCCTGCAGCGAGCGAGCGATCCTAGCGTGGCTCTCGTCTTGTCAGGTCGGCGAAAAACGAACAGTGCAATCGGAGCAGCCATTATGAAGTTGTTCCGTTCTCCCGAATTCAGGACTTACCCACCCCCTCCTTCGGCCGCTTGTGACCATCTGTCAAGAAGTGCAGGCTGTTGGGGAAGGTTAAATGAAGTTCGTGGCGATCTCTTGCTCCAGGTCGCGGCACTTGAAATTGCACTATGCGGTCTTCAATCAATACGAGCGCTTCACGTTGATCCCCTAACCGTCGCGCCGCAGGAAGATCGTGGATCCGCCGGCAGCCTTGGTACGCCGCGATCTCTCGGATGCGCCGGCGCAGCCGGGCCTGGTCGTGGCACCGAAGGAGCGTGATGAGTGCCGCGACACGCGGGAACCGCGCGACGGCTGCGTCTGAGCGAGAATTCGAAGCGGCCCGAACGAAGTCAATCAGCTCCAGGCCGTGTGCGCGAGATCGGCTCCTCCTCGACCCAGGGTCCCCTCAGTCGGCCGCAAGCGAGCGTGATCTGTGCTCTGTAAGCCGGAGCTTGGCCGAGGGCCCCTGCCATGGCTAGCCGAGCCGGAAACTCGCACTGAGGCTGATCCAAGAACTTGGGGGGCCAGCGCATCCTAGATGCGCCCCGACCTCGGCGAGACCCCGCGGTCTCGGCAGGGAAGGTCCCCACGATCCTGTGAGCCCGTCGGTCAGGCTCACCGTCAGCGGCAATTCTTCGCGGTAGACGATCCAAGCGAACCTCGTTATGACCCACATATAGACCCTGAGGGGCAGGTGGTGACTAGGAGTTGGTCGTGTCGCGAAGCTTGAGCGGAGAACTTGCCGAAGCTCTTGAGGCGGCGGTCGACCGGCGGAATGCGTCAAGGATTCAGCGACTGGTCGCCGCCCCCCTGCGCGCTTTGACGCCCGCGCTGCTGCGGACGCTTGGGCGTGTCAAGGAAGTTCCTGCCCAGACGTTCTGGGGCGAGACCATGCGGGTTGTGCTTCCCGAGCCGGTTTCGGCAATGATTTATCGTTTCGGTTATTACGATGAAAACGTGTGCCGTTTCTTGCTTGCAGCTCTGCGCGAGGGCAACACATTTGTGGATATTGGCGCTCACTTTGGATTTTTTTCGAAACTTGCCGTGCGGCTCGTCGGAGGGGGAGGGCATGTGGTTGCGTTCGAGCCCATGCCACGGACACGCAGCCTCCTGAGCGCGAACCTTTCCGGCTCGATCGGAGCCGGTTGCGCAAGCGTGGTCGAGTACGCCGCTTTCGATGAGGAGAAAACACTCGAGTTTCGCGACTACGGGGATGCCCACTCGTCGTTTAACTCTGCATTCGCTGGACGTGGGCTCGAGCGAACCGGCATCCCTGTCGATGTGCGGGCGCGCCGCTTCGACGACATATGGAACGAGCTCGGCCATCAACGCATCGACGTCATGAAGATCGATGCAGAGAGCGCCGAACTGAGGGTTTTGATCGGCGCCGAACAATCGCTTGCGAAATACAGGCCTGTCGTCATCGCAGAATTCGGCGATTTCGATCTTCCGGACGTTCCCGCTTCGCGATCCATCGTTGAATGGCTGATTCCCCGCGAGTACGTTGCATTTGAGGCATCAATAAACGGCCCCACGCCACACCAGACCCAGGACAGGTATCATTATACCAATCTGATGTTTGTGCCGCGCGAGAAGCTGGACGTTATCGATGCGCGCGACTGTCACTAGGCAGGCGATAGCCTCCCTTGCCGACGTTGTTATCCAGGGCGTCGCACTTGCATTTCTGTACGGATACCTGCTGCGTGCTCTCGGCTCGGATCAGGTCGGCCTTTGGGCAGTCGTCTTCAGCATCGCAGCGATTGGACGCGGCGCCGATCTCGGGCTCTCGAGGGGATTGATTCGTTACCTTCCATTGCAGGCCGATGATCCTCGGCGTTCTCTCGATCTGGTCGATTCCGCGGTCGTGGGCACGCTCGTTCTCCTTGCGCCGTTGGGTCTGGTGTCAGCTGCAGCATTGTGGTTCTTGATCCCATTATCCGTTCAGGGGTCTTTGCATGATGCGCAGGCGCTGGTCCCATGGGCGCTCGTGCTGCTTGCGGTCATGACGCTGGGGCAGGTTTATCTAAACGCGCTTACGGCGGTTTTTCGTACCGACCAGCGATCCTATGCAAACATCTTCGCGACGCTGGTGATGCTCTCGGCAACTGTATCCCTCGTGCCGGTCTCCGGACTTCTCGGTGTCGCGTGGGCGCAGATCATTCAACACCTCGTCTCGATCGCAGTTTCTGCTTTGCTTCTGAAGCGCAGCCTTCCGGGATTTCGCTTCCTGCCGCGAAGAGCCGGGCGCAAGGACATGCGCCTGCTCTTCGCCTACGGCTTGAAGTTGCATGCGGCCGGCCTTGCCATGTTGGTATTTGAGCCAGCCACCCGGATCATCATGGCCAGGGTCGAAACGCTCGACGCTGTCGCCTACTACGATATGGCCTCTCGCTTGCTCCAGCAGGCGAGAAACCTGATCGTCATGGCAAATCAGGTCATGTCGCCCTACTTTGCCCGGCTGTCCGCGCATTCTCGCGCAGAGCTCTTGGCTGCCTACCGCTCGGCCTTGTCCATGACGCTCTTCTTCTCGCTGCCGACGATAGCGGGCATTGTCGTCTCGGCTCCCCTGATCGCAATACTGTGGATAGGCAAGAGTAACGATTCGTTTGTCGTCTTTGTCGCGATACTGAGCGTGGGGTGGACCATCAACATTTTGAGTGCACCTTCCTACTTCCTGGCTACGGCCGCGGGACACCTGTCTCCTGTTATAGTTTCCCACTTGCTGATCTCGGTTGGCAGTTCCGTTCTCGCGTATACGTTTGGCTTGCTCGCCGGCGAGCGCGGAGTTGTTGTCGGCGTCACGTCCGGGCTCGTCGTCGGAAGCGGTTGGTGCATGCGAATGGTGCATGCCAACAGTCTCGGCGGTTCGGAACAACTGTGGCGGCTTCCGGTTCTGCGCTTTGTAATTCTTTGCATCGCTGCGCCGATAGCGAGCCTGACGTTCTATTTCGCTATGCGCTCGTCGCTTGGCACATTAGCAAGTGCGCTGGTGGGGCTCGCTGGCGGAACGCTCGTGATCGGATTGGCCGTCTTGACCAATCCCTCAACAAGGCTGATACGCGATAGCTTGCTGCCGTTGCCAAAGCGACATGGCGGAACGAAGGCCGTTGACATATGAGCATGAAGTACCTCGCCACCGCAATTCTCGCCAAATTCGATCTTCACGTCGAGCGCTTGTCCAAGCATCCGAAAGAAACGCTGCTCGGACTTTCGGGCGAAAATGTACGAAATGTGCTGGATATCGGAGCCAATACGGGACAGTTCGCGCGTGTGGCGCTCGACCGATTTCCACGAGCGAGGATCTGGTGCTTCGAGCCGCTTCCCGCGGCCTACGAGCTCTTGAAAGGGATCGAACGGCGCAGTGACGGTCGCGTGACCGCTCTGAACTTCGCGCTCGGCGCCAAGCAAGGCGTGATGAACCTGAACTACCACAATGAACATTCCTCATCGTCGTCGCTTATGCCGACGACGGCGAAGTGTGAGGAGCTCTTTTCCCAAACTCGCGCTCAGACCGGCGTTCCGGTCGAAGTCCGGAGACTCGACGATGTGTTCCCCGACTTCGTAACACCACCGTTCGAAGATCTCGTTATCAAGTTGGATGTTCAGGGTTATGAGGCCGAAGTCATTGCGGGAGGCAAGAATACAGTAGGGCTGGCCAAGGCCGTGATCGTTGAGGTTTGCTTTGACGAACTCTATGTGGGGGCTCCAAGTTTTGAAGACTTGGTTAAACTTCTGGGCGAGACTGGTCATCGTTTCGCTGGAGTAATAGAGCAGTTCCCGGCAGAGGACGGCCACGTCATCTTTGTGGACGCGTTGTTCAAGAAAGCCGAATAGTTCGCCGCGTCGTGAAGATGAGGTGCCAGCCATCGAGCCCTATTGCCTGCTGCGTTCGTAGGCACTATTTCCTGCCGTCAGGAGGCCCGCGGTGCACTGGGGCTTCGAGGCTCCTGATTCACGGGCGTTCCATGGAGACATCGAGGTCCCGTCGGCCGGGCTTCGGTAGAATGTTACCGTGGTGGGCGGTTCCGAAATCTGCTAGATTTCGTCTTGGGTGGCAGGGGATGAAGCCGCTTCCGTGTCGGGTGACCTGGATAACCCGCTGGTAGCAACGGGAGGTGGCTCCTTCCGTGGCGGGAATACTGGGGTCAGCAACCTCTGCTGATGAATTCGACCACCCGCCCTCATTTGGCCACGCCTAACAGCAAGCCACACGCCGATATCCGAACCGCAAAAGAACGGGGTTAAGGTTCATTGCAGGTTCACTGGGGAAATTGAAGGGACGAGTCAGGGTGAGCAAGGAAGGACGTTTATGAACGAAACTCAGCAAGCAGTCACCTTAGCTGGAGGGGCCTTCGCCGGTTGCGATCCGGCGCGGCGCAAGGGGCATCGTCGGGGATGAAAGATTTTGTCAATTCGATACTGGGTCGTGCAGGTTACGAGATCAGAAAAAAGCCTGATGAGGCATATTCCGAAAAAGCGACGGCCTTCTCCGGCCGCTTCAGGGAAATACTCTCCGATCCGCTTAACTGCTTGATCGCACGAGTTCCTGCCGCCGGGATCGTCAGAGACGGGCTGGTTACATTGCACACTGGTTTGGTCGTGCCCGTGAACGGCAGCGGGTCGTATTACGATCGGTTCAGCGAAATCCTCGTTCTGAATCGCGGTGTCCATGAGCCTCTTGAGGAATTTGTATTCCAAGAGGTGGTCAGGCGCGTTCGTCCCAACCCGACGATGTTAGAACTGGGTGCTTATTGGGGCCATTATTCAATGTGGCTCAAGCAATTCCGACCCGATGCCGATCTTTATCTGGTCGAGCCGGATATTGGCAATTTACAGGCCGGCGTCAAAAACTTCGAGCGCAACAAGATGGAAGGCACCTTCATCAACGCAATGGTCGGGCCCGGTCATTTCGAAGTGGACAAGTTCATGGACGAGCGCAACATCGACAGACTGGATATTCTGCACGCTGACATCCAGGGGGCCGAAGCCGAAATGCTTGGAGGGTGCCAGCGAACCTTGCGCGACGGAAAAATATCCTATTGCTTCATATCTACCCATTCCCAGGATCTACACGCTGGTGTTCAGCGCGCGCTTCAAGCTGCGGGTTTTCGCATCGAGGCGAGCGCCGACGTCGACCGGGAATCGACGTCTTTCGACGGCCTTGTTTTCGCGGCTCACCAAAGCGCTCCGCCCGTTTTGAAGGACTTCGAGTATCTCGGGCGCGAGCAGATAGTCAAATCCTCTCCAGAGGAGATTTTGGCCGCCTTGAACAGGTACAGCAAGTCTACGCGTTAAGGTATCGCATCATGGTTGTGCACCGCGCCGCCGAAGTCTTGAGCGAAGGATTATGCCGAGAGACCGAAGCTCGCGCTCAGTCCGCTCTTGCGGCGATCCAATCGGCGGTGAGCCGTTCATCTTGACGGCACTTTGGTGGATGTGTGGTTGGCTCATATGCCCCAGCGGCCGGTATTCGTGACAGTCGTTGCCGTTTCGCGGCTCCGGCCGTATGACGCGACATGTTGGCGGGATATGCGCGTGATTGCGGACCGCCTCTTGTCAGCGAAGGTCTTTTAGCCATGTGTGGGATTGCGGGTATCGTTCATTTCCGTGGCAACCCCATTGAGCAGGCAGCGATATCGCGCTTGACGGATCTCCTGGCACATCGCGGTCCGAACGGCGCGGGAACCTGGTTCAGTGCCGATCGCGATGTCGCCATGGGTCATCGCCGGCTGGCGGTTATCGATCCGGGAGAGGGCGGCTTCCAGCCGATGTTGTCGGATGATCGTCGCCACGTGATCGTCTTCAATGGCGAAATCTACAATTTCCTCGAGCTTCGTCGCGAACTCGAGACGCGGGGTGCGATCTTCCGCACTCAATCCGATACCGAGGTTATTCTTGCTGCGTGGCGAGAGTGGCGGGAAGGGATGCTGTCGCGCTTCAACGGCATGTGGGCGCTGGCAATCTATGACACCGAAACAAGGGAACTGTTCCTCGCGCGCGACCGCTTCGGCATCAAGCCGCTTCTCTATGCGATGTCGCAGGAGCGCTTCGTTTTCTCATCGGAGCAGCGCGCTGTGGTGCGAAGCGGTCTGATCGGGACGTCGCTGGATGTCGACGTGGCCCGGCGGCTGTTGCTGGATGCCTTCGGAGTCGAAGGCAGCGAACGGACTCTCTGCCAAGAAGTGCGCCGCTTGCAGAGCGGCCATTGCATGTGGCTGCGTCACGGGCGGCTGGAGATCCGACGCTGGTGGCGCACCATCGATCATTTGCCGACAGTGCCGAAGACCGAAGCCGAGCGCGTCGAGCGCTTTCGCGAACTGTTCCAGGATGCCGTCGCGCTTAGGATGCGCAGCGACGTGCCGATCGGGACCTGCCTGTCGGGAGGGTTCGATTCATCAGCGGTAATTTGCACCATGGCTGCGCACGAAAGGGCCGGAATGGGACCGCGCGACAGCACATCATGGCGCCACGCCTTTGTCGCGACATTTCCAGGCGCATCGAACGATGAGCGGCCAATGGCCGAGGAGGCGGCCGCATGGGCGGAAGTCGATCCGACCTACCTTGAGATCGGTATGGCGGACGCCCTGACGGAGCTGGACCAAATCCTCGACGACAATGATGACGTCTATATCGGGCTTCCGAGTGCGATCTGGTTGATCTATCGTGAACTCAGGCGCCAGAACGTGCCGGTGTCGATCGATGGCCACGGGGCCGATGAGTTGATGGGGGGCTATTTCCAGGGGGGGCAATACGGAGCCTTCTGGGTTAGAAATGCCCTTGCGGGAATTTCCTCGAATTCAGCGTTGACCAGGCGCGGCGTGGATCTGTTGAGGGCGCTGATGATCAAGCGTCAGGGGCAGTATTTCTTGCGTGGCGGACTGCGCCAAATTCCCGGCCAGCTCAGTCTTGTGGGTGATGACGACGTGCTGCCGCGCGATTGGGGCTCGTTCAACCGCCGCCTCTATCGAATGTTCCACGGCACCGTATTGCCGACAATCCTGCGAAACTACGATCGCCTCTCAATGGCTCATGGCATCGAAGTCCGGATGCCGTTCATGGACTGGCGCTTGGTGACCTACACGATGGCGCTGCCGGAGAGCAGCAAATCCTCCAGTGGTCTCACGAAAGTCATTGCGCGGCGGGCAATGGAAAACCAGATGCCGGAGTCCATCCGCATGGGACGCCGGAAGGTGGGATTCAATTCGCCGATGCCGGAGTGGTTGAACGGGCCTCTTGCCGGCTGGACGGCCAGCTTGCTCGATCAGAACGTTCCTGCATTTGCCGAGCTGGTGGACGAGCCTGCATTGCGCAATGCGGTCAGTCGGCTGACAGCATCGAAGGCCTGGGATTGGAAATCGGTCGGGCGGGTTTGGCCGTACCTGAACATGAAATGGATGCTTGCGAGGCTCACTTGAATTGCGCGTTTGTTCTCGAACAGTGTCCCTTCTCCATCATATAGAGCGTCTGAACCCATTTGGAGCGCATGGTTTAGATGAGCGACGCCTGACCTTCTTGGCTGCTCGATTTGGGGCCTGCATTTCTTGAGACCGGGGCTCTGACGATAACACCTCGCAAGGGTCGTTGGACGCGGGAAAATGGTATGTCTGGTAAGGCCCTTCGTGCAAATTGAGGATCATCGGACTGAGGTATTCTACAAATCTCGATCCGGTGCGTTACCATCCCCAGCTGCCCTCCAGATTGACCGACTTTCGCATTAGACTTCGCGGGGGGCGGATGTTATGGCCGGGGTCCTAGTAGACAGCACGATTGGAGATTATTCGTCTGCATTCAAGACTCTAGCGAACGTGTAAAGGGAATGTCTATGGTATTGCGAGATTCGAAACGGCGCGTTGCGCTCCTCACCGGCGTGACCGGGCAGGACGGCGCCTATCTCGCCGAATATCTGCTGTCGCTCGGCTATGTCGTGCACGGCATCAAGCGGCGCTCGTCCTCGTTCAACACCGCCCGCGTCGACCATCTCTACCAGGATCCGCATGTCGGGGACGTGCCGTTCCTGATGCATTATGGCGACATGACGGATTCGACCAATCTGATCCGCCTCGTGCAGCAGATCCGGCCGACCGAGATCTACAATCTCGCCGCCCAGAGCCACGTCGCCGTCAGTTTCGAGAGCCCCGAATACACCGCCAATGCCGATGCGGTCGGCGTGCTGCGCCTGCTGGAGGCGATCCGCATCCTCGGCATGGAGAAGGAGACACGGTTCTACCAGGCCTCGACCTCGGAGCTCTATGGCCTGGTCCAGGAGATCCCGCAGAAGGAGACCACGCCGTTCTATCCGCGCTCGCCCTACGGCGTCGCAAAACTCTACGGCTACTGGATCACGGTGAACTACCGCGAAGCCTACGGCATGTATGCCTCGAACGGCATCCTGTTCAACCACGAGAGCCCGATCCGCGGCGAGACCTTCGTCACCCGCAAGATCACCCGCAGCGCCGCCCGCATCGAGACGGGACTGGAGGAGGTGCTCTATCTCGGCAATCTCGATGCGAAGCGCGACTGGGGTCATGCCAAGGACTACGTCGAGGGCATGCACATGATCCTGCAGGCCGACAAGCCCGACGATTTCGTGCTGGCCACCGGCGAGACGCGCTCGGTGCGCGAGATGGTCGAGCTCGCCTTCGCGCAGGTCGGCCGCCGCATCGAATGGCGCGGCAAGGGCGTCGAGGAGACCGGCGTCGATGCGACGAGCGGCAAGACCCTGGTGAAGATCGACCCAGCTTATTTCCGCCCGACCGAGGTCGATCTCCTGGTCGGCGATGCCAGCAAGGCGAACAAGGTGCTCGGCTGGAAGCCGAAGCGGACCTTCAACCAGCTCGTCGAGGAGATGGTGGCGAGCGATCTGGCCGAGGCAAAACGGGACGCCGCAAATGGCAAACGCGGCCTTTGAGCTGAAGGGCAGGACGGTCTACGTCGCCGGCCATCGCGGCATGGTCGGCAGCGCGCTGGTGCGCCGGCTGGCGCGGGAGGACGTCGCGCTTGTCACGGCGGACCGCCGCGAGCTCGACCTCTGCAACCAGGCGGCCGTGTTCGACTGGTTCGCGAAGGCGAAGCCACAGGTCGTTTTCCTCGCC
>NZ_JAFCJJ010000048.1 GCF_018131015.1 Bradyrhizobium diazoefficiens
CATATGGATGCAAGCGATCCGATCAAATCTCTCAAAGCTCTTGTGCCACGGGGGCCGTCCACATATGGGTCCCGGCCCCCGCGCACTAGGCCGGGACGACTCGCGGAAGGAGCGTCGCGATCCTCGCCCTCGATCTCCTGCGGCAGCTCGATCACGACGCGGCCACCGGCAAGGTCGACCTCCGGCACCACCGCGTTGGAGAACGGCAGCAGCAGCGTCGTGCCCTTTGCAGATCCCTTGGGCGGCGCGATCTCGATGATGTCGCCGGCGCCGAAATTATGGATCGCGAGCACGTGGCCGAGCGCATCGCCTGCCGTGGTGACGGCGGCGAGTCCGATCAGGTCGGCATGGTAATATTCGTCCGCATCGGTCGCGGGCAGTTTTTCGCGCGGCACGTAGAGTTCGATGCCGTTGAGGCGCTCGGCCTCGTCGCGGGTGGTGACGCCCTTGAAGGTCGCGACCAGATGATCCTTGGCCTCGCGCGCCTGCGCCAGCTCGAACTGGCGCTTGCCGTCTTTCGAGAGCAGCGGACCGTAGCGCCGCACGACAAGGGGATCTTCGGTGAAGGTCCACAGCTTGACCGCGCCGCGCACGCCATGCGCGGCGCCGATCCGCGCGACGCAGATCAACGCCGGCATGACCTAAGCCTTACGCCTTGGCGGCGGCTTCGGCCTGCGCCTTGCGCTCCTTGCGCGGCACGGCCTTCTCGGGATTGTTGCGCGCTTCGCGCTTCTTGACGCCGGCGGCGTCGAGGAAACGCATCACGCGGTCCGACGGCTGCGCGCCCTTGGCGAGCCAGGACTTCACCTTGTCCATGTCGAGCTTCAGCCGGGTCTCGTTGTCCTTCGGCAGCAGCGGGTTGAAATAGCCGAGACGCTCGATGAAGCGGCCATCGCGCGGAAAGCGCGAGTCGGCGACGACGACGTGATAGACGGGACGCTTCTTGGTGCCTGCGCGGGCGAGGCGGATAACGACGGACATTCAGTTCTCCTTAGAAAGTGTGGTTTGCAAAGTACGTTTTGTTCGGTTGATTGGCATTTTCGCGCCGCGCGGGACACTGACGGCCCTCGCGACGAATTCCTCATTTCTTCTTGCCCGGGAAACCGCCGAGGCCCGGCAGCGTCGGCTTGCCGCTCAGACCGGTCAGCCCAGGCAGGTTCGGCAGACTGGTGCGAAGACCGGGCGGCAGATCCTTCGGCAGATTCGGCAGGCCACCGCCGCCGGCCTGCATTTTCTCCTGCATCGCCTTCATCTCTTCCGGCGAGGGCATCTTCATGCCCCCGCCAAAGCCCATGGCCTGCGCGATGCCGGCGAGCGGGCCGCGCTTGCCCGAGCCCATGGCCTTCATCACGTCGGCCATGTTCCGATGCATCTTCAGGAGCTTGTTGACGTGCTCGACGCTCTGGCCGGAACCAGCGGCGATGCGCTTCTTGCGGCTCGCCTTGAGCAGGTCGGGATGGCGGCGCTCGTCGCGCGTCATGGAATCGATGATCGCGACCTGGCGCTTCAGGATCTTGTCGTCGACGCCGGCGGCCGCGATCTGGTTCTTCATCTTGGCGATGCCGGGCATCATGCCCATCAGCCCGCCAATGCCGCCCATGCTCGCCATCTGCTGCAGTTGTTCGCGCATGTCGTTGAGGTCGAACTGGCCCTTGCGCATGCGCTCGGCGACGCGCGCGGCTTTTTCGGCGTCGATATTGGCGGCGGCCTTCTCGACCAGCGACACCACGTCGCCCATGCCGAGGATGCGCCCCGCAATACGGTCGGGATGGAAATCCTCCAGCGCATCGGTCTTTTCACCGGTGCCGATCAGCTTGATCGGCTTGCCGGTGACCGCGCGCATCGACAGCGCGGCGCCGCCGCGGCCATCGCCGTCCACGCGGGTCAGCACGATGCCGGTGAGGCCGACGCGCTGGTCGAACGCGCGGGCGAGATTCACCGCGTCCTGGCCGGTGAGGCTGTCGGCGACCAGCAGCACTTCATGCGGATTGGCGGCTGCCTTGATCGCGGCCGCCTCGGCCATCATCTCCTCGTCGAGCGTGGTGCGGCCGGCGGTGTCGAGCAGCACGATGTCGTAACCGCCGAGCTTGCCGGCCTCCAGCGCGCGTTTTGCTATTTGCGGCGGCTGCTGCCCCGCCACGATGGGCAGGGTCGGAATGTCGAGATCGCGGCCGAGCACCGCGAGCTGCTCCATCGCCGCCGGGCGATAGACGTCGAGCGAGGCCATCAGCACCTTGCGCTTGTCGCGCTGGACCAGCCGGCGGGCGAGCTTTGCGGTTGTCGTCGTTTTACCGGAGCCCTGCAGGCCGACCATCATGATCGGCACCGGCGGCACGGCGTTGACGTCGATGGTCTGCCCTTCGGCGCCGAGCGTGTTGATCAGCTCGTCATGGACGATCTTGACCACCATCTGGCCGGGGGTCACCGACTTCACGACGGTGGCGCCGATCGCCTGCTCGCGGACGCGTTCGGTGAAGCTGCGCACCACTTCGAGCGCGACGTCGGCCTCCAGCAGCGCGCGGCGCACCTCGCGCATCGCGGCGTCGACGTCCTTTTCGGTCAGCGCACCGCGCCCCGTCAGACGATCGAGGATGCCGCCAAGCCTTTCCGACAGATTGTCGAACAATGCCGTTGTCCTGTTGCTGTCCCCTGGTGAGGGGTGCGCCGTTATTCTCCACTGTCATGCCCCGCGCAGGCGGGGCATCCAGTACGCCGCGGCTTCCCGGTTCTAACCGAGCCGCCTCAGAATACTGGATCCCCCGCCTTCGCGGGGGATGACGGCTCCCTTGGAGAAACGATCTTCCAAACACCTTTGCGCCCGAGGGCGCAAAGCGCTGTCGGGCGTTGACCTCTGGTCTCCAGGACCAGTCGGCGGGTCGAAAAGAAAGCCTTTCCGAGAAAGTGGCCGCGTTAAACGCCGCCCACGCCCAAAAGTCAAGGAAAGTTAGGGCGCCGAAGCGTCGCCGGAAAGGTAAGGCATTGAAAAAATGAACGTTTCCAACAATGGGTTCCTTTTCCGGCGGCCTCGCCCATATAGCCGGTGATGACCTACCTCCGCTATCATCCCTGAAGCCCGCCGATGCCGATCACCCGCCGCCGCTTTTTCGCAAGCCTGGCCGCGGCCGGCGCGCTGGTCGGTATTCCCTCCGTCTGGATGTCCCGCATGAAAACCTATGACGGACCCGCCTCCGACCATTTCAACGGCCTGCACTTCTTCGATCCGGACGGCGTGCCGCCGAAATCGCTGGGTGAGGTGCTGCGCTGGCAGTTCGGCGGCGGGCGGCAGCGCGCGGCCTGGCCCGACTGGGCGCCGAGCCCCCATGCCGATACCCCGCCGCCGCGGGTCGAGGGCGACAAGGTGCGGCTCTCCTTCGTCGGCCACGCCAGCTGGCTGATTCAGGCCGGCGGCCTCAACATCCTCGTCGATCCGGTCTGGTCGATGCGGGTCTCGCCGGTGGCCTGGGCCGGGCCGAAGCGGCACAACGATCCCGGCATCGCCTTCGAGAAGCTGCCGAAGATCGACGTCGTGCTGGTTTCGCACGGGCATTACGACCATCTCGATGTCGCGACCCTGTCACGACTCGCCAAGAATTTTGCCCCACGCGTCGTCACCCCGCTCGGCAACGACGTGACGATGCGCGACGCGGACTCCACGATCAGGGTCGAGGCCTTCGACTGGCACGATCGCGTCGAGCTCGGCGGCGGCATCGCCGTGCATCTGGTCCCGACAAGGCACTGGACCGCGCGCGGCGTACTCGACCGCAACAAGGCCTTGTGGGCGAGCTTCGTGCTGGAGACGCCGGCCGGCAAGATCTACGTCGTCTGCGATTCCGGCTATGGCGACGGCGGGCATTTTCGCCGCGTCGCCGAGAAGCACGGGGCGCTGCGCCTCGCGATCCTTCCCATCGGCGCCTACGAGCCGCGCTGGTTCATGCGCGACCAGCACATGAACCCGGAAGACGCGGTGAAGGCGCTCGCCGATTGCGGCGCCGAGGAAGCGCTCGGCCATCACCACGGCACGTTCCAGCTCACCGACGAAGCGATCGACGCGCCGGCAAGGGCCCTGGTGGAGGCGCTCGATGCGGCGAAGATTCCGCAGGAGAAATTCGTGGCGATGCAGCCGGGGCAGGTGGTGGAGATCTAGGTCGTGTGCCCATAGGCCCGGCGGCGTGATGCGACGAAAGCAATGGCCGCTTTGTTCCTAAAGCGACAAGTTCGTGCGGCTCTGCGCCATTGAACCAGAAAGCCCGTGACGCAACAAAACACCATGCATTTGGTTCGGTCGGAAGACCTTGATTGATCGATGGATGGAGCCGGCCCGTGAAATTTTTGCTGAGAATTGTGCTTGCAACCGCTCTCGTGAACCTTGCTCCAGTCGTGGCCCAGGCGAAGGATGCCGTCGCTTCTCCTGCCGTGCAGAAGGAATTCGATGACTTCATCGCGAAGTTTCGCGCGGCACTGAAGGCAAACGATTCCGCCGCCGTCGCCAGTATGACACGATTGCCGTTCATGAACGACAACGCAATTCGCGACGCGGCGCAATTTGGCGCCAAGACCTATCGGACCTCGTTCATTGCGAAAAATCGCGCGTGTATCCAGCGCGGCAAGGCCGTCTACGCTCGCGACGGAGAGAAGAACGACAGTTACTCCGTCTTCTGCGGCGACGAGCTCATCTTCGTCTTTACCAGGACGCCGGCGGGGTTCCTTTTTACTGATATCAGCGTGAATGATTGATCGGGGACGACACCGTTGGTGTTGAGGTAGCGTGCCTCTTACGAAAGAGGCTACGGCCCCGGCTTGATCGCCCAGCTCACATTCACCGTCACCGACAGCGTTTCCTCGCCGGGCGCGACGGCGGCGGGGGCGACTGCCATCGGGGCGGCAGCGGCGCGCCCCTTGAATAGTGGCATCGGGCCGCTGCCCTCGGAGACGCTGAGCGGCGCGCCCAGTGTGACGCCGGTGGCTTTGGCGTAGATCTCGGCCTTGCGGCGGGCGTCCGCCACCGCGCGCTCGCGCGCGTCGTCGAGCAGTTTTGAGGCCTGGGTGACTTCGAAGGAGATGTTGCCGATATCGTTGGCGCCGGCGCCGACCAGCGTGTCGATGATGCCGGCGACCTTGGTGACGTCGCGGATTTTCACGGTGACTCGGTTGGAGGCGCGGAAGCCGACCACGGGCGAGGCGCCGGTGGATTTGCTCGAGCCGTATTGCGGCTGCAGCGACAGGCGCGAGGTCTGGTAATCCTTCTCGTCGACGCCGGCGCCTTTCAGCGCCAGCAGCACCTTGCCCATCGCGGCGTTGTTGGTGTCGGAAGCTTCCCTGGCCGACTTGGCGTCGTTGGCGACGCCCGCGTCGATCTGCGCGAGGTCGGGCGCCGCGGAAATCGTGGCTTCGCCGCTGACCGAAATGGCCGACGGGAAATCGTCGGCGCGCGCGGGGGTTGCCAGCAGCGTGGCGGCGACAGCGGCGACGAGGATGGCGGACGTCTTCATGGGACTCACTTCAGCGGCACGAACACGTTGATCACGAGCTTGTCCTCCGCCGTCTTCAGCGGATCGGTGAGGTACTCCTCGATGAACGTGTCCTTGGCTTCCAGCTTCTTGTCGTCGAGGTGATTGGTGATCGCCTCATAGGTGTTGTCCATGTTGTCGTAGGAGCCGCGATGGACGAATTTCAGCGCCTTGCCCTCCGGCGACTTGCCGATGCTCATGTCCTTGGACATGTTCTTCGGGTCCTGCTCGACCGGGATCTCGGCGAGGAAGGTGAAGCCGGTATCGTCCGTCGAGGTGTAGACGATCATCGAATTGCCGGGATGCTTGATGCCCTGCTTGTCCAGCAGCGTGTTCAGCGCCTTGAAGGCATCGACCAGGGTGTCGAAGGCCGAATCCCAGTTGGCGGTGCCCTTGATCATCACCACCTTCTTCGCTTCGAGCGTGACCTCCTGGCCGAAGGGATCGGCGGTCTGCACCGGGGCCGGAGTGGCGGCCGCGGCGGGCGGCGGTGCCGCGGGGCTCGGTGACGCGCTGGCTGCGGGTGAGGGCGACGCCGCCGGCGCGGGCGAGGCGCTCGCGGCCGGGGAAGGCGAGGCTGATGGCGCCGGTGCGGGGCTGGCCGGAGAAGGGCTCGCCGAGGCGGCCGGGGCCGGGCTGGGCGTCTGCGCCAGGGCGCCCGACAGGCCAAGCGACAAGGCCGCGGCCGGGATCAGCGCGGCGAGAGCGAGACGGCGAAAGCTAATCATTCTGTTCTCCCCAGACCTTACCCAAGGTCCTATACCCAAGGTCCTATACCCAAGGCCCCAACCCTGCCGCACGTCCCGGTTCGCGCGAAAACGCGCCGTTCTAACACGCAAGCGCCGATTTCGTCCCATGACAGATGCGTCAATGCAGTCCACCCCGGCTGCCGGCGCCAAATCACTGGCCAACCGGCCAAGGATCGCCATATAAGGCGGGCGAAAATCGGGAAATTTGATGAGCGCGCTGGCCAACCACGCATTTGCCAAGATGAACGGCATCGGCAACGAGATCGTCGTTGTCGACATGCGCGAGTCCGCCGCGAAGGTGACGCCGGACGATGCCCGCGCGGTGGCGTCCGCCCACGGTGGCGTGCCCTACGACCAGCTCATGGTGCTGCAGAAGCCGCGGCTTTCCGGCACCGAGGCCTTCATCAGCATTTACAACAATGATGGCTCGGAGGCCGGCGCCTGCGGCAACGGCATGCGCTGCGTGGTGCGCCGCATCTTCGAGAAGAGCGGGCAGGCCACGGCGACCTTCGAGACGGCGGCCGGCCTGCTCAATGCCTGGCAGGGTCCGGCGCCGGACCTCTACACGGTGGACATGGGCGCGCCGAAATTCGGCTGGCAGGATATTCCGCTGGCGGAAGAGTTTCGCGACACCCGCTACATCGAGCTGCAGATCGGGCCGATCGACAATCCGATCCTGCATTCGCCCTCGGTGGTGAGCATGGGCAATCCGCATGCAATCTTCTGGGTCGACGACGTCAACGCCTATGACCTCGAGCGTTTTGGTCCGCTGCTGGAAAACCACCCGATCTTTCCCGATCGCGCCAACATCACCCTCGCGCATATCGTCGATCGCGAGCACATCACGATGCGCACCTGGGAGCGCGGCGCCGGCCTGACCCGGGCCTGCGGCTCGGCGGCCTGCGCCACCGCGGTGGCGGCTGCGCGGCTGAAGCGTACCGAGCGCAAGGTCGAGATGACGTTGCCCGGCGGCAAGCTCGGCATCGAATGGCGCGAGCGCGACGACCACGTGCTGATGACGGGCACGGCGACCTTCGAATATGAGGGCACCTTCGATCCGGCGCTGTTCGCGCCGGTCGCCTGATGGGCGTCGATATCGTCAGCTTCGGCTGCCGCCTCAACGCCTTCGAGGCCGAGGTGATCCGCAGCAAAGCGGAGGGCGCGGGGCTGTCCGACACCATCGTCATCAACAGTTGCGCCGTCACCAACGAGGCGGTGGCGCAGGCGCGGCAGTCGATCCGCAAGTTGAAGCGCGAGCGGCCGGAGGCACGCATCGTCGTCACCGGCTGCGCGGCGCAGACGCAAGCAAAAATGTTCGCCGACATGGCCGAGGTCGACCGCGTCGTCGGCAACGACGACAAGATGCGCAGCCAGGCCTGGCAACAGACGCGCAACGCCTTCGACATGGGCGCCGGCGAAAAGATCGCCGTCAGCGACATCATGGTGGTGAAGGAGATGGCGCCGCATCTCCTCGACGGCTTTGCCAGCGGACTGCCGCGCGTGTTCGTGCAGGTGCAGAACGGCTGCGACCATCGCTGCACCTTCTGCATCATCCCGTTCGGCCGCGGCAATTCACGCTCGGTGCCGATGGGCGTAGTGGTCGACCAGGTGCGGGCCCTGGTTGAACGCGGCCATGCCGAGATCGTGCTGACTGGCGTCGATCTCACCAGCTACGGCGCCGACCTGCCGGGCGCACCGAAGCTCGGCATGCTGACGAAGCAGATTTTGCGGCACGTGCCGGAGCTGAAGCGGCTGCGCATCTCCTCGATCGATTCGATCGAGGCGGATGCCGATCTGCTAGATGCCATCGCCGACGATGCGCGGCTGATGCCGCATCTGCATCTGTCGCTGCAATCCGGCGACGACATGATTTTGAGGCGCATGAAGCGGCGGCACTCGCGGCAGAATGCGATCGCGTTCTGCGACCAGGTGCGCCGGCTACGCCCGGACATCGCCTTCGGCGCCGACATCATCGCGGGCTTTCCGACCGAGACCGAAGAGATGTTTTCGCGCTCGCTCGATCTCGTCGAGGAATGCGGCCTCACCTTCCTGCACGTCTTTCCTTATTCGCCACGACCAGGCACGCCCGCCGCGCGAATGCCGCAGGTTGAAGGGCCAGCGATCAAGGCGCGTGCGAGGCGGCTGCGTGCTGCGGGCGAGGTGGCGCTACGGCAGCGGTTGAACGCCGAGATCGGTGCGAGGCGCGATGTGCTGATCGAGAGCGAGTCGCAGGGGCGGACAGAGCATTATCTGCCGGTGGCGATTGCGGGCGAGCGGGTGGGAAGCGTCGTACGGCTCAAGATCGGCGGCAATGATGGCGAGCGACTGACGACATAGTCGACGTCATTTCACAGCTTCATCCTCAATGTCGTCCTGGCGAAAGCCAGGACCCATTACCCCAGGGAGAAGTTGTTGCACGCAATTGCCAACTACCAGTCTTCGCCAAATTAAATTCGGTGGTTATGGGTCCTGGCTTTCGCCAGGACGACACCGTTTATGTGGCGCGTAGCGCGCCCCAAACGCGCCCCTTACCCTGCCCGCACCTGCCAGAACCGCAGCGTCCGCCGAGCATTCTCCGGCGTCATTGTTGCAAAATGCTTCCGGGCTCGCGTGATGTCCGCCGGCTTCATCTTGCCCGCCGTAAAACGGCTTTCCAGCACGGCGGCGGTGGTTTCCCAGCTCAGCTGCGCCGCCTTGCAGGGCACCAGCAGTCCGTCTTCGCGCAGGCTCTGCATCAGGGGGCGGATGACCTCGATGGTCGATCCCGACAGCAACGCCAGCGCCGCGACGGCCTCTTCGTAGCGCCGCTGCCGGGCGAAGCCGAGCAGGGTTGCCTCGGTGAGCTGGCCGGCCGCCTTGAGGTTGGCGATGGCGCGCGCGGCGCCCTCGAAATCGCGGACGCCCGACATCTCGCGCTGGACGCCTACGGTGACGGCGGCAATGGCGCTCTGGATTTCCTCGAACAGATGTGGCGGGGCGCGTGACAAGAGGCGGGTGCGCACGGCGTCCGTCGCCGAGCGCAGCAACTGGCGGCGTAGCTCCGACGGCAAATCGACGCGGACGCCGACGCTGACGGCGAGCTCGGGATCGGACTCGGCCTGTTTGACGATAATGGCGAATCCATTACCCGAGACGCGCGCGCCGGGATTGGCGGCGAGCCGCCGGCTCACGCTCGGATAACGGCGCGCCAAGAGCGCATCGGTGACGACCTCCTTCAGCCACCAGCGGCCGGCGACCGCGAGCAGATGCGGCTCGCCCTTGGACTTTGCGATCTTGACCAGCTCGCCATCGCCGAGGCGCGCGGAGTCCTGCAGCACCGGGCCGGCGATGCGGATCTCGTCATGATTGGCGAGGCGGCGAATCACCGACGGCGGCGCCTGCGCGATCGGCGCGAGTTGCGCGCTGATCTCCGCGAGCGCCACGCGAGCACCGATGTCGGCGATGGCGCGCAGCTCGATGCTGCCGATCAGGCGATCGAGCACGCCGTCGAACAGCGCGATCTGCTCGTCGTCGAAGCTGCCGGCCGCGGAAAGAAAAAGCTCGGTGACGCGCCGGGCCGTCTCCAGCCCCTTCTCCGCCGAGCCCAATCGAATCGCGGCTTCGACCTCGTCGATGATCGATAGCTCGGCATTGGACATGACGCGCGGCTCGTCCTGAGCGGATTGAGGGATGCTTGTTCTAAGCAGCCGTCATCATGGGAGACGAGACCTGAACGTTTCGTAAAGTCCGTATCCGGGGTTTTACGCGCCGTTCCAGCCGCAGGCGCGCAGGCGCTCGTGCATGTGGGGCGGGGCCGGCGCCACCACGCGGACGGGTTCCTTGTTCCTGGAGATCGGCACCACGATCTCCCGCGAATGCAGATGCAACCGTGGCTCGCCAAAGCGCGGTCCGTTCCCGTAAATGTTGTCCCCGACGATGGGCCAGCCGCTTGCGGCCGAGTGAACCCGCAACTGATGCGTGCGGCCGGTCACCGGTTCCATGGCGAGCCAGGTCAGGCCATCACCCCGCCCCATCACCTTCCAGTTGGTAACGGCCTTCTGTCCCTCCGGATCGGGCTTCTGCCACCAGCCGCGCTCGGCGTTGAGCCGGCCGAGGGCTAAGTCGATGGTGCCTTCGTCCTCGGCGGGGCCGCCCTCGACCACGGTCCAGTAGGTCTTGCCGATCTTGCCATGCTTGAACAGCAGGCCGAGCGAGGCGGTGGCCTTGCGATGGCGGCCGAGCACGAGGCAGCCGGAAGTGTCCTTGTCCAGCCGGTGGGCCAGCACCGGCGGTCGCGGCAGGCCGAAACGGAGCGCGTCGAAGGAGGTTTCCAGATTGGCCCCGCCCTTGGGACCGCGATGCACCGGCAGGCCCGCCGGCTTGTCGATCACCAGCATCAAGCCGTCGCGATGGAGCACGCGCGCCAAAATCTCGTCGTCGGTCAATTCGGGAACATCGAGCAATTGCAAGACTTTCGTTTACGGGCGGGAACGGCTAACACACCCCCGCCATGAACGATACCACGCAAGACTCCCCCAAGCTGAGCTGGTGGCGCCGCCTGTCCAACGGGCTGAAGCGCACCTCGTCCTCGCTCGGGACTGCGGTCGCCGATCTCGTCACCAAGCGCAAGCTCGACCGCGCCATGCTCGACGACATCGAGGACGTGCTGCTGCGCGCCGACCTCGGCACCTCCGTCGCGGTGCGGATCGCGGACGCGGTCGGCACCGGGCGCTACGACAAGGCGATCTCGGCGGACGAGGTCAAGGACGTCGTCGCGACCGAGGTCGAGAAGGTGCTGGCGCCGGTGGCAAAGCCGCTCGAGATCGACGCAGGCAAAAAGCCGTTCGTCATTCTCGTGGTCGGCGTCAACGGCTCCGGCAAGACCACGACCATCGGCAAGCTCTCGCAGAAATTCGCGTCCGAAGGCCGCAAGGTGATGCTCGCCGCCGGCGACACGTTTCGCGCAGCAGCGATCGAGCAGCTCAAGGTCTGGGGCGAGCGGACCAGGACGCCGGTCATCGCAGGCGCGCAAGGCTCGGATTCGGCGAGCCTTGCCTTCAACGCGCTGACCGCGGCGAAGGAGCAGGGCATCGACGTCCTCCTGATCGACACCGCCGGCCGGCTGCAGAACAAAGCCGAGCTGATGAACGAGCTCGAAAAGGTCGTGCGCGTGATCCGCAAGGTGGATGATACGGCGCCGCACGCGGTGCTGCTGGTGCTGGATGCGACGGTGGGCCAGAACGCGCTGTCGCAGGTCGAGGCTTTCCATCGCACCGCAGGGGTCACGGGCCTCGTGATGACGAAGCTCGACGGCACCGCGCGCGGCGGCATTTTGGTAGCGCTTTCGGAAAAGTTCAAACTGCCGGTGCACTTCATCGGCGTCGGCGAAGGCGTCGATGATCTCGCCCCCTTCACCGCGCGCGATTTCGCCCGCGCGATCGCCGGAATCGAAAGCTGACGCATGGACAAGACCCAGCCGCATCCGCTGTTCAAGCTCGCGACCGAGCTCGGTCCGCTGCTCGTGTTCTTCTTCGTCAATTCGAAGTTCAACCTGTTCGCCGCGACCGGCGCCTTCATGGTCGCGATCGTGGCGGCCATGGCCGTGTCCTACGTGGTGACGCGCCACATCCCGATCATGGCGATCGTCACGGGCGTGATCGTGCTGGTGTTCGGCACGCTGACCTTGGTGCTGCACGACGAAACTTTCATCAAGGTCAAGCCGACCATCATCTACGGCCTGTTCGCCGCGATCCTTGGCGGCGGCCTGTTGTTCGGCCGCTCCTTCATCGCCGTGATGTTCGACCAGATGTTCAATCTGACACCGCAGGGCTGGCGCATCCTCACCTTGCGCTGGGCGCTGTTCTTCGCCGGCATGGCGGTGCTTAACGAGATCATCTGGCGCACCCAGAGCACGGACTTCTGGGTCAACTTCAAGGTGTTCGGCGTCATGCCGATCACGATGGTGTTCGCCATAGCGCAGATGCCGCTGACCAAGCGCTACCATCTCGAGCCGGTGTCGCTGGAAACCAGCGAGGCGGAAGCAGGGGATGTGAGCAAAGGTTAGTCTCGTGTCCCGGACGCGCGAAGCGCGAGCCGGGACCCAGGCTCTCTCCAAATGTGCGGTCGCGGTGACATGGGGCCCCGGCTCTGCAGCGCACCGCTGAAGAAGCGCTGCGCAGCGTCCGGGGCACGTGATCTGTACTAAGACCCCGCCTTCAACGCCTTCTCCATCTCCGGCAGCAGCACCTTCCGCAAATTCTCCGCGGTGACGGGGCCGACCAGCTTGTACACGATGGTGCCTTCGCGGCCGACGACGAAGGTTTCCGGCACGCCGTAGACGCCCCATTCGATCGAGGCGCGGCCGCCTGCGTCGACGCCGACAAGGCCGAACGGGTTGCCGTAGCGGCCGAGGAAGCGCCGGGCGTTGTCGGCGGCGTCCTTGTAGTTGATGCCGACGAGCTGGAAGCGCGTGTCCTTGGCGAGCTCTGTGAGCAGCGGCGCCTCGTCGTGGCACGGCACGCACCAGGAGGCCCAGACATTGACCAGGCTGACCTTGCCCTTGAAGGCGGCGGGATCGAGCCCCGGCACCTGTGCGCCATTGGCCTGCAATCCGTCGAGCGGCGGCAACGTGGTCTGCGGCGCCGGCCGGCCGATCAGCGCGGACGGAATCCGCGACGGATCGCCGCTGCCGAGCCGGAACAGGAACAGCAGCGCCAGCGCCATGAAGGCGATCAGCGGCAGCAGCATCAGGAAGGTGCGGCGCTGCGGCGTCGCGGAGGTGGATTGCTCGCTCATGGTCGATCCATCGCGCTGCGGCCCGAGCGGCGGGTGACGCCGCTACGGTCGAGCTCGCGCAGCCGCGCGGTCTGGTTGCGATAATCGAGCACGACCCAGCCGATCAGGATCGCGACCACGACGGCGGCCGCGGCATAGGACGTCACGATGAAGGACGCGTAGGGACCGAGCGACATGGTCATGCAGCTCCGACTTCTTTTGACGCGCCGTCTTGACGCGAACCGACGTCGCTCGAAAACGCGACCCGGCTCGCCTGCATCATCTGCAGCGAGCGAACGCGCCGTCGCAGGATCTCGTTGCGCATCGCCGCCAAATGCAGCGTCACGAACAAAAGCGTGAACGCAACGGCCATCACCAGCAGCGGGATCAGGAAGGATTTGTCGAGCGCCGAGCCGCCCATGCGCATCACCGAGGCCGGCTGGTGCAGCGTGTTCCACCAGTCGACCGAGAACTTGATGATCGGCAAATTGATCGCGCCGACCAGCGTCAGCACGGCTGCGGCGCGGGCGGCGCGCGAGGGATCCTCGACCGCGCGCCACAGCGCCATCAGGCCGAGATACATCAGGAACAGGATCAGCACCGAGGTCAGCCGCGCGTCCCATTCCCAATAGGTGCCCCACATCGGCCGGCCCCAGAGCGAGCCGGTCAGCAGTGCGAGGAAGGTAAAGGCGGCGCCGATCGGGGCGGCGGCCTTGGCGGCGACGTCGGCGAGCGGATGCCGCCACACCAGCGTGCCCAGCGAAGCCATGCTCATCACGCCCCAGACGAACATCGACAGCCAGGCATTGGGCACATGGATGAACATGATCTTGACGGTCGCGCCCTGCTGGTAGTCGTCGGGCGCGTAGGCCGATTGGTAGAGACCGATCGCGAGCAGGATGACGGTCGCGGCCGCAAGCCACGGCAACAGGCGCGCTGAAAGCGCAAGGAACCGCGTGGGGTTGGCGAGGTCGATCAGCGTCATGGTATCCTGATAATCACCGAATGGCCGCTCACGCAATCAGCACGAAAGTCCGCATCGAAAGTTGATCGGGGTCAAGCTCAGTCGAGCCCGTGCTTCAGGCTCGCGGCCGCCGCGAAGGGACCGATCACCAGGCTCACCAGCGACAGCGCGCAGAGGATCGAGAACGGCGCGCCGAAGGACAAGGGACCGGTGATGGCGGCCTGCGAGGCCGCGACCCCGAAGATCAGCACGGGAATCGACAGCGGCAGCACCAGCACGGCCATGAGCAGCCCGCCGCGGTGCAGGGTCACCGCCAGCGCCGCGCCGATCATGCCGGTGAAGGTCAGGGCGGGAGTACCGGCGAGCAGGGTCAGCGCCACCGCGCCGGTTGCGACCATGTCGAGGTTGAGCAGCAGGCCGAGCACGGGGGTTGCGACAATCAGCGGCAGGCCTGCGGCGAGCCAATGCGCCAGCGCCTTGGCGGCGCAGGCGAGTTCCAGCGGCGTCCGGCTCATCGTGATCAGGTCGAGCGAGCCGTCGTCGTGATCGGCCATGAACAGCCGGTCCAGCGTCAGCAGGCTCGCCAAGAGCGCGCCGAGCCACAGGATCGCGGGCCCCAGCCGCGACAGCAGCGCCAGGTCCGGCCCGACCGCGAACGGCATCAGCACCACCACGGTCAGGAAGAACAGCACGCCGATCAGCGCGCCGCCGCCGACGCGGAGCGCGATGCGGATGTCGCGGTGAATCAGGGCAGAGAGCGCGGTCATGGGGGGCCCCCATCGTGCCCCAAAGCCGGTGCGCTCCCTCCCCCGCCTGCGGGGGAGGGTTGGGGAGAGGGTGCCTCGACAACGAAGATTCCCCCAGAGGAGAGAGCCCTCACCCGGCGCTGCGCGCCGACCTCTCCCGCAAGCGGGAGAGGTGAGAGAGCCCGCGCCAACGCCCCTCGCCTCGCATCCGCCTTCGCCAAGGCTCCGCCGGACAAAAGGGAGGAGGGAACGGAGAGAGCCGAGTTCGGCCACTTGGAAACCTGAGGGTCTGCGATTCTCACGCCGCACCCCCGATCCGCAGCTCCCGCGATTCGATGCCGAGTGGCGCGTGGGTCGCGGCGATGATCAGGCCGCCGCGGGAAAGATGATCGCGCATCAGGCCGCCGAACATGTCCTGGCCGGCGGCGTCCAGCGCCGTGGTCGGCTCGTCCAGCAGCCAGACCGGGCGGCGCACCGTCAGGAGCCGGGCCAGCGAGAGGCGGCGGCGCTGGCCAGCCGAGAGGAAGGCGGCGGGCAGATGGGTGGCATGGTCGAGGCCGACGGCGGCCAGATTCTCGATCGCGTCAAACCGTTCGCCGCCGAGAAAATCAGCCCAGAACGACAGATTTTCCGCCACGCTCAGCGCCGGCTTCAGGGCATCGCGATGGCCGAGATAGTGGCATTGCTCGGGCAGCGTCAGCTCGGCATCGCCGCCTGCCAGGGCGATGCTGCCGCCCGCCGGCACGAGCAGGCCCGCGATCAGGCGCAGCAGCGAGGTCTTGCCCGACCCGTTGCGCCCCATCACCGCCAGCGCCTCGCCGGAAGCGGCCGTAAAATCGAGGCCGGAAAACACCTCGCGGCCGCCCCGCACGCAGGTGACCCCGCGGCCGGACAATTGCATCTCGCCTCGTGTCGGCCCGCTCAAAGCCAGGCCTCAGGAAAACTTGGGGTAGCGCATGGGAATTTTTGGCTCGCGAATTGCTGCAGCACGATGTGGCGGTGGCGGCGCAGTTAGAAAGCTTCTATAAGCCCGGAACTTGATGCAGCAACTCAAACTGCCCCTGCAAGCGACCCAGCGGATCCGCTGACGGTGTCAAAATACCCCCTGCCGGGTATAACTAGCAATTGGGATTTCCTACATGACCTCGCTCGACAGCTTCAAATGCAAAAAGACCCTCAAGGTCGGCGCCAAGACCTATGTCTATTACAGCCTGCCCACGGCTGAGAAGAACGGTCTGAAGGGTATCTCGAAGCTTCCCTACTCCATGAAGGTCCTGCTCGAGAACCTGCTCCGCAACGAGGACGGCCGTTCGGTGAAGAAGGAGGACATCGTCGCGGTGTCCAAATGGCTGCGCAAGAAGTCGCTGGAGCACGAGATCGCATTCCGCCCCGCGCGCGTGCTGATGCAGGATTTTACCGGCGTGCCCGCCGTCGTTGACCTCGCCGCGATGCGCAACGCGATGCAGAAGCTCGGCGGCGATGCCGAGAAGATCAACCCGCTGGTCCCGGTCGACCTCGTCATCGACCACTCCGTGATCGTGAACTTCTTCGGCGACAACAAGGCTTTCGCCAAGAACGTCACCGAGGAATACAAGCAGAACCAGGAGCGCTACGAGTTCCTGAAGTGGGGCCAGAAGGCGTTCTCGAACTTCTCCGTGGTGCCGCCCGGCACCGGCATCTGCCACCAGGTCAATCTCGAATATCTCTCCCAGACGGTGTGGACCAAGAAGGAGAAGATGACGGTCGGCAAGAAGACCGGCACCTTCGAGGTCGCCTATCCCGACTCGCTCGTCGGCACCGATTCCCACACCACCATGGTCAACGGTTTGGCCGTGCTCGGCTGGGGCGTCGGCGGCATCGAGGCCGAAGCCTGCATGCTCGGCCAGCCGCTGTCGATGCTGCTGCCCAACGTCGTCGGCTTCAAGCTGAAGGGCGCGATGAAGGAAGGCGTCACCGCGACCGACCTCGTGCTCACCGTCACCCAGATGCTGCGCAAGCTCGGCGTGGTCGGCAAGTTCGTCGAGTTCTTCGGCCCCGGCCTCGACAATCTCTCCGTCGCCGACAAGGCGACCATCGCCAACATGGCGCCGGAATATGGCGCGACCTGCGGCTTCTTCCCGGTCGACGCGGCCGCGATCGACTATCTCAAGACCTCGGGCCGCGCGGCGCCGCGCGTTGCCCTGGTGCAGGCCTATGCGAAGGCGCAAGGCCTGTTCCGCACGGCGAAGTCGGCCGATCCGGTGTTCACGGAAACGCTGACGCTCGACCTCGGCGACGTCGTGCCCTCGATGGCCGGCCCGAAGCGTCCCGAAGGCCGCATCGCGCTGCCGTCGGTCGCCGAAGGTTTTTCGCTCGCGCTGAGCAGCGAATACAAGAAGGCCGAGGAGCCGGAGAAGCGCTTTGCCGTCGAAGGCAAGAATTTCGAGATCGGCCATGGCGACGTCGTGATCGCCGCCATCACCTCCTGCACCAACACCTCGAATCCGAGCGTGCTGATCGGCGCCGGGCTTCTGGCCCGTAACGCCGCGGCCAAGGGCCTCAAGGCGAAGCCGTGGGTGAAGACCTCGCTGGCCCCGGGCAGCCAAGTCGTCGCCGGCTATCTCTCCGATTCCGGTCTGCAGAAGGACCTCGACAAGGTCGGCTTCAACCTGGTCGGCTTCGGCTGCACCACCTGCATCGGCAATTCCGGTCCGCTGCCGGAGGAGATCTCGAAGTCGATCAACGACAACGGCATCGTCGCCGCCGCCGTGCTCTCCGGCAACCGTAACTTCGAAGGCCGTGTCTCGCCCGACGTGCAGGCGAACTATCTGGCGTCGCCGCCGCTGGTCGTCGCGCATGCGCTCGCCGGCAGCGTGACCAAGAACCTCGCCGTCGAGCCGCTCGGCGAAGGCAAGGACGGCAAGCCGGTGTACCTCAAGGACATCTGGCCGACGACGAAGGAGATCAACGCCTTCATGAAGAAGTTCGTGACCGCGTCGATCTTCAAGAAGAAGTATGCCGACGTGTTCAAGGGCGACACCAACTGGCGCAAGATCAAGACGGTCGAGAGCGAGACCTATCGCTGGAACATGTCCTCGACCTATGTGCAGAACCCGCCCTATTTCGAAGGCATGAAGAAGGAGCCGGAGCCGGTCACCGACATCGTCGAGGCGCGCATCCTCGCCATGTTCGGCGACAAGATCACCACCGACCACATCTCGCCGGCCGGTTCGATCAAGCTCACCTCGCCCGCGGGCCAGTATCTCAGCGAGCACCAGGTTCGCCCCGCCGACTTCAACCAGTACGGCACGCGCCGCGGCAACCATGAAGTCATGATGCGCGGCACCTTCGCCAACATCCGCATCAAGAACTTCATGCTCAAGGGCGCGGACGGCAACATCCCCGAGGGCGGCCTGACCAAGCACTGGCCCGACGGCGAGCAGATGTCGATCTACGACGCCGCGATGAAGTACCAGCAGGAGCAGGTGCCGCTGGTCGTGTTCGCCGGCGCCGAGTACGGCAACGGCTCCTCGCGCGACTGGGCTGCGAAGGGCACGCGCCTGCTCGGCGTGCGCGCGGTGATCTGCCAGAGCTTCGAGCGCATCCACCGCTCCAACCTGGTCGGCATGGGCGTGCTGCCGCTGACCTTCGAGGAAGGCACCTCGTGGTCGTCGCTCGGTCTCAAGGGCGACGAGAAGGTCACGCTGCGCGGCCTCGTCGGCGACCTCAAGCCGCGTCAGAAGCTGACCGCGGAAATCGTCTCGGCCGACGGCTCGCTGCAGCGCGTTTCGCTGCTCTGCCGCATCGATACGCTCGACGAGCTCGATTACTACCGCAACGGCGGTATCCTGCACTACGTGCTGCGCAAGCTGGCGGCTTAAAGCGCGGATTCGTGAACGGTGGCTCACTGCGAAGTGAGTAGAAGGTTAACCGAAGGCGGCCTATCACAAGGCCGCCTTCGCACGTTTGCGACATGCTTCGGATGGGCCCGGCCGGCGGAATCTCGCGGCCGGACGGTTGAATGTGGTGCACCCGTGGGACTACGGTGGCCATGAGGCGATGAGATATTCCCCCCAACGATGACGATGTGTGACGTTCGACATGACCGCAATGATGGCTTCTAATCTGGTTTCGCGCTGGTCCGGGGCACTCTGGTCGGGAGCACTCGGCATCTGCGCGATCGTCGCCATCATCCGTCCCGCCCACGCCGATCCGCGCGCGGTGGTCGAGCTCTTCACCTCGCAGGGCTGTTCGTCCTGTCCGCCCGCCGACAAGATCATCGGCGATCTCTCCACCGATCCGTCGATCATCGCGCTGAGCATGCCGATCGACTATTGGGACTATCTCGGCTGGAAGGACACGCTTGCGGATTCGCGTTTCTCCGCGCGGCAGCGCGCCTATTCGCGCATGCGCGGCGATCGCGAGGTCTATACCCCGCAGGTCATCGTCAACGGCTCCACCCACGTCATCGGCAGCGATCGCGCCGGCATCGAGAGTGCGATCGGCAAGACCGACGGGCGCGCCGGCGTCATGAGCGTGCCGGTGACGATGTCGCTCTCGGGCAAGCAGATCAACGTCTCGGTGGCCGCGAGCAAGGAGCCGGCGGTGTCGCATGGCGAAGTCTGGATCTGCTCGATCGCCAGGTCGGTGCCGATCGCGATCGGCCGCGGCGAAAACCGCGGACAGCAGATCACCTATCACAACGTGGTGCGCAATTTGCTCAAGGTTGGCGACTGGACGGGACGTCCGGAGAGCTGGACGGTGCCGATCGAGAACCTCACGCGCGAGGGCGTCGACGGCGCGGTGGTGTATGTCCAGGACGGCAGCCGCGACAAGCCAGGCCTGATGCTCGGTGCGGCGTATACGTCGCTGCACTGATCGTTTCAAAGAATTCAGTCTTCGTCATTCGGGTTCGCGCCTCCGCCTTCGCTCTGCGAGCTTCGGCGTACAAGTCGCGCGCCCCGTTGCGCACTTGCGCAGTGCGGGATGACGGCAAGCCAGAAACATCCCGACATAAAAAAAGGACCAACTCGCGTTGGCCCTCCTTGTCGTGCGTACTAGACCCGATCCTCGCGGCCCCGGGGGGCTGGGGGCTGAGGAATCCGGAACCGAAAGGACCGGGTCAACGCACACAAGTCTTTTCGCAGTGCGGGGCGGCAGGCGCTAGGCGGAAAAGAGGCGATACTATGTTTCCTGCTAACGATTCCGTGACGTCACGCGGGGGCCCGGTTCCATGGTTGCAAGGGCCATGATTTTCACCCGAATTCACCCGCTTCGGCTGTTTACGAGCCCCCTTGCGGCGGGGAATGGTTGGCGCGATCATGCAACTGTCATGATCCGCGTCCCGGCGGCGGTTTTCGGGGCCTGGCGGATCATGCGGTGACGCGACAGGAGGCGCCCCATGAGCCTGATATCGGAGGATGCCGATCCGAGCGAGCAGCGCGCAGTGGCGCGCCCCGCCGCTGCGACTTCCTTGCCCGCCCGGGTGACGTTCAACCGGCTCGAACTGCACCGTATTCTCAATCTCTATGGCCGCATGGTCGCCGACGGCGAGTGGCGCGACTATGCCATCGACTTCCTGAAGGACCGCGCCGTGTTCTCGGTCTATCGCCGCGCCTCGGAAGTGCCGATCTACCGCATCGAGAAGGATCCCAGGCTCGCGCGCAAGCAGGGCATGTACAGCGTGATCTCGGCGACGGGCCTGATCCTGCGCCGCGGCCACGAGCTCGAGCGCGTGCTGCTGGTCATCGACCGCAAGCTGGCGGTGGTGTAGCGGAGCGTCCTATTTCCCCGGCACCGTGCTGGCGCCCTCGCCGAGGTCGCGCTGCATCATCACCGTGTCGAGCCAGCGGCCGAATTTGAGCCCGACATTGGGATGGGTGCCGATCATCTTGAAACCGGCTCTGGTGTGCACGCCGACCGAACCGGCATTGGCGGAATCGCCGATGACGGCGATCATCTGGCGGAAGCCGCGCGCCTCGGATTCGACGATCAGCCGATCCAGCAGCACCGACCCGATGCCGCGGCGGTGGAAGGAGGGATCGAGATAGATCGAGTTCTCGACCGTGAAACGGTAGGCCGGTCGCGGCCGATAGGCGCCGGCATAGGCATAGCCGGCGAGGCGGCCGTCGAGGATGGCGACGAAATAGGGATAGCCCCCGTCGACCAACGCGCGGTAGCGCCGCGTCATCTCGGCGAGGTCGGGCGGTTCCAGCTCGAACGTCGCCGTGCCCTCGCGGACGGCCTGCTGGTAGATCGCGGTGATGGCTGGGAGGTCGGCCTCAAGGGTGGGCCTGATGTCGGGAGCTGGCATGGGGAGAAGATTAGAGCGTTCCCGCGGGCGCTGGAAGAGGCAGCTCCCCGTCATTGCGGGCAGAGCCGCGACTTGCTCCGTCGTCATTCCCCGCGAAGGCGGGGAATCCAGTACGCCGCGGCCTCTCGGTCAATTACGAATGCCTCTGGAATACTGGATCGCCCGGCTTCTGTTTAGACCGGACAGATCACTGACAGGTGTTCGGAGACATAGCTGACACATCAAACTGGACTGGATTGGTCGATT
>NZ_JAFCJJ010000049.1 GCF_018131015.1 Bradyrhizobium diazoefficiens
AGCCACAAGATGCTCCAGGCCAGATGGAACAACGACTTCCTTCTCTCCGCACTGGCCCATCTGCGATAGCCCTACCCTTGTGGGGGAGGGTTAGGGAGAGGGGTGCCACACGGCACACTCTGTCGTTTGCACGCCACGTGGGGCGTGCAGCCAATTTCACGACGGACAGACCTTTTCCTGGGCTACCCCTCTCCCCCGCCCTCCCCCACAAGGGGGGAGGGAGCGCAGAGTACCGTGTTGCACGAGTGGCGCCTCAATACCCCCGCGCGCGGGCCAGCTCCGCGGTGTGGTAGTTCGCATCGCCGAACAGTTCCTCGCACACCCTGGCGCGCTTCATGAAGAAGCCGATGTCGAACTGGTCGGTCATGCCCATGCCGCCGTGCATCTGCACGCCCTCCTGCACCGCGCGGGTGGCGGTGGTGCCGGCGCGGGCCTTGGCGACGGCGACGGCTGACGCGGCCTTGGCAACGTCCGTATCCAGCGCCTGCAGCGCCTTCATCGTGGCGGCGCGGGTGATCTCGATGTCGACATAGAGCTGGGCCGCGCGGTGCTGCAGCGCCTGGAATTCGCCGATCAGCTTGCCGAACTGCTTTCTGCCCTTCAGATACTCGACGGTGCGGTGGAAGACTTCCTCGCTGAGGCCAACCATCTCGGAGGCCACCGCGCCGCGGCCGATGTCGAGCACGCCGTCAAGCAGGCTGCCTCCCTGATCGACCTCGCCCAGCACGCTGTCGGCATTGACCTCGACATTGGCGAACTCGATCCGCGCCGCGTTGTGCGCGTCCACCATGATTGTGCGCTCGATCGAAACGCCCTTTGCCTTGGGGTTCACCAGGAACAGCGTCAGGCCGTCGCGCTCGCCGGCGGCACCAGCGGTGCGCGCGGCGACGATAAGGAGATCGGCGACGTGGCCGTCCAGCACCAGCGCCTTGGCGCCGGAGAGCCTGAAGCCGTTGCCGGCGCGCACGGCCTTCAGGCTGGTCTGCAGCGGACGATGCTTTGCGCCCTCGTCGACCGCCAGCGTCGCGAGCAGCGAGCCGCTGGAAATCTTTGGCAAGAATTCCGACTTCTGCGCGGCGTTGCCGCCGCGGTTCAGGCTTGACGCCGCGACCACGCTGGTGGCGAGGAACGGCGAGGGCATCAGGGTGCGGCCGATCTCCTCCATGACGATTCCAGCCTCGACGAAGCCGAGGCCGCTGCCGCCGAACTCCTCCGGCACCAGCAGGCCGGCAAAACCCATCTCGGCGAAGGACTGCCACAGCTCCTTGGAGAA
Source organism: Bradyrhizobium diazoefficiens (assembly GCF_018131015.1). Classification (GTDB taxonomy): domain Bacteria; phylum Pseudomonadota; class Alphaproteobacteria; order Rhizobiales; family Xanthobacteraceae; genus Bradyrhizobium; species Bradyrhizobium diazoefficiens_B. The sequence continues at coordinate 1,274 of NZ_JAFCJJ010000049.1, forward strand.
GCCGGTCGGATCCTTGGCGTCGCGCAAGTGCCGCAGATGCGACACCGGCGCCTTGTCGCTGATCAACCCGCGCGCGGAATCGCGGAGCATCGATTGTTCTTCGGTGAGGACGAGGGCCATGTGCGTGTTTCCGATTCGAAAATTGTTTGTCTCCGTCATTCCGGGATGGCCCGAAGGGCCAGGCCCGGAATCCATAACCACGATCGGGAGTATGGATGCCGGGTTCGCGCTACGCGCGCCCCGGAATGACGGCTGGTGAGAGCGCGTGCCTCAAGCCCCCGGCAGATCCAGGATGCGCTTGGCGACGATGCCGAGCATCACCTCGGACGTACCGCCCTCGATCGAGTTGGCCTTGGTGCGCAGCCAGGCACGCGGGCGGGCGCCTTGCCTGGAGCGTTCGCTCTCCCATTCCAGCGCGTCGACGCCGCCGGCCGACATCAGGATTTCGTAGCGGCGCTTGTTGAGCTCGGTGCCGTAATATTTCATCGCCGACGAAAACGCCGGATGCGCCTGGCCGGCCTTGGCGAGATCGACCGCACGCTCGGCGCAGGCGGCAAGGGCGGCCTCGTCGACCTCGAAGCTCGCGATCTGGCCGCGCAGCATCGAATCGTCGAGCTGGCCCTGCGCGTCGGTGCCGATCGAATCCGCCGCGATCTGGCCGAGCGGCCGGCCGACGCCGCGCTCGCCCATGCCGGAGATCATCGCGCGCTCGTGCTGGAGCAGATATTTTGCGACGTCCCAGCCGCGATTGACGGCGCCGACCACATGCGACTTCGGCACGCGGACGCCGTCGAAGAAGGTCTCGCAAAACGGCGAATAGCCGGAGATCAGCAGGATCGGCCTGGTCGAGACGCCCTTCGAGGCCATGTCGAACAGGATGAAGCTGATGCCGTCATGCTTCTTCGCGGCTGGATCGGTGCGCACCAGGCAGAAGATCCAGTCGGCGTAGTTGGCATAGGACGTCCAGATCTTCTGGCCGGTGATGACGAAATCGTCGCCGTCGCTCTCGGCGCGGGTCTGGAGCGAGGCGAGGTCGGAGCCGGCATTCGGCTCGGAATAACCCTGGCACCAGCGGATCAGGCCCGCCGCGATCTTCGGCAGGTGCTCCTTCTTCTGCTCCTCGTTGCCGTATTTCAGCAGCGCCGGCCCGAGCATCCAGATGCCGAAGCTCGACAGCGGCGGCCGCGCGCCCATCTTCGCCATCTCCGCGCGCAGCACCTTGTGCTCGGCGGCGCTGAGGCCCCCGCCGCCATATTCCTTCGGCCAGTCCGGCACGGTCCAGCCCTTGTCGCGCATGCGCTCGAACCAGATGCGCTGCGGCTCAGACGAGAATTTCGTATTACGGCCGCCCCAGAACACGTCGGCATCGGAGGTCGCGGGCTTACGCATTTCCGGCGGGCAGTTGGCTTCCAGCCAGGCACGCGTCTCACTGCGGAATTTTTCGAGGTCGGCGTTTTCGGTATCGCTCATGGTCGTTTCCATCAGGTCGAAATTGTTGCCGATGACTCTGGGCCATCGCACCGCGGAATTCAACCACTTCCGCAGCCCGCGCTTGCGCATGCCGAGTTGCATTCGGTTATAGTCGCGGCATGGCGAGGCTTGAAAACAAAGAGGAAACGAAAATGCGCCTGAAACTTCTTTCGCCTGGCGAAATGAACGAGAGCCAGCGGCAGACCTATGACGAGTCGATCGCCGGCAAGCGCGGCAAGCCGCCGGCACCGATGATGGCCTGGCTCAACAGCCCCGACATGGCCCGCCACGCCACCCGGCTCGGCGAAGTCCTGCGCTACGACACGATCTTTCCGGCAAAGCTCTCCGAGATCGCGATCCTGGTGACAGCGCGGCACTGGACCGCGCATTACGAATGGTATGCGCACAAGCGCCTCGCGCTTGCCGGCGGCATGGATCCCAAAATCATCGAGGCGATCCGCGACCGCCGCACGCCGGAGTTCGACGATCCCAAGGGGAAGATGATCTACGACGTCGCAAAATCGCTGCATGAAGGGCACGGCGTCGAGAAGGGTCTTTACGATGAGGCGGTCAAGCTCCTCAGCGAACGCGGCGTCGTCGAGGTGATCGGGCTGTGCGGCTACTACACGCTGGTGTCGATGACGCTGAACACGTTTGAGTTCGGGCTGCCCGAGGGCGAGGTGCCGGAGCTCGCGTAGGTTCGCATTCGGAAACGATGGGTTTCAGGATAGGCCGGTAGCGCTGTCCTGAAACTCCGCCTATGTGGAGTTCTCTCACGGAGCACCACCATGTCGCAAAACAAAACCGTCGCCGCCGGCACCAGGATCGGCCACGTCCACCTCAAGGTCGCCGATCTCGATCGCGCGCTCGGCTTCTATTGCGGCGTGCTCGGCTTCGAGCTGATGCAGCGGATGGGGTCGGGCGCGGCCTTCATCTCGGCCGGCGGCTATCACCACCACATCGGCCTCAACACCTGGGAGAGCAAGGGCGGCTCGCCGCCGCCGCCGGGCACGACCGGGCTGTTCCACACCGCGATCCTTTATCCGACGCGCCCGGCGCTGGCGGATGCGCTGCATCGCGTGCTCTCGGCTGGCATCGCGCTGGACGGCGCCAGCGATCACGGCGTGTCCGAGGCGCTGTATTTGCGCGATCCCGATGAGAACGGCGTGGAGCTGTATTGGGACAAGCCGCGGGAGCAATGGCCGTTCGCGGCGGATGGCAAGCTGGCGATGTTCACGAAACGGCTGGATGTGGAGGATTTGCTCAGGCAGCGCGAGGGGTAGTCCCCGCTCCCTCCTCGTCATTGCGAACGCAGCCAAGCAATCCGGACTGTCTCTGCGGAAACAGCCTGGATTGCTTCGCCGCAGCAGCGCAAAACTGCTTCGCAATCTTGTCGCGGGCTCCTCGCAATGACGGAGGGTGTGGAGCCGGGCGATAATGGATGAGAGATGTCGTCAAGACCTGATGAACGAGAGCAGGTCGGGGTTGAGGACATCCGCATGCGTGGTTAGCATGCCATGGGGGTAGCCGGGGTAGGTCTTCAGCGACCCGTTCCTGAGCAAGTCGACCGCACGCGGCACGGAACTTGCGAACGGGACGACTTGATCAGCCTCGCCATGCATTACCAGCACCGGCACGGTGATCTTCTTGAGGTCTTCAGTATAATCTTCAAGCCAGGAGTCGACAGTCGCGTAGTGAGCGAGAGCACCGCCGGCCATGCCCTGGCGCCACCAGTTCGCAATGATTGCCTCCGAAGGCTTGGCCCCATCTCGGTTGTAGCCGTAGAACGGATTCTCAGGGACGAAACGGTAGAACTCCGACCGGTTGCCCAGCACGCCTGCCCGGATCGCTTCGAACCACTCCGGCGGTTGACCGGACGCGTTGTTCTCGCTCCGGTACATGTTCGGCGTCAGCGAAGCGACCAGAACCGCCTTCGCGACGCGCTCCTGGTGGCGAGCGACATAGCGGGCCACCTCACCGCCACCTGTGGAGTGGCCGATGTGGATCGCGTCGCGCAGGTTGAGGTGTTCAGTCAAGGCCGCGAGGTCGGCGACCCAGTGGTCCATGTCGTTGCCGGTGCTGGGCTGGTCGGACCGGCCGTGGCCGCGCCGGTCGTGGGCGATGACCCGATACCCGTGACGAAGGAAGAACGTCATCTGGGCATCCCAGTCGTCCGCTGTCAGCGGCCAACCGTGGCTGAAGACGATCGGCTGACCTGATCCCCAATCCTTGTAGAAGATGCTTACACCGTCGTTAGTAGTGATCGTGGACATCGAGTCGCTCCATCTGCGTTGTCAGACATTTCATTGAAAGGACAGCGATCAATTGATCCATTGAGCCACGCGTTACTCAATTTCGCGGGCAGAGTTTTTGAATTAAGGCGAGCCCTTGCCTTGGCAACACCCGACCGCCGACGCGTTATCGCTGCGAAGGTAATTCTTGCTTCTGCTGGAAACAAATACCTAGTAGGCTGCGATGTATGCCTTGGAAGCATATTGAGGGCGAATGGAACTCCGGCATTTGCGCTATTTCATTGCAGTTGCAGAGGAAGGTAGCTTTTTGACCGCTGCTCAACGGCGCCTAAACACTTCACAGCCGTCCCTGAGCCGGCAGATTCGTGATCTGGAATCCGAAGTTGGCGTACGGTTGCTGGAGCGCCAGGCGCGTGGCGTAGTGCTTACCGATGCCGGAAGAGTTTTTCTGGATCATGCGCGATTGGCGCTGTCGCAAGTTGAAGCGGCGACAAATGGTGCGCGGCGGATCGCACAGCCTCAAAAGCCCACACTTTCCATGGGGTTCATGGTCGGGCTGGAGGTGATGTGGCTCCCCCACTTACTGCGTATCCTCCGCGAGGAAGAGCCGGAGATCGAAGTCACCCTGACTAGTCAGTCCTCGCCAGAACTTGCCCTCGCATTAACGCGCGGGAAACTGGACATAGCCTTTCTCCGCCCTGAGAAACAGACCGCAGGCGTGACCTTCAAGTTGTTAGCGAAGGAGCCCTTGATCGTAGTGCTGGCGGCAGACCATCGATTGGCCTCACGCAAAAGGATTCGGCCACAGGATCTCGTCCGTGAAATCTATGTCAGCTCGGCGAGAACGTCTCCGGTATTGCACGCGGTGATTCAGGATTATGCGTCGAAGGTCGGGATCGTGCTCAAGGCAAAGTACGAAGGCGAGAACATATCGTCGGCTATGTCGCTGGTCGCATCCACGGGCGGAGTAACTCTTGTTCCGCTCTATGCGCAAAATATGCTGGCGCCAAACGTTGTTGCCAGAGCGCTCGAGGGCCACCCGCCAACCGTCGATCTCACTTTCGGCTACAACCAGGCAAATTCCTCTCCGTTGCTCTGCCGGCTTCTGTCGCGCGCGGATGAATTGGTTGCAAGCGTTCAAAATCAGAGCATCATTCGCTACGTTGAAGCTGACTAGTAACCGATGCGCGTCAATCAGGCTATGGCTGCGTCTTAATGAGTCCGTGTCCTGGCTTGCTGGTCCCGCGCACCATGATCAGCGCGGCCGCGACCACCTCCAGCGCGACGCAGAGATAGAACGGAAGCGCGTAGCCGCCGGACCAATCGCGCAAGGCGCCGACGATTCCGGGGCCGAAGGCATAGGTCACCTGGTTGATCGCGGTGTTGAGGCTGATCAGCACGCCGAAGAAGGCCGAATCGAACTCCTGCTGCACGATCAGCGACGGCAGCGTGATGAGGTTGCCGACCGAGAAGCCGAACACCGCGCAGGCTGCGATCAGCACATAGTCATTGTGCAGATTGATCACGACGCACAGTGCGACCGCCTGGCTCAGGAACGACAGCGCGGACGCAAGGCGCTGGTCGAGGCGGTCGATCACCATCGAGAACAGCACCCGGCCGACCACCGCCATCGCGGTCAGCACGGCCACGGCCACGGCCGCGCGCTCGCGGCCGATCACGGGATCGAGGAACGAGATCAGGTGCACGATGAAGCCGACCTGCGCGAACAGCACCAGCGCGAACGCAGTCGTGACGGTGAGGAAGCCGAGATCGCGCAGTGCCCAGGCGCGGATCTCGGTCGAGGATTGCGGCTTCGCCGCCGTTGCCACCCGCCAGCCATGGAGATCGGGCGGCCGTCCCACCAGCAGCAGGATCACCGGCAGCAGCACCACCAGCATGGCGCCGGCCGAGGCGTACATCGCACCGGCAAAGCCGATCTGGCCGATCAGCATCACCAGCAGCGGCACGCCGACGATGCCGCCAAAGCTCGCGCCGTTGAGCGCGAGGCTGATCGCCATGCCGCGCTTTTGGTCGAACCACAGGCTGATGGTGTTGGTGATCATGGCAAGGCTGGTGCCGGCCCAGCCGAAGGCGAGCACGGCGTCCGCAAGGTAGAGTTGCCACGGCTCGCGCACCGCGCCGATCGCGACGCCAGCTGCCGCCATCGCCAGCGTGCCCGCGACCAGGCAGATGCGCGGGCCGTATTTGCGGACGGCCTCGCCGACGAAGACGACGAGCAGCGCGCCGAACAGATAGAAGAACGTGGTTCCCGAGGAGATCAGCGCGGCCGGCCAGCCCCGCGCGCGCTGCAGCTCGGCGACGTAGACGCTCTGGCCGTAGAAGCCGAGCCCCCAGCCGAAGGTCGCGAGCAGGAAGCAGACCGCGACGATGCGCCAGCCTTCGTAGCGGAACGAGGATTCGTCGATCGACGGGACGTGGCGGGGATTGTTGAGCATTTGCGCTTCTCCGTCTTCTCCCCCGCGAGCGCGTGGCTTCACGCGTCTCTATTGATGACGAACGTCATATAAGTGCGCCAGCCCCGGAAATCATTTCGACGGCGGTCGAACTGTCGAGACTGCTGACAGCCTCTTGCCAAGTCAAATCGCGTCCGGGAACTCACCTATGGCCGCCTCCAGCCGCGCCTTGCGGCGGCGGGCCCAGGACGCCAGCGAGAGCACGACGAGGCCGAGCACAACGGGCGGAAACACCACCATGTTCACCGCATCCCAGCCATAGCTGGCGAGCAATTGTCCGGAGGAGAACGAGCCGATCGCCATCATGCCGAACACCAGGAAATCGTTGAAGGCCTGGACCTTGTTGCGCTCCTGCGGGCGGTGCGTCTCCAGCACCAGCGCGGAGGCGCCGATGAAGGAGAAATTCCACCCCACACCCAGCACGATCAGCGTGGCCCAGAAATGCATCGCGGTAATGCCGGAAAGGCCGATGGCCGCGGCGCAGGCCTCCAGCAGCAGGCCGGCCGCGACGATCTTCGGCGCGCCGAAGCGAGCGATCAGCGCGCCCGTGAAGAAGCTCGGCCCGTACATGGCGACGATGTGCCATTGAATGCCGAAATTCGAATCGGAAACGCTGAGGCCGCACAGCTTCATGGCGAGCGGCGCCGAGGTCATCACCAGGTTCATCATGGGATAGGAGATGACGCCGCACAGGGCAGCCGCGATGAAGCGCGGCTGCGTCACGATGGTGAGCAGCGGCCGGCCGCCGTGGAGATCGGCCGGTCCCGGCTTCGGCATGTCGACGAAGGCGACGATGCCCATCGCCACCAGCGCGACCGCGGCCTGGACCAGGAAGCTGAAGGCGAACAGGTAGGGCGACCAGACGTCCATGGTCCATTGCACGAGCTGCGGACCGAGCACGCCGGCGAAGACGCCGCCGGCCATCACCCAGGACACCGCCTTGGGCCGGAAGGCGGCGCTGGCGCCGTCGGCGGCGGCGAAGCGATAGGATTGCGCCACCGCGCCATAGAGGCCGCCGAGGAAGGTCGCAAGGCAGAACAGCGCGAAGGAGGCGTGCAGGATCGCGAACGAGCCGAGCAGGCCGGTGAGCGCGCCGCAGGCCGTGCCGACGATGAAGGCTGTGCGGCGGCCGAAACGGCGCGAGATCGCTCCCGTCGGCAAAGTGCCGGCCGCAAGGCCCAGCACGTACATCGACAGCGGCACGGTCGCGAGCGACATGCTCGGCGCAAGCGTGGCGCCGACGATCGAGCCGGTCGCGAAGATCACCGCCGAATTGGCGCCGGTCAACGCCTGCGCGGCGGCAAGGCGCACCACATTGGCACGCGCGTGGGCATCGTCGGCGATCTCGGTGGCTGATGTCACGTCCAGCATCGGCATTTCCGCCCCAGAGGGCTGTCAAAGGGCTTGTTGATTCCCGGCACTATGGCGGCAGGGACAGGGCCGGGCAACCGGCGCAAACGGGCGCAAGCCATGCCGCCGACGCAATCACGCGGATTATACGGGGGCGCGACCTTGACGGCTTGCGCGCGATCAAATCCTAATCCCGCGCCCCCTGGAGTTTCGCCCATGTCCGTTGACGACAGGCCTACGCTGACAGATCCGGACGAGGACCCCTGGCTCTGGCTGGAGGACATCGAAGGCGCGCGCGCACTCGCGTTCGTCGAGGGGCAGAACCGGTTGACGCTCGACACGTTCGGCGGCCCCGCCTTCGAGCGCGACCGCGATCTGCTCGCCGCGATCTACGATCGGCCGGACAACATCCCCTATGTCAGCCGCAGTGACGGCATGCTCTACAATCTCTGGAAGGACTCTGACCACAAGCGCGGCCTTTGGCGGCGCACCACGATGGCGGAATTTCGCAAGACCGATCCCTCCTGGGAGACGCTGCTCGACATCGACAAGCTCGCCGCGGACGAGGGCGAAGACTGGCTGCTGAGCTGGTCGAGCTCGCTGCCGGGCGACGCGCCGCAGACGATTCTGAGCCTGTCGCGCGGCGGCAGCGACGCGGTCACCCTGCGCGAGTTCAACCTGGACACCAAGAGCTTCGTTGCCGAAGGCTTTACGCTTCCGGAAGCCAAGGGCGGCGCCGCGTGGGTCGATGCCGACACCCTGCTGCTGTCGAGCGTCCATGGCGGCGAGGACAACGCGACGACCTCCGGCTATGCGCGAACGGTGCGGCTGTGGCGGCGCGGTGAGCCCGTCGAGCAGGCGCGCGTGGTGTTCGAGACCACGGCCGATCGCATGTCCGTTTATTGCGACGTCGACCGGACCGGCGAGACGCCACGGATCTGGTTCGTCGACCGGCTCGATTTCTTCAATTCGGACCTCTGGCTCGGCACCGAGAACGGCCCGACCGTCAGGCTCGACCTTCCCTCCGACATCTGGATGGAGGCGCACCGGGACTGGTTCGTGGTGAAGCTGCGGTCGGCATGGACCGTGGGCGGCATCACCCATGCTCCTGACACAGTGCTCGGCATGTCGCTAACGGCCTTCCTGGCCGGCGAGCGCAACTTCACCGTCGTGTTCGTACCGGGCGCGCGCCGCGCGCTCCAAGGATTTTCCTGGGCCGACGGCAAGCTCCTGCTCTCGATCCTCGACGAGCTGCGGCCGATCCACGAGATCTGCACGCCGTCTCCCGCCGGCTGGAGCCGCGAGACGCTGCGCGGCCTTCCGAAAATCGGCGTCGTCGAGGTCTGGCGTTTCGATTCCCATGAGTCCGAGAGCAATGGCGATCTGCTGGCCAATGTCCAGGACCCGCTGACGCCGCCTTCGCTGCTCTTGATCGAGCGCGGCGTCGAAAGCCCTGTTGTACTGAAGCAGGCGCCAAAGACGTTCAACGCCGACGGCCTCGTGGTGACGCAGCATGAGGCGATCTCGATCGACGGCGAGCGCATTCCCTACGTCCAGACGGGTCCGGCCGGCGAGACCGGCGAAGCGCCGGTCTATATGAGCGCCTATGGCGGCTTCGGACTCGCCGTGAAGCCGCAGTACAATTCATCGCTCGGCAAGCTCTGGCTGGAGCGCGGCGGCACCACGGTGCAGGCGAATTTGCGCGGCGGCGGCGAGTTCGGCACGCGCTGGCACGATGCCGGGCGCTACGCCGGCAAGAAGCTGTCGCACGACGACTTCGCCGCCGTTGCCACCGATCTGGTTCGCCGCGGCGTGACACAACCAAAGCGCATCGCAGCGCAGGGCGGATCGAACGGCGGCATTCTCATCACCAACATGCTGACCCGCTACCCCGAGCGTTTTGGCGCGCTGTTCTGCACCATCCCGCTGATCGACATGCGGCGCTACACAAAACTGCTCGCAGGCGCGAGCTGGATTGCGGAGTATGGTGATCCCGACAAGCCTGAGGAGTGGGACTGGCTGAAGACCTACTCCGCCTATCACAACGCAAAACCCGGCCAGCCTTATCCACCAATCCTGATCGCCACCACGCGGCGCGACGACCGCGTCCATCCCGGTCATGCCCGCAAGATGGCGGCAAAACTCCAGGCCATGGGCTACGGGGCCTGGTTCTACGAGCCGGCCGCGGGCGGCCACGGCTACGGCAAGGACAACACGGAGCGCGCGAGCTTCGAGGTGCTCGGCTTCCGCTTCCTGAAAGACAAGATCGGCTGGCGGGACGAGGATTAGCGTTCAGGCGCTGACGCCCCCGCATCGGCATGGCCGGGCTTGACACAACTGCCTCCCGGCAGCGGACCGCAGCGGCAGGATTTCGGCCTGTGGAACGCGCGGCTGCGGGGCCTCCCTGGCGGCGGAGTCATCCGAGAGGGTTGTGAATCTATTGACTGCCACGCGGGGAATCTAGCGCTCCGCTGCCAGCCATAATGCGCCATGACGACCCGGCAGGGCGCAGCGCCACGGGTCCACCCGCGGCTCCAGCTTGCGGCTGACCAATCATATCACCATCGACGGACGCCCGCTTTCTTGACCCTTGCTCGACACCCGGTCGAACAGCGGCTTTCGATCCGACGTCGAATAATTCGTCGAAGCATTGCTGCTGACAGTGGCGTTTCGTGTTTGGCGACGCAAATCGCGATGGAGCGGGTCGGCCTGATCGAGACCACCTAAACGATAGACCCGTTCGAACGCTCCGCGCCGAACGTCAATCCAATTCGAGACGGAGTACCGAGAGTTTTTCGCCCCGCCCGCGAGCAAGGGATAGAACGAGACTGCTGGCGGGCGCCTCTCAGGAATTCCATTTGGAGCGCTTGACAAACCATTTCAACGCTACCATTATACGTACCACAAGCCACGGTGCTTCGCATGACACGGCCAACCAAGCACGCCCGGACGATCTCAAAGCTACGCGAGGCAAATGCCCTTGCGTGGGAGCCCTGCCTCCTGCTTTTCGATTACTTTTCGAAACAGCGAACCACACCGCGAGAGACAGAGATCAACGAAATCCAGTCCAAGCTCAAGATATCGCGAAGGGACATGGCAGAGCTAGTCAAGGGCATCCTTGATTTGCGACTCGGAAAGCGCATCGTCGGGCGTCGTGGTCGTAGTTCGCGGATCAAGTGGTACTTTCTCTTGCCGAGTATCGCTGAGGTAGCGCGCGGACAGGCCGACAAGCTTCAAGAGGTTGGTGGCAGCGATCTAGACGATGAGCTGGTCGATTACGCGTTTAAGCTCCGCGACGACAAGCCGCCAGTCACGATGAGACTTTTCAGCGACCTAACAGAACGCGAAGTCGAACGTCTTTATTTGTTTCAGAAGTCACTCGTTAAATAGGAAACAGGTGTCGCCATGAACATGATGCTGGCCGTCGAAATCGAGAGTGTTCGCAAGCTACCTACCGATGAGATGTATCGCGCCGTACTCTACATTCTCTGCGATCACAATTTCAAACCAGTTCCCGCGATCGTCATCACGGGTGTCGCTGGCGATATCAAATCTGATTCCAATCGCATCCCCTTTGTCATACTCAAGGACGGACGCGGAGACTACGGAAGCGAATACGACAATCCGTCTGAGCGCTTCTTCCGCACAAATCTGCGCTCTAAGATTATTCGCCCGGGTGAGCTGTTCACGACCTGGTGGTCAACTGCAGAGCAGCCCCATCGAATCAATGAGACGTCGTTCAAAATCAAGAAAGCCACTCCACTCGCCGGGACTCTTGCTGCGTGATCGGTCGGCGCAAGCTAATCGCGGTCGCACTTGGAACGGCCGCCGCGATGCCTTGTCCGGCCATCGCTCGGGGCCGTAGGAGGGTCGAGCAACACGAGCTTGACGCGGCCATCGCTCTGCACGGGCTCTGGCTCGAGGACAGATCGCGTGGTCGAAGGGCCGATTTCGGTCGCTGCGATCTGTCAGGCCTCGACTTTGGCTTATCAGCCCGGAGGCAAGTGGTGCTCCGGAACGCCGACTTCACGGAAGCAGACCTGACCGGCATCACCGGCAACGATGTTAACTTTCACCAAGCTTCGCTGCAATATGCCAGCCTAGCCTTCTCTCGTCTCAAGGCCCCTGTCTTCAGCAACGCTGTTCTGAGCGGCGCAAAATGCAATAGCGCTGTATGGGGGCTGTCGCGTTTTGCCAACGCGGCAGCCGAAGGACAGACGGAGCCGTTGGAGCAGGCAGTGTTCATGAACACTTCAATGGTCGAAACCGTCTTCGACCATGCGCGGATACGAGGCTATTTCTACGACTGCTCTTTTGCGGCTGCCTCGCTGGTGTCGACAGACCTGCAGCAATCTCAGTTTTGTGGCCCCAACTACGCGAACCGATTTGGCGCGTCCAAACTCATCGGCACAAGCTTCCGCTACACACAAATCTCGTCAGCCGTGTTTGGGAGAGCGGTCATATCGAGAGCCGATTTCTTGGGTGCCAGTCTGGCGCCGCAAATAGCGCATCACCTTCGCACTCGTGACGCGATCAACCTGACGGATGCTTGCGGGCTTTTCACGTAAGCTTAATCCCCCAGTAGGCCTGAATCACTGGAGACCTAGAATGGTCAAAAAGAAAGAATCAACGAGGAAGCTGCGACGACTGCCGAACTATCGAAAGATTCGAGAGCGTGCGCAGATTCGGATGTTCAAAGAGTTTGTGAAGGAGGTCAGGGCGATCCGCGCTGCCGGTTATGGTGTCGTAGCCGCCTGCGACGCAATTATGAGAAAATATGGGATCTCGGAACTGGACTTGTCGTCTCTTGAGGACCCTTCCTAACGCGGCCGGCTCGTCTCGCCCCGCTTTGTCATCCGATCAATCGCCAGCCGCGCTGCCCTCGCCGTTCGTACGTAGTGTCCATTGGCCCTCCACCACTTCTCGAACAATTTAGCCAACTTGCGCGCCTGCTCGGCGCTGCCCAATGTCGTACCCATCCAGTCATTCACGACGGGCGAACCAGTTATATTCTCCCAGAAGGCCGAACAATCAACGCGACAGGCCTGAGTTAACGGGCGTTTTGGTCCTCGCGGGGCGAGCCACCGGAGGCCGCTGGGCTAGTGGTGCTGGCTAGCCGGCTCACCCGACTGCCAAGCGCCCAGGGCGGCCCGGACAGGCCAGCCGCGCCGCCGTCTCGGGTGTAGCGGTGGTGAGGAAGAGTGAGGTCGCCGCCTGACAGCCGCGCAGGCGGGACAAGCCCGGGCATGACGACATCCTAGCGCGAAAACACCAGCGTGAGATTGTTCGCCGGCATCTCGATGGCCTCGAAGAGGCCGAGGCCTGCCGCCTTCGCAAGCCCCTCGACGTCGCCGAGGTCGCGCACGCCCCATTCGGGATTGCCTTCGCGCAGCGAGGTGTCGAACACGGCATTGCTGAGCGCGGTGTGCTTGCCGCCGCGCTTGAACGGGCCATAGAGGAACAGCCTGCCGTCGGCGCGCAGGTAACGGCCGGCGCCAGCGAACAGGCCTTCGGCCACGTTCCATGGCGCGATGTGGACGACGTTGGCGCAGAACACGGCCGCCAGGCTGGTCGGCCCCTGTCCACTCTTCATCTCCGGGCACCAGGAGGGATCGGAGAGATCGATCCGCAGCGGCGGGCGGATGTTCGGCAGGCCCGAATGCACCCGCCAGGCCTCGATGCTCCTCACGTGGCGCTGGTTGAGGTCGCTCGGCCACCAGACGAGGTCCGGAGTCTTGCGGGCGAAGTGAACCACATGCTGGCCGGTTCCGCTGCCGACCTCGACCACGTCACCGACGTTGCCGCAGAGATGCTTCTCCAGCGCCGCCCAGATCGGCTCGTGATTACGGTGAAAAGCCGGTGCATCGAGACGGCCATCGGGCTCGACGCGCCCGCCGTCCCTGCCAAATTCAACGACATGGTCAGCCAATTGATGTCCCCGAGAAAAGAGAAGAGCAGAAGAAACGCGACGCGGGCCAACCGCCCGGAATAATTTGCTAGCGCAGATGTGACAGACGGACGATTTATCTCTTTGGTTGCAATGCGTAAGATATTAACTCCGTTTTCTGGCCTGCATAGTCTTGATTGTCAGAACATATCGGTTGTGCTTTGGAACACTATCTTTGGCATACGGCATAATGCTCCGGGACCACGCCTTGACCGCCTTCTCACACAAGTCCGCTCCCCTGCTCGCGCTGGCCTTGCTGGCTGGCTTCGCTGCGAGCCCGGCAGGCGCGCAATCCGCCGTGGCCGAGGGCCAGAAACTCGCCTTCGACCGCGGCAAGGGCAATTGCCTGACCTGCCATGTCATCAAGGGCGGCGATCTGCCGGGCACGATCGGGCCGGAGCTGAAGGACATCAAGGCGAGATTTCCCGACCGCAACGAGCTGGTCGCGATCCTGTTCGACGAGACCAGGCGCAACCCGCAGACCATGATGCCGCCATTCGGCCGCAACCGGATTCTGACCGACAAGGAAATCAGCGCGATCGTTGATTTCCTGCAAACGCTGTGACGGCCGGACGGCCCAGGAGACTTCAGATGAATGCAACCACCCTCCCTCATCCGACCCGGCGCCTGATCCTTCAGGGCGCGATCTCGGTCGCGCTGATCGGCCTCGGCAATCTGCCGTTCGGCACCGCGCACGCCGCGGCGAACGACAAATATCCGGAAGAGGCGTTCAGGCAGAAGAGCGAGGCGGACGCGATCAAGGCGCTCTATGGCAAGACCGCCGAGCCCTCCGACAAGATCAAGCTCGACGCGCCCGAGATCGCCGAGAATGGCGGCGTGGTGCCGATCTCGGTGACGACGACGCTGGACAAGGTGACCTCGATCTCGTTCTTCGTGGCGGAGAACCCGAGCGCGCTCGCAGCATCCTACCGGATTCCGGACGGCACGATTCCCGCTGTCGCCAACCGCCTGAAGATGGCCAAGAGCAGCAACGTGGTCGCGATCATCGAGGCCGACGGCAAGCTCTACAGCGCGACCAGGGAAGTGAAGGTCACCGTCGGCGGCTGCGGCGGCTAAAGCGCGATGAGATTGGGATGAATCGTCGTCGCGCTTTAGGTTGTTATTTGCGCATGATCTCTTCGGAAAACCGCTTCGCACTTTTCCGGATCATGCTTTAGGAGGATCCGATGGCATCAAGCATTCGCGTGCGCGCGACAAACAACGGCGACGTCACCGAGGTGCAGGCGCTGATCCAGCACCCCATGGATACCGGCCTCGTCAAAGCCCCCAATGGCGAGCTGATCCCGGCGCATTTCATCCAGGAGCTGAAGTTCGAATGTAACGGCAAGGACGTCTTCGTCGCCAATTGGGGCACCGCGATCTCCAAGGATCCCTATGTGAAGTTCAGCTTCAAGGGCGCCAGGAAGGGCGACGAGATCAAGATCTCCTGGACCGACAACAAGGGCGGGTCGGACACGACCACCGCGAAGATCGCGTGATGAAGGCCCGTATCTCCCTGCTGCTTGGCTCGCTCAGCGCCGCGCTGATCGCGTTCGCCCTCGCCTCCCCGCGCGTGGTCGCGGCCGACAAGGTCGATCCCGTTGCCGACGCCAAGGCGTTCCAGAATTTCTTCTTCCAGAAATTTCCGACCGTGAAGCACGAGGATTTCGTCAACGGTCCTTATTCCGTGAATGAGGACATGAAGCGGCAGTGGAAGGAGAAGGAGGAATTCCCTCCTTACGAATTCGCGCTCGACGCCGGCAAGGAGATGTTCTCGACCCCGTTCAAGAACGGCAAGACCTATGCCGACTGCTTCCCGAACGGCGGCATCGGCATCCGCCAGGACTATCCGTATTTCGACACCAGGGAAGGCAAGGTCGTCACGCTGGAGCTCGCGCTCAACCGCTGCCGCGAGGCCAATGGCGAGGCGCCCTATTCCTACGTCAAGGACGAGATGGCGTCGCTGACCGCCTACATGGCCTTCACCTCGCGCGGCAAGCCGATGAACATCAAGATCCCGGATGATCCGCGCGCGCTCGAAGCCTTCGAGAACGGCAAGCGCTATTTCTACTCTCGCCGCGGCCAGATGAATTTCTCCTGCGCGAGCTGCCATGTGCAGAGCCCGGGCGAGCGCATCCGCGCCGAGACGCTGGCGCCGGCGCTCGGCATCTTGAACGCGATGCCGATCTACCGCTCCGAATGGGCCGGCATGGGCACCACCAGCCGCCGCTTCGTCACCTGCAACAGCCAGACCCGCGCGGTTCCGCTGGAGCCGCAGGCGGACGAATACCGCGACGTCGAATATTTCCTGTCCTACGTCGCCAACGGCCTGCCGATTTCCGGCCCGGGAGCACGGCCATGAGCACGACCATGAGCGCGGCCATGAAGCGGACGCTTGCCATCTCCATGCTGCTTGTCGCGAGCTTCGCGCTGTCTCCGGCGCGGGCGGCGACCGAAGCGGACTACAAGGCGGCCTATGCCACCGCGGACGCCGCCGCCAAGGAGGCGGCCGGCCTGCGCAACCAATGGACCGTCACCGTGACGGCGCTGGCGGCAGCCAAAAAGGCCGCCGACGGCGGCGATTTCGACCGCGCGACGGCGGCAGCTAACGAGGCCGAGGCGCTGGCAAGAGCGTCGATCTTCCAGGCCTATTCCGAAAAAGAAGCCTGGAAGGCGATGGAAATCCGCTAGACTGACGGCGTTGTGGAACCGTCGAACGGCCCGAAGGGGGCGGAGACTCTGAGATGGCGATCCGCCGCCGCGATTTTCTGAAAGGCACAGCCGTTGCCGCCGCATCGCTCGGCCTGCCGCGGCTTGCGCGCGGCTCGGACGCCGCGAGCGTCTACGACATCGAACGGTTCGGCAATGCGCGGATCCTGCACCTCACCGACACCCACGCGCAGCTCAACCCGGTCTATTTTCGCGAGCCCGGCGTCAATATCGGCATCGGCGAGATGGCCGGGCGGCCGCCGCATTTGGTCGGCCGCGCCTTTCTCGAACGGTTCGGAATCCGGCCAGACAGCGCCGATGCCTATGCCTTCACCTGCGTCGAGTTCGAGAAATCCGCGGGCCGCTTCGGCAAGCTCGGCGGCTTTGCCCATCTGAAGACGCTGGTCGACCGGCTGCGCGACGATGCCGGCGAGGCGCGCTCGATGCTGGTCGACGGCGGCGACCTCTGGCAGGGCACGGGGCTTGCCAACCTGATGCAGGGCCGCGACATGGTCGAGGTCGCCAACCTGCTCGGCATCGAGGCGATGACCGGACATTGGGAGTTCACCTACGGCGAGCAGGCGCTGCGCGACAATCTCGAGCGCTTCAAGGGCGAATTTTTGGCGCAGAACGTCTTCCTGACCGAGGAAGCCGCATTCAACGACGCCCGCGCCTTCGACAAGGCGAGCGGGCGCGTGTTCAAGCCGTCTGTTATCAAGGAGCTCGGCGGCCATCGCGTCGCAATCGTGGGCCAGGCCTTCCCCTACGTGCCGATCGCGCATCCCAGGCGCTTCACGCCGGACTGGACCTTTGGCATCCGCGAGGAGGAGCTGCAGAAGCACGTCGACGCGTTGCGCAACACCGACAAGGTCGACGCGGTCATCCTGCTCTCGCACAACGGGATGGATGTCGACCTCAAGCTCGCAAGCCGCGTCACCGGCATCGACGTCATCCTCGGCGGCCATACCCATGACGCCGTGCCGCAGCCGATTGCCGTGAAGAACGCGGGCGGCACCACGCTCGTCACCAATGCCGGCTCCAACGGAAAATTTCTGGGCGTGCTCGACCTCGCCCTCGAGAAGGGCAAGCTCAGTGACGTCAAATATCATCTGCTGCCGGTCTATTCCGAACTGTTGAAGCCCGATCCGGCGATGGCCGAGCTGATCGGGCGGCTGCGCGCGCCGCATGTGACCGACTGGTCGGAGAAGATCGCCACACCCGACCGCCTGCTCTATCGCCGCGGCAATTTCTCCGGGCCGGTGGACGAGCTGATCTGCACCGCGCTGCGCACCGAGCTCGATGCCGAGATCGCGCTGTCACCGGGCTTCCGCTGGGGCATCACCGCACTCTCCGGCCAGCCGCTGACGATGGAGGACGTGCTGGCGGAAACCGCGATCAGCTATCCCGAAACCTATGTGCAGGAGATGACGGGCAGCCAGATCAAGGACGTGCTGGAAGACGTCTGCGACAACCTCTTCAACCCCGATCCCTACTACCAGCAGGGCGGCGACATGGTGCGCGCCGGCGGCCTCAGCTACACCTGCACGCCGGCGGGCACGATCGGCAGCCGCATCTCCGAGCTCAGGCTCGCCAGCGGCAAGGCGCTGATCGCTGGCCATCGCTACAAGGTCGCGGGCTGGGCCTCCGTCAACGGCCAGCAGGGCGCGCCGGTGTGGGACGTCGTCGGCAAATATCTGCGCTCGGGTCGGATGCTGCCGGAACGGCTCGGCTCCGGCGTCACGCTGCGGGGCGTCGAGGACAATCCCGGCATTGCAGGACAGGGATGAGAGCTCCCAGACGCAATAAAAATCTTCTAAATTTCACCGGCTGCACAGCCAATTACTTCTCTTTCTGCCCTCCGGCGTAGTAGAATCTGGAAATTCTCCACGCCGGGGTCCTGCCATGATCTTCCGCCAGCTCTTCGACAGCGTTTCGGGTACCTACAGCTATCTCCTGGCCAGCCGCCCCGGCGGCGAGGCGCTGATCCTCGATCCCGTGCTGGAGAAAGTCGACCGCTACTGCCAATTGCTGCGCGAGCTCGACCTCAAGCTGGTCAAGGCCGTGGACACCCATCTGCATGCCGACCACGTCACCGGGCTCGGCGAATTGCGCGACCGCACCCATTGCATGACCGTGATGGGCGACCAGACCAAGGCCGACGTGGTGGCGATGCGGGTCGCCGACGGCGACAAGGTGACGATCGAGGGCCTGTCGCTCGACGTGATGTACACGCCCGGCCACACCGACGATTCCTATTCCTACCTGATGGGCGACCGCGTCTTCACCGGCGACACGCTGCTGATCCGCGGCACCGGCCGCACCGATTTCCAGAACGGCTCGTCGCGCGCGCAATACGATTCGATCTTCAACCGCCTGCTCAAGCTGCCGGACGAGACGATGGTGTTTCCGGCCCATGACTACAAGGGCGACACCGTTTCCACCATCGGCGAGGAGAAGCGCTACAATCCGCGGCTGCAGGTGCGCTCGGTGGACGAATATATCGAGCTGATGGCCAATCTGAAGCTGCCCAATCCGAAGATGATGGACGTGGCGGTGCCCGCCAACATGCGGGTCGGCCTGCATCAGGAGGAGCTGGAGAAGGAGGGCCGCGCGCTCAGCGCGGTCGAGGCGATCCGCAGCCTCGGGCGGCCCGACATCCTGCTGGTCGACCTGCGCGAGAGCAACGAGCGCATCAAGCACGGCACGCTCGAAGGCGCGCTGCACACGCCCTATCCCAGCGTCGAGGACAGCCTGAAGCCCGGCGGCATGCTGCGCGAGGTCGCGGCCGCCACGGGGCGCCGCGTCGTGTTCTTCTGCGCCTTCGGCGAGCGCTCGGCGATGGCGGTGGCTGCGGCGAAAGAGGCCGGGCTCAGCAACACCGCGCACATCGCCGGCGGCATCGACGCCTGGAAGAAGGCGGGCGGACCGGTGATGCACTGACGGCGCATGGACGTTTGAGATAAATCAGCAACCGCGCATTCTTCGCGGCTAGAATCGGACACAGCATCACCATCCGGGACCAGCCATGGCCAAGACCGGCAAGCCGGGTAAGCCGCCGCCCGAAACTACGGACAACAGAGTGTCGTCCGGCACGGCGAAGAAGCCGTCCCCGCCGCGCGACGACGACGATTACGAAGACGGCGACATCGCCACGCCGAAACGCGACCGCTACGGCAACGACGACGAGCCGTTGTGAGGGTGTGAAGCTTACCTCACGGACGATGCGTTCCCTCCCCCCTTGTGGGGGAGGGTTAGGGAGAGGGGTGCCACACGGCGCACTCTTTCGAGAGCGCGACATCAACGACGGATAGACCGTTTGCTGGGTACCCTCTCCCCCGCCCTCCCCCACAAGGGGCTATGGCATTCACACATCGCGGTTGAAGACGGGAAGGATGTCTGATTCCGTATGGTCCGACTGAATGGGAGGACCGC
>NZ_JAFCJJ010000005.1 GCF_018131015.1 Bradyrhizobium diazoefficiens
CCGCACATATGGATGCAAGCGATCCGATCAAATCTCTCAAAGCTCTTGTGCCACGGGGGCCGTCCACATATGGGTCCCGGCCTTCGCCGGGACGACGTCGGGGAGATGGTGTGGCGCCGCCTTCACATCGTCATTGCGCTTCGTTGCGCTCCCGGACGCACCCCCTCCCGCCTTGAATCCCTTCTCCCCGCCCGCTAAAGCGGGCCGCATGAATGCCTCGCCTTCCCCATCCGTCGCCCCGGCCGGGTGTGACGCGCTGCGGACGCTGCTGGAACGACCGATTCCGGCGGTGATGGGGGTGCTCAACGTGACGCCGGACTCCTTTTCCGACGGCGGCGAGTTCATTGCGCCCGAGCAGGCCCTCATCCGGGCGCGGGCGATGATCGCCGATGGCGTCGACATCATCGATATCGGCGCGGAATCCACCCGTCCCTACAAGGGCGCGACGCCGGTCACGGCCGCCGACGAGCTTGCCCGGCTGAAGCCGGTGCTGGCTGGCCTCGTGGCGCTCGGCGTGCCCGTCTCGATCGACAGCATGAAGGCGGAGGTCGTGGCCTTCGCGCTCGACCAGGGCGCAGGCATGGCCAATGACGTCTGGGGCCTGCAGCGCGATGCGGCCATGGCGCCGCTGATCGCCGCGAGAGGCGTCCCGGTCATCGTCATGCACAACCGCGACAGCGCCGATCCCGCGATCGACATCATCGCGGACATGAAGGCGTTCTTCCAGCACTCGCTGGATATCGCCGCAACGGCCGGCATCGCCCGCGAAAAAATCGTGCTCGATCCCGGCATCGGCTTCGGCAAGACCGCCGAGCAGAGCATGATCGCGCTGGCGCGGCTGGCTGAGTTCGAGATGTTCGGCCTGCCGATCCTGGTCGGCGCCTCGCGCAAGCGCTTCATCGCCTCCGTGTCGCCGTCGGAGCCATCGGGCCGGCTCGCCGGCTCGATCGCGGCCCACCTCCTCGCCGCGCAGCGCGGCGCAAGGATCATCCGCACCCATGACGTCGCCGAGACCCTGCAGGCGCTGCGGGTGGCGCATGCAATCGAGAGCAAGCAATGACCGATACAATCTTCGTGACCGGCCTGTCGATCCATGCCCGCCACGGCGTGATGGATCATGAAACCGAAGTCGGCCAGCGTTTCGTCATCGATCTCGAACTCTATACCGACCTGTCGGAGCCGTCGCGCAGCGACCGCCTCTCCGACACCGTCTCCTATGCCGACGTGGTGGCGACCACCACCGCGGCGTTCAAGAACACCAACTACAAGTTGCTGGAACGCGCTGCCGGCGCGGTCGCCGACGCGATCCTCTCGCACTTCCCCCGCATCCGCGCCGTCAAGGTCACCGTGCACAAGCCGCATGCGCCGATCGCCGCGATCTTCGACGACGTCGGCATCATGTTGACGCGGTCGCGGCATCCCTGACATGGCGAGCGTCCTGATCGCACTCGGCGGCAATGTCGGCGATGTCCGCGCAACGTTCCGAAAGGCGATCGCGCATGTCTGCGGCATGGCGCAGGCAGCGCTGGTCGCGCGGTCCTCGGACTATTCGACGCCGCCCTGGGGCGACGAGGACCAGGCCCCCTTCGTCAACGCCTGCGTCGAGATCGAGACCGGCCTCGATCCGCACGCGCTGCTGTTCGTGATGCAGAAGGTCGAGCAGAAGTTCGGCCGAACGCGGGAGAAGGATCGGCGCTGGGGCCCGCGCACGCTCGATCTCGACATGATCGCCTATGACGATGTGTCCCTGCAGAAGCCCGATCTGACGCTGCCGCATCCGCGCCTGTTCGAACGCGCCTTCGTGCTGGTGCCGCTGGCCGAGATCGCGCCCGACCGCGTGATCTCAGGCATCCGTGTGCGTGACGGGCTTTCCCGTGTCTCGCCACAAGGAATTGTACGGCTTCCGGATACCGGTTAGCCCAAAACAACCGTTTGCAGGAACGCCCGGCCGGTGGCAATTTCGCCGCCGAATGACGACGATTTGGGAGCCCCTCGCCGCATGACTTCCGTGACTGATGATCTGCCGCTGGCGGCCGATTTTCCCAAGGCCAGCACTGAGGACTGGCGCAAGCTGGTCGACGGCGTGCTGAAAGGCGCGCCGTTCGAGAAGCTCATCGGCAAAACCTATGACGGCTTGAAGATCGATCCGCTCTATCCGCGCGCCAAGGGCGTTGCGCCGGTTGCGGGCCGGCCGGCGGCGGCGCCCTGGCAGATCATGCAGCGGATCGATCATCCCGACGCCGCTGTGGCAAACGCGCAGGCACTCACCGATCTGGAAAATGGCGCGACGGGCCTCGCGCTGGTGTTTGCCGGCGCCAATGGCGCCCGCGGCTTCGGCCTGGAACCTTCGGCCGAGGCGGTCGCCAGGGTGCTCAGGGATGTTCACCTCGACGCTGGCATCGGCATCGAGCTCGAGATCGGTCCGCAATCGCGGATGGCCGCGATCCATGTCGCGGAATATGTGAAGACGAGCGGCCTCGATCCCGCCGCCTGCAACATCCGCTTCGGCCTCGATCCGCTTGCGGCCGGCGCGGTCTGGGGCCACAGCCCCTATACCTGGGATGAGATCGCTCCAGCCATCACCGGCGCGATCAAGGGCCTCTCCTCGCTCGGCTTCAAGGGGCCGTTTACCTCGGCCGACGGGCGCGTGATCCATGACGCCGGCGGCTCGGAGGTGCAGGAGCTCGCCTTCGTGCTCGCCTGCGGTATCGCTTATCTGCGCGCGATCGAAGGCGCGGGCATTCCGCTCGAGCAGGCTCAGGGCATGGTCTATGCGCGGCTCACTGCCGATGCCGACCAGTTTCTGACCATGGCGAAATTCCGCGCGCTGCGGCTGCTGTGGGCGCGCATCGAGCAGGCCAGCGGATTGACGCCGAAGCCGCTGTTCATCGCCGCCGATACCGCCTGGCGCATGCTGACGCAGCGCGATCCCTATGTGAACATGCTGCGCGCGACCATCGCGACGTTCTCCGCGGGACTTGCCGGTGCGAATGCGATCACGGTGCTGCCGCACACGCTCGCGCGCGGCCTGCCCGATCCGTTCGCGCGGCGCGTGGCGCGCAACACGCAGCTTCTGCTGCTGGAGGAAAGCAACCTCGCCAGGGTCAGCGATCCCGCGGCGGGCTCCGGCGGCATCGAAACGCTGACGACGCAGCTCTGCGAGGCGGCCTGGGCGCTGTTCCAGGAGAGCGAGAAGGCTGGCGGCGCGTTTGCCGCGCTTCAGCAGGGCCTGTTCCAGAGCAAGGTCGCCGCCGCGCGAAAGGCGCGCGACGCCAACATCGCAAAGCGCCGCGACGTGCTGACCGGCGCCAGCGAGTTTCCGAACCTGCATGAGAGCGAGACGGCGGTGCTGAAGGCAACGCCGGTCGCGCTCGCGCCTTACGGCGAGCAGAAGTACAAGTTCGACCCGCTCACCCCGATCCGGCTCGCGGAGCCGTTCGAGGCGCTGCGCGACAAATCCGATGCGGCGTTGAAGGCGCGCGGCGCGCGGCCAAAAGTGTTCCTGGCCAATCTCGGCACGCCTGCCGATTTCACCGCGCGCGCGACCTTTGCAAAAAGCTTCTTCGAAGCCGGCGGCATCGAAGCCGTCGACAGCGAGGGATTTGCCGACCCGGCGAAGCTGGCCGGTGCTTTCAAGGCGTCGGCTGCGGAACTCGCCTGCCTCTGTTCCAGCGACAAGGCCTATGCCGGCGGGGCAGAAGCCGCTGCGAAGGCCCTGCAAACGGCGGGCGCGCGACATATCTATCTGGCGGGCCGCCCGGCTGAGGCCGAGGCGGCGCTGCGGGCGGCCGGCGTCACGGGTTTTGTCTTCGCTGGCGGCGATGCGCTTGCGACCTTGCAGGACGCCTATCGACGGATGGAACAGGCATGACCGAGACCAGCAAACCCGTTCTCACCGGCGGCTGCCAATGCGGCGCGGTGCGCTTTGCGCTGAGCGCGACGCCAAACCGGGTTTCGATCTGCCATTGCCGGATGTGCCAGAAGGCGAGCGGCGCGCCGTTCGCCTCCTTCGCCGACGTCAACCGCACGGACTTCGCCTGGACCAGGGGCGAACCATCGTTCTTCCGCTCCTCCACGATCGCCGATCGCGGGTTTTGCGCCGCCTGCGGCACGCCGCTGAGTTTTGGCCGCATCGACGGCGACCGGATCGAGATCATGACCGGCGCCTTCGACCACGCCGACCGCGTGGTGCCGACACGGCAATTCGGATCCGAATCCCGCCTCGGCTGGGTGGTCGGCATCTCCAACCTGCCGAGCCAGACCACGCAGCAGAATTACGGACCGGAGAAGATGGCGACCATCGTCAGCCATCAGCATCCGGATCATGATTGAACGCCCTGATATGGTTGAAACCATGAGCCGCATTCCCAATTTCGCCGATGTCGCCTTCGAGCGCGCCGCCACCGCAACTCCAACCGGCAGCGCCGAACCATGGCTGACGCCCGAGGGCATTCTGGTAAAGCCCGCCTATGGCGAGGCTGATATCGCCGGCCTCGACTTCCTCGAGACCTATCCGGGCATCGCGCCCTATCTGCGCGGCCCCTACCCGACCATGTACGTCAACCAGCCCTGGACGGTCCGGCAATATGCCGGCTTCTCCACGGCGGAGGATTCCAACGCGTTCTACCGCCGCAACCTCGCGGCCGGGCAGAAGGGCCTCTCGGTCGCCTTCGACCTCGCCACCCATCGCGGCTATGACTCGGATCATCCGCGCGTCGGCGGCGACGTCGGCATGGCGGGCGTCGCCATCGATTCCATCTACGACATGCGTACGCTGTTTGCCGGCATTCCGCTCGACCAGATGAGCGTGTCCATGACCATGAACGGCGCGGTGCTGCCGATCCTCGCGCTCTACGTCGCGGCCGCCGGCGAACAGGGCGTGGCGCCGGAAAAACTGTCAGGCACCATTCAGAACGACATTCTGAAAGAGTTCATGGTGCGCAACACCTATATCTATCCGCCGGCGCCCTCGATGCGGATCATCTCGGACATCTTCGCCTACACCTCGCAGAAGATGCCGAAATACAATTCGATCTCGATCTCCGGCTATCACATGCAGGAGGCCGGCGCGACGCAGGACCTCGAGCTCGCCTATACGCTCGCCGACGGCGTCGAATATCTTCGCGCAGGCCTTGCCGCCGGTCTCGACGTTGACCGCTTCGCGCCGCGGCTGTCGTTCTTCTGGGCGATCGGCATGAACTTCTTCATGGAGGTCGCCAAGCTGCGCGCCGCCCGCCTGCTCTGGGCGAAGCTGCTAAAACCGTTCAATCCGAAGAACCCGCGCTCGCTGTCGCTGCGCACGCATTCGCAGACATCCGGCTGGTCGCTGACCGCGCAGGATGTCTTCAACAACGTGATGCGCACGACGGTGGAGGCGATGGCGGCAACGCAAGGCCACACCCAGTCGCTCCACACCAACGCGCTCGACGAGGCGCTGGCGCTGCCGACCGACTTCTCGGCGCGCATCGCCCGCAACACCCAGCTTTTCCTGCAGCAGGAGAGCGGCACCACGCGGATCATCGATCCCTGGGGCGGCTCCTATTATGTCGAGCGGCTGACGCGCGACCTCGCCGCCAAGGCCTGGGGTCACATCCAGGAGGTCGAGGAGCTCGGCGGCATGGCCAAGGCGATCGAGGCCGGCGTGCCAAAGCTGCGCATCGAGGAGGCCTCGGCCAAGACGCAGGCCCGCATCGATGCCGGCAAGCAGGCGGTGATCGGCGTCAACAAGTACAAGCCATCAGACGAGGCGCCGATCGACATCCTCAAGGTGGACAACACCAATGTCCGGCGCCTGCAGATCGACAAGCTGACGCGCCTGAAGTCCGAGCGCAGCCAGAAGGACGTTGACGCCGCGCTCGCCGCGCTGACGCGCTCGGCCGGCGAAGGCAACGGCAATCTGCTCGCGCTCGCCATCGACGCGGCGCGGGCCAAGGCGACCGTCGGCGAAATCTCTGACGCAATGGAGAAAGTGTTCGGCCGCCACCGCGCCGAGATCAAATCCATCACCGGCGTCTACAAGCGGGAGGCGTCCAGCATGGGCAACCAGGTCGAGAAGGTTCAGGCGCTGATCGACGCCTTCGAGGAGGCCGAGGGCCGCCGCCCGCGCATCCTGGTGGCAAAAATCGGCCAGGACGGCCACGATCGCGGCCAGAAGGTGATCGCGTCCGCCTTTGCCGACATCGGCTTCGACGTCGACATCGGACCGCTGTTCGCCACCGCCGACGAGGCGGCGCGGCAGGCGGTCGAGAACGACGTCCACATTCTCGGCGTCTCCTCGCTCGCCGCCGCCCACCTCACCGCCGTGCCGGAGTTGAAGGCCGCGCTGAAGAAGCAGGGCCGCGAGGACATCATGATCATCGTCGGCGGCGTGGTGCCGCCGCAAGATTACGACGCGCTCTATGCCGCCGGCGCCGAGGCGATCTTCCCGCCGGGCACAGTGATCGCGGAGGCGGCCGAGGAGCTGATCAAGAAGCTCAACGCCCGGCTCGGGCATAGCGAGGCCGCGGAGTAGATGATAGGCTGGCCGGGTAACCGGCCAGGCTCTGTCCATGACCCGTGACGAAATCGTCGCCGCGATCCGCAGGAACGCCGACGCCATCAAGGCCAAGGGCGTGGCGAAGCTCGCCATCCTCGGCGCCCACGCCCGCGACGATTATCGCCCGGACAGCGAGATCGATCTCTTGGTCGAGGTCGAGCCGGAGACGGATTTCTCGCTGCTCAACCTGATCGATGTCGAGGACATTATCGAGGACGCGACCGGCTTGCAGGCGCAGGCCACCGTCCGCCGCTCCGCCGCCCCCCACTCCGCGCAGCAGATCGCCGACGACATGCTCGAAGTGTTTTGACGCTCACGACCTGGCCGCGGTCTGCTGCTCACAGCGCTTTGGTAGCGCTACCTTGCAGCCGCGCTGCAAAGCCGACTAGAATGCCGTCATTGACAAGAGCGCCCGATGGCACGGGCGCCGCTGGGAGGCATTCATGTCCAAGATCACCCGCCGCACATTTGCGGCCTCGACTGCCGCGGCTGCGGCATCCGCTGCATTCGGCTTCACACCTGCATTGGCGCAAGCCTATCCGGCGCGGCCTGTCACCGTGATCGTGCCCTGGGGCGCCGGTGGCGGCACCGATGCCACGGCGCGGATTGTCGCGGCGCTGCTGGAAAAGGACCTCGGCCAGCCTTTCAACGTCGTCAACCGCACCGGTGGCTCCGGCGTGGTCGGCCACAGCGCGATCGCGACCGCGCAGCCCGACGGCTACACCATCGGCATGCTCACCGTCGAAATCTCGATGATGCATTGGCAGGGACTGACCGAGCTGACACCGCGGAGCTATACCCCGCTCGCCCTGATGAACGAGGACCCGCCGGGCATCCAGGTCTCCTCCTCCTCGGCCCACAAGACGGTCAAGGACCTCGCCGACGCGATCAAGGCGGCCCCTCCCGGCAAGCTCAAGGCCTCGGGTACCGGCCAGGGTGGCATCTGGCACCTGGCGCTGGTCGGCTGGATGCAGGCGATGGGCCTGCCCGCCAACCAGGTCGCGTGGGTGCCGTCGAACGGCGCGGCGCCCGCGATGCAGGATCTCGCCGCCGGCGGCCTCGATCTCACCACCTGCTCGGTGCCGGAAGCGCGCGCCATCATCGAGGCGGGCAAGGCCAGGAGCCTCGCCATCATGGCGCCCAAGCGCAACCCGATCTTCCCCGACGTGCCGACGCTGAAGGAGGCGATGGGCATCGACTATTCCACCGGCGCCTGGCGCGGCATGGGCGCGCCGAAGAACCTGCCGCCGGAGATCGCTGCAAAGCTCACCGCGGCGCTGAAGAAGGTCTACGACTCCGCCGAGTACAAGGACTTCATGAGCAATCGCGGCTTCGGCACCGTGTGGGGCGATGGCGGCCAGTTCAGCGGCTTCATGGACAAGGGCGACGCCCAGATGGGCGACGCGATGAAGGCCGCCGGTTTGAGCAAGGCGTGATCGTTCACCTCTCCCCGCGCGCGGGAGAGGGAGAACCTCGCATAGGATTCTCGTCATGCGTCTTCCCGACACCGTCACGGGATCGTTTCTCGTCGCACTCGGCGCAGCGGCTGCCTATGGCGGCTGGCTGCTGCCGCCGGTGCCCGGCCAGCCGGTCGGTCCCAACGTGTTTCCGCTGGTGATCGGCACCGGGCTTGCGCTGTGCGGGCTCGCAATCGTGTTCGGCATCGGCCATTCCTTCGAGGAGGAAGAGGAGCTGATCCCGCTCGAGGACGGCCAGGCGGCGGCCGCGCCGCGGCCACAGGGAAAATTCCACGGCCTGCGCGCGCTGCTGCCGCCGGCGCTGCTGCTGTTCTACGTCGTCGCGGCCGACCGGCTCGGATTCATCATCACCGCGGCGATCATGGTCTACGTGACCTCGACCGCGCTCGGGGCGAAGTGGAGGCTGGCGCTGCCGCTCGCAGCGCTCTCGCCCTTCGCCATCCACCTCATCTTCGGCAAGCTGTTGCGCGTGCCGCTTCCCGCCGGCCTGTTGCCGGCGCCCTGGTGAGCCATGCTGAAAACCTTGCTTGAAGCGTTCGCGCTGATCTCCACCTGGGAGGTCATTATCGCGATGTTCGCGGCCTCCGTTTACGGGCTCGTCATCGGCTCGCTGCCGGGCCTGTCGGCGACGATGGCGACCGCCCTGCTGGTCCCGGTCACCTTTTATCTTTCGCCGATCGCGGCGATCGCGACCATCGTCGCGGCCTCCTCGATGGCGATTTTCTCCGGCGACATCCCCGGCGCGCTGTTGCGCATTCCCGGCACGCCGGCTTCCGCCGCCTATGCCGACGAGGCCTACGCCATGACACGCAAAGGCCAGGCCGAGCTCGCGCTCGGCGCCGGCGTCTGGTTCTCGGCGGTCGGCGGCATCGCCGGCGTGCTGTCGCTGATGATCCTTGCGCCGCCGCTCGCCGAAATCGCGCTGTCGTTCTCGACGTTCGAATATTTCTGGCTGGCGCTGCTCGGCCTGATGTGCGCGACGCTGGTGGCGCGATCCTCGCCGGTGAAGGCGATTGCCGGCATGTTCATCGGCCTCTTGGTCTCCTGCATCGGCATCGAGAATCCCGGCGGCATCCCGCGCTTCACCTTCGGCATCACCGATCTGTTCGGCGGCATCGAGCCGATTCCGGCGCTGGTCGGCGTGTTCGCGGTAGCACAGGTGATGCGCGCGATGCTGACGCCGGAACCACCTCCACTGCCGCGTCGAAAATTCGGAAGCATCATGGCGGGCCAGTGGCTCTTGACCAAGAAGTATCACTGGCAGATGACGCGCGGAAACATCGTCGGCATCATCATCGGCGTGCTGCCCGGCGCCGGCGCCGACATGGCCGCCTGGGTCTCCTACGCGATGTCGAAGCGCTTCTCCAAGGAACGGGAGAAGTTCGGCACCGGCCATGTCGAGGGCCTGGTCGAGGCCGGCGCCAGCAACAATGCCAGCATCGCCTCGGGCTGGGTGCCGTCGCTGCTGTTCGGCATCCCCGGCGACACCATCGCCGCGATCGCGATTGGCGTGCTCTACATGAAGGGCCTCAACCCGGGCCCGACGCTGTTCACCGAGAAGGCGTCCAGCATGTACGCGATCTACCTGATGTTCATCATCGCGAACATCCTGATGATCCCGCTCGGCATCGCCATGATCCGCGTCGCGGCCTACATCCTGCTGGCACCGCGCTCCACGGTGATGCCGATCATCATGCTGTGCTGCGCGGTCGGCTCGTTTGCGATCGGCAACAACATGTTCGGTGTCGTCACCGTCGCGGTCTTCGGCGTGATCGGCTACGTGATGGAGGAGAACGGCTACCCCGTGGCCGCCATGGTGCTCGGCATCGTCATGGGCACCATGGTCGAGCAGGCTTTCGTGACGTCGCTGATCAAGTCGGATGGCAGCATCCTGCCGTTCTTCGAGCGCCCGGTCGCCGCGATCCTCGCCGCGATGGCGATCGGCGCGCTGCTGTGGCCCGTGATGGTGTGGGTGTGGCGAAGGGTGAAGCCGGTCCAGACCGCGGCGGCGACATCCCGGTGATATCCGGCGGGCGGCCCTCGCCTGCCCCGCCGCGGCGTTGTAAAGCAGGGCATGGTTGAGAAAAAGCCTTCGCTGGACATCAAGTCCCTCGCCCGCGACTTGCGCGGCGGTCACCGCGCGGCGCTTGCGCGCGCCATCACGCTGGTGGAGAGCCGCCGTGGCGATCACCAGGCGCTGGCGCGGGAGCTGGTGCAGATGCTGCTGCCGGATACCGGCAAGGCAATTCGCGTCGGCATCACCGGCTCGCCCGGCGTCGGCAAGTCCACCACCGTGGACGTGCTCGGGACATATCTCATCGAGCAGGGTCACGAGGTCGCGGTGCTCGCGGTCGACCCGTCCTCGGCGCGCAGCGGCGGTTCGATCCTCGGCGACAAGACCCGGATGGCGCGGCTGTCGGCCTCCGACCACGCCTTCATCCGGCCCTCGCCCTCCTCCGGCACGCTCGGCGGCGTCGCCGCCAAGACCCGCGAGGCGATGCTCTTGTGCGAGGCGGCCGGGTTCGACGTCGTACTGGTCGAGACCGTCGGCATCGGCCAGTCCGAGACCGCGGTCTGCGACATGACCGACTTCTTCCTCGCATTGATGCTGCCGGGCGGCGGCGACGAGCTGCAGGGCATCAAGAAGGGTCTGGTCGAACTCGCCGACATGATCGCGATCAACAAGGCCGACGGCGACAATCTCAAGCGCGCCAACGTCACCGCCGCCGACTATCGCGGCGCACTGCACATCCTCGGCCCCCGCTCCGAGCACTGGCACCCGCCGGTAGTCACCTATTCGGCGCTGGCCGGCACCGGCATCGCCGAGCTCTGGCAGAAGGTGCTCGATCATCGCAAGGCGATGAACGCGTCCGGCGATTTCGCCGCGCGGCGGCGCGAGCAGCAGGTCAAGTGGATGTGGTCGATGCTTGAGCAACGCATGCTGTCGCGGCTGCGCAGCGAGGCGTCGGTTCGCGCCAGGGTGAAGAAGATCGAGGCCGAGGTCGCCCATGGCCATCTCTCGCCGGCGCTCGCCGCCGAAGAGATCATGGGCCTATTGCACTAAGGCTCGCCGGCCGGAGGTTTCCGGCCGGCTTGTCCGTGGAAGCCGGTTCAGCCGATCTGGCCGGCCAGCACCTTTGACACAAAACGCGCGGTCGCTTCACCCACCTCCTGCGGCGCCTCCTCCTGCAGGAAGTGCGATCCCTTCACCACGACCCTCTCCTGGTTGGGCCACGCCCTGCAGAACTCGCGCTGTGCGCCGATCAGGAAGCCTGCCGGCTCCGCGTCGATGAATAGTTTCGGAATCCGGTTCTTCGACATCCAGTCCGCATAGGCCTCGACGATCGCGACGACGTCCGCGGGCTCGCCCTCGATCGGCAACTCGCGCGTCCAGGTCAGCATCGGCTGGCGGCTCGGGCCGGGGTTGCGGAAATAGCGGCGATAGACCTCCAGCGCCTCCGGCGCGATATGGCGCAGCGGCAGCAGATACTCGATGAACAGGTTCTTCTGCAGGATCAGGTCTTCGCCTTGCGGGCTCCGTTGCTCCTGGAAGAAGGCGCGCGTCGCATCGGGCCATTCGTCCCAGGACCGGAACGGACGGACGATGCCTTCCATGTAGACGATCGCCTTG
Source organism: Bradyrhizobium diazoefficiens (assembly GCF_018131015.1). Lineage (GTDB taxonomy): Bacteria > Pseudomonadota > Alphaproteobacteria > Rhizobiales > Xanthobacteraceae > Bradyrhizobium > Bradyrhizobium diazoefficiens_B. The sequence goes on from NZ_JAFCJJ010000005.1 coordinate 11,645, forward strand.
ACCCTCTCGGGGTGACGATGCGCCCAGTGGAAGCCGAGCGCCGCTCCCCAGTCGTGCACGACGAGGATGACATTTTCGGTCAGACCCAAGGCATCGAACCAGGCGTCCAGATAACGCTGGTGATCGACGAAGCGATAGGAGCCGTTCGGTGCTGCGCCCGAATTGCCCATGCCGACGAGATCGGGCGCAAGGCAGCGGCCATACGGCAAGAGATAGGGAATGATGTTCCGCCAGAGATAGGACGGCGTCGGAACACCGTGCAGGAACACGATCGGGTCGCCCGTGCCGACATCGACATAGGCCATCTGGGTGTCCGGCACCTCGATGTATTTCCGGTAGGAGACTTCCTCGGTCGAGATCGGGGGATGGTTGACGTGCAACATGATGAAACTCCGCTCTCTCGTTAGACACCAGTAAACGTCATATAATGGTGTCTTGTTTCAACCGCCGAAGCGATTAAATGGGTTCCATGTCGAAAGAATCGCGCAAGTTCCAGGTGCCGGATGGGCTGGCAAATCTCTATGATTTCGCCAATACGCTCGATCTGCGGCACTTCACCCATCACGGCATCCAGCATCGCCAGGCGGATGAGCTGCAGGATCCCGTCGCGCTCGGCGAGTGGATGCGCTGGCATGGGCTGATCAAACATGTCGCGGCACCGTCGCAGAAGACCTTTGAGGCGGCCTTGCAGCTGCGCGACGCGATCCGTGATTATCTCAAATGCGAACCGGCGGAGCGCTATCGCAGGTTAATCGTCACCACCGCTCTCAACACCGCGATGGAGCCGTTTGCCCTCCGCGTCGCCGCCATCGGCAAGCACGGCTTCGCACTCAGGCCCATGCCGACCGATGCAGAGGCCGGCCTGTCGGGCATCGTCGCCGAACTGTACGATGCGGCCTCGGCTGGCACGCTCGACCGGCTGAAGATGTGCGCCGCCGACGAGTGCCAGCGGGTGTTCTTCGATCACTCCAGGCCCGGCACGCGGCGGTGGTGCCAGTCGACATTGTGCGGCAACCGGGAGAAGACGCGGACCTACCGCCAGCGGCACAGGGACGATACCGCCTCGCAGATCTGACGCTTACCCGAACTTGGAAGATGGCGGACGGCGGTGTTTACTGCACGACGCCCGCACCTCCGCCGGGATCGAGAGGATTCCTTCCTTGTCCGAAAAACTCCGCATTCTCCTCACCGGCTTTGGCCCCTTTCCCGGCGCGCCCTACAACCCGACCCAGCCGCTGGTGGCCCGGCTGGCGCAACTGCGCCGGCCGGCGCTCGACGACGTCACGATTGCGAGGCACATCTTCCCGGTGACCTACGCCGCGGTCGACCGGCAATTGCCGGAGGTGCTCGCGACGGAGAAGCCCGATGCGCTCTTGATGTTCGGCCTCGCCGCCCGCACGCCCTATCTGCGGATCGAGACCCGCGCGCGCAACGCCGTCACCATGCTGTGGCCCGATGCCGCCAACACCCGTTCGACCAAGCGCGGCATCGCCGGTCATGCCGATGCAATGACGTTCGGCCCGCACACCGCGCGGCTGCTGCGCGCCGCGCGCCTCACCGGCATCGATGCGCGCGCCTCGCGCGATGCCGGCGCCTATCTCTGCAACTATCTGAGCTGGCGCGCGATCGAGGGGGTGAAGGCGGGCGGACCAGGGCTTGCAGCCTTCATCCACATTCCCCTGCTCGCGCGCAGCGGCGCGGTGCGGCGCAAGGGCGCCCCGCGCATCACGCTGGAGGAGCTGGTGGATGCGGGGGAAGCGATGCTGATGGAGATGGTGCAATTGGCAAGGAAGTCGCGGAACACACCGGCTTTGTAGGGTGGGCGAAGGCGCGCTTGCGCCGTGCCCACCTCGCATCTGCATCCGTGGTGAAGATGGTGGGCACGCTTGCGCTTTACCTACCCTACGGCACCGTCCGTTGCGTAAACATTTAACCCTACCGGTAACAATCCTCACGGCACGAGCCGCCCTGCGCTACCTAGTCCCTCGCGGACACTTCCCGCGTCCGCCGGAGGACGCGCCATGGACCTCAATCGCCGTCATCTCATCGGAGCTTCGACCGCAGGCATCGCGGGCGCCCTCGCCATGCCGGCCGACGCCGCGCGCGCGGCGCCGCTGACCTCGCTGCTCGGCCGCGATGCGACCCAATATGGCGTGCGCCCGGGCGCGAGCGAGGACCAGACCCGCGCGCTCCAGCGCGCGATCGACGAGGCCGCGCGGGCGCAAATGCCGCTGGCCCTGCCGCCCGGCGCTTACCGCACAGGGCTGTTGCGACTGCCGAATGGCGCGCAACTGATCGGCGTGCGCGGCGCGACCAGACTGGTCTTCACCGGCGGGGCCTCGGCGATCCAGAGCGACGGCTCCGATGCAATCGGCCTCACCGGCATCACCTTCGACGGCGGCGGCATCCCGCTGCCAACGCGGCGCGGGCTGATCCATGTCCTCGGCGGCCGCGACGTCCGCATTGCCGATTGCGAGATCACCGGCGCCGGCGGCAGCGGCATCTGGCTGGAGCAGGTCGCCGGCGACATCTCCGGCAACATCTTTGCCAGCATCGCGGTGACGGCGGTGGTCTCGTTCGACGCCCGTGGCCTCAGCGTGTCCCGCAACACCATCACGGGCACCAACGACAACGGCATCGAGATTCTGCGCACCGCGATCGGCGACGACGGCACGCTGGTTGCCGACAACCGCATCGAGGACATCAAGGCCGGCCCCGGCGGCTCGGGCCAGTACGGCAATGCCATCAACGCCTTCCGCGCCGGCAACGTGATCGTGCGCGGCAACCGCATCAGGAACTGCGACTACTCCGCGGTGCGCGGCAACTCGGCCTCCAACATCCACATCACCGGCAACAGCGTCAGCGACGTGCGCGAGGTCGCGCTCTATTCGGAGTTTTCGTTCGAGGCCGCCGTGATCGCGAACAACATCGTGGACGGCGCCGCCGTCGGCGTCTCCGTCTGCAATTTCAACGAAGGCGGCCGCATCGCCGTGGTCCAGGGCAACATCATCCGCAATCTGATCCCGAAGCGGCCGATCGGCACCGCGCCGGACGACGATGCCGGCGTCGGCATCTACATCGAGGCTGACACATCGGTGACCGGCAACGTGATCGAGAACGCGCCGTCCTACGGCATCGTCGCCGGCTGGGGCAAATATCTGCGCGACGTCGCGATCACCGGCAACGTCATCCGCAAGGCGCTCGCCGGCATCGGCGTCTCGGTGGTGCCGGGCGCCGGCACCGCGCTCGTCAACAACAACATGATCTCGGAGACCCCGCGCGGCGCCGTGGTCGGCCTCGATCACGCCCACGCGGTCACGGCCGACCTGTCTGCGGACGGCGCGCAACGCTTCGCGCAGGTGATGGTCGGCGGCAACGCAGTGCGGCGGTAGGCGGGCCGTTCATCCTTCGAGGCTCTCAAAGCGGCGCATTGCGCCGCTTTGCTCGCACCTCAGAGGCTGTGAATCTATGGATTTTGGCGCGTTTCCGTTTGCGGAACGGTGAGTCGGGTGATTCCCTGCTTTCCAGGGGCGATGGAGGCACGGATGTCACGCGAGACGCTGTTTGGTGATCTGCCTGAAGCTGATCCGGTTGCGCGGGAATGGCCGGGAAGCCCGCGGCTTCGCGAGCCGGTTCGCGATCAAGTCGAACTGCGTGCAGTAGATCTTGAGGCTCTGCTGCCGGATGAGCATCCGGCGCGGGTGATTTGGGCGTATGTCCAGAGGCTCGATCTAAGCGCGCTTGTAGAGACCGTCCGGGCTCGCACGCATGGTCCGGGTCAAGCGCCGGTCAGCCCGCGCCTGCAACTGGCATTGTGGTTGTTTGCGACCAGCCAGGGTGTCGGCAGTGCCCGGGCACTGGCCCGACAGTGCGAGAGCCATGATGCCTATCGTTGGTTGTGCGGCGGGGTGAGCGTGAACTATCACAGCCTGTCGGAGTTCCGCATGGCGTATCCGGAGCTTCTGGAGCAATTGCTGGTGGAGCACGTTGCCTCGCTCTCGGTGGCCGGCGTGATCGACCTCGACGAGGTGGTGCAGGATGGCGTCCGGGTGCGTGCCTCTGCCGGAACGAGTTCGTTCAGGCGCCAGAAGAAGCTCTACAAGGAGTTGAAGAAGGCGAAGCGTCTGGTCGAGTACCTGCGGCAGGAGAATGATGACGATCCCGATGCCAGCAACAAGCGTATCAAGGCCGCGCGGGAGCGGGCGGCAAGCGAACGTGAGGCGCGCGTTGCTGCGGCTCTCCGGCAGCTTGCCGAGATCGAAGCGCATCGCGCGCGGCGCGGCCGCGAGAACAGGAACAACAGGAAGAAGGGAAGCAAGCGCGCCGAGCCGCGTGCCTCCACGACAGACCCGCAGGCGCGGGTCATGAAGATGGCCGATGGCGGCTTCCGGCCGGCCTATAATTGCCAAATTGCAAGCGTCGCCGAGGGCCAGATCGCCATTGCCCTAGACGTGACCAATATCGGCTCGGATCGCGGCCTGATGCGGCCAATGCAGGAACGGCTTGCGCGCTTTTATGACCGCGCGAAGCGCTATCTCGTTGACGGCGGGTTCAATAAGAATGACGACATCGAGTGGGCTGCCACCCAGGGGATCAAGGTCTATGGTCCACCTGCCAACAGCAAGCATCGAACTGATCCCTATGCGCCGCGTTCGGATGATGGCCCCGGGATGGCAGCCTGGCGCAGACGGATGAAAAGCCCGCACGGCAAGAGCGTCTACAAACGCCGAGCTCCCGGCGAATGCATCAACGCGCGCTTCCGCAACTGGGGCCTGCGTCAGTTCACGGTTCGTGGCCGGAACAGGGTGCTCACAGTGCTGCGCTGGTTCGCCCTCGCTAATAATATCCTTGCCGGGCACCGGTTGATCGCCGCCGCCTAACCCACAGACATCCACGACACCTGCGCCTCGAAATCCCCTCGCAGGGATTGCGTTACCTCGTCCCTCCCACCCAATAGGCTCCCATGCTCTCAGGATGACGGACGCGCGTACATTGTCGCATCAATCTTGACAACAAGCACACTGCCGTCATCCTGAGGTGCGAGCCGTGCAGTGCGCAGCACTGCGCGGGGAGCCTCGAAGGATGATGTTGTGGGCAATTATGTCTACATGCTGCGATGTGCGGACGGCTCATTCTACATCGGAAGCGCCACCGGTGAGGACACGTCCAAGCGGGTCGACGAACACAACGCCGGCGCTTATCCGGGATATACCTATTCGAGGCGTCCCGTCGTCCTGGTGTGGTCCGAGTATTTCGACCGGATCACCGATGGCATTGCAGCCGAGCGGCAGCTCAAGGGCTGGAGCGGCGCAAAGAAGGAAGCGCTCATCCGCTCGGATTGGAAGGCGGTGAGCCGGTTTGCACGGCGGCGCGCGGGAGCGCCCAGGGCGAAGACGTGATTCGAGGAGTGGCTACAGTCGGGCCGTTCATCCTTCGAGGCTCCCAAAGCGGCGCATCGCGCCGCTTTGCTCGCACCTCCAGCGACAATGGCTTCGCCATTGCGCGGGGATGACGGGGTGAGAGGGACACCGTCCCCTTTGAAGCTAGAACTTGTTCCGCAGCAGCGGGTATTTCGCCTTGATGCCGTCGAGGCTCAGGGTGATTTCGACGACGCGCTCGGGGGCTGCGACGATGTCGGCGGCGGGCGGCGAGAATTGAGGAAGGAAGGCCGCGACAGGTGCGAGCGGAGCAACTGGTGCAATCGGTGCTTCGGTGACGTCGGCGAGCACGTCCGGCCCGGAGCCGAGCGCGACCGGTACGGCGGTCTCGGGCACGATTTGCACGGCCTTGGGCTGCCAGGTCTTGGGCTCGAATGTCTTGGGCTCGAATGTCTTGGGCTGGAATGTCTTGGGCTGGAATGTCCGGGGTTCGGATGTCTTGGGTTCGGATGTCTTGGGCTGGACCGTAAGAGGCTCCAGTTCCCTGGCTTCCAGCGCCTTGGTTTCCAGCGGCTTGGTTTCCAGAGCCTTGGTTTCCAGCGGCTTGGGCTGCACGATCACGGGCTGCAACTGCAACGTCTCGGACAGAATGTTGTCGAGCTGCGCGGACTTGGACTGGAAGGTCTTGCCCTGAAGGGTCCTGGCCTGCTCCCGCGGAGCCGTGCGGGACAGGGTTGCCGGCGACCAGCCGAAACCGGAGGTCACGCTGGCGGCGGCTGCCTTGACGTCCCCGCCGGTCGCGATGGCGCGCCAGGTCTGGACCGCGCGCTTGGCTTCCTGGATGTTTTCGAGGAATGCGAGCTCGGAGTGATAGCGGCGCCAGCGTCCGGTCTCGAACATTTCGGAGAGATGTTCCAGCCGCTGCTCTGCGAGAGCGCACCAGCGTGCCGCATTGTCGCGGCCCCCAGCCGCGCTTTGGCGATGTGTCATGACCCAGCCCGTCAGGAGAAAACACGGACGCGTGACGCAACGCACGAATCAACTTCAACGCGACATGAATATTTTGTGGAAAAGAATTGCCTTGTCCAGCAGCGGAACCGTCCTCATCACCGGACTCCGTAGTCGCGCGGAGCAACCGGCAAGCTTCACACAAGCCTGGCGGCCTTGCGGGACCCACCAAAAAGAAAAGACCCGTCCGGGGGGACAACCGGACGGGTCGAGCCATATGGGCGCTTGGGGTGGATGGGCGCTCGCGCCGGATATGACTGATGGGGAGGGATGACCGCTCCCACATATTTTGGTCGTGGCAGGGAGCCGAACGTTCAACGCCGCGATCGATTTTTTAACCTTTGGCCCGTGCGCATCCCGGTCGCATGCGGCTAGCGCGCCGCCGGCCTATCCGCCTGAGAAACCGCGGATTTATCGCCCGCGCCCGATAGCGACGGCTGCGCGATGGCGCGGATGCCGGGGTCGCCCTTGGGCTTCTCGCCGTCTTCACGTTTAGTTGTAGGTGCCGCAGCCGCGACCGGCGTCGAGCTGTCGGCCGGAACCGCCATCACTGCGGCAAAGGCGTCGGCCTCGCCGTCGCCGAAAAGATCGTCACGTCCGGGCGAGCCAATGTCGCGCGCGGTCTTCGCAAGCGTCAGGCGAAGCGCTTCCGGTTTCAGCGCGTAGTTGCGCTCGAGCAGCAGCGCTGCGACGCCGGAGACATAGGCCGCCGAGAACGAGGTGCCCGACGTCATCTGATATTTGCCGTCGGGCGCCGGGAGGAAAATGTCGACGCCGGGCGCGGCGAGCGCGATGTGGTTGCCGCGGTTGGAGGCGGAAAACAGCTTGTCCTGCTGGTCGGTCGCGCTGACCGCGATCACGTTGGGATTGGCGGCCGGATAGAGCGGCGGCGATTTTGCGCCGGCATTGCCGGCCGCCGCCACCAGCACGAGCCCACGCGCCGCGGTCGCCGCGATGGCGCGCTCGATCACCGCGTCCTTCGGACCGGCAAAGCTCATGTTGACGATCTGCGCGCCGTGCTCGGCGGCGTAGTTCAGCGAGCGCAGGATGACGTAGGAATTGCTCGCCGCCCCGCCCGTGGTGCCGCCGAAGGCGCGGATGGCGATGATGCGCGCTTCCGGCGCGCTGCCCATCAGCCGCCCATGCGCGACGATGGCCCCGGCAATGCCGGTGCCGTGCACATGCGGACCCTCGGTGCTGCCGAGCGCGTCGAAATTGTCGGCGATGGAATTGGTCAGCTCGGGATGGGTGGTGTCGATCCCTGAATCGATCACCGCAATCGTCACATTGGCGCCGTGCACCAGCGTGTGCGCCTGCGGCAGGCGCAGCTTCGCGAGCGCATACTGCGCCGGATCACCCTCGGTCGGCACCGCCGCCTTCTGATCCTGGAGCACGTAACGGAAGTTCGGCTGAACCGAGCGCACGCTGCCGTCGGCGGCGAATTGCCGCTTCGCCCGCTCCGGCGGACTGCCATCGGTGATGCGGAACAGGCCGATCGTGGCGCCGATCAGCGGAAAACTTTCGGACGCGATGCGCGTGAGACCATGACGCCGCGCGAGCTCGTCGGCTTCGCTCACCGAAAGCGCGGCATCGATCTCGGCGACGAACTCGTTGACATTGCCGCGCGCGGCGGCGGCGACCGTCGTGCTGCTGCCGCCGCCCTTGCCGGCGCTCTTCTTGCCGGACTTGCCGCCGCCGCCAGCCGCATTCGGCTGCGCCAGGCACTCGCCGTCGTCATCGCGATAGGGCGCGGTACAGGCCGGATAGAGGTTCGGCGAATAGCGCGCATAGGGCAGCACCGGCGTCGTCACCGTCCGCACCGGGATCCGCGCGGTGGTGATCGGCCGCGAACCGCCGTTTACGTTGACCGCCCGCGCGGGGATATTCGGAGAGATGGTCGGCGTCCGCGTTGGGATGTTGATCGTAGGCGTGCGCATGATCGCCTGGGCTTGGGCGGCGCCGACGCCGAGGCAGGCCGCCAGCAGCAGCCCGGCGCCGACCGACGACGCGTAGACCCCGACTGTCATCCCACTCGCGGACTTCTGCATAATTCCAAAGACGCCTTACGGCGCGGCCACGGCGAGGCTGACGAACTTCTCGCGCTGCATCCGACCGAGCAGCGCGGCGAGCTCGTCCCGGCCCATCGCCTTGTCGAACTGGAGGCGGAACATGCCGCCCTTGGCATCGCCGACGATCGAAGCCTGGTAGCTTTCGAGCAGCGAGGTGATGTCGGAGACGCGCGCCTCGGGCGCAAAGCGCACCAGCGCGCGCGCCGGCGCAACGGCAGCGGCAAAGTCGCGCGTAATCGGCGCACCGGTCGAGAGCGAGGCGGTCTGGAACGTCGCCGTCTGGGTCTTCATCAGCACGGCGCCGATAATGCCGGCCTGCAGCAGCAGCGCGATCGCACCGAAGCCCGCCGACCAGGCCAGCGTGCGCGGCGACAGGCTCGCGAAGAACGTCGAGACCCGCGCCGACAGCGGCAGCGAGCCGGCGGCCCGCGCCGGCTCGGCGTCGATCGCGGCGAACAGCTTCTGCATCGCGCGCGCCGACGGCGCACCGAGACTCTCGTTCAGGTGAATGGTCTCTTCGTACTCGCCGCGGATCGCGGCATATTGCTTCGCAAGCTCCGGATCACGCGCCAGCGCCTCCTCGACGCGGCGGGCGTCACGCGCGTTCAGCGTACCGGCGGCGTGCCAGGGCAGCAGCAACTCGATCTCACTGGGCTCTTGCTCCAGCATTTTCTTGCTCAAAGCCATCATGGCCAGCCTCGCTCAACGCCGGCTGCCTTCAGCAGATCGGCCAGTTTCTTGCGCGCATAGAACAAGCGCGTCTTCACAGTGTTCTCCGGAATTCCGACGATTTCGGCCACCTCCTCCACGGATTTCTCGTGGTAGTAGACGAGATCGACGATCTCCCGATGTTCCGGCGTGAGGCCCGTCAGACACTCCCGCAACGCTTCACTGGTATCCTTCTTCTGCACCACCGTTTCCGGATCGTCGGACTGGTCCTCGATCGCGTTCGCGGCGTCTTCGTCCAATTCGAAGTCCTTCCTCCGCCGGAGCGCAGACAGGGCCTTGAATCGGGTGATTGCCAGCAGCCAGGTGGAAACGGCGGATCGGCCCTCGAACTTGCCGGCTTGACGCCAGACGTCGAGAAACACCTCGCTGATGAGGTCCTCTGCCGCCTGCTCGTCCCGCACGAGCCTCAGCCCGAAACGATACACCCTGACATGGTGCCGCCCGTACAGCACCTGCATGGCGAGCCGGTCGCCTTGAGCGATCCTGGCGAGCAGGACCTCGTCGGTTGCCGCCTGTGTCACGCTCAATGGCCGTCTCGCAAGATTGGTCGGGTCGAAACGGCGCAGGGTTCGACGGGTGGAGCGAAATTCTTCAACCTACCGCAATCGTACGGGGGCGTGTGTGATCTACCCCACATACGTGCGAATTCCCTATTCCACCCGTGGCGGCCGGCCGCCTCGCTCTCGAACGGTAACATAGCACTAAAACACTTTCCTGCGAAACGCCGCGGCCGGAACAGTCGGCCCGGTCGAGCCCGATCCATAGCACGGCCCCTGCTGCTTAAGTCGCACGGCCACGGCTTTGGTCCGCGATATCGCCGGCAATGCCTGACTGCCTGCAAGATCGAGCACCTCCGCCCGGCCTTCCCCCGGATTCGATTGCAAAAGGATACCAAACCTAAAGGCTTGCCACGTAGATTTTCGGGCTGACATCCACATTGGCGGACTTGATGAGCACGGCCGCGACGTCCTTCCCGGAGAGGAATGCCGCTGAGGCCGCGGATATCGTCCTCGCGCCCGATGCTGCAACGCCAGAGGTGCTGGCGCGCCGCACCCGGCAGCGCCGGCAGATGTATGCCGGCCAGGTCGCAAGCTACTCGCTCGGCGCCTTCACCCTGCTGCTCTACGCCTATGCCGGCGTGGTCTCGATTGGCATCCCGACCCTGTTCTGGCTCGGCGGCCTCATGATCATCGGCGTCTTCGTCGTGCTGTCGGAGGCCGGCGTCGGCGAGCAGTGGACCGACCACTATCTCACCGTGTTCCAGATCTCGGCGCATATGGCGCTCCAGTTCGTGTTCCTGGTGTCGGTGCCCACGATCGGCGTCGCCTTCATCAGCGTCCTGTTCCTGATCTTCGCCTTCGGCACGCTGCGCATGACCTCGAGCCAGGCGATGCTGACCTGGGCGCTCGCCGCGATCGCGCTCGCGGCCGTGTTCCTGGCCTCCGACCTGCCCATCGGCATGCCGGTCGCGACCAGGCTGGAGCGGACCGCCTCGATGCTGTGCTTCGTGCTGGTGATCGGCCAGTGCGCCTTCCTCGGCCTGTTCGGCGCCACGCTGCGCAAGGTGCTGTATCGCCGCAGCATCGAGCTGAAGGACGCCTATCGCCGCATCGAGGAGCTCGCCGAGCTCGACGAGCTCACCGGCTCCTACAACCGCCGCTGCATCATGCAGCAGCTCGGCGCCGAGATCGAAAGATCGCGGCAGACGGCGGCGCCCTGCGCCATCGCGCTGATCGATCTCGACTGGTTCAAGCGCATCAACGACGCCCACGGCCATCCCGTCGGCGACGAGGTGCTGCGCACTTTCGCCATCACCGTCTTCGCGAACATCCGCCCGGCCGACCGTTTCGGCCGCTATGGCGGCGAGGAATTTTTGCTGCTGCTGCCCTATACCGATGGCGACGCCGCAGAGCGCACGCTCGAACGTCTGCGCGGCATCGTCGCCGACCTCGACTGGAGCGCATTCTCCGCCGGCATGCGCGTGACGATTTCCGCAGGCGTCGTGACGCTGCGCGACAACGACACGGCCGACACCGTTCTCGCGCGCGCCGACGGCGCGCTCTATTCCGCCAAGGCGCAAGGGCGCAACCGCGTTGAAACGGGCTGACAAATCCCCTTGCTGCCGGCGCGTGAGAAGCCGCCGCCGGACCGAAATGCTCCAGGACAGGGCTATGAGATCCAAATCCGCAAAACCATCGGAAAACCTGCTCGCGGAACTGCAGGCGGCACTCTCCCACGGCACCGTTGCGCGCCGGGTCGAGACCCTGCGCCGCGTCACCGATCTCTTCGTCAACAACGCCGTCGACTATTCCGAGGACCACCTGCGCCTGTTCGATGACGTGTTCCAATGCCTGATCGACCGGATCGAGACCTCGGCCAAGGCGCTGCTCGCCGACCGCCTCGCGCTGGTTGCGGTCGCGCCACCCCGCACCATCCGCACGCTTGCGCTCGACGAGGTCATCGAGGTCGCCGGCCCCGTGCTGTCGAAGTCGGAGCGGCTCGACGAGGCGACCCTGATCGAGATCGCGCGCAGCAGGAGCCAGGCCCATCTCAGGGCGATCTCGCTCAGGCGGGTGCTCTCGGAAGCGCTGACCGACGTGCTGGTGACGCGCGGTAGCCACGAGGTGGTGCAACTGACCGTCGCCAACCCCGGCGCACAGTTCTCCGAGGGCAGCCTTACCGACCTCGTCACGCGCGCCGAGCGCGACGACGACCTCGCCACCTGCATCGGGCAGCGGTCCGACCTGCCGCGCCATCATTACCTGAAGCTGGTCGCAAAGGCCTCCGAGAGCGTGCGCAAGAAGCTCGAGGCTGCCCATCCCGAGCGCAGCGCCGACGTGTCGAGCGCGGTCGCGGAAGCAACCCAGCGGGTCCGTACCGCCGCCGTCTCCAGGCAAACCGAGATGGCGCGGGCGCTGGTGAAATCGCTCCACGAGGACGGCCGTCTCGACGAATCCCAGGTCACGGCTTTCGCCGAGAGCGGCAAGTTCGACGAGACCAATGCGGGCCTCGCGGCGCTCGCCGGCGTGCAAGTCGAGATTGCCGAGACCATGATGATCGAGAGCCGCACCGAGGGCGTCATGATCCTCGCCAGGGTCGCTGGCATGTCGTGGCCGAGCGTGCGCGCGATCATTGCCATGCGCGAGCGGCTGTCCGGCGGCTCCCGGATCGACATGCTGGCGCTGCGCGACATCTACGAGGCGCTGCGCAGCTCCACCGCGCAACAGGTGCTGCGCTTCCACCGCATGCAGCAGAGCGCTGCGCCCGTCGCCTGAGCAGGCTAATACCGCAATACCCTCGCGCCCACCGCCGCGCCGATCCCGGTCACGACCACCGTTGCGATCGTGTACCAGGTCGCGACGAACAGCGGCGAGTCGTCGGTGCAGTGCGTGGCGTAGAGCGTCGCGGCGAGACCGGCCGAGAGCAGGCCGGCGAGCGCGCCGGCGAGCGCGGGCCGTGCCGGCGCGCCGTGGCGCAGGCCGAAGATTGCGCCTGCCAGCAGCGGCAGCGACATCGCGGGGATCGCCATCAGGCAAGCCCTGGAATTCTTCCCCATCAGCCGCATCGTCGCCGGCATCGCCGGTGCCATCATCGCCTCGCTGCCGATCGCAACCGCGAGCAGGCCGACAGGTAGCAGCAGCAACCAACCCCAGCCCCGCATCAGGGCCTCGGGCCGCGACAGATGCAGGCTGACGATGATCGCGGGGATCGCCAGCGACAGCGTGACCGCGAACTTCATGTCGAAGAACGGATTGCGCATCGCGCTCATCACGTCGGCGCGCACGCCGAGGAAGGTCGCGAAGATCAGGATCGAGAGGGGTGCGGCCACCAGCAGCGCCATGGTCAGCATGGCCCCGACGCGCGGAGCGCGGTGGGCGTTGTCGGCGGCGAGCGTGCGAATGAGCTGGTCGGTATCCATGACTAGTGGTCCCGCAGTTTGGCAGTGAGCGCCGCAAGTCCGCGATGCAGCGCGACCCGCACCGCTCCTTCGCTCATCGAGAATTTCGCCGCCGTGTCCCTGATCGAGGCGCTGTCGACCGCGATCGACTGCAGCACGTCGCGCTGGCGTTGCGGCAGCGTGTTGAGCTGCGCTGTAACCTCGTTCGCCGACGCCGTCTCCTGCGGCGCCTCGCCCGGCAGCGTCTCGGCGAAATCGTCGATGTTGACGAAGACACGCCGACCGCGACGCCGGAGCGCGTCGATCAGCTTGTTGCGGGCAATCGCGAACAGCCAGGGCGCGAAGGGCGCTTCGCTGTCCCAGGTGTGCCGCTTCAGATGCACCGCCAACAAGATCTCCTGCACGATATCCTCGGCTTGGTCGGGAGGCTGCCCGGCACGCGAAAGGCCGCGCCTCGCGGCTGCACGCAGCACCGGCGCGATCGCCTTGAGCAGGCGATGATACGCCGCATCATCCCCTGCCATGGCCGACCGCATCAGGCCGGTCCATTCGTCCTCACGTCCGCGCACGCGCGCTCCTACATGGCAATTCGGCCGCTCTTTCAATTTGTTACGGCGGCACCGCTTGATCACGAACTCGTGATCAAGCCTCGGCGGGAATCCCAAACGCCCGCGAGGCTCATAACACCGATCTGTCGCCGCCGCACCCGGCGGGGCGCCGGCGACGGGCCATTCTGCCCCGTTTTCGCCCGGTGTAGCCCGAAGATTCCCATTTTCCGCCCCGCTGCGGTCATGCCCCGGCGTCTCTGTTCGCCCCGGGGACGGGGTGAAATTGGGGAGATCGTCACATGATAAGAACAAACGGGCGTACCGCGTTGGTGATCCTGGCCGGACTTTTGTTGCTGTTTGCGGGCGCCGCCCAGGCCGCGCCGAGTTCCAGACCGGACGGCGCGAGCAAGCAGGCCGACGCCGGCAAGCCGACCAAGCAGAGGCGCCACACGTCGTCGCATCGCGCGACCAGCAGCAAAACCGTGCAAAAGCCCTCCGACGACAAGGCCAGCAAGACCGAGGCCGCAGCCAGCACCGACGAGGCCAAGGCAGATGCCAAGGCAGGCAATGACCAGGCAGGCAGTGACGCCCCCACCTCCAGCCTGATGCCGCCGCAGGTCGCCAACGCCAACGCGCAGCTCGCCGCCGCCAACACGCCGACCGCAGCCGCCGCGAGCGCCATGACCAGCCGCGCCGCCGACAACGTCCAGGCCGCGGCGGACAATGGCGCCGCTCCCGAGACCCCGGCGGTTGCGCCCGACCCGTCCAGCGACGTCGGCCGCGCCCGGGACACCGCCCAAGACAACGCCCAGGACAACGCCCAGAATACCCCGCCCGCGCCGAAGGCCGTGATCGCCGCAACCGACGCGCAGCCCCGGCCCGCCCCGGTGCTGGCCGCAAGCGTCCAGCAGGGCTCGGCCTGGGACCAGAGTTCCCTGATCGGCAAGATCTTCATCGGCTTCGGCGCGCTGCTGACGCTGGCGTCCGCCGCGCGCATGTTCATGGCCTGATTCCTAATGTGATTCTTGGGCCTGAACGGGACGCCGGGGCGCATATCTGCAAGCGCTCCGGCCCCCTTGAAGCCCATCCCGCCAGCGGGCAAATTGCCGGCCCGATCAAAAGCGTGGGTGGAGCATGAGCACGTTCGAACACATCATCGTCGAGAGCAGAGGCGCCGTCGGCATCGTCAAGCTGAACCGGCCGAAGATGCTCAACGCGCTCTCCTTCGGCGTCTTCCGCGAGATTGCCGCCGCAATCGACGATCTGGAGGCTGATGACGCCATCGGTTGCATCGTCGTGACCGGCAGCGAGAAGGCCTTTGCCGCCGGCGCCGACATCAAGGAGATGCAGCCGAAGGGCTTCATCGACATGTTCTCCGAGGACTTTGCCGCGATCGGCGGCGACCGTGTCGCGCGCTGCCGCAAGCCGACCATTGCCGCGGTCGCGGGCTACGCGCTCGGCGGCGGCTGCGAGCTCGCCATGATGTGCGATTTCATCATCGCGGCCGACACCGCAAAATTCGGTCAGCCCGAAATCACGCTCGGCACCATTCCCGGCATCGGCGGCACCCAGCGCCTGACCCGCGCGATCGGCAAGTCGAAGGCGATGGACCTCTGCCTCACCGGCCGCATGATGGATGCGGCCGAGGCCGAGCGCTCTGGCCTCGTCAGCCGCGTTGTGCCCGCCGACAGACTGATGGACGAGGTGATGGCGGCAGCCGAGAAGATCGCCTCGATGTCGCGGCCGGCGGTCGCCATGGCCAAGGAGGCGGTGAACCGCGCCTTCGAGACCACGCTCGCCGAGGGCATGAGCGTCGAGCGCAACCTGTTCCATTCGACCTTCGCGCTGGAAGACCGCTCCGAGGGCATGGCCGCCTTCATCGAGAAGCGCAAGCCGGTGAACAAGAACCGGTAAGGCCCCTCGCCCGCACCCGCGTAAGGCTGCTGTAAGGCACACCCGCTTTGCCGCAGAACCCTGTGACGAAGCTGCAACAAGCACGGAATTCATGGGGGTTTTCCCCGCGGCAGTTTGCCTGCGGGACCTCTGCTGGTTAAACAGGTAAGAGGCCGCCTCGGCGGGGGCGGACAGCCGGGGTTTTGCGGGATTACATGATTGGGCGTACCGCCAGAGCTGGTCGCGTGGTAACGCGGCATCGATCGGGCGTGGGTCTTGTGTTGGCGACATGGACCACGCTGGCGCTCTGCTGCGCCCTGCCCTCCGCCGCATGGGCGGAAGCCCTGCCCGAGGCGCTCGCCAAGGCCTATCAGACCAATCCGCAGCTCAATGCCGAGCGTGCGCGGCAGCGCGCGACCGACGAGAACGTGCCGCAGGCGCTGGCCGGCTACCGGCCGCAGATCGTGGCGAGCCTCAGCGCCGGCCTGCAGACCGTGCGCAATTTGCTGCCCGACAACACCATCCAGACTGCCAACCTGAAGCCGTGGGTGATCGGCGTCACCGTGACGCAGACCCTGTTCAACGGCTTCCGCACCGCCAACAGCGTGCGCGTCGCCGAACTCCAGGTGCAGTCCGGCCGCGAGGCGCTGCGCAATGTCGGCCAGGGCGTGCTGCTCGACGCGGTGACCGCCTACACCAACGTGCTTGCCAACCAGTCGCTGGTCGAGGCGCAGCGCTCCAACGTCGCCTTCCTGCGCGAGACGCTCTCCGTCACCCAGCGCCGCCTCAACGCCGGCGACGTCACCCCGACCGATACCGCGCAGGCCGAGGCCCGCCTCAACCGTGGCCTGTCCGACCTCAACGCCGCCGAAGTGGCGCTCGCGGTGAGCCAGGCGACCTATGCGCAGGTGATCGGCAATCCGCCGTCGCAGCTTCGGCCCGCCGAGGTCGTTGACCGCTATCTGCCGAGGAGCCGCGAGGACTCGATGACGATGGCGATCCGCCAGCATCCGGCGGTGATGGCGGCAGGCTTCGACGTCGACGTCGCCTCCACCAACATCCGCGTCGCCGAGGGGGCATTGCTGCCCAGCGCGAGTGTGCAGGGCAGCGCCAGCAAGAGCCGCAACAACGACCCGACGCTGGGCACCTTCGCCGAGGACCAGGCCTCTATCATCGCCAGCGTCACCGCACCGATCTACGACGGCGGCCAGGCCGCGGCGCAGACCCGGCAGGCCAAGGAGATCACCGCGCAAAGCCGGCTCGTGCTCGACCAGGTGCGCAACCAGGCGCGCACGGCGGCGATCAGCGCCTGGGTCGCCAATGAGGGCGCGAAGATCGCGGTCTCGGCCTCGGAATCCGAGGTGAAGGCGGCGACCGTCGCGCTCCAGGGCGTGCAGCGCGAGGCTGCCGGCGGACAGCGCACGACGGTGGACGTGCTGAACTCGCAGGCCGACCTGATCCAGGCCAAGGCACGCCTGATCGGCGCGCAGCGCGACCGTGTCATCGCCTCCTACACGCTGCTCAGCGCCGTCGGCCGTCTCGACGTCAAGACGCTGAGCCTCAACACGCCGGACTATCTGCCCGAGGTGCATTACCACCAGGTCCGCGACGCCTGGCACGGCCTGCGCACGCCGTCAGGGCAGTAGCAAACCGCATCATCCGATCCCGGATCTGGCTGCCACTGATCATCTCGGTGGGCACGCCTTTGACATTTTGTAGCCCATAGACTACAGTGACCTCCCATGACGGAGGTGAGGCAAACCGAGCATTTTTCGGAGTGGCTGAACCGCATCAGGGACACCGGCGCGGTTGCCCGGATCACCGTCCGCATTCGCCGCATGGAGATGGGCAATCCCGGCGACAGCAAGAGCGTTGGCCGCAACGTCCGGGAAATACGCGTCGATTACGGCCCGGGATACCGGATCTACTATGTGCAGCGCGGAGCGCAGATCGTGATCCTGCTGTGTGGCGGCGACAAGCGCACGCAGCGACAGGACATCAAGCTAGCGCAGCAACTGGCGGAGACATTGTGATGTCAAAGATAGCAAAAACGACGGTCAAAACAGTACCCAGGACTACGCGTTTCGACGCGGCCGACTATCTCAACACCGAAGAGCGTCAAGCCGCCTATATCGCGGCCGCACTGGAGACCGGTGATGCCGATTTCGTGCGCGACGCGCTCGGCCTCGTCGCACGTGCGCGCGGCATGAGTGCGATCGCGAAGAGGGCCGGCTTGAATCGCGAAAGTCTGTATAAGGCCCTTGGAGAGAGGGGAAACCCCGAATTCAGCACTGTCATGCGCATTGTCGGAGCTTTGGGTCTGACGTTGTCAGCACAGCTGTCGACGGGGGCGCCGCCGTCAAAGCGCCGCCGGGTTGCGGCGCAGTAAATCGTCAACCCCGGCCAACGGCGCGACCAGCGCAGCCGCATGTCACGTTGCAATTTACCCGGCCGTCGGCAGAATAGGCTATCCACGACGTCGCCAAAAAACATCAAATACGGGGAGAGAAACCATGCTCAGCCGACGCAACGTCCTGCTTGCCTCCCTTGCCGCCGGAGCAGCCATGACCAGCAGAGCCCACGCCAAGGCCGTTCAGCCCGCAACGCCGGTCAATTTCGACGTTCCGGCCCATGCCTGCGACTGCCACACCCATATCCATGGCGATGTCGAAAAGTTTCCGTTCTTCGCCGGGCGCGTCTACACGCCTGAGCCGGCTTCACCCGAGGAGATGGCCGCGCTGCACAAGGCGCTGCACATGGAGCGCGTGGTGATCGTCACCCCGAGCGTCTACGGCACCGACAACTCCGCCACCCTGTTCGGCATGAAGGCGCGCGGCGCCAATGCGCGCGGCGTCGCCGTGATCGACGACAAGACGACCGAAGCCCAGCTCGACGCCATGCAGCAGGACGGTTTCCGCGGCATCCGCCTCAACCTCGCAACCGGCGGCATCAGCGATCCCAATGTCGGCCGCAGCCGCTTCAGCGCGGGTGTCGAGCGCGTCAAGGCGCGCGGCTGGCACGTGCAGCTCTACACCACGCTTGCGATGATCTCCGCGATCAAGGACCTCGTGCTCGCGTCGCCGGTGCCGGCGGTGTTCGACCATTTTGGCGGCGCGCAAGGCTCGCTTGGGCTGGAACAGCCGGGATTTGCCGACCTGGTCGAGCTGGTCAAGTCCGGCAAGGCCTATGTGAAGATTTCCGGCGCCTATCGCTCGTCGAATCTCGCGCCCGATTATCAGGACATGGTGCCCTTTGCGCGCGCGCTGATCGCAGCCAATCCGGATCGCATCGTCTGGGGCACCGACTGGCCGCATCCGGATTCGAGCCGCGTCGAGGGACGGAAGGCGACCGACATAGCGCCGCTGTTCCAGATCGACGACGGCCGCCTGCTCAACCAGCTTCCGGTCTGGGCGCCGGACGCGGAGGTGCGCAAGAAGATCCTGGTCGACAACCCGGCGCGGCTCTACGGATTCTGAGATCGCCCGCGGGGCGTCATCGCGCGCGGCGGGAGAAGAACGAGATCAGCACCGGCAGCGTCACCAGGATCACCACCGGCGCCAGCATCATGCCGGTGACGACGACGACCGCGAGCGGCTTCTGCACCTGCGAGCCGATGCCTTCCGACAGCGCGGCCGGCAACAGGCCGACGCCAGCGACGACGCAGGTCATCAGCACCGGCCGGAGCTGGAGCTCGCCGGTGCGGATCACCGCGCTCATGCGGTCCATGCCCTCTTCGATCAGCTGGTTGAACTGCGACAGGATGATGATGCCGTCCATCACGGCGATGCCGAACAGCGCGATGAAGCCGATCGCCGCCGAGACGCTGAAGGCGGTGCCGGAAATCAGCAGGCCCAGCACGCCGCCGAAGATCGCCATCGGAATCACGCTCATGGCGAGCAGCGTGTCGGCCATCGAGCCGAAATTGAACCAGAGCAGGATGCCGATCAGCGCCAGCGAGATCGGCACTACGATCGACAGCCGCCGGATCGCGTCCTGCAAATTGCCGAACTCGCCGACCCATTCCATGTGAGAGCCGGGCGGCAGCTGCACCTGGTCGGCGATCTTCTGCTGCGCCTCGCGGATCGCGCTGCCGAGATCGCGCTCGCGCACCGAGAACTTGATCGGCAGATAGCGTTCCTGCTGCTCGCGGTAGATATAGGCCGCGCCCGAGACGAGGCTGATGGTGGCGACCTCGCTCAGCGGGATCTGGGTGACGGTGCCGTTCGGCCCGGGCGCGCCGATCCGCAGGTTCTGGATCGCCTCCGCGCTGCGGCGGAATTCCGGCGCAAGCCGCACGATGATCGGGAAGTGGCGGTCGCTTCCCGGCTCGTAGAGATCGCCCGCGGTGTCGCCGCCGATCGCGACCTTGATGGTGGCATTGATGTCGCCGGGCGCGAGCCCGTAGCGCGCGGCCTTGGCGCGGTCGATGTCGATCTGGACGGTCGGCTGTCCGAGCGAGGTGAACACCGCGAGGTCGGTGACCCCCTGCACGGTGGCGAGCACCGACTTGATCTTGTTGGCGGTGTCGGTGAGGGCCTGCAGATCGTTGCCGAACAGCTTGATCGAATTCTCGCCCTTCACGCCGGAAACCGCTTCGGAGACGTTGTCCTGCAGATATTGCGAGAAGTTGAACTCGACGCCGGGGAAGCGGTCGTCGAGCTGCTTCAGGAGTTGCGCGGTCAGCTCTTCCTTGTCGCGCGTGCCGGGCCACTGGCTCGCCGGCTTGAGCGGCGCGAAGAACTCGGCGTTGAAGAAGCCGGCGGCATCGGTGCCGTCGTCGGGGCGGCCGTGCTGCGACACCACGGATTCCACCTCGGGCCGGGCGCGGATCACCTTGCGCATCTCGTTGACGTAGGAATTGCCTTCCTGGAGCGAGATGGTCGGCGGCAGCGTGGCGCGGATCCAGAGATTGCCCTCCTCGAGCTTGGGCAGGAATTCGAGGCCGAGCAGCCGGCCGAGCGCCACCGTCATCAGCACGAGGCCGACCGCGCCGCCGAGCACGACGGCGCGGTTGGCGACCGCCCAGTGCAGCAGCGGCGTATAGAGCCGGTGCAGGATCTGCATCACCCTGGTCTCGGTCTCCTGGACATGGGCCGGCAGGATGATCGCGGACAGCGCAGGCGTGACGGTAAAGGTCGCAAGCAGGCCGCCGGCGAGCGCGTAGGCGTAGGTCCGCGCCATCGGCCCGAAGATGTTGCCCTCGACGCCGGACAGCGTGAACAGCGGCAGGAACGCCGCGATGATGATGGCGGCGGCGAAGAAGATCGAGCGCGAGACGTCGGCGGCGGCGCTGAGGATGGCGTGGCTCTTCATGCCGAACAGCGTCTCGGGCGACATCTGCTCGTGCTCCGACATCGGCGTCGTCTGCGTCAGGCGCCGGAAGATCGCCTCCACCATGATCACGGTGGCATCGACGATCAGGCCGAAATCGATGGCGCCGACCGACAGCAGGTTTGCCGATTCCCCGCGCAGCACCAGGATGATCACGGCGAAGAACAGTGCGAACGGAATCGTGGCGCCGACGATCAGCGCGCTGCGCAGATCGCCGAGGAATATCCACTGCAACAGCACGATCAGCAGGATGCCGACCACCATGTTGTGCAGCACGGTGTGGGTGGTGAGCTCGATCAGGTCGCCGCGGTCGTAGATGCGCTCGATGCGCACGCCGGGCGGCAGGATGCTGGAATTGTTGATGGTCTGGACCAGCTGGTGGACGCGCTTGATGGTCGGCGAGCTCTGCTCGCCGCGGCGCATCAGGACGATGCCCTGTACGATGTCGTCGGCATCGTCGATGCCGGCGATGCCGAGGCGCGGCTTCTGCCCGACGGTGACGGTGGCGACGTCCTTGACCAGGACCGGATTGCCGCTGGTCTGCGCGATCATGGTGTTGGCGAGGTCGTCGATCGAACGGATCAGGCCGACACCGCGCACCACGGCCGATTGCTGGCCGATATTGACGGTGTTGCCGCCCACATTGACGTTGGCATTGCCGACCGCCTGGAGCACCTGCGGCAGCGTCAGACCGTTGGCGACGAGCTTGTTGAAGTCGACCTGGAGCTCGTAGGTCTTGCTCCTGCCGCCCCACCCCGTGACGTCGATCACCCCGGGCACCGCGCGGAAGCGGCGCTGCAGGATCCAGTCCTGGATGGTCTTGAGGTCGAGCACGCTGTAGTTCGGCGGGCCGACCAGCCGGTAGCGGAAGATTTCGCCGATCGGGCTGAGCGGCGAGATCTGCGGCTGCACGTTGCCCGGCAGCGGCGCGAGTTGCGCCAGGCGGTTCAGCACCTGCTGCAGGGCCTCGTCATAGGTATAGGCGAAGGAGAACTGGATTTTGACGTCGGACAGACCATAGAGCGAGATGGTGCGGATGGTCGTGATGTTTTTCAGACCCGCGACCTGGGTCTCGATCGGGATCGTGATGTAGCGCTCGATCTCCTCGGCCGACAGGCCGGGGCTCTGCGTCACGATGTCGACCATCGGCGGGGTCGGATCGGGATAGGCCTCGATGTTGAGCTGGTTGAACGCGATCAGGCCGCCGATGAACACGGCGACGAACATGCCGACCATCAGGAAGCGCCGGTTGACGGCTAGGGCGACGAGACGATCCATTCAGGTGTTCGCAGTCTCTCGAGGGCTCGCCGATCAGCTGCCGGACGCCGCGCGGTCGATGAACAGGCTGCCCTTGGTCACGATCTGCTCGCCGGGCTTCAAATTGCTGGTGACCTCGACGAGGTTGCCGTTGATGAGGCCGATCTTGATCTGGCGCAGCTCGACCGACTTGTCGTCGCGCGCGACCCAGATGCGAACCCGGTCGCCCTCGTAGATCAGCGCCTGCTTCGGCACCGCCGGCGCGGCGCGGTCGCCGGCCGAATAGATCGTGACGTTGGCGAACATCTCGGGCTTGAGCAGGCCGTCCTTGTTGTCGATGGTGGCGCGCACGAGCAGGCGGCGGGTGCCGGGGTCGATCGCAGCGGCGACGTAGTTGATCTTCGCGGTCAACGGGCGGCCGGGCAGCGCCATGACGTTGACGGTGATGTCCTGCCCGATGCAGACGGCGGCCGCGTCGCTCTCGCGCACGAAGGCGGTCAGCCAGACGGTGGAGAGGTCGCCGATCACGAACACGGGGTCGCTGGCGCCGGAATTGACGTACTGGCCTGGGCCGATCTTGCGCTGCACGACCGTGCCGGCGATCGGCGCATAGATCGTGATTTCCGGATTGATGGCGCCCTTGTCCTGGAACGCATTGATGGTCTCGTCGGTGAAGCCGAGGATGCGCAGTTTGTTGCGCGCGGCTTCCAGCGCGGTCGTTCCGGAGCGCAGGTCGTTGCGGGCCTGGACCTGCGTCGCCTCCGCCTGCTGATAGTCCTTCAGCGGAATGGCGTGGCCCTCATAGAGGTCCTTGGCGCGCTTGAACTGGATGTCGGCAAGATCGACCGACGACTTGGCCTTGTTCAGCGAGGTCATCGCCGTGATGAAATCGTTCTGGGCCTGCACGGTGTCGGCGGCCTCGATCGTGAACAGCGGCTGACCCTGCTTGACACTTTCGCCGGGCTTGGCGAGCAGCTTGGTGACGCGGCCCGCATAGGGCGAGAACACCGGCGTCGAACGGTCCTCGTCGACCGCGACCTTGCCCTCGGTGACGTATTCGGCGCGGAAGGCTTTCTCCTTCACCGGCTCGATTGTCAGCGTCGCCCATTCGGACGCTGTCGGCGTGAAGTTCTGCGCGTTCCTGCGCGACTGGCTGGAGACTTCCGAATGGCTCTTCTCTTTCGCGCCCGCGCGGAGAAAGCCATAGGCCCCGCCCGCGGCAAGCGCCAGTACAACTACGGATGTGATCACCCGTTGTTTTGTAAGCACCTGCAATCGCTTGGTATTTTCAATTCCCATGGGGCCCGGTCATGTCTGCGACGAGATCGGCAACTGACTGCCTCATCGGTCGCGCTAATAGTGCCGAATTGAGATTTCAGACAACCTAAAAAGCGAGGTGGGCGTTTCGGTTTGCGTTAAAATTTTGCGACGTGTCAGCTTCATGTCAGGTTCGCGACGGCCATTCCGGTGAGTGGCTGCCGAGCGGCATCGCCGGGCGGGTCCATCGCGCCGGCGTCTGCGACAGCACCGCCGAATGCTGCACCGCCTTCAACGTGCCGAAGCCAGATGGCACAGTTTCGATGAATGCAGCATGTACGGCCTCCCCCGCAATATCCGGGGTGTTGAGCCCGCCTGCGAGCCGGCCGAGATTCCACAGCCAGCGCCCGGTCTGCGCCAGTGACACGCGCACATGCCAGCTGCCGCCCTCGCGGGCCTGGCCGGCCCTGGCCATCATCGCGCCGAACGCCATCAGATAGCCGGTGGCGTGATCGAGCATCTGCGCCGGCAATTCCTTTGGGCCATCGAGCCCGGCGGCCTCACCCTCGGCATGGTTGAAGCCGGTCGCGGTCTGCACCAGCGAATCGAAGCCGCGCCGCTCCGCCCACGGGCCGGCATGGCCGTAGGCCGACAGCGTCACATAGACGATGCCGGGGTTGATATTCGCCGCCTCCTCCGGCGAGAAGCCGAGCGCAGCGAGCGCGCGCGGACGGTAGCCCTGCGAGAAGATGTCGGCCCCTTTCAGGAGCTCACGAAGCTGCGCCCGGCCCGCCTCGCTTTTCAGGTCGATGAATGTCGTGAGCTTGCCGCGGCCGGTGTCGATGGTGAGCCAGGGAATCGCGGGCAGTTCTGGCCCCGACACCAGCAGCACGTCGGCGCCATGCGCGGCCAGCGTGCGGCCGGCAACGGGGCCCGCGATGACGCGGGAGAGATCGAGCACGCGAAGGCCGGCGAGCGGACGATCGTTCGATACCCCCTGCGGCCACGGCCTTGGCGGGGCATCGCCGATCTTCTCGATGACGACCAGCGGCAGTCCTGCGAGTGCGCGCGCCTGCGGCAGCGCCGACCATTCGTCGTGGGTGCGCATCAGGGCGACGACGCCGCCGGCCGCATAGGCCGCCGTCTCGAAATCCTCGCCCTTCCATTGCATCAGCGCGGCCTGCACCTTCTCCCGCTCCGGCTCGCAGCCGAGCACGCGGCAGACGGCGTCACGATGATGCCTGAAGTTGGTGTGGCAGCGGACGAAACGATGGTCGCCGGTCCTGTAGACTCCGGCGATGGCGTCCCAGGCCGGCGGCGGCGGCTTGTCGTCGAGGCGAAGGTAGCGCTCGGAGCGGCATTCGGCGATCGCGTGGCGCATGTCGACATGGACGTCCTGCGCAACGCCGCTGCGCAGCCGCCAGATCTCGGCGGCCGCGAGCCCGGCGGCGGCGATCGTCACCTGGCCGGCAACGGCGACGCGAAACGACGAAGGGACCTGCGGCTCCTCGCCGGTCAGGTGCACGCGATCGAGCGCGGCCACGTCGCCGCCGGCGGAAGTCCAGATGTCGCCGAGAATGCCGGCAGGGCTTTGCATGGCCTTGTCCCTCCCCTAGTTTTTCGCGACCTTGTCATGATCGCAGAAAGGAATGCAATGGCCGCCATCGATCCCCTCACCGCGGGCGCCGTGTTCGTCGCAACAGCGGCCACCGACGCGGTCTATGTGATGTTCACCTCGGCCGTGGTCGCGCGCAAGCGCGTGCCGGCGGCGACCTGGAGCGCGATCTGGTACCTGCTCTCCTCCTACGCCGTTATCAGCTACACCGAAAACGCCGTCTACGTCGCGTTCGCGGCGATCGGTTCCTGGGTCGGCGCCTATACGTCGCTGACCTTCCTGCACCGTCCGCCCGGCGGCCCGCCGGTCGGGGCGTCGCCGGAGTGAGCTTCGGTGTCGTCCTGGCGAAAGCCAGGACCCATTACCCCGGTCGAATGTCCTTGAAATGCGGTTTGGCGACGACATCGCGTAACAACGAAGATTTGTGGTAATGGGTCCTGGCTTTCGCCAGGACGACATTGGAGAGCCACTCCGTCTCGTTCGTGCACGACCAACAAAAAGGAGCCCAACAATGGATCTCGGTCTGAAGGGAAAGAACGCCATCGTCCTCGGCGGCACGCGCGGCATCGGGCGGGCGATCGCGGCGACGCTCGCCGGTGAAGGCGCCAACGTCGCGGTGTGCGCACGCAACGCCGATCAGGTTGCCGCCACCGTCGCGGAGCTGAAGGCGAGCGGCGTTCGCGCCACCGGCGGTCCCGTGGACGTCACCGACGGCGCGGCGCTGAAATCCTGGATCGAGGGCGCCGCAACGGAGCTCGGCGGCGTCGACCTGCTGTTCTCCAATGCCGGCGCGATGGCGCAAGGTGGCGATCCCGCATCATGGGAGCAGAACTTCCGGCTCGACGTGCTCGGCGCCGTGCATGCCTTCGATGCCGCGCGGCCGTTCCTCGAAGCGAGTGGCGCGAAGAGCGGCGATGCCGCCTTCGTCATCATCTCCTCGGTCTCGGCCGCGCAGGCCGATCTCGCAAGCTCCTACGGCCCGATCAAGGCGGCGCTGATCCACATGGCCAAGGGCCTGGCGCGGCAATACGCAAAGAAGAAGATCCGCGTGAACGTGGTGTCGCCCGGCACGGTCTATTTCAAGGGCGGCGTCTGGAACATGATCGAGCAGAACATGCCGGACCGCTACAACGACGCGATGAAACGCAACCCGACCGGCCGCATGGCAACGCCGCAGGAGATCGCGAATGCCGCGGTGTTTCTGGCGAGCCCGGTGTCGGCATTCACGACGGGCTCGAATCTTGTCGTGGACGGAGCGATCTCGAACCGGGTGAATTTTTAGAGGGCACGCTGTCATCGCCCGGCTGACGACTGAGGGTTTGGCTTCTCGCCCCGTCATCCTGAGGTGCGAGGCATGGGACGCACCGCGTCCCATGGGAGCCTCGAAGGATGCACGACCCGGATGCAGCGGGGCCGTCGCCCTTCGAGGGCCGCTGAAGAAGCGGCCACCTCAGGGTGACGGTCATAGATGATCCGTAGTGACGCACCTCAATGAAAGTCCCGCGACGGCGGCAGGATGCGGACGTTGCGGGGGTGGCGGAGTTTTTGCGCGGGCATGTCGGCGTGGTCGCGGCGGTCGTCGTTGAGGGGCTCGATCAGGGTCGATGGCAGCGGATGCTGGCGGCTCAGGGCATCATTGGCGAGCCCGACCAGGTCGTGCGAACGGTCGACCATGCGCTGGGCGATGAGGTGCGTCACCTTCTCGGGACTGCTCTGGATATAGCCCTCGACCAGGACGAGGCGCGCGCCCATCACCTCCTTGCGGTACTGTTCCATGATTTTGGGCCACACCACGACATTGGCGATGCCGGTTTCGTCCTCCAGCGTCATGAACACGACGCCGCTGGCGCTGCCCGGCCGCTGTCGCACCAGCACCACGCCAGCGCAGCGGACGCGGCGCCGCTCGTTCTCGTGGCTGATCTCCTTGCAGGCGACGATGTGCTCGCGCGAAAACATCTCGCGCAAAAATTCCATCGGATGGCCCTTCAGCGACAGGCGGATGGTCTGGTAGTCCGCGACCACCTGCTCAGGCTGCGGCATCACCGGCAACGGCTTTGCCTGCTCATCCGGCTGCTCGCGCGCGGCGGCCGCCTCGAACAGCGGCAGCGGCACATCGTCGGACAGCCGCCGCACCTGCCACAGCGCCTCGCGGCGGTCGAGCCCGAGCGAGCGGAACGCATCGGCGTCCGCGAGCAGGATCAGCGCGCGCTTGGGCAGGCCGGTGTCGCGGGCGAAGTCTTCGAGCGAGGTGAAGGGCCGCCGGTTGCGGGCGGCGACGATGCGGTCGGCCCAGTCTTCCGGGCTAACATAGGGCTTGCCCTGCTGCTTCGCCTGCTCCCGTTTGAGGCGTTCCTCATCTTCATCCAGCCAGTGAAAGCCGTCGATCTGGCGGAAGCCGAGCCGCACGGCGCAGTATTTTCCATCCGTGTTCTCCAGCGTGTTCTGCGCAAAGCTGTAGGACACGTCGATCTCGCGCACCTCGACGCCGTTCTTGCGGGCATCGCCGACGATCTGCGCCGGGGCGTAAAAGCCCATCGGCTGCGAGTTGAGCAGGCCGCAGCAGAAGGCGTCGGGGTGGTAATGCTTCAGCCATGACGAGATGTAGACGAGTTGGGCAAAGCTCGCCGCATGGCTTTCCGGAAAGCCATAGGAGCCGAAGCCCTTGATCTGGTCGAAGCAGCTTCTGGCGAAGTCGGCATCATAGCCGCGCGCGACCATGTTGCCGATCAGCTTGTCCTCGTATTTGCCGATGGTGCCGACATTGCGGAACGTCGCCATCGAGCGGCGCAGGCCATTGGCCTCCTCGGGGGTGAATTTTGCCGCCTCGATCGCAATGCGCATGGCCTGCTCCTGGAACAGGGGCACGCCCTTGGTCTTGTGCAGCACCTTGTAAAGCTCGTCGGCCGGCCCATGCTCGGGCGATGGCGAGGGATAGCTCACCTTTTCCTGGCCGTTCCGCCGCCGCAGATAGGGATGCACCATGTCGCCCTGGATCGGTCCCGGCCGCACGATCGCGACCTCGATGACGAGGTCGTAGAAGGTCCGCGGCTTCAGGCGCGGCAGCATGTTCATCTGCGCGCGACTCTCGACCTGGAATACGCCGAGCGACTCGCCGGCACACAGCATATCGTAAACCCTGGGATCGTCCTGCGGCACGGTCGCGAGCACCCAGCGCTTGCCCTTGTGATCCGCGATCAAGTCAAAACATTTGCGGATGCAGGTCAGCATGCCCAGCGCCAGCACGTCGACCTTCATCATGCTGAGCGCGTCGACGTCGTCCTTGTCCCATTCAATGAAAGTGCGGTCGTCCATCGCGGCGTTGCCGATCGGGACATAGGTGTCGAGCCGGTCCTGGGTCAGCACATAGCCGCCGACATGCTGGGAGAGGTGGCGCGGGAATTCGATCAGCTCGGTCGCAAGCTCGACCGCGAGGTTGATCATGGGATTTTTGGGATCGAGCCCGGCCTGCCTGACCTGCATGTCGTTGAGACCGCTGCCCCAGCTGCCCCAGACGGTGTCGGCGAGCGCGGCGGTGACGTCCTCGGTCAGGCCCAGCGCCTTGCCGACGTCGCGGATGGCGCTGCGCGGACGATAATGGATGATTGTGGCGATGATCGCGGCGCGGTGGCGGCCGTAGCGGCGATAAACATATTGCATCACCTCCTCGCGCCGCGAATGCTCGAAATCGACGTCGATGTCCGGCGGCTCCAGCCGCTCCTTGGAGATGAAGCGCTCGAACAGCAGATCGACCTTGGTCGGGTCGACCGAGGTGATGCCGAGCACGTAGCACACGGCCGAATTCGCCGCCGATCCCCGCCCCTGGCACAGGATGTTCTGGCTGCGCGCGTAATGGACGATGTCGTGCACGGTGAGAAAATAGTGTGCGTATTTCAGCTCGGCGATCAGCGCGAGCTCCTTCTTCAGGGTGGCGCGCAGCTTGTCGTCGATCCTGCCGCCGAAATATTTGTCGACGCCCGCCCAGGTCAGATCCTCCAGATGCCCCTGCGCGGTCTTGCCCGGCGGCACCGGCTCGTCCGGATACTGGTATTTGAGCTGGTCGAGCGAGAAGTCGATCCGGTCGGCAAAGCGCATGGTCTCGGCGACCGCTTGCGGAAAATCGCGGAACAGCCGCGACATCTCCCTTGGTGTCTTCAGGAAGCGCTCGGCATTGGCTTCCAGCTTGCGTCCGACCGCCTCGATCGTGGTCTTTTCCCGGATGCAGGTCAGCACGTCCTGGAGCGGACGGCGGGCGGGATGGTGATAGAGCACCTCGTTGGTCGCGAGCAGCGCGACACCGGCCATGCCTGCGAGATCGTCGAGCCGCGCCAGGCGCCGCCGGTCGTCGCCGCGATAGAGCAGGCTCGCCGCCAGCCACACGCCCTCGGCGCGACTGTCCCTGAGCTTTGCCAGAACATCCAGCGCCTGCGCCGGCTCGAAGCGATGCGGCAGTGTCAGGACCAGGAGCTGGCCTTCCGAGAACTCCAGGAGATCGGCGAAGGTGAGACGGCACTCGCCCTTCTCGATCCGCGTGATGTCGTCGCCGCGCTTGCCCCTGGTGAGGAGCTGGCACAGCCGGCCATAGGCGGCGCGGTCGCGCGGATAAACCAGGATGTCGGGCGTGCCATCGCTGAAGACGATGCGCGCGCCGATCAGGAGCTTTGGCTTGTGCAGCACCTTGTCATTGTCGAGCTCCTTGTAGGCCCGCACCACGCCGGCGAGCGTGTTGTGATCGGCAATGCCGATCGCGGCAATGCCGAGGAGGCTGGCCTGGTGCACATAGGCGCGCGGATCCGAGCCGCCGCGCAGGAAGGAGAAGTTGGTGGTGATGCCGATCTCGGCATAGGCTGATGTGGTCATGCGAAGAGGCCGTGCACATACCAGTTGGGGGACACGGGCTTGCCGTCGTCGTCGAACGCCTCCCCCTCGTAAAGACCGTCGCGAAAAATCCAGAAGCGCAGACCCTCGGCATCCTCGATACGGAAGTAGTCCCGCGTGAGCTGCCTGCCGTCCTGCCGCCACCATTCCATCGCGATGCGTTCCGGCCCCTCCACCCGCACCACGGCATGCAGCGCGCGGCGCCAGGTGAATTGATGCGGCGGGCCATCGGGCACGGTCGCAAACGGCACCTTGATCGGCTCCGGCTTGTCGAACAGCCGCAAGGGGCGCAGCGGCGGCTCGCTCTCGGCGCGCGCCGGCCATTCAGCCTGCATGGCGGCGGCGAGATGATGCTGGGCAGGTGCGGCCAGCACCGCGCATTCGGGGATATGGGTGTCCTGCGGCAGGTGCACGACGATGCGCTTTCCGCCGATACGCGCGGCGATGCGGTCAATCAGCGCGGCGAGCTCGTCATTGTCGTGGACGTGCGCATCGAGATCGCGCTGCTCCTGGACCACGATCTCGGTGCGGCTCGCCGACAGCCGCACCATGTCGAAGCCGAAGCCGGGATCGAGGGGATCGGCGAGCGCATCGAGCCGTTCGCGAAACAGGCGGTCGATCACCGCGCTTCGCGTCACCGGCCGGCCGGTCTCGACCATGATCGCGCGCACCACGCCGTCGGTGCGGAAGAAGGCGGCTTCCAGCCGCCGCGCGCCCTTGCCCTGCTTCTCCATGGACGCGATCAAGGTGTCGGCGAGCCGCGACAGCGTCATCGCGATCATGGTGTCGGTCGCGATCGGCTCAGCGAAACGTTTTTCGACGATGTAGTCGGGCAGCGGTTTTCGCGGATTGATCGGCGCATCGCCCTCGCCCAGCGCATGCGCGAGCAGGGTCGAGAACCGCGCGCCGAACCGCGCCGTGATCTCGTGGGTGCTGCGCGATGCGACATCGCCGATGGTCTTCAGCCCGGCGCGGCGCAAGCCGATAGTGATGGCCTCGCCCGCCCCGAGCGCGGACACCGGCAGCCGGCTGATCGCCGCCGCCTCGCCGCCATCGGCGACAATGATGCCGGGCGTCTGCCGCGTCAGCGTGCGCGCGCAGACCGAGGTGCCGGCGATCGCCGCGCTGACGGCAAAGCCCTGGCGGGCGAGCGCGCGCACGAGCGTCTGCAACAACGCCGCCTCGCCGCCGAACAGATGTGCGCAGCCGGTGATGTCCAGGAACAGCCCGTGCGGCGGATCCAGCGCCACCAGCGGTGTGAAGCGGTCGCACCAGTCGGCGATGTCGCTGAGCGTCTTGGCATCGGCCACGACATCGGCGTCGAACACCTGCAGGTCCGGGCACATCGCCCGGGCATTGGCGAGGGGCTGGCCGATATGCAGGCCGAGGCGTTCGGCGGCCTCGTCCAGCGCATGGATCACCAGCGCATTGCTGTCCTTGATGACGACGATGCTCGGCTCATTGGTCTTACCCAGCCCGGCGCCGTTGAAGAACCGCTGGATCCGGTCGATGGGCAGGCGCGGCAGCCACAGGCTGAGAATGCGCCGACGGCTCAGAGAACTGGCACTCATCACATTTCCATTCCATGATCCACCGGCCGCACGGGCCATGACGATTGCGCAACAGCTCGGCATCGAAGCGCGGCGCGCCCCAGGCACTCCACATCTGCCCCGGCGGCGAATGCGCCGTGCGCAGCATCCATCGTGTCTCCGCGGTCGACGGCAAAGGTTGCGCGGCCATCCGCAGCAACAGGCCGGTGACGCCGGATGATTGCGCCGCCAATGTCAGCTTGCGGCTTGCCACGAGATCGAGCTGCCTCGTCTCGCCCCAGAGCTCGAGCACGACGGCGCCGAGCGCATCGCAGGCCAGCGCATCGGCCGAGGTGCGCAGCGCGCTCTCCACGTCGGCCGCGCGCACCATCACCACGCGGCGCGGATCGAGCCCGAGCTCGGCGAGCCCGCTCATCGACAGCGCGCCCATTTCAATGTCCGAAAAATCCTGCCGCACCCACAACAACGGACGGTCCACCGTCACGCGGCCCGCAAGGGCGGTGACGAAACCCGTCGCAGCCGTCCCTTGCGGCCCGGCGCAAAACACCTCGTGGATGGCGGCGCGCGCGAGCCCGCCCTTCAGCGCGCGGTCCACCTCGCCATGGCCCAGCGCGACGCGATCGCGATGATGGGTGATCTCCGCCGTCTCGATGCGCTCGATCTGGCCACGCAAGGTCGCAAGCGCGCTTGTCCGTGCGCCGCTCATACACGCCGCTCCTTCAGGTGTGATGGCCGGTGGCTCTCAAAAGAAAACCAGCGGCTGGCTCATTTGTTCATGATATGTTCTAATATAAAGCTAACGGGGCTGGAAGAGTCAACCGAATTGGCAAGCTCTCGGATTCATGAGCGGAATCAAGAGGATTCAGGTATCATGTACCTCATCATTCTCGACAGCGAGACCGATTTCGACGGTTGGCGCACAGCCGCGCGCACGCTTGCCTTGCATCACGTCGCGCCGGAGGACGTGAGGTGGAGCGTGCAGGGCCAAACCAGCGACCTGATGCCGCCCGGCCTCGCGGAAGCGCCTCCCCACCTTCCGTCCACCGAGACCGAAAGCAGCTTCAGCGTGCCGGCTCATTTCCTTGCGCTCGCGCGCGTCGCAATCCTGCATCGCGACGGCGAACGCTTTGCCCTGCTCTATCGTTTGCTGTGGCGCTTGAAGGTCGATCACGATCTTCTGGACAGGATGACCGATCCCGACGTGACGCAGCCTGCCGCGATGGCCGACAGCGTGCGGCGCGACGCGCAGCGGATGCGCGAGACCGTCCGTTTCCGCGAGATCGGGCGTGAGCAGAAGGCGCATTACGCGGCCTGGTTCGAACCGGAGCACCACATCGTCGCATTCACCGCGCCGTTCTTCGCCCGCCGCTTCGCCGACATGCCCTGGTCGATCCTGACGCCCGATGTCTGCGCGCATTGGGATGGTCATGCGGTCTCCTTCACCCCGGGAATCAGCCGGGCCGAGCGGCCCGCGCCGGGCCGCCTCGAGGAAACCTGGCGCCGCCATTTTCAGCCGCGCCGGATGTCGACGCCTGCAGCGCAGGCAAACCGCAGGAACCTCCAGGAAGCATCGATACTTGAACCCCTGCTCGCTGATGCCGAACGCTGGACCGGCGGACGGATCGCCCCACGGCCGGAGGCTCCCATGGCAGCCAGGACCAAACCCGCCGACGATCTCGACGCACTCCGCGAGGAGGCCGCGCATTGCCGCGCCTGCCCGCTCTACAAGGATGCAACGCAGACCGTGTTCGGCGAGGGGCCGCAGTCCGCCAACATCATGCTGGTCGGCGAGCAGCCCGGCGACAAGGAGGACCTCGCCGGCCATCCCTTCGTCGGCCCCGCCGGCCAGATGCTCGACCGCGCGCTAACGGAAGCCGGCGTCGACCGCAAGAAGGTCTATGTCACCAACGCGGTGAAGCACTTCAAATTCGTGCCGCGCGGCAAGATCCGCCTGCACCAGAAACCGGCGACGCCGGAGATCCGGGCGTGCCGTCAGTGGTACGAGCGGGAAGTCTCGGTCATCCAGCCCGATCTCATCGTGGCGATGGGCGCCACCGCCGCGCAAAGCGTGTTCGGCAAGATCACGCCGATCGGCAAGACCCGCGGCCGGCTCATCGACCTCCCCGACGATCGCAAGGCGCTGGTGACGGTGCATCCGTCCTATCTGCTGCGGCTCCCCGACCCGAAAGCCAGGGCGCTGGAATATCAGCGCTTCGTCGACGACCTGAAGATCGCGGCGGGGCTGCAGAAGAAATCCGCGCACGCCGCCTGAAGGATCCGTGCGATGCACGGGCCCTCTTCTTTCGTGATTCAGGCTCCGCCTTACGACGCCGCGAGCTGCTCCTCGACCAGCTTGACCCAGTACGACGTGCCGAACACGATCGCCTCGTCGTTGAAATTGTAGGCGGGGTTATGCAGGCCGGCGCTGTCGCCATTGCCGCAGAAGATGAAGGCACCGGGCCGCGCTTCGAGCATGTAGGCGAAATCCTCGCCGCCCATCATTGGCGACATCTCGAGCACGTTGGCCTCCCCCGCGACTTGCCCGGCGATGCGCTTGGCCACCTCGGTCTCCGCGGCGTGGTTGTTCACCACCGGGTAGTTGCGCTGGTAGTTCAGGTTGATCCTGGCGCCGGTGATCTGCGCCACGCCGGCCACCACCTCGTGCACGCGCTTTTCGACGAGCTTGCGGACCTCGGGCGTCAGCGTGCGGATGGTCCCCCGCAACGTCGCCGTTTGCGGAATTACGTTGCGGGCGTTGCCGGCGTGGAACTCGCAGATCGAGATCACGGCCGATTCGAGCGGATCGACACTGCGCGCGACGATCGACTGCAACGCCGTAATGAGCTGCGCGCCGACCAGGACCGAGTCGACTGATTTGTGCGGACGGGCGGCATGCCCGCCGAATCCCTCGATCTCGATGTCGACCTCGTCGGTCGCCGCCATGATCGGGCCTGGCCGGATCGCGAACGAGCCGACCGGAATGCCCGGACCGTTGTGCATGCCGTAGACCTGCTCGATGCCGAACCGCTCCATCATGCCGTCCTTGACCATCGCTGCGCCGCCGGCGCCGCCCTCCTCGGCGGGCTGGAAAATCACGACGGCGTCGCCGGCAAAATTGCGGGTCTCGGCGAGGTAGCGCGCAGCGCCGAGCAGCATCGCGGTGTGCCCGTCATGGCCGCAGGCGTGCATCTTGCCCGGAATCTTCGAGGCGTAAGGCAAATTGGTCTGCTCCTCGACCGGCAGCGCGTCCATGTCGGCGCGCAGGCCGATCACCTTGAGCCCCTCGCCGGCCGGCTTGCTGCCCTTGATCACGCCGACCACCCCGGTCTGGCCAAGGCCGGTCACGACCTCGTCGCAGCCGAATTCACGCAGCCGGTCGGCGACGAATGCTGCAGTGCGGTGGACGTCATAGAGCAGTTCGGGGTGCTGATGGATGTCCCGCCGCCAGGCCTGGATATCGGGTTGAAGGTCGGCGACACGGTTCACGATGGGCATCGAATGGGTCTCAGGCTTTGTTGAAAATATGGGGCTGTCTACCATGCAAGCCTCGGTCCGCCTAACTCCCGCGGATCGAGGGTAGCCCTGCCCTCTCGTCATGGCCGGGCTTGTCCCGGCCATGCACGTCTGACTATTAGGACAGGAAGCGCGTGGATGCCCGGGACAAGCCCGGGCATGACGCCTGCTCGGGTGGAGGCAGAATGCCGAGGCGGCTCGAAGGTGAGTTTGACTACATCGTGGTCGGGGCCGGCACGGCGGGCTGCATCGTCGCCAACCGGCTCTCGGCCGATCCGAAAAACCGCGTCCTCATCCTCGAAGCCGGCGGCGACGACAACTGGATCTGGTTCCACATTCCGGTCGGTTATCTCTTCGCGATCGGCAATCCGCGCTCGGACTGGATGTTCAAGACCGAGGTCGAGCCGGGCCTGAACGGCCGCTCGCTGGCCTATCCCCGCGGCAAGGTGATCGGCGGCTGCTCGGCGATCAACGCCATGATCTCGATGCGCGGACAGGCCGCCGACTACGACCATTGGCGCCAGCTCGGCATGACCGGCTGGGGCTATGACGACGTGCTGCCGCTGTTCAAGCGGCTCGAGGATCATTTCCTCGGCGCCAGCGAACATCACGGCACCGGCGGCGGCTGGCGCATCGAGGCGCCGCGGCTGTCCTGGGACATTCTCGATGCGGTCGGCGATGCCGCGGAAGAAATGGGCATCAAGCGCATTGCGGATTTCAACACCGGCGACAACGAAGGCACCAGCTATTTCCACGTCAACCAGAAGCGCGGCCGGCGCTGGTCGTCGGCGCGCGGCTTCCTCAAGCCGGCGCTGAACCGCCGCAATTTGCGGCTCGAGAAGCACGTGCTGGTCGACCGTCTCATCATCGAGCGGGGGCGTGTCGCCGGCGTGCGTTTCATCCAGAACGGCGAGACCGTCGAGGCCCGCGCCAAGGGCGAGGTGATCCTCTCCGCAGGCTCGATCGGATCGGTGCAGGTGCTGCATCGCTCCGGCATCGGACCCGCCGACTGGCTGTCGCCGCTCGGCATCGACATCGTGATGGACAAGCCCGGCGTCGGCCGCAACCTGCAGGACCATCTCCAGCAGCGCGCGATCTACAAGGTCGAGGGCGTGCGCACGCTGAACGAGACCTATTGGAATCTGTTCCGCCGCGGCCTGATGGGCCTCGACTACGCCTTCCGCCGCCGCGGTCCGCTGACCATGGCGCCGTCGCAGCTCGGCATCTTCACGCGCTCGGACGCAAGACGCGCGCGCGCGAACATCCAGTTCCACGTGCAGCCGTTGTCACTCGACAAGTTCGGCGATCCCCTGCACCGCTTCCCGGCCGTCACCGTGAGCGCCTGCAATCTCCAGCCGACCTCGCGCGGCACCGTGCGCCTGCGCACGGCGGCGCCGAACGAGAAGCCCATCATTGCGCCGAACTATTTGTCGACCGACGACGACCGCCAGGTCGGCGCCGATGCGATCCGCACCACCCGCCGCCTGATGCAGCAGAAGGCGCTCGCGAAATACCGCCCGAGCGAATATCTGCCCGGCCCCTCCGTCGGCGATGACGACGCCTCGCTCGCCAAGGCCGCCGGCGACATCGGCACCACCATCTTCCATCCCGTCGGCACCGCGAAGATGGGCGCCGTGAGCGATCCGATGGCGGTGGTCGACGAGCGCCTGCGCTTCTACGGGCTCAGCGGGCTTCGCATCGTCGATGCCTCGATCATGCCGACCATCACCTCGGGCAACACCAACACGCCGACCGCGATGATCGCCGAGAAGGGCTCTGCGATGATTTTGGAGGATGCGAGGTAGCCCCTCGCCGGCCACCTCACGAAATCGTCATCGCATCCGGGAATAAGTCCCGCCCTCCCCCAATCATGTCCCCGAAGCCCAATTCCGGGCAGTGTGGAGACGTGGGATGAGCGGACACGATCACGATCATGACGGGCCCAACCGCCGCAAGGTGCTGGAATGCATGACCTGGGCCGGCACCGGGGTGCTCTGGACCATCACCGGCGGCGTGCCGCGCTCGCTCGGGATCATCGATTCCGCGATGGCCGCGGACGCCCCGGGCATGACCTTCCTCCAGATCAGCGACAGCCATGTCGGCTTCGACAAGCCGGCCAATCCCAACGCGCTCGGCACGCTGGAAGAGGCCGTCAACCGGATCAACGCGATGCCGGCCAAGCCGTCCTTCATGATCCACACCGGCGACATCACCCATTTGTCCAAGGCCGCCGAGTTCGACAATGCCGAGCGCATCATCTCCCAGACCAAGCTCGACGTGCACTACGTCCCCGGCGAGCACGACTTCATCGACGAGGAGGTCAAGCTCTATCGCGAGCGCTACGGCCGCGGCACCAAGGGACACGGCTGGTACTCGTTCGATGCCGGCGGCGTGCACTTCGTCGGCCTCGTCAACGTCGTCGATCTCAAGGCCGGCGGGCTCGGCAATCTCGGCGCCGAGCAGCTCGCCTGGCTCGAGGACGACCTCCGCGGCAAGTCGAAATCCACCCCCGTCGTGCTGTTCGCGCACATCCCGCTCTGGACCGTCTATCCGCAATGGGGCTGGGGCACCGAGGATGGCGGCCGCGCGCTGGAGCTCGTGAAGGGGTTCGGCTCCGTGACCGTGCTGAACGGGCACATCCATCAGGTAATGCAGAAGGTCGAGGGCAACGTCACCTTCCACACCGCGCGCTCCACCGCCTTCCCGCAGCCGGCGCCGGGGTCCGCCCCCTCGCCCGGCCCGATGAAGGTCGAGGACGCAAAACTCCGCTCCATGCTCGGCGTCGCCAGCGTCAACTTCAAGCAGAACGAGCAGCGCCTCGCCATCATCGACACGCCGCTCCAGGGCTGATGCAGGATTGAACGGAAGCTGACAATGAAGACACTCAATCGCCGCGACTTCGGTGTCGCCGTGGTCGCGGCCATCCTGCTGCCCGTCACAACAGCCCGGGCCGAGGGCGACATGGAGGTGCATATCGACAATTTCGTCTTCGAGCCGGCCGAGCTCAAGATCAAGGTCGGCACCACCGTGACCTGGACCAACCGGGACGACATCCCCCACACGATCGTGTCGGCCGGCAAGTTCAGGTCCAAGACCCTGGACACCGACGACAAGTTCTCCTTCACCTTCACCAATGCGGGTGACTACAAATATTTTTGTTCGTTGCACCCGCACATGACGGGGATGATCAAGGTTGAGTAACGTCTCCAACCAAGGCATCTCTGTATCGCCCGGCCGGTGGTCCCACGCCGGCCGGGCACGTGCGTCGGTCGGACCGGGAGACGCCGTCGGCAAGGAAGCGAAACCAGAGGCAAAGCGAGAGGCGATGCCCGTCAGCGACGATTTTCAGAAGGCGCAGCGCTTCCGTGAGGCGGCGCTGCCCCATCTCGACGACGTCTACACGCTCGCCCGCTATCTGCTGCGCGATGCGTCCGATGCCGAGGACGCGGTCCAGGAGTGCTATCTGCGCGCGCTCAAGCATTTCGACAGCTATCGCGGGCCGGCGATGAAGCCATGGCTGTTCGCGATCCTGCGCAACGTCTGCAACGCGGAATATGCCCGGCGCGCGCACAGGCCCAGCGCGATCGAGGATACGCCTGGCGCCGCCGAGCAGACGCCGATCTGGCAGGAGAGCGAGGCGAGCCCGGAAACGGAGGTGATGCGCAGCCGCGACGCCGGCGCCATCCGCAAGCTGGTCGACGCGCTCGCCGAGCCGTTCAGGGAGACCTTCGTGCTGCGGGAGATCAACAACCTGTCCTATCGTGAAATCGCCGACACCGTCGGCGCCCCCGTCGGCACCGTGATGTCCCGCCTCGCCCGCGCCCGCGCCATGCTGCGCGCGGCCTGGATGGCGGAAGAGGAGCATTTGAGATGACCTGCGACGAAGCAAGGATGCTGCTTCACGCGCTGCTCGACAACGAGCTCGATGCCGGCCATGCCCGCGAGGTCGAGGCCCATATCGCGAGCTGCCCGTCCTGCACGGCCGAACTCGCCGCACAGCGCGAGATGAAGCGCGTGCTCGCCGACACCAATCTGCGCTACACCGCGCCCGCAAGCCTGCGCGCCCGGATCGAGGCCTCGCTGCCGCGACCCCAGGCGCAGCCGAGCCGCCGCTCCGTGCTGCGCGGCTTCGCGATGGGCTCGGCGGTCTCGGCCCTCGCCGCCTCCGGCGTCGTCGCCGTGGTGCTGCGCCAGGACGACCAGCAGCGCATCCTGTCGGAGGTCGTCTCCGCGCATCTGCGCTCGCTCCAGGCCGGCCACCTCACCGACGTGATCTCGACCGACCAGCACACCGTCAAGCCATGGTTCAACGGCAAGCTCGATGTCGCCCCGCCCGTGATCGACCTCACCGCGCAGGGTTTTACGCTGGTCGGCGGCCGGCTCGACTATATCGATGCGCGCGCCATCGGCGCGGTCGTCTACCGGCGCCGGCAGCACGTCATCAACCTGTTCGTCTCGCAGACCTCCAACAGCCAGTATCGCGCGCCGAAGACCGAGACCATGCAGGGCTTCAACTGCCGCCGCTGGAGCAATCGCGGCCTGAACTTCTGGGCCGTCAGCGATATCGGCGGCGACGAGCTTGCCGAGTTCGTCGACAAGTTCGAGGCGACGATGAAGGCGAATGTGGAGGGGTAGCGGCGCGTGATCCCCCAAAAAGTGCGAAAACAACCCCATGCACTGATGCCGGGGTCAGCGTTATCAATGACTTGAAAGCCAGTCAGGAAATTGCTGATTTTACGAAATCAGGATTGACACGTCGGGCAAAACACTGGCATGATGTCATCATGACGGTGGCCCGGCTCCGGGGTGCATCCCTCGCGTCATCCCGAGCATAGACAATGGCCAAGAAGCTCAGGCCTGCCAAACGATTCTGGATTGCTTCGCTTCGCTCGCAGTGACGGTCATCGAGATCGACGAAACCTACGCCGACCGCCGCACCGCGTTGTCCACCAGCGTCTTGCCGAGCGACCAGATCGCGCCGGGAACCTTGTGGCTGCCGGCGATGACGTCGTCGAAGGCGCGCTCGATCCAGGTGCAGTCTTCCTCGGTGATGGTGAGCGGCGGCAGCAGCTTGATGGTGTGGCTGCCGTGGCCGGCGACCTGCGTGAGGATCTTGTGATCCTTGAACAGCGGCACGGTGATGAGTTGGCAGAACAGGCCCTTGTTGGCGGTCTCCAGCACGTTCCAGGAGGCCTTCAGCCGCAGCGACTTGGGCGGCCCGAACTCGACGCCGATCATCAGTCCCTTGCCGCGCACTTCCTTCATGAGCTCGTAGCCGGGCACCATGCGCGTCAGCGCGAGGCGCAGCTCGGCCCCGCGCTTGGCGGCCGCCTCGATCAGCTTCTCGGACTCCATGACGTCGAGCGTGGCGATGCCGGCGGCCATCGCAAGATCGTTCTTGGAGAAGGTCGAACCGTGCACCACCGCGCGGTCCATCTGGTTGAAGATCTTGTCGAAGATGGCCTTGCGCGTCAGCACCGCGCCGACCGGCACGTGGCCGCCCGACAGCGACTTCGACAGCAGCACCATGTCGGGCTCGACGTTCCAGTGCTCGACCGCGAGGAAGCGGCCGGTGCGGCCCATGCCGGTCTGGATCTCGTCGGCGACGAACAGCGTGCCGTATTTCTTGCAGAGCGCGGCCGCGCCGGGCAGGAACTCGTCGGTGGGCATGTTGACGCCCTTGCCCTGGATCGGCTCGACGACGAAGGCCGCGACCTCGCGCGAGGCAAGCGCCTTCTCCAGCGCGGCCAGATCGTTGAACGGGATCGCGGTGCAGCCTGGCAGCAGCGGCTCGAAGCCGGTGCGGAAGTTCGAATCGCCGGTCAGCGACAGCGCGCCATAGGTCAGGCCGTGATAGCCATGGGCGCAGTAGACGATGCCGGGACGGCCGGTGGCGCCGCGCGCGAACTTGATCGCGGCCTCGACGCACTCGGCGCCGGAGTTGGCGAAGAACGCCTTGTCGAGATAGGGAACATATTTCAGCAGCCGCTCGGCGAGCACGCCGGCGAGCACCGAGACGTCGAACTGAACGAGATTGGGCAGGTCGGCATCGAGCACGCTCTTGAGCGCCTCGCGCATCACCGGATGGTTGCGCCCGATCGCGAACACGCCAAAGCCGGACAACAGGTCCAGATAGCGCGCGCCCTCACGGTCGTAGAGGTACTGCCCCTGCCCCTTCTGGAAGCCGACATCGTAGCCGATCGTCTTCAAAACCCGGACGAACTGCTCGTTCAGGAACCTGTTATGCAGGGCGCTGCGCTGGGCCTGGCGGTCCGCGAACAGCTGAGACATGTCTGGATTTGGACTGTGCATCCGCTACATACTTCGGTTGAGGGCCGTTTCGTCAACTGAAAACGGGCCGTAGCTGAAAACGCTCTGTGCGGCCTTTTGCCCTTTTTCGGACCATCTTCGCAAGCACAGCTTTAGATCATGTTGCACTGCCGAGGAACCATCATGCGTTTGGCCCTTTACTCCGGAATAATACTGACCGTCGGTTACACCTGCCTTACTCCCGCGCTCGCCGCCGATCCCACCGGCGACTGGCGGGTCGCCGACGGGGTCGCCAACATCCGCGTCGCCCAGTGCAATGGCAGCATGTGGGGCGCCGTTTCCTGGGAAAAGCAGCCGGGCGGGCGCGACGAGAACAATCCGGACGTCGCGAAGAGGAACAGGCCGACGCTGGGCATGCCGACCCTGATCGACATGAAGAAAAAGCCCGGCGTCGATCAGTGGGAAGGACAGGTCTACAACGCGCAGGACGGCCAGATTTACAGCGCGACCATCACGCCGGTCGGCGCCGACCAGCTCGAGATCAAGGGCTGCGTGCTGGGCTTCCTGTGCGGTGGCGAGACCTGGACCCGCGTTGGCCCGCCGATCCCCTCGAGCCCCGCCAACGCCATGGCCAAGGGCGCGCCAAAGTCCACCAGCGCGGCGCCTAAAGCCCAAGGCACGGCGGCTCAAGGCACGGCAGCCCAAGGCACGACGGGCGCCACCGCGCCCGCCCCGAAGACCGCGGCGGCCAAGCCCGGTCAGAAGAATGCCGCCGACCCGGTCGGCGACATCTGCCTACTCCCTGAGATTGCGGGGTTTGCCCATTAGGGCCGGCTGGAACAGCAGCACGGCGGCGAGCGTCGTCACCAGCGACAACGCCAGCAGCTTGCCCATGCTGGACGTGCCCGGATGGCTCGACAGCCACAGGCTGCCGAACGCGGTCGCCGTCGTCAGCGCGCTGAAGAAGATCGCGCGCGTCAGGCTGGTCTGGAGCAGGTTCGTCCTGCCCGAGCGCCAGGCCACGACGTAATAGATCTTGAAGGCGACGCCGACGCCGAGCAGCAGCGGGAAGGCGACGATATTGGCGAAGTTGAGCGGCAGGCCGATCAGCACGCAGATCTCGAGCGTGACAGCGCCCGCGACCAGAAGCGGCACCAGCGTCATCAGCACGTCGACGAAGCGGCGCAGCGTGATCCACAGCAGCAGGCCGATCACCAGCAGCGCGTAGATGCCGGCGTGAATGAACGCTTCCACCACGGTGTCGCCGGATTTCAGGATCGAGACCGGCCCGCCGATCGCGTTCGGCTCGGCAACCAGCACGGCCGCGGCAAACTTGCGCAGCGTGTCGTTGTCGTTGGGATCGCCCTTCGGCAGCGCCTCGACGCGGATGATGCCGTCCTTGCTCTTCCAGGCGTTGACGAGATCAGGCGGCAGCGACTTCAGCGTGACCGGCTCGGCCTGCATCGCGTTCCGGAGCTGGTCGAACACGATCTTCATCGGCGTGACGAAGACATCCTGCGCCTTGTTGCGGGTGGCTTCATCCGCATTGGCGAGCTTCTCGAGTGCATCCGCGAGCCGGCGCGAGGCGGTTGCGCCCGGCCCCTTCCCCTCGCCCGCGGTACGGCGGAGATTGTCCACGGACGACTTCAGCGACTCGACGTTCTCCTGATCGGACGGCGCCGCGTCGATCTGGTCCGGATTGAGCGCGGGGTTCAGGATCTTGGCGCCCTGCGCGATCAGCTTCAGCTTCGGCGGCTGGTCCTGCGGCACGAAGCTGTCGAGCGACATCACCCGCAGCACCTCCGGCACCTTCTCGAGCTTCGCCTCGACCTGCCTGGCCTGCTCTTCCGACGTGGTCATCACGTTGATGGCGTTGGCGCCGGTGTTGGGATCCTTGCGCAGGTCGAGGAAGGTCGCGATCGATTCGGCGTTCGGGTTGCGCAGGTTCATCGGGTTGAAGTCGAACTTCATGAAGTAGAGCAGCGGCAGGCCGGCGAGCGCGAGCAACAGCGTGCCGCCCACGACCAGCACGCGATGCCGCTCCAGGAAGTGATCGAGCGGCGCCAGGAAGGCGTAGCCGACCGGCTCCTTCTCGCCGGGCGGGTTCAAGAGCTTCAGCAGCGCCGGCAGCACGGTGATCGAGGACAGGAACGCCACCAGCATGCCGACGCCGGCGATCTGGCCGAGCTCCGAGATGCCCTTGTAGTCGGTCGGCATGAAGCAGAGAAAGCCCGCGGCGGTCGCCATCGCGGCGAGCGACAGCGGCACCGCGGAGCGCTTGGCCGCCAGCACAAGGGCGCCGGCCAGATCGTCATGCTTGTTGCGCTCGGACCGGTAGCGGACGCTGTACTGGATGCCGAAATCGACGCCGAGGCCCACGAACAGCACCGCGAACGCGATCGACAGCAGGTTGAGCGAGCCGACCATCATCAGGCCGGCGGCCGTGGTCACGGCGAGACCCACGAACAGATTGACGAACACCGCGAAGATGATCTTGGCGGAGTGCAGCGCCAGCCACAGGATCAGGAGCACGACGAGCACGGTGCCGATGCCGTTGACGACCGCGCCTTCCTGCACGGTGGCGTATTCCTCGTTGGCGATCGGCACCGGACCGGTCAGCCGCACCCGCGCCTGGTATTGGTTTGCGAAATCCAGGTCGGTGGCCGCCTTGCGGATGGCGTCGGTGGCGCCCTTGCCGGGCTCCAGCGCGTTGTAGTCGAGGACCGGCTTGAACTCGATGAAGGCGCGCTTGTCCGAATCCGACAGCGGCTGGTCGCTCACGAGCTCGCGCCAGGAGAAAGTCGCATTGCCCTTGTCGAGCACCGTCTCGACCGTCTGCGCGATCTGGTTGAAGGGGCGTTCGGTATTGTCGAGCTTGAGCTGGCCGCGCTTGACGCCGGCAAGCCCGGTCTCCAGCGCGCCGGTCAGGCCGCGGATCGAGGGGTCGCCCGCCATGATCTCGATCAGCGGGGCCGCGGATTCGAACTGGCCGGTGATCTTGCCGACCTCCTCGACCGGCAGGAACAGCAGGCCATTCTTCTCGAAGAATTCGCCGGTGCCGAGCTGCTGCATCGACTGGAAGTTGGTCTTGTCGTCCTTCAGTTTGGCGTAGAGCGCGTCCGACGCCGCGGTCGCCATCTCGGGAGTCCTGGCCTCGACGACGGCGAGAATCGTCGCATCGCGATCGAAGGCGCGGTCGAACTGCTGGTCGCGCTGACGCCAGTCGAGATTCTGGGCAATCAGCGAGTTGATGTCGGTGTTGATGGCAAAGTGCTGG
The DNA here is from genome assembly GCF_018131015.1 of Bradyrhizobium diazoefficiens. GTDB lineage: Bacteria > Pseudomonadota > Alphaproteobacteria > Rhizobiales > Xanthobacteraceae > Bradyrhizobium > Bradyrhizobium diazoefficiens_B. The sequence continues at coordinate 56,113 of NZ_JAFCJJ010000005.1, forward strand.
GACGCGTAATAGCCGGATGCGACCGCCAGCAGCAGCCCGAGGACGACGACGAGGGTGGCAAACCGGGTGCAAGCCCTGACAATGGCAACGACTACGCTTTGCAGCACATCATTTCTTTCTGGTGTTAACAGCCTGCCGGAAACGCCCGCTGTTTAGCGGAGTTCCCGGGCGAAACCTATTGCTGTTTAAGTGGCTCGCGCCCCTGGAAGGTTCGAAAGCTGGAGGCAGGCGCGGGACAGGATGGCAAATTCATGCCGGGCGATCGGTATAGCGCAGCGGTTGATCGGGAAAGTGACCAATCCGTGAGCGCAAATGCCGCCCTATTGCCCAGCCGTTCCTCGGCACTATAATACCGCGCCCATTAACCTGGCGGGGAACCAGAGGTTCATTCCTCCTTCCCTTGCCGCCGATTTTTTGACACAAAGCCCTGTGCCTCCATGCGCCGGGGCCTGTTGGGCGGGGAGCTACCCGCGAGGGCGTGCCAATGGTGCGAATATTGCAGCCTGTTGGTCAGTATCGGGGTGCCGCCGGGGACAATTGAGCGGGTTGGTGCAATTTGCGTGATGGACGTCCAATGGAAGTTTATCTGGCGCAGCCGCGCGGCTTCTGCGCGGGCGTGGTGCGTGCGATCGAGATCGTGGAGCGGGCCCTGGAGAAGTACGGCCCCCCGGTCTATGTTCGGCACGAGATCGTGCACAATAAGTACGTGGTCGAGAGCCTGAAGAACAAGGGCGCGATCTTCGTCGAGGAGCTGTCCGAGGTCCCGCCGAAGGCGGTCACCGTGTTCAGCGCCCATGGGGTGGCCCGCAGCGTCGAGGAAGAGGCCGCCGCGCGCGACCTTCCGGTGCTGAACGCCACCTGCCCGCTGGTCACGAAGGTTCACAATCAGGGGAAGCGCTACATCGGCAAGGGCCGAACCCTGATCCTGATCGGCCATGCCGGCCATCCCGAGGTCGAGGGCACGATGGGCCAGGTTCCCGGCCCCGTGCTGCTGGTCCAGAGTGTCGCGGAAGTGAAGTCGCTGACATTGCCTGCGGACACCCCGGTCGCCTACATCACCCAGACCACGCTGTCGGTGGACGATACCAAGGACATCATCGCGGCCCTCCAGGCCCGATTTACAGATATTCAAGGACCGGACATCCGGGATATCTGCTATGCGACACAGAACCGCCAATCTGCGGTAAGGGACTTGAGCAAGCTGGTCGACGTGATCCTGGTGGTGGGGGCTGCCAACAGCTCGAACTCGAACAGGCTGCGCGAAATCGGCACCGAAGCCGGCGTCGCGAGTTATCTGATCGCCGATGGCCGCGAGCTCAATCCGGAGTGGTTGAAGGGTGCCAGGACCGTCGGCCTCACGGCCGGCGCCTCGGCCCCAGAGGTGCTGGTGGATGACGTGATCGAAGCGCTGCGGCGGATCGGACCGGTCTCGGTCTCCGTGCTGCCGGGCCGCGAGGAAAACATCGAATTCAGGCTTCCGGCCCAACTGGCTGCAAGCTGACCTACCGAAATTCCAAGCCCAGAAAGAAAGACGTAATGGCCATCCCCTTCTTCAAGGAAATGCGTATCGGCGGCTATTTGCTCAAGCAGAAACTGCTTGGCCGCAAGCGCTATCCGCTCGTGCTGATGCTGGAGCCGCTGTTCCGCTGCAACCTCGCCTGCGTCGGCTGCGGCAAGATCGATTATCCGGATGCGATCCTCAACCGCCGCATGACCGCGCAGGAGTGCTGGGACGCGGCCGACGAGTGCGGCGCGCCGATGGTGGCGATTCCCGGCGGCGAGCCGCTGATCCACAAGGAGATCGGCGAGATCGTGCGCGGCCTCGTCGCGCGCAAGAAGTTCGTCTCGCTCTGCACCAACGCGCTGCTGCTCGAGAAGAAGCTCGATCTGTTCGAGCCCTCCCCGTACCTGTTCTTCTCGGTGCATCTCGACGGCCTGAAGGACCATCACGACAAGGCGGTGTCGCAGAAGGGCGTGTTCGACCGCGCGGTGTCCGCGATCAAGGCGGCGAAGGCGCGCGGCTTCACCGTCAACGTCAACGCCACCATCTTCGACGGCCATCCGGCCGAGGAGATCGCAAAGTTCCTCGACCTCACCGTCGAGCTCGGCGTCGGCGTCTCGATGTCGCCGGGCTACGCCTATGAGCGCGCGCCCGACCAGGAGCACTTCCTCAACCGCACCAAGACCAAGAAGCTGTTCCGCGACGTCTTTGCGCTGGGCAAAGGCAAGAAGTGGAATTTCATGCATTCCGGCCTGTTCCTCGACTTCCTCGCCGGCAACCAGTCCTACGAGTGCACGCCGTGGGGCATGCCCGCACGCAACATCTTCGGCTGGCAGAAGCCCTGCTACCTGCTCGGTGAAGGCTACGCAAAAACCTTCAAGGAGCTGATGGACACCACCGACTGGGAGACCTACGGCACCGGCAAGTACGAAAAGTGCGCCGACTGCATGGCGCATTGCGGCTACGAGCCGACCGCGGCGACGGCAGCCTTCAACAACCCGCTGCAGGCGATGTGGGTGTCGCTGCGCGGCGTCAAGACCACGGGCCCGATGGCGCCGGAGATCGACCTGTCGAAGCAGCGCCCGGCGCAGTACATCTTCTCCGAGCAGGTCCAGAAGAAGCTCTCCGAGATCCGCCAGGACGAAGCCGCCGCCGCGCAGGCGAAGGCCGCGCAGAAGGCCTCGACTGCCGCGTAAGCGGAAGCAGGTCGGCTCCAACGAAAAAGGCCCGGTCGCTGATGGCGACCGGGCCTTTTGCTTGTCAGCTCGAAACCTCGGCTCAGGCCGTCTCGGCGACCAACGCCTCTTCGTCGATGAGCTCGGCGCCGACCAGATAGTCGCGGCACCCGCGCAAGGAGCGCAGCGCGCGGTTGAAGTCGATGCCGGTGGAGACCAGCGCATGCAGGGTTGCCGGGTTGCGGACGATGCCCCGCAACACGGCGGGAAGGTCGATCTGGCCGTTCGGCTTGATGGCGGCGCGGGCGAGCGCCGGCAGCGCGCGGTGGGCGGGATCGCTGATGACGCGGACGGCGGCAAACGGCAGCCCGGCCTCGGCGGCGTAGGCGGCCGCGATATGGCTCTCCATGTCGACGGCGGAGGCGCCGGTCTCCGAATGCAGCGCCGCCTTGCAGGAGCGTCCCGCGACGACTTCCTCGGCACCGGCGAGGCTGCCGCGCACGACGCGGCGGCGGCCGGAGGTCAGGCGATCGATCAGGTCGTCGCCGAGCGACAGGCCTGCGGCCCAGCGGGCGTCGCCCGCCAGCACCTCGGTCGCCACCACGACGTCGCCGGAGCGCAGCGCGGGGTCGAGCCCGCCGGCCACTCCGAACGAGATGACGCCGCGAATCGTTGCGGGGTCGACCACGGTGAGCAGCGCGCGCAACTGGGTCGGGCTCGAGGAGGAGCAGATCACGGCCATGCCGGGGCCAGCCGCGATGCGGGCCTCCTGGACCAGGCCGGTCACAATGAGAATAGGCCGCAGATCAATGGCATTGCCTGCGGTAAAATAGTCCCCCGCCCCCAAAGTCACATCCCGACCCCTACCACCCTGCTGTTGGTGTTCCTCAAGTTCCTATACCGCGCCAGCGCCCACAACGGGAAGAACTTCGGGTAACCATGATAACGCAGATAGAAGACCCGGGGGAAGCCTGTCGCCGTGTAGCGCTGCTCGTCCCACAGCCCTTTTTGGTTCTGTGTGGCAATCAGGTACTTCACCCCGCGGGCAACGGCCGGGTGATCAACCTCTCCCGCTGCCATCAGGGCAAGCAAGGCCCATGCCGTTTGCGAGGCGGTCGAGGGGGCGGCTTCCCAGCCCTTGTAGTCGAGCCGGTAGCTGACGGCGTCCTCGCCCCAGCCGCCGTCCTCGTTCTGGATCGAGGCCAGCCAGTCGGCGGCCTTCCGCATCATCGGGTCCTTGTGGTCCACCCCGGCCATGTTGAGGGCACAGACCACCGACCAGGTGCCGTAGATGAAGTTCATGCCCCAGCGGCCGTACCAGGACCCTTCCGGGTGCTGGGTCCTGCGGAGATAGGCGATCCCGTCGGCGACGTGCTTGCTGGTCTTCCCGGTCTCGCCGAGCTGAGCCAGCATCGAGATGCAGCGCGCGGTCACGTCCTCGGTCGGCGGATCGAGCAGCGCGCCGTGGTCCGAGAACGGGATGTTGTTGAGGTAATATTCGAGGTTGTTGACGTCGAAGGCCGCCCAGCCGCCGTCGTCGCTCTGCATGCCCTCGATCCACTCCCGGCCGCGCTCGATCGCGGCGTCATAGCCGGTCGCACCGTGCTCCCGGCGCATGCGGTCCATCGACATCACCACCACGGCGGTGTCGTCGAGATCGGGGTAATGGGCGTTGTTGTACTGGAAGGCCCAGCCGCCGGGGCGCGTGTCGGGGCGCTTCACCGCCCAGTCGCCCTTCACCTCGAGCTCCTGTCGCGGAATCAGCCAGTCGAGGCCCTGCTTCGCCGCAGGCACCGCCCTTTCGCCGCCGGCTTCCAGCAACGCATGCGCGGTCAGCGTCGTGTCCCACACCGGCGAGACACAGGGCTGGCAGTAGGCTTCCTCGTCCTTGATCACGAGCAGCTTGTCGATGCCGCGGCGCGTGACCGCGCGCGGCGGATAGCTCGCGTCCTTGCCGAGCGCATCGTACATCATGACGATGTTGGCCATGGGCGGATAGATCGCGCCCATGCCGTCCTCGCCGTTGAGCCGCTCCTCGGTGAAGGCGAGCGCCGCGTCGATCGCGCGCTGGCGCAGGCGCTTGGGAAATATCGGCTCCAGCCCGCGCAGGATGGCGTCGAGCGAGCGGAACAGCAGGAACCAGGCCATGCTCTGGTGCGGCGCCTTCGGCGTCATGCCGATCGAGCGCGGGTCCTCGAGAAACAGCTCGTCGATGCCGACGCCCTTCGGATTTCTCGCCCGCGGCTTCAGCGCGGCGATCACCATCAGCGGCACCATGGTGGTGCGCGCCCAGTAGGAAATCTTGTTGAGGTGGAACGGCGACCACAACGGCAGCAGCATGATCTCGATCGGCAGCACCGGCACCGCGCGCCAGGTCACCACGCCGAAGGTGGCGAGCAGGAAGCGGGTGAAGACGTTGCTGTTGACTGCGCCGCCGCGCGAGCGGATCGCCTCGCGCGCGCGCACCATGTGCGGCGCCTCGACGCTGTCGCCGATCATCTTCAGCGCGAAATAGGCCTTCACGCTCGCGCTCATGTCGAAGGCGCCGTCATGCACCAGCGGCCAGCCGCCATGGGCGCCCTGGATGCGGCGCAGATAGTTGCCGATCCTGGCCTCGAGCACGGTGTCGACCGGCTCGGCGAGATAGTGCCGCAACAGGATGTATTCGGCCGGAATCGTGCAATCGGCCTCGAGCTCGAACACCCAATGGCCGTCCGGTTGCTGGAAGCCGAGGACGCCTTGCGTGGCCGACGCAATGCTCGATTCCAATACCTTTGAGTCCGGGACTTCGCGGGTGGGCGCGTTCACGGAATCCATCTCGCTCGATTGCTCCGATAGTTGATTGAAAACGACCGGGACATCTGCCCGGTCAGGGCCGCTTGTCAGGATCCGTTTTCAGTGTCCCTTGTCAGGACCCTTTGGCGGCCAGGACCAGATCGGCGGCACGATCGCCGGAACGGACCGATCCCTCGATGGTTGCTGGCAATCCCGTAGCAGTCCAGTCGCCGGCAAGGAACAGGTTTTTCAGCGCCGTGACCGGCCCCGGGCGCAGCGCATTCTGCGCCGGCGTCGCGGCGAAGGTGGCGCGGCGCTCGCGCACGATCTGCCAGGGAGGTAATTGAGGTTGCTGCTCGCCGGAGATGCCGGCCGCCTCGCAGACCTCGTTCCAGATCTTCTGCGCAAGCTCCTCGCGCGGCATCTCGACGAGGCGGTCGGCATTGCTGATGGTCACCGACAGTCGGTTCGGGAATGCGAACAGCCATTCCACGAGGCCGCCGATCACGCCCAGGATCGGCGCTGCGCCCGGCGGCGGCTCGTAACGGAAATGCGCATTCACGATGGCGCGGAATTCGGTCGGCGTCTTCAGCCCCGGCAGCAGGCCGGCGGCAGCGCGCGGCGGCACCGACAGCACCACCACATCCCCCTCTCCGAGCGCGATCACGTCCTCGCCGCCGAAATTCAGCGCACCGGCTTTGCCGTCCGCTGTGGTCAGCGAACGCAGCTCGTGGCTGAGCTGCACGGTGTGGCCACGTTCAGCCAGAAACTTCACGGCGGGCTCGATCAGCACGGCGCTGAGGCCGTCGCGCGCGATCAGGGGCCGGCAGGCCTGCCCGCCGGCCAGCAGCGTCTCGCGCACGATCGCGCCGGCAAGCCCGGCAGAACCTTCGGGCGGATCGACGTTGAGCGCGGCAAGCAGCAGCGGCTGCACCAGGCGCTGATAGAGCGTGCCCTCGCAGGGAATGGATTTTGCGACCAGCGTCTGTTCCGAGGCCCAGGCCAGCGGCGCCAGCTTGAGATAGTCCATCAGGCCGGTGTCGGGAACGCGCCGGCCTTCGTCGAACAGCCAGCCCGGAAAACGCCCGTCGCCGAGATCGATCTGCCAGCGCTGGCCGGTCTTGATGTCGACGAAGGGAAATTGCGCGCGGTCCGGCCCGACCAGGCCCGCCTCGGAGCCGATCGCGCGCGCATAGGCCCGCGCATGGCTGTTGCCCGACAGCAGCAGATGATTGCCGTTGTCGATGGTCAGATTGGTGGCGCCGTCGAAATAGGAACGGCAGCGGCCGCCGGCCTGGTTGGTCGCCTCGTGCACGGCAACCCGAAAGCCGGCATTGGCGAGCCGCACGGCGGCAGTGAGGCCGGAAATTCCGGCGCCGATGATGTGTGCTGTCTTTTGCATCAGATGAAAGCGTAGCGGAGCAGGATGGCGATGCGCGCGACCTTCGACACGCGCACCGGCTCGCGCGGAGCAGAGAAGCCGCGCGCGATCAGGAGGTCCAGAATGGCATGATAGTATTTCGACATGATCCGGGGCGCGCGCACCGCGCGGCGCCTGTTGCGGTTCATGATCTCGTCCGACTTCTCGAAATGCGCCTTGGCGCGCTGGGCCAGCGGCAGGCAGACTTTCGGAAGCGCGCGCTCGGCGGCGACCCGGTTCGGATCGTTGGAGGTGATGCCGGCATGCAGCAGCGCCTCGCGCGGCAGATAGAGCCGGCCGAGGCCGGCGTCCTCGTCGATGTCGCGCAGGATGTTGGTGAGCTGGAGCGCGCGGCCGAGATGATGGGCGAGCAGGACGCCGTCCTCTTCCGGCAGGCCGAACACCCGCACCGACAGCCGCCCGACGGCGCTGGCGACGCGATCGCAATACAGATCCAGCGTCGCCATGTCGGGCGCGCGGATGTCCTGCGGCACGTCCATCTCCATGCCGTCGACGATGGCAAGGAAATCCTCGCGCTTCAGCCCGAACGTCTTCACCGAGCCGACGTAGTCCTGCAGCCGCTGCGGCGGATGGCCCTGGTAGAGCGCATCGATATCGTTGCGCCAGGCCTGCAGCGCGGCGAGCCGCTCGTCGCGCGGCCCGTCGGAATCGGCGATGTCGTCGACCTGGCGGCAGAAGCTGTAGATCTGGAACATCGCCTCGCGCTGGTCGCGCGGCAGGATGCGCATCGCGGCGTAGAACGAGCTGCCGGATGCGGTCGAGCCATAACTGGCGCCGGGCGAGGTCGCCTCAAGCGTCATGGGCGGTCCCCGGACTGGAGATGGCCTTGCGGCCGATCGCGCGGCGGCCGATCTCGCCGGCGATGCCGCCGAGGCTGAAGGCGAGCAGCTCGAACTTGTTCAGATGCACCCGCTCGCGCAGGGGATCGCGCACCTTGAGCAGTTGCACGATGCGGTCGGCATAGGCCTGGATCACCGCGACGTCGATGCCGAGGCGGAAATCCCGGACCTCGCTGCTGAGCGGCCTGCCCTCGTCGAGCAGCGTTTCGTTGCGCGCGGCGAGCGCCTGCAGACATTGCAGCATCGCCGGCGGCGACTGCGACAGCCCAAGCTGCTCGACCGAGGCGCCGCTTGCGGCCAGCGCATCGCGGGGCAGATAGACGCGGTTGAGTTCGCGAAAATCCTTGCCGCAATCCTGCAAATGGTTGTTGATCTGCAACGCCGCGCAGAGCGCGTCGGAGGCGGCCCAGGTCGAGGTCGCCTCGCCATGGACGTCGAGCATGAAGCGGCCGACCGGCATCGCCGAATAGCGGCAATAGTGGATCACCTCGTCCCAGGTCTCGTAGCGCAGCTTGGTCACGTCCATGCGGAAGGCGATCAGCACGTCGAGCGCGTGGCGCGGCGCCATGCCGCGCTCGGCCAGCGCGCGCCGCAAGGCGACGGCCTCTTTCTGGGTGTCGCCCTTGCCGAGCAGTTCCGCCTCGAGCAGGTCGAGATAAGCGAGCTTCTGGTCGGCCGGCAGCGTCGCGTGGTCGGCAATATCGTCGGCGGTGCGGACGAAATTGTAGAATGAAAGGATCAGCGCGCGATGACGCGGATGAATGATCCAAGACGCGACGGGAAAGTTCTCGTCGCGGTCACCCTTGCCGGATCGCAATTCGCTCGCAGAGGTCATCGGGGGCTGGCTAACAATCGTTGGGGACAGGACGGCGCTTCACCCGCGCGGGGCTCATGCCGGCGGGCGCCGCCGCGGCCCCCATATAGGGGAATACGGCCGCAAAACCAATCCTGTCTGGCGATGGCTGCCCTGCCGGATCCGGCCCGAAACCGGGCCGAAAATCCGCTTTTGTAGGCCAGCGGCCGAGCTTACTGGTTGTGGTTCTTCAGGACCTGGTCGCAGGCCTGCGAGATCTTGGCCCGGTTCTCCTTGAGGCAGGCCAGGACGGTGAAATCACCCTGATCGATGACCGGACGGCAGAACTTCTGCACATCGCGCGTGCAGGCCTTCTGCTCGGCGTCCGTGCCACGTCCTTGCCCTTGCTGGGCGAACGCCGCCGTCGAAAGGGAGGCCGACAGCAGGGTGAGAGCGACGAGAAGCTTATGCATTTTATTCCTTCAATCGGGCGGCGGAATCGAAAGGAGATCCCGGACAGCACCGGGCGGACGACCGGAACGGCTGTTCTGATGGTTGGCCGAGGAGGCTCGGCATTGGAGAAGCACAAGCGCTGGCAAATGCGGCCAAATTGGCACCACGCCGGCCAAATCGCCTCTTCCCGCCATCTTCATTGGCAGATGTAAAGGGTTGATACTACGTCATAATTTCGGAACGACGCGTTTTGTATCCGACCTGTTGCAGACGTGCATCTGTTTGCCGCCGGAAACACGAGGAAACACCGGGATTTCGCCGGCCGCGCGTGCCGTTCCCGGGCATCCCGGCGCGGGAGACTTTGAACCTGCCCCAGCCTCGGAACACTAAACTTTCGATGCGGCGAGGCGTTTTAGTCGTGAGCGAACGTCATTCGAGAAACGGGATAGCGAACATGCAATTTTTTGGGCGATCTGGACAGGCGATCAAGGCGGCGGGCATCGGCGCTGCGCTGCTTTTCTCGGTCTCGGCGATCCATGCTCAGTCGTCCGGTCCGTTTGCCGGCTTTGACGGCGCCTGGACCGGCACCGGCACGGTGTCGCTGTCCGACGGCTCCACCGAGCGCATCCGCTGCAAGGCGGATTACAAGGTCGCCGGCAGCGGTCTCAACCTCAAGCAGGCCCTGCACTGCGCCTCCGACAGCTACAAGATCGACCTCACCAGCGACGTGACCAGCCAAGGCGAGCGGATCTCCGGCAACTGGAGCGAAACCAACCGCAACATCTTCGGCAACCTCCAGGGCACGGCCGGCGGCGGCCTGATCGAGGTGTTCGTCGAGGCCAACGGCTTTGCCGCCAATCTGTCGCTGCGCACCAACGGCACCAAGCAGGTCGTGCAGATCTCCTCCAAGGGCGAGATCCGCGGCGTCAACATCACGATGACGCGGGGCTGACCGCCCTTTCCGCTCGAACAGAAAAAGCCCCCGGTTGAAGCCGGGGGCTTTTTGCTGCGGCAACCGCGCCGATCGACGCGCGCTCAGATCGCCGGCTTGTCCGTTCCCTGCAGCTTGCCGTGCAGATTGATCAGCCACATCGCCGTCGGCCGCAGGATGAAGAGATCGGCGACCAGCGCCATCACCATCGAGAAGGCGCTGAGCCAGCCGAACAGCCTGAGCGACGGCAGGTCCGAGAACACGGTGACGACGAGGCCGCAGGCCAGGACCACCGTGGTCAGGATCAGCGCCGGGCCGACCAGCACGGTCGCGCGCTCGACCGCGAGTGCGGAGCCGACGCCGGGCTTGCTCTCGAGCCGGAGGCGGTTGAGGAAGTGGATTGTCGCGGAGAGGCCGAGGCCAAACGAGACGGTGAGCGCGACGACGCTGGCGAATTGCAGCCCCTCGCCCATCGCCCACAACACCGTGCCCGACATCACCACGGGGAAGATTCCCGGCAGGATGCAGGCGAACATCACCACCCAGGAGCGGAAGGCCAGCCCAATGAAGATCGCGACCAGCGCGAACTCGACGGTGAGCCCGCGGTTCAGCTTCTCGATCATGCCGGCCGAGTTGCGCGCGGCGATGGCGGCAAGGCCGGTGACCGCGACCTCGTAGCCGGGATGCTTGTTGCGGACGGCGTCGAGCTCGGTATCGAGCTTGTCGACGATCGGCAGGAGCTGGCTGGAATCCTTGTCCGGCACGCGGCCGGCCACCACGACCGCATCCTGCTCGGCGTCGATGAACCGCCGCACCAGATGCTCCGGGATGACGTTGACATATTCCTTCAGCGTCGCGACGTCGTCGCTGCCGGCCTTCTCCGCGAGCCAGCGGCGCAGCGTCTCCAGCGACCAGACGTTGCCGACGCCGGCCGCCTTCTCCACCGTCGCATGCACGTCCGCGATGGTCTGCAGCGTCTGGGGCGAATAGAGCGTCTCGCCCTTGGGAAACTGGATCAGGACGTTGACCGGATTAGCGCCGGTCAGCTTGGCGTCGAGCCGGTCGGAGGCCGCCACCGCCTGGCGCTTGTCCGGGACCTGGTCGGCGAGCCGGTAGCGCGGCTCGAGGTTGGCGTAGATCACGCCGAGGCTGCCGACGAACAGCAGCGCGATCAGGCTGAACAGGCCGGGCCGGCCCACCATGCGCACCGCGATCCAGTAGCAGAAATTGCGCAAGCCTTGGACGCCGGCATCCGCGCTCTGGAATTTGACGGCGAAGACCTGCTCGTTGCGCACGAATAGCACGCCGAACACCGGCACCAGCGACAGCACGGCGACGAGCGCGATGATGGTCGCGGCAAGGCCCGCCTCGCCGAACTTGCGGATCAGATCGCTATCGGAGAACTGCAGCGCGATGAAGGAAATGCCCGCGGTGCCGTGCGTCAGCACGCAGGCCGGCCCGACCACGAGCACGGCGTTCTTGAACGCGGTGAACTTGTCCTGGCCCGCGATCAGCCGGTCGCGCGCGGCGAAGGTGAGCTGCATCGAGTCCGAGAACGAGATGACCATGATGAGCGGCGTCATCACGTTCAGGAACATGTTGAGGTTGAAATTGGCCCAGCCGAGCGCGCCGAGTGCGAGCAGGATCGCGATCATCGGCGGGAACGCCGCCGCGATCATGAACGAGATCTTGCGGAAGAAGATGATGGCGATGATGCAGCCGGCGAGGATGCCGAGAATGTTGTAGGTGAGCCCGTCGCGCTCGACGGCGTTGCGGATCTCGAGCTGCATCACCGGCACGCCGGAGAGCTGCACGTTGAGCCCGGTGTCGCCGAGGTCCTCCTTCATCAGCTTGCGGATGTCGGCGACGGTCTTGGTCAGCTTGCTGGAGGCGACCACGTCCGGATCGAGCGACAGCACGATCAGCGCCAGCGTGCCGTCCTCCGAGAGCAGCTTGCCGCGGATGATCTCGTTGTTCTTCACCGTCTCGATGAACTGGTCATAGGCCTTGCCCTCGGGCAGATCGGGCGGGAACAGCGCCGCGGGCAGCTTGCCCGGCGCCGGCGCCTGGCGCGCAGAGAACAGCGAGACCAGCCCGCGCGTGCCCTCGACCAGCTGCATGTCGGTGACGAAGTCGCGCAGCTTCTCGAGGTTGTCCCGCGCCAGCAGGGTCTTGCCCTCAACCACGACAAGGACGTCGAATTCCTCGGCGGGGAACTTCTTGGTCACCTCTTCGTACTGGCGGAACTCGCGGGTGTTGGAGCGGAACAGCTGCGACAGCGAATCGTCGATCTTGATGCGGTGGATGCCGAACACGGCGCCGACGATCAGCGCGACCAGGACGAGGCAGGAGACGATCGGCGCCCGGACCGCGATCAGGCCGAGGCGCTCCAGCCCGAAGGCGATCGAGGACGCGGGCCCCTGCTCGACCTTGTCGACATGAACCTCACTCTCGCTGTGCTTTTCGAGCATGCCTTGTCCAGTTCCTAAATCGGCCCTGGAGCCTGTCCCGTTCCGATGGAATCGGAACGGGGCTCCAGATTCTTGTTTTGACGCGTTTTCTTGACGCGAACCGGTGTCCACTTCGCTCGAAAACGCTCTAGCTTTGAGCTTATTGCGCCCCGCGAACGGCTATGGAAATGCCATACCAATGGGAGGCTTGCCCTTTGAAAACGCGTGGAAAATCGCCGCGAGCGGTTTAGCAGGTCATGAGCCCGTCTCGCAAGCCAGCGAAGGGGTGCCAAATACATCAAGATGCGGCGATGTCCATCCCCCAAATGCCGCTCATCCGGACGGCGCTGTGCCAATTCGACGCGGCGCGCGGTCCGCGCTCTCGTCCTTCAGCGCCACGCCGGTGACCTGTCGCGCCAGCCCCTCGCGGACCAGCCAGGCGATCTTGAAGGCCGCCTCGTCATAGCTCAGCCCGGCGCGATGGATGTTGGAGACGCAATTGCGCTCGGCATCGGTGCGGCCGGGTTTCGGCGCGAAGGTCAGGTAGGCACCGAGGCTGTCGGGCGCGGACAGGCCCGGCCGCTCGCCGATCAGCATCACGACCATGCGCGCGCCGAGAATGGCGCCGATCTCGTCACCGAGCGCGACCCGCGCGCCTGAGGCGACGACGAGGTGGCCCGTCGCGACAGCCTCCCCACTTGCGAGTTGCGACAGCAGGCTGCTCATCAGCCCGACCGCATGGGCATGGACCGCCGCGGCCGACAAGCCATCGCCGACCACGATCGCGAGCGGGCATGGTTTTGCGGCGTCTCGCGCCAAGACCTCGGCGGAGGCGGCATCGAGCTGCCGTCCGAGATCGGGGCGCCGCAGATATTCGCCGCGATCGGCCGCCCGGCTCTTCACCGCGCTCAACGCAATGCCGAGCCGTCCGAGCTCGGCGGCGAGTCGCGGCGCGTCGAAGGCGGCATGGACGGCATCGCGGGCGCGGGCATGGTCCAGCGTGAAATCGAGCAGCGGTTTTGTCGGCAGGCTTGCGCCGGCGCGACCGAGCGCGACGCGCGCGGGCGTGAGAGCCCGCAAGTCGAGGACCGGGCGCGCCGGAACGGGCTTGTCGTTCATTCGGCCGGCACAGCGGCCTCGCGCAGCCGGATCGAGTAGTTCGAAGCGTTCTGCTCGCCGCTCGTGGCCGCGCGCGCAAAGGTGATGAGATGATGGGCGATCATGGTGCAGCCGATCAGGCCCTCGATGTCGCCGCGCCGGATGCGCCCCAGCGCAAACTTCCAGAACACGCGCCTGTAGTCGCCGAGCACGCCGACCTTCCAGAAGATGTTGCGCATCATGACGAGGCCGCGCCGGATGTTGGCCCAGGTCTTCATCTCGTCCGGCACCGGCATCTTGAGGCGGTGCACGTAGACGTGGTCGCATTGATACTGGAAGCGCGCATAGACCTTCTCGGGCGCGTAGGCCACGCTCATGGCGTGCTTCCAGGACGCGACGACCTCGTCATAGGGCAGCAGGAAATTGACGTTGGAATCGCGCCCCTCGTCGTCGACCAGGCGTCCCTCGCGCTCCAGGCGGTCCCACAACGGCGTCTTCGGCAACGCCTGCAGCAGGTTGATGGTGAGCAGCGGAATCCGCGACTCCTCGACGAAGGCGAGCAGCGCGTCGGCCGTGTTCGGCTTGTCGGTGTCGAGCCCCATGATGATGCCGGACACCACCTCCATGCCGTAGGAGTTGATGGTACGGACACCCTCCAGGATCGGAACCATCATGTTGTGATCCTTGTGCATCGCCTTCAGCGCGTCGGGATCCGGCGTCTCGATACCGCAGAAGATGGTGATGAAATAGGCATCCTGCATCTTCTTGAGGATCTCCGGACGTTTTGCGATATTGAGCGTCGCCTCGCAGGCGAGCCGCATCACATAGCCGGTCTTCTTCTGCCATTCGATCAGATGCGGCAGCAGGTCCATCGCCGCCTTGCGGTTGCCGATGAAATTGTCATCGACGAAGTAAACCGTGTCGGTCATGCCGCATTCGCGCAGGCGGTTGAGCTCGGCGATGATCTGCTGCGGCGACTTGAGGCGCGGGTTGCGGCCGTAGAGGCCGGGGATGTCGCAGAACTCGCACTCATACGGACAGCCGCTGGAATACTGGATGCTGCCGAGGAAATATCGCTTCACGTCGGCGAGCTCGTAGGCCGGGATCGGAAACTCCGTCATCGGCACGCGGTCTTTCGTCGTCAGCACGACCTGCTGCTCGGGGCGTGCCGTGTCGCGCGAAAGAATCTCGATCAGCGCGTTGGTGGCGTCGCCGAGCTCGCCGACATGGAGATAGTCGAAGGACGGATAGTAGTCCGGGCAGGCGCTGACCGAGGGGCCGCCGAGCGCGACCGGCAGGTCGAACTCGTGGGCGCGGCGGCAGATGTCGTTCATCTGCTGGCGCTGGATGTGCATGCCGCTGACGAAGACCGCTTCCGCCCACTCGAACTCCTCCTTGGTCGCGCGGCGGAGGTTCTCGTCGACGAATTTGACCTTCCATTCCTCAGGGAGATAGGCGGCGAGCAACAGCAGGCCCTGCGGCGGCATGAAGGCGCGGACGCCGTCGGTCAGGGGATAGGCGTGCTCGAAGGTGCCGAAGGAGGAGGTGTAACGCGGGAAGACGCAGAGAATATGCCGGCTCGTTCCGTTGCTTTCAGCGCGCATCGAACTTCCCCCAACCACGTTCCAGGAACGGTACTGACGAGGCCACCAGATGGACAGCGTAACGCTGCGACCGAAATTCCTCAATATTGTGGCATCGAACTAATTCGTGAGACGCGCCAATGGTTTCCCCGGTTCACGCCGGTCGGCGGAGTTTTCGCGGGGTCATGCGATCAGCCGCGAGGCAAAATCAGGCAGCAGGCCCGCATCGCGGGCGAGGCGGAAATCGGCTCCGGCAAGTCCGGTCTTGACCAGCCAATCGTCGAACTCCGGCGCCCGGCGCAGGGAGAAGACGTCACGGACATAGAGCGCGTCGTGGAAGGAGGTCGACTGGTAGTTCAGCATGACGTCGTCGGCGCCGGGGACCCCCATGATGAAGGTGACGCCGGCGGCGGCCAGCAGCGTCAGCAGATTATCCATGTCGTCCTGGTCCGCCTCGGCATGGTTGGTGTAGCAGATGTCCACCCCGAGCGGCAGGCCGAGCAGCTTGCCGCAGAAATGGTCCTCCAGCCCGGCGCGGATGATCTCCTTGCCGTCGTAGAGATATTCCGGGCCGATGAAGCCGACCACGCTGTTGACGAGGAGCGGATCGAAGGCGCGCGCGACCGCATAGGCACGCGCCTCGCAGGTCTGCTGGTCGACGCCGTGATGCGCATTGGCCGACAGCGCCGAGCCCTGCCCGGTCTCGAAATACATCACGTTCTGCCCGACCGTGCCGCGCTGCTGCGACAGCCCGGCTTGCTGCGCCTCCTTCAGCAAAGCAAGGTCGATGCCAAAGCTGCGGTTGGCGGCCTCGGTGCCGGCGACCGACTGGAATACGAGGTCGACCGGCACGCCCTGCCCGATCAGCGACAGCGTCGTCGTGACATGGGTGAGCACGCAGCCCTGCGTCGGGATCTTCAGCCGCGTGATGATCTCGTCGAGCAGGCGCAGCAATTGCGCGATCACGGCCGGATCGTCGCTCGCCGGATTGATGCCGATGCAGGCGTCGCCGGCACCCAGCAGGAGGCCGTCGAGGATCGAGGCGGTGATGCCCCTCGCATCGTCGAAGGGATGGTTGGGCTGCAGCCGCGTGCTCATCCGCCCCTTCAGCCCGATGGTGTTGCGGAAGGCGGTTAGGACCTCGCACTTCCGCGCCGCCAGGACCAGGTCCTGGTTGCGCATCAGTTTTGATGCCGCGGCGGCCATCTCCGGCGTGATGCCGGGAGCGGCCTTGCGCAGGATCTCGGGTGTTGCGGCATCCGACAGCAGCCAGTCGCGAAAGGCCCCGACCGTGAGCGAGGCCACCGGCGCAAAGGCTTTTGCGTCGTGGCTGTCGATGACGAAGCGGGTGACCTCGTCGGCCTCGTAAGGGATGACGGTCTCCTGCAGGAATTGACCGAGCGGGACGTCGGCGAGCGCCATCCTGGCCGCGATCATCTGCGCGGCGCTGGCGGCGGCAATCCCGGCCAGCCGGTCGCCGGAGCGCGGCGGGCTCGCCTTGGCGAGGAGGTCGCGCAGGTCGGGGAAGGTATAGGTCGTGGCGTCGATGGTGTGGCGGTAGACCAAGGGCCCCTCCGGGATTCGTCGGCCAATGGCCGACGCCAGAACAATAATGCAGACAGCGCCGGCATCAGCGGATATGCGTCCGGAGGCCGGCCTTCACGGGGACATTCCGGGCATTCCCGGAGTAGCGCCCGGAAATCGACACCACCACACCAACTCACTGAGATAACAGATATTTCCTGCGACCAAGGGCGTACACCCCAGACTTGCGTGTTAACGCAGCGTCCATCTTCATTCTGCATAGTTTGCGGCAAATTGGCACAACCTCGTGCTCGGGCCGCTCCAGGCCATCCGGGTCCCAAAAACGATGACAACCAACAGATCTGGGAATGCCAGGCAGCTGGCAGGCCGCTTCACGCTCGCAACCAAGCTCTACGCGATCTTCGCGCTGTTCGCGCTGCTCACCGCCGCCATCGCGATGCTGTCCGACTACAACAGCCGGCGCAGCACCGACCTGACCAGCGCGATCGCCACCGCGAATGCGGCGGCGCTGAACGTGGAGCGCGTCAACTCGCTGGTCTATGCGGTGGTGATGGAATCGCGCGGGGTCTACATGTCGACCGACCCGGCCGTCGTGAAGAAATACGGCGAGGGCCTGCTCAAGTTCAACGCGCAGATCCTCGAGGTCGTGAAGGGCTGGGCGACCATCGTCAAGGCCGACGATTCCGAGCAGTTTTCCACCTTCAAGAAGCGCATCGAGCAGTTCGTCGACTTCCGCAAGGAGCTGGTACGCCGCGCCAACGAGATCAGCCCGGCCGCGGGCCGCGAATGGGGCGACAACGACGCCAACCGCACCGTGCGCTCGGCGCTGAACAAGGACCTCGAGGCGCTCTCCAAGGTCTATGCCGCCCGCGCCGGGCAGATCGCGCACCAGACCGAGACCAACGGCACCCTGTCCTTCGTGCTGACCTGCCTCGGTGGCCTCGCGCTCGCCCTCGTCGTGATCGGCATCGTCATCATCGGCCGCTCGATCGCCCGGCCGCTCGCCGCCATCACCGCGACCATCAAGCGGGTCGCCGACGGCGCCGACAACGTCGTCGTGCCGCACGCTGACCGCGCCGACGAGATCGGCGCGCTGGCGCGCGCGATCGAAGTGTTCCAGGACGCGATGGGCCGCAACCGCAACCTCGCCTCGCAGGTCTCGCAGGATTCCGCTGCGCGCGAGGAGCGCGCCCGCCACATCGAAACCTCCGTCGAGGCGTTTCGCCAGGCGATCGGCGCGATCATGCGCGGCCTCAGCGACAACGCCTCCGTCATGCGCGAGACCGCGCAGACCATCTCGCGCGCCACTGCGGATGCGAGCGGCCGCGCCGGCGAGGCGGCGAACGCCACCGAGCAGGCGTCCGACAACGTCACGGCCGTGGCAAGCGCCGCCGAGCAATTGTCGGCCTCGGTGGAAGAGATCGGCCGCCAGGTGCGCCAGAGCGCCAGCGCGGTCGAGCAGACCGGCCAGCGCACCGGGAAGTCGATCTCGGAGATCGAGAGCCTCGCCGCGGCGACCCAGCGCATCGACGGCGTGCTCAATCTGATCCAGGCGATCGCCGAGCAGACCAATCTGCTGGCGCTCAACGCCACCATCGAGGCGGCGCGCGCCGGCGATGCCGGCCGCGGCTTTGCCGTCGTCGCCCACGAGGTCAAGGCGCTCGCCGGACAGACGGCGAAGGCCACCGCCGAGATCGGCGAGAACGTCGCCATGATCCAGGCCTCCACCCGCAACGCGGTCGACGCCGTGCGCGAGATCGGCGGCGCGGTGCGGGAGATCAACGACGTCACCGCGGCGATCGCCGGCGCCGTCGGCCAGCAGGACACCGCCACGCGCGAGATCTCGTCCAACGCGCACTCGGCCGCGCAGGGCAACGAGACGCTGGTTGCCAACATCACATCGCTGCGCGACGCCATCGGCGAGACCGACACCGCGGCCTCCTCCGTGCTGACGGCGGCGAGCAGCCTGACGGCAACCGCGGAGACGCTGTCGCACGAGGTGGAGAAGTTCTTCCAGAACCTGCGCTCGGGCCCGGCGGACAGAAGCCTCGCCAGGGCGGGATGACGGCGCCCGATCGTCAGTTACCGGATTGGCGCAGCAGCGGCCGCGATCAACTGCATGATGTCGTCGACATCCTCTTGCACGCCGTGAATCTTTCCATTCGCCATGCCGAGTTCAGCGTTGGCGCCGGGAATTTGCGTGTCGTATCGGATGGAGATCAGCTGTGCCGTGTTGATGTGGATCAGGTCGCCGCTGGGTTCGGTCAATCTGATCCAGGGCGCTCCTCCGCGTGGCCCGGCGGTGATCTGCTGCATGACCTCTTCGACATGCTCCAGCACACCGTAAATCTTGCCATTCGCCATCGTGAGTTCGGCGTTGGCGCCGTGAATCTGGCTGTCGGATCTGACGGAGGATACCTGTGCCGCCGTGACGTGGGCTCGTTTGCCGTTAGGCCCGGTCACCTTGAGATAGCCCAGCCAGACGACTTCCGACTGCTGGCCGCGCGCCGCAAGCGGCCACAGGATGGCTGAAGCGACAATCGCTTTGATGAACTCGCGTCGCATGCGATCCGTCCGATGCGGGGAATTACGAGCATAATCAAGCCACCGCCGTCGCGCCATTGCCCCTGAGGTCGGCTTGGGCCCGCACGGGCCGCCACGCGGCGCGCAGCCGCAGCACCGGCCAGGCGAAAAAAAGCCCCGGACAAGCCGGGGCTTTTGGATTTGTGTGGATCGGGCGATCAGTACTTGGCCGCGACCGGGAGCCCGTAGCCGCCGAACTTGTAGTTGAGGCGCAGGGTGATCATGTCGATGTCCTGGCTGACGCCGCTGCCCAAAAGGGTCGCACCGCCCGGCAAGACCACGCCTGCGAAGGCGGCGTTGCTGCGTCCCATCCAGAGATGGTCGTATTCGACGCCGAAGGTCCAGTTCGGGGTGAAGCCGTATTCCCAGCCGACGCCGAGGGCACCGCCCCAACGCGTGTGACCCGCCGAGGCAAGGCCGACGCCGGTGATGTTGTTGAAGATGTCGAAGCGGTTATGCGTCACCGCCGCACCGCCCTTCAGGTAGAACAAGGATGCGTTCCAGGCCCAGCCGATCTGGCCGGTGAAGAGGCCAATGCCGTCGGTCTTGCCTGTGGTCGAAACCGCCGGATCGAGCAGGGTCACCCGCGTGTTCTTGATGTCGGCCCAATCGCCTTGCGCTTCGAGGCCGAATACGAACTGGTTGGTCTGCCAGCGATACCCGACCTGGCCGCCGACGAGGCCGCCGGAGCGATCAGCGCAGGCATCCGCGAACGCCCCCGCCGCCGTCACGAAGTCCACGCAGCCATGACTGCGCCCCCAGCCGCCATTGGCGCCGATGTAGAAACCGGTCCAGTCATAAACCGAAGCAACCACTGGCGGTGGCGCCTTGGTGTAGGGCCGCGCGGCCAGATCGGCCGCCGAGGCGGGAGCAGACAATCCCACGGCCATTACACCGGCCGCAGCAACAAGAAGCCTTTTCATACTCGTAATCTCCCCAGAGAGACGTTTTGAAAGCCCCACCCGAGGATCGATGTTAGTGGGTTCGCCGCGCGCGGGCTGTAGCTTGGCGACAACAGTCCCGTTGAATAACGGGGCTCAAATAGTTGATTTGTCTTAAGAATTTTGGAACCCAACGCCCCCTTGCGTGCATATGAGACACTACTTAGGTGTGCTAGCCGGAGAGCAACGACTGCTGGTTGCGCTCCAACCGCGCGCTCACCGCGGCGCAAAGAACCAGGCTCATCGATCGGTGCGACGCTCACGCGGACGAAAAAGCGGCAACCTGACCCGGAAGACCGCTCCGCCCCCGACCGCGTTCTCCGCGATGATCTGACCTTCGTGGGCGTCGATGATCGTTCGCGCGATCGACAGGCCCAATCCCATGCCGTCGGGCTTGGTTGAATAGAACGGGGTGAAGATATTCGCGCGCCGTTCTTCGGGAATGCCCGGCCCGCAGTCGGAAATCGACACTTCGGCGGAGCCTCCGATGCGGCTCGTCGCGATCGCGATCTTGCGATCGGCGGAAGGCAGATCGGCCATCGCGTCCATGGCGTTCACGATCAGGTTCAGGATGACCTGCTGAAGCTGGATGCGATCGCCCCTGATCGGCAGCGGCTCGTCGACGATCGAGCTGCGCAGTTCGACATTGCGCGCAACCATCAGGCCGGCGAGAAATTCGATCGTCTCGCCGACGACGGCATTGAGATCGATGTCCCTGATCTCGAACGGCGCCTTCTTCAGCAGGCTGCGCAAGCGCTGGATGACCTCGCTGGCGCGCTCGTCGTCCCGCCGGATATCGGCGGTTATCTGGCGGATCTCCGCGATGTCAGGCGCCACCGAACCGAGCATCAGCTCCATGGATTCGGCGTTGGTGTGAATGGCCGCGAGCGGCTGGTTGAGCTCGTGGGCGATCGATGCGGTCAGCTCGCCGGCCATGGAATAACGGTTGACATGCGCGAGCTCGGACATGCGCTGGCGCGCCTGCACCTCCGCCAGCCGCCGCCGCCGCTGCTCATGAAGCAGGCGCGAGATCAGGGCAGCCTGTATCAGCACGACCGCGCAAACCAGCAGGATCTGCCATCGATAGGTGTCCAGCATAGACGGTGTCCTGAACTCCACCGTGGCATCGGACGGCAACAGCGCCTCGTCGACATTCCAGCGCCGAAGCTCCCGCCAGTCATATTTCGGCGGCGCAAAGTCGCTCGAAGCAGTCTTGATGGTGCCGGCCTTTTCGCCCGCCAGGATACGCCGCGCGACGTCGCCCGCGGTGCGGGCCAGGGCGGCCGGCGAATGCATGGGGCCGCCGATGATTTCGCGGCCGAAGAAGGCTTCATCCGTGGTGAAGATCGGCGCCCTCGCGCTCGCGTACAACCTCCTCAATGCAGTGTCGCCCTCATGCGCGACCCCGGCGCCATCGACGATCATCTGGAACCAGAAGATCGCCGCATTCGGTGGAAGCGCAGCGGTCTGCTTCAGGATGTCCTCGAAGGACAGCTTGTCGTACCACCTGATCTCGACACGATCCTCCAGCGGCTTCAGCTCCCGCCGCATCTCGCTCTGCCAGTAGAGCTCGTTCGGCGAATTTCCGTTGATCATCGCAACGACCCGCGTCCGCGGCGCGATGCGGAGGAAGCTCTCGAACAGATATCGGAAGTCGTGCCTGGCCGCGACAACCGTGTCGTTTTCGGTCAGGCTCGCGAACTGGACCCGGCGTTGCTCGACCGCGGTGATCAGCATCGGCGCCGCCGGAAACAACTGCGCCCTGTAGCGCTGAATGAAGATCGCGGCAGGTGCACCGATCACGACGATCAGGTCCGGCGGGTTGTCGAGGTAGAGCGTTCGGAGATACTCGACGAATGCGACCTCCGCCCGGGGGTCGGTGGACCGCGCCGTGATCAGGGAGTGCTCCTGGGTGTCGAGGACAAAGGGTGACTGCCGGTCCAGCTCTGCCCGGATCGCGCGCGCATATTCATTCCACGGCCTGAACTCACGGCCGAAGGAATGAAGAATGATGACCCGCTTGTGGTCGGCGCCGTAGGAGCACGAGGAGAAAAAGACAGAGCCCGCCGAGACGCACAGGACGAGACCTACGAGCCAAACCAGGAAGGTCCGCCGAAGACCCGAAGAATATCTACGCCTCGCTCCGTGCATGACCCCTTCTGCCCCGCGGCGGCAGACGGATCGAGCCGACCCCCTCCGAACATCCCGTGGAGTTCGTCGGCTGTCAGGCGGTCGCCTGCCTCCCGCTGCCCGGCACTATATCCCCGGCCGGACGGCTTTCGTCAAACTATTGACGGGGTGAAGGGCATCGTTGCGGCCCGCCTTGGGATCTAGAACCGATAGGTCGCGGTTCCCAGGATGGTGCGCCCGAGGCCGTAATAGCAGTCGCCGCGCGCGCATCACTCCGCCGCGGCGAGCGCCTGCGTGGCGGAGCGGCTGCCGCTCTTCGCGCGTGCCGCCAATCGCGCGCGGCGCTTGCGGTACCAGATCACGACGCCCGTCACCGACAGTGCGGCGACGACGAGGCCCATCGCCGAGATCAGGATTCGTCCGGGCAGTCCGAGGATGCGGCCCGAATGCATCGGGAATTGCGCCTGTACGAAAACATCGGCCGCCGTTCCCTGCCACGGCACGCGCGCACCGAGGGGACGTCCGTCCTGGCCGTCATAATAAAGCTGCGCGGGACCGACGCCGCCCGCGCCGTGGTCGTCGCCCGGCTTGAAGAAACTGACGCTGTAGATGTCGAAAGCTTGCGCGTAGTAGACCGCGCCGGCGGGCTCCGGCCAGCCGCGGCTGCGCCCGTCCGCCTCGCCCTTCGCGATGATGTCGGCAAACGAGAGTTTTGGCACAGCCGGCTGGTCGAGCGGCAATGGCGTGCGCTGCTCAAAGGGCGTCGGCGTGTAGTCCGACACCGTCTTCATCAGCGGCGAGAACACCTCGAAATAGAGGTTGAGGGAAAAGGCGGTAAAGGCGACGACGAACAACAGGCCCCATGTCCACAGGCCGAAGGCGCGGTGGATGTCGAAATTGATGCGATAAAGGCTGCCCGTCGTCTTGATGGCCCAGGCCGGTTTCCATCGCGCCCAGAAACCGCGCTCGAGCTGGCGCGTGACGCGCGCAGGCCGTGCGGCATTCGACCTCCGCCGGACCGGCAGGGTCAGGTAAAAGCCGACGAAGCAGTCGAGCGTCCAGATGATGGCGATGATTCCGAGCAGGCGCGCGCCCCAGCGATCGCTGCCCCAAAATTCGGGGACGTGCAGCGTATAGTGCAGCTTGTAGAGAAACGAGACGAAGTTCTCCCGCGTCACCGGCCAGACCGCGCCCCAATAGCGATGGCCAAGCTCCTCGCCGGTCGCAGGATCCAGGAACACCTGGTTGTAGTCGAGCTGGAAGCGCTTGCCGGTGGCCGGATTGATCCGGGGCTCGACGAAGAAGGCGAGCGAGGCCCCAGCTTCGGGCGTCGTGACGAGATAGCTGACGCGCACCCGGGGATCGCGCGCCTCGATCAGCCTCGCCAGTTCGGTCGACGGTTTGGCGGCCCCTTGCGTCTTCGCCTCGGTGAGATGGCTGTTGAGCCATTCGTCGAGGGCGTGGTCCCAGGAAATCACCGCGCCCGTCACGCCGGAGAAGAACAGGAACGCCGCGGTGATGAGGCCGGCCCAGCGGTGAACAACGACGAATGCGGCTCTCATTCCGATCCCGGGAGCTTGGATTTTCCGGCGCATTACCATGGCCGGCGCCGGTAACCTAGGCCTCATGCGGTCGCAGGAATTTAGAAGAGGTCGAGAGTTCAACCACTGCGCGCAGCGGTGTCGCATCGCCTCAATCTCAAGCCCGTCCGGCGAAACGCAGGACTGTGTGAAGGGCTTCACACGCCTGATCCGGGTTCTGGCCTAGGATTTTGGCGCGCCATTAGCGCCTGATTTTCATTTCAACATTTTATTGCGACCAGCGGGAGGTGCTGCAATGAGCACGACCTATGGTGACGTCGGATTAGGACACACCGCGACCACGACGCGGCGCGTCTCCAATTTATTCAGGAAATGGTTGAATGCGTATCGTCAGCGCCGCCAGCGCCGGAGGCTGCAGGCCGCGCTGTGCAACCTCAGCGACCGGGAGCTGATGGACATCGGCACCACGCGCGGCGAGATCGACTACGTCGTCTCGAATCCAGGCACCGACCCGCGCGGCGCCCGATCCGTCATGTGAGCGAAAAAAAGCGGGGGCGGCGGAAGGGCCCTACCCCGGCCATCACCCCGCCGCGCCTGATCAGCTCCTTGCCGACGGCGGCAAGGTGCACCTGGTCGGGGCCGTCGCCGATGCGGATGAAGCGGGCGTAGACATAGGCGCGCGCGAGGAACGTGTCCTGCGAGACGCCGGCCGCGCCGTGGATCTGGATGGCGCGGTCGATGACGCGGGCGGCCATGCTCGGCACCACGATCTTGGCGGCCGCGATCAGGTCGCGCGCCGCCTTGTTGCCTTCGCGGTCCATCTTGTCGGCGGCCTGCAACGTGAGCAGCCGCGCCTGCGCGATCTCGCAGAAGGAGTTGGCGATGTCCTCGCGCACCGACCCCTGCTCGGCGAGCAGCTTGCCGAAGGCTGTGCGGGAGACCGCGCGCTGGCACATCAATTCCAGCGCACGCTGGGCGCAGCCGATCAGCCGCATGCAATGATGGATGCGGCCGGGGCCGAGCCGGCCTTGCGCGATCTCGAAGCCGCGGCCCTCGCCGAGCAGGATGTTCTCCGCGGGCACGCGGACGTTCTCGTAGACGATCTCGGGATGGCCGACCGGCGCGTCGTCATAGCCGTAAGTCAGCATGTCGCGCACGATGCGCACGCCGGGCGTGTTCCTGGGCACCAGGATCATGGATTGCTGGCGATGCCGGTCGGGATCGTCGGGCGCGGTCTTGCCCATCACGATCAGGATCTCGCAATCCTCGTTCATCGCGCCTGACGTGAACCACTTCCGCCCGTTGATGACGTAGTCGCCGCCGTCGCGCCGGATCGCGCACTGGATGTTGGTGGCATCGCTGGAGGCGACCTGCGGTTCGGTCATCGAGAAGCCGGAGCGGATGCGGCCCTCGAGCAGCGGCTTCAGCCAGCGCTCCTGCTGCGCCGTGGTGCCGTAATTCGCCAGCACCTCCATGTTGCCGACATCGGGCGCCGAGCAGTTGAACACTTCCGGCGCCCAGAGGATGCGGCCCATGATCTCCTTCACCGGCGCATATTCGAGATTGGTCAGGCCCGGACCGTGGTCTCCCGAAAGGAACAGGTTCCAGAGCCCCTGCTCGCGCGCCAACCGCTTCAGGTCCTGCAGGACGGCAGGCGTCCTGTAGCGCGCGGCTTCCGGCTTCACCTGCTCGTAATAGAGTTCCTCGACCGGCTCGACATGCGTCCGCATGAACTGGCGGACGCGCTCCTGCAGCTCCAGCGAACGGGCGGAATGTTGAAAGTCCATGGGGTTCTCCTCCTTCCTTCTCCCCTTGTGGGAGAAGGTGGCGTAGGCGACCTTCGGTCGCCGTTCCTAAGAACGCCGAAGCGAAGCTTCGGCTACGGCGCCGGATGAGGGGTATCTCTCCGCGAACTCAAAAGTAGAGACGACTCGCGGAGAGAGACCCCTCACCCGGCTGCGCTTCGCGCATCCACCCTCTCCCACAAGGGGAGAGGGTGCACCATCTCTGCCGCCCCTCACGTCCCGCGCAACAGCTCGCTCGCCACGACCCATTCGTTGCCGTCGAACTGAAGCATGTAGCCGTCCTTGATCGGGCGGAAATCCTGCGGCGTCGTGTTGAGGGTGATGCCGGGCAAGAGCAACGACAGCGGCACGTTCTTCAGGTTCGCCGCCTGCGCCATGATGTTCTCGCGCGTCAGATCGTCCTTGCACTGCTTCAGCACCACCACCAGCGCCTCGGCGACCGTATAGCCGTAGAGCGCGGCGACGTTGTTGATGTCGGCATTGGGCAGGCGCCGCTTGACGAAGTCGATATAGGCCGACATCGCCGGGTCATCCTTCGGCTCGGGCACGAACGGCTTGAGTGCGCCGAGCGAGAGCACGCCCTTGCCGGCGTCGAGGCCCGCCGGCACCATCACGGTCGCCTTGTTGGCGCAGCCCGAGGAGATGAAGCGCATCGGCTGCCAGCCGAC
This sequence comes from Bradyrhizobium diazoefficiens, assembly GCF_018131015.1. Taxonomy (GTDB): domain Bacteria; phylum Pseudomonadota; class Alphaproteobacteria; order Rhizobiales; family Xanthobacteraceae; genus Bradyrhizobium; species Bradyrhizobium diazoefficiens_B. The sequence continues at coordinate 82,365 of NZ_JAFCJJ010000005.1, forward strand.
CTCATGCGCCTTGCGAACGGCCTGCGCGCAGGCGCGCGGCGTCACCGAATAGATCATGAAGACGTCGGCCCTGGTGTTGGCGAGCGTCAGCACCTGGGAATCGACTGTGGGATCGGCGACCTCGAAGCTCGACGCCATCGCGATCGCCTTGTCGGCGTCAGCACCGAGCGCCTCCCGAACGCCGCGAAGATATTCCTTGCCGGCGTCGTCGTTCTGATAGAGCACCGCGAACCGCGCGTTCGGATTTTTGGCGCGGGCATAAGCGACGTCGATCGCGGCCTCGCTGGTGTAGTTCGGCGCCCAGGGCAGCGCCATCGACCACGGCATGTTGGCGGGATCGTTCCACTTCGAGGCCGAGCTGATCAGGAAGAGCTGCGGCACCTTGTTGCTGTTGAGGTATTTTGCGATCGCCGAGCTCGGCGCGGTGCCCATGGTGGCGAAGATGAAGGCGACGCCGTCGCCCTCGACCAGCCGCCGCGCCGCCTCCATGGTCTTGGGCGGCGAGAAGCCGTCGTCGAGCGACAGGAAATTGAGCTTGCGGCCGTTGATCCCGCCCTTCTCGTTGATCTCGTCGAAATAGGCCGCAATGATCCGCCCGGTGATGCCGAGCGGCGAAGCCGGCCCGCTATAGGGCATGGTGTTGCCGATCTTGATCTCGGTGTCCGTGATGCCGGGACCGTAGGATTTCTGCGCGGAGACGGGCGTGGACAAACAGGCGGCAGCCAGCGCTGCAGCCAGGGCCAAAGCGGCTTTCATGGTTTCTCCCCAGTGATTATCGCCCGTGCGACGTCATGAGGCGAACGCGCGGCGCGCTGCTTTTTTGTCAGCGCGTCAGATCAGCGGAAGTCGCCAGGATGGTCTTGCGTCGAGTTGCTGATGGCGTTTCAGCCGGCCTGGCCCCGCCGCTTCAGGGCGAAGCCGAGGCTGACCCAGCCGGTGCCGGCCATGATCAGGTCGATGCCGAGGAACAGGCCGAGGATATAAACGCTGTTGACCGGCCAGCGCGCCACGATCAGGAGGCCGAGGAGCAACGTGATCGCGCCCGACAGCGCGACCCACACCCACGGGCTTTCGCTCTTCATGCTGAAGGCAAGGAACAGCTTGACGACACCGGAGGCGATCAGCGATGCGCCGAGGAAGAGCGTCAGCAGCACGGCCGCGAAAACCGGATTATCCCAGGTCAGGAAGCCCGCGATGACATAGAGCACGCCGAGCAGCGCCCAGATCAGGAATTTGCCCCAGCTCTTCATCTGGAACGCGCCGATGATCTCGACGATGCCGGCGACGATCATCATGGCGCCGACCACGACCACGCTCGCGAGCGTCGCCATCATCATGCTGCCGAGCGCAACGAAACCGGCGATGATGTAGACGATTCCGAGCGCGACGATCCAGCCCCATTTCGCATGCAACGCCGCAATGCCGGAGCCGAGGCCTGGATGTTGAGAGGTGTCCGAAGCACTTGTCATCACGCCACTCCCGCATGCGAAGCCCGGAGGCACAATTCAGGATAGCACGGGCGTGCGCCGGGCAACAGCCAGCAGAGCAGCTCCGCCGGGCGGATCGTTGATGCAAATCAAGGGTTGATGGCGGACGTCAGCTCTTGGACCGCTCCATCTCCAGCTCGGCCTTGAGGTTGTCGAGGTCGCGATAGATCGAGGCGACCGCGAGCACGCGCCCGCCCTTGCGGTACTTCAGCAGGCAGTCCTTGCCCTTGACGCTGCCGTCGACCGCGATGTCGTCAAAGCTCTCGGCATGGCCGACATAGTTGATCGGGACGTCGTAGTGCTGGCTCCAGAAGAACGGCACCGCGTCGAAGCGCTCGCGCCTGCCGAGCATGTTGCGCGCGGCGGTCTGGCCCTGCCGCTCAGCCACCACCCAGTGCTCGACGCGGATGTTCTGGCCCGAATGCGGATCGGGCCAGCGCGCGATGTCGCCGGCGGCGAAGATGCCGGGCGCACTGGTCTCGAGGTATTCGTTGACGGTGACGCCGCGATCGGTGGCAAGGCCTGCCGCTTCCGCGAGCACAAGGCGCGGCTTGACGCCGATGCCGACGACGACGAGATCGGCCTCGATGGCGCCGCCGCTCTTCAGCGTGGCGCGCAGGCCGTCGAGCTTCTCGACTGTGTCATTGAGGTGAAACTTGACGCCGTTCTCTTCGTGCAGCGCGCGGACGAAGTCGCCCATCTCGGCGCCGAGCACGCGCTGCATCGGCCGCTCCTCGGGTGCGACCACATGAACCTCGAGCTTGCGGGCGCGCAAGGAGGCCGCGACCTCGAGCCCGATGAAGCTCGCGCCGATCACCAGCGCACGCCTGGCGCTGCCGGCCGCCTTGATGATGGCGCGGCTGTCGGCCACCGAGCGCAGGGTGTGGACATGCGGCTGACCGGCGCCGGGGATCTGCAACTTGACCGGCCCGGCACCGGTCGCGAGAAGTAACTTGTCGAACGGCAATTCGCCGCCGTTGCCCAGCCGCACACGGCGCGCCTTTGGATCGATCGCGGAGACGCTGGTGTTGAGCCTGAGATCGATGCCGGCGTCCCGGTAGTAATCCTCGCCCCGCAGCGGCAGCCAGTCCTCCGGCGCATTCCCGGCGAGATAATCCTTGGAGAGATTGGGCCGGTCGACCGGTATCGCACCGTCATCGCTGAGCATGGTGATGGCGCCGGCAAATCCCTCGCGTCGGAGCATCTCGGCCGCAGCGAAGCCCGCCGCGCCGCCGCCGACGATGACGAATTTTTCCGGCATCGGCGCGCTGCGGTGCGCGGCGGACGGCTTTGGCGCCTCGCGCTTGTGCTGAACGACGATCCGGTCCTGCTTGCGCTCGACCTCCCAGACGGCGATCGCGTTGAGCGCGGGCGCCCGAACCGCCTCCCCGGTCCGCAAGGAGAAGCAGGCGTGATGCCAGGGACAGCGGATGGTGTCGTCGACCACAAGGCCTTCCGCCAGCGGACCGTGATAGTGACTGCAACTCGGCTCGATCGCGACGACCTCCGCGCCGAGTTGCACCAGCAGCACGTCTTCGTCGCCGACGTGGCCAAGCAGCTTGCCGTCCTTGAAGTCCGCCGGCAAAACGCCCTGCGTCAGATCGGGTCCGCTCGGCTTCTTGTCCTCGGTCATGGCGTCGTCTCCTTCAGCCGGTGGCAGGTCAATCGTCCGAATTGGCCAGCCCCAGCAATTCCTGGCGGGTCAGCGCGTTGTCGCGGAACACGCCCAGCATGCGGCTGGTGACGAGATCGGTCCCGGGCTTGTGCGCGCCGCGCGTGGTCATGCAGTGATGTGTCGCCTTGATGATGACGCCGACGCCCTGGGGCCTCAGCACGTCGTTGATCGTGTTGGCGATCTGCGCGGTCATCTTCTCCTGGATCTGGAGGCGCTTGGCGTAGACGTCCACCACGCGCGCGAGCTTGCTGATGCCGACGACGCGCCCCTGCGGGATATAGGCCACCCAGGCCCGTCCCACGATCGGCGCCATGTGGTGCTCGCAATGGCTTTCGAAACGAACGCCGCGCAGGACGATCATCTCGTCATAGCCTTCGATCTCCTCGAAAGTCTTTTGCAGGATCTCGGTCGGATCCTGCGCATAGCCGGAAAAATACTCCTGGAAGGCGCGCGCGACCCGGTCCGGCGTGTCGCGCAGGCCGTCGCGCGCGGGATCGTCGCCGGCCCAGCGGATCATGGTCCGCACCGCCTGCTCGACCTCCGCCCTGTCCGGCCGCTCGCTCGGCGCCTGCGCAACCGCAATCCGCTCCAGCCTGCGCGCTTGTGAACTCATCCATAGCCTCCCCTGCAATGGACCGCAGACAAAAGCGGTCCCACAGCTTGGACGGCCGCAATCGGAAAAGGTTCCCGAAACGGTGAAAAATCGGGAGGCCGGCAGAAAGAACCTGCTAGGAGGCCGCGTTCCGCACGTCGAGCACGGCCCTTGCCCATTCCGCGGGGCGCTCCTGCGGCAAATTGTGGCCGGCCCCCGTGAAGACGCGCCGCTCGAAGAATCCCTCGAATTTGTGCGCGTGATGGGCGGTGCCGGGGTTGACGCCGTCGCTGTCGCCGTCGATCGCGATGGTGGGGACGCGAACCGGCGGCTGTGCGGCGAGCTTCGCCTCGATTCCCGCATAGGCGGGATCGCCCGCAACCAACCCATAGCGGTGACGGTAGGAATGGATCACGACGTCGACGAAATCGGGGTTGTCGAACGACGCCGCGCTTGTCGCGAACGTCGCATCGTCAAACGCCCATTTCGGCGACCACATCGACCAGAGCTGTCGGGCGAAACCGCGCCGGTTGCGCTCGAGCGCGCGCCGGCCGCGCTCGTTGTGGAAGAGATATTGATACCACAGCGCCGCCTCCTCCGGCGGCGAGGCCGGCTCCATCGCGCGGGCGATGTTCTGGATGTTGTAGGAGTTGCCGGAGACGAGCCCGATCACGCGCTCGGGATGCAGAACGGCAACCACGCACGCGGCGCGACCGCCCCAGTCGTAGCCACCGAGCACTGCGCGCGCGATACCGAGGCCATCCATGAAGGCGAGGAGATCGGCGCCGAGCGCCGCCTGCTCGCCGGAACGCAGCGTCTCTTCGAAACGAAACCGCGTCGGCCCGTAGCCACGCAGCCAGGGCACCAGCACCCGCGCGCCCGCCTGCGCCACGATCGGCGCGGCGGCGGCATAGGCGTTCACGTCATAGGGAAAGCCGTGCCCCAGGATGCAGGGCCAGCCATCGGGCGCGCCATATTCGAGGTAGGCGATATCGAGAACGTCGGTGGTGACTGTCTTGTGCTGCATGGCGCACGACTATACCGGCGTTTCCCTCCCCGTCGAGCCCGCGGCGGTCATGCTGCTGCTGCAACGATGGGAATGCTGATATTGAACGCCGCTCCGCGTTCCGGCCGGTTGCGTGCCGTCAGGTGACCGTCATGCGCTTCCACGATGGTTCGCGCGATGGACAGTCCCATCCCCATGCCCTCGGGCTTCGTCGTGAAGAACGGCTCGAATATGTCCTCAAGCTTCTCGGAGGGAATGCCGGGACCCGCATCCAGCACGGCGAGATCGACAGATTTGCCGTTCCGCGCCGTCGAGATCATGATCTTGCGTTCAGCGATCGGCATGGCGGACATCGCGTCCATGGCGTTGACGACCAGGTTCATGATGACCTGCTGCAGCAAAATCGGATCACCCTTGATGGGAACCGGGGAACTCGCAACCTGCATCGTCAGATCGACCTCCCGCCTGGTCGCGATCGCCGCAAGAAACCGCTCGGTCTCGCGGACAACGTCGTTGAGGTCGATCTGTCTGGGCTCGAATGGCCTCTTCTTCAGCAGGCTGCGCAAGCCGTTGATGACGTCGGCAGCGCGCACGTCATCCCGCCGGATATCGGCAAGGATGTCGGCGATCTCGTTGAGGTCCGGGGACGGCGACTTGACGATCAGTTCCGCCGTCTCGGCATTGACCGCGATCGCGCCGAGCGGCTGGTTGAGCTCGTGCGCGAGCGCCGCCGTGAGCTCGCCCGCCATCGAATAGCGGTTGATGTGGGCGAGCTCCGCAGAGCGTTGCTGCAGCGTGGTCCGGAGCTTGTTCTGCTCGCGCACGATCAGCGCTTCGCTCTCCCTGCGTTCCGCGAACAGGGCCGCAAGCACGAAGGCGGCCAGCGCGACGAACAGGATCGTGGACTGGGCCTGCAGGATGCGGTCGTCGATCGAAGACACGGGATCGCCGAAATGGCCAATGCCGAAGACCGTCGTTGAAACAATGGTGATCGAGACGAGAGCTGCCGCAGCCGCAGAAAAGAACGGCCGGCATCGGGCGGCCAGCCACAAGATCATCGGGAACAGCCATGCGGCCGGTATCGCGGTCGCCCACAATTGCAACGGCAACGCAATGATGATGGCGAGCATCGATGCGAGCGCGAACAGCGCCGCCAGCCCTTCGGCGATTTCACGCCCCCGAGGCGCCGGCTCTCGCACAAGGGAGAACAGCTTGATGACAAAAGGACCAAGCGTGATGAAGCCGACCATGTCACTCATGAACCAGTGCAGAAAGGTGACCGGTATCGCCCCGGTTGGACCGTAAAACAGCCGGGAGGTGACGATCCAGCAAATCGCCCCCGCCGCGCTGCCGATGGCCGCGGCGGCGAGCAGGCCCAGGACATAGCTCAACCGGCGCAGCAGATTCACTTCCGAACCAAACCAGCGATAGACCAGAATGGCCGGGATCGAGCATTCGATCGCCTCGGACAGGCATGTTGCCAGGGCGATCTGCGGCGGATCCCCGCTGCTGAAGTTAGCCAGAAAATTGGCAATTGTGATCGCAATGAGCACGGGCCATCGGTGGCGCGGTCCGAGGCCGATCAACATGCCGACCCCGAACCCCATCGCGGGCCAGAACACCGCCACGAAGCCGGATGACGAAGGCAGACCCAAGCCGAGTTTCGCAGCCAGGAAAAACACGACGCCGGTGCCGACAGCGACCGCGACGGACTGTGCAGTCCCCCCAAACGAACCGGCCAGGGACTGCTGGCTTTGCTGGATCGAGGTGCCGTCTTGCATTGCCCTGCCCCGAAGGAAGCGCCGCGGTCAATCCATGGGCCGCCCGGGCCTCCTCACCAAAACCACCGGAGGCAGATTCCGTGTCCGCGCGATGTTCGTCGCCAAGTCTATCTCCGGTTGAAGATCGGACCAGGATCGACTTGGGCGACATCCTATCCCTAAGCGGACCTGTCTGAAAGCCAATCGCGGATGAAAACGATGTGTTTCGCAGGGCTGCCTACCTGCGGCGGGCGCCGCCCGGATCGATGATCCCCGATCGCGGCCTCTATGAGGTCCGGAAAACCCGGCCTATTTCTGCGGCCCCGACAGCGAGATGTCGCGCTCGGCACGGAAGACGTTGCTGTAGAGATTGGCGATCCACTGCCGGCCAATCTCGGTCTTGTTGAGATAGCCGATCTCGGTCTGGATATGCGGGGCGACGCTGTCCCAATAGAATTGCGGATAGCGGTGGACGACGTCGGCGGGCGAGTCGTAGCCGAGCTGCCGGTTGATCCCGACTTCCTCGAACTCGTAGTAGAGCGCGTTGGCCTTGCGCAGATAGTTGGGATCGCCGAGCTGGCCGATGAAGTCGGCGGCGCGCAGGATCGAGGCTTCCTCGTCATAGTCCTGGCCCTCGCGGGCGGGAAAGCGGGTACCTTCGATGGCGCGGGCGATGCGCTCCCGGTCGACTGCCGGATGGGCCTCGAGCCGCCGCATGACGTAGAGCTTGGAACGGTCGACGTGATAGGACATCAGACTGGCATCGGAGGCGCCGCGCGGCAGCGCGACCTTGGTGCCGATCTCGTCGATCACGAAGCCGTCCTCGTCGTCTTCCTCGAACAGGCCGCGGACGTAGCCGATGTCATGGGCGAGGCAGGCGACCAGGACATGGATGTAGTCCGCCGCCGACAAATGGTGATGGAGATGGCGGCCGCGCAGGATCGCCTGAGCCGCCAGCGTCACCAGCATCGTATGCTCGATGTTGTGATAAAGCGCGTCGCTGTTGCCGAGGCATTCCATCGCGGTGCGGGCTGCGCCCTCGACCACGCGTGCCGAACCCTCGTCGAAACGGCGGCGCATGTAGGTGCCCAGAAGCCGCTCCAGGGATTCCGCCGCCAGTCTCGGTAACGTCATCATCGATGCTGCCCCGCTGTCGGTGGCGTCCCAACCCCGACCTCTCATCCTGCCGTTCTCGACGTAGGGTCCAGCATACCCCATCTCTGGCCCGCGGAACAAATCCCACGACGGAAATACGAAAATAGTTGCCCTTCCGTCCTGCAACATCACGGTTGCAGTCACAGTCCGGCGCATCCTGGCGATGCGGGGGATGCAGTCATTCCACCAGCACGACGTCCACGGCGACGCCGAGCTTCTGCTTCGGCGATCCGACGATGATGCCGTCGACCGGGGACACGTCGGAGAAGTCGCGGCCGATCGCGAGCACGATGTGATCGTTGGCGACCAGCAGATCGTTGGTCGGATCGAAATCGATCCAGCCGAGCTCGGCGCCGCACCACAGCGATACCCAGGCATGCGTGGCGTCGGCGCCCTGCAAACGCGGCTGGCCCGGCGGCGGGATGGTACGCAGGTAGCCGCTGACATAGGCCGCCGGCAGGCCGAGCCCGCGCAACCCCGCGATCATCACATGGGCGAAGTCCTGACAGACGCCGCGGCGCTTGTCGAAGACCTCGTCGAGCGGCGTCGAGATCGCCGTCGCCTTGGGGTCGTAGCGAAACTCGGTGCGGATGCGGTGCATCAGATCGACCGCGCCTGCGAGGATCCCAGCACCGGGCGCAAAGCTCGTCGCGGCATAGGCGCTGACGGGCCGCAGCACCGGCACCAGCGGGCTCGCGAAGACGTAACCGACCGGCGAAGATGGACCGAGGCTCGTTGTCTCGAACGCGACGTCGCGAATCCGCTCCCAGGGCGGGCTGGCGGCATCGCGCGCCGGCGGCTGGCGCGACACCGACACGCGCGAGCGCGAATCGATCCGTAAGTTGCGATGCGCGGCCTCGATCACGACGCTCTCGGTCAGCGTGCCGAAGAAGTCGCGGCGAACGGTGCGCTCCGAAGGACGCGGGCGAATCTCGACCCTGTGCGAGATCAGCTCCTGCCCGCTGCCGCTCCTCGGCTCCAGCCGGAGTGTGCAGCGCGCGAAGCTCACCGCGCTCTCGTAGTCGTAGGTGGTGACGTGGCGGATGTCGTAGATCACCCGAGCCCCGTCAGCTTTTCCGGCCGGCTCGCATGCGGACCGTGCGGGAAGTAGTGCAGCCCGATCGCCTCGGCGAGGCTGAGCAGATCCTGCTCCAGCGAGAACAGTGTCTTGACCTCGAGCTTCTCGGCCTCGGCGGTCGCGAGCGTCGCCTGCACCGCGACCGCGAGCCGCTGCGGCCGCTCGATCAGGCCATGCTCCTTCAGGCTCGGCAGGGCGGCGATGTGCTCGTTCAGCATGGCGACCTGGAACGCCACCGAGCGCGGGTTGTAGGTGTCGAGCACGGCAAGGTCGCGCACCGGGGCCAGGATCGGCGCCAGCAGATAGCGCGAGCGGTAGGTGATCTGGGAATCGACCAGCGTGAGCAGGATGTCGAGATCCTCGTCGCCGGCCTCGTCATAGGCGAACTGGCGCGCGAAGCGCGTGGTGTTGATGGCGCGTTCGGCGCGGCGGCCGATGTCGAGGAAGCGCCAGCCGGCGGCGCGGTTCATGTTCTCCTGCGCAAGGCCGGCAAAGCTCGCGAGCTCCTGCAGGGTCAGCTCGGCCGCGCTCATCACGCTGTCGTCGTCCTCAACCTCGAGCGCCAGCCGCTCCGCCATCTCGGTTATGACCTGCCAGGCGTCCGGCGACAGCCGCTCGCGCAGGAAGGTCGCCGTGCGCTGCGCCGCGCGCACCAGGGACAGCGCCGAGCCGAAGCGCTCTATGCCCTGCAACGCCTCCGCGGCGATGCGCGCGGGTGCCGCGCGCGAGGTTTGCGAGATCGCGCCCCAGGCCACCAGCAGGCGCTGGATGCGCTCGATCGACTGCATATTGGCCGAGGTGCCCTTGTTGGATCCGCTCGGCGAGCCCAGCGCGCGCACCAGCCGCAGCGTTGCCTCGGCGCGCTCGAGATAGCGGCCGAGCCAGTACAGATTGTCGGCCGCGCGGCTCGGCAGCACGCCGGCGATGCGGCGGATCCGAACCTTGTCGGTCGCGGGCAGCAGCGAGGCGGTCGGGACCTGCTTGCCCGACACGACCCAGACGTCGGCGGCGCGCGCGCCGTCGCCCATCGACACTGCGCGCGCATCCGCCTGCTCGGCGATCCGGCAGAAGCCGCCGGGCATGATGGCCCAGCCGTCGGCGGTGGCGGCCGCGAACACGCGCAGCACGAAGGGACGCGGCGTGAGCTGCCCCTGCTCCCACACCGGCATGGTCGACAGCCGCACCACCTCCTGGCCGACATAGTCCATGCCGCGCGAGGTGATGGCCTCGACCAAGCGCTGGCGCCCGGCGGCATCGAGCTCGCCCGCCAGCACCGGGCCGTTGCTGTCGAAGCCGGGAACGCCGCCCCGGTAGGCGCCCTCGATCGCGACCTCGTCGAGCCGTGACAGAACTTCGTCGCGCGCCGCGCGCTGGCCGCACCACCAGGTGGCGATGTGCGGCATCTTCAGCTCCTCGCCGAGCAGGCGGCGGCTGAGTGCGGGCAGGAAGCCGAGCAGCGCGCGCGCCTCAAGCACGCCGGATCCCGGCATGTTGGCGACGACGACGCCGTCCTTGCGCAGCACGTCGATCAGGCCGGGCACGCCGAGATGCGAGGACGCATCGAGCTCGAGCGGATCGAGCGAGTTGGAATCCACGCGCCGCAGCAGCACATCGAGCCGCTTCAGCCCGGCGACGGTGCGGATGTGGAGGCGGTTGTCGCTGACGACGAGGTCGTCGCCTTCGACCAAGAGGAAACCGAGATAGCGCGCGAGCGTCGCCTGCTCGAAATAGGTCTCGCTGAAGCTGCCCGGCGTCAGCACGCCGACGCGCGGCTCGTCGCGGTCCGCGCGCGCGCGCAGTGAGTCGCGAAACGCCTCGAAGAACGGGGCGACGCGTGGCACGTTCATCGACTTGTAGAGATCGGAGAAGGCCCGCGAGAGCACCAGGCGGTTCTCCAGCGCATAGCCGGCGCCCGAGGGCGCCTGCGTGCGGTCGCCGAGCACCCACCAGCGGCCATCGGGCCCGCGACCGACATCGGCCGCGTAGACCGAGAGATAGCGGCCGCCGGGCGGGGCCACGCCGCAGACCGGACGCAGATACTCAGTGCTGCCCGCGATCGCGGCGGCCGGCAGCGCGCCTTCCGCGACCAGCCGGCCCTCGCCATAGATGTCGCGCAGCACGAGCTCGAGCAGCTCGGCACGCTGCGTGATGCCGGCGGACAACTGCTTCCAGTCGGCCTCGTCGATCAGCAGCGGCAGATGGCTGAGCGACCACGGCCGGTCGGCGCTGTCGCCGGGGGCGCGATAGGTGACGCCGGCCTCGCGAAGGTGGCGGTCGGCCATGGCGAAGCGCCGCTCGGCCTCGCCGGGCGCGAGGGCGCCGAAGGCGTCGAAGAAGCGCCTCCAGACCGCGCGCGGGGCGCCGTCGGGGCCGAGGAATTCGTCGGGAATGCCAGGCAGGCGGCTATAGTCGCGGATCCACTGCGCGACACGGCGCTGGCCGGCCCCCCTGCCCGCCTGATCGTTGCCCTCGGCTACGCCCTCGCCCATGCGCCTTTTCCTTCGCCGCCATCATATTCATTGCGGGAGCGGGGTGCGCAAGTCGAGGGTGAGCGGAAACTCGTTTGTGCGCTCCTCCGGCGGCGGCCGGATCGACCCCGGCGTATGACCGTGGTCCTGGAAGCGCGCCAGCCGCCGCGCCTCGGCCTCGTAGGTATTGACGGGCTTGGTGTCGTAGTTGCGGCCGCCGGGGTGGGCGACGTGATAGACGCAGCCGCCGAGCGAGCGGCCGTTCCAGCTATCGATCAGGTCGAAGGTCAGGGGCGCATGGACCGGAATGGTCGGGTGCAGGCCCGAGGCCGGTTGCCAGGCCTTGAAGCGTACGCCGGCCACCGCCTCCGCCGAGCGGCCGGTCGAGGTCATCGGCAGGCGGCGGCCGTTGCAAGTCACGATATGACGGCCCTCGACAAAACCTTCCGCCTTGACCTGGAGCCGCTCGACCGAGGAATCGACATAGCGCACGGTGCCGCCGGCCGATCCCTCCTCACCCAGCACATGCCATGGTTCAAGTGCCTGGCGAAGTTCGAGCGTCACGCCGCCATGATGGACGCGCCCGAAGGCGGGAAAGCGGAATTCGAGCTGGGCAAGATACCATTCGGGCTCAAAGGGATAGCCGCACTGCTTCAACTCAGATAATACATCAAGGAAGTCCTCCCAGATGAAATGCGGCAGCATGAAGCGGTCATGCAGCGCGGTGCCCCAGCGCACGAATTTGCCCCCTTGCGGCTCGCGCCAGAATTTTGCGATCAGCGCGCGAATCAGGAGCTGCTGTGCCAGCGACATGCGCGGGTCGGGCGGCATTTCGAGCGCGCGGAATTCGACGAGGCCGAGCCGACCGGCCGGACCTTCCGGCGAATAAAGCTTGTCGATGCAGATCTCGGCGCGATGGGTGTTGCCGGTGATGTCGACGAGCAGGTGCCGGAACAGCCGGTCCACCAGCCATAGCGGCGCCTGCCAGCCCGGCGGCGGCACGTGCGAGAGCGCGATCTCGAGCTCGTAGATGCTGTCGTGCCGCGCCTCGTCGATGCGTGGCGCCTGGCTGGTCGGGCCGATGAAGAGGCCCGAGAAGAAATAGGACAGCGACGGGTGGCGCTGCCAGTATAGCACCAGGCTCTTCAGCAGATCCGGCCGGCGCAGGAATGGCGAGTCCTGCGGCGAGGAGCCGCCGACCACCACGTGATTGCCGCCGCCGGTGCCGGTGTGGCGGCCGTCGACCAGGAAGCGGTTGGCGCCGAGGCGCACCTTGCCGGCGTCCTCATAAAGACCGGAGGTGATGTCGACCGCCTCGCGCCAGCTGTTCGCCGGCTGGATATTGACCTCGATCACGCCGGGGTCGGGCGTCACCTTGATGACCTCGACTCGGGGATCGAACGGCGGCGGATAGCCCTCGACATGGACCTGGAGCTGCATCTCCTCGGCGGTCGCTTCGAGCACCGCGATCATCTCGAGATAATCCTCGATGCGCTCGACCGGCGGCATGAAGGCGCAGAGCACGCCGTCGCGGACTTCGACCGACAGCGCGGTGCGGACGGGAACGGTCGTATTGAGATGTTCGGGCGCTGTGCGCGGCGGCGATGGTGGACGCGCCATGCGGGTGAACACCGGCAGCTTGCCCCGCCGCTCCATCGGGTCCTGCTCGACAATGTAGGGAAACTGGTTCGGAGGGACGTAGCCGAGCGAGCCCATCGGCAGGCGCAGGCCGACCGGGGAATCGCCCGGCGTCAGGAACAGATGATTGCGCCGGAGTTGCCAGCGCTCGCTGCGCCAGCGCGGAGGCGCATTCCAGCGCTGCACCGGCAGCACGAAGCCGCGCGGCGTGTTGAGGCCCTGCTCGAACACCCGCGCGATGCGCGCGCGCGCCTCCGGGTCGGACAATTTGGAGTCGGAGGGATCGACGTTGGGGGGAAGCTCGGCTTCCTTCTGAAGCCAGAGCGCGGTGTCCTCGTAGGCCGGCATGATGTAGCCGGGATCGAGCCCGAGCCGCAGCGCCGTGCCCTCCATGAAGGCCTCGGCGTCCTTCGGCTGCGCGGGCCGTGGATTTTCGATTCTTGCAATGAGATCGGCGTTCTTCCAGATCGGCACGCCGTCCTTGCGCCAGTACAGGCCGAAGGCCCAGCGCGGCAGGCTCTCGCCCGGATACCATTTGCCCTGGCCGTAATGCAGCAGCCCGCCGGGGGCGAAGCGCGTGCGCAGGCGGCGGATCAGGTCGTCGCCGAGCGCGCGCTTGGTGGGACCGACGGCCTCCGTATTCCACTCCGCCGCTTCGAGATCGTCGACCGAGACGAAGGTCGGCTCCCCACCCATGGTGAGGCGCACGTCCTGGCCGGCGAGATCGCCGTCGATCTGCTCGCCGAGATCGTTGAGCCGCGCCCAGGATTCGTCCGAGAACGGCTTTGTGATGCGCGGCGCCTCGCGGATGCGGCGCACGTTCATGTCGAAGGCGAACTCGACTTCGGCGAAACCGGCGCCGCCCGAGATCGGCGCGGCGGAGCGGTAATGCGGCGTGGCGGCTACCGGAATATGCCCCTCGCCCGCAAGCATGCCCGACGTCGCGTCGAACCCGATCCAGCCCGCGCCGGGCAGATAGACCTCGGCCCAGGCGTGCAGATCGGTAAAATCGCTCTCGACCTCCGGCGGGCCTTCGATCGGATCGATGTCGGGGCGGATCTGGATCAGATAGCCGGAGACGAAACGGGCGGCGAGCCCGAGATGGCGAAAGGTCTGGATCAGAAGCCAGGCGGAGTCGCGGCATGATCCGGCGCCGGAGGCGAGCGTCTCCTCCGGCGTCTGCACGCCCGGCTCCATGCGGATGATGTAGCTGATCTTCTTCTGGAGCTCGCGATTGAGTTCGACCAGGAAATTGACTGTGTTGGGCGCTTCCTGCGGGATCGTGTCGAGATATTTCGCGAACAGGCGATCCGGCTTGATGGTCTCGAGATAGGGCGCGAGCTCCGTCTTCAGGTCCTGCGGATACGCGAACGGAAAGCTGTCGGCATAGGGCTCGACGAAGAAGTCGAACGGATTGACCACGGTCATCTGCGCCGTGAAGTCGACCTCGAATTTCAGCTCCGTCGTCTTCTCGGGAAAGACATAGCGCGCAAGCCAGTTGCCTTGCGGGTCCTGCTGCCAGTTCACGAAATGATTTGATGGCGTCACCTTGAGCGAGTAGCTCAGGATCGGGGTGCGCGTATGCGGCGCCGGCCGCAGGCGGATGGTCTGCGGGCCGAGATCGATCGGACGGTCGTATTTGTAGTGCGTGACGTGGTGTAACGCGACGTAGATCGACACGGCAACGGTGCTCCAGCAGCTTTTTTGAGCAGAACACCTGATGTCAGTGCGATCAAGCACTAACAACGGGCAGCCCGTGCCTACGCAAGATGCGGGCTGGCCGTTTGCGCGCCGTTATCGTCGGAGGCGCGACATACGCTGCCTTCCCTTCTCCCCTTGTGGGAGAAGGTGGCATAGGCGGCCTCGGCCGCCGTTCTTAAGAACGCCGAAGCGAAGCTTCGGCTATGGCGCCGGATGAGGGGTATCTCGCCACTCGCAACGCCGCTCGTGAGGATAGAACCCCTCACCCGTCTCGCCGCTATCGCGGCGAGCCACCCTCTCCCACAAGGAGAGAGGGTGAGAAGCAGCCCTACGCTGCGGACGTCAGCCTTTGCAAGAATTGCGTCACCTCGCGCCGCAGCGTCTCGACCTCGCCGTGGACGCGCTCGGAGGCGCTGTTGACGCGCGTGGCGACGCGGCCCGTGTCGGCTGCGGCTTCGCTGATGCCGGTGACGTTGGTGGAGACCCGCAAGGTGCCTGCCTCGACCTCGTGAACGTTGTGGGCGATCTCGCGCGTCGCCTGTCCCTGCTGCTCGATCGAGGCCGCGATCGCTTCGGTGATGCCGTTGATCTCGGCGATGGTCTGCGTGATCGCCTCGACGGCTGCGACCGAATTGGTGGTCGACTGCTGCATCTCGCCGACCTTGGCGCTGATCTCCTCGGTCGCCTTCGCGGTCTGGGTGGCGAGGCTCTTGACCTCGGAGGCGACGACCGCAAAGCCGCGACCGGCCTCACCGGCACGGGCGGCTTCGATCGTGGCGTTGAGCGCCAGGAGGTTGGTCTGCTCCGCAATCTCGCTGATCAGCTTGACAACGTCGCCGATCCGGAGCGCTGCGTCCGCAAGCGAGCGGATCTCGCCGCCGGCGCGGTTGGCCTCGGTCACCGCGCGCCCGGTGCTCTCGGTCGAACCGGAGACCTGACGGCCGATCTCGGCGATCGAGGACGCGAGCTGCTCGGCGGCGGTGGCGACGGTCGCGACATTGCGCGAGGCCTGGTCGGAGGCGCTGAGCACGCCGGAGGTCTGGTGGCTGGTCTTCTCGGCTGCTGCCGCCATCTGGTGGGCGTCGGATTCCAGATCGGTCGCCGCGCCGACGAGCGAGCCTGCGACCTCCTCCAGATGCGTGCCGAACGCCTTGGCGAGGGTGGCAATCTCGACCACGCGGCGGCCGAGGCTGTCGGTGCCGGAGTTGATGACGGTCGCCGAGTGGCGGAAGGAGCCGGGCAATCCGCGCGCCAGGATCTTGCGGAAATGCTTGCCGCGGCTGGCATAGTTCATCGAGGCCGAAGCCTCACGGACAAAGGCATCGGTGATGTCGAGCATGTCGTTGACCGACTTCTGGACCGATCCGATCCGACCGGCCTGACGATTGCTAAGGACGCGCGCTTCGAGATCGCCCTGCGCCGCCTTGCGGCACACATCTTCCACCTCGTCGACCGCGGCCGCCGCGCGATGCTGGCACCAGACGGCGTAGCCAAGCAGCACGACGGTCGCGCCCGGCAATGCCGCTCCGGCGAAAGTCGCGCCGGTGAGCGCGAGGACGAAGGCAACGATGCCAAGAACGCAGGCGAGCGCGGTCGCTCCCTGCGCCCTAGAGAGAGAGCACAAATTCATCGTAACCGAGACCCTGCTGCTTCAACAGACCGACCATCGCCTGGAAACCGGCATGCATGCCGTCCTTGGCATTGGCATGCCGCGCTTCCTCCGCGCACAGCGTCCGGTAGATCGGCTTGATGCGCTCAATCTGAACCGGATCCGGTCTGCGACGATTGGAGTGATAGCCGACGATATTGCCGCGCTGGTCCAGCGTCGGCGTGACATGGGCGAGCACCCAGTAATGGCTGCCGTCCTTCGCCAGATTGACGACGTAGGCGAAGATCTCCTGCCTGGCCTGCAGCGTGTCCCACAGCAGCTTGAAGACGCTGCGCGGCATGTCGGGATGGCGGATGATGCTGTGCGGCGCGCCCATCAGCTCGGTCCAGGAATACTTCGCCATGCGGATGAAGACGTCGTTGGCGTAGGTAATGCGGCCCTTGAGATCGGTCTTGGAAACGATCAACTCCTCCTCGCCAAGGAGGTTTTCCACGCCAGTCGGCCTTATCGCACGCGTCATCGATGACGAATCCTCACGAAGGGCAGCGCCCCGAGGGATTCGCCCGCATCTGTCTCGGATACGACAAGAATTATTAATCATGCGTGACCGCGGGAACCCGGGCGATCACGTGACGCACCGTAGGATTACCGGCGCGCGCGTTCGTCGCTTTTTCACGCCCGGCTACGCCGCGCGATCACATCGTCGCGCCAAGCACCCAGGGGGCGAACTCGGCGCCGCCGAAATCAAAGCTCTCGCTCTTGGTCGGCTGGCCCGAGGCCGTCTTCAGGATCAGATCGAAAATGCGCTGGCCGCATTGCTCGACGCTCTCCTCGCCTTCGAGGATGGTGCCGCAATTGACGTCCATGTCGTCTTCCATGCGCTTGTACATCGGCGTGTTGGTGGCGAGCTTGATCGAGGGCGCAGGCTTGCAGCCGAACACGCTGCCGCGTCCGGTGGTGAAGCAGACGAGGTTGGCGCCGCCAGCCACCTGCCCGGTCGCCGCGACCGGATCGTAGCCGGGCGTGTCCATGAACACGAAGCCACGCTTGGTCACCGGCTCGGCGTAGCGCACGACGTCCACGAGATTGGTGGTGCCGGCCTTCGCCATCGCACCGAGCGATTTCTCGAGAATGGTGGTGAGACCACCCGCCTTGTTGCCTGGGCTCGGATTGGCGTTCATCTCGGCGCCTTCGCGCGCGGTGTACTCGTCCCACCAGCGCATGAGGTCGACGAGCTTCTCGCCGACCTCGCGACTCACCGCGCGGCGCGTCAGGAGATGCTCGGCGCCATAGGTCTCCGGCGTCTCCGACAGGATCACGGTGCCGCCGTGACGCACGACGAGGTCACTCGCCGCGCCCAGCGCCGGGTTGGCGGACACGCCGGAATAGCCGTCAGAGCCGCCGCATTGCAGCGCGACCGTCAATTCGCTCGCCGGCACGGACTCGCGCTTGACCTTGTTGGCGTCAGCGAGCGCCTCGCGCACGAAGGCGATGCCCGCCTCGACCGTCTTGCGGGTGCCGCCGACGTCCTGGATGTCCATCGCGCGCAGACGGCCGGCGAGCTTCTGCTCCTCCATCAGGCCGCCGATCTGGTTCACCTCGCAGCCGAGACCGAGCACCACGACATGGGAGAAATTGACGTGCCGCGCATAGCCGCCGAGCGTGCGGCGAAGCAGCGCCAGCGGCTCGTTCTGCGTCATGCCGCAGCCGGTCTTGTGGGTCAGCGCCACCACGCCGTCGACATTGGGGAAGTCCGCGAGCGGATTGTCGCCGGTGAAGGGATTCTTCTTGAAGACGTCGGCGACGAGGCTTGCGACATGCGCGCTGCAATTCACCGATGTCAGGATGCCGATATAGTTGCGCGTGGCGACGCGGCCGTCCGGACGGCGGATGCCCTCGAAGGTCGCCGGCAGGTCGAAATTCGGCGTCGGCTTGACGTCGGCGCAATAGGCATAGTCCTTGGCGAAATCGCCCATGCCGCAGTTCTGGGTGTGCACGTGCTGGCCCGGCGCGATCGGCACCGTCGCAAAGCCGATGATCTGGCCGTAGCGCTTCACCGGCTCGCCCACCGCGATCGGCTTGATCGCCACCTTGTGTCCGGAGGGAATGCGCTCGACCGTGGTCACGCCGTCGGCGACCGCGGTTCCCGGCGGCAGGCTGGCGCGCGCGATCAGCACGCCATCATCGGGATGCAGGCGAATGACGGGGCTGATGGTCATGGCGAGTCTCCTCTAGCAAAACTATCGTGCCCCGGACGCAGCGCAGCGTGAAACGGTGCGCTGCTGATCCGGGGCCCAGTTGTCACGTCATGTGCTTCGCAAGCTTCTGGGTCCCGGCTCTGCGGCGCATCACTTCGTGCTGCGCCGCGTCCGGGACACGAGACCTTACGCCTTGCCGCCCGATTCCTTGCGTGTCGCGTTGACCTGCATCTTGGCGTAGGTCGTCATCAACCCGACCTCGTTCGACAGCGTCACGAGCTTGAAGCCCATGTTGATGGCGCGCGCCGCACCTTCGGCGCCGCTGCAATGGATGCCGGGGTTGAGGCCGCGCTTGCCGCATTCCTTGATGATCTTCTCGTAGATCGCGAGGATCTCGGGCTCGCTGCGGTCGAGCTTGGGCTCGAGGCCGTAGGAGAAGCCGAGGTCGGACGGGCCGATATAGACGCCGTCGATGCCCTCGACGTCGAGGATGGCTTCCATGTTCTCGACCGCGGTCCTGGTCTCCATCATCGGCAGCAGGATGGTGTCGGCATTCGCGGTCTTCTGGTAGGAGCCCGCGGTGCCGTACATGCCGGCGCGGATCGGGCCGTTGGAGCGGACGCCCTGCGGCGGATATTTGGAATAGGAGACGAGGTTCTTCGCTTCCTGCGGCGTGTTGACCATCGGGCAGATCACGCCATAGGCGCCGCCGTCGAGCACCTTGCCGATGATGCCGGGCTCGTTCCAGGGCACGCGGACCATCGGGGTCACCGGATGCTTGTCCATGGCCTGGAAGCACTGCACCATCGACAGATAGTCCTGCACGCCATGCTGCATGTCGACGGTGACGCTGTCGAAGCCGCATTGCGCGATCATCTCGGCCGAGAAGCCGGAGGGAATCGCGAGCCACGCGTTGACCACGGCCTTGCCCGACTTCCAGATTTCCTTGACCTTGTTCGCCACGTTGCCTTCCTTCTTTGTTGTTTGAGCCTTCGTCACCACGCCGGGCGTTGCGACCGCACCACCTCGCTGTTACCGCGAACCGGGTCGCCGCGCTACGCTCGCAATGACGCAAGACCTATGCGGTCGCGCTCTGGATGCTGACTTCGCTGACGCCGACCTCGCGGGCGGTGTTCACTATCGCCGCCCAGGTGTCATCCGGCAAGGGGATGCCGTTTCGGGTCCGCTCAGCGCGGGTTTTCCGCTCGGGATCGCCTGGAATCAGCACCCGATCGACCCCGGCCACCGGCTTGGTGGCGCGGATGAAATCGACATAGCGCGACACCTCTGCATCGAAGACATGGGAGGTATCGACAACCTTCGGATCGACATAGAACGCCAGCATGCCGTTGGCGAAGCGCCGGCCGCCGGATGTGGCCCCGGTTCCGGTCAGGGCGCCGCCCAGCAGCTCGCACATGAAGGCGAGGCCCGATCCCTTGTGCTCGCCGAAGGCGCGGATCGCGCCGGTGCCCTTGGTGTGGTCGCGCGGGCCCTCCGGCGCGTAGGGACCGTAGAGCACGGCCGGGTCCTCGCTCAAGGTCCCGTCGGCATCGACCAGCGCGCCCTTCGGCAGCTTCTTGCCGCCGCGGCTGGCGACCAGCACCTTGCCTTCGGCCACGACCGAGGTCGCAAAGTCCAGCACGATCGGGTCCTGCCCCTCGCGCGGGATGCCGACGCAATAGGGCGCGGTGGAGAGCCGCTTCTCGACGCCGCCGAACGGCGCCACCAGCAGCGAGCCCGCCGCATTGACGAAATGCACCGAGACCAGCCCTTCGGCGGCGGCCATCTCGGCCCAGTCGCCGACGCGGCCGATATGCCCGGCATTGCGCAGCGCCACCGCGGCGAGGCCCACCGTCCTGCACTTCTCGATGCCGATCCTCACCGCCTGCGGCGTCACGGTCTGGCCATAGCCGAACCTGCCGTCGACCACTGCGAGCGAAGGCGTGTCGAGCACAATTTCGGCGTTCTGGTTCGGCACGACCGAGCCCGTCTTCTGCCAGCGGATATAGACGGGCACGCGGATCACGCCGTGGCTGTCATGGCCGGTGAGATTTGCCGTGGTCAGATAGGTGGCGATGCGCCTGGCTTCCTCGGGCGACGATTGCGCGTGCGCAAACACTTCGGTGACGAAGTCGATCAGCCTCTGGACCTGAATGGTGACCATGACGGTCTGTTTGCCTCTCGTTCAAAGCGGAGGCGCGCCCGATGTGGCGTCATCCGTCCCGGCGCCGATTTTCAAGCGATCGGCTTAGGGGGCAGTTTGAGCGAAAACGCGCGCGAATGTCCATGGCCGCTGCCGCGCGGTTGCGCATATCTGCCTTCACTCCTCGGCTGTTGCCTCGTCGCCGGCGTCAAGCGCCGAAAGACTCCGTTCGAGCTCGCCGAGCATCTCCTGCAACTCGGCGAGCTTGCGTGCGCCAAAGCGCCGCGTGATCTCCGCGTAGATCGCCTCCGAGGTCGGCGCTACCGAGGCCATCAGCTTCACGCCCTCCTTCGAGATCGAGACCATGCTGCGGCGCAGGTCGGCCTTGGCGGTCTCGCGCCCGATCAGGCTGCGCGCCTCCAGATCGCGCAGGATGCGCGACAGGCTCGGCCCGAGCAGGAACGCGGTGCGGGCGAGTTCCGTCACCTCCACGGCCTCGACGGAGGCGAGCGCGCGGAGGATGCGCCATTGCTGCTCGGTCAAGCCATGCTCGCGCAGCGAGGGGCGAAACTGCCGCATCACCGCCTCGCGCGCCCGCAGCAGCGACATCGGCAGCGAGCGCGAGAAGTCGCGCATCGGCACCTGCCGCGCGGCCGGCGCGCTCGGGCTCACGGCCTCAGCCGGTCTCTTTGCCATGACGTTCCGTCCTCACGTCCGTTTGCACCGCAACACGCGGAATTGGGTTTGACGAATTCACTTAACATGTTAATTATCTCGCCGCAGTAGATTTTTTCGCAGAGATCCGTCATGGCGCTCTCCTCCGACGATATCGCGAGCTGTGCAAACCGTCTGCACGGTGCGGAAAAGGCGCGCACGCAGATCCGGCAGCTCTCGCAGGAGTTTCCCGACATCAGCATCGCCGACGCCTACGCCATCCAGAAGGCGTGGATCGACGTCAAGATCGCCGAGGGACGCCGCGTCAAGGGTCACAAGATCGGCCTCACCTCCAGGGCGATGCAAAGTGCGCTCAACATCGACGAGCCGGATTCCGGCGTGCTGCTCGACGACATGTTCTTTGCCGATGGCGGGATTATTCCGACCGAGCGCTTCATCGCCACGCGCGTCGAGGCCGAGCTCGCCTTCGTCATGAGCAAGCGGCTCGAAGGCCCCGACTGCGCGATGTTCGACGTGCTCAACGCCACCGATTTCGTCGTGCCGGCGCTGGAGATCCTCGACACCCGCATCGAGCGGGTCGATCCCAGCACCAAGGCCACGCGAAAAATTGTCGACACCATCGCCGACAATGCCGCGAACGCCGGCATCGTGCTTGGCGGACGGCCGATCCGCCCGCTCGAGGCGGACTTGCGCTGGATCGGCGCGCTCGTCTTCAAGAACGGCCAGCTCGAGGAGACCGGCCTTGCCGCCGGCGTGCTCAATCATCCCGCGACCGCGGTCGCCTGGCTTGCCAACAAGATCGCGCCGCTCGGCCTTGCGCTGGAGCCCGGCCAGGTCGTGCTCGCCGGCTCCTTCATCCGCCCGATCGAGACCCGCAAGGGCGACACAATTCAGGCCGATTATGGCGCCTATGGCTCGGTGAGCTGCTACTTCGCCTGACAGAGAACACAGGGAGTGAAACCGCCATGCCGCATTTCACCATCGAATATTCGGCCAATCTCGATGCCCGCCTCGACATCGCGGCGGTGTGCGAGGTCGTGCGCAAGGCGGCGGTGGAGACCGGCATCTTCCCGCTTGGCGGCATCCGCGTCCGCGCCATCAGGTGCGAGCATTATGCGATCGCGGACGCCCGGCAGGATTACGGCTTTCTCGACGTGGTGCTGCGCATCGGCGAGGGCCGCGATTTGCCGACGCGAAAGAAGGCCGGCGAGCACGTGTTCGGGGCGCTCTCCCGGCATCTCGATCCCGTTTTCGCCGCCAGCAAATTCGCCCTGTCGTTCGACATGCAGATCAACGACAAGGACACGAGCTGGAAGCGCAACAACCTCCATGACGCGCTGAAGGCGGAGGCCGCTCATGGATAAGCCCACGCCGAAGGCCGATGTGTTCCAGGCCAACCGCGACCGCGCTGCCCCGCTGCTGAAGACGCTGCGCGCCGACGGCATCGGCCACATGATCGACGGCAAGGTCGTCCCCTCGATCTCCGGCGAGACGTTCGAGACGAAGTCGCCGGTCGATGGTGCGGCGTTGGCGACGGTTGCCCGCGGCAATGCCGAGGACATCGACGCAGCAGCGACCGCCGCCGCGCTCGCCTTCAAGTCCTGGCGCGACATGGGGCCCGCGATGCGGCGCAAGCTGCTGCACCGCGTCGCCGATGCGATCGAGGCCAACGCCGACGACATTGCGGTGCTCGAATGCATCGACACCGGCCAAGCCTATCGCTTCATGGCCAAGGCCGCGATCCGCGCCGCCGAGAATTTCCGCTTCTTCGCCGACAAATGCGCCGAGGCGCGCGACGGCCTCAACACGCCGAGTGACGAGCACTGGAACATCTCGACCCGCGTGCCGATCGGCCCCGTCGGCGTGATCACGCCGTGGAACACGCCGTTCATGCTCTCGACCTGGAAGATCGCCCCGGCCCTCGCGGCCGGCTGCACGGTCGTGCACAAGCCGGCCGAATGGTCGCCGGTGACGGCGAGCATTCTGGCACGACTGGTCAAGGAAGCCGGCGTGCCCGACGGCGTGCTCAACACCGTGCACGGTTTTGGCGAAGAGGCCGGCAAGGCGCTGACCGAGCATCCCGCCATCAGGGCGATCGGCTTCGTCGGCGAGAGCGCGACGGGCTCGGCCATCATGGTCCAGGGCGCACCGACCCTGAAACGCGTGCATTTCGAGCTCGGCGGCAAGAACCCGGTGATCGTGTTCGACGATTCCGATCTCGACCGCGCGCTCGATGCCGTCGTGTTCATGATCTACTCGCTCAACGGCGAGCGCTGCACCTCGTCCAGCCGCCTGCTGATCCAGGCAAGCATCGCGGAAGAGTTCGTCGAGAGGCTGACCGCCCGCGTCAAGGCGCTGAAGGTCGGCCATCCCCTCGATCCCGCAACCGAGATCGGCCCGCTGATCCACGAGCGGCATCTGGCAAAGGTCTGCTCCTATTTCGACGTGGCGCGCAAGGACGGTGCGACGATCGCCGTCGGCGGCAAGGCCTATGACGGTCCCGGCGGCGGACACTACGTCGAGCCGACGCTGGTGACCGGCGCGAACGGCAGGATGCGGGTGGCGCAGGAGGAGGTCTTCGGCCCGTTCCTCACCGTGCTGTCCTTCGAGGACGAAGCGGACGCCGTCGAGATCGCCAACGACATCCGCTATGGCCTCACCGGCTATGTCTGGACCAACGACATGGGCCGCGCCTTGCGCGTCGCCGACGCGCTGGAAGCCGGCATGATCTGGTTGAACTCGGAAAACGTCCGCCATCTGCCGACGCCGTTCGGCGGCATGAAGGCAAGCGGCATCGGCCGCGACGGCGGCGACTATTCGTTCGACTTCTACATGGAAACCAAGCATGTCTCGCTGGCGCGGGGCACGCACAAGATCCAGAAGCTGGGGATTTAGGAAGCGGTCATTCCGGGGCGTGCGAAGCACGAGCCCGGAATCCATTCCTCCACCAACTCTGCTGCGCAATGGATTCGGGGTTCGGCTCTGCGAGCCGCCCCGGAATGACAGGGACCGAGGGGAAACGCCATGCCCGTACCGCAACATATCTTCGAGCCGCCATTCAACATCATCCGCTGCAGCCACGTCGTGCTCGACGTGACCGATTTGAAGCTCAGCCGCGAGTTCTACGAGACCACCGTCGGCCTGCATGTCGAGGACGCCGATGACAACATCGTCTACCTGCGCGCCGCGGAGGAGCATCAGCATCACTCGCTGGTGCTGCGGAAGGCGCCCGCGCCCGCCTGCGCGCGGCTCGGCTTCAAGGTCGGCAATGACAAGGACCTGGACAAGGCGGCCGCGTTCCTCTCCGAGAACGGCCTCGCCTACGCCTTCGCCGACCAGCCGTTCCAGGGCCGCACCCTGCAATTCACCGATCCCTTCGGCTTCCAGATCGAGCTCTACGCGGCGATGGACCGCCGGCCGCATCTGCTGCGGCGCTTCGACCTCTACAAGGGCTGCCACCCGCAGCGCCTCGATCATTTCAACGTCTTCGCCGCCGAGGTGCAGGACACCGTCGAGTTCTACGCGCGGCTCGGCTTCCGCCTCACCGAATATGCCGAGGAGGACGGGCCGAACGGGCGCATCGCCGCCGCCTGGATGCATCGCAAGGGCAACGTCCACGATTTCGCCATCACCAACGGCAAGGGCCCGCGGCTGCATCATTTCGCCTACTGGACGCCGACGGCGATGAACATCATCCATCTCTGCGACGTGATGGCCTCCTCGGGCTTCGTGAAGAATATCGAGCGCGGCCCCGGGCGCCACGGCATCTCGAACGCGTTCTTCCTCTATGTCAGGGATCCCGACGGGCATCGGCTGGAGCTCTACACCAGCGACTATTTCACCGGCGATCACGACCACGAGCCCCTGCGCTGGTCGCTGCGCGATCCGCGCCGGCAGACGCTGTGGGGCGCGCCGGCCCCGCGCTCCTGGTTCGAGCAGGGCACGCCCTTCACTGGCCAGGCCGTGCGCGAGCCGAAATTCGTGGCCGACGTACTGGTGGCGGACTGACCATGAACTTCCCTCGCCTCGCCACCTATTCCGTCAAGGGTGCAACCCGCTATGGCGCCATCGTCGAGGGCGGCGCCGTCGATCTCTCGCCGCGCCATGCCAGGGACTATCCGACGCTGCGCGAAGTGATCGCGGCCGGCAAGCTCGCGGGCCTCGCGCAGGAAGCGGCCGGTCGCGCACCGGATCACGCGCTCGCCGACATCACCTGGCTGCCGCCGGTGCCCGCACCGGAAAAGATCATCTGCATCGGCGTCAACTATCCGGACCGCAACGCCGAATACCGTGACGGCCAGGCCTTGCCGAAATACCCGAGCATGTTCATGCGTTCGCCCCGTTCCTTCGTCGGTCACGAGACGCCGCTGGTGCGCCCGCGCGCGTCACACCAGCTCGACTACGAGGGCGAGATCGTGCTGGTGGTCGGCAAGGCCGGTCGGCACATTCCGGAAAGCACGGCGCTCGACCACATCGCAGCGCTGACGCTTTGCAACGAAGGCTCGGTGCGCGACTGGCTCCGCCACTCCAAGTTCAACGTCACCCAGGGCAAGAATTTCGATTCCAGCGGCAGCCTCGGGCCGTGGCTCGTACCCTACAGCGTTGAATCGCAGATCGCCGACATCCGCCTGGCCACGCGCGTCAATGGCGAATTGCGGCAGCACGACTCGACCGGCCGGCTGATCTTCCCGTTCCGCCACCTGATCAATTATATTTCCACCTTCGCAACGCTGGTGCCAGGTGACATCATTGTCACGGGCACGCCGACCGGCGCCGGCGCGCGGTTCGACCCGCCGCGCTACCTGAAGCCCGGCGACGTCATCGAGGTCGAGGCCGAGGGAATCGGATGCTTGCGCAACGGCGTCGTCGACGAAGCCTGACCAACAATCGAAATGGAATGATGCAATGACCACCCTCACCGGCGGCGAAGCGATCGTAGGCGGGCTCGTCGCCCATGGCGTCGACACCGTGTTCGGCCTGCCCGGCGCGCAGGTCTACGGCCTGTTCGACGCCTTCCACCAGGCCCAGCTCAAGGTGATCGGCGCCCGGCACGAGCAGGCCTGCGGCTACATGGCGTTCGGCTATGCGCGCTCGAGCGGCAGGCCGGGCGTGTTCAGCGTGGTGCCCGGCCCCGGCGTGCTCAATGCCAGCGCGGCGCTGCTCACCGCCTTCGGCTGCAACGAACCGGTGCTGTGCGTGACCGGCCAGGTGCCGACGCCGTTCCTGGGCAAGGGCCGCGGCCATCTGCACGAGATGCCGGACCAGCTCGCCACCCTGCGCACCTATGTGAAATGGGCCGACCGCATCGAATATCCGGGCAACGCGCCGGCTGTGGTCGCGCGCGCCTTCCAGGAGATGATGTCGGGCCGGCGCGGCCCCGCCTCGGTCGAGATGCCCTGGGATGTCTTCACCCAGCGCGCCGACACGGCCGCCGCAAAAGTGCTGGAGCCGCTGCCCGCGCCGCAGCCCGATCCCGACATGATCAGGCAGGCCGCCGCGCTCATCAAGAACAGCAAGGCGCCGATGATCTTCGTCGGCAGCGGCGCGATCGAGGCGGGCGAAGAAATCCTCGAGCTCGCCGAGATGATCGATGCGCCCGTGGTCGCCTTCCGCAGCGGCCGCGGCATCGTCTCCAATGCGCATGAGCTCGGGCTGACCATGGCCGCCGCCTACAGGCTGTGGCCGACAACCGATCTGATGATCGCGATCGGCACCCGCGCCGAGCTGCCGGCCTCGGGCTTCCGCTGGCCATATCAACCGCCGGGCCTGAAGTCCGTTCGCATCGACATCGATCCCGTCGAGATGCGCCGGCTCCCCTGCGATGCTGCCATCGTCGCCGATGCCAGGGCCGGCACGGCCGACCTCGCCGCGGCCGTGACGAAGGCCGGGTACGCCAAGACCCGCGGCCGGCGCGCTGACATTCGCGAAGCGACCGCAGCGGCGCACCAGGACATCCAGCGCATCCAGCCGCAGATGGCGTATCTGAACATCCTGCGCGAGGTGCTGCCGGCGAACGCCATCGTCACCGACGAACTGTCCCAGGTCGGCTTTGCCTCCTGGTACGGCTTTCCGATCTATCAGCCGCGCACCTTCATCACCTCGGGCTACCAGGGCACGCTGGGCTCAGGCTTCCCGACCGCGCTCGGGGCCAAGGTCGCCAATCCCGACGAGCCGGTGGTCGCCATCACCGGCGATGGCGGCTTCATGTTCGGCGTGCAGGAGCTGTCCACCGCGGTGCAGTTCAACATCGGCGTGGTCACGCTGGTGTTCAACAACAACGCCTATGGCAACGTCCGCCGCGACCAGCGCGAGCGCTTCGACGGCCGCGTGGTGGCGTCAGACCTGGTCAATCCGGATTTCGTCAAGCTTGCGGAATCCTTCGGTGTTGCAGCGGCGCGCGTCACCGCGCCCGACCAGTTCAAGGCGGCGCTGGAAAAGGCGCTCGCCCATGGCGGGCCGTATCTGATCTCCATCGAGGTGACGCGCGACTCCGAGGTCAGCCCGTGGGCCTTCATCCACCCGCCGAAGCCTTGAGGGTGGAGGCGCCCTGAAGCCGCGCTGCGGCGATCACCAGCAGGCCCACGCCGGCGATCGCCCAGCAGGCGACCGGCGCCCAGTGCAACAGCGGCGCGTAGTCGGGCATCTTCTGCAGGCCGCCGGCGACCGCCGCCATCCGCGCGAAGGTCCCGAGCGCCAGCGCCGAGAACACGAGCCCGGTGACCTTTCCCTCCGCGCCGGTCGAGCCGATGGCGAGCGCGGCCGAGACCGCGCTCATCAACATGCAGCCCCACGCGGCTCCCGCGAGGAATTGCGCGACGATCAGCGTATTGAGGCTGCCGGCGAGCTCCGCCACCACGATCGCAACCGCGCCGCACAGGCCGGCGGCGCCCATCACGATCAGGCCGCCGCGGTGCTTGACGACCAGGCTCGCCGGAAACATCGCGATGTTGAAGCCGATCCAGAAGACCGGCATCAGCCATTGCAGCTCGTTTGCCTTCGCAAAGCGCAGATAGAACGGCGCGCTGTTCATGGCGAAATGGAGCTGATAGCCGAGCGCCAGCGCCACCATTGCGACGATGAAGGCGATCGGCACGAGGCCCAGCGGCTTGGCCGCCGCGGCCGGCGCCGATGATGCGGTATCGCGCGCCACGCCGTACTCGATCCGTGACAGTCCAAGCGCCGTCAGCAGCAGCACCGCGCTGGAGATCACGAACGGCAAGCGCGCATCGTGCTCGCGCAGCACCACGCCGAGATAGGGCGAGACCGCGCCGGCGACGCCATAGCCGAGCAGTGCAAGCGCGGCGAGGAACGGGACCTGCGGCCTCGCGCGATATTTGCCGAGCAGGGTCAGCGGCGGCGCGCGCAACGCAGACGAGGTGATCGACCAGACCACGATCAGCGCAATGAACCAGCCCTGCGCGGCATGACCGGCTCCGGCGACGAAGGGCAGCGCGACGAACGCAGCGCAGGAGATCGCGGTCACGAGGGCGACGAACAGCCCGAGCCTGCCGACATGGTGCGCGATCCTGTCGGCGGCCATCCCCATCGCCGTATCGGCAATGGTGAAGATCGCCTGGTCCAGCATCAGGATGAGGATGACGGCCGAAGGCGCGATGCCGGCCTCGGCGGCGAGCTTTGGCAGATAGATGACGTAGGTGGTCCAGCCCAGCGTGAACACCAATTGCAGCGCGGCGAGATAAAGCCCGGTGCGGTTGGCCGCCCCTGTGTCGGCCGAGAGCTCTGTGGTCGTCATGTCGCCGCCTCCCCGCCGCGAGCTTAGACGAGCGGGGGCTGCGGGCAAGCGCGTCAGCGGACCTTCCGGAAGGTCAGATTGATCCGTTTCCGCCCGAGCAGCGCGTGCTCGCCGTCGGCGAGCGGCGCCACGCCGTGATAGGCGAGCCTGCTGGCGCCGCCCCACACCACGACGTCGCCATGGACGAGCCGGAAGCGGCGCGGCTTGTCGCTACGCGCCATGCCGCCGAACAGGAAGATCGCCGGCAGCCCGAGCGACACCGAGACGATCGGAGCGGAAAAGTCCAGCTCGTCCTTGTCCTGGTGCAGAGAGAGCCGCGTGCCGGGCTCGTAGCGGTTGACGAGGCAGGCGTCGGGCGCGAAGTTTTCAAAGCCGCCCTGCTCCGCCGCGCGGCGGGCGAGGTCGTGGAACACGGGCGGCATCGCGGGCCAATGCGCGCCGGTCCTGGGATCGATGGGATCGTAGCGGTAGCCGGTGTGATCGGTGATCCAGCCGCGCTCGCCGCAATTGGTCATCGCCACCGACATCTGGTAGCCGCCGGGCGTCGTCATGCGGCGGAACGGCGATTGCGCCACGATGGCGCGCACGGATTCGATCAGCGCGCCCTCGATCGGCCTGACGAAGCCGCGCAGCAGCACGGCGCCGTCCGCGATCGCCTCGCGGGACGGTTGCGCCTCGGCAACATTGTCGAACAGATCGGCCGTCAACGCCTGCTCATTTTGCATCGTGAAAGATCACACCCAGCGTGTGGCGATGCCCGGACCTGATCCGGCTGACGCCATGGCGGAGATTAACCCGATAGGTGCCGCGTGTCCCCTGCACGGGACGGTGATGAACGGCAAAAGCCACGGCATCGCCCTGCGCCAGCGGAACCACCTCGGCGCGGGACTGCATGCGCGGGCGCTGCTCGGTCAGCACGAACTCGCCGCCGGTGAAATCGCGGCCCGGCTCGGAGAGGAGGATCGCGACCTGCAGCGGGAACACGTGCTCGCCATAGACGTCCTGGTGCAGGCAGTTGTAGTCGCCGGCCTCGTATTGCAGCAGCAGCGGCGTCGGCCGCGCCTGGCCCGCCTCGTGGCAGCGCTTGAGGAACGCCGCATGCGCGGCGGGATAGCGGATGTCGATCCCCATCGCCTCGTTCCAACGGTTGGCGACGGCCTGGAGGTGCCCATAGAGCGCCGGGCGGAGCTGCGCGATCAGATCGGGCAGAGGATAGGAGAAGTATTTGTACTCGCCGCGGCCAAAGCCATGGCGGCCCATGACGATGCGGCTGCGGAAGTGCGCGTCGTCGGGATAGAGCGCGGCGACCGTTCGGCACTGGTCCGGCGTCAGCAGTCCCTTCAGGACGGCGCAGCCATGGGAGTCGAGTTCGGCGGCGATTTGCGGCCAGTCGAGGATTTCGACGTGGGCGGCGGCGTCGGACGTGGGCGTAGCAAGTTTTGCGGTTGATTTCATGGCCGATAATCTCGCAAACCCGGCATAGGCGCACCACCCGATTTCCGTGAGGCCCAACCGCCCCAATTCCGTCCGGTTCCAACGCGACTTTGCGCTCGCTCCCTGCGACTTCACCCCAATTGCACTCAATGCGCAAATTCCTCGTCATTGCCGCCAAGACCGTGCTGGCCGTGCTCTCGCTTGCGGCTGTGGGCCTGCTCGCCTTCTCCGGCTGGCTGGTCTGGCACTACGGTTACAGCATCGGGCTTCCGACCGAAGCCCAGCTCGCGGCGGTTTCATCGACAAGCCCGGCGTGCGGGACCGCTCCAAAGCGCGCCACTATTCCCCTCGCCAATATCCCACCTCTGCTCCGCCAAGCCGTGATCGCTTATGAGGAACCGGACTTCTACGAAGCCTGGACGTTGAATCCGATCGTCGAGATCGCTTTGGGCCTGAGCACCGGCCGCGGCCCGAGACCGGCCGGCATCACGCAATCTGTCGCGCACTGCCTGGTGTTGCTCACCCCAGGGAATGACCATCAGCTCGACCCTATCGCATCGATCTATTTCATGCAGCGCGTCACCCGCAGCCTATCCCGGGACAGGATCCTGGAGATCTATCTCAATGAAAGATATCTGGGTCGCAGTGCATATGGCGTGGTGGCGGGAGCAGAGGCTTACTTTGGAAAGGCGCTCGCGGAGCTCGACGTCGATGAAATCGCGTTCCTCATGATTCGCGCGCGGCAACCTCGTCCAAGCCAATATTTCGACACGCGCTCTCGAGATCGTGCCATCGATCGCATGCAGACGGCCGGACTGATCAGCGAGACCCAAGCGGCGGCGGCAAAGAGCCGGCCGCTGCTTCTCAACGATGTGCCGAGCACTCAAGCCAAGCCGGTCAATCAGTGACGGCGCCGCTCACCCCCGCACCGGCAGCGTGACCACGTCATAGCCGTGCCTGATGGTCCGCTTCAGCACGGGGTCTTCCAGCTCGAACTCGAAGCGGTCCGCGGGGCGGATGCCGCCCTTGGCGGCGAAGGTGCCGCCAAACATGGCGCAGCCGTCCGGAAACGTCTTGCCATCGAAGCCGCGCGCGATCAGATCGTCGACCGGCAGCATCGCATCCAGCGTGCCCTCCTGGTAGAGCACGCGCTCGCCGTTGATCGTGGCCCAGGCGCGCAAGATCATCCTGTCCCAGTGCCCGATGACGTCCTCGAGCTCCCACAGCACCGACGCAATCGGCTTGTCGCACATCTGCTTGGAGACGGTGACGCTGTAGGCCTCGACCTTGCGGTCGGTGTGATCGGAGCCGCAGCCGACGAAGATGCGGCCCTGCCAGCCGATCAGCACGAACTCGACCTCGCCGGAGGAGTCACCGCCGCAGCATTCGATGCGGTCTTCCTGGGTGAGCCGCCGCGCCGAGGCGCGATAGTAGATCGGCGTCGAAGCCGGGCGGGCGATGCCGACAGCTTCCAGCTCGGCGATGTGCTTGTCGCGCGCAATGGGATCGCGGCCGGTCCAGCCGGCAATGACTATCTGGTCGATCGCCAGCGTCAGAGGCGTCGTCGTGTCCTGGGCGTCGACGGTGAATGTCAGGTCAAACACGAACGACCGCCTCCATGCCGGCGGCGAGCTCGAAGATACGCCGGTCGGAGCCGCCCGCAGCCGCCAGCATCAGGCCGACGGGAACCTCGCCCTCGCGGTGCGCAGGGATGGAGATGGCGCAGCCGTCGACCATATTGATCAGGGTGCAGTTGCGCAGCGCGCGCAGATTCTGGGTGGTGAACGCCTTGTCATCGGCAAGGTCGGAGATCTTCGGCGGCGTGTTGGCGGTGGTCGGCAGCACCAGCGCGTCATAGGGCGCGAGGCGCGCGTTGACGCGGGCGATCAGCGAGCGGCGCTCGTTGAGGAGATCGATGTAGTCGGCCGCGCTCTGTGCCTCGCCGCGCATGATGCGGACGGCGACGCGGGGATCGTAGACATCGCCCTTGGATGTGATGAGGTAGCGATGCCAGGCAAAGCTCTCGGCTGCGGCAAAGCCGCCCTTGGCGTTCATCGGGCCGATCTCATGGAATTCGGTCATCTCGATGCGCTCGATGACGGCGCCGTGATCGGAAAGGCTGGCAAGCGCACGCTCGAACGTCGCGGCCACGTCTGCGTCGAGGTCGTCGAGCGCGATCGTGGTCGGAATCGCCAGCCGCATGCCCTTCACGGGTCGCGGCTTCAGGGGGGCGACCGGCTCATTCGCCAGCACCGCATCGAGAATGGCGCAGCAACTGACCGATCGCGCCAGTGGCCCGATGCTGTCGAGCGAGAACGACAGCGGCACCGCACCGTCGAGCGGAACGCGCCGCTGCGTCGGCTTGTAGCCGACGATGCCGTTGAAGGCCGCCGGAATGCGGCAGGAACCGCCGGTGTCGGTGCCGAGCGCGCCGTGCGCCATGCCGTCGAGCACGGAGACCGCGGCACCCGAGGACGAGCCGCCGGGCACATGGCCCTCGCTCCGGTTCCAGGCGCCCTTCGGCGTGCCGTAATGCGGGTTGATGCCGATGCCCGAATAGGCGAATTCGGTCATGTTGGTGCGCCCGATCAGGACGAAGCCGGCCCTGCGCAGCCGCGCAACCGTGGCGGCATCGTGCTCGGCCGCCGGGGAATCGTCGAGCGCGCGAGAGCCGGCGCGCGTCACCTGTCCCCTGATGTCGAAGAGATCCTTGATCGAGACCGGGATGCCGGCATAGCGCGACGGCGCCGCCTTCACCTTGCGCAAGGTATCCATCGCGTCGGCCGTCGCGAGCGCTGCGTCCCTGTCGACATGGATGAAGGCGCGCTGGCCCTCGCCGGCGGGATCGGCGATCCTGGCGATGCACGCCTCGACCAGCTTGCGGGAGGTGGTGCGGCCGCTTTCGAGGTCGTCGGCAAGCTTCGCCAGTGTCGGAAAATCGGGCATGTCTGTCTCGCGGAATATTGGCGCGCGCAATCTATCGCGCTGGCTCGGTCCGACACAAGCATTGAGCGCATGATGGCATGCATGGTCCCGGCTGGACCGTTGACGCGCCATGGTCAATTGTCGCATCAAGATCGAAACGGAACGGGCGCACCCCTGTTCTCCGGGAGGACTAGCCGACATGGCCGAACCGCAGCGCGCGCGACCGAAACCGACGCCGGAGACCCAGCATTTCTGGGACGGCACGAAGGCCGGCGAGCTGCGCCTGCAGCGCTGCGACGCCTGCGCCCATGTCTACTTCCCGCCGCGCCCGTTCTGCCCGTCCTGCGCCTCGCGCAAGGTTTCGATGTTCAAGGCGAGCGGCAAGGGCTTTCTCTACAGCTACGTCATCAACCACCGTCCTGCCGCGCCGGGCTTCACGCCACCTTATGCGATCGCCGTGGTCGAACTCGCAGAGGGACCGCGGATGATGAGCAACATCATCGACTGTCCGCAGACGCCGGAAGCGCTCGAGCTCGACATGAAGCTCGAGGTCGCCTTCGAGGCCCTCGACGACAAGATCACCCTCCCCGTGTTCCGTCCGGCGAAGCGGTAGGCCATGCGCAGGAACCAGGTTGCCGTCGTCGGCGCGGCCGAGACCACCGATCTCGGAATCATTCCCAACATGTCGCAGCTGCAGCTTCACGCCGATGCTGCGCTCAACGCCATCGCCGATGCCGGGCTGAAACTCTCCGACATCGACGGCTTTGCCACCGCCGTCGAGACGCCGCAGCAGGTCTGTCACTATCTCGGCATCAAGCCGACCTGGGTGGACGGCACCTCCGTCGGCGGCTGCTCGTTCATGCTGCATGTCCGTCACGCGGCGGCGGCGATCGAAGCGGGTCTCTGCAAGACCGTGCTGATCACGCATGCCGAAAGCGGCAAGTCGATGATCGGCAAGCTGCCGCGCTCGATCCCCGCCGACAGCCTGCAGGGCCAGTTCGAGGCGCCCTACGGCGTTTACGGCCCGCCCAGCATGTTCCCGATTCCCGTGCTGCGCTTCATGAAGACCTACGGCATCACCCACGAGCAGCTCGCCTCCGTCGCGGTGGTGCAGCGCGAGTGGGCGGCGAAGAACCCGCGCGCGATGATGAAGGAGCCGATCACGGTTGCCGACGTGCTCAATTCGCGCATGATCGCCTATCCGTTCCGCCTGCTGCAGTGCTGCCTCGTCACCGACGGCGGCGGCGCGCTGATCCTGACCTCGGCCGACCGCGCCCGGGACTTCCCGCGAAAACCCGTCTACATCATGGGCACCGGCGAGAGCGTGGAGACGTCGATGGTCAGCCAGATGGAGACCTTCAATTCCTCGCGCGCGTTCAAGACCGCGGGGCCGCTGGCCTTCAAGGAGGCCGGCATCGCCCACAAGGACGTCGATCATCTCATGATCTACGATGCGTTCGCGCATCTGCCGCTGTTCGGCCTCGGCG
Organism: Bradyrhizobium diazoefficiens; assembly: GCF_018131015.1. Lineage (GTDB taxonomy): Bacteria > Pseudomonadota > Alphaproteobacteria > Rhizobiales > Xanthobacteraceae > Bradyrhizobium > Bradyrhizobium diazoefficiens_B. Next base: position 117,149 of record NZ_JAFCJJ010000005.1, read on the forward strand.
ATCTCGGCTTCATGCCGCACGAGGAAACCGGCAAGTTCATCGCGGACGGCAACACGCGGCCCGGGGGCAAGCTGCCGCTCAACACCAATGGCGGCGGCCTCTCCTACATGCATTCGGGCATGTACGGCATGTACGCGCTGCAGGAGAGCGTGCGCCAGATGCGCGGCATCGCGCCGGCGCAGGTTCGGGGCGCGAGGATTTCGGTGTGCCACGGCGTGGGCGGCATGTTCGCCGCAAGTGGCACGATCGTGTTCACGAACGAGAGGTAGCGCGCTGCTCGCCTCTCCCTCTCCCCGTTCTTACGGGGAGAGGGTTGGGGTGAGGGGCGGCCTCCACACAGTTGGACTCGCGGAGAGTCCCCCTCACCCGGATCGCATCTAGCGATGCGATCCGACCTCTCCCCGCAAGCGGGGCGAGGTAAGAAAACAGCAGGAGAACCCACATGACGAAATCACTGCAAGACAAGGTCATCATCGTCACCGGCGCAGGGCGCGGCATCGGACGCGAGATCGCGCTGCTGTGCGCTGGCGAAGGCGCCAAGGTCGTCGTCAACGATCCCGGCGGGGCCGCCGACGGCGCCGGCTCGAGCGCATCCCCGGCCGAGGAAGTGGTCGAGGAGATCAAGAAGCGCGGCGGCACGGCGGTCGCCAATTTCGAGAGCGTCGCCGAAGCGATCCCGGCGAGCAAGATCGTCAAGACCGCGACCGACCATTTCGGCCGGCTCGACGGCGTCGTCAACAATGCCGGCATCCTGCGCGACATGATCTTTCACAAGATGAGCGTCGAGGCTTTCGAGGCCGTCATCAAGGTTCACCTGATGGGCTCGTTCTATGTCAGCCACGCCGCCGCGCGCATCTTCCGCGAGCAGGAGTCTGGCTCTTTCGTGCACTTCACCTCGACCTCCGGCCTGATCGGCAATTTCGGCCAGGCCAACTACGCCGCCGCCAAGCTCGGCATCGTCGGCCTGTCGAAGTCGATCGCGCTCGACATGGGCCGCTTCAATGTCCGCTCCAACTGCGTCTCGCCGTTCGCCTGGACCCGGATGATCGGCACCATCCCGACCGAGACCGAGGCCGAGAAGGCGCGCGTCGAGAAGATCAAGCAGATGGGACCGGAGAAGATCGCGCCGCTGTGCGGCTATCTGCTCGGCGATTCCGCCAAGGACGTCACGGGCCAGATCTTCGGCGTGCGCATGAACGAGATCTTTCTGTTCAGCCAGAACCGGCCGATCCGCTCGGTGCAGCGCAGCGAGGGCTGGACGCCGCAGTCCATCGCCGAGCACGGCATGCCGGCGCTGAAGGGATCGTTCTACAAGCTCGACCGCTCCGCGGACATTTTTACCTGGGATCCCGTCTAAGGCACGTTTCCCGCTATTGCCGCAGTGCGATCTGTGGTTGTCCAAGCCACGGATCGCCCGCTTTATGCCCGAATGCGGGCGGATGGTTTCCTTCCCATAAAAAACTGCGGGAGGATACCATGACAAGGCCACTGACCAATTCCGCTGACATTCACGGGCTCGGCCTCGGCCGCCGCACTCTTCTGAAGGGCGCGGTGGCAGCGGCCGCAACCGGCGTCACGATGGCGGCCGCCAAGGCCGCGAGCGTCACGCCATTCGGCCAGACCGGCGCGCCGACCCAACAAACGCCGCTACCCCTGGGGCCGCTGCCCGGCAGCCGCTATCCGGACGCTCATCTTGAATCGGCCAAGAAGGGGCCGCCGACATTCGGGCCTCCCGGCTTTCCGGCCTTCGCCGGCACCATGGCGGTCGAGCGTGTCGCAACCGGCTTCAGATGGGCCGAGGGACCGGTGTATTTCGCGGCCGGACGCTACCTGCTGTTCAGCGACATCCCCAACAACCGCATCATGCGCTTCTCGGAGGATGACGGTCATTGCAGCGTGTACCGCCAGCCCTCGATGAACTCGAACGGCAACACCATCGATCGCGAAGGACGCCTGATCACCTGCGAACATAGCGGCCGGCGCGTCACCCGGACCGAGCTCGACGGATCGATCACCATCATCGCCGACAAGTTCAACGGCAAGAAGCTGAACTCGCCGAACGACGCGGTCGTCACGGCCGATGGCGCCATCTGGTTCAGCGATCCGGCCTACGGCATCGGCGGCTTCTATGAAGGCATCAAGGCCGATCCCGAGCAGGACAAGAAGAACGTCTACCGCGTCGACCCGAAATCCGGCGAGGTCAAGGTCGTCGTCGACGATTTCGTGGAGCCAAACGGCATCACCATCTCGCCGGACGAGAAGAAGCTCTATGTCTGCGATACCGGCTTCACCGATGGGCCGGACAATCCCTCCCATATCCGCGTGTTCGACCTCGACGTGGCCGGGGGAAAAGTATCGAACAGCAAGGTCTTCGCCGAGATTCCAAAGCCGAGCATCACCGACGGCGTGCGCTGCGACACCGAAGGACGGGTCTGGTGCTCGGTCGGCTGGGGCGATCCCAACGAGGACGGCGTGCGCTGCTACACGGCCGACGGGGAGCTGCTCGGCAAGATCCACATCCCGGAAACCGTCGCCAATCTGAGCTTCGGCGGCCAGCAGCGCAACAGGCTCTACATCTGCGGCTCGACCTCGCTCTATGCCGTGTATACGAGCGTCCAGGGCGCGATGAAGCCCTGATACGGACTTGTGTCATGGCCGGGCTTGATCCACGTCTTGAGCCATGGCACGAAGAACCTGGATGCCCGGGCCAAGCCCGGGCATGACGGCGCAGTGTGAAGCCGCAGCGTCACTCCTACCCCGTATTCCGCAACCCCGCCGAGATGCCGTTGATGGTGAGCTGAATCCCGCGCAGCACCTGCTCGTCCGGGTTCTGCGCGCGATGCTCCTTCAACAACTCGACCTGCACGTGGTTGAGCGGGTCGAGATAGGGGAAGCGGTGCCGCACCGAACGCTCCAGCAGCGGATTGCCCTGCAGCAGCCGGTCGTGGCCCATGATGTCGAGCAGCGTCTCGATGCAGGAATGCCATTCGCGGCGGATGCGGCCGAAGATCTTTTCGCGCAGGCCCTCGTCCGGCACCAGTTCGGCATAGCGCGAGGCGATCGCGATCGAGCTCTTGGCGAGCACCATGTCCATGTTCGACAGCAGCATGCGGAAGAACGGCCATTCCCTGTAGAGCTCCTTCAGGAACGGCATGCCCTGGTCCGGATGCTCCGATATCCACTGCTCGACGGCGCTGCCGAAGCCGTACCAGCCGGGCAGCATCAGGCGGCACTGCGCCCAGGAGAACACCCAGGGGATGGCGCGCAGATCCTCGATCGCGCGCGTCTTCTTGCGCGAGGCGGGCCGGCTGCCGATGTTCAAGGTCGCGATCTCGTTGATGACGGTCGAGGCCCAGAAATAATCGACGAAGCCGTCGGTCTCGTAGACGAGGCCGCGATAGGCCTTGAAGGCGAGGTTCGACAATTCGTCCATCGCGGTCAGATATTCGCGGCGCGGGGCGCTCTGGCGCGGATGCAGCAGGCTCGCCTCCAGCGTCGCAGCGGCGAGGATCTCCAGATTGTTGCGACCGACCTCGGCGTTGGAATATTTCGACGAGATGATCTCGCCCTGCTCGGTGATGCGGATCTGGCCGTTCACTGCGCCGCCGGGCTGGGCGATGATGGCATCATAGCTCGGCCCGCCGCCGCGGCCGACCGAGCCGCCGCGGCCATGGAACAGCCGCAGCCGCACGCCGTGGCGCTCGAACACCTCGACGAGGCCGATCTCGGCCTTGTAGAGCTCCCAGCCCGAGGTGACGAAGCCGCCGTCCTTGTTGCTGTCGGAATAGCCGAGCATGACCTCCTGCACGCTGCCGCGGCTGTCGACGAGCCGGCGGTAATCGTGCAGCGCCAGCATGCGGTCCATGATGCCGCTGGAGGCCTGCAGATCCTCGATGGTCTCGAACAGCGGCACGACGTTGATGGCGCTGCGCCCGGAGGGATGGACGAGACCGACCTCCTTGAGCAGCACCGCGACCTCGAGCATGTCGGACATGCCCTTGCACATCGAGATGATGCATTGGGGAATGGCGTCGGAGCCGAACTTCGCATGCGCCTCCGCCGCGGCATGGAAGACGTTGAGCTCGCCCATGGTCTCGTCGCTGTACTTGACGAACGGCGACACCAGCGCGCGTGTCGAACGCAATTCGCTGGTGAGCAGCGAGATGCGCGCCTCCTCGCCGAGCGCGAGATAGGACATGCCGGGGTTGGCGGCATCCATCAGCTCGGCGATGGTGCGCTCGTGCACGGCCGAGTTCTGGCGAATGTCGAGCCGCGCCAGATGGAAGCCGAAGCAGTCCACCGCGCGCCGCAGCAGCCGCAGCCGGCCGCGGGCGATGACGCGGGCATTGTTCGAGATCAGCGAGCGGTGCAGCACGTCGAGATCGGCCTGCAGCTCCTTGACGCTGCGGTACGGCTCGCCCTCGCCGACCGGCCGGCGCGTGATCTCGACCTGGAGCTTCTCGGCCGTGGCGGTGAGACGGGCATAGATGCCGGAGACCGCCAGACGATAGGGCTCGCCGCTCCGGTGCGGCGAGGTGTCCGGCGAGCGCTCGGCCAGCGTGCGCAGCTCCTCGGAGACGTCGGCGAGATGGGCCGCGATCGACAGCTCCGAGCCGAGCACGTGCAGCTCTTCCAGGTAGAACTGCATCACCCGGCTCGACTGCAGCCGCAGCGTGCCGCGCATGACGTCGGCGGTGACGAAGGGATTGCCGTCGCGGTCGCCGCCGATCCAGCTTCCCATGCGCAGGAACGAGGCGAGCTCGCCGGCAGCCTGTTCGCCGCCCTCCTCGAGCCGGTCTTCCAGCACGTTGACCAGCCGCGGCACCTCGCGAAGGAAGGTGTAGTCGTAGAACGACAGGCCGTTGGCGACCTCGTCGAGCACGGTGAGCTTGGTCCGGCGCAGCAGGTTGGTCTGCCACAGCGTCAGCACCTCGCGGCGAAGCTGCTCGTCGCTCGCCGCCGCCTCGTCCGCGGTCAGCGCGACGCGTTCGCGCCGTTCGAGCAGGGCCGCGACCTGCATCTCGCGATCCATGGTGCTCTTGCGGCGGACCTCGGTCGGATGCGCGGTCAGGACCGGGCTCACCAGCGCGCTCCTGAAGAAGTTGCGCAGCACCTCCGGGCCGATACCCGCCGACTTTGCATGGGCAAGCGTCTCCGCCAGCACACCGGCGCCGCCGAGCCTGCCAGCGCTGCGGGCGCGCATCTGGCGGATGTTGTTCTGGTCCTCGGCGATGTTGGCGAGGTGGGAGAAATAGCTGAAGGCGCGGACGATCCGCACCGTCTCGGAGGTCGGCATGCTGTCGAGGATCTGCTCCAGCTCGCGCCGGGCGAGCCGGTCCTCGTCGCGGTGGAACCGTATCGAGGTCTGCCGGATGCGCTCGACCAGGTCGAACAGCTCGGCGCCCTCCTGGTCGCGCACCGTGTCGCCCAGGATGCGCCCGAGCAGACGGATGTCGTCGCGCAGCCGCGCATCGGCCTCCAGGGCCTGCGCATCCTCGGCGCGATTGAGGCGCTGATCGGCGGGATCGGATGGTACGGACTGGAGGGACATTGGCTCGCTCCCTTCTAGAGCTCCCTATGGCTCCCCGGCCCGGCCGAGTGTGCAAGTTTTTTGCCGCAGCGCAAGATGAAGTTGGGGGCGGCGCGGCAAATGCCGGAGGTCACGGACAGGAACGCGTCATGTCGATCGCCGCGGACATGCATCCCTGATCTCGCGGCGCAGCTGCCGCGTCCATCGCATCCCGGCCTGCTTATCGTGACGACCCCGCGCTGGATTTAGTTTCCCTTGACAAAGTTGTGCTTTCCTCATCGGCGAGGAGAGCTTCAAGGGGGCCCTTTGGCCATGCTTTGTCGAATCGACGAGCTCACCAACGGCGCGGTCGCCGGCTGGATCCGCTTCATCCCGCTTGACGAGGATGACATCCCGCGCCTCCTTTCGCCGCGACAGGTCACCTGCCAATGACCCCGAACTTCGTCACAGAAGCCAAGGACTTTGCCAGGATTTACGCTGTCACGCTCGCCGACCGGGAATGTCGTGCCCTGGTCCAACACCTCGCCGCTGCGCTGCACAAGACCTATGACCGCGGTCGCGCGGGCGATGACGTCGACTTCGTCAAGGAAGCCAGAGGCTTTGTGGCGACCCATGACGGCAACCTCACGGTGTACCAATCGCGGATCTTCCGCGAGCAACTCGCCCTCGCGCTCCAATGGGCCTATGACCGTGGCCACGCGCCGTTCTGGATAAGAAACGAGAGCTGATCCGCGCGTCCAACTCGCCGGCCCGGGCCGACGTTTTCCGATCCACGGCTCAAGCCGGCACGATCACCTTGCCGATCGGCCAGAGCGCGATGCCTGCGAGCTTGAGATGCGCCCAGGCGAAGGGGATGCCGATGATGGTGACGGCAAGAACCACCGCGGTCACGAGATGGCCGAGCGCCAGCCACCAGCCGGCCAGCACGAACCAGATGATGTTGCCGATCACTCCGAGCGGGCCGGTGCCGATATCCTCGACACCCGTGACATCGTAGCGGTTGACCGCCTTCGAGCCGAACGGCAGCAGCGTGTAGACCGCGATGTTGAAGGCCGCCCGCGCCCAGGGCAGGCCGATGATGGTGATGGCCATGATGATGGCGGCTATGAGCCAGCCGAACGCCATCCAGGCGCCGCCAATGAGGATCCAGAGGATGTTGAGCAGGATGGAAACGGGAGCCATGGGATTTGTCCAACTTGGATGAGCACGCTTCTATAGGCTCGAAAATCAACGCTGCGAAGACCATTCCTGCCAGCTCACCTCCAGGATGTTTTCGGCCGGGGCGTCCCCTCCGGAATTGCTCGACACGATGATTTTCCGCTCCAGCCGATAGGGAATCATGGTCCAGGTCCAGACCGTTTGCGTGACGACGCGCCCATCATAGGAATCGGTGTTCGACATCTCCCGTTTGCGCCAATCATCGCGCGAGTCCATGCCATTCAAGCAATCCTGCACAAGCCCGATCAAGGACTGATAGGAGGACCGCATCACCGCAATAGAGGCCCCCTTGTCGAAGCTGCAAGCGATGGTGAATCCTCGCGGCAGCTCCGAATAGGCGACGGTGCAATCGCCGCCCGGAATGGGCGTGCGCGCCTTCCATTTCAACTGGTCATCGATTCGCTCACCGCGATTCGAGGCAAAGGGCTGATCCCGCCCAACCACATATTTCTGGAAGTCGCCGCAGGTGGGAGCCGATCGCGCCGGCGATGCGAGCAACGCCCAGACGGCGACGGATGCGGCAATCCTGATCATGGCAAATCCCGACGTCCTCGACGGACATCGACACCTTGTCGTCGTCAAATATCCTTCGTCACCGGCCATCGGGCTCCTCGGTCATGTTCTGCACGTCCGACGCCGCCGGTCCGAGCTCACGAAAATCGTAGGAGTTTTGCTTGTCGTCGTGCTTGACGATGGCGAGCAACGCCTTCAACGCGCCATCCGTTTCAGTGATCTGCAGTGCGGTCAACCGCGCTTTGCGGATCGCGGATTGTCGCGTCATCTCGCCGGCTACGGCTCTCGTCACGCTGTCCCGCGCAGCATCGCCGTCGAGCAGCGAGGCGTAATCCAGTGCGGCGGCAAGCAGCACCCGGCCGCGCACCGGATCGACCCTCCACACCGGTGCCACGGCTCCGGCCATCCCGATCAGGGTCTCGGACTTCGGCTCCTTGATTTGCTCCCGCAGCAGCTCGTCCGCAAACCGTGCGACGGAGGCATCGTCCGCCAGACGCGAGGCGGTCATGATCAGTGTCACCAATGTCGTCAGGCGGACGTCGACTTCCTCCGACTTTCGCGATCCCGCTTCATCGACATATTTCAGGAACTGCTGACGCGCCGCATCCTGGCGACCGCACGCGGCAAGCGCCTCAATGACATCGATATGGCCAGCATGCTTCAGCATCAGCAGGTCGAGCAGGGCATTGGAGAGTTGCTTCGCATCGAGTTCGAATGCGATACGCGCAAGCATCGCGACGGGGCTGACGGAGTTTCGCGCCACGCGCGCTGCCCATGAATCGTTCCTGCTGATCAGGGCGATCTGTTCACGCGACAGGGTCTGCTCCAGCAGAATGATGTCGGGCAAGAACTCCCGCACCTTCGCGGCGAGCTCGTCCTCGTCTTTCGCGGTAAAGATCGCATCTTCGATCTGGTCCTGCGACAGCGGCCTGAAGTCATTGGCCGCCGCATGGACAAGCAGCCCGGAGCTTTTCCTGGCCAGCAAGACCTGCGTCGCGACCTTTCGCTTCATGATCCCCTTCAGGTCGACGCGTATGCCCCTCCTGTTGTCGATGGGACATTGCTCGACCAAGCCGGCAATATTAGCGTTCGGTGACGCGACCGCGACGCCCTCGGCCAGCGCAGTTGTCAAGTCGCACATCCGCTCCGGGCCAAATTGCCGACCCGGGATTGCGGCAATATCGAGGATTCGCTGGCCCCGATCGACCAATCCCAGGAGCCCCAGTTGCGGGAGAACAGTGCCGACCGGACCAACAAGATCAGATGTATCCTGGAGATGATCGAGGTAAAAATCGATCAGCGCGAGAAATGCCGGAGCAACGTCCGTTGATCCGGACCGCGCCGGTACCAGACCTTCGACGGCACTTGGAGGCTGGGCGCTCGTATCTCTGCGGGCGGCGTTGCCGAGAAAGGCGAGCAATCGGATATTGGCATCGTATGCGGCCTGCCCCTCCGGCTGCTCCCGGGCCAGCAGCCGCTCGACATCCTTGATCCGGCCGCTGCGGCCATAGCCGTAGGCCAACCGGATCGCCGCCTGCCACCTGTGCTTGTCCTCGGGGATGCGATCCAGCATCGTGATGGGATCGACGACCACTCCTTTCGCTTCAAGCCCGAGCAGCAGCGCCGCGAGCCTGCCTCCGCTTCCCGCTGCCAGCACCCGCCGTTGCGTTACATAGTCTTTGATGCTTTCGAATTGGAAGGCGGCGGTATAGGGCGTGATCACCGCCTCCGCCGTGGTTCTCACGCTGACCCACAGGGTGGCCGCCGGCGCGATCAGCAGGACCAGCGCCGTCACGAACTCCAGCGCGCTGCGCGGGGGCAACGCGCTGGCCTTGCGCGCGGAAGCGACATCGGCACGAGCCGGCTCGAATGCCGTCAGCGGCCGGCCGCCCGGCGCCGCGCATTGCTCGATATGGGCGGCAATCATCTTCGTGACCGCCGACTGGCCGAAATAGGAAGTGTGAATGAGCTCCTGAAACGTCAGCAGCGTGCCGAGACGGTCGGCAATCGTCTCGGTGTTGCGCTGATCATAGGCGTTTTCCAGTAGCGCTCGCATGCTGGCCACGAGGCCTTCGGAATGTTCATTCGCCGACGCGGTCATCTCACCGGCGAGTTGTGCCGGCAATGGGTTGAAGCCCGGCTCGAGCGACTTCGGCGCTCTGCCGACATCGAGCACGAATTGGTTGACGAGGTCGGCGCCTTGCGCGCGGTTGGTCACCTGCCGCCAGGCGAACTCGTCGGCGGCGCGCAGCAATACGGCGTCCCAAACCGATCCCAGGAACGGTATGGTTCGGAACAGCAGGCTTTCCTTGCGGCGCGGCGCAATCTTGGGTGCAGGTCCGAGCGTCCCGGCGAGCGAGTTGATCGGCTCGTCGAGCGGATGCCAGAGGCCAAGCCAGGTTTCACCATACCAGCCTGCAGCCGTTGCAGGGATTCCGAGCTGGCTCGAATAGAGCAGCCGCGCCGCTGCCGGCAGCAGCGCGCGTCCAACCGCCCAGATCCACAGCGCCACGGCCGCCGACATCAAGGCGAGGTATCCGATCAGCGACCAGCGGCGGCCGTCGCTCCATATCTCCGGCGCGACCGAGGGCAATTCGAGCGCGCCCGAGCTGTAGAGCAGGCTCGAAAACGCGATCGTCACGAGCAGCGCGGTCACCCATCGCCAGACATTCGGCCATCGCGGCGCGACCGTCAGATACGGCGTGCCGACCGTGCACCAGCCCTTGAGGCCAGCCAGCCTCCTGCCTTGCGCCGCCGACTGCGTTAGCGCGTGCCAGATCACCGAGCCGCCATGGCTGTGGCCGACGAGATGGTAGCGCTGGCCGCTCGCTTCCATCTGCTGGAGCCGCTCGAGCAGGATGCTTCCCGCCCGGCGCCGCGCCAGTTCAGAGTTCAGGCCCGACCAGTGGAAGGGGCGCGCCACGACGGCACAGGACTGCAGCAGCGCTCCGAGCTCATTCGAGAACGAACTGCCGAGCTGCCACCACTTCTTTCCCTCGTCCGCCGGATTGGCCGACCCCGTCCCGTGAACGAAGACGATCAGATCCTTCGCATCCGCGGTCATATCTTGATCTTGGCAACTACAGATAGACCCGTCAACATGGGTTCTGCTGGCCTCGGCAGGCGTCGCCTGCTTCACTTCATTGAACTGTCGCGCATCGCGCCCAGAATATCGCGAGCGCCAGAAACATTCGCGGAGCAGTTGCGTTGCTGTTTCGGCCGCACGGGCCTTTGAGGTTCACTTGACGGTCGCTTGGGGGGCACATGTCCGAATTCGTCATCGAGGAAGGCCTGCCTTATCCGCTGGGTGCCCATTGGAGCGGCAAAGGCACGAACTTTGCGGTCTTTTCAGCCAACGCCACCAAGGTGGAGGTCTGCCTGTTCGACGGCGATCGCGAGACGCATCGCTTCGAACTGCCCGAATATACCGACGAGGTCTTCCATGGTTACATCGCAGGCGTCGGGCCCGGGACCTTCTACGGCTATCGCGTCTACGGCCCTTACCAACCCGACGCCGGCCACCGCTTCAATCCCAACAAGCTGCTGCTCGACCCCTATGCGCGCGCCCATGCCGGGAGCCTGACATGGGACCCGGCGGTGTTCGGCTACAGGATGGAGACGGGCGACGACCTCACCTTCGACGAGCGCGACAGCGCGCCGTTCATGCCGAAATGCGTCATCGTCGATCCCGATTTCGACTGGCAGGCCGAGGCGGCCCGGCAGAACGTCCACTGGGACGAGACCATCGTCTACGAAACCCATGTCAAGGGTTTTACCAGGAAGCACCCCGCTGTCCCGGAAAACCTCCGCGGCACCTATGCCGGCTTCGCCGCGCCCGAGCTGATCGGCCATCTGACCTCGCTCGGCGTGACCTCGATCGAGCTGCTGCCGGTCCACTCCTTCATCAACGACGACAACCTGCTCAGGAAGAACCTCGTCAACTACTGGGGTTACAACACCATCGGCTTCTTCGCGCCCGACCCGCGCTACGCCGCGGACGTGCCGAACAGCCTGCGCGAGTTCAAGGAGATGGTGTCGAAGCTGCACGGCGCCGGCCTCGAGGTGATCCTCGACGTCGTCTACAACCATACCGCGGAGGGAAACGAGCTCGGGCCGACGCTGTCGTTCAAGGGCATCGACAATGCGAGCTACTACCGCCTGCTGCCGGACCGGAAGCGCTACTATATCAACGACACCGGCACCGGAAACACCGTCAACCTGTCGCATCCGCGCGTGATCCAGATGGTGATGGACTCCCTGCGCTACTGGGCCGGCCACATGCATATCGACGGCTTCCGCTTCGATCTCGGCACCATCCTCGCCCGCGAGGTCTACGGCTTCGACGAGCAGAGCGGATTCTTGAAGGCGATGGACCAGGACCCCCTGCTCTCCACCATCAAGCTGATCGCCGAGCCGTGGGACTGCGGGCCGGGCGGCTACCAGGTCGGCGGCTTCCCGCCGGGCTGGGCGGAGTGGAACGACAGGTTTCGCGACACCGCGCGCGACTACTGGCGCGGCGAGGCGCCGCCGGCCGCGCTCGCGACGCGCCTGCTCGGCTCCGGCGACATCTTCAACCGCTGGGGCGGCCGCCGCTCCTGGGCGAGCGTCAACTTCATCACCGCCCATGACGGTTTCACGCTGAACGACTGGGCGAGCTACAACGACAAGCACAACGAGGCCAATGGCGAAGGCAACCGGGACGGCAATTCCAACAACCGCTCCTGGAATTGCGGCGCCGAGGGACCGACCGACGACAAGGAGATCGTTGCCCTGCGCGAGCGGCAGAAGCGCAACATGCTGGCGACGTTGCTGCTGTCGCAGGGAACGCCGATGCTGCTCGGCGGCGACGAGTTCGGCCGCACCCAGCAGGGCAACAACAACGCCTATTGCCAGGACAGCGACATTTCCTGGTTCGACTGGAACCTGGGCGAGAATGCGCGAGAGCAGCTGGCCTTCACCAAGCGCGTGATCGAGCTCCGGCGCGACTATCCGATCCTGCGCCGCAGCCGCTTCCTCACCGGCATCCATGACAGCCGGCTCGACATCCGCGACGTCGTCTGGGTCAACGCCAACGGCAGCGAGATGTCGAGCGCCGACTGGGAGAGCGGATGGCAGAAGTGTTTTGGCGTCGTGCTCGACGGACGTGCACGCAAGACCGCGATTCCGCGCCATGGCGAGGACGACAGCGTGCTGATGATCCTGAACAGTTTTGAGGGCGAGGTCGATTTCAAGCTGCCCCACACCTCGGCCGGCCCGTGCTGGTCGCTGCTGCTCGACACCAATGTCGCCGACGGTGCGTCCGGCGCCCGGTTCGAGTTCGACGGCATCTACAAGGTGCCCGGCCGGTCGTTCCTGGTGTTCGTGGCCGGAGAGCTTTAGCGGGTCAGCGCCCCTCGAATTTCGGCGCGCGCTTCTCCATGAAGGCCTTCATGCCTTCGGCCATGTCTTGCGTCTTGAACAGCGGCAGAAGCTGCAGATAGACGTGGTGGACGTGATCGGAGAAGTTCTCGTTCAGCCCAATGCGCATCATGCGCTTGGAGGCCTGCACGGCGAGCGGCGCGTTGGCGGCGATCTCGCGGGCGATCGCAGTGGCGCGGCTCATCAGCTCGGCGTCCGGCACCACCTCGTTGGCGAGGCCCCATTCCAGGCACTCGCGCGCGCTCAGCGTGCGGCCCGTGAAAATCAGCTCCGACGCCTTGGCCCAGCCCAGCATGCGCGGCAGCAGCCAGGTGCCGCCGGATTCCGGCACCACGCCGCGCTTGACGAAGGCAGCCGCGAGTTTTGCGGATTCCGCCATGATGCGGATGTCGCAGCCGAGCGCGGTATCCATGCCATAGCCGGCGGCGCCGCCGTTGACGGCGCAGATGGTCGGCTTGTCCATCGCCTGCAGCACCGTCGGCGGCGTGTTGCGCAAATTGATCGTGGTCGGCGAGGACGCTGCGCTGAGACCGTTGCCGTCGCGCTCCTTGCGCAAATCGAGGCCGGCGCAGAACGCCCGCCCCTTGCCGGTGATGATCACGACGCGGACGTTGCGGTCCTCATTGGCCTGGGTCAGAAGCCGCGCCAGGTCGTTCAGCATCGGGCCGGAGATCGTGTTCATGCGCTCCGGCGCATTCAGCGTGATGGTCGCGATGTGGTCGGCGACCTCGTAGAGGACTTCCCTGGCAGCGTCGCTCATGACGGATGTTTCCCTGTCTTCATCTCGTAGGGTGGGCAAAGGCGCGCTTGCGCCGTGCCCACCATCGATACCTGCAACCTTCAAGGTGGGCACGCTTCGCTTTGCCCACCCTACGTGACTACACAATCTCAGATCTTACGGCCCGCCTGCTCCCAATAGGGATCGCGCAGGCGGCGCTTGAACAGTTTTCCAGAGTCTTCGCGCGGCAGGCTGGCGCGGATCTCGATGTGCTTCGGCACCTTGTAGTCGGCGAGCGAGGCCTTCAGGCGGGTGCGGATGGCGCTGGCATCGAGCGTGACGCCGGCCTGCGGCTCGACCACCGCCATCAGCGCCTCGCCGAATTCGGCGTCGGGGATGCCGAACACGGCGCAATCATGCACGCCCGGGACAGCGAGCAGCACCGTCTCGATCTCGGCCGGATAGATATTGACCCCGCCCGAGATCACCATGTCGCGCTTGCGGTCGCAGATGAAGACGTAGCCGTCCTCGTCGATATAGCCGACGTCGCCCGAGGTGATGAAACCGCCGCGGTCGATCTCGGCGCGCTTCTCCGGCTTGTTGTGGTAGGTGAAGTCGGCCATCTCCGCCATGCGGGAATAGATCTCGCCGATCTCGCCGACATCAAGCACGCGCCCGTCATCGCCGATGAAGCGCAATTCGGCGCCGGGCGAAATCCTGCCGACGGTGCCGGGCTTCTTCAGCGCGTCCTCCGAGGTCGCGAAGGTGACGGCGCTCGACTCGGTCGAGCCGTAGAACTCGTAGATCACCGGCCCCCACCATTCGATCATCGCGCGCTTGACGTCCGCCGGACAGGGCGCGGCGGCATGAATGACGTGGCGGAGCGAGGAGACGTCGTACTTCCTGCGCACCGCCTCCGGCAGCTTCATCAGGCGGACGAACATGGTCGGCACCATGAAGATGGTGTCGATCGCATAACGCTCGATCAGTTGGAGAAATTCCTCGGCCTCGAAACGCGGCATCAGCACCAGGGCGCCGCCGAGCTTGCCTCCGCGAATGCCGAACGAGTTCGGCGCCGAATGGTAGAGCGGTCCCGGCAGCAACGCGCGGGCACCGGGCTTCAGCCCGTAGATCATCGCACGCATGCGCTCGCCGGCGGCCTGCTGCGGCGGCGTCGGCGCGCTGCGCCGCACGCCCTTGGGATGGCCGGTGGTGCCGGACGTATAGATCATGTTCATCGGCTGCGGCACGACCGGCCCATCGTAAGGTTGGTGACCGGCGAGCCAGGATTCGAAATCGATCGCGAAGTCCGGCGCTTCGAGATGGTCCGGATCGATCTTGTAGCTGGAGAGGATCTCCGGCGGCGTCGGCACGGCGAGCACGGTGACGCCGCCCGGAATCGCATCGCGCAGGGCGTGCAGCATGTCGGCATGCCCGATCAGCACGGAGGTGCCGGTGTCCTTCAGGATGTAGTTGATCTCCTCCGGCTTGAAGTGCCAGTTGATCGGCACGCCGTAGGCGCCGAGCCGCATCGCGGCATAGGCGGCCTCGATGAAGGCGATGTCGTTGCGCAAGAGCATGCAGACGCAATCGCCCGGCTTGACGCCGATCTGGGCAAGTCCGCTCGCGATGCGGTCGGCGCGGCCGGCGACCTCGGCGTGGGAACGGCGGCGGTCGCCGGAGACGATGCCGAGGAAGTTTGACGTTTCGCTCATTTTGTTTTTCTTCTTGTTGTGCAGCGACGGTGTCAGTTCGTCGTCATCATCAGTCCGCATATTTCGCCGCGCGCTTTTCCAGGTTGGAGCGCACCGCCTCGGTCTGGTTCGCGCTGCCGATCAGCTTCTGCTGCTCGACGGACTCGGCGAGCAGCGCCGGTCCCGGATCTACCGAGAGATTGTTGAGCATGCGCTTTGCGGCGCGGATCGCATCGGGGCTCTTGCCGGCGATCTCACGTGCGACCTCCAGCGCAGCTGCGCGCGGATCGTCGCAGATGCGGGTGGCGAGGCCGTAGCTCATCGCCTCCTGCGCCGAGAAGATGCGGCCGGTATAGGTGAGGTCGCGCAGGATGTCGTCGCGCACGAGGCTCGCGAGGATCGGCGTGCCCGCCATGTCAGGCACCAGGCCCCATTTGATTTCCATGATCGACATTCGCGCGTCCGCGCTGAGGAAGCGCATGTCGGCGCCGAGCGCGAGCTGGAAGCCGCCGCCGAAGGCGACGCCGTGGATCGCGGCGATCACCGGAACCGGAAGCTGGCGCCACCCCCATACCGCCTGCTGCGGGAAGTTGGCCTTGCCATGCGTGCGCTTGGTCAGGTCGCGATTTTCACCACCCGGAATACCGTTGCCGCCCTTCTCCTTCATCGCGGCGAAACGCCCCATGTCGAGACCGGCGCAAAAGGCGCGGCCCTCGCCGGACAGGACGACCACGCGCACGCCTTTTTCCTTCGAAAGCCGGTCGGTTGCGGCGACAAGCGCCTCGAACATGGCCTGATCGAGTGCATTCATCTTGTCCGCCCGCACCAGGCGCACGTCGGCGACGCCTTCCGAAATGGAGATCGAGACGCGCTCTTCCATGGACGAATTCTCCCGTTCCTTTTGCACTGCCGCTTTACAGAAGGCCGGCGGCCAGATTTAGTCAATCGACCAATTAACTGACAATCCCTGCGGGGGAAACACCCATGTTCACAGAAAATCTTCTGGCCGGCAGGAGCATCCTCGTCACCGGCGGCGGTACCGGGCTCGGCAAGGCCATGGCGGCGCGCTTCCTCCAGCTCGGCGCCGAGGTGCACATCTGCGGCCGGCGCAAGATCGTCTGCGACGAGACTGCGACCGAGCTGATGGACCAGTATGGCGGCCGCGTCACCAGCCACGGCGTCGACATCCGCAACGCGCTCGCGGTCGAGGAGATGATCGAGAACATCTTTCGCGAGGCGCCCCTCACCGACCTCATCAACAACGCCGCCGGCAATTTCATCTCGCGCAGCGAAGAGCTCTCGCCGCGCGGCTTCGATGCGGTCGCCAACATCGTCATGCACGGCACGTTCTACGTGACGCAGGCGGTCGGCAAGCGCTGGATCGCCCTGAAGCAGCCCGGCAACGTCGTCTCGATCACGGTGACCTGGGTGCGCAACGGCTCGCCCTACGTGGTGCCGTCGGCGATGAGCAAGTCGGCGATCCACGCCATGACCATGTCGCTTGCGACCGAATGGGGCAAGTACGGCATCCGCCTCAACACCATCGCGCCGGGCGAGATCCCGACCGAGGGCATGAGCAAGCGCATCAAGCCCGGCGACGAGGCCGGCGCGCGCACCAGGGCGATGAACCCGATGGGCCGCGTCGGCACCATGGAGGAGCTGCAGAACCTCGCGGTGTTCCTGATCTCCGGCGGCTGCAACTGGATCAACGGCGAGACCATCGCCATGGACGGCGCGCAGGCGCTCGCCATGGGCGGCAATTTCTACCAGCTCCGCGACTGGAGCGACGACGACTGGACCCGCGCGCGCGACAGCATCAAGGCGCAGAACGAGAAGGACCGCGCCTCGCGAGGGTGATGCCCTCGCCACCTTGACGACCTACGACACCTTAACTCCACTGCAATAAAATCAAAACACCACGGGACGAAACATGACCTCACCACAGCCACTCGCGACCCTCGCAGACATGGTGCGCGAGCGCGCCCAGAGCCGCGGCGACGCCATCGCCTATGAATTCGAAGGGCGCGTCACTAGCTTTGCCGAATTCGACGTCAAGACCAACAAGGTCGCCAATGCGCTTGCTGCGATGGGCCTGAAGAAAGGCGATCGCATCGCCTATCTCGGCAAGAACAGCGACCATTATTTCGAACTGCTGCTCGGCGCGGTGAAGGCCGGCATCGTGATGGCGCCGGTGAACTGGCGGCTCGCAGGTCCCGAGGTTGCCTTCATCGTCGATGACTGCAAGGCGCCGGTGCTGTTCGTCGGCCCCGAGTTCATCACGCAGGTCCGCCAGATCCAGGACAAGCTGGGAAGCGTGCGCTCCGTCATCACCACCGAAGGCGGCGCCCCGGAATGGCAGGACTTTGCCGCCTGGCGCGACGCCCAGAGCGGCACCGATCCGATGGTGCCGCTGACCAGCAAGGACATCGCGATCCAGCTCTATACGTCCGGCACCACCGGCAAGCCGAAGGGCGCGATGCTGTCGCATTCGAATTTCAAGAGCCTGCTCGAAGCCGGCGGCGCGGAGGACACGCCGGATTGGAACAAGTGGACGACCGACGACGTGTCGCTGGTCGCGATGCCGATCTTCCACATCGGCGGCTCCGGCTGGGGCGTGGTGGGCCTCGGCCACGGCGCCCGCAGCGTGATCGCACGCGAATTCGACCCGACCAAGGTGCTCGACTTCTTCGAGCAGTTCGGCATCACCAAGCTCTTCATGGTGCCGGCGGCGATGCAGTTCGTGGTGCGCCAGCCCCGCGCGAAGACCATGGACTTCTCGCGGCTGAAATACATGCTCTACGGCGCCTCGCCGATTCCGGCGGCGCTGCTGAAGGAGTGCATCGAGGTCTTCAAGTGCGGCTTCGTGCAATTGTACGGCATGACCGAGACCACCGGAACCATCGTTGCGCTGCCGCCCGAGGACCATGTCGAGGGCCTCGAGCGGATGCGCTCGGCCGGAAAGGCGCTGGCCGGCGTCGAGCTCGCAATTCTCGACGTCGACGGCAACCCGCTGCCGCCGCGCCAGGTCGGCGAGATCGCAACGCGCTCGGACCACAACATGGCCGGCTACTGGAACCTGCCGGAGGCGACTGCAGCAACGCTCCGCAAGGACGGCTGGCTGCGCACCGGTGATGCCGGCTACATGGACGAGGACGGCTACCTCTACATCCACGACCGCATCAAGGACATGATCATCTCGGGCGGCGAGAACATCTATCCGGCCGAGGTCGAGAGCGCGCTGTGCGATCATCCCGACGTCGCGGAAGCCGCCGTGATCGGCGTGCCCGACGACAAATGGGGCGAGGCGGTGAAGGCCGTCGTGGTGATGAAGCCCGGCAAGCAGGCAACCGCCACCGACATCATCAACTTCACCCGCGAGCGCATCGCCGGCTACAAGACCCCGAAGAGCGTGGAGTTCATCCCCGCGCTGCCGCGCAATCCCTCCGGCAAGATTTTGCGGCGGGAATTGCGCGAGCCGTTCTGGGCGGGGAAGGATAGAAGGGTGAACTGAGTTCACGACCGCATCAACGGTGTCGTCCCGGCGAAGGCCGGGACCCATAGCCACCGAGTGTCGTTTGGCGAAGATTGGCAATGACCGGTCTTCGCCAAATTGCGTTTCGTGGGTATGGGTCCCGGCCCCCGTGCGCAATTGCGCACTAGGCCGGGACGACCCTTGGAGCTAGTTTCTCGTCGTCCTGGACAAGCGTAGCGCAGCGGAGCGCTGATCCAGGACCCATTGCCACCGAATTGAGTTTGGCGAAGGCTGGTGGTTGCGAGCCAGCCCCAAAATTTCTCCCTGGGGTAATGGGTCCTGGCTTTCGCCAGGACGACCCCGGGGAGAGATATCGCTTAGCGGCTAATGCTTCCCCGGCCCCATATAGCCGAACAAGAACCCCGCCACCTTGCGCATCTGGATCTCCTCGCTGCCTTCCGTGATGCGGTAGCGGCGGTGGTGGCGGTAGATGTGCTCGAACGGCTTGTGGCGTGAATAGCCCATGCCGCCATGGACCTGCATGGCGCGGTCGGCGGATTCGCAGCAGAGCCGGTTTGCCCAGTAGTTGCACATCGAGACGCGGTCGGAGAGCGTGCGCTCGATCTGCTCCTCGTTGAGCTGGTCCATCTCCCAGGCGGTCTTGCGGATCAGGAGCCGCAGCATCTCGGCCTGGGTGGCGAGCTCGACCAGCGGGAACTGGATCGCCTGGTTCTCGGCGAGCGCCTTGCCGAACGGTTTTCGCTCCCGCGCGTATTTCACGCTCTCGTTGATGCAGTAGACCGCCGCGCCCAGCGAGCTTGCGGCCTGGCGGATGCGGTTCTGGTGGACGAAGCATTGCGCCAGCGACAGGCCGCGGCCGACCTCGCCGAACTGGGCATCCTCCGGCACGAACACATCGGTGAAGCTGACCCGCGGGTGGTCGGTCGGCATGTTGAAGGTCCACATGTACTCCTCGACCTTCACGCCATGGCTCCTGGCCGGAACCAGGAAGCACGTGATGCCGCGGGCATCGCCGTCATTGCCCGAGGTGCGCGCGAACAGCGCGCAATGCGTGGCGACGTGCATGCCGGTGGTCCACATCTTCTCGCCGTTGATGATCCAGCCCTTGACGTTGTCGCGGGTCGCGGGCACCGCGCGCGTCTCCATGTGGGTGGCATCCGAGCCGTGATGCGGCTCGGTCAGGCCGAAGGTGATGCGGTACTTGCCCTTGATCGAGCCGTCGATCATCGCCTTCTGGTCGTCGCGGCCGTAGCGATCGAGCATGGTCACGACCGGAAAATTGCCGACGACGGAATGCTCGTTCTGGAGGTCGTTGTGCAGGCCGAGCCCCTTGGCGGCAAAATGCTCGCGGATGACGGCCATCCAGAGGTTGGAACCGTCCTTGCCGCCATATTGCTTCGGCACCGGAAAGCGCAGATGGCCGGCGGCGTCCGCGAGATCCTTGGCCTTGCGCAGCAGCGCCTCCCATTCGTGGCGCGGCAGGCCGCCATTCTCGAAATCAGTGCGGGCCCATTCGCGGCGATGGTCGAAGAAGCGGATATTGTCGTCGGCCGCTTCCAGCGGCTTGATCTCGCGTTCGATGAAACGATCGAGCTCTGCGAGATAGGCGACGAGATCGGCAGGCAATGAGAAATCCACGGTTCTCTCCCGGAACGAATTTTCGTTTTGCGTTAAGGCGCTGCGCGCCTTCTTGCTTCGCGCGATTAAGGTGAGAACCGCGCGCGCAAGTCAAGCAGCTGACGATCAGGAGAGCCGAGACGGGCGTTGCGTAATTCGATGGTGTTGCCGCACCGACGCGGGCTAGTATTGCGCCGATATTCCTCGAGAAGAAAATGCGGGAGCGCGCGATGGAGCTGAAGTTTTCGAAGGTGGAACGCAAGGGGCCGATCACAATCATCACGCTGTCGCGGCCCGAGGTCTACAACGCCCTGCACATCGATGCGCATTTCGAGCTCAACAAGGTGTTTGACGATTTCGCCGCCGATCCTTCGCAATGGGTCGCGGTCGTCACCGGCGCCGGCGACAAGGCGTTCTGCGCCGGCAACGATCTGAAGTGGCAGGCGGCGGGAGGAAAGCGTGGCTGGGACAAGGGCGGCTTTGCCGGCCTCACCTCGCGATTCGACTGCGACAAGCCGATCATCGCCGCGGTCAACGGCGTCGCCATGGGCGGCGGTTTCGAGATCGCGCTGGCCTGCGACCTGATCATCGCCGCGGAGAACGCGACCTTCGCCCTGCCCGAGCCGCGCGTCGGCCTTGCCGCGCTCGCCGGCGGCCTGCACCGGCTGCCGCGGCAGATCGGCCTCAAGCGCGCGATGGGCATGATCCTCACCGCGCGCCATGTCAGCGCCAGGGAAGGTCTCGAGCTCGGCTTCGTCAACGAGGTGGTGCCGCAGGGCGAGGCGCTCGCGGGCGCGCTGCGCTGGGCGGAGATGATCACGAAGAACTCGCCGATGTCGATCCGGGCCTCGAAGCAGACCATCCGCAAGGGCCTTGCCGTCTCGCTGGAGCAGGCGATCGAGGAGCAGCGGGAATATCCGGCGGTGAAAGCGATGGCGGCGTCGCAGGACTACATCGAAGGCCCGAAGGCCTTTGCCGAGAAGCGGCCGCCGAACTGGGTGGGGAAATAGGGGCCAACGTGGAAGGCCGTGCGTAACAACTCTCTCCTGGGTCGTCCCGGCGAAGGCCGGGACCCATAACCACAACAGCTAGTTTGGCGGAGATTAGTCATTCGATACTCCGACCATATACACCCGATAGATCACGCGGTATGGGTCCCGGCCTTCGCCGGGACGACGATGGAAATGTGCGGCGGCGCCTAACCGCGCGATAATTCCCGCTTGTACGACGCATAATTCGGCTGATCCACCGCGAGCTTGTCCATCGTGGTCGCCCACAAATGCTCGGCGAGCCCCGGCGTCGCCAGATCGATCTCTCCTCTGGCGATGCGGTCGGCGAGCACGCGGTTGAGATCGGTGACCTCGCCGTCGATGCCGAGCAGCGCGCGCAGCCGCTCGACCTCCTTCGCATCGCTCGCCTGTTCCCGCGTCAACTGCCGCGTCACGAGGTCGAGGATGTTGACGGCGACGCGCAGCTTGAAGGCCTGGTGGCCGGAGATCAGCGGCGTGATGTCGCTCCGCAGGAAATCGGCAACCGCCTTGGTCAGCTCGATCGGGCTCGGCTCGTCCTGCATCGTCAGCTCCCCCGCGGCGCCAGCAGCCGCAACAGATCGATCTCGGTCTCCGAAGCACGGCGGCCGATCATGGCGCGTTCCATGGAATGATCCGGGCCCTCGCGAAACCGCTGCATCATGCCACCGCACATGATGCCCCAGCGCAACGTGCCCATTACTTCCCAGAATTTCACGCGCTCGGGATCGCATTTGCGTCCCGCCGCCTCGTAGCCCGCGAACAGTTCTTCACGCGAGCCGAACCCGCCGACGGGCTTGTCGATCTCGCCGAATCGCCAGGAGTTCACACAGACCCAGCCGAGATCCTCCATGGGATCGCCGAGATGGGCGAGCTCCCAGTCGAGCACGGCGCGCACGCCGTCAGGACCGATGATGAGATTGCCGTTGCGGAAATCGCCGTGCACCAGCGTCTCCTCACGCGAGGGACCGGGATCGTGGTCGCGCAGCCAGCGCAGCGCGAGCTCGAACACCGGCTTCGGCCAGTTCAGGCTGCGATAGTCGCGCTCGAACTCTGCGATCTCCTCCGTCGCGCCACGGCTGCGCAGCTCGGGGAGTTTGTCCAGTGGAAGCTTGTGCAGGCCGGCGAGCACGCACCCGATCTGCCGCGCCAGATGCGGCCGCGTTGCGGCGAATTCATCATCGCGAAGAATCTTGCGGGCGATGGTCTCGCCCTCGACCCGCTGCATGATGAAGCCGGTGCCGAGATCCTCGTCCGGCGTCAACACATGCATCACGCGCGGCGACGGCACACCGGCCTCGAAGGCAAGCTGCATCAGTTGCGCCTCGGCGGCGAGCCCGGCCGCGCGCGTCGGCGCAGCGCCATATCCTTTCGGCGACCGGCGCAGGATCGCGCCGATCACCCCATCGGGATGGGTGATGTCGAAGCGCCAGGTCTCCTGGCTGGCGCCGCCCGAGAGCTTTGCGGCGCCCGTGACGCCGGTTGCGCCCGGGCACCACCGCACAACGCTCCTCGAAAGCCCCGCTTCGATCATTTGCCCTTGAACTGCGCCGGACGCTTCTCCAGGAACGCCGTGACGCCCTCCTTGAAGTCGGCGCTCGCGCCGGCGATCCGCTGCGATTCGAATTCGAGGTTGAGCTGCTCCTCGAAGGAATTCTCCTCGCTGTCCCAATAGAGCTTGCGGATCAGAGACAGCGCCACCGTCGGGCCGTTGGCGAGATCGCGCGCGAGCTTCATCGCCTCCTCCATCAGCACGGCGTCGTCGTAGACGCGGTTGACGAGGCCCCATTCCAGCGCCTTCTCGGCCGGCAACCGCTCGCCCATCAGTGACAGCTCGACGGAGCGCGCCTTGCCGATCAGGCGCGGCAGCAGCCAGGTCGAGCCGCAATCCGGCACGAGGCCGATGCGGCGGAACGCCTGCAGGAAGTAGGAGGACCGCGCGCACAGGATCATGTCGCCCATCAGCGCGAAGCTCATGCCGGCGCCGGCGGCCGGGCCGTTGACCGCCGTCACGATCGGGCAATGCAGCCGGCGCAGACGGCGCAGGAACGGATGAAAGCCGACCTCCAGGGACTGGCCGGCATTGCTGCGGCCGGAGGACTGGTTGCCACGGCCCTGCAGGTTGGCACCGGTGCAGAACGCCCGCCCCGCTCCCGTCAGCACCAGGCAGCGCACCTCGTCGCGCTTGTCCTCGATCGCGTCGAGCGCGTCCGACAGGCCGCCCAGCATGTCCATGGAGACCGCGTTCATGACCTCCTGATGGTCGAGCCTGAGGACGGCCACCGGTCCGTCGAATTCGAGCGTGGCGTGTTTGAACTGCATCGTTTCCTCGTCTGCTGCGGCCTGCGTCCTGTTTCGTGGGCCGGAAAATTTGTCTTGCCGGGGCGCATATTTGATTTTTGCCGCGGTCTTGTCCATGGTGCCCACAGCATACCCCATTGTCATATCGCATGATCTTGCGCACACCGGCTGATGCGCCTCATGCCAAAAACAGGAAACGCTCCATGAACCTTTTCGACCTCTCCGGCCGCGTCGCGGTGGTCACCGGCGGCAATGGCGGTATCGGGCTCGGCATCGCACAGGCCCTCGCCGGCCAAGGCTGCAACGTCTCGATCTGGGGCCGCAATGCTGACAAGAACAAGAATGCTGCCGCGAGCATGGCGGGGCTATCAGGCAAGGTCGACACCCGCGTCTGCGACGTCACCGATCCGGCCTCCGTCAACGCCGCGATGAAGGCGACGCTCGACACCTTCGGCCGCGTCGACGGGTGCTTTGCCAATGCCGGCATCGGCGGCGGCGGCCGGCGCGCCTTCATCGAGCGCACCGAGGAGGAATGGCGCACGATGTTTGCGACCAATCTCGACGGCGTGTTCCACGCCTTCCAGGCGGCCGCCAGGCACATGACCGAGCGCGCCAATGCCGGCGATCCCTTCGGCCGGCTGGTCGCGACCTCGAGCCTCGCCTCGATCTTCGGCACCGCGCGCAACGAGCATTACGCGGCGACCAAGGCCGCGATCAACGCGCTGGTGCGCGCGCTCGGCGTCGAGCTCGCCCGCCACGGCGTCACCGCGAACGCGATCCTGCCCGGCTGGATCAAGAGCGACATGACCGCCGGCATCATGGCCAACGAAAAATTCGTCGCCAACGTGATGCCGCGCATCCCGGTGCGGCGCTTCGGCGAGGCCTCCGATTTCGGCGGCATCGCGGTCTATCTGATGAGCAAGGCGTCGTCCTATCACACCGCCGACACCTTCGTGATCGACGGCGGCTATACCGCGTTCTGATTTCACAATCTGGGGAGGACTAAACAATGTTTTCACACATCATGATCGGCACCAACGATCTCGACAAGGCCAAGTCGTTCTACGACACGCTGCTCGGCGTGCTCGATGTGCGGCCCGCGCGGGTCGACGGCCATCGCATTTTCTACATCACCAAGACCGGTGTGTTCTCGGTGTCGAAGCCGATCAACGGCGAACCGGCAACCTGCGCCAACGGCGGCACCATCGGCTTTGCCGCCAACTCGCCCGAGCAGGTCGACAAGTGGCACGCGGCCGGCGTTGCCGCCGGCGGAACGCCGATCGAGAATCCCCCGGGGATCCGCGAGGGCGCAGGCAACAAGCTCTATCTCGCCTATTTGCGCGACCTCGACGGCAACAAGATCTGCGCGATGCACCGGTTGCCGAACTGAGCGGACCAAAACCACTGCTGTCATGCCCCGCGAAGGCGGGGCATCCAGTATTCCAGGGCTGTCAGTGATTCACGGAGAAGCCGCGGCGTACTGGATTCCCCGCCTTCGCGGGGAATGACACCGGTTGTTAGCGGCTCCATTCAAACAACATTTCAAACGCCCCGCGACAATTCCACCTGATGGCATGGCACGCGTGAGAAAAAGCGCGCTCGCGCTTTCGCCGCGCTGCGTCTATTCTCCCGCCAAGCATCAGCTACAACGGGAGGAACAATGACAAAACACGCCTATATTCCCCGCACCACCAACTACACCCTCAACCCCGGCGACGAGCTCAACGACCTCCGCATGTCGGACCAGGTCCGGCCGCTCTACGACCACGTCAAGAAATTCATCCGCGACACCGTCGAGCCGATGTCGATCGAGTTCGCCAAGGCCGGCGAAGGCAAAGAGGACCGCTGGAGTTTCACGCCGAAGCAGCTCGAAGTGCTCGAGGTCGCCAAGAACAAGGCCAAGAAGGAAGGTCTCTGGAACTTCTTCCTGCCCGATGACGAGACCGGCCAGGGCCTGAAGAATCTCGACTACGCCTATATCGCAGCCGAGCTCGGCAAGAGCCCGCTGGCGTCCGAGACCATGAACTGCTCGGCGCCCGACACCGGCAACATGGAGGTGCTGGAGCGCGTCGGCACCAAGGAGCAGAAGGAGAAGTGGCTGAAGCCGCTGCTCAACGGCGAGATCCGCTCGGCCTATGTCATGACCGAGCCCAACGTCGCCTCCTCCGACGCCAAGAACATCTCGACCACGGCAAAGCTCGTCGGCGACGAATGGGTCATCAACGGCGAGAAGTACTACATCTCCGGCGTCGGCGATCCCCGCTGCAAGATCCTCATCGTGATGGTGAAGACCAATCCGGATGCGGCGCCGAGCAAGCAGCAATCGCAGATCCTGGTACCGCGCGACACGCCCGGCGTCGAGGTGCTCGGCCCGATGTACGTGTTCGGCCAGGACCACGCGCCGCGCGGCCATATGCACATGCGCTTCAACAATGTGCGGGTCCCTAAGGAGAACATGCTGCTCGGCGAGGGCCGCGGCTTCGAGATCTCGCAGCTCCGTCTCGGCCCCGGCCGCATCCATCACTGCATGCGCACCATCGGCAAGGCCGAGAAGGCGCTCGACCTGATGGTGCAGCGCGGCCTGACCCGCGAGGCCTTCGGCAAGAAGATCGCCCATCTCGGCGGCAACATGCAGATCATCGCGCAGGCGCGCTGCGAGATCGAGGCGATGCGGCTGATGGTGCTGAAGGCGGCGAAGGCCATGGACGTGCTCGGCAACAAGGAGGCCCGCGTCTGGGTTTCCATGGTCAAGGCCATGGTGCCGGAGCGCGCCTGCAAGATCATCGACCAGTCGATCCAGATGCACGGCGCCACCGGCATCTCGCACTGGACCCCGCTCGCCGAGATGTACCAGGACGTCCGTCATCTGCGCTTCGCCGACGGTCCGGACGAGGTGCACTGGATGGTGGTCGGCCGTCACGAGCTGAGCATGGCGTAAAGGTCTCTCCCCTCCCTCTCCCCGTTCTTACGGGGAGAGGGTCGGGGTGAGGGCTGCTTCCACGAAGACGGTGATAGTCGGGCTCGCGGAGAGTCCCC
Source organism: Bradyrhizobium diazoefficiens (assembly GCF_018131015.1). Taxonomy (GTDB): domain Bacteria; phylum Pseudomonadota; class Alphaproteobacteria; order Rhizobiales; family Xanthobacteraceae; genus Bradyrhizobium; species Bradyrhizobium diazoefficiens_B. The sequence continues at coordinate 143,715 of NZ_JAFCJJ010000005.1, forward strand.
CTCACCCGCTGCGCTCGCGCGCGTCGGCCTCTCCCCGCAAGCGGGGAGAGGCGAAGAGAGAAACGGAGCCACCATGGACTACGCCGCCAGCGACCTGACGCCACGCGAGCGCTACAAGGTGCTGACCTCCTTCGTCCTGCCGCGGCCGATCGCATGGGTGACGTCGGTTGGGCCGACCGGCGTGGTCAACGCTGCCCCCTTCAGCTTCTTCAACGCCTTCTGCGAGGATCCGCCGCTGTGCATGTTCGCGGCGAACCGCAAGCCCAATGGCCAGGACAAGGACACCTTCCTCAACATCCAGCGCACCGGCGAGTTCGTGGTCAATCTCACTGATGAGCCGCTGGCGCGCGCGATGCATGAATCGAGCGGCGACTTTCCGCCGGAGATCGGCGAGCCCGACTATCTCGGCCTGAAGCTCGCGCCCTCGACCAAAATCGCGGTGCCGCGGCTCGCCGACACGCCGTGGGCGATGGAGTGCAGGCTCTGGAAGATGATCGACGTCAACGACGACCGCCGGCTGATCATGGGCGAAGGCATCCATTTCCACATCCGCGACGAGCTCTGGGACGCCGACAAGATGCGGGTGCACATGGAGCGCTATCACCCGATCGGCCGCATGTTCGCCGACCGCTACTGCCGCACCGACGACCGCGTGGTGTTTCCGGCGGCCGAAGGGGCAAAGAGCAAGTAAACACGGGGAGCCCAACGATGCCGGAAGCCTTTCACGACAATGAGACGCGCAGCCGGTTCGAGCTCGAAATCGACGGTGCCATCGCCTTCGTCACCTATCGCAGGAACGACGGCGCGATCACGCTGGTGCATACCGAGGTGCCGCCCGAGCTCGGCGGCCGCGGCATCGGCTCAAAGCTCGGCCGCGCCACGCTGGATGCGGTGCGCGCGCAGGGGCGCAAGCTCATCGTCGAATGCGACTTCATCCGCAACTTCATGGGCAAGAACCCCGGCTACAACGACCTGCTTGCGGAGGGCGAGAGCGCGCAGGCGGCGCCGGCCGCAAGCTACCGGGCCGGCTGCTTCTGCGGAGCCGTCGAGGTCGAGGCGACCGGCAAGCCGGTGTTCGCCGGCTATTGCCATTGCGTCGACTGCCAAGCCTGGTCGGCCGCACCGATCAACGCCTTCAGCTTGTGGAAATCGGACAGCGTCCGCGTCACCAGGGGCGAAGCGGAGCTCGGAAGCTTCAACAAGACCGAGCACTCCACCCGCAAATTCTGCAAGACGTGCGGCGGCCATGTCATGACCGAGCATCCGCGGATGCGGCTGATCGACGTCTACGCCAATCTGCTCAAGGGGTACCGGCACCAGCCGACGCTGCATGCCAACTACGCGAGCAAGATGGTGTCGGTGAAGGACGGCCTGCCGAAATATGCCGACCTGCCGGCGGAGCTCGGCGGGTCCGGCGAGATGCTGCCGGATTGAGAAGCGAGTTGCTTCGGGCGCAGCCCGCCGCTTCATAAAGATCCGTCATGCCCGGGCTTGTCCCGGGCATCCACGACCTTGGTGGCGGCACGAGGAACGTGGATGGCCGGGACAAGCCCGGCCATGACGAAGAGAGAACTCGCCTTACGTCGCAGGCGCGATCTTGTCCTGGGTCCTGGTGTCGAAATCGCCGGAATCGTGGCGCTCGTGGAGCTGGCTCGCGGGATCGCCGGAGACGCGGTTGACCATGCGGCCGCGCTTCACCGCCGGGCGCCTTGCGATCAGATCCGTCCAGCGCTGCACGTTCTTGTAGTCCTGCACCGACAGGAATTCGCCCGCGCCATAGACGAGGCCTTTGGCGAGCGCGCCGTACCAGGGCCAGACCGCCATGTCGGCGATGGTGTACTCCCTTCCCGCCAGATACTCGTTGTCCGAAAGGCGCCGGTCGAGCACGTCGAGCTGGCGCTTGGTCTCCATGGCAAAGCGGTCGATGGCGTATTCGATCTTGGTCGGCGCGTAGGCGTAGAAATGGCCAAAGCCGCCGCCGAGATAGGGTGCACTGCCCATCTGCCAGAACAGCCAGGACATCGCCTCGGTGCGGGTCTTGATGTCCTTCGGCAGGAAGGCGCCGAATTTTTCGGCGAGGTAGAACAGGATCGAACCGGATTCGAACACCCGGATCGGATCCGGACCGGAGCGGTCCATCAGCGCCGGGATCTTCGAGTTCGGGTTGATGCCGACGAAGCCGCTGCCGAACTGGTCGCCATTGCCGATCCTGATCAGCCAGGCATCGTATTCGGCGCCCTTGTGGCCGAGCGCCAGCAGCTCCTCCAGCATCACCGTGACCTTCACCCCGTTCGGCGTCGCCAGCGAATAGAGCTGGAGCGGATGCTTGCCGACCGGCAGCTCCTTGTCATGGGTCGCGCCCGCGATCGGGCGGTTGATGCTGGCGAACTGCCCGCCATTCTCCTTGTTCCAGGTCCAGACTTTGGGCGGCTCGTAGGCGGGGGTATCGGTCATGGGGCAGGCTCCGGCGGAAAGATGCGCCTGCATTAATTAGTCCGGGAATGGCCGATGGCAAGCCCCCGCCGGCTCTTCGTCCGGCACGGGCCTCAGGCCGACACCAGGCTATGGGGCTGCTGCTCCGCCTCCATCACGAATCCTTCATATCCCTTGGCCGCGACCTCGTCGCAGATGCGCCGGTAGACGCCGACGCCGCCGATATAGGGCATGAAGATGCGCGGCTTGCCGGGGATGTTGGCCCCCATGTACCAGGAATTGGCCTGCGGGAAGAGCGTGCCGTGGGCGACCTCGTTGACATGGGCGACCCATTTCTCCTCGGCCTCCCCGTCCGCCTCCACGGTGGCGAGGCCATGCTTGCGCATGTGGACGAGACCGTCGGCGATCCAGTCGACATGCTGCTCGATCGACACGATCATGTTCGACAGCACCGACGGGCTGCCGGGCCCGGTGATGATGAAGAGGTTTGGAAAGCCCGCGCTCATCAGGCCGAGATAGGTTTTCGGCCCCTCCGCCCATTTCTGGTTCAGCGTCTGCCCGCCGCGGCCGCGAATGTCGATCTTCGCAACCGAGCCGGTCATGGCGTCGAAACCGGTCGCCAGCACCAGCGCGTCGACCTCGTGGTCCGTGCCGGCGACGCGGACGGCGTTTGCCGTGATCTCTTCGATCGGATTGGCCTTGATGTCGACGAGCGCCACGTTCGGCCGGTTGAAGGTCGCGAAATAGTCGGTGTCGACGCAGATGCGCTTGGTGCCGATCGGATGGCTGGTCGGCTGCAGCAGTTTTGCGGTCGCCGGATCCTTCACGATCTCCGCGATCTTGCCGCGCACGAAGTCGGCCGCCGTGTCATTGGCGGCGCGATCGAGGCCGAGATTGTTGTAGACGTACATGAAGGCGACCCCGCCGCGCTCCCATCGCGCCTCGTACTTGCCGCGCCTGATCTCGTCGCTGTCATCCAGCGCGCCGCGATCGGGCAGCACGGCATGGATGCCGTTGCGCGTGACCTCGCGCGCAAAGCGGCGGATCTCGGGATAGTTCTTGCGGAAGCTCTCGCGCTCCTCCTCGGTCAGCGCGGCGTTGCGGGCGGGGATCGAGAAATTCGCCGTGCGCTGGAACACGGTGAGATGCTGCGCCTGCTCCGCGATGACAGGCGCCGACTGGATGCCGGATGATCCCGTGCCGATCAGGCCGACGCGCAAGTCCGTGAAGTCCACGTCCTCATGCGGCCAGTTGCCGGTGTGGTAGACCGGGCCCTCGAACGTCTCGAGCCCCTTGATGTCGGGCTTGCGCGCATTGGACAGGCATCCGGTGGCGAGCACGACGAACTGCGCCAGCACGGTCTTGCCGTCGGACGTCGTGACCGACCAGCGCTTGCCGCGCTCGTCGAACACCGCGCGCTCGACGCTTGTGTCGAACTGGATGTCGCGGCGCAGGTCGAAACGGTCGGCGACGTGGTTGGCGTATTGCAGGATCTCGGCTTGCGGCGCGTAGCGCTCGCTCCAGTCCCATTCCTGCTGAAGCTCTTCGGAGAACGAGTAGGAATACTGCATGCTCTCGACGTCGCAGCGCGCGCCGGGATAACGGTTCCAGTACCAGGTGCCGCCGACGCCGCCGCCCCGTTCGAACACCCGCGCCGAGAAACCGAGGCCGCGCAGGCGATGCAGCATGTACATGCCGGCAAAACCGGCGCCGACGACGACCACATCATAGGCTTCCCTGGCCTGGGACGGAGTAGCTGACGGCATCGGTTGGCGCTCCCTGTTTCTGTTGTTGTCGGCCAGCATTCTATCGCGCGCGCGAAAGCGCAAGAGGCCAATCGGCGCGGTCTGGTCTGCTTATCTGGTCTGCTAATTTTGTGCAGCGGAATGGTCCTTTCCCTGCCTGACGCCTGCACGCAAGATGCGCGGCCGAATCCGGCTTGGCATCTCCGGCGGCGATGGGCTAGCGTCGAGCGACCTTCGCGCGCAAGAGCCGGAGGGCCGGGAGAGACTCATGAAATCGCCGATCTGCAACATGCTGGGCATCGAGTTCCCGCTGTTCGCCTTCAGCCATTGCCGCGACGTCGTCGCTGCCGTCAGCCGCGCCGGCGGCTTTGGCGTGCTCGGCGCCACCGTGCACACGCCGGAGACGCTCGAACGCGAGCTGAAATGGATCGACGCGCATGTCGACGGCAAGCCCTATGGCGTCGACGTGCTGATCCCCGAAAACATCTCGACATCAGGTGAGAAGGACGTCACGTGGAAGAGCCTGGAGGCACGCGTGCCGGAAGCGCACCGCAACTACACGCGCGATCTCCTGAAGAAGTACGACATCGAGCTGACCACGACCAGCGTTGCCGACAACCAGCCGCAGCCGTTCGACGCAAAGACCGCGCTCGAGCTGCTGGAGGTCTCCTTCAACCATCCGATCCGGCTGATCGCCAATGCGCTCGGCGTGCCGCCGAAGGCCATGATCGAGATGGGCAAGAAGCATGGCGTGCCGGTCGCGGCCCTCGTGGGGGCCAAGGAGCATGCGGTGCGCACCGTCGCGGCGGGTGTCGACATCCTGGTCGCGCAGGGCACCGAGGCCGGCGGCCATTGCGGTGAGGTCTCGACCATGGTGCTGGTGCCGGAAGTCATCAAGGCGGTGAAGCCGATGCGGGACGTGCCGGTGCTGGCCGCCGGCGGCATCATGACGGGACGGCAGATGGCGGCCTGCATGGCCATGGGCGCGGCCGGCGCCTGGACCGGATCGGTGTGGCTTGCGACCGTCGAGTCCGAGACCACGGAGATCTTTCGCGAGAAGATGATCGCGGCGTCCTCGCGCGATGCGGTCCGCTCCAAGGGCCGCACCGGAAAGCCGGCACGGCAACTCCGTTCGGTCTGGACCGATGCCTGGGACCGTGCGCCGGAGAGTCCGGGGGCGCTGCCGATGCCGCTGCAGAGCATCGTCAGCCGCGATGCCTTCAACTCGATCGACCGCGCCGCCGCGAGCGGCAACGCCAGGGCGCGCGACCTCGTCAGCTATTTCGTCGGCCAGGGCGTCGGCCTGATCGACAGCGTGAAGTCGGCCGGTGCCGTGGTGCAGGAGTTCAAGGAAGATTTTGCCGAAGCCGTCGAGCACATGAACGCGCTGGTGGCGGAGTGATGGCCCCGTGGCCCATCCTTCGAGGCTCGCCCAGCGGCGCGATGCGCCGCCGGCCTCGCACCTCAGGATGACGCCGTATCCGTAGCCGTCATCCTGAGGTGGCCGCTTCTTCAGCGGCCCTCGAAGGACGACGGCGTGCCCCAGATCTAAAGTGAAGCAAGAAGAAATGACCAATTCCCCTACCCCCGCAGACCGCATCCCCGTCATCGTCGGCATCGGCGAGATCGTCGACCGCCCGAAGGAGATCACCGAGGGGCTCGAGCCGCTCGACCTGCTGGAGCAGGCGCTGCGCCGCGCGGAGGCCGATGCCGGCGCAAAGCTGCTCTCCGAGGTGCAATCGCTCGACGTCGTCAACTTCCTGAGCTGGCGCTATCGCGATCCGGAAAAATTGCTGGCGCAGCGGCTCGGCGCAAACCCTGCGCATTGCTATTACGGCCCGGTCGGCGGCGAGAGCCCGATCCGCTACATCCACGAGGCCGCCAAGCGCATCGCGCGCGGCGAGTGCACGGTGGCCGCGGTCTGCGGCGCGGAGGCGCAATCGACCGCGACCAAGGCGGAGCGCGCCGGCGCAAAACTGCCATGGACGCCGTTCGCGCATGACGTCGAGGAGCCGAAGCGCGGCGCGGCGTTCCAGAAGCCGCTTGCCGTCAAGCTCGGCGTGTTCCGGCCCGTCACGGTCTATCCGTTCTACGAGGCGGCCTCATCGGCCCGTTGGGGCCAGACGCCGCGCGAGGCGATGGCGGAATCGGGCACGCTGTGGTCGCGCTATTCGGAAGCCGCCGCGCAAAATCCCAACGCCTGGCTGAAGCGGCGCTATGCGCCGGACGAGATCACGACGCCGACGGCGGACAACCGCCTGATCGCCTGGCCCTACAACAAGCTCATGGTCGCCAACCCCAGCGTCAACATGGGCGGCGCGCTGCTGCTCACGAGCCTTGCCAGGGCGCGCGCGCTCGGCATCGCCGAGGACAAGCTGGTCTATCCGCTCGGCGGCGCCTCGGCGGAAGAGCCGCGCGATTATCTCTTGCGCGACCAGTTCTACGAGAGCCATCCGCAGAACGCCGTGCTCAGGAGCGTGATGGATCTCGCCGGCGGCGACGGCAAGGCATTCGACGCCATCGAGCTCTATAGCTGCTTCCCCTGCGTGCCCAAGATGGCGCGGCGCACGCTGGGCCTTTCCGACGACGTGCGGCCGACCGTGACCGGCGGGCTCACCTTCTTCGGCGCCCCGCTCAACACCTACATGACGCACGCGGCCTGCGCGATGGTGCGCCGCCTGCGTGAGGGCGCGAAGCTCGGCCTGCTCTACGGCCAGGGTGGCTTCGTCACGAAACATCACGCGCTGGTCGTCTCGAAGGCGCCGCCGCGCGCAGCGCTGGCGCAGGAGACCAGCGTGCAAGGCGAGGCCGACCGCAACAAGCGCGCGGTGCCGGACTTCGTCACCGAGCCCTCCGGCAAGGGCAAGGTGGAGAGCTTTACCGTGCTCTACGGCCGCGGCGGCGAGGTCGAGCACGGCGTGGTGATGCTGCGCACGGAAGACGACCGCCGCACCCTGGCGCGGATTCCAGCGAGCGATACGGCGACGCTGGCGCACCTGCTCAACATGGACCGCACGCCGGTCGGCTCGCTCGGCCGGATCGCGATGGCCGCCGATGGCGTGCCGGAGTGGCGGGTGGCGTAATTCTCCCAGGGAGAATGCGCTCTCGTGTCTCGGACGCGGTGCGGCACGCAGTGCCGCTCCGCAGAGCCGGGACCCAGAAAGCTGCACAGTAGAGTGTGAAGAGATGGGCCCCGGCTCTGCAGCGCACCGCTGAAGAAGCGCTGCGCTGCGTCCGGGGCACGAGCTAGCCCTTCGGTGCCTGCGTTTCCGATGCGGTGGCGGGCTTGCCCTTGGCGCCGACGACGCGGACCGCATCCCCGTCGGAAAGGCCGTCCGGCGGCGCGGTGATGATGCGGTCGTCGGGCGCGATCCCCGAGGCCAGCTCGATCTCGCGGCCGAGATCGCGGGCGATCGTCACGGTCTTGAACAGCACCTTGTCGTCCGCGCCGACGGTGGCAACGCGCAGGCCGCTGCCGTTGAAGATCAGGGCGCTGGCCGGGATGCTCAGCGGCGCGGAATCGCGCTGCAGGCTCAGCTTGACGCTGGCATAGCCGCCCGGCATCAGCTCGCCGGCGGAATTGTCCAGGCCAAGCTGCATGCGCGTGGTGCCCGAGGCGACGTCGACGGCCTGCGAGGAGGCCTCCACCGTCGCCTGGAAGGTCCGGTTCGGATATTCCGGCAAGGCAATCGTGGCCTTGGCCCCGATCTTGATCGCCGGCACGTAGTTCTGGGGCACGTTGACGTAGACGCGCAGCTTGGTGATGTCGGAGACCACGAACATCGCCGGCCCCGAGCCGCCGCCGGCATTGATCAGCGCACCGACGTCGGTGTCGCGCGAGGTCACCACACCGTCGAACGGTACCGTGATCTTCTTGTAGCCGGCCAGCGCTTCCAGCCGCTCGACATTGGCCTGGCCGGACTTGACCGCCGCATTCTTGTTGGAAAGGTCGGCGGTGCGCTCGTCGATCTCCTGCGCGGAGACGAAGTTGGAGGCGACCAGCGTCTTGCGGCGGTTCAGCGTCGCCTCCGACAGCCGCGCGCTGGCCTGCTGGCTGGCGAGGTCGGCGCGGGCCTGCAGCAGCTGCTGGTCGAGATCGGGCGCCTCGATCTCGGCGATCACGTCCCCAGCCTTGACGCGGGCGCCGATGTCGACGCTCCAGCTCTTCAGGTAACCCGACACGCGCGCGAAGATCGGAGCGCGATAATACGCCTCGAGGCGCCCCGGCAGATCGATGGTGGCATTGAGGGCCTTGGCGCTGGGCAGCGCCACGGCGACGCTGGGAACGGCCTGGTCGTCGGTCCATTCCTTCAGCCTGGAGCCCTGCTCCTCGCGCGCCCGGATGCCGGTGCCGACGACGAGCCCTGCCGCGATCAGCGCCACCACGCCGAATATGCCCAGTTTCCGGTGCGACACCGGGGAGCGGGATTCAGTGGGCGACATGCGGCGTCTCCAATGGGGCGGCGGCTCTGGCGCCTTGCTTCCTGTGTACCATACTGAACACCACGGGAACAAACATCAGCGTGGCGAACGTTGCAAAGACGAGGCCGCCGATCACGGCGCGGCCGAGTGGCGCATTCTGCTCGCCGCCCTCGCCGAGCCCCAGGGCCATCGGCGCCATGCCGATGATCATCGCAAGCGCGGTCATCAGGACGGGGCGGAACCGGACGAAGCCGGCTTCGAGCGCGGCGGCGACGGGGTCGCCGAGCTCCTCGTAGCGCTCGCGGGCAAAGGAGATCACGAGCACGCTGTTGGCGGTGGCAACGCCCATGCACATGATGGCGCCGGTCAGCGCCGGAACCGACAGCGTGGTCTGGGTCGTGAACAGCATCCAGACGATGCCGGCGAGCGCGGCCGGCAACGCGGTGATGATCACGAACGGATCGGACCAGGACTGGAAGTTCACGACGATCAGGAAATAGATCAGCACGACGGCGGCGAGCAGGCCGAACAGCAGGCCGGTGAAAGCGCTGTTCATGGTCTGCACCTGGCCGAGCAGCACGACGGCCGAGCCCTTCGGCACCTCTTTGGCGGTATCGGCGATCACCTGGCGGATGTCGGCGGCGACCGCGCCGAGATCGCGGCCGGAGGTCGTCGCAAAAATCTGCACCATCGACTGGATGTCGTATTGCGACACCACCGCGCTCGAGGTCGAGCGCTTGATGTCGGCGATGCCGCCGAGGATCGGCGACTGCGCATTGCCGGCCGCCGTGATTGGCAGCGTCTGCAGCGCGCTGAGCGAATCGATCTGGTACTGCGGCGTCTGCATCACGATCGAATAGGACACGCCGTTGTCCGGGTTGAGGTAGTAGGTCGGCGCGACCTGCGAGGAGCCGGCGAGATTGACCACGAGACTGTTGGTGACGTCGCGCTCGGTCAGGCCGACATATTGCGCGCGGGTGCGGTCGACGTCGATGTTGAAGGTCGGAAGGTTCGGCGACTGCTGGATGCGCGCATCGGCCACGCCGGGAATCTTGCGGACCTTTGCCAGCAGACGGTTGGCGTAGGCGAAGTTGGCGTTGAGATTGGCGCCGCGGATCTGCAGGTCGATCGGCGCCGGCGCGCCGAAATTCAGGATCTGGCTGACGATGTCGGCCGGCAGGAAGGCAAAGCTGACGCCGGGGAACAGCCGCGGCAACTGCTCGCGCAGCACCCGCACATGCTCCTCGGTCGGCTTGTGGCCTTCCCGGAGCTTGATCTGGATGTCGCCGTCCTGCGGACCGATCACGCCGGTGTTGTTGTAGGTCATGTTGATGCCGGAGATCGGCACGCCGATGTTGTCGGTCATGGTCTCGATCTCGCCCGGGATCAGCTTCCGGACCGCCTTCTGCACGTCGGCGAGCTGGTTGGCGGTCTCCTCGACGCGGGTGCCGACCTGGGTGCGGACATGCATCAGGATGTTGCCGGCATCGACCGCAGGGAAGAAGTTGCGCCCGAGGAACGGCACCAGCGCGAAAGAGGCGCCGACCACGCAAAGGAAGCCGATCACGAACACCGCGCGATGCGCCAGCGCAAGGCCGAGCAGGCCGCGGTAGCCGCCGCGAATGCGTTCGAACCGCGCCTCGAAGCCACGCTGGAACCAGACGAGGGGGTTGCGTGACTTCGGCGGCTCGCCGTCGTGATGGACATGCGCCTGCAGCAAATAGTTCGCCATGGTCGGCACCAGCGTGCGCGACAGGATGAACGACCAGATCATCGCGAACATCACGGCTTCGGCCATCGGCACGAACAGGAAGCGCGCCACGCCGGTGAGGAAGAACATCGGCACGAACACGATGCAGATGCAGAGCAGCGAGACGAAGGCCGGCGCCACGATCTGGTTGGCGCCGTCGAGGATCGACTGCTCGACCGGCTTGCCCTGCTCCAGGTGGTAGTTGATGTTCTCGATGGTCACGGTGGCGTCGTCGACGAGGATGCCGACGGCGAGCGCTAGCCCACCGAGCGTCATGATGTTCAGCGTCTCGCCGATCGCCGACAGCATGATGATGGCGCCGAGCACCGAGAGCGGGATCGAGACCGCGATGATGACGGTCGAGCGCCAGCTGCCGAGAAAGAGCAGGATCATGACGCTGGTGAGCAGCGCCGCGATCACGCCTTCGACCGCGACGCCCTCGATCGCGCCGCGCACGAACACCGACTGGTCGCCGACGAAGCCGATCTTCAGCGCGTCCGGGAGCTGGTCCTTGACGTCGATCACCTTCTGCTTGATGCCGGCAATGATGTCGAGCGTCGAGGTCGCGCCCGCCTTCAGCACCATCATCAGCACCGAGCGGTTGCCGTCGACATGGACGATGTTGGTCTGCGGCGGATTGCCGTCGCGCACGGTGGCGACGTCGCGCACATAGACCATGGCGCCGTTGACGGTCTTGATCGGGAGGTCGCCGAGCTCCTCCATCCGCAGCGGCGAGTTGTTGAGCTGGATGCTGTATTCGAAGCTGCCGATCTTCTGGGTGCCGACCGGCGTGATCAGGTTTTGCGCCGCGAGCGCGTTGGCGACGTCCTGGCCGGACAGGCCGCGCGCCTGCAGCGCGACCGGGTTGAGGTCGATCTGGATCTGGCGCTGCTTGCCGCCGAACGGATAGGGGATAGCGGCGCCCGGCACCGTGACCAGCGGCGTGCGCAGATTGTTGATGCCGATGTCGGCAAGGTTCTGCTCGGTCAGCCCCTCGCCCGAGAGCGCCACCTGCAGGATCGGCACGGTGGAGGCGGAGTAGTTCAGGATCAGGGGCGGCGTCGCCCCCGGCGGCATCTGCTTCAGCAGCGTCTGCGAGATCGCGGTGACCTGCGCGTTGGCGGTGCGGATGTCGACATTGGGCTGGAAGAAGATCTTGATGATGCCGACGCCGTTATAGGAATTGGCGACGATGTGCTCGATGTCATTCACCGTCGTCGTCAGCGCGCGCTGGAAGGGCGTGGTGATGCGGCCGGACATCTGGTCGGGCGGCAGGCCGGTGTACTGCCAGACCACGCCGATGACGGGGATGCGGATATCCGGAAAGATGTCGGTCGGCGTCCGCAGCGCCGCCAGCGGTCCGATGATCAGCAGCAGGAGCGCGAGCACGACGAAAGTGTAGGGCCGGCTCAGCGCAATACGGACCAGAGCAATCATTGGTCAGGCAATTCCAGGTCAGGCGAGAAGGAGACCGCCCCTGCGGAGGCGCCTTCCCCCTTACCCGAACGCTTCCCGAAACGCCATCGCCGGGCGGTCGCCGGACCGTCAATTCCCTGCTACCGCACCTGCGAAACGAACATCGCAGCCATGCAGCGTTCAAGCGGCCCGGACGGTGTCCAGGAACTTGCCGAGCTCGAGCTTGAGACGGCTGGAATCGCGCGCCAGCATCTGGGCCGCCGATAGCACCTGCGAGGACGCCGTGCCGGTCTCGGCGGCGCCGCGCTGCACGTCGCCGACATTGGTCGACACCTGCTGGGTTCCCCGTGCCGCCTGCTGCACGTTGCGCGTGATCTCCTGGGTCGCGGCGCCCTGCTCCTCCACCGCGGCGGCGATCGTCGAGGCGATCTCGGAGAGCCGGGAGATGGTGCTGCCAATCTCGCGGATGGCGGTGACGGAATCCTGGGTGGCCGCCTGGATGCCGGTCACCTGCTGGCCGATCTCGCCGGTCGCCTTTGCAGTCTGCTCCGCCAGCGCCTTCACCTCCGAGGCCACCACCGCGAAGCCGCGGCCGGCCTCGCCGGCGCGCGCCGCCTCGATGGTCGCATTCAGCGCCAGCAGGTTGGTCTGGCCGGCGATCTGCTCGATCAGCTCGATCACGTCTCCGATGGTCGCGGCCGCCCGCGACAATTCACCGATGCGGGCATTGGTCCGCTCGACCTGGCCGACCGCGTCGGTAGCCATCTTGGCCGAATCGTGCACGCGCCGGCCGATCTCGTCGACCGACGAGGACAGCTGCTCGGTCGCCGATGCGACCGACTGCACGTTCGACGACGTTTCCTCGGAGCCGCGGGAGACATCGACGGCGAGTTGCTGGGCCCTGCCGGCCGCGGCATTGAGCGTGCCGGCGGAGGCCTCGAGCTCGGTCGAGGCCGAGGAGACGGTGTCGACGATCTCGCCGACGGCGGATTCGAACTGGCCGGCAAGCCTGTGCATGTCGGCACGGCGCTGCTCGGCGGCGATCTGGTCCTGCCGCATCTTGGCCTCGGCCTCGTCGCGGGCCTTCTGCTCCGCCTTGACCTTGAAGACCTCGACCGCGTGCGCCATCTCGCCGACCTCGTCATTGCGGTCGAGACCGGGCAGCACCACCGCGAAATTCCCGCCGGCAAGCTCGCCCATCGCCCGGGTCAGGGCCGACAGCGGCCGAACAATCCTCGCCAGCGCGATCCAGAAGCTCAGCAGCCCGAGCGCGACGTTGGCGAGCAGGACGGCGGTCGCGATCACCAGCCAGGAGGTGCTTTGCGCTGCCTCGGCGGCGGCCTGCGCGACGGCGGCTGTACCGATCGCCTCGTTCAGGCGCAGGATCGCGTTGACGCCGGTCGTGGCGCCCGCCATGAAGTCGCTGCCGCTGATCGCGTAATCTCCCGCGCTACCTGCCGCGGTGACCCCATCGCGAATCCGGTCATAGGCGCCAAAATAGTCCTTGGTGACGCCGTCGACCGCCGCGACGATGGCCGCAGGCGTGTCCTTGCGCTGGACGATCGGCGAGATCGTTTGCCAGGCGAGCGTCACATGCCCCCTGTAATCGGCGATCTTGCCGACACCGTCCACCGTTAGCTTGGCACGCGAGGCGACGACGCCGCCAAGGAAGCCGCGCTCGCGCCCTGCCGACTCGGCCATGTCGGCGCCGAGATGACGAACGCCGACCAGACGCGCAAGCTCCGCGGTCGGCGGACTGGTCAGCGTCTCCAGCGTCAGCCGCAGCCGGCTGCTGGACAGCTCGATCAGCCCCGAGAAAGTCGGCAACACCGCCTCGACGACGTCGGCGTGGCGCTGGGCTGCGCTCTTTGCGAGGTTCTCGTCCACCTTGCCGCGGAAAGCCTCGACCGCACGGAACGTCTCCTCCGCGTCCGCGAGGCTCTGCGGCGCATCCTTCATCGCCGCAAGTCCGCGCAGGCGGCCCACGGCGGCGCGGAAGGCCTGGTCGGCGCTCTCCCGTATCTTCACGATCTGGGCGCGCGCCTCGGACGAGGCCGGCTCCGGCGATCTCAATGCCGCATTGGACAAGCCGCGCTCGAGCGCCCACTGCCCGGCGCTCCGCAGCAGCGCCTGCGAGATCTGATCGGTCTCGACGAAGGCTTGCGCCTCGCGCCGTTCGTGCCAGGCGCGCCACGCGGTGTGGCCGGAGCATGCCACGCCCAGGAGGACGAGAGCGGAGATGATGAGGGGCAGGATCGTGCCAATTCTGAGATTCACTTGCTTGTCCCTTTGGACCCGTTGAACGCCAGGTCAGGTAGCGCGGACCACGGCCAGGAAATTTGATTCAGGACAAGGATCGAGGGCGCCTCGCGCGTCGCAGGCGTTGTTTTGAAATTCACATCTAACAATCGATGAATCGCTGCCCGTAGGACTACGTTGCCGACCCGAAAAACGAAACGGGCGGCGCTTGCGGCGCCGCCCGTTGGTCGATCGAGATGCGTGGCGAGAACTTACGCCGCGCGGACGTTGGTCAGGAACTTGCCGACCTCGGTCTTCAGGCGGGTCGAGTCGTTGGACAGCATCTGCGCCGCCGACAGCACCTGCGAGGAGGCCGTGCCGGTTTCCGCCGCGCCGCGCTGCACGTCGGTGATGTTGGAGGAGACCTGCTGGGTGCCATGGGCGGCCTGCTGGACGTTGCGGGCGATCTCCTGGGTCGCGGCACCCTGCTCTTCAACCGCCGCCGCGATGGTCGAGGAGATCTCCGAGAGACGCTCGATTGTCGAGGAGATCTCCTTGATCGCGCCGACCGAATCGTTGGTCGCGGCCTGGATGCCGGTGATCTGCTGACCGATCTCGCCGGTCGCCTTCGCGGTCTGCTCCGCGAGCGCCTTCACCTCGGAGGCGACCACCGCGAAGCCGCGGCCGGCTTCACCCGCGCGCGCCGCCTCGATGGTGGCGTTCAGCGCCAGGAGGTTGGTCTGGCCGGCGATGGTGTTGATCAGCTCGACGACGTCGCCGATGCGGGACGCCGCCTTGGACAATTCGCTGACGCGATCGGTGGTGGCACGGGCCTGGCCGACGGCGTCGCCGGCCATGCGCGCGGATTCCTGCACCTGGCGGCTGATCTCGCCGACGGACGAGGCCATCTGCTCGGTCGCCGAGGCCACCGACTGCACGTTGGTGGAGGCTTCCTCCGAGGCACTGGCAACCGTGGTCGCCATCTGCTGGGAGCGGTCGGCGGTCGAGGTCAGCGTGGTGGCGGCGGATTCGAGCTGGGTCGAGGCCGACGACACGGTCTGGACGATCTCGCCGATCATCGATTCGAATTCACGGGTGATGTTGTCGACGCGGCGGCCGCGCTCGATCTTGGCTTCGGCGTCGGCGGAGGCGGCCTCGTCGGCAGCCTTCTTGGCGATCAGCGCCTCCTTGAACACCTGGAGCACGTCGGCCATGGCGCCGATCTCGGTCTTCTCGCCGCGATGCGGGACTTCGGCGGAGAGATCGCCGTGGCCCAGCGCCTGCATCGGCTCGGTGATCGATTTGATGCCGGCGGAGACATCGCGGACCAGGTAGAAGCTGACGGCGATGCCGGCGATGACGGAGATACCGAGGATGATCGCGACCAGCAGGAAGGCGAACTGGAAGGTATCGGCGGCTTCGGCCGCCGCCTGCTCGCCGCCCTTGGTGTTGAGCTCGATGTCCTTGGCGAGGACAGCGTCGGCTTCAAGCCCGATCTTGTTGACCTTCTGGGTGTTCAGCTCCTGCGCATCGTGCGGAACCTTGCCGACGTCCCGACGCGACAGCGCCATCACCTCTTCGGTGCCCTTCTTGTAATCGTCCCAGAGCTTGCCCCACTGGCTATAGAGCGCCCGCTCTTCCGCCGTCGCGATCATAACCTCATAGCTCTTGCGGGACTTCGCGAGTGCCTCCAGCACGGTGACCGAGACCTTCTCGTTGGCGAGCTTGTCGTCGAGCGTTTCAGCCAGCATGTGCTGGCGGACGACGTTGCGGTAGGTGATGACGGCGGCCCGGATTTCGCCGATCACGCGGATGCTCGGCATCCAGTTCGTGGTGATGTCGACGGTGTTGGCATTGATCGTCCGCATCTTCATGACGGCGAGCAGGCCCATGCCGGTCATCGCGACCAGCAGGAACGCCACGACGCTGATGATCTTGGCGCGGATGGAAATGGTGGAGAGCATCATGATCTCTTTGCGTTGGCGCGGCTGGCGCGTCCGGAAATGGCGGGTCAAAAACCAGAACGAGCGGCGCCGATATCCAACAAAGCGATCGGGCAGTTGTTAACTACGACTCCGCGGGAAATACGGAACGCGAAAGAAGTGAATGAGGGACTAAAAAGCGCTCTGCGCTCAGCGCATGAGGCTAAGCGCATCGGCGAAAAACGCGGGTCCACCGAAGTTGCCGGACTTCAGCGCAAGCAGCATGTCCCCTGTCCCGGCACCCACCGCGCGCAGCACCGGGACGCCCGCCGCGATCTCCGCGCCGACCAGAAAACCGGGAATACCGAGGCGGTCCACGACCGCGCCGGAGGTCTCGCCGCCGGCCACGATCAGGCGCCGGACACCTGATTTCACGAGGTTTTCCGCGATGTCGGCCATCACCTGCTCGATGGCGTGGCCGGCGGCGTCGCGGCCGTGACGCGCCTGCAGGGCCGCGACCTCATCCGGCGTCGCGCTCGAGGCGATCAGCACTGGACCATCGGCGAGGAGCGGCCTCGCCCAGGCGAGCGCGCGCTCCACTTCGCCCCTCCCCGTAAGAATACTGTCCGGGTCAAGACGGAGCACCGGCATGACCGATTCCGCCCGCGCGATCTGCTGCAACGTCGCTTGCGAGCAGCTTCCGGCGAGGCACGCCGCCCGCCCGCCGACCGCAATCCCCGGCTGATTGCTCGCAGCGGCCGGCTTGACCCTGCCCGTCGACACCAGCGCACGCGCGAGGCCAAGGCCGATGCCGGAGGCGCCGACCGACAGCCGATGCTGGGCGGCAACCAGGCCGATGGTCTCGAGGTCGCGGTCGAACACGGCGTCGATGATGGCGGCGCCGATGCCCTTGCCTGACAATCCGGCAAGGCGAGCCCGTACGGCATCGGCGCCGCGCGTGACGGTGGCGAGATCGACGAGGCCGATCTGCGTCCTGCTCTGGCGCGCCAGCACGCGCACCAGGTTGGAATCCCGCATCGGATTGAGCGGATGATCCTTCAGCGGGCTCTCGTTCAGCGGCACGGCGCCGACGAACAGATTGCCCTGGTAGACGGTGCGGCCGGTCTCCGGGAAGGCCGGCGTCACCAGCACGACGCCCTCGCCGCCATCTGCGCGGAGCGCGTCCATCACCGGGCCGATATTGCCGGCGTCGGTGGAATCGAAGGTCGAGCAGATCTTGAACAGCACGTGATCCGCGCCGCGGCTGCGCAGCCATGTCTCCGCCGCGCGCGAGCGCGACACCGCAAGGCCCGCCTCGATCGAGCGGCTCTTCAGCGACACTACGACGGCGTCGACCTCGGGCAGCGCGAGATCGTCCGCGGGCACGCCGATGGTCTGCACCGTGCGCAGGCCCGCGCGCGTCAGCGTGTTGGCGAGATCGGAGGCGCCGGTGTAGTCGTCGGCGATGCAGCCAAGCGCGAGCGTCACGGCTTCACTCCCGCATAGGGCTTGAACCAGGAAAGGCCGTCGGTGGTCTTGCCGCGCGGATTGTACTCGCAGCCGACGAAGCCGGCATAGCCGAGCCGGTCGAGCTCGGCGAACAGGAACGGATAGTTCAGCTCCTCGCCGTCGGGCTCGTTGCGCGAGGGAATGCTGGCGATCTGGATATGGCCGATGATCGGCATCATCTCGCGCAGCCGCATGGTGACGTCGCCGTGGATGATCTGGCAGTGATAGATGTCGAACTGCAGCCTCAGGTTCGGCAGCCGCAGTTCCTCGATCAGGTCGCGCGCGAAGCCGAAATCGTTGAGGAAATAGCCGGGCGCGTTACGCGCATTGATCGGCTCGATCACGATGTCGATGCCATGCGGGCCAAAGAACTCCGCAGCCCACGCCACCGACTTGTAGAACGCCTCGATCGCAAGGCGTTCGCCGCGATTGGCGATGCCCGCCATCAAATGCAGCCGCTTGACGCCGGTCGCCTTGGCGTAGGGCAGCGCCGTCTCCAAACTCTGCTTCAGATCGGCAAAGCGCGCCGGCAGCGCCGCAAAGCCCTTCTCGCCCGCATTCCAGTCGCCGGGCGGCAGGTTGAACAGCGCCTGCGTCAGGCCGTTGCGCTTGAGCCGCTCGCCGACCGCTTCGGCCGGATGCTCGTAGGGAAAAAGGAATTCGACCGCGGTGAAGCCGGCCTGGGCGGCGGCCTCGAAGCGGTCGAGGAACGGCACCTCGGTGAACATCATCGAGAGGTTGGCGGCGAAACGGGGCATTGGAATCCTCTTGTCTATTTGTCGCCGGGAAGTTTCACGCCGGTGACCTGCGCATACATGCGCGTCACCGAGGCGTCGTCGTCGCGGCCCATGCCGGCGGCTGATGTCATCAGGAACATCTGCAGCGCGGCGGCAGACACCGGCACCGGGAATCTAGCGCTGCGCGCCATGTCCTGGATGATGCCAAGGTCCTTCACAAAGATCTCGACCGCGCTGCGCGGGGTGTAGTCGCCGTCGAGCACGTGCGGCATGCGGTTCTCGAACATCCAGGAATTGCCGGCGGACGCCGTGATCACCTCGTAGACCTTGCGGATGTCGAGGCCCTGTTTGGCCGCAAACGCCATCGCCTCGCTCGCGGCGGCGATGTGCACGCCGGCCAGGAGCTGGTTGATCATCTTGAAGGCGGCGCCCTGCCCGGCGGCGTCGCCGAGCTCGTAGAGCTTTGCGGCCATGGCATCAAGCGCCGGCCGCGCCTTTGCAAATGCTGCAGGGCTGCCGGAGGCAAGAATCGTCAACTCGCCCTGCGCCGCGCGCTGCGCCCCGCCGGAGATCGGCGCATCCAGATAATGCCGGCCGGTTGTCTCGAGCTGCTTGGCAAGGCGACGGGCGACGTCCGGATCCATGGTGGCCGAGGACACGAACACGCTGTCCTTCGGCAGGGTCTCGGCGACGCCGTCCTTGCCGAACAGGATCGTCTCGGTTTGCGCCGCGTTGACGACGACGCTGACGACGATGTCCGCGCCCTTTGCCGCCTCGGCCGGCGTCTTCGCACCCGCGCCGCCATCCTTCACGAAGCGCGCCACCGCATCGGCGGAGACGTCGCAGCCGGTCACCTCATGGCCGGCGCGCTTCAGCGACGTCGCCATGCCATATCCCATCGAGCCGAGCCCGATGACGGCGATGCGCTGATTTTGTGACGTGGAGGCGGCCATGCAATCAACCCTTGCGAACGTTTCCCTGACGGCCGCCCTTGGGTAGCGGCTTGGCCAACCGAATAACACGGCTTGGCCGCGCTGCCAAAGCATGAGACAAGCAGGCATGACGGCCATGAGAACGGAAAAGAGAACCGAAACGAGCAACGAGACGCGGCTGCGTGAGGATATCTGCCGCTTCGGACGGTCCCTGTTCGAACGCGGGCTGACGCCGGGATCATCCGGCAATATCAGCGTCAGGCTGGATGGCGGCGGCTGGCTGGTGACGCCGACCAATGCCTCGCTCGGCTTCCTCGATCCCGCAAAATTGTCGCGGCTGGACGACCAGGGCCGGCTGGTCTCGGGCGATGCCCCCACCAAGGAAGTTCCGCTGCACACCGCGCTCTACGACACCCGCGACAGCGCGCGGGCGATCGTGCATCTGCACTCGACCCATTCGGTCGCGCTCTCGATGCTGCCCGAGATCGACCCGCGCGCCGCGCTGCCGCCGATGACGGCGTATTATTTGATGAAATGCGGCGCCACCGCGCTCGTGCCCTATTATCGCCCCGGCGATCCCGCCGTGGCCGACGCGATCAAGGGACTGGCGGGGAAATATTCATCCGTGCTGCTCGCCAATCACGGCCCGGTGGTCGCCGGCGATACGCTGGAGGCCGCCGTGTTTGCGACCGAGGAACTGGAGGAAACGGCGAAGCTCTATCTGCTGCTGCGGGGCATGAACCCGCGTCATCTGTCGCCGGAGCAAGTGAAGGACCTGGTAAAGGTGTTCGGGGTGACGCTGCCCGAGCATGGGCACGACCATTAGCGTCCTGCGGTCATCGTCCCGATCCGCTAAATCACCGCCATGCTCCTGTTCTTCAAATCCGTCACCAGCATCAGGCCCGGCGAATGCGTGATCGCGAACGGGAGTCTTGCGGCGTTGATCACCGATTGCGGCGTGACGCCGCAAGCCCAGAACACCGGGATCTCGTCGTCGGCAACGGGCACGGGGTCGCCGTAATCGGGCTTGCGGATGTCCTTGATGCCGATCAGGTGCGGATGGCCGAGATGCACGGGCGCGCCGTGCACGGCGGGATAGCGCGAGGTGATCTGCACCGCGCGGATCGCATCCGCCGGCTTGAACGGCCGCATCGACACCACCATGGGACCGGCGAACGGGCCGGACTGGCCGCAGGCGATGTTGGTGCGGTACATCGGCACGCGCACATTGAGCTCGATGTGGCGGATCGGCATGCCCTCGTCGAGCAGCGCCTCCTCGAACGAGAAGGAGCAGCCGAGCACGAAGGTCACGAGATCGTCGCGCCAATACCTGCTCACGTCGGTCGGCTCGTCCACGACCTCGCCGTCGCGCCAGACGCGATAGCGCGGCACGTCGGTGCGGATGTCGAGATCGGCGCCGAGCGAAGGGATGTAGGGGCTGCCGACCTCGGACATGCCGATGATCGGGCACGGCTTTGGATTGAGCTGGCAGAAGCGGTGGAAGGCGCCGGCATGTTCCGCCGGCAGGATCGCCAGATTGCCCTGGACGAAGCCGGGGGCGACCCCGGCGGTGGATCCGACCATACCGCCGCGATAGGCAAGCCGCGCCTGGCGGCTCGGAAGGGGGCCCGATGTTTCGATTTGTTGCGCTGCCACCAAGACCGTCATGCGCTCGACCTGCCATGAACCCGAAGGACGAGCCAACACCAGACAGGCAATAAAGTCCAATCTTCGTTCCCGGTTGAGATCAGATTGCGCAGAGCAGCCTCGCGGTTGACGCGCCCGTGCCGGCGCGTCATTGAAAACGGGCCGGAACGACAGTGACATATGGAAAGACGAATGAGCCGAGCCGCCACCAACCTGCAAATCGATTCCGCGCGCCTCTGGGGCGCCATCCACGAGACTGCGCAGTTCGGTGCGACCCAGAAAGGCGGCGTGCGGCGGCTGACGTTGAGCGCCGAGGACAAGCAGGTGCGCGACTGGTTCCGCAAGGCCTGCGAGGACGCCGGCCTCGAGGTGCATGTCGACGCGCTCGGATCGCAGTTCGGGTTACGGCGCGGACGAGATATGTCGAAGCCGCCCGTCGGCATCGGCTCCCATCTCGACACCCAGCCGACCGGCGGCAAGTATGACGGCATCTTGGGAACGCTCGGCGCGCTGGAAGTGATCCGCACGCTCAACGACGCCGGCATCGAGACCGAGGCGCCGATCTGCATCGTCAACTGGACCAACGAGGAAGGCTCGCGCTTCGCGCCAGCGATGATGGCCTCCGCAGCCTATGTCGGCGATTTCACCACCGACGACATCTTGTCGCGCAGGGATATCGAGGGCACGACCGTCGCCCAGGCGCTCGACAGCATCGGCTATCGCGGCGACAAGCCCGTCGGCTTCCAGAAGCTCGGCTGCTTCGTCGAGCTGCACATCGAGCAGGGCCCGATCCTGGAGGCCGAAGGCAAGACCATCGGCGTGGTCGATTCCGGCCAGGGCGTGCTGTGGTACGACGGCAGGATCTCCGGCTTCGAGAGCCATGCGGGATCGACGCCGATGCCGCTGCGGCGCGATGCACTGGCGACGCTGTCGGAGATCGTGCTGGCGATGGAAGCGATTGCAAAGAGGCACGGGCCGAAGGCGGTCGGCACCATCGGCGAGGCCGTGATCGCAAATCCCTCACGCAACGTCATTCCCGGCGAGATCGCCTTCACCGTGGATTGCCGCAGCGCCGACGGCGCCATCATGGACGCGCTCGATCGCGATCTTCGCGCGGCAATCGTGGAGATTGCGGCGCGCCGCAAGGTCGAGGTCAAGCTCGATCTGGTCTGGCGCAAGCCGCCGACGCATTTCGACCCGAAACTGGTCGCGGCCGTCGAGAACGCGGCGAGGACGCTCGGCTATTCCTCGCGCCGCATCACCTCGGGCGCCGGCCACGACGCCTGCAACCTCAACACCGTCATGCCGGCCGCGATGGTGTTCGTGCCCTGCAAGGACGGCATCAGCCACAACGAGCTCGAAGACGCCACGCAGCCCGACTGCGCGGCCGGCACCAATGTCCTCATGCATACCGTGCTGGCGATCGCCGGCGTCGCGTCCTGATCGGAGAATAGCCTCATGCGCGGAGTTTTTGTCGACGCCAACGAAGCCCTTGCCGTGATCATGGAGCGGCTGGAGAAGCCTGGCGATCCCAGGGTGCGCATCCACCGGGATCCCGACATCAAGCCCGAGCAATACCCGGCAATCCTCGACGGCGCCGAGATTGCCATCGTCGACCACACCGCATTGCCGACCGAGGTCGCGAAGAAATGTGCGGGCCTCAAGCACGTCGTGTTCCTCGGCACCGGCGCACGCAGCTACATGAACCCGGAGGAGCTGGCCGAGCTCGGCATCTCCGTGCACCTGATCAAGGGTTACGGCGACACCGCCGTGGCGGAATCGGCGATCGCCCTGATGTGGTCCTCGGCCCGCGTCATCGCGATGATGGACCGCGAGATGCGCGCCGGCAACTGGCTGCGTGAGGACGGCATGCAGCTCACCGGCAAGACCTTGGGCCTGATCGGCTTCGGCGGCATTGCCGCGGAAGTCGCGCGCATCGCATCCGGCAGCGGCATGAAGGTGATCGCCTGGAACCGCTCGCCGAAGAGCCACCCGGCCGTGGAGTTCACCGACCTCGACACCCTCCTGGCGAAGAGCGACGTGGTGTCGCTGCACCTGCTGCTCAACGACGAAACGCGCGGCATGATCACGCGCGAGAAGATCGCGAAGATGAAGCCCGGCGTGGTCCTCGTCAACACTGCGCGCGGCGCCATCGTCGACGAGCAGGCGATGATCGACGCGCTGAAGTCGGGCCACATCCGCCATGCCGGCCTCGACGTCTTCAACATCGAGCCCCTGCCCGCCGACCACCCGCTGACGAAGATCCCGAACGTGACGCTGTCGGCGCACTCCGCCTTCCGCACGCCGGAGGCGAGCGAAAACCTGATTGAAGCGGCCTGGGTCCACTGCCGCCGGATCGTGAAGGGATAAGAGCAAAAAACAATGGCCGACTATCGCACCATCAAGGCAGAGCCGCTCACCAACGCCATCCGCGCCATCGTCAAGGCGGGCGGGTCCAGCGACCGCGAAGCCGATCTCGTATCCACCAATCTCGTCGAGGCCAACCTCAGGGGACATGATTCCCACGGCGTCGGCATGATCCCGCGCTATGTCCAGAGCGTCACCAATGGCGGGCTCGCCGTGAACGCGCACGTCAAGATCGTGCTCGATACCGGTCCCCTTCTCACCCTCGACGGCCTCACCGGCTACGGCCAGGTGATCGGCCATGAGGCGATGGAGCTGGCCGCCGAGCGCGCCAAGCGCAACGGCGTGTGCCTCGTCGGCCTTTCCAACTCGCACCACATCGGCCGCATCGGCCACTGGGCCGAGCAGTGCATCGGCCACGGGCTGGTCTCGATCCATTTCGTCAACGTGATCTCGCGCCCGATCGTGGCGCCATGGGGCGGCAGCGATGCGCGCCACGGCACCAATCCGTTCTGCGTCGGCATCCCGCGCAGGGGGAAAGACCCGATCGTGCTCGACTTCGCCACCAGCAGGATCGCGCAGGGCAAGACCCGCGTCGCTCATAACAAGGGCGTCGAACTCGAGCCCGGCACCATCATCGACAACGAAGGCAAGCGGACCAATAATCCGCGCTACACCGTGATCCCGCCTTACGGCGCCATCCTGCCGTTCGGCGAGCACAAGGGTTCGGGGCTTGCGCTGGTGTGCGAAATCCTCGGCGGCGCGCTCTCGGGCGGACAGGTGGTCAAGGGCCCGTCCGACGGCAAGTACAACGTCCTCAACGGCATGCTCTCGATCGTCATCGATCCGCAGAAGCTCGGCACCGGCGAGAACCTTGCGCGCGAGGTCGAGAGTTTTGTCGCCTGGCACACCGGCTCGCCTCCCGGCCCCGGCGTCGACAAGGTGATGATCGCCGGCGAGCCCGAACGCGAGACCAGGAAGAAGCGTCTCGCCGAGGGCATTCCGGTCGATCCGACCACCTGGCAGGAGATCTTGGACGCCGGACAGAAGTTCGGGCTGGACCGGGCTGCGATCGAGAAGATTCTGGGCTAGTCCTGGGCGAACCGTACCCTGCCGAATAGTCCTCGTGCGCAATTGCGCACGGGCGGCGCCGAGCCGGACATGGCCCGGCTATAGCTCGCTCGAAATGAACTGCTTGAATTCGGCTGTCTTCGGCCGGGCGAACAGTTCAGACGTCGGCCCGCTTTCCCAGATCTTTCCCCGGTGCATGAAAACGACCTGGTTTGCGACCTTGCGCGCAAAACCCATCTCATGCGTCACGGTGATCATCGTCATGCCACGTGCCGCAAGATCCTCCATGACGGCGAGCACTTCTGCGGTCAGCTCGGGATCGAGCGCCGAAGTCACCTCGTCGAACAGCATGATTTGGGGCGACAGAGCGAGCGAACGGGCAATGGCGACCCGCTGCTGCTGTCCGCCGGACAACTGCTCGGGATAAGACGTGACCTTGTCGCTCAACCCGACGAGGCGCAGCACCTCCGCTGCCCTCCGCTGCGCCACGTCCCTTGGCTGCTTCTGCACCAGCGTCAGCGCCAGGGTGATGTTCCGCTCGACCGTAAGATGCGGAAACAGATTGTAGCCCTGAAAGACCATGCCGACGTCATGGCGCAACTGGGCGCGCGCGGCCTTGCCGGATCTGCCGACCTCGTGACCGCAAACCTCGATCTTGCCGCCCTGGGTCTTCTCGAGCCCGGCGATGCAACGCAGCAACGTGCTCTTGCCGGATCCGCTCCGGCCGACGATGGCCACGGTCTGGCCGCGCGCCACATCGAGGCTCACCCCGTCGAGAACGCGCAGGGGGCCGAACTCCTTCACCAGGCTCGTGACACGCACGACGGCGGCGCTAGTGGCTGGCGCGGCCTGCATGGGCTCTCCTTTCGAGGAAACGGCTGGCCAGCGACAGCGGATAGCACATCGCAAAGTAAATGGCGGCCACGATGCAGAAGATGATGAAGGGCTCGAAGGTCGAGTTGTTGACGATCTGGCCTGCGCGCGTGAGCTCGACAAAGCCGACCACGGAGGCCAGCGACGTGTTCTTCACGATCTGCACCATGAAGCCCACCGTCGGCGGAATCGCCATCCGGACGGCTTGTGGCAAGATGACGTAGGCATATTGCTGGAAGCGATCGAGGCCGAGGCAATCGGACGCTTCCCATTGCGTGCGCGGCACCGCCTCGATACAGCCGCGCCAGATCTCGCCGAGGAAAGCGGCGGCATACAAGGTCAGCGCGAGGCCCGCGGCGACCAACGGTGCCAGCTTGTAGCCGAGGATGCCGAGGCCGAAATAGGTCAGGAACAGCAGGATCAGCAGCGGCGTCCCCTGCACGAGCTGGATGTAGCCACCGGCAGCCGCGCGCAGCGCCCGGTTCGGCGACACCCGCATCAGCGCGACCGGCAGGCCGACCAGCGCGCCGCCCGCGAACGCAAGCAGCGACAGCAGCACCGTCCATTGTGCGGCCAAGATGAGATACCAGACGTGGTGCGGGTTGAGCTGGATCATAGCGCGGTGCCCAGACGCCGGCGGCGCGCAAAGACCGCGAGGCCGATGGCCTTGAACGCCAGCCTGTAGAGCAGGGAAAGCGCGAGATAGATCGCCGCAACGATGATGTACACCTCGAAGCTGCGGTACGTGTCGGACTGGATGTTGTTGGCAACGGCCGTCAGCTCCTCGGCCGAGATCTGTGAGGTGATCGACGACGCCAGCATGAGGAGCACAAACTGGCTGGTGAGCGCGGGATAGACCCGCTCGATGGCCGGCAGCAGAACGACGTGCAGGATCGTCTGAACCCGCGTCAGGCCGAGGCAATCGGCCGCCTCGAGCTGGGTATGGTGGATCGACTGGATGCCCGCCCGCATGATCTCCGTCGTGTAGGCGCCCATATTGACCACGAGCGCAATGACGGCAGACGTCTCGGCAGAGAGCTTGAGACCCACGCTCGACAGGCCGAAATAGACGATGAAAATCTGCACCAGCAGCGGCGTGTTGCGGATCAGCTCGACATAGAACCCGACCAGAAGCCGCAGGATATGCGGGCCGTAAACCCGGACGACCGCGCACAGCGTGCCGACAACGAAGCCGAGGGCGATCGACAATACGGTGAGCTGAACCGTGAGCCAGGCGCCCGTGAGGAACGCCGGCCACTTTTCGAGCAGGAACGAGAAGTCGAACTTGTAGAGCATAGCCGCCCGGCCTTGCTCAGTTGCCGGCTTTCAGCAACTGCTCCACCGGAATGTCGACGCCGTGATATTTCTTGTAGATCGCGCCGAGCTGCCCGTTCCTGAGGTTGCTCGTCACCCAGCCGTTGACCCATTCCTTGAGCTTCGGCTCGTCCTTGCGCATGCCGACGGCGAGGTAAAACGTCTGCATGGTGATGCGCGACTCTGCCGTTCGTGCCGGGTTTTTCTTGCTGATCGCCGGCAGCAGCGAGCGCGCCGTCGCGAGAATGTCCACCTGGCCCGACGCGAATGCCAGCGCCATCGTGGCATCGTCCTCGTAGCGCACGAGCTGGGCGCCCTTCGCCTGCTGGGTGAGATCGGTGTCCTGCGTCGTGCCGCGCACGACGGCGACCTTCTTGCCGGCGAGGTCGGACATCTCCTTGAGCGGGACCGTGCTCAGCGAGGCGACGACCGAGGGGTGATCGGCATAGGGAATCGAGAAATCGATCACCTTGGCGCGGTCGGGCGTGATCGACAGCGTGGAGACGACGAGGTCCGCCTTGTCGGTCTGCAGCATCGGAATACGCGTGGGACCCGTGGTGGTCACAATTTCGAGCGCAACCCCGAGATCCCTGGCGAGCAACTGCGCCGTCTCGACATCCGATCCGGTCGGCTGCAGCTTGTCATCGGTCATGCCGAACGGTGGGATGGCCGTATCGATGGCGATCCGGACCTTGCCCGCGTTCTTGATGCTGTCGAGCGTATCGGCCTGTGCCGGTGCAAACGACAGCGACAGGGCTGCGAGCGCCAGACCTGCAATCAGCCGGCGGGAGATCATACTGGTCATGGCTGGTCCTATTGCTTCAGAATGAGATCGGGCAAATTGTCGCCGAAGTACTTCTTGTTCAGTTCATTGAGCCGTCCATTCTTGAGATTGGCGGATACCCAGGCGTTGACCTCGTCCAGAAGGCGCTTCTCGTCCTTCTTCACGCCGACGGCGAGCTTGAAGTTGTCGAGCACGAACTTCATCTCCACCTGCCGCGCCGGATTCTTCTTGTCGATCTGCGGGACGATCATTTCCGCCGTCGAGAAGATGTCGACCTGCCCGCTGAGAAAGGCCTGCGCCTCGGTGGCATCATCCTCGTAACGGACCAGCTTCATTCCCTTCGGTCCCTCCTTGGTCAGCTGCGTGTCGTGCGTCGTACCGCGCACCGTGGCGACGGTCTTGCCATCGAGATCGGCCATCGACTTGAGGGCCACGGATTTCG
This sequence comes from Bradyrhizobium diazoefficiens, assembly GCF_018131015.1. Classification (GTDB taxonomy): domain Bacteria; phylum Pseudomonadota; class Alphaproteobacteria; order Rhizobiales; family Xanthobacteraceae; genus Bradyrhizobium; species Bradyrhizobium diazoefficiens_B. Next base: position 171,314 of record NZ_JAFCJJ010000005.1, read on the forward strand.
GGGCGGCGATGACCGTTCGCAGCACGGCATAGCCGAGCGAGAAATCGATGACCTTCGCGCGCTCCGCCGTGTAGGAGAGGCTCGAGATCACGAGGTCGGCCTTGCCGGTCTGCAGCGCGGGAATCCGGGAGGCGCCGGTGGTCGGAACGTGCTCGAATTCGAGCCCCCAATCCTTGGCGAGAAGCCGGGCCGCCTCGACGTCGAGGCCGGTCGGTTGCAGCTTGTCATCCGTCATGCCGTAGGGCGGCACGCCGAGATCGATGGCGATGCGGATCTTGCCGGCCTTCTTGATATCGTCCAGCGCGTCGGCGTGCGCGAGGGACATTGCGGCCAGCAAGGCCGTGATGGCGAATGCCATCGATACTGCGACTTTCTTCAACATTGCCTCCTCCCGTTTGATCTGTTTTTTTGATGTTCTGATTTGCCGCTTGCTAGCGTTCGGCGTCCATGATCGCCAGTTTGGCGACCCGCCGCCGGAATTCCTCTGATGTGGAGAACGTGGCGCCGAGGTAGGCTGCGATCAGATCCTTGGCCAGCCACGCACCCACGATCTGTGCGCCAATGCACATGACGTTGACGTCGTCGTGCTCGACGCACTGGTGGGCGGAGTGGACGTCGTGGCACACCGCGGCCCGGATGCCCTTCATCTTGTTGGCGCCGATCGAGGCGCCGACGCCGGTGCCGCACACCATGAGGCCGCGCTCCGCCTGCCCCGTGGTGATCGCGGCTGCGACCTTGCGCGCGATATCCGGGAAGTCGACCGGAGCGGGATCGAAGCTGCCCACATCCAGCACCTCGTGCCCGCTCTCCTTCAGGAAAGCCAGCACCTCCGCCTTCATGGGAAAACCTGCGTGGTCAGAGCCTACGACAATCTTCATGTGCTTTTCCTGCTGTTAGCCCGTCTTTTCGCTGCCGGATGTGTCGCTGGCGCGGCAGTGATGCCGTCGATTTCGCCGACCAAGGCGCGCCGCCGGTACTCGTCACCGATCTGAAAGTGCTTGCGCAGCGTCGCGTCGGCGCGGTCCGGATCGCGAGCGACGAGCGCCTCAAAGATGCGCCGGTGATCGTCGATCAGATAAGTCTTCATCGAAGGGAATGCCTGCACGAGTTCACGGCGATTGCGATGCACGTGCGTCAGCAGCCCCGCCATTGAATTGTGCAGAACGGCCAGCGTTTGCGAATGCGAGGCCAGCACGATCGCGCGGTGGAATTCGTAGTCGGCCATGCCGCCGGCGTCGGCCTTGTCGATGGTCTCCGCGATCTTCCCGAGGGCCATCTGCAGGCGTTCGAAGTCGCCCATGTCGGCCCGCTCGCAGGCGAGCCTGATCGCCTGGCACTCGATCGCGACGCGCGCCTGCATGACGTCGTCCAGCATGTCCGCCTGCTGGGCGAGCGCGAAGGTGAAGAAGTCGTTCAGGACCGAGACGTCCGGTCGCGTGACGATGGTGCCGATGCGATCCCGGATCTCGACGATGCCGAGCATCGAGAGCGCTCGCAGCGCTTCGCGGACGAGCGGCCGGCTGACGCCCAGCTGGATTGCCAGATCGCGCTCGGAAATCAGGCGGTCGCCGGGTTTGAGCGAGCCGGCGAGCAAGCGATCGCGCAAGAAGGCGAACACCTTCTCGAATCCCTTCTCGCCCTCGTCCGCCCGCTTCAATTCCACCCGGGGCTTCCCTGACTGATCTAACCTTGGTAAGACCAGTAGGCAGACCAGATGGTGTCGTCAAGCTCTCGAAGGAGATATGCGACGTTTTGTTCTGGCGTCGTTACGGCGGGATGGGGTCAATTCGCCTGGGCCGCCCCCCCCTGCATTTTCGTTCGTGCGATAGACCTGGCGCGCTGTTTCGCAAAAGAGCCGCGCCTGTTCGGCTTCCGGATAGCGTGCGGCGATCTGCTTGAAGCCCGAAAAGATCGTGTCGAACGATCCGCACAGGCTGTCGACCGGAAAGTTGCTGGCGAACATCGCGCGATCGGCGCCGAACATGGTGACGATTTGCTCGACGATCCAGCGATTGTCACTGATGCTCCACGGACGGTTGCGCACGCCAAGGCCGGAGATCTTGACGCGGACGTTCGGCTCGTCGGCAAAACGCGCCATCGCAGCACGCCAGCCCGCGAGCCCCTCCGGGCTGCGATCGGCCGGCAGGCCTGCGTGATTGAGGATGATCAACGTGCGCGGAAAATCGCGCGCCAGCGTGATTGCCTCGTCCAGATTCCACCACGGCGTCTGCAGGTCGAAGTGCAGGCCGTGCTTTTCCAGAGTTGCGAATCCGCGCCGCCATCTCTCGTCGGACATCAGTGTCCTGATACGGCCGACGTCCTCGGGCGATGTCGGCCCTCCGGGCTTGTGCCGGATGCTCCGCACCAGCGGAAATGCCGCCTGCGCGGCGATGACGGTGGGCACGTCGTCGCGATCGAGCCATGCCCGTGCCACGACCGCGTTGGGCAGGCCATAGCGGGCGCTCAGCAGGGACGCGTAGCGCGTCTCGTCAAGCGGCGTATTCGGATCCCACTCGGTTTCGACATAGACCGTCTCGCAGACGGCGTGACCGGCCGCGTCCTTGCGATAATCGTCAGGCAGATAGGGACGCTTGAGGGCGGAATAGTCGCCATAGCGAAACGGGATCATGACGTCCGGGCGCAGCCATGGATGATCGTTGGCGAAGGGATCCCAGAAGTGCTGGTGGGCGTCCACGATCGGACCTGTCCAGGTCTTCTCGTCGCTCATCTGGTGCCTTGCAGGAAATCACTCATCATGGGCTGACGATATAGAGCGCAGCGCAACCCGCAAGGAACGGTTTTGGAGGCAAGCGCTGGCTGGTCGCAAGAATCGGCGCAGTGCTCGTCTGCTATTGGGCCCCTCAGCCGTCGGCGGTGGACCTATGAGTACGCGCCCTGGCCGCCGGGCCTGCACTCACCGATTTCGTGGCGGATCAGAAAGCCGCGATCGAGAAGATCGCGGGCTAGGTGCGGGCTCATAACGCGCGGCGGCTACAGCCGGATAGATGCGAGCTCGACGAAGGCAACGCAATTGCACTGCGTCAGGGGACACCAGCCGCAGCAGCCGCCACCCTGTCTCCGTGCAGGCTCCGGACTTCCGCCAGAGAGGCGACGCACATTGGGAAGCTCTCGCTGCCGGGCGGCATGCGGAATCTTTCGCAGAACATCCTGTCTTCCTGCTGAATCCTTTCAGTCTTGAGCTGCTGCGCATTGCTCCACAGCGCGGGCCCGTTTGCCGCCGCGTAGACAGCGCACGCGCTCACCGCCAGCGCAAACACGACGGAGAACGAAGAGAAACGAGGCTTCGAACTCGGCCGGGCATCCGCGTTGTAGTTCCTTGAGATATCCGTCGGCATCGACGTCTCCTGAAGCTTTGGCCTCGCCGATCGTTGACGCTCAATGCGTCAGTCCCGCCGGCTGTTCGCCTGCCCGGCACGCTGCGCCGCTCGTCATAGGCCTTTACACGCCAGGGATAATCGGCGATGTAGGTAGAACACTCATGAATTTAATTCACCAATGGCCAGCGCTGCCAACGAAATGGCTGTATTTGAGCGGGTGATCGACCGGGGCAGTTTTGCTGCCGCGGCTCAGGACGTCGGCCTGTCGCCCTCGGCGGTCTCGAAACTCATCACGCGACTGGAGCAACGCCTTGGCGTGCGGTTGATCAATCGCACGACGCGGCGGCTGGCGCTGACCGCAGAAGGCAAGACGTATCTCAGGCGCTCGCGGGAGATCCTTGCCGCCATCGAAGCGGCGGAATCGGAGATCGCTTCAGCGCGCATGGCGCCGCGCGGCCATTTGCGTGTCCACGCCCCGCCAGTCATGATCGGCGATCATTTCGGCCCGGCGTTATCGGAGTTCTTGGCGCGCTATCCACGGATCACGATCGATTTCCTGGTGACGAACCGCCCTGTCGATCTCGTCGCCGAGAATGTGGACATTGCGATGCGTACGGGTGCGCTTCCCGACTCGTCTCTCATCGCCTGCAAGATCATCGATCTCACGCAGATGATCTGCGCCAGTCCGGAGTATCTGGCGCGCCACGGCCGCCCGCTAGTACCATCCGATCTCACGCGCCATCGATGTCTGGTTCTCAACGGCATCCCCGAACCGACAACCTGGAAGTTTCATGATGGCGACGGCGGTATCGAGGTCGAAGTCAGTGGTGCCGTCAGTGCCGACAGTTCGGATGTCCTCTTGAGGCTTGCCATGGAAGGCGTGGGGATAGTTCGTTTAGGCGAACTGGCGGTTGCAAGAGCGCTCAGGAATGGATCGCTGGAGCCGCTTCTGCTGGACGTGCAAGTGAGCGAAGGTTATCCGCTGTGGGCTCTCTTGCCGCCGGGCCGGCAACGATCCCCCAAGGTCAAGGTGTTCCTGGAATTTCTGAATGAACGGCTCGGCTTGGCGCCGTGGAGAACAAGCGAACGCACGCAATCACGATGAACGCGGAACCGGTCGCTCCATTGATGTCCGCTTCTGGGCCCTTCAGCGACCCCGGGATATCCGGCATCTTCCGGCGCTGTGGAGGTTGAGCGAGATCAGGCGCCCCACCACTTCATGGGTACGCGGCCGAACCTACCATCCGTTCTGCTTCAGCCAGGCCGTACTCTTGTCGAGAACGTAACCCAGCTTGTCTGCCGGGCCGCCAAAATAATACCCCTTCGCGCCGCACTTTCTGTACACGTCGCCGAAGCCGATCTTTGATCCATCCTTCGAACTGACAAAGCCGTCCCTTGCATAGTAAAGCGGCTCCTCGGCGCAGTTCCTGGCGCTGAACCCGTCGGGCAAACGCGTATAGCCGCGCGTGCTCCAGGAATGCACGGCTCCGGCGACCACCTCATAGGTGATCTTCTGGCCGGCGACTTTCATGCGCTCGAAGAGCCTGACGCAGGGACCGGGCACCGTGGCGTCATCCTTCTCACCGAGCATCGCGAACATGGGAGAAACAAGCTCCGGCTCGCGAAACTGCAGCTCGCAGCTGGGTGCCAGGGCGATATTGGCGTCAAAGGGCTTCAACGAATTACCCGACCAACTGTACCATTCCCTTGTCGCCGCATGCACCGTAGCGACAGCCCCCTTGCTCTTGCCTTGCATCGCCACCTTGTCGGGCTTGATTCGCGGATCCTTGCGAAGCACCTCCGCGACACGCAAGGCATCTGTTGTCATATCGGTCGTCAGGACCTTCGCCTGGTCGCGAACGGTGTCCTTGACGCCGCGCGGCGTGAACACGTCGAGATAGGCGACTGCAATACCCGCCTTGTTCATGACGGGATGAGTTGCCTTCAGGAACACGTCGTCTCCACCGGCAGAGCTGTTGACGACCACCACAACTCCGAACGGTCCCTTTCCGGCAGGCCAGTGAATGACAGGCTTCAACACGATCGTCGCACCGGCGTGGACGGTCGGGACTTCAATCGTTTCGGACGCTTTCACTGAGACCGATCCGCAAGCGAGCAGAAGCGAAAGGCCGACCCACACGGCTGAATTGCTCGCTCTGCTCCACATAGCTCCCCCCGGGGCCTGCGCATATGCGCGCGAAAATCGGCAAATCGGCCTCATCTGATCAGAACAGTTATCTCCAGACAACATGCGAGCGCAATCGTACGCGCGATCCACACCCAACGTCAGCCTCCCACTGCCTTCTCACCGAGATGCTCGACACGGCGATCCCCGGAATTTGATGAATCCGGGCCGGCAGATCAACACTCCGTGCCTTGTGGTCAGATTCGAACGCCGCTGTGACTAACAATTTGGGCCCACCTCATTGGGAGTTGCGCAGTGCCGAAAAAGCTCGTCGTTGTCGACAATTCCGATTACGTCAATCGCTGGCAGGCATTCAGTTGGTTTAGCGATAGCAATGTCGTTACCGTATCAATTGGAAGCAGGAGCCAATTCATTACCGCCATGACCCAATTGGTCGCGCAGGGAGCGGTCTTTGACAAGGTGGTTTTTCGGACTCACGGCTACCATACGGGAATCATATGGTTCGGGAACGACAGGATTGGCGCCGGGGGCTGGCTGAGCTTGGCCGGTGAAATCAATTTTCCGGCGCTCTTTCCGGGTCCGACGAAAGTCTATTTTGATGCATGCGAGACGGCGGATGGAGAGGAAGGAGACAAGTTCCTCACCAAAGCCGGGCAAACCTTGCTTCGGGCTGGAGGCGGATCGACCTCAGGCTGGACCTCATCGGGACTGGCACTTCCGGGATTTATTCCGATCGTTGGAGGTCACACCATCCACAGTCCCAACTACGACAACCTGAAGACCTTCTATTTCAGGTCGGGCGGCGTCCTCTGGTCGCCGCCGGCGGAAGCAGCTCCGTCCAATGCGGATGTGTGGGGTGAGAACGGCAAGCCTCAAAAGCCAAACATCGGCAACAAGATCTAGCACCCTGAATTCGGCGCTTCGCGTCGCGCACTCCGGGCCGTTACGTTCGACTCCCTCGGGGTCGGCATGTGCATCCCGGGAAAGGATCCAGGCAGATCCCGATGATGCCATCCTGCCAGTGTTTTGCCCGACGTGTCAACAAATTTTTCGGATTATCGTAAGTCATTGATCCGACTGCGCCCGGCATCGGTGCATGGGGTTGTTTTCGCTATTTTTGTTTATCACCCCCCCGCCGCGCCGCGGCGGCGTCCGCCACGGCGCACGGTGTTGGCAGCCTGCTAATCCACCATGTCCGCGACCGCCTTGCCGCAGGCCGTGGTGTCGGCATTGCCGCCGAGGTCCCTGGTCCGCAGCGTGCGTTCAGCCAGCGTGCGCTCGATCGCATCGACGATCGACCTGCCCGCTTCCTTCTCGCCGAGATGCTCGAACATCATCGCGCCCGACCAGATCATGCCGATGGGGTTGGCGATGCCCTGCCCCGCGATGTCGGGTGCCGAGCCGTGCACGGGCTCGAACACCGACGGGAAATTGCGCTCCGGGTTGATGTTGCCGGACGGCGCGATGCCGATCGTACCGGTGCAGGCCGGGCCGAGATCGGACAGGATGTCGCCGAACAGGTTGGAGCCGACCACGACGTCGAACCAGTCCGGATGCAGGACGAAGTTCGCGGTCAGAATGTCGATGTGGTACTTGTCCCACTTCACGCCCGGAAACTTCTTGGCCATCGCCTCCACGCGCTCGTCCCAATAGGGCATGGTGATGGAAATGCCGTTCGACTTGGTCGCCGAGGTCAGGTGCTTCTTCGGCCGCGACTGCGCGAGTTCGAAGGCGAATTTCAGGATGCGGTCGACGCCGGTGCGGGTCATCACCGTCTGCTGGGTGACGAACTCACGGTCGGTGTCGGGAAACATGCGGCCGCCGACGGAGGAATACTCACCTTCGGTGTTCTCGCGCACCACCCAGAAGTCGATGTCGCCGGGCTTGCGGTTCGCCAGCGGCGACGGCACGCCGGGCATCAGCCGCACCGGGCGCAAATTGACGTACTGGTCGAACTCGCGGCGGAACTTGATCAGCGAGCCCCACAGCGAGACGTGGTCCGGAATCTTGGCCGGCCAGCCGACCGCGCCGAAATAGATCGCGTCGTGCTTGCCGATCTTGTCCTTCCAGTCGTCCGGCATCATCTGGCCGTGCTTCTCGTAATAGTCCCAGGACGAGAAGTCGAAATGGTCGAAATGCAGGGACACCCCGTGCTTCCTGGCCGCAGCCTCCAGGACGCGCAGGCCTTCGGGCATCACTTCCTTGCCGATGCCGTCGCCGGGAATGACTGCGATCCGGTATTGCTTCTTGCTCATCGAGAACGTCCCTGGTTGGTCCGGCAGCAGCTGCCTCTTGATCGCACTGCAATGGACCAAAGTCGCGGGCAGCGCAACGCTGCACTGCAATGTTGACCATGGCGCGTCCAAGCGCCTACTGATTTCATCCTGTTCCCCACCGAGCGAGTACCCCTCATGGATCTGCATCTGCGTGGCAAGCGCGTCCTGATCACGGGCGCGTCCAAGGGCATTGGCGCAGCCGCCGCCGAGGCGTTTGCCGAGGAAGGCGCAAACCTCCTGCTCGCCGCCCGCAGCGGCGAGGCGCTCAAGGCGCTGGCTGACCGCCTGCGCTCCGCCCACCAGATCGATGCGGCAACCAGCATCGTGGATTTGCGAAAGCCTGAGGACCTGGCGCGGCTGGCGAAGGAGGCCGCCGACATCGACGTGCTCGTCAACAATGCCGGCGACATCCCCGGCGGCTCCATCGACAAGATCGACGAGGCGGCCTGGCGTCACGCCTGGGAGCTGAAAGTGTTCGGCTACATCAACCTCACGCGCATGATCTATGCGCAGATGAAGGCCAGGGGCGGCGGCGTGATCGTCAACGACATCGGCGCGGCCGGCGAGAAGTTCGATGCCAACTACATCTGCGGCAGCGCCGGCAATGCCGCGCTGATGGCTTTCACCCGCGCACTCGGGGGCAAGAGCCTCGCCGACAACATCCGCGTGGTCGGCATCAATCCCGGTCCGGTCGGCACGGACCGCCACGTCACCCTGCTCAAGACAAGGGCAAAGCACCAGTTCGGCGACGAGAGCCGCTACAGGGAATTCCAGAAAGGCTTTCCACTCGGCCGCCCCGCCCATGCGCGCGAGATCGGCGACCTCATGGCGTTCCTGGCCTCGGATCGTTCCGGCTACACCTCGGGCGTGATCTACACCGTGGACGGCGGTATCAGCGCCGGCTGGGGCTAGGTTCAGCACCTTGCAAGAATGGGAGTGAAATAATTGTCTCAAGACCTGGTCCGCGAAACCGCCTGCGCCGTCGTCGACAAATTGCGGTCCGGCGACGTCTCGCCGCTCGAGCTGCTGGATGTGCTGGAGAAGCGCATCGAGGAGGTCGACGGCAAGGTGAACGCGCTGCCAATCCTGTGCTTCGATCGCGCCCGGGACAACGCGAAGGCGCTGATGCAGAAGCCCGCCGGCGCGCGCGGGCTGCTCGCGGGCCTGCCGGTGCCGATCAAGGATCTCAAGGACGTCGCGGGCGTGCGGAATACCCAGGGCTCGCCGATCTACAAGGACAATATCTCCAAGACATCCGACATCGCGGTGGAGAACCTCGAGGCCAACGGCGCGGTCGTCTACGCCAAATCCAACACGCCGGAATTCGGCGCCGGCGCCAACACCTTCAACGAGGTCTTCGGCGCGACCCTCAATCCCTGGGACACGTCCAAATCGGCAGCCGGCTCGTCCGGCGGCGCGGCCGTCGCGCTCGCCACCGGCATGGCCTGGCTCGCGCACGGCTCGGACATGGGCGGCAGCCTGCGCAGTCCGGCGAGCTTCTGCGGCATCGTCGGCATGCGCCCCAGCATCGGCCGCGTCGCGCACACGCCGAAAGCGGGCATCGACCGCAATCTCGGGGTCCAGGGGCCGATGGCGCGCAACGTCGAGGACCTCGCGCTGTTGCTGGATGCCATGAGCGGTGACTACGCGGCCGACCCGTTGTCGCTCCCGGCGCCAGCCACCTCGTTCCTGTCGTCCGCACAATCCGGCCGGAAGCCTAAGCGCATCGCCTATTCGCCCGACCTCGGCATCACGCCGGTCGATCCCGAGGTGAAAGCGATCACGCGCAAGGCGGCGGAGCGCTTCGCGGAAGCCGGCGCGACCGTCGAGGAGGCGCATCCCGACTGGCGCGAGGCCCATGAATGCTTCCACGTGCTGCGCGCCTTCGACTTCGCCATCACCAAGGCCAATCTGCTGCGCACCAAGCGCGACCTGCTCAAGCCCGAGGTGATCTGGAATATCGAGGAAGGCCTCAAGCTCACCGTCGAGCAGCTCGAACGCGCCGAGGCGCAGCGCGTCGACATGACCGCCCGCGCGGTCGAGTTCTTCAAGACCTATGATCTCCTGCTGGTGCCGACGACGATCGTGCCGCCCTTCCCGATCGAGCATCGCTATGTCGCCGAATGCGCCGGCAAGCGGTTCGACAATTACGTCGAGTGGCTCGGCATCGTCTACGCCATCACGCTGGCCTGTTGCCCGTCACTGTCGCTGCCCTGCGGCTTCACGGCCTCGGGCCTGCCGGTCGGCGTGCAAATCGTCGGCGCGCCCCGCGCAGACGCGCAGGTGCTCGCGGGCGCGAAGGTGCTGGAGGATATTCTGGGATTGCGCGGGACGACGCCGATCGATCCGAAGGTGAAGAACTAGCCTCTTGCGCGAGCCGTCACCTTCCGCCCGTCGCCTCCAGGCTGCGGCTGTACCGCGACATGGCGAAGCAGAACACAAAATAGATCGCGGCGACGAAGATGTAGACCTCGACCGAAAACTGCTGCCAGGCCGGATCGATGATCGCGGTCTTGGCGGTGGTGAGCAGGTCGAAGATGCCGATGATCAGGACGAGGCTGGTGTCCTTGAAGAACGCGATGAAGGTGTTGACCAGCGGCGGAATGACGTGGCGGATCGCCTGCGGCAGGACGATCAGCCGGTGCTTGCTCCAGTAGGACAGTCCCAGCGCATCGGCGGCCTCATATTGTCCGCGCGGCACGGCCTGGAGGCCGCCGCGGATGACCTCGGCAAGATAGGCGCCGGCGAACAGGATGATGACGATCTGGGCGCGCAGCAGCTTGTCGATGTTGAACCCGCTCGGCATGAACAGCGGAAACATCACGCTCGCCATGAACAGCAGGCTCACCAGCGGCACGCCGCGGATCAGCTCGACATAGAACACGCTGAGCGAGCGGATCGCCGGCAGCTTTGAACGCCGGCCGAGCGCAACGAGGATGCCGAGCGGAAAGCCGAAGGCGAGACCGAACGTCGCGAGGATCAGCGTCACCGGCAGCCCGCCCCAGCGGTCCTGCGACACGAAGGCGAGCCCGAACACGCCGCCCCACATCAGCACGCTGATCAGCACGAGCGCACCGATCCAGAGCAGAGCCAGTTCGCGCCGCCACAGAGCGCGGCGGGTGGAAAGATAGAACAGCGCGATGAACAGCAGCACCGACAGCGCCGGCCGCCACTGCTCGTCGAACGGATAGGTGCCGAACAGGATGAAGCGGTATTTTTCGGGGATGATCGCCCAGCAGGCGCCGATGCCGCGTACCGCGCGGCAGGCGCTGGAGTCGTTTGCCGGCGTCAGCCAGATCGCATGCGCGATGCCCCATTGCACGAAGCTGAATACGACCTTGGCAAGCACCGCCAGCAGCACGACGGTGAGGATGCCGTTCGGGATCGACGAGAACAGATTGGTGCGCAGCCAGCGCAGCGCGGGGTTGCCGATCTGCGGGGGGCGAGCGGCGCGCGGCGCGTCCGGAATATCGGTGATCGCCGTCATGCCTCAGCGCTCCACCAGCGCGATGCGCGCATTGTACCAGTTCATGAAGAAGCTGATGCCGAGGCTGATGGTCAGGAACACGGCCATGATCAGCGCGATGGCCTCGATCGCCTGTCCGGTCTGGTTCAGCGTGGTGTTGGCGACCGAGACGACATCCTGATAGCCGATCGCCACCGCGAGCGAGGAGTTCTTCGTCAGGTTGAGATACTGGCTCGTCATCGGCGGCACGATGACGCGCAGCGCCTGCGGCAGGATGATCTGCCGCAGCATGAGGCCGCGGCGCAGGCCGAGCGCATTGGCGGCATCCCACTGTCCGCGCGGCACCGACTGGATGCCGCTGCGCACGATCTCGGCGATGAAGGCCGAGGTGTAGGTGACGAGCGCGATCAGGAGCGCGAAATATTCCGGCGCGAGCGTGAGCCCGCCGACGAAGTTGAAGCCGCGCAGCTCGGGCCATTCGATCTTCCAGGTCACGCCGAACAGAACGGACATCAACGCCGGCAGCGCGAGGATCAGGCCAACCGCCAGCGGCCAGGCGGGCCGCGGCCGGCCGTCTCGCATCTGCTGCGCGATCAGCCCGCGCCTGATGACGTAGAACAGGACGCCCCCCAGCGCGGCCGCCCCCAGCACCCAAAGCTGCGGCGCGGCGACCGGGATCGCGGGCAGGATCAGGCCGCGATTGGAGAGGAAGACGCCTTCGACCGGTCGCCATGCGGCGCGCGCGGCCGGCAGCGCCTGCATCAGCACATACCAGAACAGGAGCTGGAGCAGCAGCGGGATGTCGCGCAGCGTTTCGACATAGACCGCAGCGAGCCGCGACAGCAGCCAGTTGGCCGACAGCCGCGAGATGCCGATCAGCGTGCCGAGGATGGTCGCGAGCACGATGCCGATCACGGCGACACGCAAGGTGTTGGCGACACCGACGGCGAAGGCCCAGAGATAAGTGTCCCTCGGACTATAGACGAGCAGGCTGTCGGCGATCGGCATTCCCGCCTCGCGGCCAAGGAACGCAAAGCCCGTCGTGATGCGGCGGGCGGAGAGATTGGTGACGGTGTTGGACCAGAGGAAGGCGATGACGGCGAGCGCGATTCCGACCACCAGCACCTGCCAGAACAGGCCCTGCAGTTCGCGGCGCCCCCACGCGCCGAACAAGCGGCGGCGCGGCGGCGGTCTCGGGGTGTCCGTGGTCACGGCGCAAAAACCCTCGTTGAAAGCAGCGATCTCCGGCGAGGCACGTCAACTGTTGCATCAATCAAGAAACCGTGCAACAAATGTTTCATGGCCGAGCCCGCGAAATCCTCGCCCTTGAGCGAACTGCGCATTGCGTTGCCATCGCTCCCCCTGCGCCTGCAGGAGGTCGGCCGCTTCGTCGCCGCCAACGATTACGACGCCACCACCCGTTCGATGCGCGACCTTGCCGCCGAGGCCGGCGCCGATCCCGCGGCCTTCACCCGGCTCGCCAAGGCGATCGGCTATTCCGGCTGGGACGAGCTGCGCGCCGCGCTGACGGAAGCGCGGCGGCCGTCGCAGACGTCGCCCTTCTCCGGCCGCGCCAGGAGCCGCCGCCACGGCCCGAATACCGATGTTGCGCTCGTCACGGACAAGCTCGAGGCCGAGGCCGCCGGACTGCCGCGCATCCCGGCCCAGCCGATTGCGGAGGCGGCCCGCGCGCTGCATGGTGCCAAGCGGGTCTGGATCGCCGGTTACCGCAGCTGCCGCAGCGTCGCGGAACTCTTGAACTACGAGCTCCGGCTGTTCCGTCCCGAACAGGTGCAACTCGTCGGCGCGTCCGGCCCCGACGATCTCGATCTCGGCGCTGTCCAGCCCGGCGACGCCGTCATCGTCATCGGCTTCCTGCCCTACACCCATGCCAGCGTCCGCGTCGCACAGGCCGCCTATCGCGCCGGCGCGACGCTGATTGCGATCGCCGACAGCGTGGCAGCGCCGATGGCCGAAGGCGCCGACCACGTCCTGCTGTTCGAGGCCGCCGCCTCTCCCGGCTTCTTCCCGAGCCTCACCGGCGCCATCGCCATCGCGCAATCGCTCGCTGCGGTGACGTTCTCGCTTGGCGGCGCGGCCGCGAAGAAGCGCCTCGAGCATACCGAGGCGAGGTTGGCCGCCGCCTCCACCTACGTCCCAGAGAAAGGTTGACCCATGGCCGCTCGCATCAGCCGCGTGCTGCATCGCTCGCTGCGTGAGACACCACCGAAGGCGATCGGCGGCGAAGGCGTCTATCTCGTCGCCGAGGACGGCCGGCGCGTGCTCGACGCGTCCGGCGGCGCGGCGGTCTCGTGCTTGGGCCACCAGCATCCACGCGTGATCGCGGCGCTGGCAAGACAGGCCTCGACGCTGGCATATGCCCATACGGCGTTCTTCTCGTCCGAGCCGGCCGAGGCTCTTGCCGAGACGCTGGTCGGCCACGAGCCCGGCGGCCTCGCCTATGCCTATTTCGTCAGCGGCGGATCGGAGGCGATCGAAGCCAGCATCAAGCTGGCGCGGCAGTATTTCATCGAGCGCGGCGAACCGCAGCGCCAGCATTTCATCGCGCGGCGCCAGAGCTATCACGGCAACACGCTTGGCGCGCTGGCCGCCGGCGGCAATGCCTGGCGCCGTGCGCCCTATGCTCCGCTGCTCTCCGGAGCGTTCAGTCATGTGACGCCCGCCTTTGCCTATCACGAGAAGCGCGACGACGAGTCGGATGCGCAGTTCGTGGCGCGACTTGCGGCCGAGCTCGAAGCCGAGTTCCAGCGGCTCGGTCCGGACACCGTGGCGGCCTTCCTTGCCGAGCCGGTTGTCGGCGCCACCGCCGGCGCAGTGACCGCGCCTGACGGCTACTTCAAGGCGGTCCGCGAAATCTGCGACCGGCATGGCGCGCTTCTCATCCTTGATGAGGTCATGTGCGGCATGGGCCGCACGGGCACGACGCACGCCTGGGAGCAGGAGGGTATCGCCCCGGACATCCAGGCGATCGCAAAGGGTCTCGGCGGCGGTTATCAGCCGATCGGCGCGATGCTCGCGAGCGGCAGGATCATCGACATCATCCGCGAGGGCTCCGGCGCGTTCCAGCACGGTCACACCTATCTGGCACATCCCCTCGCCTGCGCCGCCGCGCTCGCGGTGCAGGAGGTGATCCGCGAGGATCAGTTGCTTGATCGCGTCAAGGAGCGCGGCAGGCAGCTCGAGCAACGCCTGATCGATCGCTTCGGCAATCACCGCCATGTCGGCGACATCAGGGGACGCGGCCTGTTCTGGGCGATCGAGCTGGTCGCGGATCGCGCCAGCCGCGCTTCGTTCGATCCCGCGCTCAAGCTCAACCAGAAGATCAAGGCGGAAGCGTTCGCCCACGGGCTCGGCTGCTATCCCGGCGGCGGTACCGCGGACGGCGTCCGCGGCGACCATGTGCTGCTGGCGCCGCCCTATATCGCCTCCGCGGACGAGATCGACCTGATCGTCGACAAGCTCGGCACGGCCGTCGACAACGTGTTGCGTAGTGTCAGTCACTGAGGGGAGAGTAGCAATGATGAGAAAAGTATTTATCACCGCAAGCCTGCTCGCGGCATCGACGGTGATCGCGTCTGCGGCGACGCTCGACACGGTGAAGAGCCGCGGCACGCTGGTGTGCGGCGTCAGCGCCGGCTTTGCCGGCTTCTCGGCGCCGGACTCGCAGGGCAACTACAAGGGTCTCGACGTCGACTATTGCCGCGCGCTTGCGGCCGGCATCCTCGGCGATCCCGCCAAGGTGCGCTATGTCTCGCTGACCGCGCAGAACCGCTTCACGGCGCTGCAATCGGGCGAGATCGACGTGCTCTACCGCAACTCGACCCAGACCTATCTGCGCGGCGTCACGCTCGGCCTGCGGCAGGGCCCGATCAACTTCTACGACGGCCAGGGTTTTGTGGTGAAGAAGGACCTCGGCGTGAAGGAACTGAAGGACCTCAAGGGCGCCACCGTCTGCGTCGCGCAGGGCACCACGCACGAGGTCACGCTCGGCGACTACGGCCGCGCCAACGGCATCGACTGGAAGCCGCTGGTGTTCGACCGCGTCGACACCATGTACCAGACCTTCTTCGGCGGCCGCTGCGATGCCATGACCCAGGACGCCTCCGCGCTGGCGGGCGCCGTCACGACGGCCGCGCCGAACCCCGCCGACTACGTCGTGCTGCCGCTGACCATCAGCAAGGAGCCGCTCGGCCCCTTCACGCGCAACGGCGACGAGGTCTGGAGCGACATCATCACCTGGCTGCATTACGGCCTGATCGAGGCCGAGGAGCTCGGCGTCACCCAGGCCAACGTCGACGAGATGACGAAGTCGCAGACGCCTGCGATCCAGCGGCTGCTGGGGGCCACCGGCGATCTCGGCTCGCGGCTCGGGCTCGACAACAAATGGCTGGTCACGGCGATCAAGGCCACCGGCAATTACGGCGAGATCTACGAGCGCAACGTCGGCAAGGCGAGCCCGCTCAAGCTCGACCGCGGCCTCAACGGCCTCTGGAGCAAGGGCGGCTTGATGTACGCCATTCCCTTCAAGTAAGGAGTTCACCTCTCCCCGCTTGCGGGGAGAGGTCGACCGCTCAGCGGTCGGGTGAGGGGGACTTTCCGCGAATCCAACTCTCACCCCATCTGCGGAGACTCCCCCTCTCCCCGCAAGCGGGGCGAGGGAGAAGAGACATCTCATGCGCATCGCCCTGATCCACGCCCTCAAGCATTCCATCGCCCCGATCGAGGCGGCGTTCGCCAAGGCGTGGCCCGAGGCGCGGCTGATGAACCTGCTCGACGACAGCCTGTCGGCCGATCTGGCCCGCGACGGCGTGCTCACCAATGCCATGACCGGGCGTTTCCTCGCGCTCGGGAGTTATGCTGCCGCGACGGGGGCCGACGCCATCCTGTTCACCTGCTCGGCCTTCGGCCCCTGCATCGATGCGGTCGCGCGCGCACACAAGCCGATGCCGGTGCTCAAGCCGAACGAGGCCATGATCGAGCGGGCGGCGAGGATGGGCCAGCGGATCGGCCTGCTCTCGACCTTCCCGCCGACCCTGGTTTCGATGCCGCCGGAGTTTCCCGCCTCGGTCCAGGTCGTGCCGAAACTCGCCGAAGGTGCACTGGCGGCGCTCGACCGGGGCGACCGCGCCACGCACGACCGGCTGATTGTGGAAGCATCAAGGGACCTGCGCGATTGCGACGTCGTCGCGCTTGCGCAGTTCAGCATCGCTGCCACCGCGCCGCTGGTTGCGGAGGCCACCGGCCGTCCCGTCGTGACCACGCCGGACAGCGCCGTGGAGAAGCTGATGACGTTGCTGGCGGCGAAGACCTAACCGTCCGGCTTTCGCCGGCGGCGCGCATCCTTGATCGCCGTCGCAAGCGCCGCCTTGGTCTCGCTGACAAAGTCCTCGACCAGCTCCTCGCGGGTGGCATGCGCGGCTTCGCCGGTGAACAGGCCCTGCTCGGCCAGCATCACCACGCCGTGCAGCGCCGCCCAGATCTTGAGCGCCTGCCGCTCGCGCAGATAGCCGACGGCCGGCGCCTCCAGCGCCTCGATCACGAGCGCAAAGGTCTCGCGCGTCGCGCCGTGAAGCTCGCTGCCTTTGTCGGCGCATGACACCGTCCGCGAGGCGAACATCAGCCGGTAGATGCCGTTGCGCCGCAGCCCGAATTCGAGCGTTGCCTGCGCGAGCCGGGACAATTTCGATTGCTTCGAGGGCCTGGCTATTGCCTCCCGCAGGACCGTGCTCAACTGCCGGAATGCTTCCGCCGTCACCGCCGCGAGTAGCGCCTCGCGGTCGGCGAAGTGCCGGTATGGCGCCGGCTGCGAAACGCCGAGCTGTTTTGCCAGCGCCTTGATGCTGATGGCCTCGGCGCCGCCCTGCTCCGCCTCGCGCAAAGCAGCCTTGATCAGGGCGTCACGAAGATCGCCATGATGGTAGGTATTCTCTGACTTCCGGACAAGTTGTGACCGCATGCTGCGCCAAGCCTATAAGTTTGCGCTTGACAGGGGAAGCCCGCCGCGAATGTAATATACTATAACTTAAAAAGATGCGGCGAACGCCGCAGACAAGATTCGACACGAGGAACGCATGCCATTTCGGGCGTGCGTGGACACGACCGAGGAAAGCCACCATGACTGCGCGACTGAGGGTTCACGTCGATCCCGACAAATGCCAGGGTCACGCCCGCTGCAAGGCGCTGGCGCCGGAGCTGTTCGAGCTCGACGAGTTTGGCAACGCCCATGAGGCCGGGGATGGCACGGTTCCGCCGGGCCTGGAAGACAAGGCTTGGCTTGCCAAATCCAACTGCCCGGAAATCGCAATCGATGTGATCGAGGAGTAGCCGGCATCCCCGATGCCTGCCGAGACCTGATTTCAGCGAGCACCAGCCTGAGGATTCCAATGTCCGACGTCAGCCAGCCTGTCGCCCATCCGCCCGTCACCGACTGGGTCAACGATTTCGACCACACCGATCCGCAGTGGACGGAAGACCCCTTCCCGATCTGGGACGAACTTCGCGCCGCAAGCCCCGTCGTGCACACCGAGCGCTTCCTCGGCTGCTACATGCCGACGACCTATGAGGCGGTGCGCGCGATCGCCAACGACACCGAGCATTTCTCCTCGCGCCGCATCATCGTCCGCGACGTGCGGCCTGAGCTCACGACCAGAAACGCCGCCCCGCCGATCACCTCCGACCCGCCCGTGCACAAGCCGGCCAAGCAATTGCTGCTGCCGCCTTTCACGCCGGATGCCATGAAGAAGCTCGAGCCGCGCGTGCGCGACATTTGCAACGAGCTGATCGACGGCTTCATCGCCGACGGCCAGGTGGACGCGGCGGCGCGCTACACAAAGCACATTCCGGTGCGCGCGATCGCGCACATGCTCGGCATTCCCGAGAGCGACAGCGATCTCTTCATCAACTGGATCCACATGATCCTCGAGCTCGGCATCAAGGACGAAGGCGTCCTGATGCAGGCCGTGCAGGAGATGAGCGGTTATTTCAGGGCGCATATCGAGGAACGCAGGTCGAAGCCGACCGACGATCTGATCTCCTATTTGATGAATGCCAGGGACAAGGAAGGCCAGCCGCTGGAAGAGTCGCACGTGCTGGGCTCGTTGCGGCTGCTGCTGATTGCCGGCATCGACACCACCTGGAGCGCGATCGGCTCCTCGCTCTGGCACCTCGCCCGGACGCCGGCCGACCGCGAACGTCTGATCGCCGAACCCGAGCTGATCCCGGTCGCGGTCGAGGAGCTGCTGCGCGCCTATTCGCCGGTGACGATGGCGCGCGAGGTGGTGAAGGAAACAACGATCTCGGGCTGCCCGGTCAAGGCCGGCAACATGGTGCTGTTGTCCTTCCCGGCCGCCAACCGCGACCCCGACATGTTCCCCGACGCTGACAAGGTCGTGATCGATCGGCGGGAGAACCGCCACGCCGCCTTCGGGCTCGGCATCCACCGCTGCATCGGTTCCAATCTCGCGCGGATGGAAATGCAGGTCGCGCTGGAGGAATGGCTGAAATGGGTTCCCGACTTCCGGCTCGATCCGGCCGGAACCGTGACCTGGTCGCAGGGCACGGTCAGGGGCCCCCGCCAGTTGCCATTCCTGCTGGGAAAGGCAAAGTAGACCTCTCCAACAGAAAAAGCGGAGAGGCCGGACGTGGCAGAGCAAGCAATCGATCCGGCCTCCGAGCATTTTGACGTCGCCGATGCCAAGCGGCGGATCAAGGCGATCCTGATCGGCTCGATCGGCAATCTCGTCGAGTGGTACGATTTCTACGCGTATACCGCGTTCGCGCTCTATTTCGCTCCGGCCTTCTTCCCCGGCAACGACCCCGTCGTCCAGCAGCTGAACGTCGCCGTCGTGTTCGCGGCGACCTTCCTGATGCGCCCGCTGGGTGGCTGGTTCTTCGGCTACCTCGCCGACCATTTCGGCCGGCGCATCTCGCTGACCCTCTCGGTCGTCTTCATGTGCTTCGGCTCGCTGATCATCGCGCTGACGCCGACATATGCAACGATAGGCTTCGCGGCGCCGGTGATCCTGGCGCTCGCCCGCGTGATCGAGGGGCTGAGCCTCGGCGGCGAGTATGGCGCCAGCGCAACCTATCTCAGCGAGGTCGCCGATCCCAGGCATCGAGGCTTCTATTCGAGCTTCCAATACGTCACCCTGATCGGCGGCCAGCTCACCGCCATCATCGTGCTGCTCCTCTTGCAAAAAGTCTTCCTCTCGCCGGACGAGCTGAAAGCGTGGGGCTGGCGCATCCCGTTCGCAATCGGCGCCGCGCTCGCCATTTTCGCCGCCGTGATGCGCCGCGGCCTGCATGAGACCGAGGCGTTCGAGGAAGCCAAGAAGGTGGTGAAGCCAACCGGCTCGATCGCCAACCTGCTGAAATATCCGCGCGAGCTCCTGCTCGTCGTCGGCCTGACCGCGGGCGGCACGGCTGCCTTCTACACTTTCACCACCTACATGCAGACCTTCGTGAAACTCTCGGTCGGGCTGACCGAGGACGAGACCACCCTCGTGATCTTCGGCACGCTGGTCTTCGCAACCATCCTGCAGCCGATCTACGGCGCCATCTCCGACAAGATCGGGCGCAAGCCGCTGCTGATCTTCTTCGGCGTCGCCGGCACGCTCGCGACCGTGCCTTTGCTGATGACGCTGAAGGAAACCAAGTCGCCCTTCACGGCATTCATCCTGATCTGCTGCGCCTGGCTTTTCGTCGCCGGCTACACCTCGATCAACGCGGTGGTGAAGGCCGAGCTGTTCCCGACCAATGTCCGCGCCCTCGGCGTCGGCCTGCCCTATGCGATCACGGTCTCGATCTTCGGCGGCACGGCGCCTGCCATCGCGCTCTATTTCAAGAGCAGCGGCCACGAGGAGTGGTTCTACTACTATCTCGCCGGCGTCATTTGCCTGTCGCTGATCATCTATTCCACCATGCGCGATACCAAGCACGCCTCCGCGATGCATCGCCACGAGTAGCTCATTCACGAGTAGAATATGGCCGACGAGACGCCATCCGACAGCAAGCTGACGCGCACCAAGGAGACATGGGCGCGCGAGGGCCGCTTTCTCACCGGCAAGGTCACGCGGCCGGAGGATCAGCGCCTGCCGCCCGGCCAGCACCTCACCAGGGACTGGCCGGTGCTCGATCTCGGCGTCGTGCCGCCGGTGTCACGCGAGCGCTGGCGGCTCGACCTCTACGGCGCAATCGAGAATCCCCTGTTCTGGACCTTTGCCGAGTTCGCCGCGCAGAAGCAGGCGCAATTCACCTCGGACATCCACTGCGTGACGACCTGGTCGCGCTACGACAATGTGTGGGAAGGGCTCGCGACGCGCGAGCTGCTCGCCGCCTGCCAGCCGCGCGAGGACGCGAGCTTCGTGGTGCTGCACTCCTACGACGGCTATACCACCAACCTCGCGCTCGAAGACTTCGCCGCCGAGGACGCGCTGCTCGCCCATAGCTGGTCCGGCGAGCCGCTATCGGACGAGCATGGCGGCCCGGTCCGGCTGGTGGTGCCGCACCTCTATTTCTGGAAGAGCGCCAAATGGCTGCAGGCGATCGAATTCCTGACACAGGACGCACCGGGTTTCTGGGAGGTCCGCGGCTACCATAATCGCGGCGATCCCTGGGCCGAGCAGCGCTACTCGAGCGACTAGACCTCAAGCAGGAGCAGGAAGCCATGCCAACGGAACGCTTTCAGTTCACCGGCGAAGGCGGCCATCAACTCGCGGCGGCCCTGGAGCTGCCGGACGGCGAGCCTGCCGCTTTCGCGCTGTTCGCGCGCTGCTTCACCTGCGGCAAGGACACGCTCGCAGCCAAGCGCATCTCGGTCGCGCTCGCAGCCAGGGGGATCGCGGTGCTGCGCTTCGACTTCACGGGGCTCGGCTCCAGCGAAGGCGAGTTCGCCAATTCGACGTTCTCCTCCAACGTCGCCGATCTCGTGCGGGCTGCCGATCATCTGCGCATGACGCGCAGGGCGCCGTCGATCCTGATCGGCCACAGCCTCGGCGGCGCCGCGATTCTCGCGGCCGCCGGAAAGATTCCCGAGGCAAGGGCGGTGGCAACCATTGCCGCGCCCTCCGATCCGGCGCACGTCACCGGCCTGTTCAAGGAGCATATCGACAACATCCGCGCGCAAGGCGAGGTCGAAGTCGCGCTCGCGGGCCGCCCGTTCCGGATCAGGCGTGAATTCCTCGACGACATCGTCGAGCACGAGTTGATGAAGGAGGTCACCGGCCTGCACAAGGCGCTGCTGGTGATGCACTCGCCGGTTGACGACACCGTCGGCATCGACAACGCCACCAGGATCTTCGTTGCGGCCAAACATCCCAAAAGCTTCGTCTCGCTCGATCATGCCGATCATCTCCTGAGCAAGCCCGCTGATGCGCTCTATGCCGCCGACGTGATCGCGGCCTGGGCGAGCCGCTATATCGACGCCGCAAAGCCCGCCAGGGCGATGGATCTCGCCGAGCAGCCGCGCAAGGTCGTGGTGCAGGAAACCCGCAAGAGCAAGTTCAGCCAGCTCGTCACGGTCGGGCCGCATCATCTGGTCGCGGACGAGCCGATTGCCGCCGGCGGCGAGGATGCCGGGCCCGGCCCCTATGATTTCCTGCTCGCCGGCCTCGGGGCCTGCACCTCCATGACCATGCGTCTTTATGCAGACCGCAAGTCGCTGCCTCTCGATCGCGTCACGGTCACGCTGAAGCACAGCAAGATCTACGCCAAAGACTGCGTCGAGTGCGAGACGCGCGAAGGGATGCTCGACCAGATCGAGCGCGACATCGCGATGGACGGCGCGCTCGAACCCGAGCAACGCAGGAAGCTGATGGAGATCGCCGACAAGTGCCCGGTGCACCGGACGCTGACCTCGGAGATCCGGATCGTGACGAAGGCGGTGGAGTAGCGCGCTTGCGCCACGCGGTCAGGCCACCGCGAGCGGCTGAACCCGCAAGCTTCCGCGCAGGCCCGCCGCGGTGCCGAGCAGGATGCCGGCAACCGCAACGAACGAGGCAAGCGCAAGGGTCGACACGCCCGTGAGCCCCTGCCCGATCGAGCAGCCGAACGCCATCACGCCGCCGATTCCCATCAGCGCGGCGCCGCCCGCCGAGCGCAGCATGTGGCGCGGCGAGGAATAGCCTTCGAGATGATAGCGGCCCGTAGCGAGCGCGGTGACGAGGCTGCCGGCAAAGACGCCGGCAACCGTGGCGATGCCGAAATTCAGCGTCAGGCCGGTCGAGAGCATGGCATATTGCAGGCTATCGGCGATCGGCGCGATGAAGGTGAGCGACGTCACCGGCACCGGGTTGAAGTCGTCAGCCCCGAGATAACCGGTGACGAACCAGCCGCCGGCGACGAGAAGACCGACGATGACACCCGCGGCGATCTGACCCGGTGAACGCCGGAACGCCGGATGCGCAAAAGCAAACAGGATCAGCGCGATGACGATCGCGATGGCCGCAAGTCCGCGCGAAACCGCCTCGCCAATTCCAAGCGTCGCCAGCAGCGACGGGAGCGAATTGGCGTTCACTGCGCTCTGCGAGGCCTGGACCAGCGCGATCCGCGCCGGTGCGATCAGGCCCTTGAGCGTCATCTGCGCGGCAATGGCGAGCACGATAACGACGACGAAGGAGCGGAGATTGCCACGCCCGAGCAGCACCAGCGCGCGCGAGCCGCAGCCGTTCGACAGCACCATGCCGTAGCCGAACAACAGACCGCCGAGGAACAGCACCGGCACCGAGAACGTCGGCTGCAGATAGATCGACTTGCCGAGATCGATCGCGCCGCTGCCGGCGAGAAGCTGGCTCGCGGCGATCGCAACCGCGATCGCCAGCGCATAGGACCGCACCAGGCGGCCATCGCCTTCGGCAAGCCAGCCGCGCATGCTGCTCATCAGGCAGAAGCCGCTGAGCAGCCCGACGGCGCCGTAAACCAGCCCGATGGCGAAGCCGGCGAGGATGACGAGCTGCGCGGACGTTTCCATGATCACGGCTTCAGGATCACACGGTCGCGCGACGAGCCGGCGACGGCCACATAGGCCTCCTTGGCGCGATCGAGGGGATAGACCGCACTCGTCTTGATCGGGAACGGCTTGAGATGCCCGCTTGCAAAGCCCGGACCGAGATCGCGCAGCACTGCGCCCGTTGCAGACGACGATAGCCCGAGCGTGTCGATGCCGACATAGGTGTGCTGGCCCCGGTAGAATTCGAGGATATTGAACTGCACGATGCGGTCGATCGCGGCGATCAGGATCTGGCGGCCGCGCAACGCGAGCGATTTGTGCGCGGCCTGGAAGTAGGGATCGCCGACGGTGTTGAAGACGATGTCCGCACCCTTGCCGCCGGTCAACTCGCGCACGCGCGCGGCGACATCGGTGGCGGAGGCATCGACCACCTCGACGGCTGCGTTGCTGTGGCCTTCATAGGCCTCCGCCTTGCGCACCACGCCAATCGCGCGTGCACCCTGCCAAGTGGCGATCTGGACCGCGGCCTGGCCGACCTTGCCGTTGACGCCCATCACCAGCACGGTCTCGCCGTTCTTCGGGACGCCCGCGCGACGAAAGCCCTCCATGGCGGTGACGAAGGGCACGCCGATACCGGCGGCCTCCTCCCACGACACCGTCTTCGGCTTCTCCACCACCGCATCGGCTTCGACGACGAGATGGCTGGCGTGGGTGCCGTCGCGGCGGATGCCGAGATCGCCGGACGAGCCGAACACCTCGCGGCCGATCGTGCCGGCCGGCCCGTCGATCACCACGCCGGCATAGTCGCGGCCGGGCGTGCGCGGGAACACCGCATAGGGCATCAGCCCGGTCGCAGCCTTGACGTCGGAGGGATTGACGGCAGCCGCCCTCACCTCGATCAGGAGATCGTTCGGACCGCGCGTGAGCGCATGACGCTCGACCACAGGCGCCAGCGCCGCCGCGTTTTCGGCCTTCGCATTCAGGCGGACGCAGCGCGCCTCGACGGATTTTTGCTCGGCTGGTGACATTAAAAGACCCACGATTGATCGCGGGCCTTGTCGCCTTTGGGGCCGGTCAAGTCAATCCTTCGGCCGCTTGTCGTAGAGTCGCCTGGCCTTGCCGAGCGAGCGCTCCAGCGTATCGGGGGGGACGATCTGAACCTTCGAGCTGATCCCGATGGTGTTCTTGATATGGGTCGAGATGCGGTCGGCATGGTCGATGAGACCGCGCCCGTCCCAGCTCTCGGACCGCGCCTCGGCGATGATGGTGAGCTCGTCCATGCGGCCTTCCCGGGTCAGCTCCAGGATGAAATGGCCGCCGCACCAGTCGGTGGCGAGCAGCACCTCCTCGATCTGGGTCGGGAACAGATTGACCCCGCGCAGGATGATCATGTCGTCCGAACGTCCCGTCACCTTCTCCATGCGCCGCATGCCCGGCCGCGCCGTGCCGGGCAAGAGCCGCGTCAGGTCGCGGGTGCGATAGCGGATCACCGGGAAGGCTTCCTTGGTGAGCGAGGTGAAGACCAGTTCGCCCTTCTCGCCGTCCGGCAGCACCGCGCCGGTCTCGGGGTCGATCACCTCGGGGTAGAAATGATCCTCCCAGATGTGCAGCCCGTCCTTGGTCTCGATGCACTCCTGCGCCACGCCGGGACCGATCACCTCGGACAGGCCGTAGATGTCGGTGGCGTCCATATCGAAGGCGTCCTCGATCTCGCCGCGCATTGCATTGGTCCAGGGCTCGGCCCCGAAGATGCCGACCTTGAGCGAGCACTGCCGCGGATCGAGCTTCTGCCGCTTGAACTCGTCGAGGATCGCCAGCATGTAGCTCGGCGTCACCGTGATGATGTCGGGCCGGAAATCGTTGATGAGCTGCACCTGCCGCTCGGTCATGCCGCCGGAAATCGGCACCACGGTGCAGCCGAGTTTCTCGGCGCCGTAGTGCACGCCCAGCCCGCCGGTGAAGAGGCCGTAGCCATAGGCATTGTGGATGATCATGCCGGTGCGCCCCCCGGCGGCGCGGATCGAGCGCGCCATCACCTGCGACCAGGTATCGATGTCTCCTTGCGTATATCCGACCACGATCGGCTTGCCCGTCGTGCCGGACGAGGCATGCACGCGCACCAGCTTTTCGCGCGGCACGGCGAACATGTTGAAGGGATAATTGTCGCGCAGGTCCGTTTTCACCGTGAACGGAAATTTTGCGAGATCGGCGAGCTCGCGAAAGTCCGACGGGTGAACACCGGCCTTGTCGAAGGCCTTGTGATAATGGGCGACGTTGTCGTAGGAATGCTTCAGCGACCAGGCCAGCCGCTCCGTCTGCAGCGCCATGATCTCGTCACGCGATGCGCGCTCACGGGCATCCATTTCGGCGCTATAAGCGCTGCCGCCTTCCCCGAGCTTCCTCAAAGCCATCCTCGTTTCCCCACATCATCGTCTTGTTCTTTTAAAGATCGATTGCTTACTGCGCCGGCAGCCAGGTGCCGGGAACGACCCGCGAATGTCCGCGGAATTCGGCGATGACGGTATCGCCCACCGTGACGCGCACGTCGTAAATGCCCGAGCGGCCACCGCGGCTGACCTCGCGCGCCTTCGCGACGAGGCGGTCGCCGAGCCTGCCAGGCTTGAGAAAGGTGATCTGGCCTTGCGCGGCCACCACGCGCTCGTTGTGCGAATTGCAGGCAAACGCAAAGGCCGAGTCGGCGAGTGTGAAGATGAAGCCGCCATGGGCGATACGCTGGCCGTTGACCATGTCCGGCCGCACCGTCATCGCCAGTGTCGCAACGCCCGGGCCGATCTCGACGATCTCCATGCCGAGCCCTTTGGAGGCATCGTCGTCCGTCCACATCGCATCGGCGCAGGCGCGGGCGATATCCTCAGGCGATACGGTGGCTTTGACGTTCACGCGCTGCTCCCGGCCAAATGATTGCAATGATGTTCTGCTGGTCGGCCAATACTGTCAAACCCGGCTGTCAAACGTGGTCGTAATCGACCACGACCCGCTCCGACGTCGGCTTGGCCTGGCAGGTGAGAACAAAACCGGCCTTCAGTTCCCAAGGCTCGAGCGAATAATTGAGGTCCATCGGCGCCTCGCCTTCGACCAGCTTGGCGCGGCAGGTCGAGCACATGCCGCCCTTGCAGGCGAACGGCAGATCGACCCCGGCGCGCAGCGCGGCATCGAGGATCGCCTCGTCCTCGGCGACCGGAACGTCGCGGCGCTTGCCGTCGATGATCAGCGAGGCGATCGCCTTCGGCGGCGCATCGGGAGCAACGGCCTTCTTAGGCCGCGGCTTGCCGCCATATTCGGAGACGAAGCGCTCGACGTGAATGCGCTCTTCGGCGATGCCGAGATCGCGGCAGGTCGTCTCGATCTCCTCGCTCATGCCGGACGGACCGCAGATGAAGACATGGTCGACGCTCGCAGCCGGCACCAGCGACCGCAGCAGCACCCTCACCTTCTCGCCGTCGAGCCGTCCTTGCAGGATCGGGATGTCCTGCTCCTCCCCGGAGATGACATGGAAGATCGAGAGACGGTCGATGAAGCGGTCCTTCAGCTCCTCCAGCGCCTCGAGGAACATGATGTTGTCGGTGGCGCGGTTGCCGTAGAACAGGAAGAAGCGGCTGTCCTTCTCGCGCGCCAGCACGCCCTTGACGATCGACAGGATCGGCGTGATGCCGGAGCCTGCGGCGAAGCCGACATGGATGCATCCGCCATCTGCGGGCGGAACCAGGCCGAAGCGGCCCGTCGGCGTCATCACGTCGAGCAAATCGCCGCACTTCAGCTCGTCCGCGGCCCAGTTCGAGAACGCGCCGCCATCGACCTTCTTCACGGCGATGCGCATCTCGCCGTCATCGGGGCCGGAGCAGATCGAATAGGAGCGGCGCACCTCTTCACCGTCGAGCATGGTGCGCAGCGTGAGGTACTGGCCGGGCGTGAAGCTGTAGTCGTCCTTCAGCTCCGCCGGGATGACGAACGTCATCGATACGGCGTCGGAAGCCTCGCGACGGAGATCGGTGACGGCGAGTCGATGAAAACGCGGTGCGGCTGCGGACATGGTCAATGACACTTGAAATAATCAAAGGGTTCGCGGCAAGCTTTGCAGCGCCAGAGCGCCTTGCAGGAGGTCGAGCCGAATTCGGACAAGAGCTCGGTCTGCTCCGAGCCGCATTGCGGGCAGGCGACCGCCTGCTCGCCGAACAGCGCGCGGCGTGAATTCGAGGCTTGCGGCGGCGCGATGCCGTAGGCGCGGAGCTTCTCGCGTCCCTCCTCGCTCATCCAGTCGGTGGTCCAGGCCGGTGACAGCACGGTGCGCACCTTCGGCTGCCGGAAACCCGCGCGCTCCAGCGCGAGTTCGATTTCGAGCGCAATCATGTTCATGGCCGGGCAGCCCGAATAGGTCGGCGTGATCGCGACCTCGACCCGATCGCCATCGAGCGCAACATCGCGCAGCACGCCGATATCGGCGATAGTAAGCACCGGGATCTCGGGATCGACCACGCTGGCCGCGGCGTCCCAGGCCCGCCGGCGCAGCTCGCTGTCGCTGCCCGCCACCGTCACCATGTCTGCCCCGGAAAGGTCCGCTGCATCGATTGCAGCTCGGACAGGAGATGGCCGAGATGTTCGCTGTGGCGGCCGGCGCGGCCGCCCTGCTGCATCCAGTCGTTTTGCGGCAGCGTGAGTGTCGCCTCGCCGGCGACCTCGGAGAGCGTCTTCAGCCAGCGGTCACGCAACCTCGCCGGATCGACGGCGATCCCGGCATCGATCATGCCGCGCTCGCTGTCGTCGACAAAGAACATCTCGCCTGTGAAGGCCCAGAGGTGATCGATCGCGGCTTGCACACGGGCATGGCTTTCGTCGGTGCCGTCGCCGAGCCGGATCATCCATTCCGAGGCGTGGCGCAGGTGATAGGCGCTCTCCTTCTCCGACTTGGCGGCAATGGCGGCAAGCGTCGGATCGCGCGAGGTCATCATCGCGCGCCAATGGAGATCGGCAAAGGCGGAATAGAAGAACTGCCGCACCAGCGTTCGCGCGAAATCGCCGTTCGGCTGCTCGACCAGCAGCAGATTGCGGTACTGCCGGACGTCGCGCAAGTAAGCGAGCCTGTCCTCGTCGTTGTCCCTGCCTTCGACCTTGGCCGCGTAGGTGTAGAGCTCGCGCGCCTGGCCGATGAGGTCGAGCGCGATGTTGGAGAGCGCCATGTCCTCTTCCAGCATCGGCGCATGTCCGCACCACTCGGACAGCCGGTGGCCGAGGATCAGCGCATCGTCGGCGCGGCGCAGCGCGTAGAGCACCAGCGGCGTTTCGGCGACCTCTATGTTGGCCACGGCCATCACATGTGCCCCACTTCCTCGGGCACTTCGTAGAAGGTCGGGTGCCGGTAGATCTTCGATTCCGCCGGCTCGAACATCATGCCCTTCTCGGCGGGATCGCTCGCGGTGATCGCGGTCGACGGCACCACCCAGATCGACAGGCCTTCGCCGCGGCGGGTGTAGATGTCGCGCGCGGCCTGCAGCGCCATGGTGGCATCGCTCGCATGCAGCGAGCCGACATGCTTGTGCGCGAGCCCGTTGCGGCTGCGAATGAAGACTTCCCACAACGGCGTGTTCGGCGTGGCCATGCTGATCTCCCTATTCGGCAGCTTGCGCGATTTGGCGGCGCGCGCGTTTTGCGGCAAAGGCGGCGGCCGCCTCGCGCACCCAGGCGCCCTCCTCGTGCGCCTTGCGGCGCGCGGCGATGCGGTCGCGGTTGCAGGGGCCGTTGCCGGCGAGCACCTGCTTGAATTCCGTCCAGTCGATCTCGCTGTAGCGCCAGTGACCTTCCGCATCCTGCGTCATGCCGGGATCGGGAATTTTGAGGCCGAGATATTCCGCCTGCGGCACCGTGGCATCGACGAACTTCTGTCGCAGCTCGTCATTGGAGAAGCGCTTGATCTTCCATTTCGTCGAGCTGTCGCTGTGCTGGCTCGTCGCATCGGGCGGGCCGAACATCATCAGCACCGGCCACCACCACCGGTTCAGCGCATCCTGCGCCATCGCCTTCTGCTCGTCCGAGCCCCGGCACAGCGTCACCATGATCTCGTAGCCCTGGCGCTGGTGGAAGGACTCCTCCTTGCAGACCCGGATCATCGCGCGCGCATAGGGGCCATAGGAGCAGCGACACAGCGGGATCTGGTTCATGATCGCGGCGCCGTCGACCAGCCAGCCGATGGTGCCGATGTCGGCCCAGGTCAGGGTCGGATAGTTGAAAATCGAGGAATACTTTGCTTTCCCCGCGAGCATGGCATCGACCAGCTCCTCGCGCGATGTGCCAAGCGTCTCTGCCGCAGCGTAGAGATAGAGCCCGTGGCCGCACTCGTCCTGCACCTTGGCAAGCAGCGCCGCCTTGCGGCGCAGCGTCGGCGCGCGCGTGATCCAGTTGCCCTCTGGCAGCATGCCGACGATTTCGGAATGGGCGTGCTGGGAGATCTGGCGGGTGAGCGTCTTGCGATAGGCCGCCGGCATCCAGTCGTTCGGCTCGATGCGCTCCTCGGCATCGATACGGGCCTGGAATTGCGCAGCCCTGGCCGCGTCCTCGAGGCCGCGCTCGTCAGCTTCAGCCGTGTTCAGCGCTTGCGTGTACATGCGCATCCTCCCGATTTCATTGGGAGGCAATATATAACAAAAACTAGTTCACGCAATATATTTCTGTAACATAAAACTCAGATCTCGAATCTCCTCTCGAGAAGCTTCCGCGCCGGCGGCAGCGGGCCCTTCTCGTTGGTTCCATGCCCGTCAAGCCATTGTTCGGACGGGACAAGCAGCGCGCGATAGATCTCGCCGCAGAGCGCGCGTGCGGCCCTGCCCGGCCAGTCCGAAGGTAACAGGCTCTCCGGCAGCAGCGGATCGCGCAGCACGACGCGGCGGTAATAGTGGATCAACAGGATTCGGGCGGTGAAGGCGTCGGCCTCGGACAAATCCGCCTCGCGCGCGATGGCCGCGCGAAGCGGCTCGAACATCTTCATGAATTTCAGATAGGCGTCCGCGGTGCGGTCCAGCGGCCAGCTCGCACTCAGCAGGCGCCGGCCGCTGTCATCCTCGGCCGAGACTTCGAGACGGATCGCGCCCGCCGCCTCGTCTGGCACGGGCACGCCCGACGGCGCCACCCACACACCCGGCAGCGGGCTGCCGAAACCGGCGTTGCGCAGCGCCTCGCGCGCCGCATCGCGATCCCCGCCATTACTGATCAGGAGCAGCTCGAAGCGACCGGTCCAGTCCGAGGACGGCGGATCGTAGATGTGGCGCGTCGCCGCCTCGAAGGTCTGGCGGCCCTTGTCGGCGAGCCGATAAAAACTGTTGCGGCCGACTTTTTCGCGGGTCAGCCAGCCATCGGCCGCCAGGCGCGACATCGCGGTGCGCACCACGCCGCTGTCGATGTCGAGCCGCTCGAAGAATTCCAGCAGCGTGCCGAGCCACACCACACCGCCACGCGGCACGATGGCGTCGCCGAACACGGTGATGACGATGGAGCCGGTGCGCGACGGCTCGCGCTTGAGCTGGTCGATGATGCGGGACAACGGATGCGCCATGCGCGAGGCATAGCGCGTTTGGTGCCGGTGCGACAATGGAGGGGAACGACAAAGCCTCTTCTCCTTCTCCCCGCTTGCGGGGAGAAGGTCGGGATGAGGGGGAGTCTCCACAGAGTCGGTGAGAGTGTGACTCGCGGAGACTCCCCCTCACCCGGAATTTGCTGTTCGCAAATTCCGGCCTCTCCCCGCATGCGGGGAGAGGCGAAGAAGGAGATCACCTGTGCGGATCAGGATAGGCGAGGCTGCGCCAGCCGCTGCGATCGAACGGCCGCCAATGGCCTTCCTTTTGCGCGAGGCGGTCGGCGACCGCATAGACCACGGCCGGATGATGGCCCATGCCGCAATGGCTGCTCTCGACCTCGATGCTCTCGGTCTCGGCGCCCGCCTTCTCCATGCAGCCCTGCCAGGCGCAGACGCCGTCGGTGCGGCTAAAGATGGCGGTGGTCGGCACCGGCGGCGGAACGGCGAGGTCGCCGCCGAACTGCGGGTCGACATGGTCGGCTTTTTGCCCGCTCGCCCATTCGTAGACCCGCCAGGCATTGGTGGAGCGGGGATCGCCGGCAAAGGGGCTGCCCAGCGTGATCACCTGGCGCACGCGCTCGGGCATCATCTTGGCAAGCTGGCGCGCATAGAGGCCGCCGAGGCTCCATCCGACCAGGCTGATCTTGCGGCCATGCTTGTCGCTGAGCTCCTCGACCAGATCGACCATGGCATGCTGCACCCCCGGGCGCAGGCCGTAGTTGCGGCCCTGGCGCCAGCCGCTGACGGCATAGCCCCTGGAGCCGAGGAACGTACGCAGCGGGCGCGTCGACGCGTCGGAGGTCACAAGGCCAGGCAGCACGAGAACCGGATGGCCATCGCCGCGCGGCGCGAGGCTCAAGAGCGGCAGCGCGCCGAGGAATGCACCGAGCTCGTGGATCGCGCGCCCCTCCAGAAACATCAGGGTGCGGGACGGCGGACGCAGCGTCTGGGCAGTAGCGCTCATCAACGTTTTTCCTTGGAAGTGCGCCGACCGCGATGCCGGCAAACGGATGTGAATTCCAATACGCCAGCTTCCTGAACGTTCCGCAGTGCAGCATGAATCAGCCGCACAGCCGAATCCGAACATTGAAGCGGGAGAGTTGCGAGGCGACAATAGGGCCGCGTATTTATGCTGACGTCCGTGACGCAAAAGTCACAGCAACCGGAGCAGGAATTCTACGGAGTACAGCGCGAGGCCGGCGAGCCCGCCGATCAGCGAGCCGTTGAAGCGGATGTATTGCAGGTCGCGCCCGATGTTGATTTCGATCAGCGAAATCAGCTGCGCCATGTCCCACGACTTGACCTGGTCGGAGATGAAGGTGGAGACCCCGCTTTTCTGATCGGCGACGAAGCTGCGCAGCACCGCCACCAGGCCCTTGTTGATCTCACCGCGCAGCTCGGCATCGCCGGCCAACGCCTCGCCCGCGGCGACGAACATGCCGGCGAGATGATGCTGCAGCACCTGCGTCTCGCCGGATGCGCTGCGCTCGAGGAAAGACCGGGTGTTGGCCCACACCGTGCGCGCCAGATCGGCGAGCTCGGGCCGCGCCAGCAGGTCGCGCTTCAATCCGTCGATGCGGTCGACATAGGCCTGGTCGGTGCCGAGGCGGTCGACGAAGCTCAGCACCATGCGGTCGAACTCGCCGCGGAACGGATGCCTGGGATCGCTGCGCACCTCCTCGAAGAAGGCGGTGGCTGACGCCACGATCTTGTTCACCAGAAACTTGTCGGCACGGTAGAGCCGAAGCAGGGTCGGCAACTCCGCGCGCACCTTGTCGCGGATCATCGCCATCGTCTCCTTCTGGTTCAGCGTCTCGTGCATCACGCGCAGGAGATCGTCGAACAGGATCTGGTGGCGCCCCGCCGCGACGAAACCGCGCAGCGTGCCGGCGGCGAGCGGCGCAAGATCGATCGCCTGGAGCTGCGAGGACATGCGGCGGATGATGAAGGTCATCAGGCCCGAGCTTTCCGTCGCAGAGACGGCCTCCGGCACGAGGCGCAGCGCAAAGCGCGCGAGGTCGTCGCTGCGCTTGCGATCGCGCAGCCAGTCGGCGACGAACGAGCCGAAGTCGATTTCCCTCAGCTTGGCCTCCACCGGGCCGGCCTCGAGGAAATGTACCTGGATGAACTCGCCGAGCTTGTCGGCGATGCGGGCCTGGTTGCTCTGAATGATGGCGGTATGCGGGATCGGCAGGCCGAGCGGCCGCTTGAACAGCGCAACCACCGCATACCAGTCCGCGATACCGCCGATGGTCGCGGCTTCCGCGAAGGCTGCGACGAAGCCGAACAGGGGATGCACGTTCAGCAGCAGCTTTGCGACGACAAAGAGCGCGAGTGTCGAGGCCAGCACCAGCGTCGCCAGCGCCTTGACGCGGCGCAGCTCGGCCGCGCGCTCGGCGTCGCCCGGGGAATCGAAGGAGAAGGTGGCGGGTGGAGACATTGTGGAAACTTAGCGTGTCGCCCCCCGCGTGTCCCGGACGCGGTGCAGCGTGTAACGGTGCACCGCAGAGCCGGGACCCAGCAAATGTCTGATCCAGGATGGACCCCGGATCAGCAATGCACCGCGCCGCAAGAGCGGCGCGCTGCATTGCATCCGGGGAACGCAAGAAAAACAAAAAGGCCCGCCGAAGCGGGCCTCAAATTCGTTGGTCGTCTTGGCGCCTGATCAGGCGGTCTTGTTGTAGACCTTGGCAAAATTGTCCTGAGCAGCCTTGGCGCCGTCGGCGGCGAGCTTGCCGAGATATTCGGTGGTCGACTTGGCGCGCGAGACGAACACTTCGCCACGGGCGCGGAGCAGGCCGGACTGGATCTCGACGGCTTCGCTGATCGACTTGGCGGACGCGAGCTTGTCGATGCCCGCGAAGAACGCCTGGGCGTCGTCATAGATCGCCTGCTGGATGTTGCGGCTGATCTTGCCGGCCTCGGCGACGGATTCGGTCACGGCGGTCTCGACCGCGGCGGTCATGCGCTCGGAGCCAGCCAAAACCTCGGCGGCACGGTCCTTGGCGGTGTTGGCGGTCTTCTTGACGAAGTCGCGGGCGGCCTCGGGAACTTCCATGTTCTGGATGTTCTTGAACGCGTCCTTGAAGCCCTCGAAAGCAGCATTCGTATCGGTGGTCATGGGTCTCTCCATCCTCATTGTTTGAGCTATGGGCTCACCCCGTCCGGTTCGGCCCAGGGCAACGGTTTTATGACACATCCCATTGTGCGGCGCAACATCAATAGTGCATCGCAATATCACGGAATCGTGAAATTCCTTGGAACCTGCCCAAAGGCCTTAGCCGATGCCAGAGGGTGCCCTTTCAGTGCTGGACCGCCCCGGGGAGCCCGTAGGCCTCCATCTGGGCCTGGACCTGCGCGATGTTGTGGCCGAGCACGACGATGTCATGGGTCTTGCCGTCGACGTCCCGGACATGATCCCGGAGCAACGCCTCGGCCTTGAAGCCGAGGCTCTCGAACAGGGCGATCGCCGCCTGCTGGTCGACCGTCATCTGGACCGAGAGCTTTTCCAGCCCGGCCCCGAGCGCGAGGGCAAACGTCTCCTGGGACAGCGCCTTTCCGACGCCCTTCCCGCGCACATCGGTCGACACGACCATGCGGATCTCGCCGACATGGGGCGACCAGGAATGCGGATCGCGCACCAGCGTGCCGCAGCCGACGACCTTGCCGTCCCGCACGGCCAAAAGGCTCGTGATCGCCCCCCGATCGATTTCCTTGACCCAGGCGGACAGCACTTTCGGCTCGCTGATGTTGCGCGGCAGGAACAACAGGTCGTGGGTCGGCAGACCCTTGCCGAAGGCCAGCACCGCGGCTTCGTCCGCAGGCGACATCAGGCGGATCTCGACGTCGCCGGCATCGGTCTTGACGTGACGCGGATAGGAACGCTGCTCGCTCATGTCGATCTCTTCCCCAGCCAGGAGTCCAGTTTCGGCCATAGCCGCTTCACCGCGTTGGCGCCGGCGACGAGCGAGACGTGACCGCCTTTCAGCATCACCTCTTCCTTGTCCTCGGATCCGATCCTGGCGATCAGGTGCTTTGCGGCGTCATAAGGCACGATGTGATCGTGCTCGGCAACCGCATGCAGGATCGGTACCTTGATGTTTTCGAGCTTCGCCGCACGGCCGCCGACCGACATGCTGTCGTTGAACAGCTTGTTGTCCCACATCAGGTCCTTGGTGATGGTGCGGAAATATTCGCCGGCCAGCGGCAGCGTGTCGGTCGCCCAGCGGTCGAACATGCGGTACGACTTCACGAACTCGTCGTTCCAGATGTTCTCCCAGAGCTGGATCTGGCTCACCGTGCGCGAGGCCGGACGCAGCATCTCGAACGAGGACAGGATCATCTCCGGCGGCACGTTGCCGACGCTGTCGACGAGGCGGTCGACGTCGAAATAGCGGCGGTCGGAGAAGTTGGCAAACAGCTTCATCTCGCGGAAGTCGATCGGCGTGGTGAAGCAGATCAAATTCTTCATCGGCCCGTCGCTGAAGATCGAGCCGTAGAGCAGTGACAGCACGCCGCCGAAGCAGTAGCCGATCACCGAGACGTCCTGTTCGCCGGAATCGGCCTGCACGCGGCGGACGCAATCCGGGATGAAGTCGAGGACATAGTCCTCCATGCGCAGGCTCTTCTCCTCCGGCCGCGGAGCGGTCCAGTCGAGCATGTAGACGTCATAGCCGCGCTTCAGCAGGAACTCGATGAAGCTCTGCCCGGGCACGAGGTCGAGGATGTAGCCACGGTTGGTGGTCGCCATCACGATCAGCACCGGCACGCGGTAGATCTCGTCCGACATCGGCCGGTAGTGCAGGAGGTTCATCGTGCCGCGCGAAAGCAGCACGTCCTTCGGCGTCGATCCGAGCGTCGGACCAGAGGTCGAGAAATACTCGACGCCCTTGATGCTGCGCATGATGGCGCGCTGCACCTCGGCCTGGATCCGCTCCGGGATTGCTGCAAGATCAAGCCCCGCCGGCGCGTTCATTTTTGCACTCCACCTTCGGGCGGCGGTTTTTTGGTGCGCGGGGGCCGCGGCGCCGCTCCGGCCGGCGATCGGCCCGAAGCAGCCGACATCTGGCCCAGCATCGACTTGATCTCGCCGATCTGCCCCTCGATCACCTGCAGCCGTTCGGCGATGCCGGTCATCTGCTCGCGGCTCGGCAGGTTCATCGAGACCAGGTATTTCTCCATGAGCTCGCCGAACTGCTTCTGGGCACCTGCGGCAATGCCGCCGGCGCGGTTCATGGCCTGCGAGAATTCAGGCGACTCCATCGCCCTGGTTGCGAAGGCGTTGAAGTTCTTCTCCATCTCGCCAATCATCTTCTGCCACACGGCGACCGGATCGTTGATCTTGTCGGTCATCAGCGTCCTCCCGAAGCGGAGGGCTCGTGCCCTTCTTCCCGCCATACGACACCGTTGCGGGGTATCGGTCAACCGGCAAGCGCCGGGTACGGCGTCGCGCTTCATTGCCGGGGCAAACCATGCGATACAGCAATGACCAGCAGCAAGGGAACGCACCGTGACCACTCAGCCGCCCCAGACCATCCGCGCCAACGGCATCGACATCTGCTACGAGATCTTCGGCGACGGGAACGCCGAACCCCTGCTGTTGATCATGGGCCTTGGCGCGCAGATGATCCACTGGGACGACGCGTTCTGCGAGCAGCTCGCCGGGCGCGGCTTTCGCGTGATCCGCTTCGACAATCGCGACATCGGCAAGTCCAGCCATCTCACCGGCGGCAAGCGGCTGACGCCGCTCGAGCTGTTGAAGCTGCGCTTCTTCAAGATCCCCGTGGCCGCTCCCTACAAGCTGATCGACATGGCCAGGGACACGATCGGGCTGATGGATGGGCTCGGCATCAAGTCGGCGCATCTGGTCGGCGCCTCCATGGGCGGCATGATCGCGCAGGAGGCAACCCTGTCGTTTCCCGAACGCGTGCGCTCGCTCACCTCGATCATGTCGACCACGGGCAACCCGCGCGTTCCGCCGCCGACACGCCAGGCCTCGGCCATGCTGATGGCGCCGCCGCCGCAAACCAAGGAGGAATTCATCGTCCGCTTTGGCGAGACCTGGAACCTGCTGCGCGTGGGCTCCTTCCCCGAGGAGGAGGCGCTCGATCCCGGCCGCGCCGAGCGCGTGTTCGCGCGCGGGCTCAATCCGGCCGGCGTCGGCCGTCAATTGCGCGCGGTGCTGGCCTCCGGCAGCCGCAAGGAACGGCTGCAAGGCGTCAGGACGCCGACGCTCGTGATCCACGGCACGGTCGATCCGCTCGTCCGCCCCGAGGGCGGCAAGGACACCGCAGCGTCGATCCCCGGCGCAAAGCTGTTGATGATCGATGGCATGGGCCACGCGCTGCCGATGCGGTTCTGGCCCGAGATCATCGGCGCCATCGCCGAGCACGCGCATGGGGCGGCGGCGAGGGCGGCCTAAGCCTTCCGCGCGATCCAGATCACGTGGCGCGCGCCGCCGCCTCGGCCGGTGGCGCGGACGGTGACCTCGTTGACCTCGAAGCCCGCAGTACGAAGTTGGCGTGAGAATTTCGGATGCGGCCCGGATGACCAGACCGCGAGCACCCCGCCCCGTCGCAGCGCCGTGTGAGCTATCCTCAATCCGGCAGCGTCGTACAGGGCGTCGTTGGCTTTGCGGGTGAGTCCTTCCGGACCATTGTCGACATCAAGCAGAATCGCGTCGAACCTGAGCGGATGCCTTTCGATCAACTGCGCGACGTCCATCTCGCGTATATCAACGCGGGGGTCATTGAGACTGTCGCCGAAAATTTCGGCCATCGGACCTCGCGCCCATGCGACTACGGCCGGGACCAGTTCGGCCACGATGATTTCCGCCTTGCTTCCGAGCACGGCTAGCGCCGCACGCAGCGTAAATCCCATGCCCAATCCGCCGATGAGGACGACCGGCTTCTTGACCTTCTCGATCTGCTTCGCCGCAAGCGTCGCAAGCGCTGCCTCGGAACCCGACAGGCGGCTGTTCATCAGCTCGTTGGTACCGAGCTTGATGGAAAACTCCTTGCCCCGGCGCATCAGCCGGAGCTCACCGTCGGAGCCGGGGATTTTTGCGGTATCGAGCTTTTCCCAGGGAATCATGGGAGTGCTTTAGCACGATCGGAATTCGTAGGGTGGGCAAAGGCGCGCTTGCGCCGTGCCCACCATCGATGAGTCACCAGGCACGGTGGGCACGCTTCGCTTTGCCCACCCTACGTCTGCGATCTGCGGCTCTATCCTCCCGCCCAGACGTCGAGCACATAGCGGTTGTTCGCGCCCATCTCCTCGATCCAGCGCGCAGCCCCTGCCGCATCGCTGGCGCTCTTCTCGCGGTGGATCGCGACCAGCGCGGCCTTCACGTCGGGCTCCATCTTGCCGCCATCGCCGCAGACATAGATGATCGCGCCCTGCTCGATCAGCGGCCAGATCTTGTCCTTCTGCGCGGCAAGGACATGCTGCACATAGGTCTTCGGCCCCTCGGCGCGCGAGAACGCGGTGAAGAGCTCGGTGATGCCGCTTGCCGCAAACGCTTTCAGTTCGTCGGCGTAGAGAAAATCCTGGTCGGGATGACGGCAGCCGAAGAACAGCAGCGCAGGCCCGAGCGCCGCACCCTTCGCCTTGCGTGCGGCGCGCTCCTGGAGGAAGCCGCGGAACGGCGCCAGTCCCGTACCCGGGCCGATCATGATGATCGGCACGGATGGATCATCCGGCAGGCGGAAACCGGCCTTGGTCTCGCGCAAGGTGGCGTAGATCGCATCGCCCGCGCGCCGGTTGGCGAGATAATTCGAGCAGATGCCCTTGTAGGTGCCGAGCCCGGAGGCGGCCGGCCCTTCGACCACGCCCACCGTGACGCTGCAGCGCGCCGGATCGACCGAGGGCGAGGACGAGATCGAGTAATAGCGCGGCGCCAGCAGCGAGAGCATCTCCAGATAGACGTGGAACGGCAATTCACAGGCCGGGTGTTGGAGCAGCAGGTCGAACACCGATTTGCGCTTGGCCAGGATCTCGCTGCGGTAACGCTCGAGCGTTTCAGGTTCCTCGCCGACGAAGGCGAGCAGCTTCGGCTTGGTGATCGGGCAGCGGGTGTGCTCGGTCATGATCTGGATCTGCTTGCGCGTCGCCACCTGCTGCAACTCGACGAACTCGCTGAGCAGGCGGCCGACCGAAACAGGCTCGCCGACCGGCAACTGCGCGCGACGGCCCTCGGCAACCTGCAGCCTGATCTGGTCGGCCGGCAGGAAGCCGAAGCGGCGGGCAACCGAATCCACCAGCGTCGGATCGTTGCGCGGGACCACGCTCAAATGGTCGCCGACACGATAGGCGACGCCGGATGGCAGTTGCACCTCGATATGGCGGGTCGAGCGTTCCGACGGATGGGCGCCGGACTTGTTCTGAAGCTCGTCATTGACCAGCACCTTCATCGCCACCGCGCCGCCCTGGGCGACGATGGTGTTGACGGCGGTGACGGCGACCGGCTCGATCGCGTAGAGCGGATCGTCCTCGGCGGTGCGGGTGAAATTCCAGTCGATGCCGAATTCCCTGGTCGCCACTTGCGCGGCCGCCGGGAACCATTTCTGGAACTGGCCGTCGAGATCGCTGCGCGCATCGCCCTCGCCGCGCGGATAGACCGCGCGCGCGCCATGCGCGGTCAATTGCTCGTCGATGAAGCGCGGCACCGATTGATAGGTCGCGGCCCAGTCGCTGTTGCCGCAGCCGAACACGGCATAGCGCACATTGGCGAAGGCATCCTTCGCCAAGTCATCGCCGAGCCATTTGACGAACTGCGT
Organism: Bradyrhizobium diazoefficiens; assembly: GCF_018131015.1. Taxonomy (GTDB): domain Bacteria; phylum Pseudomonadota; class Alphaproteobacteria; order Rhizobiales; family Xanthobacteraceae; genus Bradyrhizobium; species Bradyrhizobium diazoefficiens_B. Next base: position 210,864 of record NZ_JAFCJJ010000005.1, read on the forward strand.
GGCGTTGTCCGGCGGTGCGCCGTTGTAGGAGGCGCAGATGATCAGCACGCCACCCTCCTGCGGCAGCTTGCCGACGTAATCGTCGAGCGTCCCGAGCTGCACGGCAAAGCCGTTGATCTCGGCAAGGTCCGCCATGCGTGTCGCGAGCTCCTCGGCGGTGCCGAGATTGGAGCCGTAGAGCACCAGCATCGGCGTGTTGTGGCCGGGCCGCGCCGTCGGTTGCCGCGGCGCTCTGGGCACTGATGCCGCCGCCGCGATGGGCCCGCCATAGGCGCCGCGCTCGCGATCGGCGCGCGGGCGGACCCTGATCTTGAAGCCTTCCGGCTTCATCGTCAGCGTCTCCTTCAGGTGCATCTGGTAGCGCTGGTGGTCGATCAGGCGGAAGCGCTGCAGGATCATGCCGAGCGCGAGCGCGGCCTCGTGCATGGCAAAACCGCGGCCGATGCAGGCGCGCTGGCCGTTGCCGAACGGCTTCCAGGCGTTCACCGGCCGCTTGGCCTCGGCCTCGCGGCTGAAATTTTCGGGGTCGAAGGCATCGGGATTGGGCCCCCAGACGGAGGGATCACGATGCAGCGCGGTCACCAGGATCGTGATGAACGTGCCCTTCTTCAGCCGGTATTTGCCGCCGCCGATGGTTTCGTCCGCGAGCGGCGAGATGCCGTAGGCAGGCGCCGGCGGCCACAGCCGCAGCGCCTCCTTCAGGATCTGCGTGATGTAGGTGAGCTGCGTCACCTGCTGGTAGGTCGGCCTCGCCTCGACATCCGGACCGAAGACACGGTCAACCTCGTCATAGGCCTTCTTCAGGATATCCGGATGCTTCAACAGCGCATAGATCGTGTAGGACAACAGGCCGCTGGTGGTCTCGTGACCCGCAATCAGGAACGTGTTGATCTGGTAGCGGATATTGACGTCGTCGAGCTGCTCGCCGGTCGACCGGTCGACGCCGGTCATCATCGCCGCCAGCATGTCCTTCTTGTCGTCGGCCGCTTCCGCGCTCCTGCGGCGCTCGGCGATGATCTCGTCGACCATCCTGTTCATGAAGGCGACATCCTCGGCGAGCGTCTTTCTGCGTTTCTGCATCCAGAGCTGCTCGAACGGCAGGCCGCGGGTCATCATGATGGTTTCGAGCGAGCGCACCAGCGACTCGACGAAGGGATGGTAGTCGCGCCGGTAGAACGAGTTGAAACGGTAGTCGAAGCCGCACAGCCCGATCGTATCCAGCGTCAGCGCGGTCATGTCGTGGACGACGTCGATCTCGTCGTCGGCATTGAGCCGCTCCCATTTCTTGACGAGCTGCTCGGCGATGTCGACCATGCTCGGGTGGTAGGACTGCATGGCGCGGTTGCCGAAGGGCTGCAGCAGGATGTTGTGCGCCTTGCTCCAGTTCGGCTCCCGAGTGTCGGCCGTGAACAGGCCGTCGCCGCCGACCGCGCGCACGCGCCGCAGCGCGCCGCGCACCGTCTTGTCGAAGCGCTTCTCGTCGGAGAGCTCGTCGACGAGGTCGTGGCCGGAGACCACGACGATCGGCGAGCCCATCATGTCGAGCCAGAAGATCGGGCCAAGCTCCTTGGCGAGCCGTGTCAGGTGCTGCACGGGCGCCGCCGAATCCAGCGACAACATGTTGCCGACCACCGGCTTCGTCGGTGGCTGCGGGATCGGGTCCAGTCGGTTCTTGGCTGACATTTAACTGCGTTCCCCCTGCCCTGGCCGTCGACCTAGCCGAACCGCCTTCTACGCCATTCGATCAGCTTGGCGCTGACCTCTTCCGGCTTCTCCTGCTGCGTCCAATGGCCGCTGTCCTTCACGAGATACTTCTCGAGGTCGGCGACCAGCGTCTCCATGCCATCGGCCGCCGAGGGCGGCAGCACCCTGTCGTTCTCGGCCATGATCATCAAGCACGGCACCTGGATGTGGTGGTCGAGGCCCTGCGACCGCTCCCAGTTGCGGGTGAAATTCCGATACCAGTTGATGCCGCCGGTAAAGCCGGTCCTGGCAAAGGTGTCGACGAACACCTTCTTCTCCTCGGCCGACAGGATCGGCGTGCGCGGATCGGCCTTGGCGTCGTAGGCCGCGATGATCTGCGGGAACGCCAGGTTCAGCTTTGGTGACGCGCCGACCCCCGCGACCGGCGGCTGCTCCGCCTTCTCGGGCCCGCCCAGCGGCTTGCGCATGAAGGCATCGAACGTCTGCTCGACACGGGTCCCGAAGATCCGGTCCGGCTCGCGCGCGGGATCCTGGAACTGGACGATGTACATCTGGTCGCCGAAGCGCTGGCGGAACAGCTCGATCGGATCGATCGGCGCGCGGTCCCAATGCGGCGTGTTGACGCCGACCACGCCGGCGGTACGCGACGGGTAGCGCAGCGGCATCTGCCAGACGACGAAGCCACCCCAGTCGTGGCCGACGAAGATCGCCTTGTCGATCGCGAGATGATCGAGCAGCCCGATCAGGTCCCCGGTCAGGTGCTCCATGTCATAGGCTTCGACCGGCTCCGGCCGCTCGGTCGCGCCATAGCCACGCTGGTCCGGCGCGATCACCCGGATGCCGGCCTCGCTCAGCGCCTTGATCTGGTGCCGCCAGGAGAAGGCAAGCTCAGGCCAGCCATGACACAGCACCACCGGCGGGGTGTCGGTAACCGGGCCCGCCTCGTAATAGCCCATGCGGATTCCGTTCGTCTGCGCGAACTTGAGCGGCGGCATTTCAATCATTGCAAATGTCCTGACAACTTCCTACTCGGCGGCGCCCTTGACGTCGGCCGCCGGCAGCCCATAAGCCGCCTCGAGCGCCGCAAACTCCTCCGGCAGCATATCGCACATCACCTGCACGTGCGGAATGATGTTGGCGCCGACGATGAAGCCGAAATCGAGCTGGTCGCGGTAACTCTGCACGGTGATGTTGAGCGCCTGTCCGTGCGTCGAGATCGACACCGGATAGATGTGCAGGAGCTCGGCGCCGGCGGCATAGAGCGTCTGCCGCGGCCCCGGCACGTTGGAGACGGTGATGTTGGCGGCCGGCGGCAGCACGTCCGACAGGTTCGAGCGGCTGTGGAGCAGCGCCAGGATCTGCACCATCATCGGCGCGCCCAGCATCGAGATGTTGGAGACCTGCGGCATCAGCGCGCGCAGCGGATGCGAGATTTCCTTGGCCTTGGTCGATTGCGCGATGATCGCCTCGAGCCGCGCCCTGGGATCGGCGACGTCGGTTGCGATCGAGCAGATCATGCCGAACACCTGGTTGTTGGCCTCGGTGTTGCCCTCCTCGCGCAGCGAGATCGGCACGGCGGCCGTCATCGACTTGGCCGGCAGGGCGCCGTGCTGCTGGAGGTAGCGCCGGACCACGCCGGAGGCGAGCGCCAGCACGACGTCGTTGAGCTTGCCGCCGGCCTGCTTGGCCAGCGCCTTCGCCCGCGACAGCGAAATCGAGACGCCGGCGAAGCTGCGTTCCGAGGAGATCGTCTTGTTGAGCATCGTCGGCGGCGACACCATGCTGGCGAGGCCCTCGCGCGATTTCGGATCGGAGATCTTGCCGAGCACGTCGGAGACGCTCTTGATCACGGTCGGGATGTTGCCGGCAAAGCGCACCGCGCTTTCGATCTGGGACATCGCGTTGTCGAACAGGATCGAGCCGATGTCGCTCTTGCCGGTGCGCGGCAGTTGCAGATTTTTCGCTGCGGCCGAGGCGTCGAGCGGCTGGCTGAACAGCTGCTGATAGGAATCGAGCAGGTTTGCCGCGATGTCGCGCGGCTCCTGCGCGGGCCTCGCGCCGCCGGTCGGCGGTTCGACCTGCCGCGGGATCGGCGAGATGTCGTAGATCATGTTGGTGAGCGCGGCACCGGCGCCGCCGTCGATGGCGGCATGGTGCATCTTGGAATAGAGCCCGATCTCGTTGTCCTTCATGCCCTCGAATACGTAGAACTCCCAGAGCGGCCGGGCGCGGTTCAACAGCTTGGCATGCATCCAGCCGACGATGCGTTCGAGCGTGGCGCGGTCACGCGGCGCCGGCAGGCTGGCGCGGAAGATGTGACGGTCGATGTCGAACTGGTCGTCCTCGACCCAGGAGGGGTGGTCGATATCCAGCGGAGCCTTCTCCAGACGCGCCTTCAGGATCGGCGCGAGGTGCAGGCGCGAGACGATCATTGCCTTGAAGTCTTCGAAGAAGTCGCCCTTGTAGCCGTCGGGCAGGCGAAAGATCGCCATGCTGCCGACATGCATCGGCATTTCCGGCGTTTCCAGATAGAGAAAGGATGCGTCCAGCGACGACAGCTTCTTCCCGTCTGCCATGGTTCCCTCCCGAGACGTCCGACGGGCGCCTTGAGGGGCGCCTCTTGTCAGGCCGATACTGCCCGTTCCGGCGGGGCATATGCAATGGCAAACGGCCCTTCCCGGTCGAACGGCGAGAACTCGCCCTCTGCTTGCGCAAGGCGGTCGGCGACGGCCCACAGCGCCGCCGGGTTCACCCCGAGACCGATATGGCTTGCCAGGTGAACCTCGATGTTCTCGGCACGATCGGATGGGCGCAACAGGCATGTCCGCCAGTTCACGACGCCGTCGGCGCGCGAATAGATCGAGGTTGCGGGCACCGGCAGGTCGCCGGCGATCGCCGCGCGCGCTTCCGCAAAATCCTCGACGCGCTCGCCGGACAACGCCTCATAGAGCCGCGTCGCGTTGGTCGCCCGCACGTCGTTGGCAAAGGGACTACCGAGCGTGATGACATAGCGGACCATGTCGGGCGCCTGCAGTGCCAGATCGCGGGCGTAGACGCCGCCGAGGCTCCATCCGACCAGGCTGACCTTGCGTCCGCTTGCGGCATGGATTTCGGCAAGCCTGGTGCGCAAGGCCTCCCGCATCCGCGCCAGGCCGCCGAGATTGCGGCCCATCCGCCAGGCATGCGCCTCATAGCCGAGCTCGCCGAGATAGCGCCGCATCGGCGCCATCGAGAGATCGCTGGCAAGAAAGCCCGGCAGCGCCAGCACAGGGTGGCCATCGCCCCTGGGCGCCCGCATCAGGAGCGGCGACAGCAGCAGGCTGGCGTTGAGTTCGAACAGGCCGCGCGCTTCCGCAAGCAGGAGACCGAGCGCCGGCGGACGTAACCGGCCCGAGCCCTGCGCCCCGTCGTCAGCGACCGGCATTATTTCTTCTTGTCACCACCGCCCCGCGGCACGGCAAGGCCGGCCATGGCGACGAACATGTCCTGAAACCGCTCGGCGATCTTCGGATCGAAGGTGAACCAGCTCTGGATCAGCGATTCCGGCGAGATCTTCTCGATGTTGCTCACCACCTGCTGCTGCAGCTTCTCCATGACCGCCGTCTGCATCGGCGCGACGTCGGGCAGCCCGATGAACTGGCGGGCCTCGAGGGGGGTGCAATCGATTTCGATGTTAACTTTCATGTCCCCTCCAGATCGGGTTCAGCCGGCCCGGCACAGTATCGCCGTGACACGGTACGGGGCGCAAGCGACCTGACATGGGCGGCCCGGCGCCAGCCTCCGCAATCACCAGATATGGTCAATCAAGTCGTTTCGCCACAAACCCGCTCGCTCGCCGGTCGGCAAGGGCATATTCGCCCCCAGCCGGCGCCGGATAGCGGGTCAGCATTGCTGCATAGCGGCGCAACTTGGCGCATTCCTTGCTGGAATGACGCTTGCACGGTGCAAGAACTCTGGGCAACATGGATTGATCAGCCCACCGAACAATCAAAAATCACCGGCGCGGCAGAGTGGAGAGGGTCAAGAATGTCAGTTGGTCGAAGTCTGTATGCGGCGATGCTCGCCGGTATGCTTGCGTTGACGGTGTCCCCGGCATCGAGCCAGACGCTGCGCTACGCCAACCAGGGTGAGCTCAAATCGCTCGACCCCTATACGCTGAACGAATCGACGACCCATGCGCATCTCGGCCATGTCTATGAGGGCCTGGTCGCGCGCGACAGGAACCTGAAGATCATCCCGGCGCTGGCCGAAAGCTGGGAGACACCGGAGCCGACCCGCTGGCGCTTCCACCTGCGCAAGGGCGTGAAATTCCACAACGGCGATCCCTTCACCGCGGATGACGTGGTGTTCTCCGCGGAGCGCGTACGGGCGACCGGCTCGAACCTGCTGAGCCGCATTCCCGCCGACGCCAAGGTCGTCAAGATCGACGATTACACCGTCGATTTCATCCTCACCAAGCCCAATCCCATCCTGACCGCGCTCTGGGCGACGTGGTACATCATGGACAAGAAATGGGCAGAGGCGAACAATGCGGTGGCGCCGACGCCGGCAGCCGCCACGACCCCGAGCTACGCCTCGCTCCATGAAAACGGCACTGGTCCCTTCATGATCGAGAGCCATCAGCCGGGCGTGAAGACCGTCTTCAAGGCCAATCCGAACTGGTGGCGCAAGCCGGAACATAACCTGAAGGAGATCATCTTCACGCCGATCGCCTCCGAAGCCACGCGCGTGGCGGCACTGCTGTCGGGCGAGGTCGACGTGATCGAGCCGGTTCCGGTCCAGGACATCCAGCGCGTCAATGCGAGCCCGAACGCCACCGTGCTCACCGGACCCGAGCTCCGCACCATCTTCGTCGGCATGGACCAGTCGCGCGACGAGCTGCTGTTCTCGAACGTCAAGGGCAAGAATCCGTTCAAGGACATCCGCGTCCGCGAGGCCGTCTACAAGACGATCGACGTCGACCTGATCAAGAACCGCGTCATGCGCGGCCTCTCGACGCCGTCGGCGCTGATGATCGCACCGGAGCTCTATCCGATGTCGAAGGACTTCCCCCGGCCGAAGCCCGATCCCGAGGCCGCCAAGAAGCTGCTGGCGGATGCCGGCTATGCCGACGGTTTCGAAGTGACGATGGATTGTCCGAACGACCGCTACGTCAATGACGCCGCGATCTGCCAGGCGATCGTCGGCATGCTCGCCCGCATCAACATCAAGGTGAACCTGCTGGCGCAGCCCAAGGCGCAATATTTCGCCAAGGTGCTCAAGCCGGGCGGCTACAAGACCTCGCTGTTCATGCTGGGCTGGACCCCCGACACGCTCGACTCCCACAACGTGATGCACGACATCATGGGCTGCCGTGACGACCCCAGCGATCCCAACCGCGGCGAGGCCAATCTCGCCGGCTACTGCAACAAGCAGTTCGACGAGCTCGCCGACAAGGTTCTGCTGGAACCCGATACGACCAAGCGCGATCTCCTGATCAAGCAGGCCTACGAGATCGCAATCAAGGACTACGCCTACGTTCCGCTGCATCAGCAGGCCCTCGCCTGGGGCGTGTCAAAGAAAGTGAAACTGACCCAGCGTGCGGACAACCAGGTCCTGCTCTACTGGGCGACCAAGCAGGACGAGTAGGTGTCGACAAGTTGTGAAGTCCCGGAAGCCATCCTTGCACGATTTGGCTTCCGGGACTTGCTGTTTAAGAATCTGCCGTTTCGGGCTAACGCAATGATGCGCGCTCTCTGAAGATATGTGAAAGGACCAGATGCTCGCTTTCACGCTTCGCCGCGCAATCCAGGCCATCGGCGTCATGATCGCCGTCGGGGTCATTGCGTTCTCGATGTTCCGCTTCGCCGGCGACCCCGTGAACCAGATGGTCGGGATGGATACGTCGGGCGCCGAACGCGCCGCGATCCGCAAGTCGCTCGGCCTCGACGATCCCGTGATCGTGCAATTCGGTCGCTACGTCGGCAACGCCGCACAGTTCAAGTTCGGCGTCTCCTATCAATTCCGCCTGCCTGTCTCCAGGCTGCTGATGGAGCGGATGCCGGCGACGCTGGAGCTTGCGATCTGCGCCACCATCTTCGCGATGGTCAGCGGCATCCTGATGGGGGTCTATTCGGCGCTTCGCCGCGACACCTGGCTCGCCCATTTCTTCCAGGCGGTCTCGCTGATCGGCATTTCATTGCCGACCTTCCTGATCGGCATTCTCCTGATCTACCTGTTTTCCGTGACGCTCGGCTGGCTACCCTCGTTCGGCCGCGGCGAGGTCGTGCATATCGGCTGGTGGACGACCGGCCTTTTGACGCTGTCCGGCCTGAAGGCGCTGATCATGCCCTCGATCACGCTCGGCCTGTTCCAGATGACCCTGATCATGCGCCTGGTGCGCGCCGAGATGCTGGAGGTCATGCGCACCGACTACATCCGCTTCGCGCGCGCCCGCGGCCTGACCACGCGCGCGATCCATTTCGGCCACGCACTGCGCAACACGCTGGTTCCAGTGATCACCGTGGCCGGCCTCCAGTTTGGCTCGGTCATTGCTTTCGCCATCATCACCGAGACCGTGTTCCAGTGGCCGGGCATGGGGCTCCTGTTCGTGCAAGCCGTTCAGAACGTCGATATTCCGATCATGGCGGCCTACCTGATGATGGTGTCCCTGATCTTCGTCACCATCAACCTCGTGGTTGATATCCTCTACACCATCGTCGATCCGCGGCTGCGCTCGACGGTCAGCCGGGCGCATTGAGATGAGCGAGGCCGTCGTTCCGCACGAGGTCGAAGAGCGCGGCTCGCGCCCCGCAGCGCCTGGCCGGCTCCGGCGCGCGCTCGACAGCGACCTGTTCTATTCGTTCCGCCGCTCCAGGATCACAATGATCGCCGCGGCGGTGACGCTGCTGTTCTTCCTGCTCGCGATCTTCGCCTCGGCGCTTGCCGTGCAAAATCCCTTCGATCCGGCCCAGCTCCAGTTGATGAACTCGCGCATCCCTCCGCTGTGGACCGCCGATGGCCAGGCCCCCTATCTGCTCGGCACCGACGAGCAGGGCCGCGACGTGCTCTCCGCGATCCTCTACGGCATGCGCATCTCGCTCCTGGTCGGCGTGCTCGGCGTCGTATTCTCGGGCGCGCTCGGCATCCTCCTGGGGCTGACGGCGGGCTATTTCGGCGGCGCCGTCGACGGGTTGATCATGCGTATCGCCGACGTGCAGCTCTCCTTTCCGGCGATCCTGATCGCGCTTCTGATCAACGGCATCGCCAAATCGGTCTTCGGCAACAAGCTCGACGAGATGAGCATGCTGGCGGTCCTCGTCTTTGCCATCGGCCTCAGCTTCTGGGTGCAGTATGCCCGCACGGTCCGCGGCTCGGTGATGGTGGAAAAGAACAAGGACTATGTCGCTGCCGCGCAGTTGATCGGCCTGCCCGCGCCCGTGATCATGCTGCGCCACGTGCTGCCGAACACGATGGGTCCGATCCTCGTCATCGCCACCATCAATCTCGCGCTCGCCATCATCACCGAGGCGACGCTGTCCTTCCTCGGCTCGGGCATGCCAGAGACCATGCCTTCGCTCGGGACGCTGATCCGCATCGGCAACAACTATCTGTTCGCGGGCGAATGGTGGATCGTGGCCTTTCCCGGCTTCGCGCTTGCGGCGCTGATCCTGGCGATCAATTTGCTCGGCGACTGGCTGCGCGACGCGCTCAACCCGAAGCTCCGATGAGGTTGCGCCGCCCATGACCGAACCCGTTCTCTCCGTGCGCAATCTTGAGGTCGAGTTCGCCTCCCGCCGCGGCACGCTGCGCGCCATCGACGGCGTCTCCTTCGACATCGCCAAGGGTGAGGTGCTGGGCGTGGTCGGCGAATCCGGCGCCGGCAAGTCCGTCACTGGCCTCTCCGTAATCGGCCTGATCGACCCGCCCGGCCGCATCGCCGGCGGCGAGATCCATCTCGGAGGCCTGCGCATCGACAATCTTCCGCCGGAGGAGATGCGCCGCGTCCGCGGCAAGCGCATCGGCATGATCTTCCAGGATCCCCTCACCTCGCTCAATCCGCTGTACAAGGTCGGCGACCAGATCGTGGAGACGATCCGGACCCACCTTAATCTCTCCGAGCAGGCCGCGCGCCGCCGCGCCATCGAGCTGCTTGCCGAAGTCGGCATCCCCGCGCCGGACAAGCGCATCGACGGTTATCCCCACGAATTCTCCGGCGGCATGCGCCAGCGCGTGGTGATCGCGCTTGCCATTTGCGCCGAGCCCGAGCTGATCATCGCGGACGAGCCGACCACGGCGCTCGACGTCTCCGTGCAGGCGCAGATCATCTCGCTGATCAAGCGGCTCGGGCGCGACCACGGCACGGCCGTGATGCTGGTGACCCACGACATGGGCGTGATCGCGGAGACGTCCGACCGGGTCGCGGTGATGTATGCCGGCCGCATCGCCGAGATCGGGCCGGTGCAGGACGTGGTGCAGCATCCGCTGCACCCCTATGCCAAGGGCCTGATGGGCGCGATCCCGACGCTCGCCGGCGAGGACAAGCGCCTGGTGCAGATTCCCGGCTCCATGCCGCGGCTGTCGGCGATCCCGCGCGGCTGCTCGTTCAATCCGCGCTGTGCCTTCGCCTTCGATCGCTGCCGCATCGAGCGGCCCGAGCCGCAGCCGCGCGGCACGCAATCGGTCGCCTGCCATCTCTACGACGACGTGCCGGCGGAGAGCGCGGCATGAGCGCCCCCTTCGTCCAGGCCAGAGATCTGCGCCGCGTCTTCGACGTCTCGAAACCCTGGCTCAACCGCGTGCTCGAAGGCGGGCAGCTCGAATATCTCAAGGCCGTCGATCACGTCGCCTTCGACATCAGGAAGGGCGAGACCTTTGCGCTCGTCGGCGAATCCGGCTCCGGCAAGACCACGGTGGCGCGGATGGTGGTCGGCCTGCTGCCGCCGAGCGCGGGCGACGTGCTGATCGACGGCGTCTCGATGACCGATCCGCGGCAGGCCCAGGCGCGGCGAAAGCTGCGCCGCCGCATCCAGATGATCTTTCAGGACCCCTATGCGAGCCTGAACCCGCGTTTCCGCGTCGATGCCATCATCTCCGAGCCGATCCGCGCCTTCGATCTGATCCAGGGCGAGCGCGACATCCAGGCGCGCGTCGGCGAGCTCCTTACCCTCGTCGGCCTGCATCCCGATGACCGGCTGAAGTTTCCGCACGAGTTTTCCGGCGGGCAGCGCCAGCGCATCGCGATCGCGCGCGCACTCGCCTCGAACGCCGAGTTCATCGTCTGCGACGAGCCGACCTCGGCGCTCGACGTCTCGGTGCAGGCGCAGATCCTGAACCTGATGCGCGATCTCCAGGACAAGTTCGGCCTGACCTACATGTTCATCAGCCACAACCTCGCCGTCGTCCGCCACATGGCGAGCCGCGTCGGCGTGATGTATCTCGGCCGCATCGTCGAGATCGCGGAAGGCCGCGAGCTGTTCGCCCGGCCGCGCATGCCCTACACCAAGATGCTGCTGGGCGCCGTGCCGGATCTGGCCATGAGCGGCCGCCAGCGCATCCCGGTGAAGGGCGAGATCCCGAACCCGATCAACCCGCCCCCCGGTTGCGCCTTCAATCCGCGCTGCCCGCTCGCCTTCGATCTCTGCCGCAAGGAAGCGCCGGAACTGATCGACGGCGTCGCCTGCCACGCGGTCAACACCGCAGAGGTCCCGGCGTGACGCGCGCGTGCCATGCCGGCAGCGCATTGGCCGCGCGGCCGCGCCTGTGATCAATTGCGCGCGCCAAAACTGAGGTAGCCCCATGGCCAGCAACATCAATCCCGATCCGTTCACGACGAGGCCCGAGATCGAGGGCACGTTCGGGGTGGTGGCCTCGACGCACTGGATCGCGACCGCCGTCGGCATGGCCATCCTGGAAAAGGGCGGCAACGCCTTCGACGCCGGCGTCGCCACCGCCTTCACGCTCCAGGTGGTCGAGCCGCACCTGAACGGTCCCGGCGGCGACGTGCCCGTCATCGTGCATGACGTGAAGCGCGGCCGCACCGAGGTGATCTGCGGCCAGGGCCCGGCGCCGGCACGCGCCACCATCGCCCACTACAGGAGCGAAGGCCTCGACATGGTGCCCGGCACCGGCCTGCTCGCGGCCTGCGTTCCCGGGACCTTCGAATCCTGGATGATGCTGCTGCGCGACTACGGCACCATGCGCGTGCGCGACGTGCTGGAGCCCGCGATCTCCTATGCGCGCGACGGTTATCCGCTGGTCGAGCGCGCCTGCGCCACGATCCAGACCGTCGAGCAATTGTTCCGCAAGCACTGGCCGACGTCGGCCGCGGTCTATCTGCCGAATGGCGAGGTGCCGAGGCCCGGCACGCTCTTCACCAACAAGACGCTCGCCGCGACCTATGCCCGCATTCTCAGCGAAGCCGAGAGCGGCGGCGGCGGCCGCGATGCCGAGATCGAGCGCGCGCGAAAGAGCTGGTCGCAAGGGTTTGTCGCGGAAGCCATCGACAAGTTCTGCCGCACCCAGGAGGTGATGGACGTCAGCGGCTCGCCGCATCGCGGCGTCCTCTCCGCCGACGACATGGCGCGCTGGCAGCCGACGGTCGAGGCGCCGCTCACCTATGACTACGGCCGCTACACCGTCTGCAAGGCGGGCGTGTGGAGCCAGGGTCCCGTGACGCTGCAGCAGCTTGCGCTCCTGAAGGGTTTTGCGCTCGACGGGCTCGATCCGACCGGGCCGGAGTTCATTCATCTGCAGATCGAATGCGCAAAGCTCGCATTCGCCGACCGCGAGAAATTTTATGGCGATCCCAGGTTCAACGAGATCCCGATCGCGACGCTGTTGTCGGACGCCTATAACGACGAGCGCCGCAAGCTGATCTCGGAGAAGGCCTCGCTCGACTTCCTGCCCGGCTCGGTCGAAGGCTTTGGCGGCGTGGTCAAGCTGCGCCGCGCCGAGGGCCAGCGCGAGGCCGTCGGCGCGCTCGGCGCCGGCGAGCCGACGGTGGGGCGGTTCGGCGAGGTGCGCGGCGACACCGTGCATTTCGACATCATCGACAAGGCCGGCAACATGGTGTCCTCGACGCCGTCGGGCGGCTGGCTGCAATCCTCACCGATCATTCCAGAGCTCGGCTTCTGCCTGGGCAGCCGCGCCCAGATGTTCTGGCTGGAGGAAAACCATCCCGCCTCGCTGGCGCCGGGCAAGCGGCCCCGCACCACGCTGTCGCCGACCATGGCATTGCGCGATGGTGAGCCCTACCTCGCCTGGGGCTCGCCGGGCGGGGACCAGCAGGACCAGTGGATCACCCAGTTCTTCCTGCGCCACGTTCACTGCAACCTCAATCTCCAGGAGGCGATCGACGCGCCGGCCTGGCATTCCGAGCACTTCCCGATCTCGTTCTGGCCGCGCACCGCGCGCCCCGGCGTGCTCGTGGTCGAGAACCGCGTGCCGAAGGCGACGATCGAGAATTTGCGCGAGCGCGGCCATATCGTCGAGGTCGGCCCCGACTGGTCGGAAGGCCGTCTCACCGCGGCCTCGCGCGTCGGCGTGCGCCGGCGTGCCGCGGCCAATCCGAGGGGCATGCAGGGCTACGCCGCGGGGCGCTGAAGCAATGACCTGGTCGATCATCGCGCGAGATCCTGCCACCGGCCAGTTCGGCATCGCGGTTGCGACCCGCTTCTTCGCCGTCGGCGCGCGCGTGCCCTACATTGCGGCGGGCCTCGGCGCCGTCGCGACGCAGGCCTTCGTCAATCCCTATTACGGCATCGACGGCGTCAAGCTCTTGCGCGAAGGCCTGAACGCGCATGACGTCCTCGCTGCGCTGCTCGCGACCGACGAGGGCCGCGAGAGCCGCCAGATCCACATCATGGATGCGAGCGGCGCGATCGCGGCACATACCGGGCGCGACTGCATCGGCTGGTGCGGTCACGTCGCAGGTAGCGGCGTTTCGATCGCCGGCAACATGCTTGCCGGCGCCGACGTGCTCGACGAGACGGCAAAAACCTATGTCGCCAACGACAGCCTGCCCTTCCCGCGCCGCCTCCTCGCCGCCATGCGCGCGGGCGAAGCCGCCGGCGGCGACAAGCGCGGCAAGCAGTCCGCGGCCTTGTTGATCCACGGCGAGGAGGAATGGTCGGCGCTGGACCTGCGCGCCGACGACCATCCCGACCCGCTCGGCGAGCTCGAACGGCTTGAGCGGGTCAGCCAGGAAATGTGGGTGCACTTCCGCGGTTCGCTGCCGACGCGGCAAAAGCCGGCCGGCAATACCGATCGCGCCGTCGTCGACGCCCGCATCGCCGCAGCCAGCGCAAGGCAATCATGAGCGCGGGCCCGCTTGTCGAGATCAGGGATCTGCGCATCCGCTTTCACGGTGACGACGGCCGCGTCACCCACGCGGTCGACAGCGTCGATCTCAGCGTCGCCAATGGTGCAACGCTCGGCCTCGTCGGCGAATCCGGCTGCGGCAAGAGCGTCACCTCGCTGGCGATCATGGGACTGCTGCCGAAGCAGAGCGCGGAAATCACCGGCGCGATCCGCTTCGACGGCCTGGACCTGCTGCAGACGCCGGACCAGACCCTGCGCGACCTGCGCGGCAACCGGCTCGCGATGATCTTTCAGGAGCCGATGACCTCGCTCAATCCGAGCTTCACCATCGGCGACCAGATCATCGAGACCATTTTGCGCCATCGCGGCGGCTCGGCGCGCAGCGCCCGCGGGCGGGCGATCGAACTCCTGCGTCGCGTCCACATCCCTTCGCCCGAGCGGCGCATCGACGAATATCCGCACAAGCTCTCCGGCGGCATGCGCCAGCGCGTGATGATCGCGATGGCGCTGGCCTGCGACCCGCAGCTCCTGATCGCGGACGAGCCGACCACCGCGCTCGATGTCACCCTGCAGGCGCAGATCCTGGAGCTGATGCGCGAACTGAAGGCGGCCAGCGGCGCCGCCATCATCCTGATCACCCACGATCTCGGCGTGGTCGCCGAGGTCTGCGACGAGGTCGCGGTGATGTATGCCGGCGAGATCGTCGAGCGCGCGCCGGTGGACGAGATGTTCTCGGCCCCGCAGCACCCCTACACCGTCGGCCTGCTCGGCTCGATCCCGCGGCTCGACCATCGAGCCGAGCAGCTTGCGACCATCGAGGGCATGGTGCCGAACATGGCGCAGCCGCCCGCCGGCTGCCGCTTCGCCGCGCGCTGCCCGTTCGTGCAGGATGCCTGCACAAGCGCTCCGCCGCCGCTGGTCGAGGTCACGCCCGGCCATCTCTCGCGCTGCATCCGCGCGCCGCTCGAACGCCTGGTGTCGTGATGGCGTTGCTCGAGGTCGAAGGCCTGGTCAAGCATTTCGTCGCCGATCGCTCGCTGTTCGGCCGAGCGCTGGCGCATGTCAGGGCGGTCGACGGCGTCTCGTTCTCGCTCGAGGCCGGCAAGACGCTGGCACTGGTCGGCGAGTCCGGCTGCGGCAAGTCCACCGTCAGCCGCCTCGTGCTGCGGCTGATCGAGCCGGACGCGGGAACGGTGCGTTTCGACGGCCGCGACCTGCGCTCGCTCGATGCCGGCGCGCTTCGAGCCTTCCGGCGCGAGGCGCAGATCATCTTCCAGGACCCATACGCCTCGCTCAATCCGCGCATGACGGTCGGTCAGATCCTGTCCGAGCCGCTGGCGCTGCACGATCTCGTGCCAGCGGGGCGGCGGGGCGAGCGGGTCGCGGAGTTGCTGCACCTGGTCGGCATGGAGCCGCGCCTCGCACGCCGCTATCCGCATGAATTCTCAGGCGGCCAGCGCCAGCGCATCGCCATCGCCCGGGCGTTCGCGGTCGAGCCGAAGCTGATCATCTGCGACGAGCCGGTCTCGGCGCTCGACGTCTCGATCCGCTCGCAGATCCTCAATCTGCTGCGCGATCTCCAGGACCGGCTCGCCCTTGCCTACATCTTCGTCTCGCACGACCTCGCCGTGGTCAAGCACATCGCCGACCGCGTCGCGGTGATGAATCTCGGCCAGATCGTCGAGACGGCGGCGGCGGACGCGCTGTTCGCAGGACCCCGCCATCCCTACAGCCGCGCGCTGTTGTCGGCGATCCCGCTGCCGCAGCCGCGCGCCAGGCGGGCACGGGTCATGCTGGAAGGCGAGATCCCGAGCGCGCTCAATCCGCCTTCCGGCTGCCGCTTCCACACCCGCTGTCCCTTCGTGATCGACCGCTGCCGCAACGAAGCCCCAGGACTGGTGGCCGACGGCACAGGCCACGCCACCGCCTGCCATCGCGTCGGCGACCTGCCATCCGCCGATGCCATCCTGCCCGCCGCAGCGGGCTTCTCTCCGGCACTGGAGAAACTGGTCGCGGCCTTCAGCCGAAAGACGGAAGGCGCGGGCCCGGCCGGGGTTGGTATACAGAGTGCAACGCCTACGACGCCGTAGCTGAAGCAAAGGGGACCGTTCAATGAAGATCTTTCGCCTGGCCGTCGCCTCCGCCGCAGTCCTGCTGGCACTTGCCGTCTCCGCGCAGGCCCAGACCACGTTGCGCATCGGCCTCGCCGAGGACCCCGACATCCTCGATCCCACCATGGCCCGCACCTATGTCGGCCGCATCGTGTTCTCCGCGTTCTGCGACAAGCTGTTCGACATCGACGAGAAGCTCAACATCGTGCCGCAACTCGCGTTGTCGAGCGAGACCGCCGATGACGGCAAGGCCCTCGTCATCAAGCTGCGGCCCGGCGTGAAATTCCACGACGGCGAGCCGTTCGACGCGGAGGCCGCAAAGTTCTCGCTGGAGCGGCACCTGACCTTCCCCGGCTCGTTCCGCAAGCCGGAGCTCGCCTCGGTCGATCACGTCGAGGTCGTCGATCCCCTCACCATCAGGCTGGTGCTGAAGTCACCGTTCTCGCCGCTGCTCGCCCAGCTCACCGACCGCGCCGGCATGATGATGTCGCCGAAAGCGGCGAAGGAAGCCGGCGACAAGTTCGGCCTGCGTCCGGTCTGCGCCGGCCCCTACAAGTTCGTCGAGCGCGTGCAGCAGGACCGCATCGTGTTCGAGAAGTTCGCCGACTACTGGAACAAGGATAACGTCTTCATCGACCGCATCGTGTTCCAGCCGATCGTCGACGCCACCGTGCGCCTCGCCAATTTGAAATCCGGCGGCCTCGACCTGATCGAGCGCGTGCTCGCCACCGACCTCAAGGACGTCCGCGCGGATTCACGGCTGAAGGTCGCGACCGCCATCGAGCTCGGGTATCAGGGCATCACGCTCAACATCGGCAAGGACAAGGCCAAGGGACCGCTCAGCCAGTCCACCAAGGTGCGGCAGGCGCTCGATCTCGCCATCGACCGCGAGGCCATCAACCAGGTGGTGTTCAACGGCGAATTCCAGGTCGGCAATCAATGGGTCAACCCTGACCATCCCTACTATCAGAAATCGCTACCGGTCCGTCCCCGCAATTTGGAGAAGGCCAAGGCGCTGCTGAAAGAGGCTGGCGTGGCGCTGCCGGTCAGCATCGATTTCCTGGTGTCGAAGGGTGCGGAGACCGAAACACCGGCGCAGGTGATCCAGTCGATGGCCGCGGAAGCCGGCTTCGACATGAAGATCCGGGTCACCGAATTCGCGACCGGGCTCAAGCAGGCCGAGGCCGGCGACTACCAGGCCTTCATGCTCGCCTGGAGCGGACGCGTCGACCCCGACGGCAACACCTTCGTCTTCCTGCACAGCGGCGCTCCGCAGAACTACGGCGCGTGGAACAATCCGCAGGCCGACAAGGCGCTGGAGGACGCGCGGCTGGTGACCGACCCCACCAAGCGCAAGGCCAGTTACGAGGTTCTTGCCAAGCTGGTCCAGGACGAAGAGCCCCTGCTCTATCTCTACCACCGCCGAATCATCATCGCGCATACGACCAAGCTCGAGGGCTACAGGCAGATGCCCGACGGGCTCGTGCGCGTCATCGGTCTCAAGCTGAAGTGACGCGACGGGAATGCTGAGCTTCCTCGCCCGCCGTCTGGTGCAGATCGTGCCGACGCTGTTCTTCGTCTCGGTGCTGATCTTCTCGCTGCAGCAATTGCTGCCGGGCGACCCGGCACTGGTGATGGCGGGCGAAGAGCGCGATCCGGCCGTGATCGAGCAGATCCGCCGGCAATACCGGCTCGATCAGCCCGTCCCCGTGCAGTACGCCTACTGGATCAAGGGCGTGCTGACCGGCGATTTCGGCGAGTCCCTGCGCAACAAGATGCCGGTGCGCGAGCTGATCGCGCAGAAGCTGCCGGTCACGCTGCAGCTCGGCACGATGGCGATCATCATCGCGTTCCTGATCGGCATTCCCGCCGGCATCATCGCCGCTGTGAAGAAGGGAACCGCGTGGGACTATGGCGCCAACTTCTTCGCGCTGTGGGGCATCTCGACGCCGAATTTCTGGCTCGGCATCATGCTGATCTTCCTGTTCTCGATCGAGCTCGGCTGGCTGCCCGCCTCCGGCTACGTGCCGCTTACCGAGAACTGGCGCGCGAGCCTTGCCGTCACCATCATGCCGGCCTTCGTGCTCGGCAACGCCATCGCCGCGATCCTGATGCGGCACACGCGCAGCGCCATGCTCCAGGTGCTGGAGAGCGACTATGTCCGCACCGCCCGCGCCAAGGGCCTGTCCGAGCGGTCCGTGATTCTCAAGCATGCCATGCGCAACGCGCTGACGCCCGTGATCACGCTCGGCGCGCTCGAGCTCGGCACGCTGCTGTCGGGCGCGGTGCTGACCGAGCAGATCTTCTCGATCCCCGGCTTCGGCAAGCTGATCGTGGACGCCGTCTTCAACCGCGACTACGCCGTCGTGCAGGGCGTGGTGCTGGTGACGGCCACCGTCTACATCACGCTGAACCTCGTTGCCGATATCGCCTATATCCTCGTCAATCCGCGGCTACGGGGCTAGATCCATGAGCGACGCCGCGCTGCCCGCCCCGATCGCGCAAGTCGACGAGCTCGACAGCCCGGCGCGCCGCGCCCGACGGCGGCTGTTCAAGCGCAAGGCGGCGGTGTTCGGGCTCGTAGTCCTGACCATGTTCATCGCGCTCGCGATCCTTGCGCCGCTCCTCGTGCCCTATGACCCCATAGCGACGAGCTGGAGCCTCGTGCGCAAGCCGCCGACCGCGGCGCACTGGTTCGGCACCGACGAGCTCGGCCGCGACATCCTGAGCCGGGTCATTTACGGTGCGCGGGCCTCGCTGCTCGCCGGCCTGATCTCGGTTGCGATCGCGCTCGGCATCGGCGTGCCGCTCGGCCTCCTCGCCGGCTATCGCGGTGGATTCATCGACGCGCTGATCAGCCGGATCACCGATGCGATGCTGGCCTGCCCGTTCCTGATCCTGGCAATCGCGCTCGCCGCGTTCCTCGGTCCGAGCCTCGGCAATGCCATGATCGCGATCGGCATCTCGGCCACTCCGATCTTCATCCGGCTGACGCGGGGACAGGTGCTGAGCGTCAAGGCCGAGGACTATGTCGAGGCCGCGCGCGCGCTCGGCAATCCGCCCTGGCGGATCGCGCTCTCGCATATCCTGCCGAACATCCTGCCGGCCCTCCTGGTCCAGGCGACGCTGTCGATCGCGGCCGCCATCATTGCCGAAGCCGCGTTGTCCTTCCTTGGCCTCGGCCAGCAGCCGCCGTCGCCGTCCTGGGGCAGCATGCTCAACGCGGCGCAGCGCTTCCTGACGCAGGCACCGTGGATGGCGATCTGGCCGGGGCTCGCGATCTTCCTCGTGGTGCTGTCGCTGAATCTGCTCGGCGACGGCCTGCGCGACGCCCTCGACCCGCGCCAGCGCTAAATCACCGTCTCGCGCATCACGCGGCGGCAATCCATCTCGTATTCGAGATCGACCACCGGCGGCCGGGCGAAATGCCAGGTCAGCCCGGAGCGCAGCGCGCCGCGGCGGACCAGCTCGTCGACCAGCGCGTGATGGAAGTCGTGTACGGAATAGGCCTGCACGCCGGTCGTATCCTTCCAGCCGAAGCCGAAGGCCGTCATGCGGCTTTCCATCTGCGATGTCGTGGTGAAGCGCACCTTCTCGCGCAGCCCCTCCGGGCTGAGGTCGCGGTAGCGCACCGTGCGCTCGACATAGGTGCCGCTGCCCTCGCGCGCTTCGGCGCCGCCCGCGATGACGAAAGTCGGCGTCGTTCCGCGGGTCGGGCGCGTGAAGGAAAAGGCATAGAACGACGGCTCGGACGGCGGATCGATCTCGGGACAGACATTGCTGCGCGCCACCGGATTGGTGGTGCCGTCGAAGATGCCCCATTCGGACAGCGTCTTGACATAGTGCAGGTTGAAGGCGCGAAAGCCTTCCTCGCTGAAGGCCGCCGGCGAGCGCAGCTCGCAGGCGCAGAAGGCCGTCAATGGCCGGCCCGCGTCCTGGATATATCTTGCGGCCAGCGCAAATCCCTCGGCCAGCGGCACCAGCCTGTCGAAGCGGACGCGCTCGATCGCATAGCCGTCGTCGGCCGCCGCGCCGGCCGAATACTGGAACACGGACGGAATGAAACGATAATTGCCCGCAGCGAAGTCACGCGTCATCTCGACCCCCATTCCAGTTGCATACGGACGTTAAGCTGCCGCTGCGCAAAGTCCAGCACGGGGCAAGAAAAAAGCGGCAATGGCCAACGCCATTGCCGCCTTACATCCCTCGATCGAACGAGCCTCAGGTCGGCCGCAGCGCCTTGGAGCCGAGGTCGAGTTCGCCGGCCTGCTTGTTCCGCTCGGAATCGGCCGCCGCGCGATGGTCGGTCGCCAGCACCACATAGACCGCCGGCAGCACGAACAGCGTGAACAGCGTGCCGATCGACATGCCTGCGACGACCACGAGGCCGATCGAGAAGCGGCTGGCAGCGCCGGCGCCGGTCGCGGTCAACAGCGGGATCAGGCCGGTGACCATCGCAGCCGTGGTCATCAGGATCGGCCGCAAACGGATGCGGGCGGCCATCTCGATGGCCGAACGGCGATCGAGCCGCTCGTTGATCTGAAGCTCGTTGGCGAACTCCACCATCAGGATGCCGTGCTTGGTGATCAGGCCGACCAGCGTCAGCAGCCCGACCTGGGTGTAGATGTTCATGGTCGCAACGCCGAAGAACAGCGGGATCAGCGCGCCGACGATCGCCATCGGCACCGAGATCATGATCACCAGCGGGTCACGCAAGCTCTCGAACTGGGCCGCCAGCACCAGGAAGATGATGATCAGCGCGAAGCCGAAGGTGATCGCGAGCTGGTTGCCCTCCTGCACATATTGCCGGCTGTCAGCCAGATAGTCGTGGCTGAAGCCCTGCGGCAGGTTCCTGGCCTCGCTCTCGAGGAAGTCCACCGCCTGGCCGATGGTCACGCCGGGCATCGGCACGGCCGAGAAGGTCGCCGAGTTGAGCTGATTGTAATGCGTCAGCGAATTCGGGTCGGTCTTGGTCTCGATCGACACCAGGGTCGACAGCGGAAGCTGCTGGCCGGTGCTGGTCGTCACGTAGTATCCGCTGAGCGAGTCCGGCGAGAGCCGCTTGCCGCGCGGCACCTGCGGGATCACCTGGTATGAACGGCCCTCGAGGTTGAAGCGGTTGATGTAGTTGCCGCCGAGCAGCACCGCGAGCGTAGAGCCGAGGTTCTGCATGTTGATGCCGAGGTCCTGGGCCTTGGTGCGGTCGATCGTCACCCTCACGTTCGGCTGGTTGAAGGCGAGGTCGCTGTCGGAGACGATGAACATGCCGCTCTTGCGCGCGGCCGCCTTCAGCTTCTCCATCTGCTCATAGACGGCCTGGAAGCCGGCGGTCGAGTTGATCACCATCTGCACCGGCAGACCGCCCGGCCCGCCCGGCAGCGCCGGCAGATTGAACGCAAAGGCCTGCACGCCCTCGATCTTGGACAGCTCCGCCTGCATCAGCGGCTTCAATTGGATGGAGGAACGCTTGCGCTCATCCCAGGGCTTCAGCAGCATGCCGGCAATGCCGCCCTGCGGGCCGTTGATGCCGTTGAGAACGAAGCGCAGATCGGTCTCGGGAAATTTCTGGAATTCCTTGTCGAGCTTGTCGCCGTAGAAATTGAGATAGTCGATGTTGGCGTATTTGGGCGCCTTGGTCACCGCGAACAGGATGCCCTGGTCCTCCTCGGGCGCCAGTTCCTTCGACGTGTGCATGTAGAGGAAGCCGACGAGGCCGAGGATCGTCACCGCGAACATGCCGGTGATCGCCTTGTAGTCGAGCGAGCGGTCCAGCCTGCGGCCGTACCAGCGCGTCAACGCGCCGAACACCCCGTTGACGAGCTTCGCAAAGCGTCCTTCTTCGGTGTTCTTCAAGAGCACCGAGCACATCATCGGCGACAGCGTCAGCGCGACCACGCCCGACACGATCACCGAGCCGGCGAGCGTGAAGGCAAATTCGCGGAACAGCGAGCCGGTGAGCCCGCCGAGGAAGCCGATCGGTGCGTACACGGCCGCGAGCGTGATCGTCATCGAGATCACGGGACCGACGATTTCGCGCGCGCCCTGCAGCGAGGCCTGGACCGGCGTCTTGCCCTCCTCCAGATGGCGGTGGATGTTCTCCACCACGACGATGGCGTCGTCGACCACGAGGCCGATCGCGAGCACCATCGCGAGCAGCGTCAGCAGGTTGAAGCTGAAGCCCAGCGCCAGCATCAAGGTGCAGACGCCGATCATCGACAAGGGAATCGTGACGACAGGAATGATGACCGAGCGCAGCGAGGCCAGGAACAGGAAGATCACCACGATCACGATGATGACGGCTTCGCCGAGCGTCTTCTGCACCTCGTCGATCGAGGACTGGATGAATTTGGTCGAGTCGAAGGCGACCTTCATCTTCATCGACGGTGGCAAATTGCGCTCGAGCTCGGGGAACAGCGCGCGCACGCCCTTGACCAGCGTTAGCGGATTGCCCTGCGGGGTCGCCTGCACGCCGATGAAGATGGCGTGATCGCCGTTGAAGGCCACGCTCGCGTCCGTACTTTGAGCCGCAAGCTCGACGGTGGCGATGTCCTCCATCCGCACGAAGCCGCCGTCCTTGGCCTTCACGATCATCTTCCGGAACTGGTTGACGTCGGTGAGGCCCGTATTGGTCGAGACGTTCGAGACGATCAGATAGCCCTTGGCCTGCCCAGCCGCGGACTGGAAGTTGTTGGCCGTGATCGCCGCGGCGACGTCGGCTGGCGACACGTTGCGGCCGGCCATCCTCTCGGGATCGAGCCACAGCCGCATCGCAAAGGTCTGGCCGCCGAGGATGTCCGCGGACGCGACGCCGTCGACCGTCGACAGCACCGGCTGCACCACACGCGTCAGGTAGTCCGAGATCGCCGAGCCCGACAGTTCCTCCGACGAGAAGCCGAGATACATCACGGCCGTGGTCTGGCCGGTCGTCTTGGTGACGATCGGGTCGTTGGATTCCTTCGGGATCAAATATTTGACCGAATTGACCTTGGCGAGCACCTCGGTCAGCGCCTGGTTCGGATCGAAATTGAGCTTGATGTAGATCTGGATCGTCGAGGTGCCGAGCACCGAGGACGAGGTGATGTAGTCGACGCCTTCGGCGGAGGCGACCGCCTGCTCGATCGGCGTGGTGATGAAGCCCTGGATCAGGTCGGCGGACGCGCCGGGATAGACGGTCGTGACGTTGATCACCGTGTTCGACAGCTTGGGGTACTGCCGAATCGGCAACACCATCGCCGCGCGCAGGCCGATCAGCAGGATCAGGAGGCTGACGACGACCGACAGAACCGGGCGCTTGATGAAAATATCGGTAAAGGCCATCGCGGCGATCTCGATTTCTATGTCTCAAGAAACGTGATCCGGCAAAGCCGGATCGCGCATGGATGTCGTCAGTAGCGCGGCGGCTGCGCCGGGATCGCAGGGGCCGGGTCCGCCGAGATCGACACGGCCGCGCCCGGTTGCACCTTGAGCTGGCCGACCGCGACGACCTTGTCGCCCGGCTTGATGCCCTTCACGATCTCGACACGACCATCGAGCCTTGTGCCGGTCTGCACGAAAGTGCGCACCGCGTTCAGGCTGGTCTTGCCATCCTCCGTCTTCTCGGTGATGAGCAGCACCGAGTCGCCGTACAGCGTGTAGTCGACCGCCGTCTCCGGAACGGTGATCACGGCCGGCTTGTCCGGCAGCACCACCGTAGTGGTCACGAACATGCCGGGCTTCAGGATCTTCTCCGGGTTGTCGACCGTCGCCTGCACGCGGATGTTGCGGGTGTCGCTCGCGATCTGCGGCTCGATCGTCGTGATCTTGCCCTCGAAGGTGCGACCCGGATAGGCGTCGACCCTGAGCCGAACGGTCTGTCCGACCTTGAGGTTGCCCGAGTCCTTTTCAGTCACGGTGAAGTTGGCGAAGAGCTGGGAGAGATCGGTCAGCGAGACCATCGCCGTGCCGGCGGTGAGATACTGGCCAACCTCGACCTTGCGCACGCCGAGATCGCCCGAGAACGGCGCGCGGACGAGCTTCTGCGAGATCAGCGCTTCGGTCTTGGCGATTCCGGCCATGGCCTGGTCGTAGGCGGCCTGCGCCGTATCGACGGTCGCCTGCGGACCGAACTGGCGCGAGGCCAGTTGCTTGGCACGATCGAGCGAGAGCTGCGCCCCGGTCGCCTGCGCCTTGTAGTTGGCAAGATCGCCCTGCTCCGGCGCATCGAACATCTGCACCAGCGGCGTGCCGGCCTCGACATGCGCGCCCGGCTCGAACTTGATCTCGGTGACGCGCCCGTTGACGTCGGCGCTGACATCGACCTGGTGCACGGCGGCGAGCCCGCCGACGGCGGTCAGCAGGTTCGGGATCACTTCCAGCTTCGCCTCGGCTGCGCTCACCGCGACCGGCGGCGGCTTGTTGTTGGCGAAGAACTGCTTGATCATCTGGCCACGGAACGAGTTGAACCAGACCAGACCACCAACCAGCGCACCCAGCAGCACGGCGACGATGACGAACCACAGCACCGGCCGGACCGGGCGCTTGGGGGCCTTGGTGTCGATCGGTTCGCCCGAAATCTTGTGTTCGGCTACGATGTTCATGTCATGCACTTTCTGCAATCGCCGTCTCGCCCGCACCTTCGGCCACATCGCGGCCCAGATGCGAAGCAATTGCGGCGTCGTTAAGTCCGATACCTCTGAGGAGAAACTCGCAGAGCTGTCGCTCGAGCTCGTTCGGCTTGCCGTAGGCGAGGCAAGGTGCGGCCGGCAGCCTGGTCAGCGCGGCCGTCATCATCGTGTGATGGGCAAACCAGAACAGGTTGAGCGGTTCACTGCTGCATGGCCGCGCGTCGCCGGCGTCAACCGCACGCTCGAGCGAGGCGACGAAGACCGCCCCGATCAGCTTCTCGATCTTGGCATATAGCAAGCGGGCGAATTCGCCATCATCCAGATGGCTCGTCGCCATCAGTCGAAGGCGCTGCGCCTCTTCCTGGTCGGGGCCCTCGGCGATGTGGAGGAAATGCGCGACGGTGCCGCGGATCACCTCGACCAGGGTGGCGGTCGACGGCTCTCGCTCAAGGAGTTCGGTGAGCGCCGGGTCCGCCTCGCATTCGTCGCTGAGGATTTCGGCGTAGAGCGCGGCCTTGGACGGGAAATGCTTGAACAGCAGCGCCTCGGAAATGGCAGCGGCGGCCGCCACGCTCTTGGTCGTGGTGCCGTTATACCCGTGCCTTGCAAAGCAGCGTTTCGCGGCACCGAGGATCAATTGACGCCTCAGGTCGCTCGTCATTCGCAATGAGCTCATGCTAGTGAGTAAGCGCTCACCCACGCAAAAGTCAAGCAGAATGCTGCGTCGCAACCTAGATGCGTGCGCGCCGAGGAATATTGGTCACAGTTCCGGTTCCCCGCGCCCGAACCGGACCGGGTTCAGATCGGCTGGAAGCCAAGATCCCCGCGGATCCGGTTGACGATGTAGGTCCCGTCCCGGGTCGGCAGGATCCGCTCCAGGCTGGCGTTGTCGATCTTCACATTGGCAAAGCGCGGGCCGGCCGCGACGTCATGGACTCGCCTGGCGAAGGCCTCGACCTCGGCCATGGTCGAGATCGCCTGACTGGCCGTGATGCCGCAGGCCCGGGCGACCCCGACGAGGTCGGCGGCCGCGGAGGTGTGGCTGGTCTGGCCGCCGGTCTCGCCATAGGCCTCGTTGTCGAGCACGACGATCGAGAGGTTGGCCGGCTTCTGCAGGCCGATGGTGGCGAGGCTGCCCATCCCCATCAGCATCTCGCCGTCGCCGGTGATCACCAGCACCGGCAGTTCTGGCTGCGCCAGCGCAAGGCCGAGGCCGATCATCGCCGCGCCCCCCATGCCGCCCCACAGATAGAAATTGCGGGCGTGGTCGCCGGCGGCACACATGTCGTTGGTGGAGGCCCCGAGGCCCCCGATCGCAACGACATCCTTGCGGTCCGCCAGCAGCGTGGACACCACCTGGCGGCGGTCGAGGAGATTGGCCTTGCTCATTTGGTGAAAACCTTGGCGCCGATCAGGCGCTGCGATAGCAGGACTGCGGTGGGGGTCAGCGCGTTGTAGGCCTGCGCTGCAGCGGCTTCGAGCACCGCCGGCACCTCGGCGGCGCTCGAGGCACGCAGCACCTGGACGCCGGAGAGTTCGAACACGCCCTGCGTAGTCGATCCCATCGGCACCTGCCACGGATTGAACTCGCCCCACTCGCCGCGCATGGTCACCAGCGTGAGGAAGGGAAACCGCAGGATCGGGATCAGCGACAGCATGTTGATGCAATTGCCGACGCCGCTCGACTGCATCAGCAGGACGCCGCGCTGTCCGCCGGCCCAGGCGCCGGCCAACAGCGCCACGCCCTCCTCCTCCGTCGTCAGCGCGATGCCACGCATCGTGCTTGAGGCCAGCACGCGCTGGATCAGCCTCGAATGGCCGGCATCGGGCACGTAGGGCACCTGCCGGACGTCGAAGCGTTGCAATGTCGCGAAAATATCGTCCGGCCACATCGGGGCCGTGTCGGCAGCATCAGCGCGGGCGTGCATTTTCCTGTCCGGTCGGCTAGCAAGGTGGCGAGACTGTAGACGCATGCATGCGTCGAGCAGAACAACAAAAACGGCATATCGGCTTTAACCGGCGAGAATAGCGGGATGGACGCAGACGCGAAGGCGCTGGCGGCGGGCTTCGACCTCGAGAAGCTGACGCCCCAATTCTACGAGAACCCCTACCCGACCTATCGTGCACTGCGGGAGAACGAGCCGGTCAAGCGCCTGCCGAGCGGCACCGTGTTCCTGACCCGCTACGACGACCTCGTCACCACCTACAAGAACACGAAGTCGTTCAGCTCGGACAAGAAGCGGGAGTTCGCGCCGAAATACGGCGACACCCCGCTCTACGAGCATCACACCACGAGCCTCGTCTTCAACGATCCGCCCTCCCACACCCGCGTCCGGCGGCTGATCATGGGCGCGCTGTCGCCGCGCGCCATCGCCGGCATGGAGGGCGATCTCATCAAGCTGGTCGACGGCCTGCTCGACGCCATCGCCGCCAAGGAGGGTTGCGAGCTGATCGAGGACTTTGCCGCCTCGATCCCGATCGAGGTGATCGGCAACCTGCTCGACGTGCCCCATGACGAGCGCGCACCCCTGCGCGACTGGTCGCTGGCGATCCTGGGGGCGCTCGAACCGGTGGTGTCGCCCGAGGTGGCCGCGCGCGGCAACAAGGCGGTGACGGACTTCCTCGCCTATCTCCAGACACTGGTCGCGCGCCGGCGCGAGAAGCCCGGCAATCCCGAGCGCGACGTGCTGACGCGCCTGATCCAGGGTGAGGACAACGGCGAGCGGCTGACCGAGAAGGAGCTGCTGCACAACTGCATCTTCCTGCTCAATGCCGGCCACGAGACAACGACGAACCTGATCGGCAACGGCCTGGTGACGCTGCATCAAAACCCGGATCAGAAGCAGCGGCTGCTCGACAATCCCGATCTGATCAAGACCGCGGTCGAGGAGATGCTGCGCTACGAGAGCTCGAACCAGCTCGGCAACCGCATGACCACGGAGAAGGTCGAGCTCGGCGGCGTGATGCTGGACGCAGGCACATCGGTGACGCTGTGCATTGGCGCTGCCAACCGCGACCCGGCGCAGTTTCCGGATCCCGAACGTTTCGACGTCGCGCGCACGCCGAACCGGCACCTCGCCTTTGCCACCGGCGCGCATCAATGCGCCGGCATGGCGCTGGCGCGGCTGGAGGGGGCCATCGCGATCTCGCGCTTCCTGGCGCGCTTCCCGAACTATGCGGTCAGCGGCCAGCCGGTGCGGGCCGGACGGGTGCGGTTCCGCGGTTTCCTCAGCGTGCCCTGCGCCATCGGCTGATGGCCTAAAACAAAAATGTCGAAAACAACCCCATGCACTGATGGCGGCCGCCGGCGCGGGATGCCGCGCTGACTCGGCGCAACCGTTTGATACCAAAGGCAAACGGCACGGCCTTGCGCAAACGGCGCCGGTATGCCTCACACCACCGTCTGATGCCGCGCAATGCAGGTGCGAAGCACCTCGTCCATCGGCTTTTGCCACCAGTCGTTGGAGAAGATCTCGATCTCCGAATAGCCGGCAAACCCCTGCGCCTCGACCGCCTTCCGCACCGATTTGATGTCGATGACGCCGTCGCCCATCATGCCGCGGTCGTTGAGGATGTCTTTCGTCGGCACCAGCCAGTCGCAAACGTGGAACGCAAGCAGGCGATCCTTGCCGGCCCGCGCGATCTGGCCCATCAGCTCAAAATCCCACCAGATGTGATAGACGTCGAGTGCGACGCCGAGCATGCCGCTGCGGCCGGGATCGAGCCGGTCGCAGATGTCGAGCGCGTGTTTTGTGGTGTTCACGCAGGCGCGGTCGGCCGCATAGGCCGGATGCAGCGGCTCGATCGCAAGCGGAAGGTTCGCCTGCCTGGCGTATTCGAGCATCTCGGCCAGGGCGTCCTCGACCTGCCCACGCGCCGCCGCGATATCCTTCGATGCCTCGCTGCCCGGCCGCGAATATTGCGGCAGGCCGCCGGCGACGAGCACGATGCAGGGCGCGCCCAGTGCCTTGGCCTCATCGACGCAGCGCCGGTTGTCGTCGCGCACCTCGGTGCGGCGCGACGCGTCCGAAGTAAACATGCCGCCGCGACAATAGCCGGAGAGATCGAGACCGGCCTCGCGCACCGCGCGCACGGCGCGGTGGAGACCGACGGCCGCGACCTGGTCGCGCCAGGGATCGATGGCACGGATGCCGTGCCTGGCACAGGCCTCGATGATCTCGACGAGATCACCCTGCTTGCGGACCGTCGCCGTGTTCAGCGACAGCCAGCGATGGTCGGACGAGAAATCGCGCATCAGGCTTCCAATCCGTGGCTAGCCAGCACCGTCTTCATCCGCAGCATGGCCAATTCCGGATTGGCGAGCAGGCCGGCCTGATCGGCGAGACGGAACAGCTCCGCCAGATGCAGCATCGAGCGCGCGCTCTCCTGCCCGCCGACCATGGTGAAATGATCCTGGTGGCCGTTCAGGTACGCCATGAACACCACGCCCGTCTTGTAGAAGCGCGTCGGCGCCCTGAAGATGTGGCGTGACAACGGCACGGTCGGCCCCAGCACGTCGTGGAAGCCGGCCTCGTCGCCGGCCGCCAGCCGCGACAGCGCGTAGGAGGCGGCGGGCGCGATCGCATCGAAAATG
The DNA here is from genome assembly GCF_018131015.1 of Bradyrhizobium diazoefficiens. Taxonomy (GTDB): domain Bacteria; phylum Pseudomonadota; class Alphaproteobacteria; order Rhizobiales; family Xanthobacteraceae; genus Bradyrhizobium; species Bradyrhizobium diazoefficiens_B. The sequence goes on from NZ_JAFCJJ010000005.1 coordinate 240,176, forward strand.
CCGAGCAGCGCGTGCGAAAAACCCTGACTGTCGCCGGCGATCAGCTCCGCGTAGTTGAAATCATCGCCGGTGTACATCTTGATGCGCTTGTCGAGGCGACGGCGCATGTCAATCTCGCGCTGCTTGTCGAGCAGCGAGACCTTTACGCCGTCAACCTTGGCGGCGTTGCCGTTGATGATGGCGACCGCCGTGTCCATCGCCCTGTCGAGATCGCCGGTGCCCCAATAGCCCGTCAGCGCCGGATCGAACATGTCGCCGAGCCAGTGGATGATCACGGGCTGCGCTACCCCCGACAGCACGCGGTCGTAGACCTTTGCGTAGTCGTCGGCATTGCGGCCGAGTTTTGCCAGCGCCCGCGACGCCATCAAAATGATGCGGCCGCCGACCTTCTCGACCGCCGAGATCTGTTCCTCATAGGCGCGGATCACGTCGTCGAGGCTCCTGGCATCCTCGACCGCGAGATGATCGGTGCCGGCGCCGGAGAACACCAGCGCGTTGCGGCGCTTCGCGGCTCCGACCGAGCGCGTGATCAGCTCCAGCGAGGTCGGCCAGTCCAGCCCCATGCCGCGCTGCGCGGTGTCCATGGCTTCGGCAACGCCAAGGCCGAGGTCCCAGACATGCTCGCGGAAGGCGATGGTCTTGTCCCAGTCCACGGCCGCGGAGAGCCAGGGATCGTTGTCGGCGAAGGGGTCGACGACCGTGTGCACGGCCGAGAAGGCGATCCGGTTCAGCGTGCCTTCGAGTTTTGCGGGAAACGTGCGCGAGGCCGCGAGCCGATAGGTCTCGATCGAGCGATCGGCCTTCGGCAGCTTGAGTGACAATGACGACATCGGCTGGACGGGCTTGTTCATGCGAGCCTCCTCACACCTTGATCGGGGCGACGTCGATCCAGCGCCGTTCCTTCCAGCTCTTCAGCGCGCATTCGGCGAGCTGCACGCCCTTGGCGCCTTCGAGCAGCGTGAACTTGTAGGGCGCATCCTCGTAGACGTGGCGGATGAACATCTCCCACTGCTCCTTGAAGCCGTTGTCGTAGGCGACGTTGTCGGGCAGCTTCTGCCAGTCGCCGTAGAAATCGTGCAGCCGCTTCTCGTCGGGATTCCAGACCGGCCTCGGAGTAGCCTGCCGCGCCTGGATCATGCAGTCGGTGAGCCCCGCGACCGCCGAGCCGTGCGTGCCGTCGACCTGGAAGGTGACGAGGTCGTCGCGGTAGACGCGCGTCACCCAGGACATGTTGATGTGGGCGATGACGCCGCCCTCGAGCTGGAAGGTGGCGTAGGCGGAATCATCCGCGGTCGCCTTGTACTTCTTGCCCTGCTCGTCGAAACGCTCGGGGATGTCGGTGTTGCCGATGCAGACCACGCTTCTAACGTTGCCGAAGAGGTTGTCGAGCACGTAGCGCCAGTGGCAGACCATGTCCAGGATGATGCCGCCGCCGTCCTCGTCGCGGTAGTTCCAGGACGGCCGCTGCGCCTCCTGCCAGCCGCCTTCGAACACCCAATAGCCGAACTCGCCGCGCACCGAGAGGATGCGGCCGAAGAAGCCGGAGTCGCGCAGGAAGGCGATCTTCTTCAGGCCGGGCAGGAACAGCTTGTCCTGCACCGTGCCGTGCTTGACGCCTTTTGCATTGGCGAGCTTGACGACCTCGAGCGCCTCTTCAAAGTTCGTCGCAATCGGCTTCTCGCAATAGACGTGCTTGCCGGCATTGATGGCCTGGGTCAGAAGGCCCGGCCGCGCCTGCGTGGTCGCGGCATCGAAGAACATGGTGTCGTTCTTGTCGGCGAGCGCGGCGTCGAGATCGGTGGTCCAGCGCGTGATGTTGAAGCGCTTTGCCAACGCCTCGACTTTCTCGGCGCTGCGGCCGACCAGGATCGGATCGGGCATGACACGGTCGCCGTTCTTCAGGCGGACGCCGCCCTGGTCGCGGATCGCGACGATCGAGCGGATCAGATGCTGGTTGAGCCCCATGCGGCCGGTGACGCCGTTCATGATGAGGCCGAGGCGTTGGGTGGTCATGCCAGTTGCTCCCTGGGTAATGTAGGCTGTTCGAGCGGGCGGAGCGCCGACCAGTCCGGATGGACCGCCGTCGCAAAGCCCACTGTGTTGAGCGATCCTGTCAGCAGATCGCCGTCGTGAATGGAGAGCCGGATGCCCTGCCCGGCATCGGCATAGAGATCGGGATGCGCGGCGGCGAAGGCCTGCGCCTCGGTGACGGGAGTGTCGCCAAATCCGTCGACATAGTGATGACCGTTGCGTTCGGCATGGGTGGTGCCGATGAAGGCGCCCAGCGCCAGGTCCTGCTGCACGGCAAGGCCCGCCTGGCAGGTCAGATCCTCGCCGGTCACGAAGAATCGCGCGCCACCCGCGCCCCATTTCGCCGCACGCGTCGCATTGACGATGGATTTGTAGAGCCCTTTGCAGGACTTCGATGAAATGCCGCAATAGCCGAGCGCCCGCGCCAGCGGGAACGCATCGTAGGAATCGTCGGCCTCGTCGACGATGAAGCCGTGCGCGGCCAGCGACCCGAGCGGGGATTGCCGGGTGATGTCGCGCGGCATCGGCTGCTCGACATAGAGCAGACGCGAGGCGATCGGCCGCAATGCGGGATCATGGTCGAGCCGGTCCATCAGCATCTGCAGCACCGCCAGATCGGCGTACTGCTCGTTGGCGTCGAGCGTCACCCTGGTGATGCGTCCGAGCGTATCGAGCTCCCTGCCGATGCGGGACAGCCGCGCCGCATCGGAGGCGGGATCGCCCGACAGCTTGAGCTTGAAGTACCGTGCACCGGCGTTCTCGCGCGCATCGGCAACGCCGCCCTCGCCTTCGATCACATCGTCGAGGCCGACCGTATGCCTGATCGCGACGCGCGGCAGCGGCGTCCGGCTGGCGAGAAACGTCGCGATGTCAACGCCCTGCAAATCCGGCGAGAGCCGCGCATCGATGCCCGCGATATTGGCGGCCATTCCGTCGAAGAAGCTGGTCTCCGTGGCGCGCAGCAGCGCATCGAGGATCGCCTTGTCGATCTCCGCCGGGCCATAGGCCGCGGCCAGCGCCGGAATGTTCTTTTTCGCACAAGTCGCGATTTGTGCGCCGATGCAGTCGGCATGCAGATCGAACGCCGTCAGAAACCCGGTCCGTGCCAGATAAAGCCCGCGCGCGATCTCCAGCGACCGTCGCAACCCATCCACCGTCTGCGCCGGCGACAGCTCCGGCCGCTTGTCGAACCACTTTGGCACCAGTAACTCGGCGCTGGCACCGACCGCAGCGCCCCTGCCCTCGACCTCGATCTCGACGCGCACGAACAGTTGCGGCGTCGCGTTGATCGTGATCGCGCCAAAGCGGAACGGCCGCGCAAACTGCACGGGGCGTTCGAAGAAGGCGATGTCTCGCAGCTTCAGGCGCACGAACCTAGTCCTATGAAGGTCGTCATGCCCGGGCTTGTCCCGGGCATCCACGTTCTTTGTCGCCCGAAGCAAGACGTGGATGGCCGGGTCAAGCCCGGCCATGACGCCCCGGAAATTCGAGCTGGTTCCATCACCCTTAGTCCAATGCACCTTGCGAGAAGAAATGCTTGCGGATGCGTTGCACGAGCTCTGTAAATACCGGGTCAGCCATCACATCGAGCGAGCGCGGGCGCGGCAGCGGCACGTCGTAGATCGCGGCGATCGCACCGGGGCGCTCGGTCATGACCAGCACGCGGTCGGCGAGGAACACGGCTTCCGGAATCGAATGCGTGATGAGCAGCACGGTCTTCTTCGTCTCGCGCTGGATCCGCATCAGCTCGACATTCATGCGCTCGCGGGTCAGCGCATCGAGCGCGCCGAAGGGCTCGTCCATCAGCATGATCCCGGGATCATGCACCAGCGCGCGACAGATCGAGGCACGCTGCTGCATGCCGCCGGAGAGCTGCCAGGGCAGCTTCCTCTCGAACCCTTCCAGCCCAACCAGCTTGAGCAGCGCCTTGGCGCGGTCGAGATATTTCTGCCGGGCGAGACGCTTCATGTCGATCGGCAGCATGACGTTGTTCAGGATGTTGCGCCAGGGCAGCAGCAGCGCGTTCTGGAACACGATGCCGACATTGCCGTGCGGCGCCGTCACCTTCTCGCCGTCGACCAGGATTTCGCCGGATGTCGGCGGCAGCAATCCCGAGATCAGCTTGAGCAGCGTGGACTTGCCGCAGCCGGAGGGGCCAACCACGACGAAGAACTCGCCGTCATTGATGTGGAAATCGAGCGGCCGCAACGACGGCACGTCGCCATCGCGCGTCCGGTAGGTCTTGGACACGCCGGACAGTTTGATGCCCGACGCATCGCCGGCCCGGTCGCTCACCAGTCGGAGGTGCGCGGTAGGCTGCATGTCGATGGATTTGGTCGCAGGGGTCATCGCCGCCCTCTCCCCCCGTCGTCCCGGCGAAGGCCGGGACCCATACGCCGTGTCGGTGCGTTCGGGCACGCGGGGAGAGACCTCTCGCAACCAATGGGGCCGGTGGTTATGGGTCCCGGCTTTCGCCGGGACGACGATAGGAATTTGCAGCTCACGACCCGCTCTTCGGCAAATAGTCGTTGGTGTAGAAGGCCTTCGGGTTCTCCCTGGCCTTGGCATCGAGGCCGCCATATTCGACCAGCAGATTGACGGTGTCGGTCATGTTCTGGTCGGTGACCTGGAACGGCCGCTTGCCCTTGGTCTCCGCGGTCCGGTAGAGCGGAATGGTCAGCTCGAAGCCCTGCGTCAGCGTGTCGATCTTGCCGCCCTTGGGGTTGGCATCGAGGATCGATTGCGCGGCCGCCTTCGGCTCCTTCTCGGCAGCTTCCACCGCCTTGGTCGTCGCCGACATGAAGCGGCGAACGAGATCGGCATTGGCCTTCACATAGTCGGAATTGGCGATGATGCCGGAGGAGACCATGTTGATGCCGTAGTCGGCGAACTTGATCGGGAATACGTCCTTGCCGGTGGCGTCCTTGATCTTCATCGACTGGTCCATGACGTAGCCGAGCAACAGATCAGCCTGGCCGTTGATGACCGCATTGAGCTTGGTCTGGCCGTCGCCGGCGACCGTCTGGAAGTCGCTCTCCTTCAACCCGGTCTTCTTCAGGAACAGCGGCCAGATCTGGGTCATGGAGTCGGCCGGCGTGATCGCCACCGTCTTGCCCTTGATGTCCTCGGGCTTCCTGATGTTCTTGTCGACCAATCCCATGGCGGACATCGGTGAGGTCTGCAGCAGCACGCCGGTCGCAACCACCGGCGCGCCCTTGATCGCGGCGCGCATCATGGTGGGCACGTCGACATAGCCGAAATCGGCGGTCTTGGCGGCCACCGCCTGCGTGGTCGCAGCCGAGCCGCGGCCCTCCTGGATCTCGAGCTCGATGCCCTCGGCCGCGTAGATGCCCTTGGCCTTGCCGTAATAGAACGGCGCGTGCTCGCCATAGACGTACCAGTTCAGCATCAGCACGACCTTGTCGGCCGCCTGCGCCGGCACCGCCGCAAACGCCATCAGCGCAACCGTTGCAGCCCCAATCCACCGCTTCATCGTCACTCTCCCTGTCGTTATGTTTCGGCCGTTGGTGGCCGTTCGTTGCTAGTTAGGATGCAAAGATCACGTCCTCGCGCTGGCTGACATGCCAGGGAATCACGAGCTTCTCGATCCGGTCCACGATCCAGAACAGGACCACGCCGAGCAGCGCCAGGATCACGAGCGCCGCGAACATCGTCGGCAGGTCGAAGGTGCCGATCGAGCGCTGCATGACATAGCCGATGCCGGAATTGGAGCCGACGAACTCGCCGACGACGGCGCCGACCACGGCGAGCGTGACCGACACCTTGAGGCCGGAGAAGATCGCCGGCAGCGCATGCGGCAGGTTCACCGCGCGGAACACCTGCAGGCGGCTGCCCTGCATGGCGCGGGCGAGATCGACCATATCAGGGTCGACCGACTTGAAGCCCTGCACGGCCGAGACGACCACCGGGAAGAAGCCGAGCAGGAACGCCGAGATCACCTTCGGAATGATGCCGAAGCCGAACCAGACCACGAACAGCGGCGCGATCGCGATCTTCGGCACGGACTGGGAGAATACCAGCAGTGGATAGACATAGCTCTCCACCGTCCTCAAGCCCGCGATCAGCATGGCGACGGGAATGCCGAACAGGGCCGAGAGCAAAAAGCCGCAGACGGTCGCATAGGTGGTCGGCCAGGACTGGCGCAGCAGTTCCGGCCATTCGGTGCGCAACACCGCGACGACATCGGCCGGCGCCGGGATCTGGTAGGCGGGAATCTTGAACAGCCGGATCGCGAGATCCCAGGCTACGACGATGAAGACCAGGAACAAAAACGGCCGCACCCAGGCCGCATTCAGCATTTTGGATACCGCACCTTGCGGTCTCAACTCAGCCACGTCTCGCTCCCGGCTTCTTTTCTCGTTCGTGCGAGAAATTAACCCGTTGGATAAATACTGTCCAGCGCTTTCCCTGTGACGTTTTGTGCCTGTATCTGGGGCGGGGTCGCGTGCCCCGAACGCAGCGCAGCGCCCTTGCGGTGCGCTGCAGAGCCGGGGCCCATGCAACGGCGGAGTACGCAGCTTCTGGGTCCCGGCTCTGCGCAGCAGCGCAAGAGCGCTGCAGCGCGTCCGGGACACGAGAGAGCGTCACACCCCTTGGTGTCATCTGCAGCAAACGTGAACGGCATCGGCTCGTTTCCGCTTTTCGCGGCACGCCTTCGGTGTCACCATCCTTGCAACGGACGGGAGAGCCGCGATGCGCCTGAGTGTGTCGATCGGGGCGATGCTTGTGGCGGGGGCAATGGTTGGAGGCGACGTCTCCGGCGTTGCCGCACCGAGGCCGGACTCAGGGGTGGCCGCCACCGGACACACTATGCCATCCGTCAACGTCGAGCTCGCGATCGCCGTCGACGTCTCCTATTCGATGGACATGGACGAACTCGCCATTCAGCGCGAGGGCTATGCCCAGGCGATCATCTCGAAAGACTTCCTCCAGGCGTTGAAGGCCGGTCCGGGCGGCAAGGTGGCCGTGACATATTTCGAGTGGTCGATGTCCGGCGACGAAAGGGTCATCATTCCCTGGCGGGTGATCGACGGGCCGGAGACGGCGGATGCCGTCGCGGCCGAGATCATGGCGGTGCCGGTCCGCCGGGGTTCGAGCACCTCGATTTCCGGCGCGATCAATTTCGCGGTAAAACTGTTCGAAGAGAATCCTCATCACGGCCTGCGGCGCGTCATCGACATTTCCGGCGACGGGCCGAACAACGACGGAAGCCCGGTCACCGGCGCCCGCGACGCCGCCCTCGCCAAGGGCATCGTCATCAACGGCCTGCCGATCATGGTGAAGGATCCATCGGGGTCGCCAACCGATATCCCGAATCTCGATCTCTATTACGAGGACTGCGTCATCGGAGGTCCCGGCGCCTTCATCCTGACGATCAAGAATCGCGAAAAATTCCAGGAAGCGATCCGCACCAAGCTCGTTCTCGAAATTGCGGGCCTGACGCCGGGCGACGACGAAGACGTCGCGCCGAAGCGCCGGATCGTCCCGGCCGCCGGGAAGGAGCCCCGGGTGAACTGCCTGATCGGCGAAAGAAAATGGCAGGAGCGCCGGGTGCGGTGAGCCGGTGCGGCCCAACGCAGCAGCGCTAGCGCGACGCCGCGTCCGAGGCGCGAGACCGTCCACACCCTCGGTGTCGTCCCGGCGAAGGCCGGGACCCATAACCACAGGGTAAAGTTTGGCGAAGGCTGGTCGTTCGGGATTGGCACCAACCACAATCGATGGATCACGCGGTATGGGTCCCGGCCTTCGCCGGGACGACGAATAGCTAGCGCTACGCAGTCTGCGCCACCGCGGGCCGCGACTTCGACGGCCTGGCGATCTCGAACAGGGCGGCGGAGCGGCCGGTCAGGGCGGCGAGCACGAGGCCGACCATGTGGGCGAGACGCTCGTCCTTGGCTTTCTTGTCGAGGAGGTCGCGGCCGAAGATCACGCTGAGCGTCGCCGAATTGGAGAGATAGAAGAAGCTGAGCGCCGCGATCGAGATGTAGAGCTGGACGGGATCGACCGCGACCTTGAAGTCGCCAGACTCGACGCCGCGTCGCACCACAGTGCCGATCATCTCGACGAAGGGCGAGTGCATCGACTTGACCTTGGTCGAGCGCTTCAGATTTCTGGCGCGCGCGAGGTTCTCGGTCTGCAGCAGCGACAGGAATTCCGGATTGCGGAGAAAATAGCTCCAGGTGAACTCGATCAGCCGGCGGATCGCCTCGGGCGGATCGAGATGCTCGAGGTCAAGCCCCCGCTCCTCGCTGCGGATCTTGTCGTAGGCGCCTTCGAGCACCGCGAGATAGAGCTCGTCCTTGTTGCCGACGTGATAGTACAGCATGCGCTTGTTGGCGCCGGCCTTGGCCGCGATGCGGTCGACGCGCGCGCCGGCAAGCCCGTGCGCGGAAAACTCCTGCTTGGCGGCTTCGAGGATGCGCAGCCGCATCCCCTCGGGATCGCGCTGCCATCTCAGAGTTTGCTTTGCCTTCGCCAAAGGAGGTGCTCGCCGGGTGCCTTTAGGACGCATGTAACATGCGAACGAGCATTTGAGAACGATCTCGTGCCCCGGACGCAGCGCAACGCTTCTTCAGCGGTGCGCTGCAGAGCCGGGGCCCATATCTCCAAATGAGAGGTGCCGCCTTCTGGGTCCCGGCTCTGCGGAGCGTCACTGCGTGCCGCACCGCGTCCGGGACACGAGAGGAGTCCGCCGACAGCCTCACTCCCCCGGCTTCGGCGCGCGCTGCAGCAGCACGGTCTGGATGCCGCAGGTGCCGTTCCGCACCGTCATGATCCGCGTGCCCGGCTTGCGGCCGTTGCGGATTTCGCTGACGTCGAGTCCATCGGCGACCAGGCGGGCGCGCGCGGCATCGAGGTCGGCCACCCGCCAGCTCAGGCCCCAGAGGCGGTCGTTGTTGGCATCGCCGCCCGCCACCGGCCGGCGCACCACCTCGACGATGAGGTCGCCGCAGCGGAAGAACATCAGCTGGCCCCAGTCCTGGTGCGTGCGGTCGAGCGCGAGGTCGAGCCCGAGCCGCGCGCCATAGAGGGCTGCGGCGCGCTCGGAATCCTCGGTCGTGACCACGACGTGGTCGAGCCCGTCGATCGGCGCGAGGCCGGTGGCAGCCGATTTCGGCCGCTCCCCGGCGAGCTCGAGGAAGAACATGCGCACCCCGCGCGTGAGGTCCGTCGCGGCCCGCGTGCGCTTCCAGTGCAGGGCCGCGCCGCTTCCCGCGTCGCGGCTTTCGACCTCGGCGACCGCATCCGGCCTCAGCGCCACCCGCTCCAGCCGCCGCTGCATCTTGCCGATGTCCGCGACACGAAAGCACAGGCTGGCGAGGAGCCCCTCGTGATCGCCGAGCAGCGCGCGGATGCGGTCCGCGGTCACGCTGAAGCCGCTCGGCGCCATCAGCTCGATCGTCATGTTGTCGAGGGTGAACAGCACCCGCTCGGCGCCATCGCCGGAGTTCTGCCAGGCCGGCTCGCGCCCCAGCAGCGTCCGATACGCCGCCCTGGCCGCACCGATGTCCCTGACCAGGGCGACGACGTGATCGAGGCCGGTGATCATATTCCCTCTCTGGTTTCCGACCTGGAACAATGAGCCGAAAGTCGGCGTTTGTTCCAGCTTGTTTTCTGGCTTGTTTCTCGGCTTGGCATTGGCCAGTGATGGTCGTATTCCGGCCGAATGCCGACCTCAAGCGCCGGAGCGGCGGTTTTTGCGAATAATTTCAGCGTCGGCCATGCGGAACCGATGCTAGAGTAAAGCCCGCCGGCCGGGACCACCCAGCGCATCACGGACAGGTAAATGCAGGCTCTCTTTATCGGACAGACCTATATCGACGTCGTCTTCATCACCGACCACCTGCCGACCGGCGACGAAAAGCACGTGGCCAAGGACTACGCCGTCTCCTTCGGCGGCAATGCGGTCACGGCGGCCTTCTGCTGCGCCAAGCTCGGCATCGTGCCCGACCTGATCGCCACCGCCGCGAACGACTGGCTGGGGCGCATGTTCCAGGACATGTGCGCGAAATACGCCATCTCGCTGCACCCCCGGAAGGTCAACCAGTCCTCGCTGTCCTTCATCATGCCCAAGGACGGCAAGCGCGCCATCGTCCGCTGCCGCGACGACGAGCACATCCATCCGTTCCCGATGCTCAATCTCGGCGGCTGCCGCGCGCTGCATGTCGACGGCCACCAGCCCGACGCCGCGATCCACTACGCAAAGGTGTGCCGCGAGGCCGGCATCCTGACCTCGCTCGACGGCGGCGGGTTGCGCACCAACACGCATGAGCTCCTGGAATTCATCGACGTCGCCATCGTCGCCGAGCGGCTGTGCGAGCAGATGGACCTGACGCCGGAAAAGATGCTCGACTATCTCAAGAGCCGCGGCTGCAAGATCGGCGGCATCACCATGGGCGAGAAGGGCCTGCTCTGGTACAACGAGACCGGCGCGGTCGAAACCATGCCGGCGATGCCGATCCCGCGCGAGCGCGTGATCGACACCAACGGCGCCGGCGACGTCTTCCACGGCGCCTATGTCTATTCCTACCTCGCCCATCCCGGAAAAAGCTGGCGCGAGCATTTTGATTTTGCCCGCGCCGCCTCGACCTTCAAGATCCAGCGCCTCGGCAACGAGGCCGGGCTGCCGACGCTGGTCGACATCGCCAAAGTCAGGCACGAATTCGAGGTCAGGGCGTAGGCGTCGCGGGGAGCATCATGGGGCGCGTCTTCGTCGCCGGCAGCATCAACATGGACGTGGTGGCGACCGCCACACGCCATCCAAAAGTCGGCGAGACCGTCGCAGGCCTCGAGGTGCTGTATTTTCCGGGCGGCAAGGGGGCGAACCAGGCGGTGGCCGCGTCCCGCCTCGGCGCGCGGACCACGCTGATCGGGCGGCTGGGCAAGGATTCCTTCGGCGCGGAGCTGAGGGCCTTCCTCGCCGCGCAGGGCATCGATCTCGGAAGCGTCCGCGAGACGGCGGAGGCCCATAGCGGCACCGCCATCATCACGGTGGCGGCGGCCGACAACACCATCGTCGTCATTCCCGGCGGCAACGCGCTGGTCAGCACTGACGACGTCGCGGCCGCGCCGCTCGCCAAGGGCGATGTCGCCGTCAGCCAGTTCGAGATCCCGCTGCCGACGATCGCCGCGTTCTTTGCGCGCGCGCGGGCCGCAGGCGCGACGACGCTGCTCAATCCGGCGCCGGCGCAGGCGATGTCGGGCGAGCTGCTGGCGCTGGTCGACATCCTGGTGCTGAACGAGACCGAGCTCGGCTTCCTCGCGGGTACCGAGCTCTCCGAGGCCGACGCGGCCGCGCGGATCTTCGATGTGGCGCTTCGGCTTCAGGCGCGCGAGGACCAGACCATCTGCGTCACGCTGGGAAAACGCGGCGTGCTCGCGCTCGCCGGCCGCGAGGAGATCTCGGTGGCCGGACGCTTGGTGCAGGCGGTCGACACCACCGGCGCCGGCGATTGCTTTGTCGGCGCCCTCGCCGCACAACTGGCTGATGGCGTGCCCCTGCGCAGCGCGCTTGCCTTCGCCAACGCCGCCGCCTCGATCAGCGTGCAGCGCATGGGCGCCGGGCCCTCGATGCCGACGGCGGCGGAGGTTGCGGCGGTGCTCGGCGCCGGCTGATCATGCCAGCGCGCCCTTCAGGTCGAAGCTCGGATCCGCGGCCTGCGCCGGCGTGATGGAGCGGTCCATGCCGAGCAGGCGGCGGCCGAACATGTGGTCGCCGGCGCGGTTGATCGACTCGATGCCGAGCAGTTTTTCGCCCTTGTAGCAGAACGCGGAAAACGCCTTGGCCGAGGGATCACCGCGCAGCACGACGCGGTCGTAGCCGGTGGTCAGCCCTGCGATCTGCAGCTTGTCCTCGCCCTGGTCGCTCCAGAACCAGGGCTGGCCGTCATAGACCTTCTTGTCGCCGGTCAGCCGCGCGGCGAGGCAGCGCGCGTGGTCGGTGGCGTTCTGCACCGATTCCAGCCGCAGCGATCCGCCGAAGCGCGGGCTCCTGAACAGCGCGCAGTCGCCGATCGCGGAGATGTTGGGATCGGCGGTCGACAGATATTCGTCGACGATGATGCCCGCGGCGACGGGAAGGCCCGCCTCGGCCGCAAGCTCGATGTTCGGCAGCACGCCGACGCCGACCACGACGAGATCGGCCGGCAGATGCCGGCCATCGCTCAAGGAGACGCCGGTGACCTTGCCGCCGTCGGCCTCGATGGAAGTTGCCTGCACGCCGAGATGGATGCGGATGCCGGCCGCGCGATGGCGTTCCTGGAAATACTCCGAGACCTCCGCCGTCACCGCGCGCGCCATCACCCGCGGCGCCAGCTCCAGCACGTCGACCTCGAGCCCCTTGATCCGCGCGGTTGCCGCGAATTCGAGCCCGATGAAGCCGGCGCCGATGACGACGACGCGGCTCTTCGACGGCATGATTTTTCGCAAGGCCTCGCTCTCGTCGAGGATGCGAAGATATTTCACGTCGGGGAGATTGGCGTTGGGCAGGTCGAGGAGCCGGTTGCGCGCGCCGGTGGCGAGCACGAGGTGGCCGTACGCCAGCGTCTCGCCCGAGGCCAGCAGAACTTTTCGCCCCGCACGGTCGATCGACACGGCGCGGCCCGCGATCAGCTCGATGTTCTGGTCTTCGTAGAATTTTGCGGGGCGGAACATCAGGCTGTCCGGCCCGGCCGAGCCCTTGATGTAGGCCTTTGACAGCGGCGGCCGCTGATAGGGCAGATGCGGCTCGTCGTTGATCAGGCAGATGCGGTCCGAAAAGCCCGCCTGGCGCAACGATGCGGCGACCTGGTAGCCACCATGGCCGGCACCGACAATGATCACGGGACCATCCGTCATTGCAACAGCCCATTTCCGGAGACACGAGCGTGACCCATGTCGTCTCCTCTCTCGCTTGTTCTGGCTTGGCAAGCCCAGGAGGAGCCGGCGCTCGTGTCCGTCCCTCGACGAAGGCACCCTATTTGAGCGCATCGTTCCGCCCCGCGCAAGGGCACTATGCGGGGCACTGGCGGCCAGGGATTGTCTCTCCTCGCCTTCTGCGATTTAGTTCGGCCTAACGACCTCTTGCCGGGGAATTCAAAATGCCAGCTCCCGTCTCAAAACCCGATGATCCCGCCCTGCTGCGGATCGACGGCCACATCGCGACCATCACGCTGAACCGCCCCGCCGCGTTCAACTCGGTCAACCTCGCCATTGCGCAGAGGCTCGAGCAACTCGCCGCCTATATCGAGGGCGCCGACGACATCCGGGTCGTGGTGATCGAGGGCGAAGGCCGCGCCTTCTCGGCCGGCGGCGACCTGCAGACCATTGGCGCTGCGGCCGAAGCAAATACCGTGACGCCGGTCGTCGGCGAACTCCTGAAGCACTATCATGCCTTCATCGAGATCGTCCGGCGCATGCCAAAAATCTCGCTGTCGAGCGTGCACGGCTCGGCCGCCGGCGCCGGCATGGGGCTCGCCTTCGTCACCGATCTCTGCATCGCCGCCGATGACGCCAAGTTCACGCCGGCCTATGCCAAGATCGGGGTGTCGCCGGACGGCGGCTCGACGGTCGGGATCGTCGGCACGGTCGGCTCGCGCCGCGCGCTGCAGATCTTTCTCTCCGAGGACAATTTTACCGCGCAGCAGGCCCATGACTGGGGCCTGGTCGCAAAGATCGTTCCCGCCGCGGAGCTGAAGGACGCCACGCGAAAACTCGCCGAGCGGCTGGCGCAGAACCCGCCGGCGGCGATCGCCGGCACCAAGTCGCTGGTCTACCAGGCCGCCACGACGCCGGTGAAGCAGCAGCTCGACGCCGAGGAGCACCGGATCATCATGGCGATGAACACGGAGGATTTTCGCGTCGCCGTGAAGAAGTTCACGAGCAAGAGCAAGTGAGCGCGCCGTCACGCTCGTTCGTCGGCCTGCGCCATGGCGCGACCGACTGGAATCGCGAGGGGCGGTTTCAGGGCCGGACCGACAATCCGCTGAACGAGGACGGCCTCCGGCAGGCCTTTGAGGCCGCGGACATGCTGCGCGGCGCCGGCATCGACCGCATCGTCGCAAGCCCGCTGCTGCGCGCGGCGCGCACGGCCGAAATCATCGCGGCCGCGATCTCGGTGCCGCTCGAACTCGACGACGGCATCATCGAGTTCGATTTCGGCAGCTTCGAAGGACTTCCCGTCCGTGACCTCATGATCAGGCACGGCGTCAAATCAGCGACGGGCCTCGTCTCGATCCTGCCCGACGACGGCGAGAACTGGGACGCCATGACAAGGCGGTCGCTGGCTTGCGTCTCGGCATGGCTCGACCGTCATCCGGGCGATAGCCTCCTGTTCGTCTGCCACGACGCGGTAATGCAGGGCATGGCAAACGCGCTGTGCGGCAGCTACTTCAAGAACAGCCACGGCAAGCCGTTCCGCTATCTGGAAGACGGCGGGCAATGGCGGATCGAGCAGGTCGTCATTTAGGGCAGATATAGCCCGTGCCCCCCGGCGCCTTGAAGCAGCCGACCGACTCGGGGAGCACCTGCTTCGGCAGCCACAGCACCACGCTCGGAAAATAGATCGCGAACGCGATGGTGGTGAAGAACACGAGGTAGATCGGCAGCGCCGCGCGCAGCGCCTTGGCGAAACTGATGCCGACGAATTTCGAGGCCATCAACAGCACGAGCCCGTAAGGCGGCGTGATCAGGCCGAAGGCGAGCGTTGCGATCAGCACCACGCCCATATGCACGGCATTGATGTCGCCCGCTTCCGTGAGCGCATTCACGAGCGGCATGAAGATGATGATGGTCGGCACCGGTTCGATGAAATCGCCGACCACGGTGAACAGCAGCACCATCAACAGCATGATCAAATGCGGATCGTTGCCGGCGATCGAGGTGATCCACTCGGCGATGTAGGTCGCGCCACGCAAGTAAGCGAGCATCCAGCCGAAGGCGTTGGCGGCCCCGATGGTGATCAGCGGCAGCGAGAAGATCAGCCCGGCGAGGCAGAAATCATAGGGGATCTTCCTGATATGCCCGCGGTTGAGCGCAGGGATCACGACCAGGATGATCCAGACCACGGCGACGACGCCGGCCTCCGTCGGCGTGAACCAGCCGGTCAGGATGCCCCCTAACAGGATCACCGGGATCATCAGCGGCAGCGCCGCGTCACCCGCCGCGAACACCACCTGCCGCAGCGGCGCGCGCGGCTTGCGCAGGCCCGAAGGGCCGAAGAAATAGCAGTAGATCATCAAGCCGAAGCCGATCATCAGGCCCGGCACCACGCCCGCCATGAACAGGCCGGCGATCGAGACGTTGCCGACCGCGCCATAGACCACCGCCGTGATGCTCGGCGGCACCAGCGCCGCAATGGTGGAGGCGGACGCGATGATCGCGGCGATGAAGGCGGGCTCGTAGCCCTCGCGCTTCATCGGTCCGCCCAGCGCGCGGCTCATCACGGCGACGTCGGCCGTGGTCGAGCCCGACATCTCCGAGAAGAACATGCTGAAGACGACCACCACCTGCGACAGCCCGCCCCTGATGTGCCCCACCAGCGACACCGAGAGGTTCGCGATCCGCACCACCACATTGGCCGAACTCATGAGCTCGCCGACCAGCAGGAAGAACGGGATCGCCAGCAGCGCCTCGGAATCCACGCCGTCAAAGATCTTCTGGATGATCGCGGCGAGCGAGACGTCGGAGAGGATGGCGCCGATGAAGACGCCGGCCATCAGCGAGAACGGCACGGGCACGCCGAGATAGCCGAAGGACAGGAAGCAGATCGACATCAAGGCGAGGACAAAGGGGGCGCTCACGGCTGCGCCCTCACCTGCGCCTCGGTGACGTCAGGCGCCGCATCCTCGTCCGGCGGCTCGGGGTGGTCAAAGCCGTTGCGCAATCCGTTGACGAGCTGCTCGATGGTGAACACGCCGATCAGGATTCCCGACAAGGGAATGATCGCGTAGAGCGAGGCGATCGGCGTGCCCGAGGGCAGGCGAAAGCTGCCGAAGCCGCGCAGATAGTTTTGATAACCGTACCAGATCAGGCAGAAGGCGACGCCGAGCACGACGAGGCGGATGATCACCTCGACGATTCTCCGCGAGGTGCCGTGCATCGCCTCGGAGATCGCCGTGAGATAAAGGTGGTCATTGCGCCGGGTCGCGACCGCAGTTCCGATGAAGATCGCGTAGATGAACAGCGTCGAGGTGACCTCCTGCAGCCACAGCCAGGGATGGCCGATGGTGCGGGTGACGATGTCGGCGGTCACCGACAGCGAGAAGCCGAAACACAGAAGGCCGCAGAGGATCATCAGCGCAAGCTCGAGCCAGTCGAGCCAGGGCCATTTCAGATGGCGCTGGCGTTGCAATACGAGCTTGTCGGCGATGGCCATTGTTACCCTCGTCGTCCCGGCGAAAGCCGGGACCCATAACCCCGAAAGGGAGTTGTTGTGCGAGCTGGCGACTCCAAGTCTTCGCCAAACTCAATCCTGTGGCTATGGGTCCCGGCTTTCGCCGGGACGACGCGTGGATAAAACTGCAGACCGCGGCCTAATTAATCGACCGGATCAGGTTCTTGACCTTCTCGGCGTGGGGGCCGAGCTCCTTGGCGAGCTTGTCGAGATAGGGATCGGCGATCGCCGTGAAGCTCTTCTTGTCCACGTCCGTGACGATCTTGACGCCCATCTTCTTCAGCTTGTCGGCCGCCGTGCGTTCGAGATCGAACGCCATTTTCGGCTCCTTCGAGCTGATCTCGTTGGCCGCGGCCATCACCCACCCCTTCTGCTCGGCGGACAGGCTCTGCCAGAGCTTGTCGGAGATGAACACCAGCGCGTTGTTGGCCTCGTGCTCGGTAATATTCAGGACCGGGGCGACCTCGTAGTGCTTGTTGACGAGATAGACGTTGACGCTGTTCTCGGCGACGTCGACGACGCCGGTCTGCAAGCTCGTGTAAACGCTGCCGAACGGCATGTGCACGGTCTGGGCGCCGTAGGCCGGGAACATGGTGTCCTCGGTCGCGGTCGCCTGCACGCGGATCTTCAGGCCCTTGATGTCGCCGACGTTGTGGATCTCCTTCCGGGAGTACATGTGGCGCACGCCCTGCGAGCCGGTCGCGATCACGTGCAGGCCCTGCGTGGTCTCGTCGATCATGGTCCTGAGCGCCTCGAATACGCGGGGATCGGCCAGCCCCTTGATGACGTGGTTCTCGTCGCGGAACAGGAAGTGCAGGGACATCACGCCGGCCTGCGGCGAGATCGTCGCGGTGTTGGCCGAGGAGATGATGGCGAACTCGACGTCGCCGGCCTTGACGAGCTGGAGCACCTGCGGCTCCTGCCCAAGCTGCGCGCCGGGATACTGGTCGATGATCATGGTGCCCTTGCTCAATTCCTTGAGCTTGTCGGCAAACAGGTCGCCCGCGATGGAATAGCCGGTGTTGCGCGGCTGGTCATAGGCGAAGCGATAATGCTTCACCTCCTGTGCCGACGCGCCCGTGACGAACAGGACGGCGGCCGCGGCCACCAACCCACACATGGATCGTGCAATCATCGTTTCCCCCTGTTTTATCGCCCGCCGCTTCAGCGGTCTGGGCGCGCGTTGTCAGCCCTTTTCAGTTTTCTGCTCAGTCGTCTTCCCAGTCCTCTGCATGAAATCGAAGTCGCAGCCCTCGTCGGCCTGCATGATGGTCTCGTTGAACAGCCAGGCATAACCGCGCCGCGCGTCGTCCGGCACGGCAGCCGGCTTCAAGGCGGCGCGCCGCCGCTCCAGCTCGGCCGCATCGACCAGCAGCTCGATGCTGCGTTTTGCAACATCCAGCCTGATCATGTCGCCGTTCCTCACCAGCGCCAGCGGACCGCCGACGGCGGATTCCGGCGTGATGTGGAGAACGATGGTGCCGAACGCGGTGCCGCTCATGCGCGCATCCGAAATGCGCACCATGTCCTTGGTGCCGCCGCGCGCGAGCTTCTTCGGGATCGGCAGGTAGCCCGCCTCGGGCATGCCGGGCGCGCCCTTCGGGCCGGCATTGCGCAGCACCAGCACGTCGTCGGCGCTGACGTCGAGATCGGGATGGTCGACCCGCAAGGTCATGTCCTCGACGGATTCGAACACGACCGCCCGGCCCGTGTGCTGCAACAGCTTCGGGCTTGCCGCCGACTGCTTGATCACCGCGCCGCGCGGCGCGAGGTTGCCGTGCAGGATGGCGAGGCCGCCCTCCTTCTTGATCGGATTGTCGCGCGGTCGGATGGCGTCCTGGCCGGGCACGTCTTCCGCATTGGCGACGACCTCGCGCAGCGTCGTCCCTGCGATCGTCTTCGCGTCGAGATCGACGAGGTCGCCGAGCTGCGCCAGCAGTTTCGGCACGCCGCCGGCGTGGTGGAAGTGCTCCATGTAATGCTCGCCGGACGGCTTGAGGTCCACCAGCACCGGCACCTCGCGGCCGATCTGGTCGAAGGCTGCGAGATCGAGCCGGTGCGGCGAGCGATGCGCCATCGCGGTCAGATGGATCAGGCCGTTGGTCGAGCCGCCGATCGCCTGGAGCACGACCTGCGCATTCTTGAAGGACGCCGGGGTCAGGACCTCGCTCGGCTTCGGCCCCTTGACCTTGGCCATCTCCGCCGCGACCCGGCCGCTCGCCTCCGCAAGACGGAAGCGCTCGGCATGCGGCGCCGGAATCGTTGCGCTCATCGGCAGCGACAGGCCCATGGCCTCGATCATGCAGGCCATGGTCGAGGCCGTGCCCATCACCATGCAGGTGCCGACCGAGGGCGCGAGGCGCCCGTTCACCGCCTCGATCTCGGTATCGTCCATGTCGCCGGCGCGATACTTCGCCCACAGCCGGCGGCAGTCGGTGCAGGCGCCCAGCACCTCGCCCTTGTGATGCCCGACCACCATCGGCCCGACGGGAATGACCACGGTCGGCAAATCGGCGCTGATCGCCGCCATCACCTGCGCCGGCAAGGTCTTGTCGCAGCCGCCGATCACGATCACCGAATCCATCGGCTGGGCCCGGATCATTTCTTCCGTGTCCATCGCCATCAAATTGCGCAGATACATCGAGGTCGGATGCGCAAAGCTCTCGGCGATCGAGATGGTCGGGAACACGAAGGGCATCGCGCCCGACAGCATCACGCCGCGCTTGGCGGCCTCGATGATCTCGGGGACGTTGCCGTGGCAGGGATTGTAGTCGCTGTAGGTGTTGGTGATGCCGACGATCGGACGCTCCAGCGCGTCGTCGGAATAGCCCATGGCCTTGATGAACGCCTTGCGCAGAAACAGCGAGAAGCCGGCATCGCCGTAGCTCGTCAGACCCTTGCGCAAGCCACTTGTCATCACGCCGCTCCAATTCGAGCCACATTGTCGCACAGGCTACCGGGTCATTGTCAATAACGCCGAGCCTCCAAGGCCAAATTTCGCACTGGATGGCTCATTGACGTCAAGATTATTGACAATCTGCGCCTTCCCTGCTCCACAGGGATAACTGGACCGCAAGCTCCCGGTTCGGGAGGCGCAAGAGATGACCGAGACGGCAAGCGCAGGTTCCGCAACGTTGCGGCGCGACGATCCCGACGACGTGGTGGCGCGGCTGGAGGAGGATATCATCTTCGGCGGCTTCGCGCCGGGTGCGCGCCTCACCGAGGACGCGCTGATGTCGCGCTACGGCACCTCGCGCCATTTCGCGCGCCAGGCGCTGGTCGAGATGGAGCGGCGCGGCATCGTCCGCCGCGAGAAGAATGTCGGCGCCACCGTGCGGTTCTTTTCGGCGGAGGAGATCCGGCAGATCTACGAAGTCCGGGAGATGCTGACGCGGCAGGCCGCGCTGATGATCCCCCTGCCCGCGCCGCAAGGCCTGATCGACGAGCTCTCCGCCCTGCAACGGGACTATTGCGCCAAGGCCGACATCTGCGACCTCCGCGGCATCCATGAGGCCAACGACGCCTTCCACGTCGCGCTGTTCTCGGCCTGCGGCAATCCCTATCTGGTGCGCGCGCTGCAGGACTACATGAACCTGACGCTGCCGATGCGCGCGAAAAACCTCGCCGACCGCGAGGGGCTCGCGCAATCGCGCCGCCAGCACGAGCTGATGATCGAGTTATTGAAGGGCCGCGACAGCTGGGCGCTGGCCCAGCTCTGCGTCGATCACATGCAGTTCAGCAAGGCGGATTATCTGGCAAGGATCGCGGGGGGAGAGAGCTAGGACGCGCCCACCTCAATCCGGAATCGTTCGCTTTCGAAGGCAAAGCTGACACGCGGTGGCGACCCAGGAATGTCGCCTTATGACTCAAGGCGGACTCCATTCCTTGTGAGCGGCAGAGGGAATGAAAGCGGCGCCTTAGCGTGCTACGGGCGTCTCGCGGACAACCCTGCCATTGCGGTCCACATAAACCAATCTGTCGTCAGCGAGGCGAACGGAGGATATCGGGGCAAAGGCCGACCCCGGGTCACGCGGCGCCACAAAATCATCAGCCAGACGAAACCTGCCCCCGGCCAGCTTTTCCAGAACGAAATAGCGCTCCTTGGCGACTTGCGGGATTTCCACGGAGTGGACGGTAAACTCTCGTCCAGCGGCGACAACGTCGTCACCGCTTCCCATGCCATAGCCCGGAAACTTGATATTGCTGAGCTGACGCGCGACGTCGTGCCAGTCTGCGAAATCCGGGCCAACCTTCGCATCTGTCATCAGCTTCTCGACGCGCCGTATTTCCGATGCTGCAAGGTTGGTCGGATCGTTCTTGTAGTCGTCGTAATCGACGTACTTCTTTGACAGCCGGATCTTCTCGCCGCGGTAATCCATCTCATCGCTTCCGAACGCCTCGACATAGGCCATATGTCCGAGCACCACGGCGCCCACCGACAGCAGAAGGATACCTAAAGCGATGATCAACCTTCTGAATCGTGTCAACTTCCAATTTCTCCAAGCTGCCCCTAATGCGAGGACGCTATAACAACTAGCCTGCCATGCGGTCAGGCGCCATGGCCGCTTTTTGGCCCGTAGCCGACCTCTTGCTGGGCGGGGTTGAGGACCGCTTCTGACCCCAACGGACATCCGATCAGAAGCGAAGCGGCCTTCATTTTGTGAAGCGTGTTCGGACCGCCTCGCCAGTACGGGGATCAAGCCAAACGGCATAACAACTCATGCTGTTAGCTCGGATTAGATCGCCTTCGAGGACTGCACCAACGAAGCAATCACCTGCATCGCTCGTCGGAAGCTTCGCCTTCCACCTCATGCGCCCGTCAGGCTCAAGGCATACCAAATTTTCATCGGGCTTAGAACCCGGACCCCACTCAAAGACGACCAACCGACCGGCGTCGTTAGGAAGATCAACAGAGGTATAGATTTTTCTCATATCGGTGAGGCCGTCCCAGCTGAGAGGCTTTTCATATCAGGATAAGCCTGCAATGTCGCCTTTTGGCCCTTAGCGGACGCGCTTCCATGCATTTCCGATGTCCTATGAGGAGAATGCGGCCACCGCGATCCGCGGCCGATTATCCGGCAGGGATCTTGAGCGATGATCGCCAGCGATCGAGCTAGCCCTCTCCTCAAATACCTATGGACATGATCGAAACCGTGAGGGAGAACGCGGCATCGTGCCAATTTCAGGATGCCGCAAGATGGAATTTGATGACGTCATTCTCGGCCGGCGAAGCATTCGCGGTTACAAGCCCGACCCCGTCCCGCCGGAATTGATCAAGGAAATCCTGGCGCTGGCCATGCGCGCGCCGTCGTCGATGAATACCCAGCCGTGGAATTTCTATGTCATCACCGGAGCCCCGCTGGATCGTATCCGTCAGGGCAATACCGAGCGCAACCTGGCGGGCGTTCCGCACTCGCGCGAGTTTCGAACCGGCCAGCCGTTCGAGGGCGTGCATCGCGAACGCCAGATCGGCGTTGCCAAGCAGCTGTTCAGCGCCATGGGAATTGCGCGGGACGACAAGCAGCAGCGGCAGGACTGGGTCCTGCGCGGCTTTCGCCAGTTCGACGCCCCTGTCTGCGTGATCATCACCTACGATCGCGGGCTTGCCTCCAGTGACGATACGGCCTTCGACTGCGGCGCCGTGGCGACCGCGCTCGTCAACGCGGCCTGGTCGCGGGGGCTTGGCGCCGTGATCAACAGCCAGGGCATCATGCAATCTCCCGTCGTGCGCGAGCATGCCGGGATTGCGGATGACCAGGTGATCATGAAGAGCATCGCGCTGGGCTGGCCCGATCACAGCTTTCCCGCCAATGCCGTCGTCTCGGAGCGCAAGTCGGTCGACGAAGCGACGACGTTCGTGGGATTTGCGAGCGGAGCCTAGGAGCGGCCTGATCTCATGGCTGCAACGGATCAACGGATCGCGGAAACTGGCGAGGCGCATAGTACTCGCGCAGCAGCGCCTCCATGATGATGTCGGTCTCATCCCGACGGTGTTCGTTTGAGGCGAACGATACCGCCCGGCAGGACCCGTCCGCCGCCATTGCGGTGATGGCCTCGACCGCCTCAGCTCCGCGAGGCGGATCAGGCATGGATCGGGAATTGTGCAGCATCTCTTGCACCCCGCACCGGCCCGCCGCGCGCAAAGCTGTCCACCGCAATCGGGTCGGCCAGTTCGTGAATTCGCGCCCGGTTCGAACGATAGGCGGATTCACCACCGGCTCAATTGGACTGGGGTACATTGTCCGGGGGGACAATGCCGCGGGCCGGGACAGCTGGCGCGGATCGCTGCGAGCAGGGCACGCGCGTGTCGCGGTCGTGGCGCGCGCCCGAGCCCTTCAGTACCGCTTCAGCAGGCCGCGATCGACGCTGGCGTCGCCATAGCGGGCGCACGCCCCCGTCGGGTCCTTGATCAGGTCAGCCCGGACGCGCCTGAAGGTTTGCGCGGCCATCTCCGAGACCTCCGGGCGGTACTTGCCGGGATCGTAGCTCGCACCATCGCGGGCCTTGATGGCCGCGGCATAGGCGTCGATCGTGGCCATCGCGGCATCAGGACTGCCGAGCAGCCGGGCGCCGAGTTTAACGCTGCCGGCACCATCGACCTCGTAGCCGGCGCATCGCTGTTCGAGCACGACGGATGCGGTGACGAGCTGGTCGAGGAAGGTCGCCTCGGCGGCGTTCAGCGTTGCGGCTCGCGCCGGTCCGGACATGATTCCGGGCACGGTCATCGCGAGCATCGCGGCCGCCGGCAGTCTGGTTTTCATCGTCGCGGTCTCTCCCAACAGTCGGCGCCCCCCCCGTCAAGGCATGCCCATTCGAGCGTGATTCCATTGATTCAGGTCAAGATCGGCGCGGCCGACGGCCATTGGAATGGCCCACCGGTCAAAAGGCCGGCGAACTCGAAAAGGAACATCGGGTGCTCGATTCTGCCGCCGTCCCTTTTGATGCGCTGAAGAGCAGGATCCGACAGCTTTATGAGAGTGAGACCCCCGGCGGGACGAAATTCCGATACGCCCTGCTCCTGCTCGACATCGTCACGGTCCTGTTCATCGTCGCGACGTCGTTCCTGCCGCGAACCAAGGCCGTCGAGTCGCTCGACCTCGTCTTCGGCATCCTGATCCTTGCGGATTTCTCCGCGCGGATGATCATCAGCCGCCACCCCCTGCATGACCTCGCGCGGCTTTCGACCTGGACCGACATCGTCGTGATCATTTCCTTCCTTGCGCCGCTCGCCGGAGAAGCCGGCGGCTTCCTGCGCGCATTTCGGACATTGCGCCTGCTGCGCGACTACCAGATGGTGGCGCGGCTTCGGACCGACAGCCCGTTCTTCAGGAAAAACGAGGAAGTCGTCTTTGCGGTCGCGAATCTCGGCGTGTTCATTTTCGTGATGACGGGGGTCGTCTACGAGACCCAGAAGTCGCACAATCCCCAGATCGCCAACTATGCCGACGCGCTCTACTTCACGGTCACCGCGCTGACCACGACCGGCTTCGGCGACATCACCCTGCCCGGCACGGTCGGACGCCTGATCACCGTCGTCATCATGATCTTCGGCGTGACCCTTTTCCTGAATCTCGCCAAGGCGTTGCTCGCACCCTCCAAGGTACGCTTCCCCTGCCCGGTCTGCGCCCTGCAGCGCCATGATGCCGACGCGGTGCACTGCAAGGCCTGCGGAACGATCCTGAAGATTCCCGACGAAGGAATGGACTAGGCGGCCGGACTGATCCGGGTACCTTCGCATGATCTGAATCAAGGCCGCTGAAACCGGATCCGGGCATTGAACGCGCTGGCGACGCTGAGCCGGGAGGAAATCTTGAAGCGAGTGGCTCTGGTCGCGATCGCCGTGATCGGCATCCTCATGCCGCAACAATCATCGGCGGCTTGCGGCTACGCGGACGTGGCGGTGTCCGGGACAGCCGAGGAAATCGCGGACGCCTGTCGGGCGCTCGACGAGGTGCTGGGCTATTTCGAGAGGATCGGTTTCCGATCCGACCCCGAGATAAGGATCTCGTTCCAGGACCGGGTCACCATCGACATGTACCTGCAGACATACGGCCCCGAAAGCAAGGAGCCGGTGGGCAGGAGCGAGGTGTCAGGCTTCTACGACTCCCGCCGCAAGGAACTTCAGATCGCGTCCGCGCGCCGCGGGATCAAGCGGGAGCGGCGGCCCTGGGGGATCGAATGGGGCCGGTCGATCGCCTATTCCATCCTCCAGCATGAGCTGGCGCACGCGCTCACCGCCGGCCGCCTCGGCAGCGACTATCAAAAGCTCGGAAAGTCGTGGCACGAGTTCATTGCCTATGCCGTCCAGTTCGAACTCATGGACGGCGAACTCAAGCGCGCGGTCCTCGCCAACTATCCGGATGCCGAACCATTTCGTTTCCCCGACAGCATCAACGCGATCGTCTACGGGGCCGACCCCGACGCGTTCGGGGTCTCGGCCCATCTCTATGCCGAGGCGAATGGCGGCGCCAAATTCATCCGGCAGATCCTCGCCAAGGAGGTGCCGTTCGGCACCGGCGAGTTCGAGTTCTACTGGTCGAAGTGAACCGCGGCTCCGCTAAAGCGCGATGAGGTTGGGATGAATCGTCGTCGCGCTTTAGGTTGTTGTTTTGCGCATGATCTTTTCGGAAAACCGCTTCGCACTTTTCCGGATCATGCTTACCGCTTGTCCCAGTCGATGATGCCGCTCGGGTCGCGGTCGAACTCGATGCTGCAGAACGGGCCGCCCTGGAAATAATCGCCGACCGGATCGGGCTTCAGCTTGGCCTGCTCGGCCATCGCGTGCTCGCGGAAATCCTCTGCGCGCCCCGTCGGGCGATAGCCGAATTCGTAGGCGCGTTCGTTGTCCCACCAGGCGCGCTCGTTGAGGGAAGCGCCGTAGAACACTTCGAAATGGATGTCGGGGTGCTCAAGCCCGATCCGGCAGAGCTGCACCAGGTCTTCGGATTTCAGCCAGATCGCGAGCCGGCGGCGATCGAGCGGCATCTCGCCGAAATTGCCGATGCGAAGACACGTCACCTTGAGGCCGTGCTTGTCGGCGTAGAGCGCGCCGACGGCTTCGCCGAAGACCTTGCTGACCCCGTAGCGGCTGTCGGGGCGCGCCGTGACCTCGGTGCCGATCTTGCGGTGGCGCGGGTAGAAGCCGACGGCATGGTTCGACGAGGCGAACACCACGCGCTTGACACCCTTGCGGTAGGCGGCCTCGAACAAATTGTAGCCGCCGATGATGTTGGCCTGCAGGATCTGGTCCCAGCTGCCTTCGACCGAATAGCCGCCGAAATGCAGGATGCCGTCGACGCCCTCGCAGATCGCCTCGCACTGCGCGAGATCGGCAAGGTCGGCCGCCTTGAATGTCTCGTTCGCGCCGAGATCGGCTGGCGGTTTGATGTCCGAGAGCACGAGGTCCGGATAGATCGGCGGCAGCAGTTTTCGCAAGCTGGTGCCGATCCCGCCCGCAGCGCCCGTCATCAAGATACGCATGTTGTCCCTCGTCAGTTGCGACCGATTTGCGGCCACGTGTCTCTAATGCTAGCAGGATTGTCCAGAGGGAACGAAACGAGAGAACCGGCATGAATGAGGCATCGTCCCACACCCAGGAGGGGCCAGGCTGGCGGCCTGCGACCTATTACCCCGATCCGGCCATTCACGCACTCGATCCCCGCTTTGAAAAATACTGGCTGAAACTGTCGGCGGTGGAGCGGCTGGTGACGGGCTTGCGCTGGGCCGAGGGACCGGTGTGGGTCGGCGATGGGCGATACCTGCTCTGCAGCGACATCCCCAACCAGCGCATCCTCAAATGGGAGGAGGAGACCGGCGCTGTCTCGGTGTTCCGAAAGCCATCGAACTTCGCCAACGGCAACACCCGCGACCGCCAGGGCCGGCTTGTCACCTGCGAGCATGGCGGGCGCCGCGTGGTGCGCACCGAATATGACGGCTCGATCACGGTGCTGATGGACTCCTTCGACGGCAAGCGGCTGAACTCGCCGAACGACGTCGTGGTGAAATCCGACGGCTCGGTCTGGTTCACCGATCCGACCTTCGGCCTGCTCGGCAATTACGAGGGCTACAAGGCCGAGCCCGAGATCGAGCCGAATGTCTACCGGCTCGATCCGGAGACGCGCAAGGCGACCATCGTCGCCGAGGGCGTGCTCGGTCCGAACGGACTGTGCTTCTCGCCGGACGAGACAATCCTCTATGTCGTGGAATCGCGCGGGCTGCCGAACCGGAAGATCCTCGCCTATGACGTCTCGGCCGACGGCACCAGGCTCTCCAACAAGCGCGTGCACATCGATGCCGGCCCGGGCACGCCGGACGGCATGCGCTGCGACATCGACGGCAATCTCTGGTGCGGCTGGGGCATGGGCGACCCCGAGCTCGACGGCGTCGTCGTGTTCGCGCCCGACGGCGTCATGATCGGCCGCATCGCGCTGCCCGAGCGCTGCGCCAATGTCTGCTTCGGCGGCCTCAAGCGCAACCGCCTGTTCATGGCAGCGAGCCAGTCGATCTACGCGCTGTATGTCAACACGCAGGGCGCGGTCGGGGGATAGTTTCTCCTCGGTCATTGCGAGCGCAGCTCGCAATGACGAAAAAGAAAAACGCCGGAGCGGTTTTTCCGCTCCGGCGTCTTGTTTGGTTCAGGCGCTAAAACTTACGCCGCGTTGAAGCCGGCAACCGCCTTCACTTCGAGGAAGTCCTCGAGGCCGTACTTGCCCCATTCGCGGCCGTTGCCGGACTGCTTGTAGCCGCCGAACGGCGCGGTGCGATCGTTGGGCACGCCCTGCAGGTTGACGTTGCCGGCGCGGATCTGCCGGCCGACGCGCTTGGCGTCCTCGACCGAAGCGCCGGTAACGTAACCGGCAAGACCATATGGCGTATCGTTGGCGATCTGCACGGCGTCGGCTTCGTCCTTGGCGCCGATGATGGTGAGCACCGGCCCGAAGATTTCCTCGCGCGCGATCGTCATGTCGGGGGTGACATCGGCGAAGATGGTCGGGCGGACATAGAAGCCCTTGTTGACGCCCTCGGGCAGGCCCGGGCCGCCGGCGACGAGGGTTGCGCCCTCGTCGATGCCCTTCTTGATCAGCCCCTGGATCTTGTCCCACTGGCCGCGGTTGACGACCGGGCCGATGGTGGTGCCGTCGGCGCGCGGATCGCCCGCCTTGGTCTTGTCGGCGACAGCCTTCGCGATCGCCGCGACTTCCTTCATCTTCGAGGCCGGCACGATCATGCGCGAGGGCGCGTTGCAGGACTGGCCGGAGTTGTTGAACATGTGCATCACGCCGCCGGTCACCGCCTTCTGCAGGTCGGCGCCTTCGAGGATCACGTTCGGCGACTTGCCGCCGAGCTCCTGGCTGACGCGCTTGACGGTCGGCGCGGCGCGCTTCGCCACATCGATGCCCGCGCGGGTCGAGCCGGTGAAGGAGATCATGTCGATGTCGGGATGCTCGCTCATGGCAGCGCCGACCTCGGGGCCGAGGCCGTTGACGAGGTTGAACACGCCCTTCGGCACGCCGGCTTCATGGAGGATTTCCGCGAAGATCAGCGCCGAGGTCGGCGTGAACTCCGACGGCTTCAGGATCATGGTGCAGCCGGCGGCGAGCGCAGGCGCGACCTTGCAGGCGATCTGGTTGAGCGGCCAGTTCCAGGGCGTGATCATGCCGACCACCCCGACCGGCTCGCGCAGCACTACGGCGGTGCCGACCGGTTCCTCGAAATGATAGTTCTTGAGCACGTCGAGCGTGGTCATGAGATGGCCGAGACCGGCGCCGGCCTGCAGCTTCTCCGCCATCGGCAGCGGGGCGCCCATCTCGTCGGAGACGGCGGCGCCGATCTCCTTGATGCGGGTCTTGTAGACCTCGATGATTTTCGAGAGCAGCGCGACGCGCTCCTCGCGGCTGGTCTGGGAGAAGGTCGCGAAGGCGCGCTTGGCGGCGGCAACGGCCTTGTCCACGTCGGCCTTGGAGCCCAGCGCAACCTCGTACATCGCCTCTTCCGTCGCCGGATTGACCACGGCGGTAGATTTCTTGACGGCGGGATCGACCCAGGCGCCGTCGATGTAGAATTGCATGCGATTGACCATCGTTAACCTCTTCTTGCGGACTTGGAGGGGGCGTTTCGGCAGGCATCCTTGCACGAAAGCGCCGGCAATTGAACCCGCCATATGCCGGCCCAGCGTTGCGGCGGACGGAGACTATATGAGGGGATGGCGGGAACGTGGCAAGGTCCCGATTGCCGTCGTCCCGGCGAAGGCCGGGACCCATAACCACCGAGCGGAATTGGTTTGCTCAGGCGACTACCACTGCAACCTACAACAGCCGCCGCGGCGTATGGGCCCCGGCCTTCGCCGGGGCGACGATCACACCGCCATCTTCCGATGCAGCACTGGCGCGCCGGTGGTGAGGCTTTCGGCCGCATCGATGATGGCGTTGGCGTCGATGCCGTAGTGGCGGTAAAGGTCGGCGATGCTGCCGGTCTGGCCGAACTGCTCGACGCCGAGCGCCTCGGCGCGATGGCCGCGAACGCTGCCGAGCCAGCCGAGCGCGGAGGGATGGCCATCGATCACGGTCACGATGCCGCAGTCGCGCGGCAGCGGCGCCAGCAGCTTTTCGATATGGCTGAGATGCTGCACACCGCGGCGGTCGCGCCGCAATTTCCGCGCGGCGGTCCAACCGGCGTGAAGGCGGTCCGCCGAGGTGATCGCGAGCAGTCCGATGTCGCGGCGGCTCTCGCCGATGAAACCGGTCGCCTCGATCGCCTCGGGCGCCACCGCGCCGGTATAGGCGATCACGACCTCGGCATTCGGTCCCGGCTTGCGCAGCCAGTAGGCGCCGTCGGTGATGCCCTGCGCCAGCTCCGGGGTCATGATCCGCTGCGCCTGCTCGATCGCGCGCGTGGAGAGCCGCAAATAGACCGACCCGCCCTCGCCCGGATCGCGCTGCATGTGCTCGAATCCCCACCCCATGATCACGGCAAGTTCGTCGACAAAGGCCGGCTCGAACGATGCGAGCCCGTCCTGCGCCATGCCGATCAAGGGCGTCGCGATCGACTGGTGCGCACCACCTTCCGGCGCGAGCGTGATGCCGGACGGGGTCGCCGCCACCATGAAGCGCGCGTCCTGGTAGCAGGCGTAGTTCAGCGCATCGAGGCCGCGCTCGATGAAGGGATCGTAGAGGGTGCCGACCGGCAACAGCCGCTCGCCGTTGATCTGGTGCGACAGGCCGAGCGCGGAGAGCATGATGAACAGGTTCATCTCGGCAATCCCAAGCTCGAGATGCTGGCCCTTTGGCGAAAAGTCCCAGTTGAACGTGGAGGGAATTTTCTCGCTGCGGAATAAATCCGCCTTCTCGGCGCGCGCGAACAGGCCGCGGCGGTTCACCCAGGGGCCGAGATTGGTCGAGACGGTGACGTCGGGCGAGGTCGTGACGATGCGCCTGGCAAGCTCGCTGTCGCCGCGCGCGATCTCGTTCAGGACGAGGCCAAAGCCCTGCTGGGTCGACATCTGCGCCGACGGCTTGAAAGCGAGCTGCGCCGGCACCTCGACGACGGGCGCGGTGAGCCGGCGGCCATCCTGGTTGAACGGCGCGCGCGAAAGGAACGCGTCGAGCTCGGCGGCCGGTTGCACGATGCCCTCGTATTTGTCCCATTCATGGCCGGGCCGGATGTTCTGGCTCTCGCGATACTTCTCCATCTGCGCGACCGTCATCAGGCCGGCATGGTTGTCCTTGTGGCCTTGGAACGGCAGGCCGACGCCCTTGATGGTGTAGGCGATGAAGCAGACCGGGCGGTCGTGGTCGATGGACTCGAACGCCTCCAGCATGCTCGCCATGTCGTGGCCGCCGAGATTCGACATCAGCGCCAGCAGCTCCTCGTCGCTGCGCCTGTCGATGAGCTTCGTGATCGGCCCCTGGTCGCCGATCTCGTCGTGCAGGTGCTTGCGGAAGGCGGCGCCGCCCTGGAAGCACAGCGCGGCGTAGAGCGCGTTCGGACAGTTGTCGATCCAGCGCTTGAGCGCCTCGCCGCCCGGTTCTGCGAAGGCCTCGCGCATCAGCCGGCCGTATTTCACGATCACCACGTCCCAGCCGAAATTGCGGAACATGGTCTCGAACTTTTCCCAGAGCCCCTCGCGCACGACGGCATCGAGCGACTGGCGGTTGTAGTCGACCACCCACCAGGTGTTGCGCAGGCCGTGCTTCCACCCTTCCGCGAGCGCCTCGAAGATGTTGCCCTCGTCCATCTCGGCGTCGCCGACCAGCGCGATCATGCGCCCCTCGCGGCGGTCCTTCATCCAGCCATGCGCCTTGACGTAGTCCTGCACCAGCGAGGAGAACAGCGTCTGCGCGACGCCGAGGCCGACCGAGCCGGTCGAGAAATCGACGTCGTCGACGTCCTTGGTGCGCGAGGGATAGGACTGCGCGCCTTTGAAGCCGCGAAAATTCTCCAGCTTCTCGCGGGTCTGCCGACCGAACAGGTACTGGATGGCGTGGAACACCGGGCTCGCATGCGGCTTCACCGCAACGCGGTCCTCCGGGCGCAGCACATGGAAATACAGCGCCGACATGATGGTGGCGAGCGAAGCGGAGGAGGCCTGATGACCGCCGACCTTGAGGCCGTCGGCATTGGGGCGGATGTGGTTGGCGTGGTGGATCGTCCATGACGACAGCCACAGCGCCTTGCGGGCCAGTGCGGTCAATGTGTCGAGGCGGGCGGAATCGACGGGCATGGCGATGCTCCGGGAAATGACCGGAAGATCATACGCCTGTGCGGCTCCTGAGAATTCTCAATTTTTCGCGTCATACCCGTCGATATTGGGATAGCATACCAATAATCGATCAGAAATGCAGGTTCCGTCCCAATGCCTGAGCTCGACGCCATCGACCGCAAGATCCTCAGCTACCTCCAGAACGACAGCCGGCTGACCATGCAGGACCTCGCCGACAAGGTCGGGCTGTCGGTGTCGCCCTGCCATCGACGGGTCAAGCTCCTGGAGGAGCGCGGCGTCATCTCGCGCTATATCGCAACCGTGGACCAGAAGGCGCTGGGATTGCATGTCAGCGTCTTCATCTCGATCAAGCTGGCGCGGCAGAAGGAGGAGGATCTCAACCGCTTCGCGCGCGCGATCTCGAAGTGGGACGAGGTGCTGGAATGCTATCTGATGACCGGCAACCGCGACTATCTGCTGCGCGTCGTCGCGGCCGACCTCGCCTCCTACGAGACCTTCCTGAAGACCAAGCTGACCCGGCTCGACGGCATCGCCTCGATCGAGTCGAGCTTTGCGCTCAGCCAGGTCAAGTACTCGATCGCGCTGCCGGTGTGAGGCAATGTTCGTCGGTTGAGGCAGCCGACCTAACGACCTCTCCCGCTTGCGGGAGAGCAACTGTGTTGAGTAGACCGGTGTTCGGCCGGGCTCAAGGCTGGCGCGACGCGCCCCCGCCTTCGGCGGCTGACGGCCTTGACCCCGTCCGCTCACCGGTCTGGCTGGCTTGCAAGCGCTCGGTCGCAGACCGAGCGCGACAGGCGTGCGCTCGCTCAGCTCAGCGCGTAGCGGCTGGCATCCCATTTCTCGCGGCGCGCGATCATGGTGTTGAGGATCACGATCAGCTTGCGCATGCAGGCGATGAGCGCAACCTTCTTCTCCTTTCCCTTGGCCAGCAGACGTTGATAGAAGGCCTTGAGCACGGGGTTATGCTGCGTGGCGGCCCCGAGGCAAGGCATGAAGAAGGCGTTTCGCACCTTGCGGCGCCCACCCTTGATATGGCGTTCACCCCGACGCCGGCCGCTGTCGTCGTCGTAAGGCGCCGCGCCCAGCAAGGCCGGTGCGATCTTGTTGCTCACCTGACCCAGTTCCGGCATTCCCGCGATCAAGTTTGCGACGGTTGTGCCGGCGAGCCCAGGCACACTCTCGATGATCTGGGCAGTCTCGGCAAAATGAGGCGTAGCCTTGATCACGGCGGCGATCGCGGCCTCGAGCTTGACAAGTTCGCTGACCACTTTCTTCAGCAGCCGGGCATGCATTTTTTGCACGGGCATCGGCGCAGCATGCTCGTCTCTGTTTTGGATCTTGGTCTGGATTTCGAGCAGTCCCTGGCGCGCCCTCACCAGTTTCTGCAGTTCCTCGCGCGCGGCATCGTGAGGCTGACCCGGCGCCTCGCAGAACGTCTCGGCGAACCAGGCAATCATTTCCGCGTCGATCGTGTCATTCTTCGCCAACCGCCCAGCCGACTTCGCGAAGCTGCGCACCCGCTTGGGATCGACGATCCGGACCTCGATACCTGCCTCGCGCAGCGCCCTGGCCCAGCCGCGTTCATAGCCGCCGCTCGCCTCCATCACAGCCTTGCCAACCCTGTGCCTGCAAAGCCAGGCGGTCAGCTCGTGCCGCCCCCGCTCCGTACTCGGGCTCGTCTGCCGCAGCGACAGTGATCGAATGCATGCATCAACCTTGTCCTTGGCGACATCGATCCCGACGACAATCAGATCATCTTGTGCCATCATCCAGCTCCCTTCCTTGCTCGTGCGGGCTCGAAGCCCATGCAACTGTTCGGGTTGAGGAAGACACCGGATCTGTCCCTCGCTCTCCCTCAGGCTTCAATCGCCTTGGGTCGGTACGGGCTCAGTTCCAGCGACGGGCGGTTGGTCAGAACCGCCCGTTCGCACATTCTGGCAAGTTTTTCGGACACAAGGTCGGCGCGAAGCGCCGGGTGAGGGCTTGTTCCTCTTGGGGACTCCCTCTGCGGAGACACCCCCACCCCAGCCCTCCCCCGCAAGCGGGAGAGGGAGCGCATCTCGATCCGGGCGAATATCTCGCCTCGAACAGGCCCCCTCGAATCCAAAATGTCGAAAACAACCCCATGCACCGATAAAAAGGCGGGCGATCACAGCGACTTAACGGAAGCGAAAATTGAGCCCAAGGGGGCGTTGACACGTCGGGCAAAACAGGAGCATAAGGGCACGATCCCGGATTTCGGAAATTCGACAATCACGGCGCCGGCGGCGCGCGTCCCTGGCGCCATTGCACCCCCGCCCCCATCCCTGTAAACGAACCGCGCACCCGTTGCCGGCCGCGCGTTCCCGCGGGGCCGCCTTCGCGGCGGGGCCTGTAGCTCAATGGTTAGAGCCGGCCGCTCATAACGGTCTGGTTGCAGGTTCGAGTCCTGCCGGGCCCACCAGACCGAACGAGACTTATGCGGACACTTCGAAAACGATTCGACTTCCGCTTTAAGAACGCCTCGATTTCGTTTTGAGAACGACTCGATCTCAGATCTTCCGGACACCGCTAACAAATTCCTCCTGGATTTTTGGGAGCGAAAAAAGTAAGGGGTCAAAATCGCACATTGGACGCATCTTAGGTGCGGCCTTCGCGTTGTCTGGCGGTTCAGTACGCGAACTTGAGCGACGCCTTGTAGACATCCTGCTTTACGAACGTCATCGGATCGGTGCCCTTGTTATACGACAAGGCTATCGAAGTGCTTCCGTTTCCTATCGACGGACTCGGGCAGTTGGCCGTAGAGGCGCTCTTGCCGCCAAGACGATAATCAACCTCGGCGCCCAACTGGTAGATCGATTTCTGGGAAACGGCGTCCCACAGATACTTCGTGCTGCCTATAAAGGAAATCGTCCCGCAAAGCGCAGCTCCTACACTGGGATCATTTTCAAAGAGAACCGCGCGGAGCTCCGCGTTTCCGCCGATCAGCGCGTAGTTCGAGTGCGGCAGGAAGTTGGTCAAGCCGGGATCGTTAACCCGGAAGACGTTCGCCTCACCCATGAGGCGGAAATAGTAACCGACGGTCTTTGGCGTCAGAACGTCCAGCCGTCCGCCAAGGTTGATGCCGTCATTTATGTAATAGGGCTCCCAAAGCGCATCGAAGCCCCCGATGCTGCCCCTGCCGCGAAAGTCGGTCTGCGCATACGGAAGAAACTGAAGATCCTGCTGCTGAAACACGGCCGTGTCGCAGAAGTAGGTCTCCGCATCGAAGCCCATGCGAAGCGCGCTCCTCTCGCTGGCAGACATCGGCTCGCTCAAGTTGCCGTTGGCCTGCAGGAACGGGCCGAATCCGTACCTCGCCAGAAAGCCCGGTCCACGGTTGCTTGCGCAGCCGGTCTCGGCCCTTGTGGCTTCCCAGTTGTACGCCGAATAGCCGGCGAACGCCTTGACGCTGACCGACTGCGACTTGGCCTTGAAGTCATCGGAATACGAGAACGAAGCCCCCTGCAGCACCTGGTAGCCCTCATACGGAAAGACGTAGGACACCTGGTCGTACTGGTCTTGTCTCATCATGAGAAACGGATCGCCCGGTGCGCCGTCGCCGGCGGGACGTACCGCGGTCACCTTGACAACGCTTGAGGGAGGCGGAACGGCCGAGGCGTGCGCATCACGGGCAGCTTTTTTCGGCTTAACTTGAGGAAGTGAGGCAGTCGGAACGAACTCCGCGCATTCGGCCGGAAGGGCTACGTTTCGCTTCGCCAGAACCTTGCAGGCTGCGACAAACTCTACGTCCTTTTCGCCCGCCCTGCGCTGCCGATGCGAGGAGGCCTCCTCCGACCCGGCCAGCGCCGAGGAAGATATCGATGTGGCTGCAAAAGCAGCCATCAGAATAGAAGACTTATTGTACATGGCCATCCCCGTCAGTTCAAAGCATTCCCCGAATTTTCGCGATCAGCATGCCTATGTTCAGGCCCTTGACGTCGTTGAATCTCAGATGTGGAATCTCGGCTCCCGGCCAGAACTCATTGTTGATGCGGCTCATGAGGTTGTCCCGTATCGCGGGCCCACCGGACAGCATCCAGATCACCTTGAAATCGTCCTTCAGTGCCCCGGGGCTGTTGCCCGTCGCCGAAGCCAATCTCCGCCTGATGTCGTCGGGATCCGGTCTTCCGGCAACGGCCGCTTCGCGGATCAGTCCGGGCTCGGCGGCCTCGGCATCGACGACGTTCGGCAGAGCCGCCCGCAGCGTCAGCGAATTCCGCCGGAGCTCGTAAGCGTGTTCGCGCAGAGCCTCGGCATGATCTTCGATGGCCGACTTTAGACTGGCGTCCGGACGCCCAGCCGCCGCAGACACCTTCTTCGCAACCGTCTTCGCCTTCTTGGCTTTCGCCTTCTTGGCTTTCGCCTTCTTGGCTTTCGACTTCTTGGCTTTCGCTTTCTTGGCCATTCCAACGTCCCCCCTGTTAATTCAAATATTCGGCCCGTTGTCGAGGCGCGATGCCCGGCCAGCCTCATTCGTCGGGCGGAGCGGCGGCTCGACGAGAGGAGCTAAAATTCCGAACAATGCCGCGAACTCGGAAGCGAGCCACGACTTCCATTGGCCGTCTCGAATAAGTGGTGCGGCGCTATTCGCCGCTATGCCACGACTTCACAGCTCAAATCATCGCCGCTCCGAACCAGAATGCAAGGCAATAGTTCGATATTCGAAATCGTGTCACTTGAGCTCCCGCATGAAGAATTCCGGGTTTCTAATGCCGTGACCAGGCGACGGCAGGATGCTGTCGGGAATCAGCCATCACGTACCGCTAATGGTCTTCGAAATTAAATGCTGGCTTCTCTGCGAACCACCAAAGACGCCAACGGTCGGTCAGCCAACGGAGAGGGCTGTCACCTGGGCACAGGAGCCAATTCGAATCTCGGAAGCGGCGCTACGTAACACGCCACTCCGAGCCGCACTTCGGATCAAAGAACCAGGGATGGGTATCTCTGTTCGTGACTTTCCGAACTTGCGATCAGCGATCTCAGCGCAGCGTGCCCCTCCGCCAGGAGAATCGAGCGCTTGAGCCACTCGTCCATCTTGAGCGACACGACCGCCAGAACGTATGGTGTGGTGGAGTTGTCCGTAAACGAAATTGTGGTTCCGGTCGACGTGTTGGTCACCGAACTGCTTGAGGTCGACGAACTTGCGCCGCCGCCGACCGACCAGGGACCGAACGAGAATCCCGCACTCCCGCTCGCGTGGTGCCAGGACTGGAATTCGTCGTAGCTTCTGCTATCGGTCGCAATCGATACCTGCAGTCCCCGCCCGAGCAGTACCAGGGTCGGGATCAGCGGCAACTGGCCGTTGGGCGACCAATAGTCACTCTTGTCAACGTAGCCATTGTAAGGCAACCGCACCAAGCCCTCGTCGAACCAAGTCCCTCTGATGATCGGAACCGGCATCATCCGCGCGAAGGAGAAAGTCAGTGCCTGCGCTCCCGCCCTCAGATGCTGCTCGACACTTCCGCCTCCGGCCGAGCCACCGACCGAGAAGAAGCCGTAAGAGACGCTTCCGCCCGCCTCCCACCGTGACTGATAGCTAGTCGAGGTTGACGACGTCTCATTGATCGTAAAGCCTTGCCGTGCATCATGTGTAAAGAAATCCTGCAGATCCAAATTGGTCTTCAGGAACGAAGTCCAGGAATCCGGAGGATCGTTCAGCTCGTCATCGTTGGTCGGAAGCTGAACTCGATTTGCAGGATTGTTGTTAAAATCGTAGATCTTGTTCACAACCCTCGTTAGCTCAGGATAGGGCTTCGCCTTGGCCTGCCATGCCCCATAGGCAACGGTAACATCATCGAAGAGCTCGTTGTGCTCGGAAGTGTAACCGATGTCGCCATAGTTGTTGTCCCATTGCAAACGGGTCAGGTTTGGATTTGCTCTCTTCTTGGCGGCCCAATCCTTGGCTGCCGTTTTCTCAAACGTGTTCAGCTTCTTGTGAGCGGCATTGTACCGATCGCGCAATCCGTTGATCTCGTTGATGTCCGACGCCGCCGCGTATTTGGTGGTTAGCGCGACATTGAGCGCTTGCAGGTATTGGCCGTATGCATCCTGCAGCGACGCGCCGCTGGCGACGTAGCTATTTTTGTTCTTGTTGCCATAGTTGGGAATCTTGTCGCCGATCAGCAATTTTCTGAACATGGCTAGCCTGCGATCGATGCCGTTCTGGATCGACAGCGGACGAAATACGGTTGGGGCCTGAACGATAACCGTTTCTCCCGGCGGTTGGATCACCGTTTCCAGGGTCTTAGTCAGAGCCGACCATGCGGTCTCATCGGTGCTAAAGATGCTCATCGTTATCGATCCTCCAAATCTCACGTAACGCGGACACACCATGCGCCGACGGTGTGAGACGAGCGTCAGAGCGGCGCAAATTGATCGTAAAAAATCAGATGGCAGGAAGAGAATTTCGAGTTTCGATTCCGGCATCCGGCGCGCGCGGCATTGCCGAGGCCGCCAACGAAGCGCTCGCATTCGCCTTCATCGGTCGGCGCGCTCCATGGGTTTCGGGTTTGGAGGTCTGTCAGCCTCCGGTCATGATGGGTCGACCAACACGCTGGGCGAGACCCAATCGCACGCAGGGCAATCGCAGATGAAAGAGAGTTTGGCGGGCCGTTTCCTTGCGGCCGATCCTTCGAGAGGCCCGTTTGGGGCGGGCCCTCAGGACCAAGTCTTGTTTCGCGACGAAATCTCAGACCCTCATGGCGAGGAGCGTCGTCTTCGGCGCGTCTCGAACCACTAAGGCCGCGCACTTTCTCAGGCTCCAAAACGCCATATGCGATTGGCCTGCAATCGCTCGGAGGAATCGTCGCGCTTCAGTATTTCCGCTTCGGGATATGCGCGGCGGCTGCTTCAGGAAGAACGAACGCGCCGAGACGACGCGGGTCGGCTAAGGGATCGGCGATGGCAGCATTGCCAATCCCGCCAGGGAGTCCGCCCGCGGGCGCAGCGGTCGCCGCGCCAGCATCGGTGGCCATGACCCTTTCGAGTACCGGACCAGGATCCTGCGATTCAAGGTAGTCGGCGATCCTCCGCACCAGTTGCGGCGCAGCCACGCTGGTGCCGTGCATCGCGACGACCGAGCCGCTGTAAGTCCCGGCCGCGAGCACGCCCCAATGCGCGGCTCCGTGATCGCTTATCGCGGCGCAATCCGGGCCGTTCCTCGAGATCGAAGGGCCGCTCGAGGTGTAGTCGGCCGGCCGAAGCCCGTCCGACGCGTCGGCGGCACCGACGACAATCGAGCCGCTGCCCGTCGCGATTGCGGACAGCGTGTCCTCCGAGGTGATCGGGCAAGCCTTCCTGGTTCTCGGTTGAAGATAACTGCCGTCCAGATCAACTCGGCTATAGGCCTCGGCGTGATCGAAATGAGACTGCCGGCCGCGCAGCGGGAATCCCGCAGGGGTATCGTCGCGCTGGATATAGAGACGCGCGGCGATTCGGTTCGGCGATTTGTTCGTAACGGACAGGCGCCAACGGCCGGCGGGGGCCGGGCGAGGTCCGGCGATACGGGGCGAGGTGCCATTGACCGAGATGTGAATGCGCCCGCGCTGAGACACTCCCGGACTTCGCATGACGTCGTAGTAGACGCCGGCGATGGGCCGACCCTCGACTTCCAGCGTTCCCATCTCGCCGTCGCCCAGCCCATTGATCGCTGTGGCTTGCCCGAGCGGCGGGACCAGGTTCACCTCGATCGACGACAGGTCTCGCTCGATGGTGTCGCCATCGAGCCAGATCTCCAGATGATTGGGCGTTCCATCGTCAGGAAGAATGATCCAATCGAGGCCATCGGACGTGTGGCTTTCCAGCTCCATCACGCCGGTCACTCGCGCGCGATAGCTGTTTCCCGCCGGCAATACCAGATATGTCGGCGCGCCGCGCCGGTTGCGGCTCTCGATCAATTGCGACAAAGCGCGCTCGAGTCGATGTGTGCCGTTCTTCGGGCCAGCCAGGATGCCGTAGCTGAAATTGATCACCAGCGGCAATCTCGAGCTTATCCGGTCGGCCCACAGCATGATCTGGCGAACCGCCTGGAGCACGTAGCTTCCCATTGTGACGCCAGAGGTATCTCCAGTCACGGGGGAAGGCAGCTGAACGGCGAGCAGGGGCCGCCGATCCTTGACGTGATCTTTTCCGGGAGATGGATCGTAACCGCCCGCCAGATCCAGAATGTGGGTTCCGTGTGAGTTGCGCGATGCCAGCGATTTGTGGCCGGCCGCTGCGAAGTCGAGCAGGCCCGCGCGGCGATAGACCTCGGCGTCGCTCTTGCTGCTCCGAAGCAGGGCGTTGATCTCGTTATTGTCGAGGCGACGACCGAACGCAACGCCGAGGTCGCGGGTCGGTCGCTCGACATCCTGCAGCCACAGCGCCTTGATGCGCGATTTACCGTTCCGGCTGCGAAAGCGCTCGTGAGCGAACGCAATGCCGTCGTCGATAATGCCGATCGCGACGTGTCCGAAGAGTGCCGCTAGCGAATGGTCGAAAGAGGTGGGATCGGGCGCACCGCTCGTGCGGTTGAAGGTTAATCCGACGATCGGTGGTCCTATGTCGACGATGTCGTAGAAGCTGTTGGCAGCCTCGCCTGACGAACGATTGGCGAGCGATTCTGGACGGTATACGAAGAACTGAACTTCGACCGGATCGGTCGGCGGAGTGACGGCATGTCGCTCGATGTCGTCGATCAGCTTGTCCAAGGCCTGTTGTTCATCCCCGGACATGCGGATGGTCAGCGCGCCGGGTTCGTCCTCTTCCTGCCGCCCGGCGAACACCGTCGCTGCAAGCCGTTTGAGATTGGGAACATAGCTGCCGTCAGTGCCCGCACGCAGCTGGATCTGCACCGGACACCAGTCCTCGGACGCACCGACCGTGCGGGGCGGCCGGGTTCGCCACTCCCAATCCAGATAAGGATTCTGGCGCTCCACGCGGGCTTGCTTCCAGACTGCCTTCATGGCGCGCTCCCGACGTCAGGTCACGATCAAGCGGCACTCGGCGAGGGCTGCATCCCACAAATGTTTGAGCAGCGGCGACACCGGAATGTTCAAAGGCGTATTTGCCCGCTGAATGATCCGGTCGCCTGTACCGGTGCCGGCGGCATCGTTGTCGCCCGACGCCCTCCTGTAGGACATCGCGAGCACGTCATCATACGCAAAGTCGCCCTCGAACCCGCGCCCGTCGAAGCTTCGGGTCCTGACCTCTCCCTTGCCCGAGAAGCGCGCGATGTAGAATTCTGCCAAGGTGCGTCCGAGAACCATCCCGGCAACGCTGTCGACCGGAAAGTGAACGCCCGCCACCGTACGGTTGATGGCGATCCGTTCGGCGTGCCGCATCAACTGGACGAATGTCGGATCGCTTTCGTCGCCGCTGTCGGCGCCCGACCTCGCCTGACATATCAGAGCATAGAGCACGAAGGCGGCGGCAAACGACTCGGTGGCGTGACCGCTTGGCAGCGAGCCGTGCGCCGGGGTCAGGATCATGGGCTGGATCTGCGGGGAATACTCGACCGGCCGGCGGCAAACCAGGGCATGCTTCACCCTCATTTCGACGACGATCGTGACCTGCTGAACCAGTGACAGCAGTTCGAAGGACCGAGGGCTGCGCTCCGGGTTCAGGAAGCCGACCGATCCCAGAAAACTGAGAATGTCGTACATCTCCGCCGCGATCTCGCTGCTTCGCTCCATCCGGAGCGCGGCGTAGCCGTTCACCAATTCCAACTGCTTGGCGAAATCCGTCTCGGTCGGGCGGATCATGTGAACGAGCGGACTGGGGCTCGCGTCGCTCCGGTCGCGGTACTCTACCGACACGGAATTCGACGCCGCGTCGTATAAAATTCCCGACAGCATTTCACCCTCGAGAATCCGATACCTGACCGCTGGCGACCAGCGATCGAGGGCCCTTGGCCCAGCCCGGTAGTTCGCCGGAATCGAGGTCGGAGGGCTCCAATAGCCGACGACACCCTCGCGGCTGGAGATCAAGGCGCGAGCAGTCGTCGAGCGAACGCTCCGCAGGCCGCCGCCACTGTCGCTACTATCGCTGCTGTCGCTGCTGTCGCTACTGTCACTGCTGTCGCTGCTGAACCTTGCCATGTCCGCCTCCCTGCCAAGGGCCTGTCGTCGCCCGCCTGGAGACGAATGTCGATTTGAAAGGGAAAAGGGTCAAGCCAGCCGTTGCCGAAATACCGATGTTTCACGCATAATTCACGTTGACGTTCAGGCCAAGGTAAGTTCAACTTCGAGCAATCTCATATTTTTCGAAATTTCTGACGCTAAATCGATCCGGCAGTTCTGCTTTCATTGCGGGGAGCACCATGCGGAGCCCTAACGAAAGTATAAGCATTCGGATACTCGGGCCGTTCGGGATGCGCAGGTCGAACGGCGAAGATTGCACGCCCAGCGGGCGCAAGAGTTGCGCCGTGATGGCGATGCTTGCACTGGCGCCTGAAAACAAGCGATCCCGGAGCTGGCTTCAAGACAAGCTTTGGAGCACTCGGGGCAAGGAGCAAGGCGCAGCAAGCTTGCGCCAGAGCCTGTCGGAAATTCGCAGGGCGCTCGGGTCCGACCGCGACTGCCTGTTGGCCAACGCCTTCGTGGTGTCGCTCGATCGCAGCCGCATCGCCATCGATTTGGACGATCCGGCGATGCAGTCCACGCTGGATGCCGGTCAGGACCTCGACCTTCTCGAAGGACTCGATATCGGGGACCAGGAATTCGAGGACTGGTTGCGGCTGGAGAGACAGCGGATTCGCAAGCGACACATATCCGTTTCCACGACGGTCCGCGCGGAAAACGCTGGCGCTGTGAGACCCGCAGAGCCACGGCGATTGCCGAACCATCTCTTGCTCACGCGAAAGATAAGAGCCGGCCACGGCGGCTCGCCCATCCTCGCTGACAGCGTGCTCGACACGGTCGCGAAGTCGATTGCGGAGCTGGGCGCCGCCACGGTTTTCGACCGTCGC
The DNA here is from genome assembly GCF_018131015.1 of Bradyrhizobium diazoefficiens. Lineage (GTDB taxonomy): Bacteria > Pseudomonadota > Alphaproteobacteria > Rhizobiales > Xanthobacteraceae > Bradyrhizobium > Bradyrhizobium diazoefficiens_B. The sequence continues at coordinate 282,284 of NZ_JAFCJJ010000005.1, forward strand.
ACGGAGCCTGCTGAGACCTGCATATGCGCAGAGCAGAGCCATACCCTGGCACTGCACTCCGAGATCGACGATTCGAATGGGAAGCGCATCGAACGGCTTGCGCTCCTGCAACTTCCGGACAAGAGCTTGATCTGGTCTTCGACGCTGCCCATCCCGCGCAACGGAACAATGGATCTCAACGACCCCGATCTGCTGAGATGCGCCAATCTCGCCGTCAGCATCGCGACGGATCAGTTCGTCAAGATGCACGCGGATGCCTCGGAACGAACCCTCTCGTCGGCGCTATGCTATTCGGGCATGCTGCACCTCTTTCGGCTTGGTAAAATCAATTTCGAAGCGGCCGATCACCTCTTTGCTCGCGCTTTCGAGGTCGAGCCTCGCGGGATTCATCTGGCCTGGCGGGCTTATCTCAGAACTTTCCTGCTCGCCGAGCGACAATTTACCTGCCGACAGACCATCGATGCGGAGGCGTTCGATTTCATGCGCCGCGCGCTCGAACTGGAGCCGCATAATTCCTATGTGGCAGCGCTGAGCGCGCATGTCCAAACCATCATGCGGCGATCTTATGTAGCCGCTTATGAATTGGCGGAACGCAGCGTGCAGCTTAATCACGCCAATCCGATCGGCTGGGCCTGCCTGGGCGTCGCGAAAAGTCACCTGGGAAAGCCGGAAGAAGGCTTCCAGCACACATTGACCGCGCGCGCCATCGCCGGCTCCGCGCCGTACCGGTACCAGCTGGACGCTCTCAGTTGCGTCGTAGGCGCCATGGCAGGGCAGTTCGATAAGGCCATATACCTCGCGGAGGCGAGCCACGCCTTGGCTCCGGAATTCGCGCCGCCCCTTCGCTATTTATCCGTGCTCTACTCCTACGCGGGACGTCGCGACCTCTCTCTCGAAATGGTTCAGAAGCTACAGCGAGCCGAACCGGACTTTTCCTACGAAAAGTTGCGTGACAAAGCCTACCCTGTAGCCGGCCTGCGTCGGACCGGGATTATTGATTCGCTGCCGTTACGACAGATATAAGACCAGTCAGAATAGCTATCGTTGATCATCGAGCCTACATTCCGCATTCGTGCTGGGCAATGGCAAAGCTAGGCGGAGCGCAACCCGCAAGTTGCTCCCATCCCTGTAAACGAACCGCGCACCGTTGCCGGCCGCTCGCGGCCGTCCCGCGGCGGGGCCTGTAGCTCAATGGTTAGAGCCAGCCGCTCATAACGGTCTGGATGCAGGTTCGAGCCCTGCCGCGCCGAAGCCCAACGGGCGCAGGCGGGCTGTAACCGGGGCCATGACCTGATTTTGGTGGACTGGCTGATTTCATTCGAGACATGATCAGGGTCACGACACTCCCCTTTGCGACACGCGCCGTTCCTGCCTCTCACTTGCCTCTCTCATTCCGGGACTGAACATGCGCAAGCTTCTGGCGATCTTGGTGATCTCGTGCTGGGCAACCCTGGCCTGCGCACAAAAGGCCGACCTCGTTGTCACGAACGCAAAGATCGTAACGCTGGACCAGGCATCGACGATCGCGCAGGCGCTCGCTGTTCGCGACGGCAAGATCGTTGCGGTCGGCGGCAACGGTGCCATGGAAGGCCTGGTCGGGCCCGCGACGCGGCGCGTCGACGCAGGCGGACGCACGATCATTCCGGGATTGATCGATTCCCATATTCACGCCGTGCGCGCCGGCCTCACCTACGCGACCGAGGTCAACTGGATCGGCGCAAAGACGATCCCTGAGGCGATGGACCGCTTGCGCGAGGCGGCAAAGGCGCGTCCGGCGTCCTGGATCATCGTGGCCGGCGGCTGGAGCGAATTGCAGTTTGCGGAGAAGCGACGGCCGACGCTCACTGAAGTGATGGCGGCCGTTCCGGATAATCCGGCCTGGATCCAGCTGTTCTATGCGGCCGTGCTCATCACGCCGAAGGCGCAGCAGGCCCTTGGGGTCTCCGCGGACCAGTTGCCGGCTGGCTTCACCGCCGAACGCACGGCTGCGGGCGAAGCCACCGGCTGGTTCAACGGCGGCATCGTCAGCATTTCCGCGCTGTTCGATCGCCTGCCGCGGCCGAATTTCGAAGATAACGTCGCCGGCACAAGGCAGTTCTTCACGGAGCTGAACCGTCTCGGCATCACCGGCCTCGTGGATCCCGGTGGCTTCAGCATCTATCCCGGCCACTACGCCGCCCTGCAAAAGCTCTGGCGTGAAAAGTCGCTGTCGGTGCGGGTCGCCTACAGCCTGTTCGCCCAGAACGTCGGCGCGGAATTCGAGGAGTACAAGACCCTCACGCCGTTCCTGCCGATGGGATTCGGCGACGACATGCTGCGCTTCAACGGCATCGGCGAGCGCATCACCGGCGGCATGTACAACAACAACGCGCCCGACGCGGCGGCCAAGCAAAAGTTCCTGGAGATCGTTCGCTGGGCCGCAAAACAAGGGCTGACTGTCACCATTCACTGGCAGGAGGACAAATCCGTCCGAGAGCTGCTCGACCTCTATGACGAGGTCAACAAGGAGACGCCGATCGCGCCGCTGCGCTGGTCCATCGCCCATCTCGACAACGCCTCGCCCGAAACGCTGCGCCGGATGAAGGCCCTCGGCATCGGCTGGACCATGCAGGACGCCATGTATCTCGGCGGCGACCGTATCGTGGCGCAGGCCGGCGAAGCCGCGCGCAGCATGCCGCCCCTCGTCACGGCGTTGCGCACCGGCGTCCATGTCGGCGCCGGCACCGATGCGCACCGGGTCGCATCCTACAATCCGTTCGTCGCGCTGCAATGGATGCTCGACGGCAAGACGGTCGGCGGCCTGTCGACGCGCGGCCCGGACGAGACCCCCAGCCGCGAAGAGGCCTTGCGGCTGTACACGATCGGAAGCGCCTGGTTCTGCTTCGACGAGACGCGGCGCGGCACGCTGGAGACCGGCAAGCTCGCGGACTTCGCGATCCTCGACCGGGATTTCATGTCCGTGCCCGTGGAGGAGATTGGCGCGACGGCGTCTCTGCTGACGGTTGTGGGCGGCAAGGCAGTCTACGCGGCTGATGTTTTCGCGAGCGCAAAATAGGAGCTGGAGGGCCTCCGGCCGCTCGGCCTGGTTAAGTGCACTGTCAGCGTAATCCTGTCCGCAATCCCTTGGCTCGGCGGTATGCTGCTCCTGCTTCTGGTTCGATCCTGCCTCGCGGGGCACCGTGCAGGGCCTTGGCAAGTGAAGGAGAATCTTTCCGCTGCCGCCGAGAACGAGAATCGCCTAGAATCGTGTCCTCATTCTCGTTCAGGTGCCGCCAAAAAGAATGTCCGATCCCGTCAATCTCCTTCAGTCGCTGCTCGAGGTCAGTCACGCCCATTATAGGTCGGACGAGGGTGTGTTCATGGCGCTGTTGCGTCAGTTCAAGTCAGATGAACTGGCGAAGCCGCGCTACGCCGATCCGAAGCGATTGCTCCGTTACGGCTTCAAGCTCTATTCGCAGAGCGATGAAGACGGCATTCTGCAGGAGATTTTTCGGCGGATCGGAACCAGCAACCGGACCTTCGTCGAGTTTGGCGTCGAGAACGGAATTGAGTGCAACACCGTCAAGCTGCTGGTCGAAGGTTGGCGCGGTCTCTGGCTCGATGGATCAACTGCAAATGTTGCGCAGATCCATACGCATTTCGATGCCTTCGTGCGCGATGGCCGCCTACGGGCGGTCCCGGCCTTCATCACCGCCGAAAACATCAATTCTCTGATCGAGCAGGGTGGCGTCACCGGCGATATTGACCTCTTGAGCATCGACATCGATGGAAACGACTACTGGGTCTGGCAAGCAATCGAAGTCGTCAGGCCGCGGGTTGTCGTGATCGAATACAATTCAGCGTTGCGGCCGCCAATGTCGGCGGTGGTTCCGTATGACCCCGCGAGAAAATGGGATGGATCGAACTACTTCGGCGCCAGCCTGGAGGCCTTGGTCCGGCTCGGACGGAAGAAGGGATACCGCATCGTAGGCTGCAACTTCGGCGGCTTTAACGCCTTTTTCGTGCATGAGTCGTGCGCCGGTGATCATTTCCTCGATCCGCCTACAGCCGAGGAGCACTACGAACCGCCGCGCAATTACTACATTTATTCAGAGGGGCGGTACCCCCCTCCACGGCCGGGGGTCTTTGTCGAGGTGTAGACGGCAAGAGGGGTATCACGGTCTGCCGCGCGGGGGGCGGTCGTTGGGGCGTCGGCACATCGACCGATTGGAAGCAGAGGGCAAATTCCCCAGGCGGGTGCCGATCGCTCAACAGCGAGTGGCTTGGGTCGCTAGTGAGATTGATGAGTTCGCAGAGAGCCGGATCGCCAAGCGGTCGAAGCGCCTCACGCCATTCCTGCCAATCGGATTTGGCGACGAAATGCTGCGGTTCAAGGGGCTGGGCGAGCGCATCACCGGCGGCATGTACAACAACAACGCGCCCGACGCGGCGGCCAAGGGCAAATTCCTCGAGATCGTTCGCTGGGCGGCCAAACAAGGGCTGACCGTCACCATCCACTGGCAGGAGGACAAATCCGTCCACCTCCTCCTCGACCTCTATGAAGAGGTCAACAAGGAGACGCCGATCGCGCCGCTGCGCTGGTCGATCGCCCATCTCGACAACGCCTCGTCTGAGACGCTTCTGCGGATGAAGGCGCTCGGTATCGGCTGGACCATGCAGGACGCCATGTATCTCGGCGGCGACCGCATGGCGGCGCAGGCCGGCGAGGCCGCGCGCAGCATGCCGCCCCTCGTCACGGCGCTTCGCACGGGCGTCCATGTCGGGGCCGGCACGGATGTCGCCCCAGAATTGCGGTGACAGTGCACTCAATAATTTCGGCTGCTTCTGAAGGCACGAGCGCTTGCGATTAAGTGCACTGTCACCGTAATGCCGTAAACAGTTCAATCATTCGCGCCGAGGATCCATCCGAAGCCATTTCACCACTGCAGCGATGATCTTTGGATCTCCGTATGGATTAGAGTGACGCCAGAGGAATTTGCGCTTCGATGATCTGTAAGAACGCCAAGTAACATGATTGAACAGCCATAGACCAGGCGGAGTTGCCTCAACTGCCGGCTGCAAGAGCCCACCGGCCACAAATGGCATTCGTCCGAACAGCAGGGATAGCAGCCAATTAAGGGAGAGAAGAACCAGACTGACCGTAAAGAGGACCCCCGGAAGTGCCAGTGTCACGACGGCAGTGATTTGTCCAAGAAAATCCAAAAAGTTCTTAAAATACCACAAACTGTGATCATACGAACTTGCAGCAATGTCGGACTCATTCATCTTTTCCCGAGCAGTCACCAATGAGAATGTGAACCACACGATAAAAAGCGAAAACAAAATGCGATCACGTATCGGCCGACGTATTCGCGTTACGCGGAACGGCTTCGCGAGGGCACCAAATAGTCGATTAAAGACAACATTCATTGTCATTATGATCCAGGTCACGGCTTGAGCAAAGTTCAACCCTACTGACGCCTCGTCTCCCGATAGCCGGATGAAAACTGCACTTGGATTGTTGGGAAGCTCACACGAAACCAACCGCCCGGTTCTGATCGCACTACGCAGGAGCCCATGCGTTATGCGCAGCTTCACTCGATTGAAAAAAATCAAAGCTCTCAGCGCCAGCTCGTTACACACCACCGCCGCGCCACAAAAGATTGGGATGAGCCAAGCCCAAAGCGCTAGATAGTCCCATACGTCGCGCAAATCGAGGACATTCGCAATCAATCCGAAAGCCAACATAAAGAGCACGATGTACAGAGCGAAAAACGCAAAGATCAGCGGCGACCAGAGGCCGTCCAATAGCAGTCTCCAACTCGGGAGCAGTCGGTAGGTACAGAACGGCGTTGCCAAGAATACTAGGCCCCTAATTTTATCGGCGAGTTCCGGTCGTTCCTGTAGCGCATAGCAAACAGCCCCACCACCATGACTGTGGGCACAAATAACAGCCTTCTCGTCTGACGGAATTGAGCTGAGCAGTGCGATAAGTTTTTCCCGAGCGTCGAACCGTGCTGCGAATGAATTGCTTCCGCTCCAATCGATTCTTTCGACTGACTTGATGGATTCGAACTCGCTCTTCAGCGCGATAACTATGGGCGATGTTTCTTGAGTCCATGGAGCATTCCGAGCCCACGTCCCATGAACCAAGATCAACCTTAGAGGTTTCTCAATCATCCGCCCCCACCTGGTCCGATCTTCGCAGCATATCTCAGAGGGCGCAACGCGGAATTACCGTGACAGTGCACTCAATAATTTCGGCCGATTCGGTAGGCTCGAGCGCTTACAGATTGGGTGCACTGTCACCATAATTGGGCGCCTACGTCATCGGCACCGGCCGCGCCGCCGACCGTCAGACGGTGCTCGACTTCGGCGCGCAGGAGTTCGTCGACCTCGGCAACGACGTGCTGGAAGACGTCGGCGGCGTCGATCTGGTGTTCGATGTCATCGGCGGCGACATCGGGAAGCGGTCCGCAGGGCGGGTTCGAGCCGGAGGCACGCTGGTGTCGATCGTCGGGCCGGCCGAGGCACGGCCCGCGAATGGCCTTGCGGTCGACTTCGTCGTCGAGGCCGATCGTGCCGAGCTGACCGAGATCGTGCAGCGGGTGCGGGACGGACGGCTGCGGACGAACATCGGCAACGTCTCGACCATCGACGATGCCGTCGCCGCCTTGAACCCGACCGAGCGACGCAAGGGCAAGACGATCGTCCGCGTTCGTCCCTGAGCCGGCCAATCGGAAGTGAAAATTTTAGGGACGGGCTTTGTCTCGTCCCGGGATTGTGGGCGCCGTGAATTCTGAATTCCGTCTCGCCCGGATCCATCCGCCGTCGCGCCCACCGCATCGGTGGTTCCCTTTTCGTCCTGGAACTAAAGTGGCGCGAACCGCAAAGACCGTTGCGGTTCGCGCGCCCTTCATGGATGCTTTGCACCGACGCTACCTTGTGTCTTGCGATTTCGGGGATCGGACCATGATGGACCTCCTGAATTTCGGTGAAATGCTCTCGGTGCACGCGCGGCTTGCGCCGGACCGTCTGGGGACGCGTGACCTCGACCGCGCGATGAATTTCAGCCAGTGGAACGATCGCGCCTGCCGCCTCGCCAATGCGTTGCTGGGCCTTGGCCTCGCCAAGGGCGACCGGGTCGCAATCCTCGCCTACAACTGCGTCGAGTGGAGCGAGATTTTTGCGGCCACCGCGAAGGCGGGGCTGGTCGCGGTGCCGATCAATTTCCGCCTGGTCGGCAAGGAAGTCGAATTCATCGTCAACAATTCCGAGGCCGCCGCGATCATCGTCCAGGACGAGCTCGCCGGCGTGATCGAGGAGATCCGCGGCGCAATTCCGGTCGCGGCCGACCGCTTCATCCACTTCGGCAACCGGCCATGTCCTGCGGGATATCGCGACTATGATGCCTTCCTGGCGAGCGGCAGCGCGCGCGAAACCGGCCAGCGTGTCGCCCTGTCCGATCCCTGGACGCTGATGTACACCTCCGGCACCACCAGCGCGCCAAAGGGCGTGGTGCGGAGCCATCGCAGCGCCGTGCTGCTGTCGATGGTCACCGAGATCGAGCTCGGCTTGCATCGCAGGGACGGCGCGCTCTTGGTGATGCCGATGTGCCATGCCAATTCCCTGAACTTCTTCGGCGCGTTCGGCTATTGCGGCGGCGTCAATTCGATCTATTCGCGCAAGAGTTTTGACCCCGAGCACGCCGCCCGGACGCTGGCCGAGGGCGGCTCGAGCTTCACTTCGCTGGTGCCGACCCACTACATCATGATGCTCGGCCTGCCGCAGGCGGTCCGGGCGAAATACAATTTCGACGCCGTCACCAAGCTGATGATCTCGTCGGCGCCGGCGCGTCCCGAGACCAAGCGCGAGGTGATGGAGATGTTTCCCAACTCCGGCCTGTTCGAGCTCTATGGCGCGACCGAGACCGGCTGGGTGACCATGCTGCATCCGCACGAGCAGTTCACCAAGCTGGGCTCGGTCGGCCGCGAATGCGTCGGCGCCGCGCCGATCAGGCTGCTCGACGAGGCCGGCAACGAGGTGCGGGACGGCGACACCGGCGAGCTGTTCTCGTGCAACGCGCATACGTTCGATTGCTACTGGCGCCTGCCCGAAAAGACCGCGCAGGCTTTCCGCGGCGATTACTGCTCCGTCGGCGACATGGCGCGCCGCGATTCCGACGGATACATCCATCTCGCCGACCGCAAGAGCAACATGATCATCTCGGGCGGCGAGAACATCTACCCATCCGAGGTCGAGGCACTGGTCGGCGCGCATCCAAAGGTCAAGGACGTCGCCGTGATCGGGCTGCCGGACGACAAATGGGGCGAGAGCGTGCATGCCGTCATCGTCCTGCACGATGGCGCGATCCTGACGGAAGACGAGCTCGCCGCCTGGTCGAAAGACCGCATGGCCGGATTCAAGCGCCCGCGGTCCTACAAGTTCATCCGGGAGGACGAGATGCCGCGCAATGCCACCGGCAAGGTGCTTCATCGCGAGCTGAAGAAGAGGTTTTCCATTTGATCCGGCCGCCTCGATCGTGCCGGACCATCATGCACGCCAGAGAAGGAGTTTTGCGATGAAAGCCCTCCCCGACAGCGCTGCAGACCTGATTGCCCGCCTGCTGAAACGCCGCGGCGTCAGGCGCGTGTTCGCGCTTTGCGGCGGCCACATCATGCCGATCTGGATGCGGCTCGACGCGGAAGGCATCGGCATCATCGACGTTCGCGACGAGCGCGCCGCCGTTCACATGGCGCAGGCGCATGCGGAGCTGACCGGTGAACTTGGCGTTGCGCTGGTGACCGCGGGCCCGGGCATGACGAACGCGATCACCGGCATCGCCAACGCACATGTGTCGCGCGCATCGGTGCTGGTGATATCCGGCGGCAACCCGAGGCCGCAGGAGAACCGCGGCGGCCTGCAGGACATGGACCATACCCAGCTGGTCCGGTCGATCACCCGCTACGCGCGCACCGTGCGCGAGCCGTCGCTGGTGCTGCAGGAGCTCGACGAGGCCATCGCGCGTGCCTTCGGTGAAGGCGGCGAGCCCGGCCCGTCCTATATCGATTTCCCGACCGATACGCTGCGAGGTCTGGTGCCGAAGGCGCTGCAGCTCGAGGAGCATCTTGCCGCCAAGCCGCGAAGCGTCACGCTGCCTGATCCCGCGCAGATTGCCCGCGCCGTCGACGAGCTCTGGTCGGCGCGGCGCGTGCTGGTGATTTCCGGACGCGGCGCCCGCGGAGCGGGCCCCGAACTGGTCGCGCTGCTCGATCGCCTGGGTGCGGTCTATCTCGACACCGGCGAAAGCCGTGGACTGGTCCCGGACAGTCACCCCTCCGTGGTCGGGGCGATGCGCGGCGCGGTCATGGGCGATGCCGATGTGGTGCTGACCGTCGGCCGCCGCCTCGATTTCCAGCTCGCTTACGGATCGCCCAGCGTGTTCCAGTCGGCCAAATTCGTTCGCATCGGCGACACGCCATCCGAAATGCGCGACAACCGGCGTGGCGCGGTGGAGATCCTGGCCTCTCCCGCCGCGACCTTGCGCGCGATGGTCGAGCACGCCGGCAATCGCGCGTCCACCGTGGACCGGCAATGGGCCGCAAAGCTGCGCGCGGGCCACGAGGAGCGCGCGAAGAAGCTGCAACACGGCATGGCCACCGCGCCGAACGGCTCCGACGGCAAGCTGCATCCGAACAAGGTGCTGTCCGAACTGCAGAAGGCCATCGGCAATGATGCCATCGTCATCACCGATGGGGGCGACTTCCTCGCTTTCGCACGCGTCGGGCTCAACGCGCCATTGATGCTCGATCCCGGCCCGTTCGGCTGCATCGGCATCGGCGTGCCCTACGGCATCGCGGCCAGCCTCGCCTTCCCGGACAAGCCGGTCGTGGTGGCGACCGGCGATGGCGCCTTCGGCTTCAATGCCATCGAGGTCGACACCGCCGTGCGCCACAAGGCGCCGCTGCTGATCGTCGTCGCCAACAACGGCGCCTGGCAGATCGAGGTGCACGACCAGACCGTGACGCATGGCAAGGTGGTGGGCACGAGGCTGCAGGTCGCCGACTACGCCGGGATGGCACGCGCGTTCGGCATGCATGCGGAGCGCGTGGAGACCGCGGCGCAGCTCGGGCCCGCAATCGAGCGCGCGCTGGCCAACCGGCCGGCGCTCCTCGACATGATCGTCACGCCGGAGGCGATCTCATCCGACGGCAAGACGGGTCTCGCCTGGGTGCCGGACCTGCAGCCGCTCGCGGCATGGGACGAAGCCGAGCGCAAGTGGCGGGCGTCCTGAGCCGGCTTCAGTTTGAATCGCTTGAGCAGCCGCTGGCTCGCTTAACCTCGCCCGCTGGCGGGAGAGGTCGACGCGCCCCGGGCGATGCGAAGCATCGTCCCGAGCGCGGCGGGTGAGGGCTCTCTCCTCTTGGGGAATCGCCCTGCGGAGACACCCCCACCCCAACCCTCCCCCGCATCCGCCTTCGCCAAGGCTTCGGCGGACAAGAGCGGGACAGGGAGCGCATCTGCGTGCGTGGCTGCTATCTCTTTACTCCGCCGCCTGCCTCACGCCGGCATCCAGCGCCGCGCTCACTTTCGGCGGGGACATCGGCAGGCTGTAGAAGCGCAGGCCGAGCGCGTTGTGGATGGCATTGGCGACCGCGGCCATGACCGGCACCAGCGGCACCTCGCCGACGCCCTTGACGCCTTGCGGATGTTTTGGGTTCGGCACCTCGACCATGATGCAGTCGAGCATCGGCAGGTCGGAGCACACCGGCATGCGATAGTCGAGGAAGCCGGGATTATCGACCTTCCCCTCCCTGGTGTAGATGTACTCCTCGTTGAGCGCCCAGCCGATGCCCTGCGCAACGCCGCCCTGGAGCTGGCCCTCGACATAGCCGGGGTGAATGGCGCGGCCGACATCCTGCACGGCGGTGTAGCGGATCACGCGGGCGATGCCGAGCTCGGTGTCGATCTCGACGTCGCAGATGTGAGTGCCGAAGCCGCCGTCCGCGCCTTGCGTATTGAGCTGGACGCCTGCGCCGATCGGACCGCCCATCGCGGGCGCCTTCTCGGCGAGCTCCTTCAGCGTCAGCGGCTCGAACTGCCCGGCATTCGGGCTGACCGGATGCGCCGCGCCCTGCTCCCACTTCACCGCCTCGGGATCGATGTTCCAGATCTTTGCCGCGCGCTCGCGCAGGGTCTGGATCACCTTTTCCGCCGACTGCGTCACCACCATCGAGGAGGCGAACAGCACGCGGCTGCCGCCGGTGAGGTTGGAGAAGCCGATGGTCTGGGTGTCCCCGATGATGACGGAGACGCGGCGGTAGTCGATGCCGAGCAGCTCGGCGCAGATGTTGGCGATGCCGGCGCGCGAGCCGCCGATATCGGGATGGCCGGTGGTGACGACGACGTTGCCGTCCTCGGTGATGTTGACCTGGGCGGAGGACTCGCCGCCGGCGTTGAACCAGAAGCCGGATGCGACACCCCTGCCCCGCACCTTGCCGCTTGTCTTGTCAGCCTCGCCGAGCGGCGCCGCGTAATGCGGCGAGCTCTTGGCGGCCTCCACCGTCTCGATATAGCCGATGCGCGGGAAGGTCGGGCCGTGCGCGGCCTTGGTGCCCTGCTTCGCGGCGTTCTTCAGGCGGAAGTCGAGCGGGTCCATCTTCAGGGCGCCAGCGACCTCGTCCATCACGCATTCCACGGCATAGGCGCCGATCGGCGCGCCCGGCGCGCGGTAGGCCGCGACCTTGGAGCGGTTGGAGCAGACGTCAAAGCCTTCGGAGAGCAGGTTCGGGATGTCGTAGGGCGTGAAACTGCAGCCGGCCGCGCCGCGGATGGGCGATCCCGGGAAGGCGCCGGCCTGCAGGTAGAAGGTGCCGTGCGCGGCCGTGATGGTGCCGTCCTTCTTGACGCCGATCTTCACGGTGCTGCGCGAGCCCGATGTCGGCCCGGTCGCGCGCATCACCTCCTCGCGCGTCATCACCATCTTGACGGGACGGCCGGATTTCTTCGCCAGCATGGTCGCGAGCGGCTCGAGATAGACGATGGTCTTGCCACCAAAACCGCCGCCGATCTCGGCGGGGATGGCGCGGATGTCGCTCTGCGGGATGCCGGTCAGCATCGAGGTCATCGCGCGCACCATGAACTGGCCCTGGCTCGAGCTCCAGATCGTGGTCTTGCCGTCGGGCGCGACCGAGATCAGGCAGGCATGCGGCTCGATATAGCCCTGGTGCACCGGGCGCGTGGTGAAGGTGCGCTCGATCACGATGTCGGCGCTCGCAAAGCCCTCAGTGAGGTCACCCTTCTTGTGCTCGATCCGGCTCATGATGTTGGAGGGTTTGCCCTCCCATCTGTTGAACTCGTGCAGGATCGGCGCATCGGGCAGAATCGCGTCCTCGATCTCGATCGACCAGGGCAGCACCTCGTAATCGACCTCGATCAGCTTGCAGGCTTCCGCCGCGATCGCCTCGGTGGTGGCGGCGACGGCCGCAACGGGATGCCCGGGGAACAGCGCCTTGTCGCGCGCCATCACGTTGCGGCACATCCAGCGCATGTCCTGGATGCCGAGCATGACGGCGCCCTTCTCGATCGTGAAATCGACGATGTCCCGGGAGGTGACGACGGCCTTCACGCCGGCGAGCTTCTCCGCCTTTGAGGTGTCGATGCCGCGAATGCGGGCATGCGGATGCGGTGACCGCAGCACCTTGCCCCAGATCATGCCCGGCATCGTGGTGTCGGCGGCGAACTGGGCGCGGCCGGTGACCTTGTCCATGCCGTCGGGACGGATGGTGCGCTGGCCGATCCACTTGTTGTTGGTGACGAGGTTCATTGCGCCGCCTCCCTGGTTGCTTCGCGCATCTCCGCGGCAGCGTCCAGCACCGCGCGCACGATCTTGTCATAGCCGGTGCACCGGCAGAGATTGCCGGCGAGCCAGAAGCGGACTTCCTCCTCGCTGGGATCCGGGTTCTTGCGCAGCAGCGCATCGGAGGCGACCAGCATGCCGGAGGTGCAGATGCCGCACTGGAGCGCGGCCTGTTCCAGAAACTTCTGCTGCAGCGGATGCAGCCGCTCGCCATCGGCCATGCCCTCGATGGTCCTGAGCTCATGGCCTTCGGCCTCGGCGGCGAGCATCAGGCAGGAGCAGACCAGACGATCGTCGACGGTGATGCTGCAGGCGCCGCAGTCGCCGGATGCGCAGCCTTCCTTGGAGCCGGTCAGGCCCAGCGGCCCGCGCAGCGCGTCGAGCATGGTGTCATCAGGCTCGCACAGGTATTCCATCGGCTCGCCGTTGATGGTGGTGGTGACGTGAATCTTGGCCATGAGGTCTACTTTCCTGTCGCGCGCTGCGCGGCGATGGCGGCGGTGCGTTTCAGCAGCACGCCTGCGGTCTTGACGCGGTAGGCGATGGTGCCGCGCTTGTCGTCGATCGGACGGCAGGCGCTGCGACAGGCTTCCGCAGCCTTTTCGAGCGCGGCGTCGTCGAGCTTCGAGCCGATCAACGCCGCCCCGGCGGCCTCGACCAGGAGCGCGGTCGGCGCCACGGCGCCAAGGCCGACGCGCGCGGCGGTGCAGACGCCGTTCTCCAGGGTGAGGCTGACGCCGAGACCGACGACGGCGATGTCCATCTCGGTGCGCGGGATCATGCGCAGATACGCATCGCCCGAACCCGGCGCGCGCGGCGGCAGCACAAAACTGACGAGGATTTCGCCGGGCTTCAGATTGGTGCGGCCGGGCCCGGCGGGCACCTCCTCCACCTTCATCTCGCGGCGGCCGTCCGGCCCCTGAACGGTGACAATGGCGCCGGCCGCGATCATGGCGGGGACGCTGTCGCCCGCAGGCGAACCGTTGCAGAGATTGCCGCCGGCGGAGGCACGGCCCTGCACCTGCTTGGAGCCGATCAGGTTCACCGCTTCCAGCACGCCGGGCCAGACCTTGCCGAAACGCGGATGCTCCGCGAGCGCCATGCCCGAGGCAGCCGCACCGATGCGGAAGCCGCCATCGGCGGTCTCCGCGATTTCGGTCATCTCGCTGATCTTCTTGATGTCGACGATCACGCCCGGCTTGACGATGCCGGAGCGCACTTGCACCAGCAGATCGGTGCCACCCGCCAGGATGCGCGCCGCACTGCCTGCGGCCGCAAAAGCCCCGATCGCTTCATCAAGCGTACGCGGTGCCAGGTATCTTATATCCGCCATGGTCGCCAAACCGCCTCCCCTGGGATCGAAAATCTTGTTTTGATTGGTTCCAAGTCTACACGGTGCAGGGGAATGGGGACAATCCCCGCGGGCGGTGTCACGGCATGCTTGCCATGCAGGTGGGCCGTCTTGCCTCGGAACCTCCGCGCTCCCGGCCGTGTTTGGTCCGGTAAATTGGTTGACCAGGAGCGGACGGGATGACGCATCGTGGTTTGATTGGCGCGGTGCTCTACGCAAAAGACCTCGGCCGGCTGGCGCAGTTCTACGCGGAGGTCGCGGGCATCGAGCTGCAGGTGATCGAAAAGGGGTTTGCCGTTCTCGGAACGAAACCGTCACAATTCGTCATCGTGCGGATCCCGAAGCGCATTGCAGACCAGATCAGCATCGAAGCGCCGCCGGAGGTGCGCGAGGAGACCCCGATCAAGCCTGTGTTTGCCGTCGAGGACATTGCCCGCGCCCGCGCCCGGGCGGCCGCGCTGGGCGGCGCCGTCGATGCGGCGAGCCGGGAGTGGGAGTTCGAGGGCGAGGCGGTCTGCGACGGCCATGATCCCGAAGGCAATGTCTTCCAGCTCAGGACGTCGCGTTGAGCGGCGTCACGGGCGCAAGCCGAGCGCCAGCGCCGCATTGCCCCCGCACACCGCGGCAAATGTTCGCTCGTCCAGATCGAGCGCGGCGACGTGCCCGATCGGATCGTACTCGGCCATGTCGAAGGGATAATCCGTTCCCATCAGGATGTGATCGGCTCCGAAAACGTCGATCAAATAGGCGAGCTGGTGCTCGGTGAAGACGACGGTGTCGAAATAGACCTGGCGCAGATAGCTCGACGGCGGCAAGGGAAGATCGGCGTGACTGTCGGCGCGCGCGCCCCAGGCATGATCGATGCGGCCGGAATAGCCGGGCAGATAGCCGCCGCCATGCACGGCCAAAATCTTCAGCTCGGGGAAGCGCGCCAGCGTTCCCCCGAAGATCAGCTGGTGCAGCGCGAGCGTCGTCTCCAGGGGATTGCCGATCACGTTGTTGAAATAATAGTCGGAGAAGCGGCGTCCGTCGGTGAAGCCGTTGGGATGCAGCATGATGAACGCGCCGAGCTGCTCCGCCCTGGCGAAGAACGGACGAAATTTCGGGTCCGACAGCTCCTCCCCGTTGACGTTGGTCAGGATCTGGACGCCCTTCAGCCCGAGCTTCGTGACGGCCGTCTCGAGCTCGCTGACGGCGAGATCGGGCGCCTGCATCGTCGTGACGCCAAGCCCCATGAAACGATCCGGCCGGCGCGCGACGAACTCCGCGACGCCCTCGTTGACGGCGCTGTGGGCGCGCGCCCCGATCTCCGCGTCAATGCTGTAATAGCATTGCCCCGGCGCGGGTGCGACGAGCTGGATGTCGATGCCCATGGCCTCCATGTCGAACAGGCGCGCGTCGATGTCGACCATCACCCTGGCCCGGTCCTTCTCCTGCGCGGCGTTGATCTCCCGGCTCGCGGCGCTGGCGAAATGGACCAGCGGCAGTTTGGTCCGGTCGACATGCGGACCGGCGACCTGCGCTCCGGCGGGCACGACGATGTGGCAATGGATGTCGATCGTCGTCGTCGAGGGTTTTCGCGCGCGGCCGAGAGCCCGGTGCTTCCGGGCGGCGGTCCTTCCGTAACGGTTCTTCCTGCCGTCGAACATCAAGGCCTCCTCAGGAGTTCGTGGTCGCCTCAGGCGCGGTCCAGACGAGAATGCTCGGCGACGATCCGGCAGACCGCCGCCGTGTCCATGTCGCCGAGGCCGCGGCTCAGGGCTTCGTCATAGATCGGACGCGTCGCGTCGAAGCAGGGCGTCTCGACATCCAGGCTCCTGGCAAACTCGGCAATGATGGCCATGTCCTTGCTCCAGGTCGAGACCCGCATGGTCGCCGGCATGTAGTCATCGCGCACCATCATCGGGGCGCGCATCTCGAACATGCGCGAGCCGCCGGCGCCCGGCGCGATGACCTCGACCACGTCGGACGGGTCGAGCCCCGACTTCATCGCCAGCACCATGGCTTCGGCGGTCGCGACGTTGTGGATCGCAACAAGGAGATTGGCCACGAACTTCATCCGGCTGCCATTGCCGAAGGCGCCGAGATACGCGGTCTTCTTGGCGAAATCGGCGAACAGCGGCGCGCATGCGTCGGCCGCTTCCCTGCTGCCGCTGGCATAGACGACGAGGTCGCGGTTCACCGCCTGCGCGCCGGTGCCGCTCAGCGGACAGTCGAGCGCGTCATGCCCGGCGGCCGACATTGCCGACTGGAAGAACAGCTTGTCCGGAATCGCGAATGTAGAGAGCTCGGCAACGATGCGCCGGGACACGCCCGCCGCCGCGATCTCGGCCGCGACTTGCCGGAGGGCCGCGGGGCTTGGCAGGCTCAGCAGAACGACGGGCGCGGCACCGACAAGGCTCGCGACATCCGCGGCAATCTCGACGCCGTCGGCGGCGAGCGCCGCCCGGCGGCCGGCATCGATGTCGATGCCGATGACGCGCCATCCCCGCTCCCGGAGATTGCGCGAGATCGCCCCTCCCATGATCCCGAGCCCGATAATCCCGACCGTCTTGTCCATCGAAGCTCCCGTACCGCCTCCTGAAAGATCAGGTCATCATCGGTCGGGGCTGGAGAGATGGCAAGCAGGGGCGCGGGATATTCGCCGTTCGAGCTGGCCGGGCCGGGCTCTATATCCGGACGGACAGGAGGATCGCGGCTCCACGCCGCGTTTTGTTAGCGCGCATATCCTTCGATACGTTCGACGTAGTTCATGATGCGGCGGACGATGTCCTGGGTCATTCCGGCACCGGAATCGCACATGTGGAAGTAGCAGGTGGAGACCTTCACCTTCTGGTCGACAGGAAGGGAGACGCCTTCGGGGATCGATATCTTGAAGACCTGTCCTCGCTGGCGGACATCGCCCGGAATCTGGAACTCCGGCGGCACGGCGTCGGTCAGGGGCAAGAGGTCCTCGACCACTCCCACGATGGACTGCGCGTAGGACCGCACGTGGACGCGCTGCCCGGCCTTGAGATCGAGCAGATAGCTGTCCGGCAAATAGGCAAGGATGAAGCTCGGGCCCGTGTAGATGGTCGCGATGTCGCCGCCGCCCGAGCCGAGCACGGCGCCAACGCTCATGACCTTGCTGCCGACATGTCCGCTGACCGGCGCATACAGGGCGCCGCCGGCGTAGGCGTTCTGCAACGATTGATAGGTGTCGGAGACTTCCCTGAGCGCATTCTGATTGGCGGCCAACTCTCCTGCAAGCGAGGCCCGCTCCGCATTCAGGGACTGGTGCTTCTCAGCGGCCGCGAATGCCGCGCTGCTCGTGTCCGTCAGGAACCTGTCGACCACAAGACCGCTCCGGCTCGCGCCGGACACCTTGTCGAGATAGTCCTGCGTCTGCCTGGCATTGGCTTCGGCTGCCGGCAGCAATATGCCGAGCGCGGCCTGCCTCGCCTCGATCGCCGCGATCCGGGTGCCGAGCCTGGCCTTCTCCACCGCGAGTTCCGCGAGCGTGCGGGAGATGGACGTCGATTCGACGAGCGCGATCTTCTGCCCGGCCTCCACCCTGTCCCCCGGGCGAACGAAAACCTCGCGCACCCGTGTTTCCAGATAGGGCGCCCCGATGGCGATGCGCTCGCGCGTGACCATGCCGGAGGCCTTCAGCAGCACGACCCCGCCGGAGATCAGGTAAACCAGCATCGTGAGGCTGACGGCGAGACCGACCGCGATGAGGATGAGGTTCCTCAACCGGCCCCAGCGCAACTGGCTGACGTTGAGCGCCACGCTCGGCGCTTCCATGACTGTCATCTTCCTACTCGGCCGCTTGCTGCATCTGACTGGCGTTGAAAATCCGCTCCGCTATGCGGCGCGATGCTTCGCCGTCCCCGAACGGATTGCGGGCAGGCAGAAGCTGCGGTGCATCGGAGCTGGTGAGACGTCTCACCCCGGCGACGATTGCATGGCGGTCGGATCCCACCAGCGTTCCAAACCCGGCCTCGACCACCTCGGGCCGCTCCGTGCTCTCGCGCGTAATGAGGATGGGGAGACCGAAGGTCGGCGCTTCTTCCTGGACTCCGCCCGAGTCGGTCACGACGGTCCATGACTGGCTGAGCAGAAAGACGAAGTCGGTGTACTGCAGCGGCTGCAGCAGGCGGACGTTCGGCTGTCCGCCGAGCGCCCGCACCACCTGCGCACGAATATCCGGGTTGGGATGGACCGGGAGAAGGATCAGCTTGTCGCCATCATCTGCCAGCTCGCGCAAGGCCCGGAGAATGTCGTCCAGCGGCTTCCCGATGTTCTCGCGCCGGTGCAACGTCGCCAGCACAAGCTTCCTGTCGCGCGGCAGCTCCGCGATCTCGGGGTCGATCGGCTGGTAGCCGGCGGCAATCCTGGAGCGCGCATGGAGCAGCGCGTCCACCGCGGTATTGCCGACCACGGCGACGCAATCCCGCGGCACCCCTTCACGCAGCAAATTATCGCGCGCGAGCGCGGTCGGCGCGAAGTGCAATGTCGATGCGATCGTGACGAGCCGCCGGTTGAACTCCTCCGGCCACGGGGAATCGATCGTTCCAGTGCGCAGTCCGGCCTCGACATGCGCGAGGGGAACACCGTTCAGAAAGGCCGTCAGGGCGCCGGCTGCGGCGGTCAACGTATCGCCCTGCACCACGACCCAATCATACCGCCGGGAGCCGAGCACGGCTTGCATCTGCTGCGTGATCAGCGCGAACTTGCCGGCGAGACTGGACTCCTGCACGACCCCGCTGCCGCGATGGGTCAGTTCGATCCCGAAAAGATCCACCAGCCCGTCCGCCAGATCGGTGTGTTGTCCCGACCAGAAGACATCGACATGCGCGCCGGCCTGACGCAAGGCGCGATAGACCGGACCGAGTTTGATGATCTCCGGACGCGTGCCAAAGGCGAGAAGGATGCGCATTATCTATTCTCCTCAAATCCAAGCATGAAATCAGCGTGTGGCAGCCAGGAAATCGTCGGGGACGTCGTGGGTCGTCTTCGACCAGACGATGGGCGAGGTCGCGAACCGCGATTCACCCAGATAGATTTTCCACGCGCGGAAGGTGGCGACCATGTTGATGTACAACGCGACGGGCCATCGTATCGCGACGCCCAGCCACTCGACCCTGCCGTAGACCCGGTAGCTGGAGGTGAGGCGCGCGACATAGCGGCACGCCACCGCGAGAAGATTGAACGAGATCGACCACTGGAAGAGCTGGTACACCCCGCGCGGCAGGGTCTCGGCATCGATGAAGCCGGTGAGCGCCAGGATCATCAGGACGATGGATCCGGGAGCCAGGAAGTTCGTGATCATTCCCTTGCGATCGCGCAGGAAGAAATAGACGTCCCAGGGCTGCCCGCGCCAGCCGAGCTTGTGCATCGCCTCGAACGCGATGCCATAGACCCAGCGGGTCTTCTGCTTGATCGAGGCTTCCAGATGTTGCGGGAAGAACTCGCGGGTTGCGACATAGTCGGCGCCCTGGTCGGCCTCGGCCGACGTCGCCGCGAAAATCGACCTGAAGCCCGCGCGCTTGGCTTCGATGCCGAGGATGTAGTCCTCGGTCACCGTGCCGGACATCAGGACCTGCCCGCGCGTTTCGAGAAAGTGTCTCACGAGCGCCCGGGTCAGGCAGGTGCCGACCCCGGCGGAAGGAATCGCCGCCCCGAGCGCGTTGCGCACGATCAGCTCGCGCGTGTGGCGCTCGGCGAACTCCTCCATGTAGGTCGAAGCCACGTAGGCTCCGCGGCGGCGGCTCAGCGAGAAGACGGGGACCTGGATGAAATCGAACTCGCCCGCATATTTGGCATAGATGTCGAAGCTGCGCGCATCGATGACGTCCTCGCTGTCGTGCAGAACCACGAGGTCCGGAGCCTGCTCCCCGGCGAAGCTCTGGGCGAACATCTCGTTGAGCATCTGCCCTTTCGAGGTCGGGCCGGGCAAGCTGTTGACGATGACCCGCACGCGATCGGGATGCGCCGCGGCAAGCGCCTCGGCAACGCGCCGCGTGCCGGTGTCGTTTGGATAGACGCCGAGGTAGAGCGAGACCCGCGGATTGTCGATCCGCGCAAGATTGCCCTCCACCATTTTACCGATGACGTCCTCCTCGCACCAATTGGCGACGAAGACGGCGATGTTCGGGAGCGGGCCTCTTTCGGCGGTGGCGCGACGAAGCGGAAGATGCGCGATGCCGAAGGAGAGCAGATCAATGAAAATGTCGTCCAGCGACGACAGGTTTATCATCAGGCTCGTCAGCACAAAGAGCGAGATCAATACTTCGTTCATAGTATTTTCCGCGAGCTCGCTTCGTCGGAAGCCGCGCTACAACCGTTCGACAGGCCTGGTATCTATTGCACCGGAGGCAGGATTAACGGACGCCGCCCCTACTCGCCTGTTGTCGTCGACAGTTGATCTGCACGGACTTCAGCGGTTGGCTTAAGATTCCATTAACTATTCGCAATCCGTAGACCAACTCCATGCGGACATCCACTCCGCACAAGTACGGATAAATCCTATAGTTTACTATCTTACGTTGAGACGATTATTGCCCGCGATCGGTCGTCGGCTCGAAATTCAGTTGCAGCCTCGTGAGGCCACAAGAATGACGCGAGGTCGGCGGCTGCCGGTTGTCTCGCAATCCCTCGGCGATCCGGCACCGGATCGATGAACGCTCTGCGTTTGCAATGCGCCGGGCGCAATCGGTGCGGGCCGCAACGCGCAATGCTTAAAATGCCAACGATTTCCTTCCGCGGTTTCTCATTCCTCGTCCCTAAGACTCGACCAATCGAGGAGATTGGGGCGATCCATGTCGATCCTGACAAAGGCGTTGCGGCTGGTGGGAATAATTTGGTTGTCGGTGGCGGGCTTGCTCATCGTCTCCAGCCACCTCGTCGTTCTGCATATGGATGGCTTCTGGGCCTTCGTGAACCTCCTCAACCCGTGGAACGTCGCTAACGGGCTGACGCTGGATCTCACGGTGGCTCCCGGATTGCTCCTGCGCATGGCGGCTGATCAGTTGGTCGCGCTCTCGTCTCAGGATCATTCGCCCGCCATCCGTCCAGCCTATTGAGTACCGATCGGCGGCGCGCGGCTGCGGTTGAACGGTCCGACCGCGCACACCGGCGAGGCTGTCACAGATCAACGGACGGCGCGACCCGCATTTGATCGGCCCCGACACGCGCCTCATCGATGAATGACGCAAGGCTCAGGTCCCCACCAGCCTCGCACCAGTTTCACGCCATAAATGCCTCAATGGGACGCTGCGGCCGCGCTCGGCGGGCTCGCAAGCACAGCTGAACGCGACGGAACGGCGCGCCGCCGGATCGCCGGATGAACAGAGGCTCAGCCATTCATGTCTGCTGAAGTTGCAATTGCATTCCTGTCTCACCTGCAGGCCAAGGTGTTCGAGATCGCGACGAGGGACCTCGAGCAGAACCACGAGGCGGACCGCTACGGCCCCGAGCCCAAGCGCGCGCTCGGCCCCGAGCTGCAAAAGTACCAAAGCAAGATCGAAGCCATCGCGCGGTTGAAGAACTCGAAGGTGCTTCCGCTGGTCCTGCTGGATACCTATCAGTTGCTGCAAGACGACTATTCCAGGGACGTCCTGCTCGAGCTGTTCGTGCAGCGCGTGATCGGGCACGAGCGCGTCAAGATCTTCCGGAACTCGGCAAAATACTGGCAGGAACGGAGTCTCGCGCGGAGCCTGCAGACGAACCGCATGCCTGCGAAGAAAATCCGGAACATGAATTTCGAGCTGCCTCACTTCGACCTGAAGGAGATCGGCTACGACCTCAACCTGTTCTTCGCGGCCATCGGCATCGACTTCACCTTCCTGAAGAAGCAGTACGAGTACTCCGGCGTCAATCCGGCGATCGCGGCGAAGACCGGCGACATCGTCATCGATGCCGGCAGCTGCTATGGCGATACGGCGCTGTATTTCTCGACGAAGGTGGGACCTGCGGGCAAGGTCATCGGGTTCGAGTTCATTCCGGACAATCTCGAGATCCTGCGCGAGAACCTCGGGCTGAACCCCAAATATTCGTCGAATATCGAGATCGTCGAACGGCCGGTCTGGGAGACGTCCGACAAGACGCTCTACGTGCTGAACAATGGTCCGGGCAGCCAGGTTTCCGAACGCCCCTTCGCCCCCGGCGCGGCCGAGGTCAAAACCATCTCGATCGACGACATGGTTCGTGAGAAGAATCTGCCGCGCGTCGATTTCATCAAGATGGACATCGAGGGCGCCGAGCTTGCCGCGCTCAAGGGCGCCCTGAACACGCTGGGCCGCTTCAGGCCGTCATTGGCGATCTGCGTCTATCACAAGCCCAATGACTGGGTCGAAATTCCTCTCTTCATCCACAACCTGAACCTCGGCTACAGGATGTGGCTGGATCATTTCTCGATCTACCCCGAGGAAACCGTGCTGTTCTGCAAGGCCGTCTGATCAGCGCCGGACCAGAAGCCGCGCTGTCGCGAGGCCAATGGCGAGGGCGCCGACGACGAAGCACAGCAGGGCGCTGGCCTGCAGGGCCTCGATCACCCGCCCTTGGTTGAAATGGGCGAACATCTGGAAGGCATAGACGCCTGGGATCATGATGACGATCGGCGCGACGATCGTTGCCATTGGCGGCATATTGACGTGACGGCTCAGGACCAATGCCAGGACCCCGATCAGGAGGGCGGCGAGGAAGGCGGCCGGCGCAAGATTCAGTCCCGCATCGATCAGAACGAGGCGCATGTCGTTGGCCGCCAGGGCGAGAATGCCGGACGCGAGCACAGCTCGTCCCGGGCTGTTGAACGACACCGCGAAGCCGCAGGCCGCGATGAAGCTTGCGATGGCGCGCAACGTCAACTTGACCACATAGGGAAGCTCGCCGGCGGGCGGCCTTGACATCTCGACACCGGCCACGCCGATCACGAAGCTCAGGCCGAAGGCAACGGCAAGCAGGATCATCAGACCGTAGGCTAAACGGCTGAGCGCGGCGACGGTCTGGTATTGCAGCAAGTCGAACAGGGCGGCAATCAACGGAAAGCCAGGGATCAGGAACAGCACCGAGGCGATGAGGCCGGTCGAATGCCCGACGATGCCAACTCCGCAGGCCTCGGCCAGAAGAGCCAGCAGGACATACGATCCGGATGCCGTAACCGCCGTCAGCGCCGCAACGCCATATTGATTGAGCTGACGATGGGCCAGCGACCACCGCAGCACCTGGCCGATTCCGCCGCCTGCCGCTGCCGCGAGGATCTCGGGAACGCCGACCCCGTTCAGGAACGCAAAACTGCCGCTGGCGAGCGCGATGGCGAGCGCAATCTGCGCCCGGGAATACAGGGGCGGCGCCTTGTCGATGCCCTCCAGCCTCGCCGCAATGTCGCGCGGGGCCGTGCCCGGCTCTATCGTCTTCGCAAGCTGCTCGAGCTCGGCGATGCGCCGGGCGTTGATGCCGGGCGGCCCGAGCATTCGCATCATGGCGGTCCATTGACCGGAATGGCGCGCATTGATCGTGATGCTGTCGAGCGAAAGACTGGCCGCCAGCTCCCGGAAGCCGAGCTTGAGCGCCATCTCCTCGATCAGCTCCCGCGTGCGGGCGGCCGTGTTGCCCGCGCGCAGTGCGGATGCGCCAAACCGTGTCAGCACCTCCAGTGCATCGACAGCCTGCTCTGCCGGACCATCAGCCATCACTGGTGTTTCGTTCCGCATGGAAGCCTCACGCCGCGCCAGCCTCGCACCAGCTTCGCACCATAAACGAGTTCGATAGGACACCATAGTCGCGCTCGGTGGACCCCGCAAAAGCAAAGCTGAACGCGAACTGACGGACCGAGAAGGCGAGTTACGAGCCTCCTCGTCGCGTGACCGGGAATCGGCGAGCCATCTGACCCTTTCAACATTTCCAGTCAGCGAATGAATCGTCAGCAGCGCCGGGCCGCCCCCCAACAACCTCCGAAGATCGCACCGCAGGCCCTGGAGGCCGCAAAGCAGGGCCAGTCGCTGTTCAATCTCGGCCGCTATGCCGAGGCCCTGGAATGCTTCAACCTGTTCGTGAAGCACAGTCCAGATGTTGCCCCCCTGTATCAGACGCGCGGCCTGTGCCTGCAGCGGCTGGGCCGGTTCGAGGAGGCGCAGGCCGATTTCGAACGCTCCATTGCGCTGAACCCGATTGAGGCGGAGACGCACAAGAACCTCGGCACGCTGCATGCGCGGTTCGGCCGGATGGAGCAGGCCTTCGCGAGCTTCGATCGCGCGCTGAAGCTTCGTCCGAATTTTCCCGCGGCGCTCAATGAAAAGGCACGGGCCTTGTGGAGCCAGCAATTGCTGGACGAGGCTTTCGCGGCCTTTCAGGCGTCGCTGGCGCTCGCCCCGGGCAACGCGGACACGATCTGGAATCTTGCGTTGCTGCAGATGCTGACCGGGGATTTCGAGCGGGGCCTGGCGGGCCGCGAGGCCCGCTGGAAGGCGTCGTCGCTTGGCCTCGCCAATCGCAACTTTTCGCAGGCCCTGTGGCTTCGCGACCAGCCGATCGAAGGCAAGACCATCCTGCTTCACGCCGACGAGGCCCTCGGCGACTCCATCCAGTTTGCGCGCTATGCGCCGCTGGTGGCCGCGCTCGGGGCGTGCGTCATCTTGGAGGTCAGGCCTGCGGTCCAGAGGCTTCTCGGTGGCATCGCAGGGGCCGCAGCGTGTGTCGACAAAACCTCGTCGGCATCGCTGGCGTTCGACCTCCACTGTCCGCTCGGCAGCCTGCCGCTGGCGTTCGGGACCCGGCTCGACACGATCCCGCTCGCGGACGCGTATCTTCCGGCGCCGGCGCCGGAGCGCGTGCAGGCGTGGGAGGACCGGCTCGGTCCGCACGATCGCTTCCGCGTCGGTCTCGTCTGGTCGGGAGATCCCGGCCACAGGAACGACCACAATCGATCGATGACGCTGCGCACGCTGGCGCCTCTGCTGGATTGCGACGTCCAGTTCGTCAGCCTGCAAAAAGGCATTCGCGAGCAGGACCGCGCTTTCCTCGGCGAACGCCATGACATCCTCGACCTGACGGAGCAGCTGACCGATTTCACCGAAACGGCGGCGCTGGTGTCCTGTCTCGATCTGGTGATCTCGGTCGACACGAGTGTCGTTCACCTCACCGGCGCGCTCGGCGCCCCCGTCTGGACGATGCTGCCGTTCAACCCGGACTGGCGCTGGCTGCTCAACCGCGACGACAGCCCGTGGTATTCGTCCATGAAGCTGTTCCGGCAGCCGAAGCGAGGCGACTGGGCCAGCGTCGTGGAGACCGTTCGCCAAGAGCTCGAGGGCCTGGTTGCCGCGTGGCGGCCGGGAGCACGGCAACAGCAGGGCAAGGCGCTGTCCCAGAGGTCACAGGATGCGCTCGTCGCGAACTACCTCGGCGATCAGCTCTGGCAACTCAAGCGCACGGACGAGGCGCTGCTGCAGTTCCGGCGGGCGCTGGAGCTCAACCCGTACTATTTCGAGGCCGCGAACAATGGCGGCAGGCTGCTGGTCGAGCTCGGCCGGCATGCGGACGCCCTGCAATTCCTGGACGTCGCCACGAAGCTGAAACCGGATTCCGCAGGCCTGTATCGGCTGCGCGGCATCTGCCTGCAGGAGGCGGGCCGGTTCGACGACGCGCGGGCCGACTTCGAGAGGTCGATCGCGCTGGACGGCCGCGTGGCGGAGACGCACAACAATCTCGGCCTGCTGCATTGGCGGCTTGGCCGTGCCGAGCAGGCCTTCGCGAGCATCGATCGCGCGCTCGAAATTCGCCCCGACTTTGCCGCAGCGCTGTCCAACAAGGCCTGGATGCTGCTGGACCTGCAATTGCTGGATCAGGCCGCCGCGACCTTCCACAGGTCGCTCGCGATCGACCCCAACCGCGCGCCGACGATCTTCAATCTCGCACTGCTTCAGCTCCTGACCGGAGATTTCGAGCGGGGCTGGCGCGGGCGCGAAGCGCGCTGGAGAATGCCCGGTGCCGGCACGGTCGATCGCTCGCAAGCCCTCTGGCTTGGCGACCAACCGATCCAGGGCAAGACCATCCTGATTCACTCCGACGAGGGACTGGGCGACGCCATCCAGTTCGCCCGCTACGTGCCGATGGTGGCCGCACTCGGGGCGCAAATCATCCTGGCGGTCGAGCCGCCGATCCAGCAGCTTCTGGGTGGCATCACCGGCGTCACGGCGTGCGTCGGCCGATCCTCTTCGCTGCCGCACGATCTGCACTGTCCGCTTGGAACGCTGCCGCTGGCGTTCAACACGCGGCTCGATACGATCCCGTTCGCGGAAGGCTTTCTTCCCGCGCCCGCGCCTGCGCGGGTGCAGGCCTGGGAAGAAAGGCTTGAAGCTCACCTTGGCCCGCGCGATCGCTTCCGCGTCGGTCTCGTCTGGTCGGGCAATCCGGATCACAAGAACGACCACAACCGGTCGATGGCGCTGCGCACGCTCGCACCGCTCCTGGATTGCGACGTCCAGTTCGTCAGCCTGCAGAAGGGCGCCCGTGGCCATGACCGGGCCTTCCTCGACGAACGCAAGGATATCCTCGACCTGACGGAACAGGTCACGGATTTCACCGACACCGCGGCGCTGATCGCCTGCCTTGACCTTGTGATCTCGGTCGACACCAGCGTCGTTCACCTCGCCGGTTCGCTCGGCGCGCCGGTCTGGACGCTGCTGCCGTTCAGCCCGGACTGGCGCTGGCTGCTCAACCGCGACGACAGCCCGTGGTACCGGTCGATGCGGCTGTTCAGGCAGCCGGCGAGAGGCGATTGGGCCAGCGTCGTGGACAGCGTTCGTCGCGAGCTGGAGCGCCTGGCGTCCGCGCGGCGAGCACGGCAAGAGCCGTCGTTGCTGCTCCCTGCCGAGTGACGATCGAACCGGACCGCGTTGCAAAGGCGCCGCGGCGCGACGGTCCCGGCGGCTCCTCGCTGCGCTGGCACATATTCCCAGCGAATTGGCACCTTATCGCAACATATCAGCAGCGTTGATCACCACATCCAGCGAGGTTCCCTGGGGAATTTCGCAGGAGTTGAAACGATGCAGAGACCGTTCAGGTATGACCCCGAGCTGATGGAAAAGGCGCGCTGGATCGTCGAGCGCGGGCTGTACAGGCCCTCCGAGCACGAGATCGACAGGCAGATGGAGCTACCGCTTCCGATGCCGCCGCGTGATCCGAAGCAGATTGAGAACCAGGCGGACGGCGCTTAAGGCACCCTGCCCGAGCGGCACGTTCGCAAGCGGCGACTATTGCAAGGCCTTTCGCTGAAAGAATTCCGCCCTGGTCGGCTGCGTCAAGTTTCCGCACCAAAGCCGACGATTGCGGAGGAACGAATGCTTGTCCCGGGGATTATCGAAGCGGACATGGACATCAGTGGTGCCGGCACGACGCGCCCCCCGCTTCCGTCGCCGGCTTGAGAAACCCCGCTTCCCCCCGGCGGGGTTTTTCTTTGCTTCGCGAATCCCGGAGGCCGTCAATCGCCCGGGCCATTCGGCCCTCGCCGCCTGAACGGGTCGGCGGCGTCGTCATATCCGCGCCGGCTGCTGAAGAACATCAGGGCCATCAAGCCGCACCCCACGGCCAGCGAGAAGAACGCACCCAGGCCGAGCGCTATCCATCCGTTCACGTCCATGGCGGCGTCATCCACGCCGTTGGTCGCCTGCCACCCCCAGACGATGCCCACTCCGACCAGGGCCAGCATGGCGAACAGAACGACGACGATGATGATCTGACCGATACCGGGCTTATGCATGTTGCAGCTCCTCGAAGCCTGCTGCCTTGCAACCGAAGCTTATGGTGATCGTTCCCCGCGGCGGGAACGGAATCATCGAGCGACGGTTGGACCAATCAACAGGAGTTGCCGCCATGCGCCGCGCAAAACCCCATCCGATCCGCAACAAGCTCGATCTGACCGACCCTACCCAGGTGCGCCTCGTCAGAAAGCGCCTGAAACTCTCCGACGCGGAGCTGACCGAAATCGTCGGCCGGATCGGCAATTCGCTGGCCGCGATCAGCAAGGAGGCCGCGCTGCAAAGGGCGACCGCGCTGCCGGCGCAGGCCGACGTGCCTCCTGCTGCCGTGATCGCTTCGGCAACCGAGCAGACGTCAACCGAAGTCGTGGCGACGGTGCCCGCTTCCTGACGGACCGGCTGGAGAGTAACATGAACCGGTCCATTCAGACGAGGCCCACTCCATGAAACATCGCCTCCTCGCAGCCGCCGTTCTCCTTGGCGCCATCGCTAGCCTCGGCGCTTCAACCTCCGCCGTCGCGCAGGATCGCTACTGCCTGCAAGGGCGGATCTGGGGGTATCCCGGCAACTGCCAATTCGCCACCTATCAGCAATGCATGGCGACCGCGTCGGGCACCAATGCCTATTGCGGCATCAATCCGCAGTACGCCTTTGCTGCTCAGCGTCGCGGGCGCGGATATCGCTGAGCCCGCGTCCTTGAACAGCAGTTGTCCCTCGTCCTAGAATCGCCCGCGGGCGAGCGAAGCGCGAGGCGTGACATGGGTATGCTGGTCGACGGCGAGTGGCGTGACGTCTGGTACGATACGACGGCGAGCGGCGGACGCTTCGAGCGCAAGGCGAGCGCCTTTCGCAACTGGGTGACGGCGGATGGCGCGCCCGGCCCGAGCGGCGTCGGGGGCTTTGCGGCCGAGCGGGGACGCTATCACCTCTATGTCAGCCTGGCCTGCCCATGGGCGCACCGGACGCTGATCATGCGCCGGCTGAAGGGACTGGAGAACGACGTCTCGCTGTCGGTGGTGCACTGGCGCATGCGCGAGCGCGGCTGGACCTTCGACGCGGGTCCCTGCGTGACCGGTGATCCCGTCAACGGCGCGGAGACGCTGGCCCAGGTCTACGTCGCGGCGGACGCGCACTACACCGGCCGCGTGACGGTGCCGGTGCTCTGGGACAAGGCGCGCCGCACCATCGTCTCCAACGAATCCGCCGAGATCATCCGCATGTTCAACAGCGCCTTCGACGGCGTCGGCGCCACGCCGGGCGACTATTATCCAGCGCACTTAAGCGCAGAGATCGATGCGATCAACGCGCGCGTCTATGCCGACGTCAACAACGGCGTCTACCGCGCCGGCTTTGCCACGACGCAGGCGGCCTATGAGGAAGCCGTGGTGACGCTGTTCAAAGCGCTCGACTGGCTGGAAGGGGTGCTGTCGCGATCACGCTTCCTGACGGGCGATGCCCTCACCGAGGCCGACATCAGGCTGTTCACCACGCTGGTGCGGTTCGATGCCGTGTACCACGGCCATTTCAAGTGCAACTTGAGGCGCATCATCGATTATCCGGCGCTGTGGCGCTTCACCCGCGACGTCTACAACGCGCCCGGCGTCGCGGAGACGGTCAATCTCGACCATATCAAGCACCACTATTACGAGAGCCACAGCACCATCAACCCGACCGGCGTGGTACCGCTCGGGCCGGTGCTCGACTTCGGCTTGCGCTGACGGAGAGCGCTCCGCGCGCGACACAACCGCCGGTCACCAGATTCATCTTCTGGTTTTGCGCGGCTTCTGCTAGCCTCGAAAGTGAAGCCAATATTTCCCTCGTTCATATTGTCGTCACCCGATTTTTCAGGGGTTTCGCCGCATGTCCGAAGCGTCCTCGCCCGCCATTCCCGCCAAGGCCGCCGCCTTCAAACACCCGATGCGGGCGCTGTCCGGGCGCCTTGCGGGCGTCGGCGCCATCAAGGTCGTCGCGATCGGGTCGTCCACCACGGCGGGCGAAGGCGACATCGTGCCCTATCCCCAGCGCCTCGAGACTGCGCTTCGCAACAGGTTCAACGGCCGTCCGTTCGACGTCCTCAACCGCGGCATCGGCGGCGAAGAGGCACCCATCGAAGTGCGGCGGATGCAGCAGGACGTGATCGACGAGCGGCCGAGCGTCGTGATCTGGCAGGTCGGCACCAACGCGGCCTGGAAGGGCCAGGATCTCGATGCGGTGGCCTCGTCCATCGCCGAGGGCCTGCGCATGCTCGAGCAACTCGGCTCGGACGTCATCCTGATGGATCTGCAATACGTGCCCGCATTGCTCGTGCCCGGCACGCAGCAGGCCGCCGACCGGATGGTCGATCTCATCGCTGCGGCCGCCGACCGGGCGACGTTTCCCGTCAACGTATTTCAACGCTACGACCTGATGCGCCGGTGGCACGAGGTGGAGCGCGTCTCGTTCGACCGCATCGTCGACCCCGGTGATGACGACCGTCTGCATCACAGCGACTGGAGCGTACGCCAGATGGTCCGGGCCCTCGCCGACACCATCGTCGCCGCCGCCGCGCACACTGCCTGAGACCTTCGACCGCCCTCACCCTGGAAATGCGAACAGCTCGATCGGCTCGCTGAAGCCGCGCACGGGGTGCTTGCCCATGTGCTCCAGCTCGAACTCGCTCCGGACCAGCTCGGCGAAGTCGCGCGACAGCAGCACCGGCTTTCCCAATTGCTTGGTGAGGGCCTCCAGGCGCGAGGCCATGTTGACGGCGGGACCGATGACGGTGAAGTCGAGCCGGCTGCGCGAACCGATATTGCCGTACATGACGTCGCCGACATGGACGCCGATGCCGTAGTTCAGCGGCGCGCGGCCGGTCGCGCCGTTCCGCTGGTTCAGCGCCGCCATGGCCTGGCGGGCCTCGCTCGCGGCGCGCAGCAGGTTGGCGCAGGCGTTCGGCGCACTCAGCGGAAAAATGGCGAGGAGGCCGTCGCCCATGAATTTGAGGATTTCGCCGCCGTGCCGCGCGATCGGCTCGGACATCGCGTCGAAATAGTCGTTGAGCAGGCCGATGACGTCGTCGCGCGGCCAGTTGTCGGAGATCCTGGTGAAGTCGCGCAAATCGCAGATCATGATCGCGGCGCGCACCGTCGTGCCGGCGCCGCGCCGCGTGGCGCCGGCCAGGATCAGCTCGCTGGCATGGGAGCCGACATAGGTCTCGAGCAGGGTTCGCGCCAGACGGTTCTTGATGCGGATTTCGCTGACCAGCGCCAGCACCGGCAGCAGCTTCTTCAGCGCCGCGATATGCGCCGCGTCGAAACCGCCGGGACGGTCGGTCGCGAAGGTGACGAGATGGTTCTTGCCGAGCGTGTGGTAGAGCGGCCAGGCGACATAGTCGGTCAGGCCTGCCGCGCGCATCTCGTCATAGAGGGCGTGCTTGCGGCCGAGCGCCGGGTCGCGCTCGAGATTCTCCCGCACCTCGGTTGCGCCGTCGAGCATCTCGTTGGCCGGGCTGCCGATGAACTCGGACCGCTCGCGCACGTCGAAATCGACCCGCCCGATCTCCGCCTCGCGCTTGCCCTCGGACCACATGAAGCGGACGCCAAGCCATTGCGGGTGCTGGATCAGGACATGAAGCGTCGAGCGCTTGAGCGGAATGCCGGTCTGCCGGATCCGGATGCACATCTCGGCGAAGATGTTGTCGATGAAGCGCTGGTCGCGCGTGCCGTTGGTCAGCCAGTCGATGACGGCGTCGCTGCCGGAATGGACGGCTTCGGTGTTTTGCGGATTGTTCATTTCCTGATCCCGGACGGCGATCTAGCGTCCGGGAGATATCGTGATCTCTCGCGATCCCGTCAACTGGCCAGTTGCACGGGTTCACGCCTCGCCACGATCCGCAGCCGGATTGGAGACGAGGCCTCCGGTCACGGCCGCAGTCCGCCGGACGCGCCCCAGCGCGCCGCCGGCAGGCACCACGATCCGTTCCTCCATCAGGAGGTGCATCAGCGCCGCGCGGCTTTGCAGCGACAGGCGCGGCCAGCTTCCGGCAGCCTTCAGCAGCGACTTGCCGGCGACCAGCGGCGCGAGCAGCGCCGCAAACGGCTGGCCTTCCACGGCAGTGACGGGACACCTGGCTTCGCTCACGATGCCGAGGCGCTCGCCGACATAGTCCTCAACGAGGGGAACCGGCGCGAGGCGAAGTTCCGGTGAAAGGTAGAGCCGCGCATAGTCGACGGCCGGCCGGTCCTTCGGTGCATCGCCTGCGGCGGTTCGCAAGGCGGCATCGTGGAACGGGCTCACCATGCCGTCACAATGCCGCCTGATGTCGGACTGCACGGCTGCGTAGAATGACATCGCCGCCGCCGCCTGGTCCGGCCGCCACATGATCGTATCGACGACGCGGGCGGCCTGGACGGCGGACAGCACTGCTGCGTACAGACCGGCACCGCTACGCGGATCGACCGTGAGCAGCGCATCGCCGGTGCGGATCCAGTTCGCGCCCACGGCTGTCGCGCAGCTGCGGGCGGTCGCATCGGTTGCGCGAACGAACGCAAGGCTGGTGCAGCCTTCGCCAGGCGCCGCGCATCGCAGCGCCTCGCGGAGCAGCACCATCGGTGCCGGCTTCGAGGGCTTGCAGCTTTCCCTGAACACGAGCATTCGCAGCGCGCCGTCGCGCAGCGATGCGCCCCAATACCGGCCATGCCTTGTGCGTCCAGCCAGCACACCTGGCGATGCGACGGACACATTCGAGGCAATGCCGTAATAGGCCACCATGCGCCTGCCACCGCGAATCCGCGGCAGCGCCCGCCGCCCGGCGGCAATGACGACGAACCTCGCCCGCACCACGCCGCCCTCCTCGACGGGAATGTTCCAGACGCCCGCCAGCCCCATGACGGGGCGTCCGGCCCGGCACTGCCTGATCTCGACGCCCGCATGCTCCGCCCGCGCGCGCAACAATTCATCGAAGCGCGCGCGGTCGAGGATCAGGGCATCGGATGGCGCCCGCGCATCGTCGCACGCACCGATCCAGTTAACCGGCGCCTGCTCCATCCGCGCGCAGAGCGCCTGGCTCACGACGTCCGCGAGCCCGATCTGCGCCAGCAGCGCCGGCAGGCGCGGCGAGATCGTCTCCGGCCAGCGCGCCCTTGTGTCGGGATGATGCAAAAGGCCGACGCGGAAGCCGCGCCGCGCCAGCTCGATCGCGGCGATGGCTCCAGATGGGCCGCCGCCGATGACGCAGACGTCAACGTTCATGGCGATCACCAGATTTGGCGGCCTCCAGCCACGAGGCGGAGGCGAGGACGACGCGCAGATAGGCCTCGAGGCAAGAGGTCAGCCAGCGGCGGAAATGCTCGTGGACAGGCAGGACGGGCAGCACCGATGGCCGCCCCGCGCCGCCTTGCCGGAAGGACCGGAAAGGCCGATCAAAGCTCAAAAATCCTCCACGCACGCCACGCCTCCTTCGCCGGAGAACCTGCGGCCCGAACGTGGCACCCACCCCGTGAATCCAGCGTGAAACCGCGCGCTAACGCAGCGTCAATACCGTCCCGGCGGGCTGGCGTCAGCCGCCGCGACCCGGATCGAACCCAGCACCGCAAGCCCCGTCACGAGTGCAAGCCTAGCTGCCGCGGTCAGCTCGACCTTCAGTGTGCCGCCGTGGGGAAGCGCAAACGCCTCGCCGTCGAGGCGGATGCTGCAATCGCCGCGCGCCGCGTAAACCAGATGCGTGCCGGGGAGGAGCGAATGCTCGCCGGGCTCCTTGAGCGCCAGCAGCTCGATCTCAGCCGCTCCGCGCCGCGCCATCAGGTTCACGACCTCGACCGGACCTGCCTCGAGCTCGGTCACGATCTCGAGCTCACCGGTGAAGCGCACGGTGGTGAAGGGCTCACGCTCGTCGAACTCCTGCCCGCGCGCTTTCAGCACCAGCCCGCGGCCACCGACGACCATCTGCAGGCGATCGATGCCGGGCATATAGGAGAACGGACCGGGCGCCACGATCGGCGTCGACGCGAAGCGCCAGATCAGGCTGTCCCAGTCCTTCGCCGTTGCATCGGTCCGATGGGCATCCGCGATATCTGTGAAGACGCCGCCGCCGTTCTTCCAGGGCGCGCGGGTGTAGTCTTCGGATCTCAGCAGCGTGGTCTTCATGTCCTACTCGCCCTTGCCGCCCTTCAGCTTCGGCAGCGTCTCGACGATCTTCTGCTTGCCGTCGACGATCTCGGCGAGGAAGCTGGCGCGGTCGATGTCGCCGTTCTGGTCCCAGCTCGCCTCCATCAGCATGCCCGGTGCCTTGTCGGGCGTCAGCGTCAAACCCTTCATCGCCGCGCCAAAGGCCTTGCTGTCGAACTTGCCCATCTTCTCCGTGACGTATTTGACGAGATAGACGGCGGTGTAGCCCTTGATGCCGTTGTGGTCGGGCCGGTACTTGTAGCGCGCGACGAATTTGTTGGTGAAGTCCTCGATCGCAGGCACCGGCGCGTCGGCGGAAAGACCGACGTGCCCGCGCACGCCGTTGGCGGCGGGGCCGGCGAGCTCGACCACCTTCTGGCTGAGCAGCGTGGTTTCCCCGAACAGCGGCGTTGCGAGGCCCTGCCGCTTCGCCTCGATCAGGAAGCGAGCGCTCTCCTCCTCGTTGGTGTAGACGAAGGCCGCGTCGGCCTTCGCGCCTTTCAGCTTGATGACGTCGGAGCCGAAATCGACCTGACCCTGCTCGGTCGAGATGTCCGCCACGATGTCGACGTTGCGCGCCTTCATCTCCTTCAGGAAGTTGTCGCGGCCGCCCTTGCCGAAATCATTGTTGACCCAGACCAAGGCGACCGTCTTCACCTTGAGCTGGTCGTGCAGATAGTTGGCGATCTTCGGCATCGAGAATTGCTGGCCGAAGGCGGTACGGAAGATCCACGGATTGCCCTGCATGGTGATGTCGGCGGCCTCGGCCCCGACGATCTGCGGGATCTCGGCCGCCTGCGTCAGCGCCATGTTGACCTTGACCGAGCCGGAGTAGATGGGGCCGAGCACGACATAGGGGTCCTTGTCCAAGACCTTCTGCACCTGCGCGCGCGAGATGCCGGGATTGCTCTGGGTGTCCAGATGCTCGGTCTGGATCTTGCGCCCCAGAATGCCGCCGGCGGCGTTGATCTCGTCAATCGCGAGCGCGACGCCGTCGCGCCAGTTGGTGCCGGAGACTGCGCCGGGCCCGGACAGCTCGATCACGTCGGGAATGTAGACCGTGCTCTGCGCCTGCGCAGCAGGCGCGCCCAGCATGGTCGCGATCACGATGGCGAAAGTCCCCGCAAGATGCTTCATGATGTCCTCCCCTTTGCTTTCTTATTCATGATCCGTCCAAGCCGAGCAGCCTTGCCGGCGTTCGCCACAGCAGGAGATGCTGATCGCCTGGATCCGGAAACAGCTTTGTCAGCACCGCGAGCAGCGGCCCGTAGTCCAGCCGCTCGGCCGCGCGCAGGAACGGATAGTCCGATCCCCAGACGCAGCGATCGAGCGTGAAGGCTTCGACCAGCGCCGCGATGAACGGCCAGGTGTCCTCGTAGGGATGCGGCAGCTCGGAGAATTTGTAATAGCCGGAGAGCTTGACGTGCGCGTCGCGCTCGCGGCCGATCGCCAGCAGCGCCTGGAACGCCCTGCCCTTCAGCCCTTGCGCGACCGAAGGCCGGCCGCAATGATCGATCACGAGGCGAACCGGCGAGGTCTCGATCAGCGGCAGCAGGTCGAGCAACTGGTCCTGCTCGACCTGGACCTGCAGGAACAGGTCAAGGCTCACCAGCTTCTCCAGCAGCGGCGCCGTGTTGCGATAATAATCGGCGCCATGGAACGGCACGTTGAAGGCGACGCCGATCACGCCGGCCGCCTTCAATCGTGCGAGCTCGGCGATGTCGACGTCGTTCGCGACCACGGCGACACCCCGGAAGCGGCCGCCGCCCTGCGCCAGCGTGTCGAGCAGGATGCGGCTGTCGCTGCCGTAACCGGTGTTGGTGGCGACCACCAGCGCGTGGCGGACGTCAAAGGCGTCGAACACGCGGATGAGCTGCGCCGCGGGCGCAATCTCCTGCCCGCTCGGCCGGTATGGCGTGTCGGCGCCGTAGGGAAAGCGAGCCGGATCGATGGCGTGGATGTGGCAGTCGATCCTGGGAGACGCCGGCATTGTCATGGCGCAAGATCTCCCGACACACTCAGAACGTGGCCTCGATGGCCTTGATCAGCTCGGGCGTCACCTCCGGCATGATGCCGAACCAGGCCTTGAAGGCGAGCCGGGCCTGGTTGAGCAGCAGGCCGAGCCCGTTCACCGTGACGCAGCCGCGCGCGCGGGCCTCGGTCAGGAACGGCGTCTCGAGCGGGGTGTAGATGAGGTCGGCGGTGAGCGTCTCGGGCTTCAGCCGTGACAGGTCGATCTCCAGCGCGCTCTTGCCGACCATGCCGCGATCGGTGCAGTTGACGAGGAGGGCCACATCGGCGAGTGCGCTACCGCGATCCTCCCACGCAACGGCGCTGACGGCGGCGCCGAATTCTCCGGCGAGATCCTGCGCCTTGGCTGCGGTGCGGTTGGCGATGCGGATCTCGCGCGCACCGTTTTCCAGCAGCGCCACGATCACCGCACGCGACGCGCCGCCGGCCCCCAGCAGCAGGACCGGCCCGGCATCGCCGCGCCAGTCGACCCTGGCGTCGCGCAGGCTCTGGACAAAGCCGTTGCCGTCATTGTTGAAGCCGGAGAGCGTGCCGTCGGCTTCGACGACGATGGTGTTGACGGCGCCGATGCGCCTGGCGGTCTCGTTGACGCGGTCGAGCAGCGGCATTGCCGCCTGCTTGTGCGGCATGGTGACGTTGCAGCCGCGGAAGCCGAGCGCGATCAGGCCGTCGAGCGCATCCTCGAGCCGCTCCGGCTTTACCGCGAGCGGCACATAGCTGCCGCGGATGCCGTGCGCCTTCAGCCAGTAATTGTGAATGACCGGCGAGCGCGAATGGGTGACCGGCATGCCGATTACACCCGCCAGCCCAAATTCATCCGCCTGTGACATGCTCGTTCCATCCCCAGTCCGCGCAATTCGGCGCGCGACCACGCTATTTGGTCGTTTGTACAAGACAATTAGAGGGAATGGCTATCACGTGCAATCTGAATCTCGGGGCCGCGCTGCCGCCTGCGCCGGGCCCATGGTACCCTGTCCGAAGTCTGGATCTTCAGCGAGGTCGGCATGTCCGCGACTGACAAGGTGTTCGCCGGTTCGGTTCCAAAACTCTACGACGAATATCTGGTACCGCTGATCTTCTCGGTCTATGCCGACGACATGGCGAGGCGCGTCGCGGCGCTGTCGCCTTCGACCCTGCTCGAGATCGCGGCGGGCACCGGCGCGGTGACGCGCGCCGTGGCGGCGGCGCTGCCTGCTGATGTCCGCTATGTCGCGACCGACCTCAACGAGCCGATGCTCGCTGTGGCGATGCAGCGCCAGAGTAAGGACCCCCGCATGTCCTGGCGCCAGGCGGATGCGCTGGCGCTGCCCTTCGACGATGCCTCATTCGACCTCGTCTGCTGCCAGTTCGGCGCGATGTTCTTCCCCGATCGGACCAAGGGCTTTGCGGAGGCGAAGCGGGTCCTGAAGCCGGATGGCACATTCCTGTTCAGTGTCTGGGACCGTATCGAGGACAATGTGTTCGCCGATGACGCGACAATCGCGCTCGGCAAGGTGTTTCCCGAGGATCCGCCCCGCTTCATGGCGCGGACGCCGCACGGCTATCACGACAAGGCCGTGATCAGGACAGACCTCGAACGCGCGGGTTTTGCCGACATATCGATCGAGACGCTGTCCGCGACCAGCCGGGCGCCGACGGCGGAGGATGTGGCGATCGCGTACTGCCAGGGAACGCCGCTGCGCGGCGAGATCGAGGCCAGGGATGCGAGCAGGCTTCAGGCTGCGACCGAAGCCGTGGCCGAGGCGATCCGGAAACGCCACGGCGCCGGGCCGGTCGAAGCCAGGATCCAGGCGCTGGTGATCACGGCGCGCCGGTAGCGGCCGCGCCGCCACCGCCCTACTGCCAAAAGCCCCGCTGCACGGGCTGCGCCGGCTGATAATACTGATACTGGCCACGGCGGCGCGCAGGATAGACTTGCTGCGGCTCGGCATAGCGCGGCTGGAAGAAGAAGGAGGCGCCGTTGCCGCCATTGTCAAAGCCCCAACCGTCGTCGCTGGCCATGGCCATCGGCGGCGCGGTCGGCTTGCGGGTGATGAAGCCGCCTTGCGGCTCGTTGCTCAGGACCGCGACGAACTCGGTGCGGTAGTTGGTCTCGCTGCTCAGCGGCTCGTCCGAGATGATGATCGAGGAGCGCGGCAGCGCGGTCGGCGCGATGCGGTCGAGCACCTCCTGCGGAATCGTGACGCGGTCGAGCGCGTCCTTCGCCTCGTCGCCATTGTCGATCGTGACCACGCTCCAGCGCAGGCCTGCATCGCTCCTGGCCATCGCCGTGAAGATGTGCGTGCCGAGCGGCCGGTCGGGATTGCGGATCGTCACCGGCGCCTCGATGCTGGTATCGAACACCTCGCCGCCGCCGTCCGGCGCGGGCTTGTGCGTGTTCCGTCGCACGTAGATCCTCTGCGTCGCCCGGCTGATGTAGACCGAGACCGGCTCGAGCGCGAGCCTGGCGTCGGTTGCTGCCTTGACTGCCTCGGTCTTTTTGGCCGCCGTCGCCTTGGCGGCCTCCTTGGTGGCGGCCACCGCGTCGCGCTTCGGCTGCGCGGCGGCCGTGGCGGTGTCGAGCTGGGTCGTCGCCTCGGCCGCCTTCGCCGCGGCCTTCTGCTGCGCCTCCTCCGCCTTGGCGCGGGCCTGATCGGTCTTTGCGGATGCGAGCGACTTGTCGGCGAAAGCGAGCTGGGCGTCGGCGCGGGTCTTCTGCTGCTCCAGCTTGCGCAGCGCGGCCGGCAGCGATTGCGCCTCGCGTGCCGCTGCGGCGGCGGCCTTCTTGGCATCGTCGGCGGCCCGGGTCGCTTCCTCGGCCTCGGCGGAAAGCTTGTCGGCGCGCGCCGGTGCGGCCGCGATCGCCTGCTTGCTCGGCACGAACAGCGAGGGATGGGAGAAGTCGAGCGGGGCCGCATCGTTCGGCGAGATGATCACCCGCATGCCGATATTGGTCTTGTCGAACAGGTTCTCGGCAAAGCCGAACGGCATCCGCACGCAGCCGTGCGAGGCCGCATAGCCCGGCAGCGGCCCGCCATGCAGCGCAATGCCGTTCCAGGTGATGCGCTGCATGTTCGGCATCCAGGCATCGTCATACATGGTCGAGCGGTGGTCCTTGTCCTTCTCGATCACGGCGAAGACGCCGGCCGGCGTCTCGCGGCCCGTGGTGCCGGTCGAGACCGGCGCGCGCAGGATCCAGCCATCGGCGTCGTAGAAGGTGACCTGCTGGCTCTTGATCGAGACGATCGCCATGATTGGCTCGCCGGCCTCGCGGGGCGCCACCGCCTCAACCGGCTGGCGCGCCTGCTTGGCCGCCTCGGCGCTTGCGGGAAGCAGCGCCAGGGCCGCCACCGCCGCGATCCCTGCAAGTCCGGGAGGCCGCCAACGCCGCATCGCCATGGTGGACTGCGCCGTCGTCATTCGGTCTTTCATGCCATTCCCCGGTCCGCTTACCAGTCCGCGCGTTTGTGTCGATCGCATGTCAGATTGCGATCTTTGGATTAAGAAATCACAGCCACCTTACGTTCCGCGTCCGGCAATATTCGGCGGGTTCCGGCGGGCCATCCCTCATATACGAGGGCCTGCGCGGGCGGAAGGGTGGCGGGCGGTCGGGCTGGCCGGAAGCAGCCGAGCACCGCTGCGGCAGAATGTCCGCTAAGGGGCGGATCAGGCCCGGCGCGGGCGCCAGGATGTGACCGCGATCACAGAGAGTTCAATCAAACCTCGAGCCATTCCTGGCGCACGGCGGCGTTCGCCTTGAGCTCGTCCGGCGTGCCTTCGAACACGACGCGGCCGTGTCCCATGATGTAGACGCGCCTGGAGATGCGCATCGCGATCGACAGCTTCTGCTCGACGAGGAGAATCGCGACCCCCGCCTCCGCGATCTTCGCGATGAGATCGCCGACCTGCTGCACGATCAGCGGCGCCAGCCCTTCGGTCGGCTCGTCGATCATGATGAGATCGGGATCGCCCATCAGGGTGCGGCACGTCGTGAGCATCTGCTTCTCGCCGCCGGAGAGCACGCCGGCGGGCGTATCGGCGCGTGCGGCGAGATTGGGGAACATGTCGAGCATGTCCTGCAGCCGCCATTTGCCGGGACGGCGCGTGTCCTTGATGCCGAGCACGAGGTTCTGCCGAACCGTCAGGCTCGGGAAGATGTCGCGATGCTCGGGCACATAGCCGAGGCCGAGCCGCGCGATCTTGTAGCTGGGCAGGCCGGCGATGTCCTTGCCCTTGAAGCGGATCGTGCCCTGCGGGGCGACCTCGCCCATGATCGCCTTGACCGTGGTGGAGCGGCCGACGCCGTTGCGGCCGAGCAGGCTCACCACCTCGCCGGCGGCGACGTCGAGGTCGACGCCCTGGAGAATGTGGCTCTTGCCGTAATAGGCGTGGAGATCCCTGACCTCGAGCATCAGTGCGCTTCCTCGCCGAGATAGGCTTCCTTGACCTTGGGATCGCGCCGGATTTCCTCCGGCGTGCCCGAGGCGATGATGTGGCCGTAAACCAGCACCGAGATGCGGTCGGCGAGGCCGAACACGACGCTCATGTCGTGCTCGACGATCACGAGCGTCTTGCCCTCGGTCAGCCGCCGGATCAGCGCCACGGCGCGGTCGGTCTCGGCGTGGCTCATGCCGGCGGTCGGCTCGTCGAGCATGACGACGGTGGCGCCGCTCGCGATGGTGATGCCGATCTCGAGCTCGCGCTGCTCGGCATAGGTCAGAAGGCCGGCAGGCACGTCGCGCCGGTGCATCAGATGGATGTCGTCGAGGATTTTGGCCGTCCGCTCGCGAACCTCGGGCAGGCTGTCGACGTTCTTCCAGAACGCGTAGCGGTGCCCCGTCGCCCACAGCACGGCGCAGCGGACGTTCTCCCAGACCGACATGCGGGCGAACACGTTGGTGACCTGGAACGAGCGCGACAGGCCGCGCCGGTTGATCTCGAACGGCCGCAAGCCCGAGATCACGTCGCCGTTCAGCCGCACCTCGCCCGCGGTCGGCTCGATGTGGCCGCTGATCAGGTTGAATGTCGTGGACTTGCCGGCGCCGTTCGGGCCGATGATGGCGTGACGCTCGCCCTTGGCGACGCTGAGATTGAGGTCGCGGATGATACCGACATTGCCGAAGCGCTTGTCGACGGCGCGGACTTCGATGGCTGCTGCGGTCATGCGAGATATCCCCGGTCACGGGCGACCGTCGCAGCCCGGTCCCATGCATCGGCGACCCGCAGCCAGCTCAACCGCGCGACGAAGCCGCCGACGACGAGAAGGACCGCCGCAGTGATCCATGTCACCGGTGATTGCGGCTTGAAGCCGATGCCGAACAGGTTGATGGGCTCGCCACCCGAAAAGCGCGCCACGATCTCGATCGAGAGGATGACGCCGCAAGCGAGCGCCAGGGTCGGCACGATCGCGACGAGATAGGCCGGGATCACCGTCCCCAGCGTTCCGGCGCGAACCAGCGGCCGGTGCATCATCACGAGACCCGCGATGCCGCCCGGCGAGAACATCACGATGCCGATGAAGATGATGCCGAAATAGAGCTGCCAGACGCTGGTCACGCTGGTCAGCCCGAGCTGCAGATAGGTCACCAGGATCGCGCCGAGGATCGGCCCGAAGAAATAGGCGGTGCCGCCGATGAAGGTCGAGAACAGCACGAGGCCGGACTGGATCGCGCCGAGATAGGCCGAGTTGGCGATCTCGAAATTGATCGCGGCGAGGCCGCCTGCGACACCGGCAAAGAATCCGGCAAAGCAGAACGCGATATAGCGGACGACGTGGGGATCGTAGCCGATGAACTGCACGCGCTCGGGATTGTCGCGCACCGCGTTGCTGATCCGCCCCAGCGGCGTGCGCGTCAGCGCGTACATCGCAATCGCCGACAGCACCAGCCAGAAGGCGATGAGATAATAGACCTGGATTTGCGGCCCGAACGACCAGCCGAACATCTTTGGCAGCGCGGTGCGGTCCGTGGTGATGCCGGCTTCGCCCCCGAACACCGAGCGCAGGATCAGCGAGGAGGACGCCACCAGCTCGCCGATCCCGAGCGAGATCATCGCGAACACGGTGCCCGCGCGCTTGGTCATGACCCAGCCGATGATAACAGCGAAGACGAGGCCGCCGAGCCCGCCGAACAACGGGATGAACGGCAGCGGGATCGGCCAGCCATGCGAGACCACCGCGTTCATCATGTGGCACGCGGCGAAGCCGCCGAGCCCGTAATGCACGGCATGGCCGAACGACAGCAGGCCGGTCTGGCCGAGCAGGATGTTGTAGGACAGCGCGAACACGATCGCGATGCCGATCAGGCTGAACGAGGTGACCGAGCCGCCCGACGAGAACACCAGCGGCAGCACGACCAGCGCGAGAATGCCGGCCAGCCAGACGCCGTAGAAGCGCAGATTGTCGCCTGCCGGATCTGTTGCCAATTTGGGCGTCGAAGTCGTCGTCGTGGTCATGATTCGCGCGTCCCCATCAGGCCCATGGGGCGAACGATCAGGATGATCACCAGCAGAAGATACGGCACGATCGGCGCCACCTGGGCGATCGTGACGTTCCAGATATCGGAGAGGACCGACGGCCCTGTGGACGGATCGAGCGGGCCGAAGGCGCTCGCCAGCGAGCCGTTCAGCGCGACCGCAAAGGTCTGCACCAGGGCAATGACCAGCGAGGCGACGAAGGCGCCGGGCAAGGAGCCGAGCCCGCCGAATACGATGACCACGAACAGGATCGGCCCGAGCGATGCGGCCATGTCGGACTGCGTCACCAGGGCCGGACCGGCGATGACGCCGGCAAGGCCGGCCAGCGCGCTGCCGACGCCGAACACCACCATGAACACGCGCCCGACATTGTGGCCGAGATGTCCGACCATGTGGGGATGGGTCAGTGCCGCCTGCACGATCAGGCCGACGCGAGTGCGCTTGAGCACGAGCAGCAGCGCCACGAAGATCACGACCGACACGACCAGCATGAAGATCTTGTAGGCGGGATAGTTGGTCGAGAACACGGTGAAGGCCGGGAAGTCGAGCAGCGCCGGCACGCGATAGTCGAGCGGGCTCTTGCCCCAGATCATCGACACGATCTCTTCGATCGCGAAGGCGAGGCCGAACGTCAGCAGCAGCTCCGCGACATGGCCGTGCTTGTGGGTGTTGCGCAGGCCGTAGCGCTCCACCGCCATGCCGATGGCGCCGACCAGGAGCGGCGCCAGCACCAGCGCCGGCCAGAAGCCGATCCACTTGGTGAGCTGGAAGCCGAAGAAGGCGCCGAGCATGTAGAAGCTGGCATGGGCG
The DNA here is from genome assembly GCF_018131015.1 of Bradyrhizobium diazoefficiens. GTDB lineage: Bacteria > Pseudomonadota > Alphaproteobacteria > Rhizobiales > Xanthobacteraceae > Bradyrhizobium > Bradyrhizobium diazoefficiens_B. The sequence continues at coordinate 325,647 of NZ_JAFCJJ010000005.1, forward strand.
AAGTTGAGCACGCCCATCATGCTGAAGATGACGGTGAGCCCGCTCGACAGCAGGAACAGCAGCATGCCGAACAGCACGCCGTTCAGGGTCGAAATGACAATGAGTTCAAGCACAGCGCACTCTCTCTCTCCGGGGCCCCTTAGGCCCCGGCGAACATCGTCCAATCAAACGCATTCCCGCCGCCGCCTCCCCGCGGGCCAATGGCGGCCGCGGGAGGGCGAGGCGCATTGCAATTACGGCCGCGCCATCTTGCAAGTCGTGGGGACGATGGTCTGCGGCGTATCGACCTTCGACACCAGATGCCAGCCCCAGCCGGTGTTTTCCTCGTCGTACGGCTCGCTCTCGGTGAGCTTGCCGAAGGAGGAGATATAGATCGGCTGGAAGAACTGATGGTCGTCCTTGCGCATGGTGCCCTCGCCGCCGTCCAGCACCTCGAACTTGAGGCCCTCGAGCGCCGCGGCGACCTTCACCGGATCGATCGAGTTGGCCTTCTCGGCCGCTGCCTTGAACATGCGCATCTCGTTGACCGCGCGTGGGTACCACAGCGACAGACCGACCTTGGCGCGGAACGCCTTCTCGTAGTCCATCGCGGCCTTGTTGCCGGAGTTGGCGAAGCCCTCGGTGATCTGGAACACTTGGTGATCGAGACCGGTCTGCTTGATCGCGGTCGGGCCGCCGGCGCCGCCGGCATAATAAGTGTACCAGTTGACCTTCAGGCCGGCGTCGGCCGCCGCCTTGAGCAGCAGCGCGATGTCCTGGCCCCAATTGCCGGTGATGACGCTGTCGGCTCCGGACGCCTTGATCTTGGCGATATAGGGCGAGAAGTCGGTGACCTTCAGCAGCGGATGCAGTTCGTCGCCGACGATCTGGATATCGGGGCGCTTGGCGCCCAGCATCTTGCGCGCGTCGGATCGCACCGACTGGCCGAACGAGTAATCCTGGTTGATCAGGTACACCTTTTTGACCGCAGGGGTGTCCTTCACGTAATTGGTGAGCGCCTCCATCTTGATGTCGGAGCTCGCATCCCAGCGGAAATGCCAGAAGCTGCACTTGTCGTTGGTCAGGCTCGGATCGACGGCGGCGTAGTTGAAGTACAGCACTTCCTTGCCGGGATTGCGGGTGTTGTTCTTGGTGACGAAGTCCGACAGCGCCGCGGCCACGGACGAGCCGTTGCCCTGCGTAATATAATGCACGCCGGCGTCGATCGCCTTCTGGGCCTGCACCAGGCTTTCCTGCGGATTGGTCTTGTTGTCGAGCGGAACGATCTCGACCTTCTTGCCGAGGATGCCGCCCTTGGCGTTGAGCTCTTCAGCGAGATACTGGAACGTCTTCAGACCACCCTCGCCGACGCTGGCGCCGCCGCCGGAGAGCGGATCGATGTAGCCGATCTTGAGAGTGTCCTGGGCCGACGCTGCATGACCGAGCATCGGGGCGATCACGGCAATGGCCAAAGTCAGCTTGCGCATGGTGTCGTTTCCTCACTGGCTATCGACTTTTGTCGAAGAACTTCGCGCGCGCGTGTTGCAGCGCGGTTTTCAGGGCCCTAATGAGCAGAACGAAGTTTGATTTACAAGCTCCCGAAGACATGGCTCGGGCCGCCGCTATGAAATGTCATGGCGGCTGACTATCCGTCGCACCGCGGCGAGCGATGGAACACAAGCGGAACTATAATAGGCGGGACTACAATTGTAGGGGCGGCGAACCTTACCTCAGACGCCAAGCGCCTTCCGGTTGAACGTCCGCAAGGCGCGCAACGACAGCGTCCGCAAATTGGCGACGTTCAGGAGCCACGCCGCGCCCGCGTAGGCAACACCGCCTGCGAGGCTGACAATGGCGAGCGCCACGAAGCCGGTCCCGCTGACCTGCGATCGCGCAACGAGAATGGCCGCCGCCATCGCCGCGGCCGATGCCGCGACGCCGGCGAGCCGGCTGAGATCGAACGGCACGGGATGGGCGCGGTGCATCAGGACCACCGCGACGACGAGGCCGATCGCCTCGGTCGCCAGCGTCGCCAGCGCCGCGCCGTAAATTCCATAGCCCGCCACCAGCGCGAACATCAGCGCCACGCTCACGACCAGCGTCAGGAACGACTGCATCGCCAGCATGAAGGGCCGCTCGGCGAGCTGAAAGGAGATCTGCACATAGAACTGGTTGGCGATGCCGAAGAAGCGCGCCAGCACCAGCGTCGGCAGCAGCGCCGAGACGCCGGCGCGAAACTCGACGCCGACGAGCGTGCCGGCGACTTGATCGGCCGCGAGCGCAAGCCAGACGGCGACCGGCGCGACGACGACGAGCAGGAGTTCGAGGCTCTCGGTCAGCCGCTCCCGCGTCGTCGCACTATTGTTTTCCGACAGGGTGCGGAACACCAGCGGCACGGTCGCGGCGGCAACGCTCGAGGCGATCATGACCATGAACTGGCGCGGCAGATCGGCGGCCACGCCGAAGATGCCGGCGGCATCCTTGCCGAGCAGCCAGGCGACGATGAGCCGGTCGCAGGTCGAGTACAGCGCGACCGAAAGCCCGGCCAGCGTCAGCGGCAGGCCGTAGCGTGCAAGCTGCACGAACTGGCCGCGGTCGAAGCGCGCGATCCGGCTGCGGTCACCGGCGAGATTGAGGATGATGCCGGCGAGCGAGCCGAGGCCGAACGCCGCGAGCAGGCCCATGCCGCCCCAGCCGAGCCAGATGCCGACGAGGCCGAAGCCGACGCTGCAGACGCTGCGCACCACCGCGATCGCCGCGAAGCGATAGGGGCGAAGTCTTGCGCGCTCGAACTCCAGACCGACATCGACCGCATTGGACATGATCGCCGCGAACATGCTCACGAGCAGCAGTTCGACGCTGACGTCGCTGCGAAACAGGAAGACCAGCGGTGTCGCGGCGCAGAGAGCGGCGACGGTGAGCGCGAAGGCGACCATCGCCGTGCCGCGAAAATCCACGTCCTGCGACATCGCCTGATAGCGCGACACCGACAGCTTGATCCAGGCGAAGAAGATCGCGCCCAAAATCGCGGTAATACTGATGCCGACGACATAGACGCCGTATTCGGCCGGGCTGAGCAGGCGCGTGTAGGCGGTGACCGCGAAGAAGCCCACCGCCGCTTGCAGGATGTAGGCGATCAGGTAGATCGAGAAATGGCGGTTCAGCATGCGAGCACGGCACCGGTGGCCTTGAAATCGAGCGGCCGTTAATCAGTTGTAGCTTGGCTTAAACCTTGGCCTCGACCTAGTCCTGGCAATCGGACTGCGCCGCAACATCCCCAGGATAGTCGCATAAGGCTGCAAATCGGGCCGCGAATGGGGCGGGCCGGCCGCTTTCGCGCGTTAGCGTTAAATTTGCACTGTCCTTGAACCGGGCGGCGCGATCACCGAAAAGAAACCATGTTTTTCGGGACGTCGCCCGATATCTTCCAGCGTGGACGTGACTGACATGGACGTTGCCGAGCCGATAACGGCAAAGGCGGCCTCGCTGCCGCATGGCGGCACCGATGCGAGCCTGGTTCCGGAGCCCCCGGGGCCAGCGGGCGAGCGGATGGTTTTGAACCTGTTCTTCGAGGAGCGGGACGACCGCTGGTTTCCCGGCGACCGCCACGTCCGGCCGCTCTTGCGGCGGATGCTGCTCGGCAGGTCATGGATCAGCGGCCAGCGGCGCGTCTTCCTCAATCTCCGTGCCGGGCTCGACAGGCTGGGGATCCGCTACCGGGTCAACGATTACGGCCATATCCGCAAGCATCCCGACGAGCTCGCCTGCATCATCGGCCGGCCGTTCGTGCTCGACTGGTTCGCGTGGAAGAACCCGCTGCTGCTCGGCGTCGCCATGTACAACCATCCGCTCGAGACGCCGGAGCATCTCGACGATCTCCACACCAGGACCATCCTGGTGCCCTGCGCCTGGTATGCCGAGATGTGCCGGCCCTACTGGCCGCATGTCGAGGTCTGGCCGGTCGGCATCGAAACCGATTTGTGGACGCAGACCCCCGCCGGGCAGAAGAGCGTCGACGTGCTGCTCTACGACAAGGTGCGCTGGGAGCACGAGCGCTACGAGGCCGATCTGATCGGGCCGATCCAGGCGCATCTCGCGGCGAGCGGCCGCACGGTCGAAGTGATCCGCTACGGCCGCTACAAGGAAGAAGATTACAAGGCCGCGCTGGCGCGCTGCCGCAGCATGGTCTTCCTGTGCGAGCATGAGAGCCAGGGCATCGCCTGCCAGCAGGCGCTGTCGAGCGGGGTGCCGGTGTTCGCCTGGGACCGCGGCGGGCCATGGCAGGATCCCGACTACTTCCCGCACAAGGTGAGATATGAGGGCGGGGTGTCGTCGGTGCCCTATTTCGACGCACGCTGCGGCATGACCTTTGCTGATGCGAACGGATTCGTTGCCGCCTGGGGCGACTTCTGGTCCGAGGTCAGCGCCGGCGGCTTCGCGCCTCGCGATTATGTGATGGACAATCTGACGCTCGAAAAGGGCGCGCTACACTATTACGAGATCGCGGAAGCGGCGATGCAGCGGCAGGCCCGCTAGCCTCAGCACGAAAGTTAACCCAACAATCGGAAACCGCGGCGTCGCAAGGCGCCGCTTGGTACGATGGCGCGTTGGCTCCGAAAGGATTCCCGTGACCCGGTTGGACAGACGCGAATTTCTTCTCGGCGCGGCCGCGACGCTCGCGGCAGGCGCATCGGCGTCAGCCGCGCCGGTGTCGAAGCTCGCCCAGCGCCGCCCGGGTTTTGGCGCCGCGGCCACGCTCTGGGACCTGCAGGCCGATCCGCGGCTCGGCGAAGCCATCAGCACCTATTGCACGCAGGTGGTGCCGGTGCTCGAACTGAAATGGCCGTTGCTGCGGCCGGACGCCCACACCTTTACGTTCGAGCGCGCCGACGCGATCCTGGATTTCGCGCGGCAGAACGACCTGACGATGCGCGGCCACACGCTCGCCTGGTATCACGACATTCCGGACTGGACCAAGCAGATCAAGGACGCCAGGGGCGTCGAGCGCACCTTCGTCGACCACATCGGAACCGTGGTCTCCTACTACAAGGACAAGCTGACCTCGTGGGACGTCGTCAACGAACCGATCCCGGACAATCCGACCAAGATCACCGACCGGCGCGACACGTTCTGGACGCAGCATCTGGGCCAGGACTGGATTCCGCTGGCGTTCCGCACGGCGGCCGCGGCCGATCCTTTCGTGAAGCTCGCGATCAACGAGTATGACATCGAGTCCGCCAAGGACAGCTTCATCGCCAAGCGCGCGGCCTACCGCAATCTCATCATGGACCTGCTCGACCGCGGCGTTCCGCTCCACGCCGTGGGGCTGCAGTCGCATCTGCATGCCGAGCTCGAGATCGACACCCATGGCCTCGCCGAATTCGTCACCGAGCTGCGTTCCTGGGGCCTCGAGGTTCTCGTCACCGAGCTCGACGTCGACGACCAGAAGCTGACGGGTACTCGGGCGCAGCGCGACGCCATCGTCGCCAAGCGCGTCGACGATCTCCTGACCGCAGTCTCGACCAGCGGCCCGGTGCGCTCGATCCTGACCTGGGGCATCTCGGACCGCTACAGCTGGATCAACGGCACCTTCGCCCGCCCGGACAAGCAGCCGAACCGTCCGCTGCCGCTCGACGGCGAGTTCAGGCCAAAGCCGTTCATGGACGTGATCACGAAGTTCACGAAGGACGTCTGAGACCGTCCGCCCCTTTCGGCGTCCCGAATCCGGCCGCATCACCGATGTGATCGGGAGACAGGCCCGGCGCGCGCCGGTCACGCGAGTTGAGCCGGAAGACGTCGCGGATGTCGTCGATCGAGGTCGAGGAATAGGACTGGATGCAGAGCGCGACCTGGTCCGGCGAGGCGGCGGCCATCATCGCCTCGATCGCCGCGCGATCGAGCCGGGTGTCGTCCCAGTGCGACACCGCGATGCTGTCTTCGGTCACCCGGTGCGCGGCCAGATGCCTTGGCGAGTTCGCGACGAAGTTTCCGTAGAGCAAATATTCGGAGAACTTCTTCTTCCGGCACAACGCCAGCGCCCAGCTCAGGCCCGTCGCGGCCTTGATCGCACCCGTCATCGCGCGCGCGGCGTCCTTGTCCCAGACCAGCGCGTTACCGACAAAGTCGTCCGCCGGGAACGAGCGCTCCTTGACACCGAGAAGCTGATCGACGGTGCGCAGCCACAGCACGTGCAACGGGTGGCCGGCGTCGATCCCGTTGCGCGTGACGAACAGAGGCGTCTTTTCCGCGCCGGCATAGCGGCCGACGTCGAATTCGCGGAAGAACAGATTGTCCGAATCCAGGATGCAGACGCGCTGCTCGGGCGCGTTGAGGACTCCTGCGATCTTCAGGATCTGCTGGATGTGCCAGCCGTGCACCGGCGAGGACAGCAGCGACAGCCAGACCCGGCGGCTGCCGAGCTGCAGCGCCGGCGGCAGCGCGAAGAGCCATTTCGGCAGATAGTGCGAGGCCGGAATGATGACGCGCCTGTCGGACGCGAACCGCGCAAACAGCGGCACATCCTCATCGTTAACGAGAACATAATGCCGCGTGTAACCCGTCAGCCAGGTGTCGATGCTCTCGCTGAGCAGCGAAAAGCGCTCGATGTCCTTGGCATAGCTGGCGGTCAGCAGGGCAACGGAATGCATGTCAGGTGCTCAAATGACCTTGTCAGGCCGCACTCATACAAGCGCGCGGAGTCGTTGGAAACTTACATTCGCAATCAAGGTAAAATGAAACGAAGTATTAGCCATCCGACGGCAGCCCCTGCTCGATGGCGCGAAAGCGCAAGGGGGCGAGTGCGGAGGCGCGCTGCCACCAGTCGGCGACGCGATCGTCGAGCGCGGTGGTGCCGCGGCCGCGGCCGGGAAAGATCCGGATCTGCTGCACCGCCTCGGCCTCAAAACCCTTGCCCTTGCGCGTGATCCTGACGACGGCGCCTTCGCGGTCCCGCTGCGTCAGCGGCACCAGCAGACGGCCACGCGGACGGAGCGAGCGAAGCCAGAGCGGATGCGGGTGCGAGAAGCCGGCATGCACGATGATCACGTCGGCGGGCGCGCTAGCCTGCTCGCAGCCGTCACCATGGGCGACCTCGACGTTGCGATAGTCGCGAAGATAGTGCGCGGCGCGGATCCCGAGCCGCGGATCGCATTCGATTGCCGTCACACTGCCCTTCGGACCCACGATCTCGGCCAGCACCGCGGAAAAATAGCCATGCCCGCAGCCGATCTGGACGACACGGTCCTTCTCGCGGATCTCGAGCACATCGATGAGATGCGCCCACAGGCTCGGCAGCCCGGTGTCGAGCTTGCGGCGCGCGTCGATCGCGACCAGCACATTGTCGTAGAGATGAACGGGATCGGCGTCGGGGGTCAGGCGGTAATCGCGCGCCGCCTCGCTCTTGATGCGCCAGGGCCCCTTCGCCAGGAAGTTTTCGCGCGGCACGGCGCCGAGGGCCGCGAGCAGGCGTGGCGAGGTGATCCGCTCGCGCCGCGCGATCAGCTCCACATAGCGGGCACGCGCGGCGGCGAGATCGCTCATTTCACCGGGTCGGCTTGCCCGCGCGCGGGCGCGTCCCCACCGAGCTCGTTGACGAGCTGCATCGCCTCCTTCAGATCCGGCGTGAGGAACCCCTCGTTGAACTTGCCGACGATGGGCAGGAGCAACAGGCTCGCATGCTCGCGCTTGCCGGCATCCTGCAACAGGCGCGCCAGACTGACTGCGGTTCGCAGCTCCCAGGACAGCGCGCCCTGCTTGCGCGCAGTCTCCAGCGACAGGCCGAACAGCTCCTCCGCCTCCTCCACCGAGGCCGGGTTGCCGTCCGACAGCGTAATCTCTCCCTGCAGGCGATAGACTTCGGCGAGGTAGGAGTGATCGCCGGTTCGCCGCGCGGTGGCGAGCGCACCGTCCAGCGCGCGCAAGGCGGCGTCGCGCAGCCCGACCTTGGCATAGGCCTCGGCGAGCAGGCAGCGGAACCAGCAGCCGGCGAGCCAGGAGTCCATCGCCTCATATTCGTCGAGGCCGACGCGCATCTGGCTCAGGCCCTCGTCGGCCTCGCCGAGCTGGGTCAGCGCCCAGCCGCGCAGGATCGCCGCCTGCTGCTTCCAGTGCAGGAAATTGTGCTCGGTTGCGATGATCATCGCGCGGTTGGCATAGTCGCGCGTGCCCTCGATGTCGCGCAGGTGCTGGCAGAGATAGGCACCGAACACCAGCGCGAAGGCGAGCGAGAACGGATGGCGGATCGTCTCCGCATGCGCGATCGCCTGCTCGCTGTGCTGGCGCGCGGCGTCGGGCCGGCCGAGGAACCACAGCAAGTAGCCGAGATAGGACAGCGACACCACGCCGGGATCGGTGCCGTGCCGCTCCATCAGGTCGGAATGCAGATCCGGGCTGTAGAGGTTGATGCAGCGGTGCAGGTGATGCTGCGAGGCGACGAAGCGTCCGCGATAGAGCATGGTCATCGCGATCGAGCGGTGCGCCTCGATCAGATAGCCGGTCTGCTGCGCCGGCTGCGTCTGCTCGTTCAGCCGCTCGCGCTTGGCGAACTTCAGAAGCTCGACGGAAAGGTCGTGCGCGCGGGTCAGGTCGGCGCGAATGAAATGGCAGACCCAGAGCCCGCGGGTGGCGGCAAAGGCCTTTTCGTCGTCATCGAGCTGCTGGCCGAGCTCGAGCGCGCGGATGTAGTTCTCCTCGACCTCCTGCACGGCATAGCCCTTGGCGGCGATCAGCGCGTTGCCGAGCGCGATGCGCAGCTCGAGCTCCATCTCGTCGGCGCCCTGCATGCGCGGATTGGCCTGCACGACGCCCAGGCCCCGGCGCAGATGGCCGATCGCCTCCAGATTGGCCCCGCTCTTGGCGGCCTGCTTGCCGGCCTTGAGCCAGAAGCTCGCGGCCCCCTCGCTCTGGCCCGACTCGGTCAGATGATGGGCCAAAAGCTCCGGCTCGCGCTCGGTCTTCTCCGGATACATCTCGGCAAGCACCTGGGCGATGCGGGCATGCAGCTTGCGCCGCTCGCTGTGCAACAGGCTCGCATGCGCGGCGTTCTGGATCATGACGTGCTTGAAGGAGTAGAGCGCATCCGGCGGATGACCGCGGCGCATGATCAGGCCGGCCCCCTCCAGATGGGTGAGCGCCGCCTCGATCTGCTCCCGAGGCGTGTCGGCAACGGCTTGAAGCGTCTCGTAGGAGAACTCGCGGCCGATGGTGGCGCCGATCTGCGCGATCCGCTTGAACGGTCCCATCCGGTCCAGACGCGCCATCAGCGAGTCCGTCAGCGTCGCCGGGATGGCAAGCTGCCGCCATGGGCCCGACAGCACGTAGCGTCCGTGCCGCTCGGTCAGCAGGTTGGATTCCAGAACGGTCTTGGTCAGCTCCTCCAGGAACAGCGGCACGCCGTCGGTCTTGACGATGATCTCCTCGACGACCTCCTTCGGAAGCTCCCTGCCGGCGACCCGCTCGACCAGCGTGGTGCGCAAGGGCCGGCTCAGACGGTTGAGCACCAGGGTGGTGATGTGCGAATGCGCGTTCCAGCTCGGCTGGAACTCCGAGCGCGCGGTGATGACGACCAGGATCGGCTGGTTCTGAACCTTGTCGACGAGGAGGTCGACGACCTCGCGGGAAGTCGGGTCGATCCAGTGCAGATCCTCGAAGGCCATCACCAGCGGCATCTCGCGCGCAAGACCGAGGAAATGATTGACCAGCGCCGCAACGGTCGCGTCCTTTTGCTGTTGCGGCGACAGCTCCAGCGGCGGATAGCGGTCGCCGGTCGAGACCGACAGCAGCGCGGCAAACAACGGTGTGACCTGCTCGATGTCGCCATGGGTGGCGGCGATCGCAGCCTCCAGGCTCGACAGCGACAGCGCGGAGACGTCCTCGCGGTCGATGCCGAGGGAGAATTTGAGCTGCTCCACGAACGGATAGAACGCGGTGGAGGTGTAGTAGGGCGAGCACTGGAACGAGACCTGTCCATGGCGATCGCCCGCGATCCGCTCGAAGATCTCCTGGATGATGCGCGACTTGCCGATGCCGGGTTCGCCGAACTTGACCACGACCTGGCCGTCGCCGTCCTTGGCCTGCTGCCAGCGCCCCATCAGCAGCGCGATCTCCTCCTCGCGGTTGACGAGCGGGGTCAGCCGGCCGCCCATGGCGGCGGCAAAGCGGGTCTCCACCCGCGTCGCACGCACCACGTGCCAGGCCTGGGCCTTCTCCGAGATGCCCTTCAGCGCCTGAACGCCGAGATTGCGATAATCGAATTTCCCCTTCAGCAGCGATTGCGTCGAGGAGGAGATCACCACGCCGTTGGGCGGCGCCAGGCCCTGCAGGCGCGCCGCGAGATTGACGGTTTCACCGACCGCGGAGTCCCGCTCCTCGGTCCCCTGGCCGACGAGGTCGCCGACCACAACGAGGCCGGTGGCGATCCCGATCCGGACGGCGGGTGCGTGGCTGAGCGCGCCGCGCGGCTCGATCGCGCGCGCGGTCGACAGCACCCGCACGATCTCGAGCCCGGCGCGCACCGCGCGCTCGGCGTCATCCTCATGCGCGGTCGGATAGCCGAAATAGACCAGGATGCCGTCGCCGACGAAGCGGGCGGCAAAGCCTTCGTAGTGCTTCACCACGCGGACGCAGGTTTCGCGGAAGCTCGCGATCATGTCGCGGACGTCTTCCGGGTCGAACTGGGCCGAGAGCGAGGTGGAGTCCACCATGTCGCAGAACATGGTGGTGAGCTGGCGCCGTTCGGCGCCGACCTCCGTTCGCGCCGCCGGGCGCACTGGGGGGGCCGGCTGCTCGGCCGTTTCGGCCTTGAATAGCGCGGCCATCGCTCGCTGAAGCCGCTTGCGATCGCCGAGCGGCAGACCCAGCTCGACCAAGTCGGCCTCGGTCAGGTCCGCCATCACGTCGAGGTCGAGGCGGTGCTCCGCGAAGAGATCGGTGTAGCGGCCAAGACCGATGCCCTCGAGCCAGCGCTTCAGTCCGCCTTCCGTCCCCGGCTCATTCTCCAGCATGGTGATTTCCGCTCGACCTCACTCCGTCGAAGGGCTTGCTGCCCCCTCAACCACAGATTTTGGGGCCCAAACTTCACCTCAGACTGGACGCGTTCCCTCAGTTCTTGGAAGAATAGCTCAATCGGATCAAAAGGGAACGGAATTGTCAGACGTCATGCCCAAAGGTTCGGCTGGAACGGTTGGTAGGCACACCGAAACCGCGAACTTTGCGCATATCGGCGACCTCCTCGACTTCCACGCCCGCGTGGCGCCGGCGGCGCCCGCCCTCCTCGCGCCGGGCCGGCCTGCCCTCTTCTATAGCGCGCTCGGCGCTTCCGTCCGGGATCTGGTCCGGACGCTGCGTGAGCTGGGCATCACACAAGCGGACCGGATTGCCGTTGCGCTGCCACGCGGGGCGGATGGCGCGCTGGCGCTGATTGCGACCGCTGCGGCCTGCGCCTGCGTGCCCGTCAATCCCGACCTGACCGCAGACGAGCTGCAGCGCTATTTCAGCGAATTGAGGCTGACCGCGCTTATCACCCGGGCCGACATGAACTCGCCGAGCCGGGACGTCGCAAGGGCAATCGGCATCGCCGTGATCGACTTCCTGCCGGGACCGGAGAATGACCTCGGCGGCTGCACCTTCATCGGTCCGGCGGTCGGTCCGGCCTGCGCGAGCGCGGCCCGGTCCGGCGACGACGACGCCTTCATCCTGCTGACGTCGGGCACGGCGGCGCGGCCGAAAATGGTGCCGCTGACGCATCGCAACGTCTGCCTCTCCGCCGACAACGCCGGCCGCGTGCTGTCGCTCGCGCCGCAGGATCGCCTGCTCAACGTGCTGCCGCTGTTTCACGCCCATGGGCTGATCTCCGGCCTGCTGACCGCGCTCGCGGCGGGGTCCAGCGTGATCTGCACCGAGGGTTTCGATGCAGCCTCCTTCTTCGGCTGGATGCGCGAGCTTGAACCGACCTGGTACACGGCGGTGCCGACCATCCACCGCGCGCTGCTGACGGCGGCGGAGGCGGACCCCGCGCGCGCACGGCCGTCGTCGCTGCGCGTCATCCGCTCCGCCTCGTCCTCGCTCGCGCCCGCGATCCTTGCCGGGCTGGAGACAGCCTTCGGCGTTCCCGTGCTCGAGACCTACGGCATGACGGAAGCGGCCTCGCAGATCGCGGCCAATCCGTTCGAGCTGCGCAAGACCGGATCGGTCGGCCGGGCCGCGGGCCCCGAGATCGCCATCATGGACGAGGCGGGCCGCGAGCTCGCAGGCGGGAAGCACGGCGAGATCATGCTGCGCGGGCCGAACATGAGCCGCGGCTATTATAATGACGAGGCAGCGACGACGGCCGCATTCCGCGACGGCTGGTTCCGGACCGGCGATCTCGGCTATCTCGACGACGACGGCTATCTCTTCATCGTCGGGCGCATCAAGGACATCATCAACCGCGGCGGCCAGAAGGTTTCGCCGCTGGAGGTGGAGGAGGTCCTGCTCAGCCATCCCGCCGTGCTGGAAGCCGGCGTCTTCGCCGTCCCGCACGCAAAACTCGGCGAGAACGTCGCGGCCGTCGTGGTGCTGCGTCCGAATTCCGCGGCGACATCGGATCAATTGCGCCAGTTCGCGCGAAAACGGCTCGCGGCCTACAAGGTGCCGAGCCTGATCCGCGGCGTGACGGCCTTGCCGAAGGGGGCGAGCGGCAAGGTCAAGCGCAATGCGCTGGCCGGGCTGATCGCGACATTGGAGGACGGCGACGAGGCCCGGTCGCCACAGACCGCGCTGGAGACCCAGCTCGCCCGGATCTGGGCCGAGCTTCTGGAACAGGAGCAGATCGGCATCGACCAGGACGTCTACGCCCTCGGTGCGGATTCGCTCGCGGTGACACAGATGCGCTCGCGCCTGCGCGAGCGCTTCAACGTCGATGTCTCGATCGAGGATATCTTCAACTGCGCGACAGTGTCGGCCCTCGCGACCCGGCTGGAGGCTGACACAGCCGGTGGCGTGACGACACTGCCGGCCTGGCAGCGGCTCCCGGCGGCGGAGGCAGACGCGCCGCTGTCGTTCCAGCAGCAGCGGATGTATGTGCTCTCGCGGCTCGATCCGACACGCTACAATTATAATGTCGTCGAAGTCGCCCGGCTCAGGGGCCGGATCGACCTCGACGCACTGCAGGCGAGCCTTGCCGCGATCTGCGAGCGCCACGAGGTGCTGCGCTCGGTCTTCGTCGAACGCCAGGGCGAGCCGGCGCAGCGCGCGCTTGCGTCTCAGCCGCGGCTGGCGCGGAAGAAGCTCAGGCCTTGCCCGGCGGACAAGCGGGACGCGGTCGTCAGGCGCGAGGCGCTCAAGCTTGCGCAATATCCGTTCGATCTCGCGCGCGAGCCGCCGCTGAAGGTCACGTTGCTGTCGTTCGACACGAACAGCCATGCGCTGGTCGTCAATGTCCATCATCTCGTCACCGACGGCTGGTCGCAGCGGCTGTTCTGGGAGGAGCTCGCCTCGCATTATTCCGCCATGCGCAAGGGGAGCGCGGCGGCGCTGTCTCCGGCTCCCTTTAGGTATCGCGACTTTGCACTCTGGCAGCAGGGCTGGGCGCAAACGCCGGCAGCGACGGAGCAGCTCGACTACTGGCGGGCGCAGCTCGACGGCGTCACGACACTGCCGCTGCGGACCGACCGGCCTCGGCCGGAGCTGTGGACCGGTCACGGCGCGCGTCATTATTTCGAATTCTCAAAGGGCCTCTCGGGCGACGTCCGCGCCTTGAGCCAGGACCAGGGCGTCACGCCCTTCATGACCTTGCTCGCCGCATTCCAGTGCCTGCTGTTCCGCCACACCGGCCATGAGGACGTGGCGACGGGATCCTTGATCGCCAACCGCAATCAGCTCGAGAGCGAGCGCCTCATCGGGCTGTTCGCCAACACGCTGATCCTGCGCAACGATTTCGGCGGCGACCCGAGCTTCCGCGCGTTGTTGCGGCGGGTGCGCCAGGTCACGCTGGATGCCTACCGCAACCAGGACCTGCCGATCGAGGAAGTTCTCCGCGCCTTGCAGATCGCACGACGGAGCGATGGCAATCCGCTGTTCCGGATCATGTTCATCCTGCAGAACGCCTCGATCGAGGCTGCGCATTTCCTCGGCCTGTCGACGCGGCGGCTCGAGGTGGACCCGAAAGTCGCGCGCTTCGACATCACGCTCGAGCTGGTGGAGGCCGATGGCCGCTTCACCGGCTTTTTCGAATACGCAACCGATTTGTTCGATGCCGCCACCATTGCCGGCATGGAAGGGCAATTCAAAACCCTGCTCAAGGCCGCCATCGCCGATCCGGAACGGCGGATTTCGCGCTTGCCCCTGCTGACAGCGGCCGAACGCCGGCAGTTGCTGGCGAGCGGCCAGGGCGTGACGACCCGTTTCGCAAGCGGCAACCCTTGCGAACGCTTCGACCGGCAGGCGAGGAAGACGCCGAACGCGGTCGCAATTTCCGATGGTCGAATATCCCTCAACTACCGCGAGCTGGCGCGCCGCAGCCAGGCGGTTGCACGCCGCCTCGCGCGGGACGGCGTCGGCGCCGAGACTGTGGTCGCTCTGCTCGCCAATCGCGGGCCGGACCTGCTCGCCGCGATGATCGCCGTGCAGCGCGTGGGGGCGGCCTTCCTCAATCTCGATCCCGAGCAGCCGCCGGCGCGGCTCGCGACCATCCTCGGATCGAGCTGTGCCCGCGTGCTGCTGGCCGGGCGCGCGCATGCGGCCCTGGTCGATGTGCTGCTCGCGCCGCTGGTCGAGCGTATCCAGGTGACCGATCTCGACGACGCGGCCGCGGCTGGAACGAGCGAGCCGGCCCGCACGGTGCCGCGCGCAGCATCGAGCCTTGCCTATCTCATCTATACGTCGGGCTCCTCGGGGGCACCAAAGGGCGTCATGATCGAGCAGCGCGGGCTGTCGAACCATCTGGCATCGCTGATCTCCGAACTCGGCCTTTCGGCCAGGGACGTGATCGCGCAGACCGCGCCTCAGAGTTTCGTCATCTCGGTCTGGCAGTTCCTGGCCGGCCCGATGGTCGGTGCGCGGGTCCATGTCTGCAACAACGCGATCGCGCAGGACCCGTTGCTGCTGGCGCGCGAGATCGAGCGCGAGGGCATCACCGTGCTCGAGATCGTGCCCTCGCTGCTGCGTGTGATCGTCGAACGCATGAACGAGGCGCCAATCCGCCGCGCCTTCGCAAAACTGCGGCTACTGCTCTCGACCGGCGAGCCGCTGCCGGTCGAGCTCTGCCGCGCCTGGTTCGCGCGCTGTCCAAAAGTGCCGTTGATCAACGCCTATGGCGCCTCGGAATGCTCGGACGACGTTTCCCTGCACCGCCTGACCAAGGCGCCGGCCGCAACGACGGCCAACGTACCGGTGGGCGCTGCCCTGCCCAACACGCACCTCTACGTGCTCGATCCGAACCTCGAGCCACAGCCGGTCGGCGTCGTCGGCGAGCTCTGCATCGGCGGCGCCGGTGTCGGCCGCGGCTACGTCAACGACCCCGCCCAGAACCAGCAGCGCTTCGTCGCCGATCCCTTCGCCCGCCGCGCCCGCGCGCGGCTCTACCACACCGGCGATCTCGCCCGCCGCCGCGCCGACGGGACGATCGAATGCCTCGGCCGCGCCGACCACCAGGTCAAGGTCCGCGGCTACCGCATCGAGCTCAAGGAGATCGAGACCGCGCTTGCCGACCACGCCCGCGTGCGCGCCGCCATCGTCGAACCGCGCCGCGACGGCAATGGCGACATCCGGCTGATCGCCCATGTCGTCGCAGCGAGCGACGAGCCGATCAGCGCCAGCGAGCTGCGTGATTTCCTGAAAGGGCGGCTGCCGGGCCATGCGATCCCGTCCGCGTTCCTGTTCCTGGACCAGCTTCCGCTCAACGCCCACGGCAAGATCGATCGCTCGGCCCTGATCGCGCCCGCGCCACAGGAGGCTTCCGGGACCGAGGCGACCGTGCCGGCGCGCCGGTTCACCGAAAAGGTCTTGTCCGACATCTGGATCGACCTGCTGAAGGTCGAGAGCCTCGGCATCACCGACAATTTCTTCGATCTCGGCGGCCATTCGCTGCTGGCGGGCCAGGCGATGGCGCGCGTGGCCCGTGCGCTCGGCGTATCGCTGCCGATCAACACCATCTTCGACGCACCGACGGTCGAGGAGCTCGCCCGGCGCGTCGACGAGGCCATGGCGACGCGGCCGCAGGAGCGCGCGGCGAGCGTCCCGCGGCTCGGCGAAGCGAAGCCACCGGCGCTCTCGATCGCGCAGGACCAGATGATGCGGATCGAGCAGAGCCTGCCGGATCTGCCGCTGTTCAACCTGCCCTTCGCCTTCCGTCTCCAGGGCCCGCTCGATGCGGCCCTGCTGGCGCAGGCGCTCGACGACGTCGTGCGCCGGCACGAATCGCTGCGGACGGCATTCGGCTGGAACGGCGAGGAGCCGGTCAGCCGCGTTGCGGCATCGCGCATGCTGGGTCCGGTGCTGACCGTCGAGACCGTCGGCCAGGGCCGGCGAGCAGGCGACAAGCGGCTCAAGGCGCTTCAGCTCAGGAAGATCCAGCTCCTCGCCGGGCAGGAGGCCGTCACCCCGATCGATTCCACCCGCGCGCCGCTATTGCGCGCGCGGCTGCTCCGACTCGATGCCGCCGACCACCTCCTGCTTCTGACGCTGCACCACGCCATCGTCGACGGCTGGTCAATCGGCGTGCTGTTCGAGGACCTCTCCAATCGCTACGCCGCGCTCGCCGGACGCCCGTCCGATCCGCTGCCGAAACTCCCGCTCGCCTTTTCGGACGTCGCGCGCTGGCAGCGCTGGTGGTGCGGCACGGATGCGGCCCGGCGCCAGGCCGCCGCGTGGACGGAAACCCTGCGCGGCGCGGCCCCGGTCTTCGACGGCGAGGCCACCCCTGGCGCTGCCACCGGGCATCATCCGGTCGATCTGGAGCGCGCGCTCGTCGTGCGAATCACCTCTCTTGCGGCCCAGCACAGCGCCACGCTGTTCATGTGCCTCCTCACCGGCCTGAAGGTCCTGCTGCAGGCGCGGACCGGGCGCACCGACATCTCGGTCGCCACCGCCATGGCCAATCGCACCCAGCCGGACACCGGCCGAATCATCGGTCCGTTCGAGAACACGGTCATCGTCCGCAGCCGAATCACGCCCGAGCTGTCATTCGCGCAAGCCCTGGGACAGGTTCGCCAGGGCGTGCTCGACGCGTTCGGGCGGCAGGAACTGCCGTTCAACATGCTGGCCGACCATCTGGAGCAGGAGGGTATCGATCCGGCCTCGCTGCTCCAGATCTATTTCACGCTGCAAAATCCGCTGCGCCGGCCGCTCGATCTGCCCGATATCGCGGTGCGGTCGATCGGAAACGTCGCGCGCGAGGGCCAGCCGGTGCTGCCGATCGACCAGACCTGGCTGTCGCTGATGCTCAAGGAACGCCCGACCGGAATCACCGGCTCATGCAATTACAAGGGTGAATTGCTCGACGGCGGCGTGGTCGGCGGCTGGATGGCGGATCTCGTCGCGCTGCTGGAAGCAGCCGTCGCCAAGCCCCATACGCCGCTCGGCCGGCTGCTCGATCGCAGAGCGGCGTGACGAGGCCGTCGGTCCAACCACGGGCGGCTTCACTCGTTAAAGCTGTGAGTGCGTAAGTTGCATCTTGATTATTTTGCGCCGCCGCGCAAGATTGTTGTCCGTGTTTGATTTGCAACGATCAATATTGACCTCGGGGGAGTGTGTTATGGGTTTCATCAAATTTACCAAGGGTACCTCGCTGAGCGACAAGGACCGCAAGTCGCTTCAGAAGCTGCTCACCGACGAGAAGAAGAAGCTTCAGTCCGCGCTGAAGGACGTCGATGCCAGCCTCTCGATGCTTGGCGGTGCGAAGAAGGCCAAGAAGAAGAAGTAAGGCTCGGGTCGGCCCGGACGGCCGCACGAATCTTCGAACAAGGGCCGCTCGCCTGATCGAGCTTAGGTCTCGCACAAGCTTGCGCCTGTAAACCGGCCAGCAACGGACAAGAATTTGCCAGGGTGGACTGCTAGAACGCGGTCCGCTCAGCCGATTCTTGCGCCCAAGGCCGAGGGATTTTGCCTTCGCCTGTGCCAGAGGCCCAATTAATGGCAGACGAGAGAATTGAACTATTTGTTGGATTGATCGAGACGGTTGACACGCCCGGCTCGGTCGAAGAGTGCCGGCGCTTGCTGTCGGCCGACGAACGCGCACGCGCCGATCGCTTCGTGTTCGAGCGGCACCAGCGGCAATATATTTTCGCGCATGCCTTGCTGCGCCTCGCGCTCTCGCACGTCGCACCGAATGTCGCCCCCGCCGACTGGTCCTTTGCGACCGGCCGTTACGGGCGGCCGTTTGTCGCAGCGCCCGTGCTCTCGCGCCCGCTGCATTTCAGCCTGTCCCACGCCGACGGCTGCGTCGCCTGCGTCGTGTCCGGGCACGAGACCGTCGGTGTCGACGTCGAGACCGTGTCGCGGCGAGCTGCACCGCTGTCCACTGCGCTCCGCTTCTTTGCGCCGGAAGAGGTCGAAACGCTGCGCACCCTGCCGGAGCCCGCCGCGATCGAGCGCTTCTTCGACTACTGGACCCTGAAGGAAGCCTATCTGAAGGCCAGGGGTTTCGGGCTCAACCTGCCGCTCGACGCCTTCGCGATGCAGATCTCGCGCGAGGCCATCGAGATCAGCTTCAAGCCCGACATCGCCGACGATCCGCAGGGCTGGCGCTTCTCGCTGTGCTCGCCGTCGCCCTCGCATCGCCTCGCGATCGCCGACGGCTCCCGTGCGGCCGGCGGCCTCCCCATCAGCCGCAACGCCTGGCCGCTGCTGGAAGCGGCGGAATGACGCCGCCGCGGCTGCGCGTCTTTCCCGCGATTTCGCGCAACCGCGATCCCAAGAAATATGTCGGCGAACTGATGCGGGTGGCAGAGTTCGCCGACTGCAACGGCTTTGAAGGCATTCTGCTGTTCGAAGGCAACGACGTGTTCGTCGAGCCCTGGGCGATGGCCCAGCACATCATGGCGGCGACGACGCGATCTTCGCCGCTGATCGCGGTCAATCCGGTCTACATGCACCCGTTCACGGCGGCGAAATTCGTCTCGTCCTTCGCACAGCTCTACGGCCGCAAGGTCTATCTCAACATGATTACCGGGACCGCGGTCAGCGACCTGCAGGGGCTGGGCGACGACCAGCCGCATGCGGAGCGCTATGTCCGGCTCGGCGAGTTCGTCGCGCTGATGCGCCAGTTGCTGGCGAGCCCGCGCCCGATAAACGTCGAAGGCCGGTTCTATCGCGCAAGCAATCTGCAGCTCCGGCCGCGCTTGCCGGCCGAGCTGATGCCGGAATTTTTGATCGCGGGCCAGTCCGAGGCGGCGCAACGTGTGGCAGCGGACACCGGCTGCATCAAGATGCAGATGCTGCCGCCCGACCTCGATCGCGGCCTCAACGCGCCCGGCATGAACTTTGGAATTTTCGCCCGTGAGGGACGCGACGAGGCGCGGCAGGCAGCGAAGCTGCGCTTCCGCGACAACCCCGATGACCGCGAATTGCTCGCGCTCACCGTGGGGAATTCAGATTCGGTGTGGAAGCGGCGCCTCTACGAGGGCCAGAGCGGGGAGCTCCAGGACAATGGCTACTGGCTGTTGCCGTTCCTGACGTTTCAGGCCGACTGCCC
Organism: Bradyrhizobium diazoefficiens; assembly: GCF_018131015.1. Classification (GTDB taxonomy): domain Bacteria; phylum Pseudomonadota; class Alphaproteobacteria; order Rhizobiales; family Xanthobacteraceae; genus Bradyrhizobium; species Bradyrhizobium diazoefficiens_B. The sequence continues at coordinate 345,292 of NZ_JAFCJJ010000005.1, forward strand.
CTATCTCGTCGGCAGCTATGCCGAGATCGGCGCGAAGCTGAGAGAGTTTGCGGCGAAGGGCCTGACCACGATCATGCTCGACATGGTCGCGGACGAGACCGAGATGCAGCACGTCTGCAAGGCGCTCGCGGCAAGCGGGATGTTTTAGGCGCGAGATTCACCGCGCCTCTTCAAAACCCGCCAGCGCCGAGGTCAGGTTCGCGCCCAGAATATCCGAGAGATAGCCGCCCTCCTGCACCAGCACCGTCGGCAGGCCCATCCTCGCGATGGCCTGGCCGATGCGGCGGAAGCCCGGCGTGGTGACAGCCAATCCTTTCAACGGATCGTGCTCGGAGGCATCCAGGCCGAGGGCGACGATGAGCGCGCCGGGCGCAAAAGACTCGATCGCCCTGCACGCGACGTCCAACGCCCGCATGTAGCCGTCATCGCCGGTGCCGATCGGCAAGGGGATGTTGAGATTGGCGCCGAGGCCGGGGCCCTCGCCGCGCTCATGCGCATAGCCCCACACGTAAGGATAATAGGCGACGGGATCGGCGTGGATCGACACCGTGTAGACGTCCGGCCGGGCGTAGAAGATGCCTTGCGTGCCGTTGCCGTGATGGACGTCGACATCGAGGATGGCGACACGCTCGTGCCTCTGCCGCAGATGCGCCGCCGCGATCGCGCTGTTGTTGAGGAAGCAGAAGCCGCCGGCCATGTCGCGATAGGCGTGATGGCCGGGCGGGCGACAGAGCGCGTAGGCCGCATCCTCGCCATCCATCACCAACTGCGCGGCAGTGACCGCCACGTCCGTCGCGGCGCACACCCCGGCCCAGGTGCCGGGACCGATCGGCGCCGCGGTGTCGGCGGTGTGCCAGCCGAGCCGACCGACGATGTGGGTGGGATAGGTTGCGGCATGGCGCACCGGATGGACGTTGCCGACCATCTCCGGACCGGCATCGCCGAGCGCCGTCCAGGCGCCCCAGGCTTCGCTCAGGAACGACAGATATTCCGGACTGTGAATGCGCGCGCGCGGGCCCTGCCCGAAGCTCGTCGGTTCGACCAGCTCATGCCTGCCGTCCCTCAACCCCTTGAGCAGGCGGTCGGCGCGCTCGGGCTGCTCCGTGGTGCGCTGGACGATGCCGCGAACCAGGAAGAATTGCGGATCGTGGCTGCGATGCAGTTCGCTATAGACGGCTTTCACTCAAACACTCCGTGGTCCACGACGACGCCACGGATGTCTTGATCCCTGCTGCGGCCGGATGCAAGCAGGAAGAAGCCTTCAATCGCCTGAAGACTATTGTTTGCGCATGATCTTTTCGGAAAACCGCTTCGCACTTTTCCGGATCTTGCGCTAGCAGCGCCCGCGCTGCAGGCAATGCTCGCGGCCCTGCTGATCGGTGCGGAAGGACTCGATGAAGCCGCCCTGGCGCTGGGTGACGAAGATGGTCTTGCCGTCGCTGCCGCCGAAGGCGAGGTTGGTCGGCTCCTTGCCCTTCAGCGCGACCTCGCGCTCGACCGCGCCATTGGGCTTCATCAGCGCGATCGTGCCCTTGAGGATGCGCGCCACGTAGAGACGGCCGGCGACGTCGGTGCGCAGGCCGTCGATGGTGTCGGGCTGGAACGATTTGACGAGCTTTGCGTCGGTGAGCTCGTTGCCGCGGATGGTGTAGGACCAGACCTGGCCGCTGCTGGATTCACCGACATAGAGCGTTTTGCCGTCGGGGCTGAGATCGATGCCGTTGGTCGTGCCCATGGCGCGCGGCGCCGTCATCACCTGTCCCTGGGCCGAGCCGTCGGCGGCCCTGACGATGCGCCAGATGTGGCCTTCCCTGCCCTTCCAGTTGGGATCGCTCGCATAGATCGTGCCGTCGTGGGCGATCGTGAGGTCGTTGGGCTGGTTCATCTCGTCGGAGTGGAACCAGACGACCGGCTCGCTGCCGCCTTTCGGAATCGCGAAGATGTTGTGCTTCTTGTAGTCGGCGATGAACATGGTGCCGTCACGGGCGAAGCGGATGGCATTGCCGATGCTGCCGTCGGGGAGCGCGGCGAATTGCTCCGAAGCCGTGCCGCCGGCAGGCAGCTTGCCGACGGTGCCGGGCTGGCCGAAATTGACCACGAAGAGATTGCCGTCGGAATCGACGGCCGGTCCCTCGATGCCAAAGGTGTATTCGCCCGAAGGCGTCACCTGCACGCTCTCGAACAGCTTGGTCTCGGCGCGGGCCGGCGTCGCGATGACGAGCAAGATGCTACTGCACAGGCACCAGAAATTCCTGCCGGATGTAATAGCCATCGTCGTCGCTGCACTCGCCATTCAGATAGGGGTCGGCCGGCCGGAAGAATCGGCTGAAGCCGGGTTTGTCTACAGCGTTCCTTTGTGTCACGACAACGACCTTGGCGGCCGGTATTTCGCCGCATTCCTTGTTCGCCTTGCCGAAGAACTTGCGCTGCGGCAGGCCGGGCTTGATGCGCATCCGCGTGCCCGGAACCATGTTCGCAACCAGCGCGTCGGCCGTATCAAGCAGGCGCGCGTAGCCAGGCTCGGTCTTCGGTAAGGTTTCACCGCCCGGCGGCATCAGCTTTTCCGCGCCGAGCCCCCGCAGCCGCGTGCGCAGCCTGCCGGAGAACGGATCGCCCGGATAAATCCAGCCGTCCTGCGACAGCATGAAACGAAGCGCAGTCGCATCCCTCTCCGCGTCGGATTGGCCAGCTCTCAGGCCGAAATCGGCATGACAGCCGACGCAGTGCTTCTCGATCAGGCCCTTGCGCAGCGTGGTCAGCCGTGCGCTGCTCTGCGCGTCCCTGGCGACAAAGGCCGCGAGCTGGTCGATCAGCGCCTGGCTGCGCGTGTCGCAAGGCAGCGGCGGCAGTGGATCGCCCGCGGCGCGGTCGATCCGGATCACGGTCTGGTTCTTGTCCTCGACCAGCCAGATCGCGCCGTCCTCGGCAACCGTCATGCCGACCGGCGCGCCTTGCGGCCGCGCGCCGTTGACGCGGTGCCAGCCCGCGATCAGCTCCTCGAACGGCGCGGCGGCAACTTCGCCGGCATCGGTCTGGAAGCTCCGGAGCGGTTCGGCCGCGCAACTGACGTGATAGCGCACCGGCGCAGGTGCAGGCCTCGGAAAGCCGTGATCGTCGACGTCATAGACGAGGACGCGGCTGCCGGTCGGCCGATAGCCGTGCAGGGCGACCAGCAGCTTGCCTTCCAGCTCCGGAAATCTGGTGCCGTGATAGTACAGCATCCCGAGCGGCGCCCCGTGCGGCGGCAGCAGCGAGAGCGGCGCCTTGTAGAGCGCATTGGCCGTGCAGAGCGACTTGTAGACCCCGGATTGCAGCACGCTCCTGAACTCGGGGCTCGGCGTCGCCAGATCATAGCAATAGGGCCAGCCAAAATGCCTGCCCTGCTCGATCGCGTTGATCTCCTCGTTCGGCTTGAAGATGTCGGGCAGGTCGCGGCCATTCTCGCCTTGCAGGAAGGCATAGCCGGCATCGGGGAAATTTTGATGCAGCGCCATCGCCATCGAATTGCGCAGGCCGCGCGCATAGACCTGATGCGGCGGATCGGGATCGTTCGGCTTCAGGGCCGGGAAGACCCCGCCTGACGGCGGGATGAACAGCCAGATCGCGGCCATCGCGGCGGCGCCTTCGGCCGCGGCGCAGGGCTTTGTGATCGGCGCGCGCGTGATGCAGTCGTCGCTGTGGGCGCCGACATTGACGAACAGCCGGCCGTTGCGATCGAACACAAACTGCTTGAGCGGATGCGCGCTCTCGTCGAGCCTGGTGCCGTCGGGCAGCGTGATCCGGCGGCCCGGCATGTGACGGACGATGGTCTCGACGGTGGCGCGCGCGTTGTCCGCGAGCGGATCGAAGCGGAAGATCGTCTCGGCGCTCGAGGCATAGAGCTTCCTGTCCGGACCGATCACGAGGCCGAACGGATATTCGATCCCCGTCAACACCTCCTTGAGCCGCTTGCCCTCGGCGGCGTGCGGATCGAGCAGCAGCAGGCGGCCATCATTGTGGCCCCAGCCGCCCATGTCGGCGACCACGAACAGATCATGGCCGGGAACCTGGACGATCGAGCGCGGAAATTTCAGGTGGTCGTCTTCGCTGGCGACGAGGCCGGCGCAAAATCCCGCCTTCATGTCGATCTGGATTCTGGGAAAGCCGAGATCGCCGCTGCCGCAGGTTTCGGAACCGATCGCATAGCCGCTCTTCCTGACCGGCTCTGCCGGGGCCGGCGACGAAAGCAGGATCGCGGCGAAGGCGGCGCACATGCGCAAGCCTTCACATCGAAATGTGAAATAGTTCACAACTAGCCTCCCGGACATTGCGCCGAGACTTGTTCCATGCCGCTCGCGCGCCGTCCAGTTCGGGCATCACCCCTCTGTGACCTAGTGTGATCAAACCCGCGGGGCTCCTCGCGCCGACCAATCTATAGATACTCGGGCGCGGCCCGAATGCTTCGCGAAGGCCTCGGGTGGTATCGATTTTTGCCGTCCCAATTGCTTTCTACAGGAGGCGTATATGGTCCAAGTTTATTTCCACTGCTCCAATACCGAGGACACGCTGGTCGATCGCCGCGGCACCGCCGTCGCGAGCCTGACCGAGGCCTGCGATCGCGCCAACCAGATCATGCGCTCGATGATCCAGACGCACGGCAATGAGGACTGGCGCGACTGGGTGATCCATGTCAGCGACGACGACGGCGAGGAGATTTTTGACGTCCCCTTCACCGACATGCTCGGCAAGCCGCATTGAGGTGATGTCGTGCTGTTTGCATCCCTGAACATGCTCGGCCGTCCCCTGACCTTCGTCGCCGGCAAATGGCGGAAGCTGGTGAGGATCGCAGGCGATCCCTATCGCCCCGAGCTTCACTACATGCGCGGCCCTGGGCCGAAATGGCAGGCCAAGCATCAGGCCAGCCGGCTGAACCGCGGGCTCTGAGCGCCTGCCTTCGCCGCCTTCCCAATGTCTCTTCGCCGTCATGGCCGGGCTTGTCCCGGCCATCCACGTTCTTCCAGCGCGGAAGCCAAGACGTGGATGCCCGGGTCAAGCCCGGGCATGACGAGTTTGAGCAAGCGGAGCCGGCTCAACGTCCCGTGAACTTCGCCTTGGCGCTTCTCGACGAAGGCGTTGCGACCCTCGATCGCATCAAGGCCCTTGCGCACCACGGCCTGAAGCTCGATCTCGCGGCGGAACTGCGCCTCATAGGTCGCATGCTCGCTCTCCTCGACCAGCGCGCGCGTCGCGACCAGCGCGCGGGTCGGGCCCTCGGCGAGGCGGCGCGCCAGCATCACCGCTTCCTCCATCAGCTTCGCATCGTCGACCACCTGCCGGACGAGGCCGATCCGTTGGGCGCGCTCGGCCGTGAGCGGCTCGTTGAGCAGCATCAGTTCGAGCGCGCGCTGGCGGCCGACCAGCCGCGGCAGCAGCCAGGTCGAGCCGAGATCGGGCACCAGCGCGATGCGGCTGAATACCTGGATGAAGCTCGCCGACTTCGCCGCGACGATCATGTCGCCCGCCATGGCGAGGCTGAACCCGCCGCCGGCCGCGACCCCGTTGACGGCGACGACGACAGGCACGCGGCACTCCCGCAGCGCCTTGAAGGCCGGCCAGTAGTAGCGCATCACGCCGGCCGCGATATCCTCGCCGAGCGCCTCCGACGCCTTCAGGTTCTGGCCCGAGCAGAAGCCGCGCCCCGCGCCAGTCAGGATCAGGGCGCGAATGTCCTCGTCCGCCGTCATCCCGGCGATGGCTGCGGCGAGCGCGCCCAAGAGGTCCGGCGTCATCGCGTTCAGGGTCGCCGGCTCGTCGAGCGTCAGGATCCCGACCGCGCCATCCCGCGCCTGTTTCACACCTGCCATGTCGCATCTCCCGTTCGGTTGTTCTGATTGCCCGCAATGTGCCATCCTCGGCGCGCCTCGCCAATGCGGCGCATATTCCGCTCCACGCAACAAGATCGGCTCATGTCCCATCAGTTCAGCTACGCCCAGGAACTTCGCAAACCCGCCGTCAAATCCAAGGGCGGCATCGTTGCCGCGCAGTCGCGCCGGGCCGCCGAAATCGGCGCCGAGGTGCTGGCCGCGGGCGGCGACTGCGTCGACGCAATCGTCGCGACCACTTTCGCGCTGAATGCGCTGGAGCCCTGGATGAGCGGCATGGGCGGTGGCGGCGCGATGGTGCTCTACCGCGCCAGCGAAAACCGGTACGAGGTGATCGACTACGGCATGCGCGCGCCGCAAAGCCTGCGCATCGAGGATTATCCGCTCACCGGAGAGGGCGCAGCCTCGGACCTGTTCCCCTGGCCGCGCGTCAAGGGCGATCGCAACCTCTATGGCCCCGGCTCGATCGCGGTGCCCGGCGTCGTCGCCGGCATGGAGGAGGCGCATCGCCGCCACGCCAGGCTGCCATGGAAAGACCTGCTGGCGCCTGCCGCAAGGCTCGCCGGCGAAGGCCTGCTGGTCGACTGGTGGACGACGCTGATGATCGCGAGCAGCGCCGCCGATCTCAGGCGCTATCCGGCGAGCGCCGAGGCCTTTCTGAAAGACGGCCTGCCGCCAAACGCAACCTGGGGCATCAAGAGCGAGACGCGGCTGCCGCAGGAGAAGCTGAAGGCGACGCTGTCGCATCTTGCCGCCGCCGGCGCGCGCGATTTCTACCAGGGCGATCTTGCCAAAAGCATTGCGTCCGACGTCAAGGCCGACGGCGGCTCGCTGTCGGTCGAGGATCTCGCCGCGTTCCGCAGCCATTTACGCGAGCCGCTCGCCATCCCCTATCGTGGCGGCAAGGTGTTTGCGACGCCGGAGCTCACGGCTGGGCCGACGCTCGCCCATGCGCTGCGGCTATTGCAGGAAACGCTGAAGCCCGGCATTGCGCCTGACGCCGCGGCTTACGGCGCCTACGCGGCCGCGATCCAGGCCGCCTATCTCGAACGGCTCAAGGACATGGGCGATGCCGACGGCAAGCGCTCGCTCGGCGCCGAATACCTCGCCCCGAGCTGCACCACGCATTTCTCCGTGGTCGACCGCCACGGCAACATGGCGGCGGTGACGCAGACCCTGCTCTCCACCTTCGGCTCGAAATACGTGACGCCGCACACCGGCATTGCCATGAACAACGGCATGATGTGGTTCGACCCGACCCCGGGCACGACCAATTCGCTTGCGCCCGGCAAGCGCTGCCTCTGCAACTACACGCCCGTCATCGCCGAGACCGGCGACGGCAGGCGCCTTGCGATCGGGGCCTCCGGCGGCCGACGCATCATGCCGTCGGTGATGCAGCTCGCCTCCTTCGCGATGGATTTTGGCATGGATCTCGACGCCGCAATCCACCAGCCGCGCATCGACGCCAGCGAGGGCGCCGTCGTGATCGGCGATGCCCGCCTGCCGGCGGAGGTCCGCAAGGCGCTGGCCGCACGCTTCGACTATGCGGAAACCCAGGTGCAGGCCCTGCCGATGAAGTTCGCCTGCCCGAGCGTGGTGATGCGCGATGGCGACACCAACAGCGGCGCGACCGAGATTTTCCAGCCCTGGAGCGAGGCGGTGGCGGAGGGTCAACCGTCATCCTGAGGCGTGAGGCTTGCGATGCGTGGCGAGCGCCTCAGGGTGACGGGGATGGATCGACGACGAGCCGAGAGAATCTCACCCGAACCGGTGATTGTACCGGTCCACCGTCAGCGCGCTGACGTCGACGTCCGGCTTCCTGCCTGACAGCATGTCGGCGAGCACGCGGCCGGAGCCGCATGACATGGTCCAGCCGAGCGTGCCGTGACCGGTGTTGAGGTGGAGATTGGCGTAGCGCGTCGGGCCGATCACGGGCGGGCCGTCCGGCGTCATCGGGCGCAGGCCGCTCCAGAACGTCGCCCGGGACAGGTCGCCGCCGCGCGGAAAGAGGTCGCTCACGGAGTGATCCAGCGTGGCGCGGCGCGCGGCATAGAGCTTGGTCGAGAAGCCGGAGACTTCGGCAGTGCCGCCGACCCGGATGCGATCGCCGAGGCGCGTGATCGCGACCTTGTAGCTCTCGTCCATCACGGTCGATTCCGGCGCGCCCGATGCGTCCTTGATCGGCACCGTGATGGAATAGCCCTTCACCGGATAGACCGGGAGTGAAATGTCGAGCGGCGCGACCAGCCGCGACGACCAGCTTCCGAGCGCGAGAACGTAAGCGTCGGCCTGCAGCAGCCCGGCGCCGGTGGCGACACCGGTGACGCGGGAGGCGTCCGTCTCGATGCCGTTGATGGCGGTATTGAACATGAAGCGCACGCCGAGCGCCTCGGCGTGCTTCGCCAGCCCCTGCGTGAACATGTGGCAGTCGCCGGTCTCGTCCTGCGGCAGGCGAAGTCCGCCGACGAATTTTTCCTTCACTCCAGCGAGTGCCGGCTCGGCCGCGATGCAGCCCTCGCGGTCCAGCACTTCGTAAGGCACGCCATATTGCTTGAGCACGGCGATGTCCCCGGCCGTGCCGTCGAGCTGCGCCTGCTGGCGGAACAGCTGCAGCGTGCCCTGCGCGCGCTCGTCATATTTGATGCCGATGTCGCGGCGCAGCTCGCGCAGGCTGTCGCGGCTGTATTCCGCGATCGGTATCATCCGGCTCTTGTTGACCGCGTAGCGCGCGCTGGTGCAGTTGCGCAGCATCTTGAGCAGCCAGATCCACATCACCGGGTCGAGCTTCGGCCGCACCACCAGCGGGCCGTGCTTCATCAGCAGCCATTTGATCGCCTTGACCGGCACGCCGGGGCCGGCCCAGGGCGAGGAATAGCCGGGCGAGACCTCGCCGGCATTGGCAAAGGAGGTCTCAAGCGCCGGCTCGGGCTGACGGTCGACGACCGTCACCTCATGACCGGCACGCGCAAGGTAGTAGGCAGAGGTGACACCGATGACACCGCTGCCGAGGATCAGGACTTTCACGCTTCGTCAGACTCCCGCGTCATCACCTCGCCGCTGCAGGATAGGACTCTGCGACGGCGAGAGCAATTGTCAGGCCACCTTCTTGATGGCGTCGCCGAGGATCGAGACCATCTGGTCGATATGGCTCTTCTCGACGATGAGGGGCGGCGACATCGCGAAAGAGTCGCCGCTCATGCGCAGGTATAGGCCGGTGTTGAAGCAGTCGACCATGACGTCATAGCCGCGCGCGCCGGCGACGCCGCCGCGCGGCGCCAGCTCGACCGCGCCCATCAGGCCGCAATTGCGGATGTCGACGACGTTGGGCAGACCTTTAAGCGAATGCAGCGCATCACGCCAGTATTCGGCGATCGAGGCACCGCGCGTGAGCAGGCCCTCGTCCTTGTAGATGTCGAGCGTGGCGATGCCGGCGGCGCAGGCGGTCGGATGCGCCGAATAGGTGTAGCCGTGGAACAGCTCCATCTGGTTCTCCGGGCCGACCATGAGGCCGTCGTGAACCTTGCGGCTCGCGAACACCGCGCCGCAGGGAATGCTGCCGTTGGTGATGCCCTTGGCGGTCGTCATCAGGTCCGGCGTGACGCCGAAGAAGTTGGCGGCGAACGGCGTGCCGAGGCGGCCGAAGCCGGTGATGACCTCGTCGAAGATCAGCAGGATGCCGTGCTTGTCGCAGATCTCGCGCAGGCGCTGCAGATAGCCCTTCGGCGGCGGCAGCACCGCGGTCGAGCCCGGCACCGGTTCGACGATGACGGCGGCGATGGTCTCGGCGCCGTGCAAAGCCACGAGGCGCTCGAGATCGTCGGCGAGTTCGGCGCCGTGCTCGGGCTGATCCTTAGCGAAGGCGTTACGGGAAAGATCATGGGTGTGGCGGATGTGGTCGACACCCGGCAGGTGGGTGGCGAAGGCGCGGCGGTTGGCGACCATGCCGCCAACCGACATGCCGCCGAAGCCGACGCCGTGATAGCCGCGCTCGCGGCCGATCAGGCGGGTGCGGCTCGACTGGCCGGTGGCGCGGTGATAGGCAAGCGCGATCTTCAGCGCGGTGTCGACCGACTCGGAGCCGGAGTTGGTGAAGAAGATGCGATCGAGGCCCTTCGGCGCGATCTCGGCGAGGCGCTCGGCGAAGTCGAACGCCAGCGGATGGCCCATCTGGAACGTCGGCGCGAAGTCCAGAGTCATGAGCTGGCGCTCGACCGCTGCCGCGATCTGCTTGCGGCCGTGGCCGGCATTGACGCACCAGAGGCCGGCGGAGCCGTCGATCACCTTGCGGCCGTCAACGGTGGTGTAGTGCATGCCTTCGGCCGAGGAGAACAGGCGCGGCGCCTTCTTGAACTGCCGGTTGGCCGTGAACGGCATCCAGAACGAGTCGGTCTTGATGGTGTTCGGAATCTGGTGAAGGGTCACGGGCCGCTCCTTTGCTGATCTCATAGCGAGCCACGGCTTCCAGAGGGCAACAAGTCTTTTTCTGTCGACCTGCAAGCCATTGATTTGACTGGGGCTGCTGGTCCATATTTGCGCGATCCGCAACACTTGTAACACCCCAATACGGACTTCGGACATGAGCGTCGACATCGGCGGACGGCTGAGATTCATCCGCTCGCGCCACAAGCTGTCGCAGCGGGAGCTGGCGAAGCGCGCCGGCGTCACCAATTCGACGATCTCCCTGATCGAGTCCAACCAGATGAACCCCTCCGTCGGCGCGCTCAAGCGCATCCTCGACGGCATTCCGATGGGGCTCGCCGAATTCTTCGCGCTCGAGCCGGAGACCCGGCGCAAGATCTTCTATCGGTCGGAGGAGCTGACCGAGGTCGGCAAGAAGCCGATCTCCTACCGGCAGGTCGGCGACAATCTGTTCGGTCGCACCCTGCAGATCCTGAAAGAGCGCTACGAGCCCGGCAGCGACACCGGGCGCGTTCACCTCGTCCATGACGGCGAGGAAGGCGGCATCGTGATCTCCGGCAAGCTCGAGGTCACCGTCGAGGACGAGCGGCGCATCCTCAATCCGGGCGATGCCTATTATTTCGAGAGCCGTCGCCCGCACCGTTTCCGCTGCGTCGGCGGCAAGCCGTGCGAGGTGATCTCGGCTTGCACGCCGCCGACGTTTTGAGGACGTCTCCTAGAGGTCGGTCAGCAGCTCCTCGATCTTGATCGGGAAGCGGCGCACTCGTACCCCCGTGGCGTGCCAGACGGCGTTGGCGACGGCACCGGCGCTGCCGGTGATACCGATCTCGCCGACACCCTTGATGCCGAGCGCATTGACGTGCGGGTCGTGCTCCTCGACCGTGATCACGTCGAGCGGCGGCACGTCGGCATTCACGGGGATGTGGTACTCGGCGAGATTGGCGTTCATGATCCGCCCCGAGCGGCGGTCGGTGATGGCTTCCTCGTGCAGCGCGAAGGACAAGCCCCAGATCATGCCGCCGTAGAGCTGGCTCCGCACCAGATGCGGATTGACGATCCGCCCCGCCGCGAAGGCGCCGACCATGCGGGCGACGCGGACCTGGCCGAGCTCGGGATCGACCTTCACCTCCGCGAATACCGCGCCATGGGCGTGCATCGCATAATCCTGCATCGCCGCAGGGTTCGGCGCGCCGGTGCCGCGCGCCTCGACCTCGACGAGGCCGGCGCGAGAGAGGATGTCGGCGTAGCTCTCGCTGCGGCTCGCGTCGTCGCGCCGGATCAGTTTGCCATCGCGCGCGATCACGCCGGCATTGCCGGCGCCGAACAGCGGCGAGCGCTCGTCGCCCGTGGCGAGATCGGCGAGTTTTGCGATCACGGCCGCGCCGGCGCTGTGGATCGCCGCACCCGCGGTTGCGGTGTGCGCCGAGCCGCCGGCAATGCCGGCATCGGGCAGGTCCGACGTGCCGGCCTTGAAATCGACGCGGTCGATATCGAGACCGACGGCATCGGCCGCGATCTGGGCGAGCGCCGTCCAGGCGCCCTGCCCCATGTCGTGCGCGCCGATCTCCATCGCGCCGCTGCCGTCGCGCCGGATCACCGCGCGCGCCTCTGCCTGGAACATCAGCGCCGGGAAGGTCGCCGTGCCCATGCCCCAGCCGACCAGCAGGCCGGCATCGTCGCGCATCTGCCGCGGCTCGCGCACACGCTGCGCCCAGCCGAAGCGCGCCGCGCCCTGCTCGTAGCAGGCGCGCAGCGCCTTCGAGGAGAACGGCCTGCCGGTGATTGGTTCGACCTCGGCGTAGTTCTTCAGCCGAAAGGCGAGCGGATCGAGCCCACAGGCCCACGCCATCTCGTCGATCGCGCTTTCCAGCGCAAGCGATCCGGTCGCCTCGCCGGGCGCGCGCATGAACAGCGGCGTGCCGGTGTTGACGCGCACCGCATCATGCGAGGTGCGGATCGCAGGCGCCGCATACAGCGTGTGCGAGGCATCGGCCGCGGGCTCGTAGAAATCGTCGAAGGTGCTCGACACGGTTCTGGCGTGGTGGTCGATCGCGGTCAGGCGGCCCTCGCCGTCGGCGCCGATGCGCAGGCGCTGGCGGGTCGGCGCGCGATGGCCGACCGGGCCAAACATCTGCTCGCGGCGCAGCACGAGCTTGACCGGCTTGCCGACCAGCTTCGCGGCCATGATGCCGAGGGTCGGCGGCCCCGCCATCAGGCCCTTGGAGCCAAAGCCGCCGCCAAGGAAGGGGCTACGGATGTGGATCTTGTCGTGCGCGATGCCGAACAGCTCGGCGATGCGCGCCAGCGACAGCATCAGGCCCTGGGTCGGCATGTCGATCGACAGATGGTCGCCGTCCCAGTGCGCGACGATGGCATGCGGCTCCATCGCGTTGTGATATTGCGGCGGCGTCTCGTAAGTCGCGTCGATCTGCTTCTCGGCCGAGGCAAGGCCGGCTTCGACGTCGCCGCGGTGATTTTCGGTCGGGTTGCCGACGCCGACGACCGGCGGCACGTAGCTTTCACCGGCATCGAGGCCGACCAGCGCGGGCAGCGCCTCGTAGCGCGGCGCCAGCAGCACCGCGCCTTCCGTCGCGGCCTCCAGCGTCTCGGCGATCACGACGGCGATCGGCTGATTGGCGTAGCGGACCTCGTTGCTCTGCAACACCTCCATCCGGAACACGAACGGGTTGGTCTTGACTTCAGGATCGACCGCGAGCGGCGGCTTGTGGTCCGGCGTCATGACGTCGACGACGCCGGGATGACGTTTTGCGGCAGCGATATCGAGCGAGGTGACGCGTCCGCGCGCGATGCTCGACACCGCCATCACCGCGAACAGCATGCCGGGCGGATGGTTATCGGCGGCATAGGTCGCTTGCCCCTTGACCTTGAGGACGCCGTCGCGGCGGGTCAGCGGCTGGCCGATATTCGAGCCGTGGCGCAGATGCGCGGGCGCGCTGGTGAGATTGAGCTCAGGCATGGATCGCTCCGGACGTCGAGGCAAGGGGGGAGGCCGGGAGCGCGGGAATGCGCGCGGGCGTCCCGGCAGCGGCAAGGGTCAGCGCGCGGACGACGATGCGGCGCGCGAGCTCGATCTTGAAGGCGTTGTCGCCGGACGGCTTTGCGTCGGCGAGCGCGCGCCGGGCGGCTTCCCGGAAGACGTCCTTTGCGGGCGTGGCGCCCTTGAGCAGGTCTTCCGCGGCGCGGGCGCGCCAGGGTCTTGCGGCGACGCCGCCGAGTGCGAGCCGCACGTCCCTGATCCTGCCGTTCTCGATCCGCAGCGCGGCCGCAGCCGAGACGACGGCAAAGGCGTAGGAGGTCCGCTCGCGAACCTTGAGGTAGCGCGCATGCGCGGCAAACTCGCGCGCAGCCGGCGGCAGGCGCACCGCGACGATGAGGTCGCCGGGCTCCAGCGCAGTTTCGCGCGCGGGCGTCTCGCCGGGCAGACGGTGCAGGTCGTCGAGCGCGATCTCGCGCCGGCCAGCCCTGCCTTCGATCTCGACGATGGCGTCGAGCGCGACCAGCGGCACGCAGAAGTCGGACGGATGCGTGGCGATGCAGCTCTCGCTCCAGCCGAGCACGGCGTGGGTGCGGTTCTCGCCGCCGCGGGCATCGCAGCCGCTGCCGGCCTCGCGCTTGTTGCAGCGGCTGGCGGTGTCGTAGAAGTAGGCGCAACGCGTCCGCTGCAGAAGATTGCCGCCGACGGTCGCGGCATTGCGCAGTTGCGCCGACGCGCCGGAGAGAAGCGCTTCGGCGACGGCGGGATAGCATCTTGCAAACTCCGCATCATGCGCGAGATCGGCATTGCTGACGAGCGCGCCGATACGCAAACTGCCGTCAGCGAGACGCTCGATCCTGTCGAGCCCGTCGAGATGCGTGATATCGACCAGCCGATCCGGACGGCTGACGCCGCCCTTCATCAGATCGAGCAGGTTGGTGCCGGCGGCGAGATAGGCAGCACCGGGCCTTGCGGCGGCGGCAACGGCCTCGGCGACGCTGGCCGGCCTGACATATTCGAATTGTTTCATGCGGAGCGCCTCTGGTTGGATTCGTCCATGCCGGCCTGCGCCTCGCGCACGGCATCGACGATGCCGGCATAGGCGCCGCAGCGGCAGAGATTGCCGCTCATGCATTCGCGGATGCGCTCGGGATCATCGCCCGCCTGGCCCTCACGCATCATGCCGATCGCGCTCATGATCTGGCCCGGCGTGCAGAAGCCGCACTGGAAACCGTCATGAGCGATAAAGGCGGCCTGCAGGGGATGAAGCTGGTCGCCGCGCGCAACGCCTTCGATGGTGAGGATGTCGGCGCCGTCATGGCTGATGGCGAGCGCGAGGCAGGAGTTGATGCGCTTGCCGTCGACGAGGATGGTGCAGGCGCCGCACTGGCCACGGTCGCAGCCCTTCTTGGTTCCGGTGAGATGGAGGCGCTCACGCAGGAGATCGAGCAGCGTGACGCGCACATCGTCGAGGACGAAGTCGCGCCGCGCACCGTTCACGGTGAGGCTGATGGAGTGGTTCATACAGGGCTCCGATCAGATTTGGACATGAGTCATCACGCAGCGTGCCACCGCCGTGGCCGCCGTTGATCTGCATCGCTCGGGCGGAAGCCGAGCCGACACCCGCCAAAATACGGAGGCATCCTCCGTTTAACAAGGGAGGCCCAAAAATATCGGAATCGGTCAAATGCCCGTGCGCAAACAACGCGGTGCAGCCGCCCGAGGGTTCAATCTAACCAATTCGTGATCTACATTGCCGGCATGGACGACCACGCCGACCAGATCCGCAAGCCGCGCGCCGATGCCGTGCGCAACCGCGAGCGCGTGCTCGAAGCGGCAAAGGCCGTGTTCAACGCCGGCGGCCCCGAAGCGAGCCTGGAGGCCGTGGCAAAGCGCGCCGGCGTCGGCATCGGCACGCTCTACCGGCATTTCCCGACGCGCGAGGATCTGTTCGAGGCGGTGTACCGGCGCGAGGTCGAGCAGCTCGGTGAACTTGCCGAGCAATTGAAGAATGCGAAGGACCCGGTCGACGCCTTGCGGCGCTGGCTGCGCTCCAACGTCGAGTTCGTGGCCACCAAGAAGGGCATGTCGGCCGCGCTGGCGCTGACGTTCCAGAGCACCTCGGACCTCGCGGCGTTCTCGATGGACCGGCTGACCAAGGCGATCGGCTCGCTGCTCGACCGCGCGGTGGCGGCCGGGCAGATGCGCGGCGATGTCAGCCCGGAGGATCTGCTCAGGACCCTCGTCGGCATGTGCTACATTAATGACCAGCCCGGCTGGCAATCCTCGGTGCTGCGCATGCTCGACGTGTTCGTCGACGGGCTGCGCGTACGGCCGGCGAGCAAGGCCAGGGCACGCGTTGCCAAGCCGGCGAAACGGGTCGCGAAGCGGCAGCGATAACCGCAAGGATGTGCTAGGATCAGCTCTGCCGGGAAATCAGCGCGGAGCCCGCCATGCGCATCGCAGCCTTGCTCGTCGCCCTCAGTATTGCCCTCAGCGCCGCTCCGGCATTCGCCGACGATATCGCAACGGCGCAAGGCATCATCCGCGCCCAGGAGCAGGCGTTCAGCCGCGACGATGCGGCGGCCGCCTATTCCTACGCGGCACCGGCCATTCGGGAGATCTTCCCCGCGCCCGACATCTTCATGTCGATGGTTCAGAAGGGCTACGCGCCGGTCTACCGCCACAAGAGTTTTGAGTTCGGCGACAGCAAGATCGACGGCGACTGGATCGCTCAGCACGTCCACATCATCGACGCCAATGGCGAAGCCTGGGAAGCGCTCTACACGCTCGAGCAGCAGGCCGACGGCAGCTACAAGATCACGGGATGCTCGCTGCTGAAGGCGGGACAGGCGGTTTAGGTCATCGTCTCATGAACCGTGTCGCGGCGGCTCCTGACTCTCGGCGCTGACGCCCGACGTATCGAGAAACGTGGACGCCAAGATCGCGACGACGCCCATCGTGATCGCGGTGTCGGCGACATTGAACACGGCGAACGACCACGCTCCCCAGGAAACGTGGACGAAGTCGATCACCGCGCCGAGCCGCGCGCGATCCAGCATGTTGCCGAGCGCGCCACCGATGATCAGCGCAAGTCCGAATGCCTGGATCGGCTGGCTCGACGGCACGCGGCTGAGCCACCAGACCAACAGCGCACAGGCCAGCAGGGAGAGCGCAACCAGCGGCCAACGCTGGGCGTCATCCGCAAAGCTGAGAAAGCTGAACGAGATGCCTTTGTTGTGGGACAGCACGAGATCGACTGACGGCAGTGCGCCGGACGACAGGATGACCATCGGCCGACCGGGCTCCAGTGAACTGACGACGAGTTGCTTCGTGACCTGATCCAGCAGGACGATAACCAGGATCAACCCAATCCAGCGCAGTGACGGCATCCGGGACACGCGTCCTAGGTTGCAAAGCCTGGTCCTGTCCTGACCCTATTCATCCGCGAGCGGATCAGCAGCGTCAGGACGATGCCGACATTGAGAGCGTTCCAGGCCACGCCGTTGGCGAATGCCGCGGCATACGACCCCGTCGCATCGAAGATGACGCCGGACACCCAGCCGCCGAAGGACATGCCGAACACCGAGGCGAAGATCACGATGCCGACGCGGGTTGCGGCTTCGCCCGCGGGCATCGCCTCGCGCACGATGATGGCGTAGCTCGGCACGATGCCGCCCTGGAACAGGCCGAACATCGCGGAGATGAGATAGAGCGAGGTGAGGCTGTCGAAGAACAAGTAGAACACCAGCGCAAAGCCCTGCGCCACCGATCCGATCAGCAGCGTGCGGATGCCGCCGATCTTGTCGGCGAGATAGCCCGAGCCGATCCGGCTGACGATGCCGCAGCCCATCATCAGCGACAGCATCTCGGCGCCGCGCGCCACGCCAAAGCCGAGATCGCCGCAATAGGCGACGATATGCACCTGTGGCATCGCCATCGCCACGCAGCAGGCGATGGAGGCGATCGACAGCAGCACCGTCAGCGTATTGGTGGAGAGATTGAGATCGATCCGCGGCGGCGGCGCATTGGCGTGATCGCGGACCTTGTCGTCGCCCAGTTGCGCGCGCAGGACCAGCACCAGGACCGCCATCAGGCTCGCGCAGACGAGGCCGATGCCGATATGGGTGTATCGCCAGCCGACGGTCTGAAAGCCGAAGCTCACGATCGGCGGCCACATCGTGCCGGCGACGTAGTTGCCGCTCGCGACGATGGTCACGGCGAGCCCCCGATACCGCTCGAACCAGTGCGAGGCCTCCGCCATCAGCGGCGCGAAGGTCGCCGAAGTCCCGAGGCCGATGAGGAAGTACGCTGCCACGAACTGCCAAAGCTGGGTGGACAGCCCCGCCAGCACGTTGGCGATGCCGAGAAAGGCGATGCTGATCGCCATCGCCGGGACGATGCCGAACCGGTCGGTGATCTTGCCGGCGATCACGCCGCCGAGGCCGAAGCCGAACATCATGAGCGTGAAGGCGAGCGAGACCGCGCCGCGCGTCGCGGCGAATTCGGTCTGCACCACGGGAATCACGACCACGACCGCCCACATGCCGACGGCGCCGATGGAACCGATCAAAAGCGCAATGACGAGACGCACCCACGCCTGACGCGAATCAGGGGTGAACGAGGCCGGTCTTTGTCCTGGGTGATTTGGTGCGTGCACGGGCCGAAAGTCCCTGCTGGCGGACTTTTGGTCAAGCGCCATGCCGCGATATTAGGCATGCGCCGCGCGCCGCGGTGGTGCCAACCTGCTGTCATCCGGAGAGCGGCGGGCAAACAACCGGAAAGCTCCCGAAACACCCCGGTCCGCCCCCTTGCCACACCCACCGTTAACCCTTTGCTAACCATACACCGGGCAAAAATTGCCGGGTGAAGTCGAGTGTCGTCAGCCGGGTAGGACGGGAGACCCCCGTGGACGCCAGTGCGGTGCCTCACTTTCGAAACGGCGGCCCATCGGCCGCCGCGCAGACGTTTGGGGCGCGCGGGCGGAAATCGCGCGGGGAGACAGCTACCATGGTCGACGTCACCGCAGGACAGGGCGTAGGCAGCGCGAAGCCCAGCCTCCCCTCGCTCGCCGAGATCGGCAACATCCTCAAGCGCGGCGACATTGCGCTCGCGCTCGGCGTGCTCACCATCCTGGTGGTGCTGATCCTGCCGCTGCCGGCGATCGTGCTCGACCTGTTCCTGGCGATCTCGATCACGCTCTCGATCCTGATCCTGATGACCTCCCTGTTCATCCAGGCGCCGCTGGAATTCTCCGCCTTTCCGACCATCCTGCTGATCTCGACCATGCTGCGGCTGTCGCTCAACATGGCCTCGACCCGCCTGATCCTGTCGCATGGGCACGAGGGCACGGATGCCGCCGGTCACGTCATCGAAGCGTTCGGCAGCTTCGTGATGGGCGGCAATTTCGTCATCGGTATCATCGTCTTCGCCATCCTGATCATCGTCAACTTCGTCGTCATCACCAAGGGTTCGGGCCGCATCGCGGAAGTCGCCGCCCGCTTCCACCTCGACGCCATGCCCGGCAAGCAGATGGCGATCGACGCCGATCTCTCCGCCGGCCTGATCGACGAGAAGGTCGCAAAGGAGCGCCGCAAGGCGCTGGAGGACGAGAGCGGCTTCTTCGGCGCCATGGACGGTGCCTCCAAATTCGTCCGCGGCGATGCCATCGCGGGCCTTTTGATCGTCTTCATCAACATCGTCGGCGGCATCATCATCGGCGTCGCGCAGCAGGGCCTGTCCTTTGCCGATGCGGGCCGCAGCTACACGCTGCTGACGGTCGGTGACGGCCTCGTCACCCAGGTGCCGGCGCTGATCGTCTCGACCGCGGCCGGCCTGCTGGTCTCGAAGGCCGGCGTCTCCGGCGCCGCCGACAAGGCGCTGATGAAGCAGTTTTCCGGCTACCCGCAGGCGCTCGCAATGTCCTCGGCGGTGATGCTGGTGCTGGCGGCGCTGCCGGGCATTCCGACCATCCCCTTCCTCGCGCTCGGCGCCGGCGCCGGCGCGCTGGCCTGGACCGCGCGCAACCACAAGCGCATCAGCGTCAAGGCCGAGGAAGCGGCCAAGGCCGCGCCCGCGGCAGGCCAGCCCGGTGCGCCGGGCGCAGCCGCGGAAGAGCCGATCTCGGCGGCGCTGAAGATCGACGATCTCAAGATCGAGCTCGGCTATGCGCTGCTGCCGCTGGTCAACGGTCCCGACGGCACCGACCGCCTCACCGAGCAGATCAAGGCGCTGCGCCGCTCGCTCGCGATCGAGATGGGATTCGTGATGCCGGCGGTGCGCATCCTCGACAACGTCCAGCTCGAGGCCAACACCTACATCATCAAGATCAAGGAGGTCGACGCCGGCACCGGCAAGATCTGGCCGAGCCAGTTCATGGTCATGGACCCCGGCGGCAGCCAGGTGCAGGTACCCGGCATCCACACCACCGAGCCGACCTTCGGCCTGCCCGCGACCTGGGTGGACGCCAGCCTCAAGGAAGAGGCCTCGCTCAAGGGCTACACCGTGGTCGACGCTGCGACCGTGCTGTCGACCCACCTGACCGAGCTGCTCAAGGCCAACATGTCGGACCTGCTCTCCTATGGCGAGGTCCAGAAGCTGCTCAAGGAGCTGCCGAAGGAGCAGAGCGAGCTGGTCAAGGACATCGTGCCGGCGCAGGTCACCGTCTCCGGCATCCAGCGCGTGCTGCAACTGCTGCTCGCCGAGCGCATCTCGATCCGCGACCTCTCCACCATCCTCGAGGGCATCGCCGACGCCCTCGCCTTCTCGCGCAATCCCGCGACCATGGTCGAACATGTCCGCGCCCGCCTCGCCCGCCAGATCTGCGCGCAGAACACCTCCTACAACGGCTATCTGCCGCTGATCGCGCTGTCGGCGAGCTGGGAACAAGCCTTTGCCGAATCCATTATCGGCCAGGGCGAAGAGCGCAGCCTTGCGATGCAGCCGTCGAAACTGTCGGAGTTCATGACCTCCGTGCGCGAGGCCTTCGAGCGCGCCGCCCGCGAAGGCGAGGCGCCGGTACTGGTCACTTCTGCGGCAATTCGTCCCTTCGTCCGCTCTCTCGTCGAACGTTTCCGCGCTCAGACCACGGTGCTGTCGCAGGCCGAAATCCACCCGCGGGCGCGGCTGAAAACGGTGGGAAGCATCTGATTTGCCTTAAGAAGCCGTGTGTTTTTTGGCCACATGCAAATGGTTTTTGAGTTTTTGGCGCCATGCTGGGCAATGGCCTATATGCCGCCTAGCGTGCATATTACCGCTTTGAAATAGTTATATTATTGAACGATCTCGGGACGATTTTGATCGCGCGCGTTCACGTCGTTTCACGCTCTTGTGATCGCCTCTTGGGAACGAATCCCCCCAATACTAGGTTGTTGGGCACCGGAAGCATGAACCTGCCTCACCAGGCAGGCGACTACTCCGGTGAGATGGCGGCAGGAGGCTTCCATGAACCACTCGATCTACAGCGCGGATCGCTCGACCCACCTGAAGGTGGTGGCCGTGGCGCTCGTCGCCGGGATCGCGTTGGCTGGCTTCGGCCTCACTGCGCGGTCGGGCTCGGATGATGGCCTGACCCAGACTGCCCGCGTCATCAAGGCCGGCAAGCCGGTCGTGATCACCAGTACGAACGCGTCCCTCGTTCGCTAAGGAGATTTGAGGAGTTTTGTGAATTCACGCGGCTCTTTACCAGCCCCCCAAAGTCGCCACGTGGATATGTAGACGACCCCAACCCCAAGTCGACTACAGAAAGCGCCCGCCCCCCACGGGCGCTTTCTCATGTCTGGGGCAACTCCTCATCACCAACCTGCACCCGTCGAATTCTACCGCGCCCCATAGGTCGGCGGCGGCGCCTGCACCGTGGGCGCGGCGGCGGCGAAGAGATCGGCCTTGCGGCCGCTGAGCGGCGGGTAAATGCGCTTGCGGTTGATGATCTGCTTGGTCGCCTTTGCAACAGCGCCGGCGGCGCGAACCTCGCGGTCCCAGCCTTCGGTGTAGAGCGCGCCCCAATCGCCGAGATCGAGCACGGTCACGTACCAGTCGATACGCAGCGGCAGGAGCGGCAGGCCGGCGAGATCGGCCACCACATTGTGGCCGGCGAAGCGGCCCATGGGCCGCGCGAACTGGCAGGACATCACGGTCGGATGCAGTCCGTCGACCACGCTCGAGGCGACGTCGCCGGCGGCGAACAGGCCGGGCAGATCGGCAACCCGCATGAAGGGATCGACCAGCAGGCGTCCGAGCCGATCCCGCGCGCCGGGCAGGCGCGCGGCAAGAGGGCTTGCGCGCATGCCGGCGCACCAGATCACCGTCCGGGTCGGGACAAACTCGCCCGAGCTCAGCCGCATCCCGCCCGCCTCGACGGAGGCGACGCGCACGCCGAGCCGCGTCTCGATCTCCAGCGCGGACAACGCCGTCTCGATCGAGGGACGCGCATGCGTGCCGATGGTGGCGCCGACCGCAGGATTGGGATCGACCAGGATGATGCGCCGGCTGCCATTGAGGCCGGCGTGCGACAGCCTGTCGGGCATTTCGGCCGCGACCTCGATACCGGTGAATCCCGCCCCGACCACGACGACCGTCGTCCGGCCGGGCGACGGCGCGCTGCGCCCGAGCGCGGCGAGATGCTGCTCGAGACGGAGCGCCGCGGTGTAGGTATCGACATCGAAGGCGTGATCGGAGAGACCGGGAATGTCGGGCCGCCTCACCTCGCTGCCGAGGGCGAGCACCAGCCGGTCATAGGCCAGCGTCTCCTCGCCGCTGCTCGTGACCAGCGCAATCTCGCGCCGCGCCGGATCGATCGCCTCGACCTCGCCGATCGCGTGGCTGACGCCGATCGGATCGAGCAGTTGCGGAAGCGGAATCGCGACCTCGCTGAGATCGACCTCGTAATTGCGCACGCGGATGTTGTGATAGGGATTGCGGTCGACGAGACGGATCTCGATGTCACCGCTAGCGCCGATCTCATCGCGCTTGCGCGCAGCGCCGATGGCCGCCCACAGGCCCGCGAACCCGCCACCGAGCACAACGATACGAGCCATGTCGTCCGTCCGCTATTGCCCCAAATTGCGCGCCACGCGCAGGCTCATATAGCTCATGCGGTTGGGCGCGCCAAACCAGATTCGCGCGGCCGAACGGCGGGTCTGCAGCGCGCGGTTCGCAGCGCCGCCGCGCAACACGTGTCCCCGGCAATCGGGCTCGGTCCACGCGGAGCCATCCGCCGGCGCGCCCTCGTAATTGTCGTGCCAGCAGTCCTCGACCCAGTCGTAGACGCGGCCATGGACCTCGTAGAGGCCGAAGGGATTGGCGCCGTGCGGCGTGGATACAAGCGTCATGCTCGTCGAGATTCCGATGTCCGCGATCAGGTTTGCCGCCGCGGCATCAGCCAGGCGCGGATCGGCCATGTCGCCCCACCAGAACGCGGTCGTGGTGCCGGCGCGCGCGACATATTCGCGCTCGGCCTCGCTGAGCAGCCGATACGACCGGCCGGTCGCATGCGACAGCCATTGCACATACTCCCTGGCTTCCTCCCAGAGGATGCCGGTCACGGGATCACGCGCGTCGGCGACGGGCCCGGCCTGATGGCTGCAGCCTCCCGCTCTCACGCAGGCCGCCCACTCGCCGTTCGTCACCGGCGAGCGCCCGACGCCGAAGCGCCGCACGGTTACATGGTGCTGCGGTCGCTCGTCGTCCGTGCTGCCGGCCTCGTCGGCGCGCGCACCCATCGTGAATGCACCGTCGGACACGACGATCATCTCCGGACAGTGCACGCACTCCCGAAAGCGATCGAAGGGGCGAAGTGCCGCCTCCTCGCGCAGC
This sequence comes from Bradyrhizobium diazoefficiens, assembly GCF_018131015.1. GTDB lineage: Bacteria > Pseudomonadota > Alphaproteobacteria > Rhizobiales > Xanthobacteraceae > Bradyrhizobium > Bradyrhizobium diazoefficiens_B. Next base: position 368,380 of record NZ_JAFCJJ010000005.1, read on the forward strand.
GAGAGTGGATTGGAGGCTCTGAGGTCGAGCGCGTACGGATTGTTGTCCGTCAGCGCGAGATTGGCTGGAGATGCCTGCTGCAAGGTCTGCCCGCCGGCCAGCGATGGCGACAGGATGAGCAATGCGAGCAAGGCAAGCGGCCCGTGAAAAAGCTTGCCCATAATATGACTCCCGGTCACGGCGCTGTGACTGACAATGATTTGGTCAAAAAGGTCTTCGTCAAAAAATATGCGGACGTTCGCCGGCAATTTGATGGCGAACGGCACCGCGGCCGTTCAATACGGCGGTGCTACACCGCAAATGTTTCCGGACGTCTTCTCCGACGCGACAAAACGGCTTCGTCGCGGCCGTTTTGCACACGATCCCGTGCGCAACTCCGCCGCAATTTCACGCCCGGCGTGCGCCCGCGATCTTTCCAACGCGCGATTGCAGGTGGAGTTACTGCGCCGCGCGCAGTTCCGAGGGCGTGGCGCCGAAGCGCTTGCGGAAGGCGCGATTGAAGTAGGACAGGTCGGAAAAACCGGACGTATGCGCGATGTCGCTGATCTTGCGCGCCATGGCGCGGGGGTCGCCGAGCAACTTGCGCGCAAGCAGCAGGCGCTGCTCCAGCACGAATTCGGTGAAGGTGGTGCCGGCCTGCTCGAACAGGCGCTGCGCCTGGCGCGGGCTGAGCTTCGAGCGGATCGCGACCTCGGACAGGCAGAGATCGTTGCGGCCGAGCCCGGCCATGACATCGGCGCGCATCAGATCGAGACGGGCCGCCGCATGTCCCCGTCCGCGCGCAAGGCTGGCATGCTCCGCGTCCGTGCCGAGCAGGAGGCCGACGAGATCGACCATGTGCTGCGCGGTGAGGCGCTGGCCCACGGCGTCGAGATGCGGCGCCTGGTTGGCGGCGAGCGCGTGATAGCGGACGATGGTGTCGGCGACCGCGCCGTCACAGAGCACCTGCGACAGCTTGTCCTCGGCACGCGGATTGATGTCGAGCAGCGCGCGGCGCGGCATGCGGATGGTGGTGAAACGATCCTCGTCGGTGTGGCCGACGGTGCCGGTGATGGCCATGTCGACAAGCACCATCTGCGCAGGCGCGAGATCCACGCCATGACCGTTCTGCCCGACGCGGACCTGTCCGGCATGGGCTGCGATCAGGACAAGATCGTCATTGCCGTCGGCAAGCCTGCTCTGCGTGCGCGAATATTGCGCGGAGGGGCCTTCGGGAATGCCGAGCGCGATATTGTCGACGACGCTGATCTGAAGCCTGCAATCGATGCTGTCGCCGCGGCTCGGCCCGATATCGAGGCCGCAGGGCCCGCAAGCCCGCTCGCGCCAATGTTCGAAGGCCGGACCATGCGGCAGGCCCGCATATTGATGAATGAAGATGCCCGGCGCTTTGGCTGGTTCCATCTGATTTTCTCGCCTCCCTCCGGGGCCGCAAGGCACGGCGCCGACTTGATTCCGGGCATTTGACGCCGCGGGTTGCGGGGAGGTTCAAATCAGGGACGGATTTGGCCGGCCTCGTCGCCCTGCGACGACGACACGGACCACGGCGACATCGGCGGACGGCGGCGACGGGGCTACTTCTTCGCGGGAGGCTGCTGCGGCTGCGCGGGCGGCACGGTCTCGATCAGCTTGCCCGAAAACACCGGGGCCGAGGTCGGCCGGCCGTTGGGCGAGCCGCCCGGCTGCTCGACGGTGACGGCATAGGTCGCGGCGTTGACGAGGTCGGCATCATAGCCGGCGAGCACGGGACGCGCGGTGAAGTCACCGGTGCCAATCACACCGAGCGAGCGCGGGGCCGGCAGCTTGTCGGAGATCAGCCACAGCTCGAAGCTCTTGCCGGGCTCAGGCGTCGCGCCGACCTTGCGGACGGTGAAATTCCGCGTCGCGCCGTCGATGGTGAGGATGAAGGCCGGGCCGTTGCCCTGGCCCTGCAGCAGCGCGACATATTGCGAGGACGCAGACAGCGGCGCGGCCGGCGTCTTCACCTCGACCGTCTGGATCCGGGGCGCGGGACGCAACGCGCCGGGGAGCGTATCCGGGAGGAAGATCTGGAGCGACAGCGTGACGAGCAGCGCCGCCGCGAGCGCGCCGACGGCAGAGGCGATGTTGCGCCAGCGCTTTACGCGTCCCTCGAGCCGAACGACGTTGCTGCCGTCGGCGGCCGGGATCTGCGACACCGGTACGATGCGCGGATCGGGCGCATGGGTCTGCGGCACGAATTGCGGCGTGAAATCCGCGCCGGGCTGGGACCGCGGCGGCTCCGGAGGCTGCGCGTCCGAAGATGCAGGCTCAGGCGCTGAAGGCGCCGGCACCGGCGGCGTGTCCGGGGGCGTTGGCGGCTGCTGTTGGAGCGGTGGCGTTTGGGGCGCGTCCTGAGACGAGACTTCAGACGAGACTTCAGACGAGACTTCAGACGAGGCTTGGGACAGGGCTTCAGACGAGGCTTGGGATGAGGCTTGCGACGAGACTTGGGACGAGACTTGCAGCGAGGCTTGCGACAAGACCGACCGCGCGATCTCGGACCTGATGTTCTCCCATACGATCGGCCGCGGCTCGACCGATCCGACCATCTGGTTGAGCACGCCGAGCCGGTAGGCCCAGGCCTGCACGACGTCCGCGAACGCGGGGTCCACCGCCATCATGGTCTCGACCTGCGCGCGCTCGTCGGCGTCGAGCGTACCGAGCGCATATTCCGCGGCGAGCGCGATATGGTCCTCCGTATAGGCCATCACTTGCGGTCCAAAACCACCCTCACAATCCGAGACACTCCCGGATATCCAGCATGCTGCGCCGCAGCCACGTCTTCACCGTGTTGACGGGCGCGGCGAATTTCTCCGCCAGCTGCTCGCGGCTCCAGCCGTTGTAATAGGCGAGCAGCACCAGCCGCTGGCGGTCCGGCTCGAGCCGGCCGATACATTCCAGGAGCCGCTTCAGCTCCTCCGACATTTCCCGCCGCGCCAGGGGATCGGGGCTGTCGGCGGCGACTTCCATCGCCTGGGGCTCTTCCTCGATGGAGGCTTCCGATTTCTTGCGCACGATGTCGATGGCGCGGTTGCGCGCGATCGACACCATCCATGTGATCGGCGACGACAGCGACGGATTGAACTGGCCGGCGCTGTTCCAGATCCTGACATAGGTCTCCTGAATGACCTCCTCCGCGAGATCCTGCCGGCGCAAGATACGCAGCACGACGCCATAGAGTTTCGCGCGCGTGGCGACGTAGAGGCGCTCGAACGCGGCCTGGTCGCGTTTCGCCACCGCTTCGATCAGACCGACCAGCTCTGCTGGCGTCAGCATTCAGTCCCCCAACGCGCGGCCCCTCGCATCCCGCGCGGACCCTGACACCCCGCCACCATAGCGCGCGGCCAAGCCCGCCACCAAGGGGGCGGACGCCACACTGTGGACAGCAAATGCAAAAACCCGGACCTTGCGGGTCCGGGCTTTCAAAATCCTCGGCAGTCCGGCCGCTGGCCGTGCCTTCAGGCGATGGCGCCCATGCGGGCACGCATCAGGCCGATGCTGTCGAGATCGGCCTGCTCGCGGGCGCTCTCCTCGGCCCGTTCGCGAGCCTGGTCGCGCTCGTCCAGGAGCTCGACCTTCTTGAGCTCCTCGAAGGCCTCGGCCAGCGCGCCCTTGGCTTCCTCGAGCTGACCCCTCAACTCGTCGGCCGAGCGGGTCAGGTTCTCGCGGCGCTGGATGGCGGCCTTGGCATAGGTCGGATAAGCGAAATGCGAGGGATCGTTGATCCCGGCGCGGTCCTGCTCGGTCTGGATCTCGCGCTCGAGATCGGTCGACATCCGCTGGAAGTCGGCGATCATGGTCTCGATCTGGGTGACCCTGCGCCGCTTCTCGTCGACCTGAAACTTCTTCAGGCGAATGAGGGTATCACGTGACTTCATCGACTCGTACTCCCCAGAAGTCCCCTGGCTGCGCATGGGACGGCACCGGTCTCGCCACAGGCCCGATCCGGGCCAAGACCGGCTTGGCTACTCTGTGGGCACGGATGATGACGTGACAAAGTTAGCGTTCCGTTTCCAAACTGCCGAGGATTTGGGCCAGCTGGCCGTAGCCCTCGGCCAGCGAGGCTCTTTCGTCCTTGCCCTGGCGCAGGAAGGCCTCCAGCGGCTCGTGCAGCCGGATCGCCTCGTCGACCTCGGGGCTGGAGCCCGCCCGATAGGCGCCGAGCCGGATCAATTCCTCCATGTCGGCATAGGTCGCCATCACCTGCCGCGCCCGCTGAATCGTCGGCCAGAACTGCGGATCGGCCGATTTCGGCATGGTGCGGGAGACGGATTTGAGAATGTTGATGGCGGGGTAGCGGCCACGCTCGGCGATCGAGCGCTGCATCACGATGTGGCCGTCGAGGATGCCGCGGACGGCGTCCGCGATCGGCTCGTTGTGGTCGTCGCCGTCGACCAGCACCGTAAAGATCGCGGTGATGGCGCCCTCGCCCATGCCCGGACCGGCCCGCTCCAGCAGCTTCGGCAGTTCGGTGAAGACGGTCGGCGTATAACCCTTGGCCGTCGGAGGCTCGCCGGCCGACAGGCCGATCTCGCGTTGGGCCATGGCAAAGCGCGTCACCGAATCCATCAGGCAGAGGACGTCCTGGTCCTCGTCGCGAAAATATTCGGCGACCGCGAGCGTCAGGTAGGCGGCCTGGCGGCGCATCAACGCCGGCTCGTCCGAGGTCGCGACCACGACCACGGAGCGCGCAAGCCCCTCCTCGCCGAGATCGTCCTGCAGGAATTCCTGCACCTCGCGGCCGCGTTCGCCGATCAGGCCGATGACGCTGACATCGGCATCGACGTTGCGCGCCAGCATCGACAGCAGCACCGACTTGCCGACGCCCGAGCCCGCAAAAATACCCATGCGCTGGCCGCGGCAGCAGGTGAGAAAGGTGTTCATCGCGCGGACGCCGAGGTCGAGCGGCGCGCCGACACGCTTCCTCGAATGCGCCGGCGGCGGCGCGTTGCGGAACGGCATTGGCGAGGGCCCCTGCGGCAGCGGTCCCTTGCCGTCGATCGGCTCGCCCAGCGCGTTGACGACGCGGCCGAGCCAGGCCGCGCAGGGCCGCACCTGGTTGGCGGCATTGGCGATGACCGCCTTGCAGCCGCGGCGCACGCCGTCCAGCCCGGCGAACGGCATCACCACCGCATTGCTGCCGGAGAAGCCGATCACCTCGCAGGGAATGGAACGGTTGACGCCGGTCTCGATCACGAGCCGGGCGCCGACGGACATGGCGTGGATCGGGCCGGCCACTTCGACCATCAGGCCGCGGACGCCGACCACACGACCGTAGATATTGACGCCGTCGATGTCGCCAATCTGTTCGGCAAGGGCTTTCATGCAAGAGCCTTCATAAGAGCGCCTTCACAGGAGGGCCCTCATGAGCTGGAGCCTTCGTCATTTCGTCTTTCACGGCCTGCACGGCGCAAACCTTAAGTTTCGCCATATTTCTGAACGGCGCTTAACCTCGTGTTTACCCGCATCATTAATCATTGCGTCACTGTCTTTGTGACTGAGCGTGGCTCCCCTTCAGAAGAAGGCTGAGTCGCGGGAGTCGGTTAGGCCCGTCTCTTAAAGTGGAGCTTGAACGGAACCGGGTAACGAAAGCTGCTTCGCGCGCAACACCTTAGGGCGATTCGTCAAAAATTGCACCCACGGGGCTTGCGTTCCAGAATCAGAGTTTGTTAACCATCTGTTGTCAGGATCCGAATCAGTTGTTCAAAGGCGTTTTGTTGAGTGCCGCGAATGCGGCCGACCTGACGCCCGGGAGCGGCGACTATGGGGAACTGGCATGCGCGTTTTGCTGATTGAAGATGACAGCGCCGTCGCGCAGTCGATCGAGCTGATGCTGAAGTCTGAGAGCTTCAACGTCTACACGACCGATTTGGGGGAAGAGGGCGTCGATCTCGGTAAGCTATACGATTACGACATCATTCTTCTCGACCTCAACCTGCCCGACATGTCCGGCTACGACGTGCTCAAGCAGCTCCGGGTCTCCAAGATCAAGACACCGATTCTGATCCTCTCCGGCCTCGCCGGCATCGAGGACAAGGTCAAGGGTCTCGGCGTCGGCGCCGACGACTACATGACCAAGCCGTTCCACAAGGACGAGCTGGTGGCCCGCATCCACGCGATCGTGCGCCGCTCCAAGGGCCACGCCCAGTCGGTCATCCAGACCGGCGACCTCGTCGTCAACCTCGACACCAAGACGGTGGAAGTCGGCGGCCAGCGCGTGCACCTGACCGGCAAGGAATACCAGATGCTGGAGCTGCTCTCGCTCCGCAAGGGTACGACCCTGACCAAGGAAATGTTCCTCAACCACCTCTATGGCGGCATGGACGAGCCGGAGCTGAAGATCATCGACGTCTTCATCTGCAAGCTCCGCAAGAAGCTCGCCAACGCCTCCGAGGGACGCAACTTCATCGAGACCGTGTGGGGCCGCGGCTACGTGCTGCGCGAGCCGCACGAGGCCGACGAGCGCATCCCCGCCTGACCTGGTTCAAGTCGCGAGCCCTTCGGGCTCGCTCCTCCCAGCCTGGACCCCGCCGCAAATGGCGGGGTTTTGTTTTTGGGGAACTGCCTGCCCTGCCGCCGGATCAGGCGCTCGCGAGGGCAGCCGTCGCCGGCGCCGGGCTCCTGACCGTACAGCGCGCGGCCGCCTCGCGCAGGCGTCCGATCATCGCGTAGCCGATGATGAATCCGAAGACGAAGGTCGGCAGCACGAAGGACAGCCAGAACGCCGATCCGGAGACGCGGTCGGCGATTTCCATCACCGGCATCGGCATGATCCGGTGGATGGCCAGCAGCACGAACAGCATCACGATCATGCCGCCGCCGAAGACGAGACCATCTCTCAACTGCCGGGTTTGCCGCGACCGCCTGTCCCATGTCGAATCCTGCACCAGTAGGGCCGTCATCGCGCCGATGCCCCACGGGAAGATCAGGAGCGGCAGTTCGCGCAGCACGACGTCGCCATAGGGCCGATCCGGAAACTGGTAGAAGTCGAAAGTCGCCTGGATCGGGAGGAAGATCAGCGCGCTGAGGAGACCGACGGACAGGATGAATCCGAGCGGGAGCCGGCCGAAGATCGTCTCGTTGGCAAAGCCGTAGTAGCGCTTGAAATAGTAGATCAGCAGGAAATTCAGGATGAACTGCAGCGGGGTCGTGACCAGCGTCCGCATCACGCCGGCGGCCTGATCACCGGGAACGTGAATCATCTTGCCCGATCCGATCAGCCACAACAGGCACCAGCCGAACGTGAAGGCGGCAACCGTCGCCACGAACTTCCCGATGCCGGGTGAGGACGGCTCCAGCGTGAATCCGATGGTGCCGAGCCTGCGCCTGCTGCGACGAAGCGTCCACTCGCCTGCGAGCGCGCCGCGCACGGCAAACAGCAAGAGATTGTTGAGCAGGGAATCCATGTCCTTGCGCAGATCCTCGAGCATGCATCCCGCCGCGGTCTGGGCCGCGAGCTGCAGCTGGCTGACCGGGCTGTGGCGCGTCGAGAGCTGGTCGAGCGCATCCCAGTCGTTCGGCTCGACCTGGCTGTCCTCCATGATCGCGCCGTAGACCTCCGCACTGCTCTTCAGCACGCGGACGGTGCGGAAGCACAGGGTGTCGTAGGTCGCCAGCAGCTCCGCATAGAGATCGCCGTTGCGCTCCATGAAGTTCTCCCGGCTTGCGGCCCAGCGCTCCAGATGCAGCATGAGCGCCGATATCTTCAGGAAGCGCGACTGGATGGCGGTCGATTGCACGGCGCGAAAATCGTCGATCTGGTAGCCAAATCTGGCAAGCTGGCGCTGCAGGCTGGGCATGTCCTCCGGCGGGACCTGGAAGGCTGCCTTGGCCAGCGTATCACGCAGCCCGAGCGCGGTTGCGGGGACGCCGGCCAATTGCTGGCAGAAGGCCCGCCACAGCCCCGGGATGACGGGGATGAGCCAGACGAAGATCAGCAGAAAGATCGCGGCCAGCGGCGACAGCCGCTCGGGGAGCAACGCGTAGACGATCATGAACGGCGTGATGAAGGCGGCGACGCCAAACGCAAACAGGGGCTTGGTCGTGAACGAGCGCGTGCCCTTCTGCGTGTGAAAGCGGAACCAGTAGAACAGGGCAACGAGGAGCGGCCCGCCGAGCGGATCGAACACCGCATTCAACACTTGAACGAGATTGTCGAGCGTCACAATGAACTCCCATCACCAGGATTCACTTGCGAAAGACGCACCGGCCGCAGCGACAGCTCACGCGGCCTGCGCAACGATCTTGGCCTTCTGAATCAGAAGGTCGATGTTGTCGGGGGCAAGCGCGATCGCGCTTTCCATGTCGCTCTGCGCCTTCGAAAGGTCCTTGATCTGCAGAAAGGCGTTGGCCCGCGACACCAGGTATTTCGGCTCGTCCTGCTTCATCGCGATCGCGGTGCCGAAGGCCTTGATCGCCTCCTCGAGATAACCGCGCTTGTCGTCGGTGCCCGCGGCCGTCATGCTGACGATGCCCTTGATCCAGTAATATTCGGCGTTCTCAGGTCTCAGCCGGATCGCGGCCGCGATGTCGTTGAGCGCATTCTCGTAGAGGCCGACCGTCACGTTGAAATTGGCCCGGCGCACGAAATATTCCGGCTTCGCCGGATCGAGCTGCAGCATGTAGGCGAAGCTCGCGGCCGCCTTCGAAATCTGCTTCTGCTTGTGCTGGAGCGTTCCGAGGTCGAAATAGACCTTTGCCAGCCGGACCGAGAGCTCGTTGTCGTCGGCGAGCAAGGCATGCAGCTCCTGGCCCTTCCGCGTCAGCTCCTCGAGCGCCTCGATCGTGGCCGGCGCGCCATCGAGCGCGCTCATAAGCTGTTCGCGCCGCTCTCGCAGATCCTCCTTTGAAAGGCGGACCGCGCCGGGCGGGCTCGGGGTCGGCGCCTGATTTTCGACGTTGAAGATCCGGCCGTCGGAAGACCGCATGTAGAGAACCGGGATGCCCCACTCGACCTTGGACTGCTGCTGGATGAACTTGCGCGCGAACGTCAGGGCATCGTCGATCGGACGGTTGCCGGCGAGCGCCGAGTAGAATCCTTCGGACATCGAGATCGCAGCGCTGTCGGTGATGGGAAACTGCATCGCCACCACGGCGGGCAGCCAGCCCGTCTTCATCAGGCCGATGGCCGGATTGCCGAAGCGGTCCCCGACGTTGATCCGGGCGCTCTCGCAGCAATTGAGCACGATCAGGCGCAGGCTCTTGCGTGCCCCGGTCAGCATCATCGCAAGATCGGAGGCGTACTTCTTCACCGGCTTGCCGTCCTCATCGACCATGATGACGAAGCCGCGCTCGTCGAAACTTCCGGGAGCACTCCCCGGCGGCACGTCATCCACGCCGCCATGGCCGATGAAATGGAAGATGTGCCACTCCCCCTCCAGGAGCTTCTTCATCAGGTCCTTTCCGGTCCCGCCCGGCACCCACTGGAAGTCGACCTTGCCTTCGTGCTGGAGCGCATCGATGCCCTTGTTGATGCGGTTGCGCTCCCTGACGACGTCGAGCTTCGGCCATTCGCCGGTCGAGGGATCGGCAATCATGCCGAGAATGCGCAAGGGACCCTTGACGCCCATGCCGGTCACGCTGCCGGCCGTCTCGAGGTGGCGCACGACCGGCCGGGTCAGGCTGACATAGTAGGGAATCTCGGTCTCGTCGTAGAGATATTCCCACGGCAATCCGGCCAGTTCGTCCGCCTCGATCCGCAGCTTGATCCGGAGGTCCTGCGTCGCGCCCTTGCTGCGGTCGTAGACCTGCCGGATCAGCGGGACCTCGGTGAAGACGCTGCGGAAGACGCCCCGCCCGAAATCGCGCAGCACCTGCTCGCCGCGCGTCCCCGCGCCCTGGCGGTTCTTTTCGTCGATCTCCAGAACGGCGCTTTCCAGCTCTCCCCTGAGCTTTGCCAGCTCTCCCGGCTTGGAGAACCAGAAGTTGACCTGGCTCCTTGGCGCCTCGCCGCCGGGCGATTTGACGACCCGCCCGTAATATTGCTGCGGGCCACTGCCCCCCGGCAAATAGGACCCGATCTCGAGCTCGAAATCTTCGTATTCAGGCATTTGAGCCTCACTCAACAAGATTTCTATCTGGACGAAAAATCCCTCGAATCCGGCCGGCCCGCTGCGGCCCAGCAGCACACATCCTGGCGGCAGGCATCGTCGCCGGTCAGATCATTTCGGTGCAAACGTGCGTGCGCCGGAGAGCTGACCTGATCGAGGGGCCAATTCATGTGCTCCTCCAGAACGTTGGCAACATCAACGGCCAAACTATCACACGTGGCCGCGAGGCGCATTTGTGAAACGGCTCTCACATGCCCGAAAATTTGTGCGGCGCCCTCGGTGAAGTTGCTCGCATCGGTTGAACGCGATCCTGGGGATCGAACGGATCCGGCTGGTGCGGCGACCAAGCGATCGTGCCAGAATTCGCCAAGTCAATTCCGGATCTGCAATCCTTGGACATGCCATGATCCTGCAATCGCTCGCCGGCCTGCCCGCCTTCCTGGTCTATTTCTGCACCGGCCTGATCGCGATCGTGGCGTATCTGTTCGTCTATACCCGCATCACCCCGCACAATGAATTCCAGCTCATCCGCGACAACGACCCGGCCGCGGCGATCGCGCTCGGCTTCAGCCTGCTCGGCTTCGTGGCGCCGCTGGTGAGCGCAATCGCGCATGCGGCCAACGTGCTGGATTGCCTGGTCTGGGCCTTCGTCGCCCTGATCGTCCAGGTCATCGTGTTCTATCTGGTCAGGGTGCCGGTGCCGAACCTCTCGGCGCGGATCGCCGCCGGCGAGCTCGCGCCCGCGATATGGCTCGGGCTGTCCTCGCTCGCTGCGGGCCTCCTGAACGCCGCCTGCATGATCTACTGACATGGCCAAGAAGCCGCCCACAACGGAGTTCGGCAAGCGCCGACCGGCGCCCCAGCCGCCGCCGGGACCACGGGAGCCGGCGAAGCGTTCCGGCCACGTGGCGCTCCTGGTGATGGGCACGCTCGCGGTCGGCGCCACCGCCTACACGCTGATGCCGCGGCAGAACTGCGATCCGCCTCCTCCCGGCGCCGTGCCGGGGCAGACGAGCACGACGTGCAGCAGCAGCCACGGCTCGTCAGGCAGCGGCGGCTCGGGCTCGTCGTCACGTTCGAGCTTCTTCAGCAGCGACTCCGCGAGCCATTCCTCCTCGGGAACGTCATCCGATTCCGGCTCCGGCGGCGTCTCGCGCGGCGGCTTCGGTTCCTCCGCGCACGGCTTCTTCGGCGGCGGCTGACCCGCGAGGTTTTGAATTCAACGCCGGGCGCCGGTCTGCTTAGCTAGCCTCTCTGGAGGAAGCGACATGAAACGTTCGCGAAGGGTCGTGCTCACCTTGATGGGCAGCGCCGCAGCCGGCGCGGTGTCGATGGGATTCGTGAAGCGCGAGCGGCCCTGCGGCCCCGGCCTCGAGGCCGTCCCCGGCATCGGCGGCAAGCCCTATTGCCGTCCGACCTATGGCGGGTTCGGCGGCACGCTCCATCACATGCACGGGCATGGCCATGCCGCTCACGGTCATGGCGGAGGTCATGGTGGTCATGGTGGTCATGGTCACGGCGGCGGCTGACAGATGCAACGCATCGCCTGTCCGGAACGCGACGATTGGCGGCAGACCGCCGAACAATGCGGTTTCGCCTTCCACACCATCGACGGCGAACGCTATTGGGACGAGCGCGCCTACTACGCCTTCACGCTCGACGAGATCGAGCGCGGCATCGAGGCACCGACCGGCGAGATCGACGCGATGTGCCTGGAGCTCGCCGGCCGCATCATCGGCGACGAGCGCCAGCTGCGCAGCCTGAAGATTCCGGAAGCGTTCTGGGACCTGATCGCAGCGAGCTGGGAGCGCGATGACCGCAGCCTCTATGGCCGCCTCGACCTGAAGTTCGACGGCAACGGGCCGGCAAAACTGCTCGAATACAACGCGGATACGCCGACCTCGATCTTCGAGGCGGCGGTGTTTCAATGGACCTGGCTGGAGCAGGCGATCGAGCGGCGCATCATCCCGTCGCGCGCGGACCAGTTCAACTCCATCCACGAGCGCCTGATCGACGCGTGGAAGGTGATCGCCGGCGGCCAGCATCTGCATCTCACCGGCACCACTGCAAATGACGAGGACGCCGGGACGCTGGCCTATCTCGAGGACACCGCGCGCCAGGCCGGGCTATCCACCACGCTACTCGACATCGAGGAGATCGGCTGGCGCGACGCCGGCGGCTTCGTCGATCTCGACGACCGCGACATTGCGCTCGCCTTCAAGCTCTATCCCTGGGAATGGATGTTCCACGACGCCTTCGGGGCGAGGCTTGGCGAGGCGGCGACGCGCTGGATCGAGCCGCCATGGAAGGCCGTGCTCTCCAACAAGGGCATCCTGCCGCTGCTGTGGGAGATGTTTCCGAACCACCCCAACCTGCTGCCGGCCTTCTTCGACGACGACCCGCGCGCAGCCGAGCTCGGGACATCCTATGTGCGCAAGCCGCTGTTGTCGCGCGAAGGCGCCAATGTCACGCTGGTCTCGGCCGGGGTGCCGCTGGACACGCATGCGGGCCCTTACGGCGCCGAAGGCTTCGTGCGCCAGGCGCTGTCGCCCTTGCCGAATTTTTCCGGCGTCTACCCGGTGGTCGGAAGCTGGCTGGTGAACCACGAGCCGTGCGGGCTGTCGATCCGGGAGGACGAGAGCGCGATCACCGGCAACGGCTCGCGGTTCCTGCCGCACGCGATCTTGTGAGAATTTCTTCTTCCCTTCTCCCCTTGTGGGGGAAGGTGGCATAGGCGGCCCTTCAGGCCGCCGTTCTTAAGAACGCCGAAGCGAAGCTTCGGCTATGGCGCCGGATGAGGGGTTCTCTCCACTTCTCACCTGGCCGCGGCGATCTTCAGCGACTGCGGCATCAGTCCGCCCATCGGCCGGCCGGATCGGGCCGGGTTGGGCTCGTAGAGACCGCGGCGGTCGGAGACGGGACGGAAGGCGTCGCTGATGCCGACGACGGATTCGGCGGCGCCGAGCAACAGCGTGCCGTCTGCTTCCATGGCCTTCGCCAGACGCTCGAAGATCACGGCCTTGGTGTCCTGGTCGAAATAGATCAGCACGTTGCGGCAGAAGATGACGTCGAACGTGCCGAGATGAGAGAAGTCCTGCAGGAGGTTGAGCTGGCGGAATTGCACCATCGCACGGACATCGGCATTGAGCTGCCAGAGTTCGCCGGACTGGGTGAAGTACTTCATCAGGAGCTGGATCGGCAGGCCGCGCTGCACCTCGAACTGGGTGTAGATGCCGGCCTTCGACTTCTCCAGCACCTCCTGCGACAGGTCGGTGGCGACGATCTCGATCCGCCAGCCGGCGAGCGCGGCGCCCATCTCCTTCAGGCACATCGCGATCGAATAGGGCTCCTGCCCCGTCGACGAGGCCGCCGACCAGATGCGCAGCGACTTGCGCGCGGCGCGCGCCTGGATCATGCCGGGCACGACGGTCTCGCGCAGATGATCGAACGGAATCTTGTCGCGGAAGAAGAAGGTCTCGTTGGTGGTCATGGCCTCGACCACGTCGGTCGCAAGCCGGCCGTCGCCGTTCCGGATCTTGAGCACGAGATCGGGAATGCCGGGCACCCCGGTCTTGCGGGCGAGCGGCAAGAGCCGGCTCTCGACCAGATACTGCTTGTCCGGGGACAGATCGAGACCGGAGCGCTCTTTCAGGAACTTGCGCAGGTAGTCGTAATCGGCGGGCGTCACGAGCGGTCTCCCGCAAACAGGCGATTGACCTTCGCGCCAATCTGGTTGAGCGGCAGGATCGCGGCGCAGATACCGGCATTGGCGGCTGCGCCCGGCATGCCCCAGACCACGCTGGAGGCTTCGTCCTGGGCGATCACGCTGCCGCCCGCGGCAACGATGTCCTTGCCGCCGCGCATGCCGTCCGAGCCCATGCCGGTCAGGATCACGGAGAGGATGTTGCCGTGCCAGACGTCGATCGCCGAGGTGAAGAGCGGATCGACCGCGGGCTTGCAGAAGTTGACGGCGGGACCGTCGTCCAGCGCGATCGCAATATCGGCGCCGTTGCGCGCGACGCGCATGTGCTTGCCGCCGGGGGCGAGGTAGATCCGGCCCGCCCTCACCGGCTCGCCGTCGATCGCCTCGGCTGCCGGGCGGCGGCTCGAACGCGCCAGATGTTCGGCAAGGATGGTCGTGAAGGTGGGCGGCATGTGCTGGGTGATCAGCACCGGGAAGCGATCGATCACCGGGCCGAGCTCGGTGACGAACGTCATCAGCGCCTGCGGGCCGCCGGTCGATGCGCCGATCAGCAGCACTTTCGGCGCGTGCACCGAGAACGGTCGCGTGGCCAGCAACAGCGACGCGTGCGCATGCACGGCGGGCGCGGGCGCGGCAGGCCGCGCGACGGGCCCGCGCGCGGCCTGAGCCGGGCTCGCGGGCGCGATCGGCGGGCTCGCCACGGCGGGCTTCCTGCGCAGCCTTGCGCCGAGATGGCGGATCTTCTGGATCAGGTCGTGGTGGAAGATGTCGGCGGCGGAGGCCTCGCGGGTCGATTCCGGCTTCGGAATGTAGTCGGCGGCGCCGAGCGAGAGCGCCTTGAAGCTGATCTCCGCGTTGCGGCGGGTCAGCGTCGAGGCCATGATGATGACGAGGTCGCGCTTCTTGGCCAGGAGCTGCGGCAGAGCCGAGAGGCCGTCGAGCTCGGGCATTTCGATGTCGAGAACGGCGACGTCGGGGTTGACGCGTTCGAGCTGGTTGACCGCCTCCAGTCCGGTGCGCAAGGAGGCCGCGACCTCCATGTCGTGCTCGGCACCGATCCAGCGCGAGATCAGCCCGCGAATGACGACGGAATCGTCGACGACCATGACGCGCAGCGGCCCTGCTTCGCGCGGCGGGCTGGTGATCGAATTACCTGCGAACACAACACTCATTACTCACCAGCTCAGACTGAAACGGTTTAGTTGAAAATAAGCGCCGAGAGTCCGCTCAGCTTCCGGTATCCGCTCAGATCAGGCCCACTTCCTGGAACTTCGCCGTCACGATGTCCTTGTCGAAGGGCTTCATGATGTACTCGTTGGCGCCGGCGTGCAGCGCGCGCGCAATATGCGCGACATCGTTCTCCGTGGTGCAGAACACCACTTTCGGCTGGTCGCCGCCGGGCATGCGGCGCAAATGGCCCAGAAACTCGTAGCCATCCATGACCGGCATGTTCCAGTCGAGCAGCACCGCATCGGGCAGTCCACGCTTGCAGGCTTCCAGCGCCTTCTCACCGTCCTCGGCTTCGAGAATCTGGAAGTCGAGGCCCTCCAGGATCCGGCGCGCAACCTTGCGGATGACGCTGGAATCATCAACGACGAGACACGTTCGCATGTGAACCTCTACTTCCTTTCCCCCTTGCGGAGGCACTTCCAATTGCGAGTCGGCGGCGGCGGTGTCGCCTTATCAGGCCGCCATCATCTCGGGCGCGAGTTCGAGCACGCGATCGACGTCGAGCACGACCATGAGCTGGCCGTCGAGGCGGTGGACGCCGCCGGCGAGCTTGGCCATGCGCGGGTCGAGGTTGACGGGGTTCTCTTCCTTGCCATCCTCGGGCAGGCGCAGCACCTCGCCGATCTGGTCGATCAAGAGGCCATAGGATTCGCCGCGCAGGTCGACGCCGACCGCCATCGGCACCTTGCCGTCCTCGGCCTTGGGCAGGCCGAGACGGGCACGCATGTCGATCACGGTGACGATGCGGCCACGCAGGTTCAGCACGCCGGCGATCTCGCGCGAGGCCAGCGGCACGCGGGTGACGCGCTCCGGCATGAACACGTCCTGGACGCGGGAGATCGGCAGGCCGAACAGCTGGCCGCCGATCATCGCGGTGACGTATTCGACCATGGCGCCTTCGGTGGACTGGGTCTTCTTGCTGCTCATCAGATTGTCTCCTGATCCATCCGCTGGCGTTAGGCCGCTGTCCGGCTCAGCTCGGAGGCGCCGGCGGCAGCCGCGGTCTGCTCCTTCAGCGCCGCGATCAGACCGGGACGGTCGAACTTGGCGACGTAGTCGTGGAAGCCGGCCTGACGGCCGCGCTCGATCGCCGCCGGCGACACCAGCGCCGACAGGCCGATGATCGGCATCGTGCCGAGATTGTTGTCGGAGCGGATGACTTCCGCGAACTCGAACCCGTTCATGTCGGGCATCTCGATGTCGGTCAGCACCACGTCGAAGTTTTGGGCGCGCAATGCGGCGAGGCCCTCCTGCGCGGTCGGCGCGGTGCGGACCCGGTAGCCGGCCGCCTTGAGCACCGGCGCCAGCATGTTGCGGAAGAACGCACTGTCGTCCACCAGCAGCACCGACTGGGCGTGCATCGACGGCTTCATCTCCTTGCGGGTGAACCAGTCGGCGAACGCCATCGGCAGGAAGTGGCCGACGTCGATCACCTCGGTGGCCTGGCCCTTGATCACGGCCGAGCCCAGGATGCCGGAGGAGGAGCCGCCGACCTCGATGTTGAGCCGTTCCTCGACGATGTCGATGATCTCGTCGACGACGAGGCCCATGGAGCGGCCGTCGTCGGCAAACACCAGGATCGGCTGCGCGCCCTGCGAGGCGACGCTGACGCCCTCCATCGCCACCAGCGGCATCAGCTGCTCGCGGTACTGCACCATGTAGCGGCCGTTGGACAGCTCGATCTTGTCGGCCGGAAGCTCTTCGAGGCGCGTGACGAGCCCGAGCGGGACCGCCTTGGGCTGGGCCGAGCCGGCGCGGAACACCAGCAGCGAGGTGGTCTGCTCGCCTGAGCCGATGTGAAGCGCCCCGTTCTCGTCGGCCATGTCATGGGCCGAGGAGCCGGCGGCGCCGAGCGCCTTCGCGATGCCGTTGGGATCAATGATCATGATGACCGCGCCATCGCCCAGGATGGTGTTGCCCGAGAACATGTCGATGTGGCGCAGTTTTGTGGACATCGGCTTCACGACAATTTCTTCCGTATGGAAGACGCCGTCGACGACGAT
>NZ_JAFCJJ010000050.1 GCF_018131015.1 Bradyrhizobium diazoefficiens
GCCAAGCTCGCCGGCGGCGTCCACCGCCTCGACGGCCAGCTCATGGTCGTGCTCGACGTCGATCGCGTGCTCGAACTGAAAACCGAAGTCGCCATGGCTGCGTGAGTCCCCGAACCCATCGAGACCGGAGAACCAAAATGAAGACATGTTTGGTGGTCGACGATTCCAGCGTGATCCGCAAGATCGCGCGCCGCATTCTTGAAAATCTCGAATTCGAGGTCACCGAGGCCGAGGACGGCTCGCAAGCGCTGCAGATCTGTCAGCGGCAGTTGCCCGATGCGGTGCTGCTCGACTGGAACATGCCGGTCATGGACGGTTTCGAGTTCATGGGCCACATGCGCCGCCTGCCAGGCGGCGACCAGCCGAAGGTGGTGTTCTGCACCACCGAGAACAATGTGGCTCATATCGCCCAGGCGCTGAGCGGCGGCGCCAACGAATACATCATGAAGCCTTTCGACAAAGACATCATTGCCGACAAATTCGCCGAAGTCGGCTTGCTGCCGGCTGGACACGACCTCGTCTGAGTCTCTGGCCCCAAGGGCACCTCGGCCAGATGTCTGGCCCGAATGCCTTGGCCAGACTGTTGCCAGCACAGCTTCCGAGAGGCTATCCGTGACCCCGACCGAGTACGAGTATCTGCGCAAGTTTCTGAAGGATCAGTCCGGTCTCGACCTGTCCGCAGACAAGCAGTATCTGATCGAAAGCCGCCTGCTCCCGCTCGCGCGCAAGGCCGGCCTCTCCGGAATCGGCGAGCTCGTGAAGAAACTGCAGGGCAGCTCGAGCGCCCTGACCACCAGCGTGGTCGAGGCCATGACCACCAACGAGACCTTCTTCTTCCGCGACAAGGTCCCGTTCGACCATTTCCGCGACACCATCATGCCGGAAGTCATCAAGGCGCGCGCCGGCCGCCGCAGCGTGCGCATCTGGTGCGCCGCCGGCTCGACCGGGCAGGAGCCCTATTCGCTGGCGATGTGCCTCAAGGAGATGGGCGCCGCACTCAACGGCTGGCGTGTCGAGATCGTCGCGACCGACCTGTCGCAGGAGGTGCTGGAGAAGGCCAGGGCCGGCATCTACAGCCAGTTCGAGGTCCAGCGCGGCCTGCCGATCCAGATGCTGGTCAAGTATTTCAAGCAGGCCGGCGAGACCTGGCAGATCAATCCGGATGTGCGGGCGATGGTGCAGCACCGGCAGCTCAACCTGCTGCACGACTTCTCCCAGCTCGGCACGTTCGACGTCATCTTCTGCCGCAACGTGCTGATCTATTTCGACCAGGACACCAAGGTCGGCATCTTCAACCGCCTGGCGCGCCAGATCGAACCCGACGGCTTCCTGGTCCTGGGTGCGGCCGAAACCGTGGTCGGCCTCACCGATACGTTCAGGCCGATTTCGGATCGCAGGGGCCTTTACCGGCCGAACGACCCGCGTGCGGCCGCGGCCAAGCCGGTGGTCGCCGACGCCGCGCCGCGCCTGGTCGCAATGGCGGGGCGATGAGATGGCCGAGGACGGAAAATATGCGGAGCGCGTGACTTTCAGCCGCGGCTATGACGTCTGCATCATGGCGATCGACGGCACCTGGCGCCGCGACTGCAAGCTCAACGCGATTTCCGACACCGACGCCATCCTCACCGTGGAAGGCTCGATCCAGGGGTTGAACCTCAAGGAGTTCTTCCTGCTGCTGTCGTCGACCGGACTTGCCTACCGTCGCTGCGAACTGGTGCGCGTCAACGGTGCCGAGATGGACATCCAGTTCCTGCGCGCCAAGAACCGCAAGAAGCGCGGCGTGTCCGGCGCCCACGACGCCGTCGCCTGAGCCGCGCGCAAGCGCCGCCCGCTCCGCTACGTTGCTTCATATTTGCTAAAACATGCCAGTGAATTTGCCGCAGCGGCTTTACGCAGCTTAAGCGCGGCCCATGTATCAATTGCTGGTCTCAATCTCAGGGTCCGGCAATGCCAAGAAGCTCTCTTTCCCCCATCCCCTCGAACCTGCCTGATGGCGCCGAGCGGCGTGCGCTTCAGCTCCTGGTCGTCGATGACGACGCCACGCAGCGCAGCCTGATCAGCGTCGCCGCCAAGCAGGCCGGCCACGAGGTCACCCTGGCGCCATCAGTTGCCGAGGCGATCGAAAAGCTTCGCGCCGCCCGCTTCGATTGCGTGACGCTCGATCTGGTGCTGGAGGATGGCGACGGTATCGAAGTGCTGCGCGAAATGGCGGAGGCCAAATTCGCCGGTGCCGTGATCGTGATCAGCGGCATGGACGGCAGGCGCCGCAGCGCGGCCCGCAGCTTCGCCCGATCGGTCGGGATCGAGCTCCAGAGCCTGCCGAAGCCGTTGGATCTCGCGGCCCTGCGCATCAGCCTTGCCAATCTGGGCAAGACGGCGATGGGCCTGCCGGCGATCCACACCTGGGGCGGTGTCGCCTCCGACGCGATCGTCGAGCGCCACCGCGCGTAAGGCGCGGAACCGCGGCGCGGATTCGCGGCGTGAGTGCAACACGCGCCGCAGCACAACGGCGCCAGCAGGAAGCCATCGGTGGAACCGGCCCGATCGCCGTCATCCGGCGCAGGGCGTCGATCACGGCTGCGTCGATGCGGCGCATGCTGCCCGGTGGACCGCGCGATCAGAAAGCGAAGCGCGGCGGCGACAGCAACTGGCGGCTGCCGATTTCCGCCCTCGCGGCGCCTGCGGAATTTAGCATGGATATTCTCCGCTCCCCGCAATTCGGTACCTTCCCGCTACTTGTGCGTTAAAGCCATGTCCCGTACAAATACGGGTGGGCCGAATCTGCGCCTGACGTCATAAGAGTTGGTGCGGACGTAAAGTCTCTCATTGCCGAATGGACGTGGCACATGGTCGAACAATCCTCTCGTGGCGAGATCTTCGTGGTCGACGACGACCCTGCCGTGCGCGACACCCTGTCGATGGTGTTGAAGGCGGCAGGCTATGAGGTGATCTGTTTCGCCGACGGCGCCGCGCTGCTCGCGGTCGCGCGCAGCCGCACACCGGCTGCGATCCTGCTGGACGTGCACATCCCTGGAAAGTCGGGCCTCGACATTCTGAGGGAACTGCACGGCGAGGACTATCCGGCGCCGATCTTCATGATCTCCGGGCAGGGCGACATCGCGATGGCCGTGAGCGCCATCAAGAACGGAGCGCTCGACTTCATCGAGAAGCCGTTCCGCGGCAGCGAGATCGTCGGCCGGCTCGACGAGGCGATCGGCGCTTATGCACGCCGGCAGGCAGAGAGCGCGGCGCCGAAATTCGGCTCGCTGCATTTCCCCGGGCGCGAGCCGCTGACCCGCAGGGAACGGGAGGTGCTCGAGCAGTTCGCCTCCGGTGCCTCCAACAAGGAAGCCGGCCGGACGCTCGGGATCAGCCCGCGCACCATCGAGGATCACCGCGCCAACATCATGAAGAAGCTCGGCGCGCGCAATGCCGCCGACCTGATCCGGATCGTGATGACCGCGGCGCAGCGCGCCTCGTAAAGTCTTTCGGTCGAAATTTCGTAGCCCGGATAAGCGAAGCGACATCCGGGACTTTGCTCGCAGTGTTCCCGGGTATCGCTATGCTCACCCGGGCTACGGCACTGCTGGTCGAGATTTCGTAGCCCGGACCTCAGCCGCTCAGCGCCTTGCGGATCATCCGCGCCAGATCGGACTTGCGATAGGGTTTTGCCAGCAGCAGAACGCCGGCATCCAGCCTGCCGTGATGGATGATCGCATTCTCGGTGTAGCCGGAGGTGTAGACCACCTTGAGATCGGGATGCGTCTTGTGCAGCTCGTCGGCGAGCTGCCGTCCGTTCATCTTGCCGGGCATGATCACGTCGGTGAACAGCAGGTCGAACGGCGTGCCGGCAGCGACGATGGCGAGCGCCTCCGCGGCGTTCGCCGCCTGCAGGGTGACGTAGCCCAGTGAATGCAGTTGCGCGAGCACGTAGTCGCGCACCAGCCGGTCATCCTCGACGACAAGGATGGTCTCGTGTCCGCCCTCGATCGCCGCCGGCGCGATACCCTCGCCGGCCGCTGTGGCCGCATTGCCGGGCGGCAGGTACAGCTTGATCGTGGTGCCGTGGCCCTCCTCGCTGTAGATCCTGATGTGGCCCGCCGATTGTTTGACGAAGCCGTAGACCATGGAGAGCCCGAGCCCGGTGCCCTTGCCGGGGCCCTTCGAGGTGAAGAAGGGGTCGAACACCTTCGGCAGCATCTGCGCGGGAATGCCGGTGCCGGTGTCGCTCACGGCGATCATCACATAGTGCCCGGGCCGCACGTCATTGGCGCTGGCGTAGACTTCGTCCAGATAGGCGGCCGCCGTCTCCACGATCAGCTTGCCGCCGCCGGGCATGGCGTCGCGGGCGTTGAGCGCGAGGTTGAGGATCGCGGTGGTGAGCTGGTTGGGATCCACGATCGCCACGCAGCTCTCGTTCTCGAACACCGACTCGATCTGGACCTGCTCGCCCAGCGTCGGCCGCAGCAGCTTGGCCGTGTCGATGATCAGCGAATTGACGTCGACCTCGCGCGGCTGCAGCGGCTGCTTGCGGGCGAAGGCGAGCAGGTGCTGGGTGAGCTCGGCACCGCGCGCGGCGGCCTCGTCGATCATCTTGGTGATGGCCGCAAGCCCGGGGTCCTTGCGCACCGCGTCGGCCAGGATTTCGATCGTGCCGGTGATGACCGTGAGGATGTTGTTGAAGTCGTGCGCCACGCCGCCGGTGAGCTGGCCGACGGCCTCCATCTTCTCGGTGTGGCGGATGCGTTCCTCGGATGCGACCTTGTCGGTGAGGTCGCGGTAGAAGACGTTGAACAGCAGTCCTTCACGCCGTTTCAGCGGCGTGACGCTCAACTCGGCCTTGAATTCCGTGCCGTCGCGGCGGACGACCATGAGTTCGCGGCGCGGGGCGAGCGCCCGCCCGTCGCCGGGCGCGACGAAGCGGGAGAGGCCAGACCTGACCCGTTCGCGCTCGCTCTCGGCGATGATGATGTCGATCGCGTTGCGACCCAGCACCTCCTCGCGCGGCCAGCCGAACATCTCCTCGGCACGCGAGCTCCAGATCAGGATCATGCTGCGGTCGTCGGTCTGGACGAAGGCGTCCAGTGCGGTCTCGACGATGTTGCGCGCGAGTTGCTCGCTGTCGCGCAAGGCCTCCTCGGCGAGCCGCGCCTCGGTCATGTCGCGCCCGACAAAGAAGAAGCGGTGGGCCTGGTCGGACCAGTTGCCGAGCCAGGACAGCCAGACCTCGTGCCCGTCCTTGTGGATGCCGCGGGTGTCGGCGAGCTTCGGATGCTCGCCGCGTCGCACCGCGCGGATGTCCCTGCGCGACTGGTCGAGATGGGCGGGGTGGATGAAATCGACGCCGCTGCGGCCGATCATCTCGTCCGGCCGGTAGCCGAGAATGATCTCGCAGCTCGGGCTGATCTGCACGATATGCCCTCGCGAATCCATGATCATGATCAGGTCCTGCGAGGCGTCGAAAAGTTGCCGCCGCTCCTCGAGCTGCTGCCGCAGTGCCCGCTCGGTCCGCCGCGCCTCGGTGAGGCTGCGCGCCGTGCCTGATGAGCCGATGATCTCGCCGTCAGACCCCCGGATCGGCGACAGGCTCACCGAGATTTCGACCGGGCTTCCGTCCTTGCGCAGGCGCACGGTCTCGAAATGCTCGATCCGCTCGCCGCGGGCGATCCGCGCCAGATAGTGCTTGCCCTCTTCGCGGCCGTCGGGCGGCAACAGCATCGATGTCGGCTGTCCGATCGCTTCCTCGGCCGTATAGCCATAGAGGCGTTCCGCCGCCGCGTTCCAGCCGATGACGGTGCCGTCGAGCGTCTGCAGCACGATGGAATCGTCGGAAGACTCGACCGCCGCGCTGAACAGCCGTTCGCGGACGGCGAGCTGATCGCGCGCGACTTCGGTGCGTCGCCGCTCCTGGACCTCGTGCTCGAGGGCCGACGTCTTGGCCTTGGTCTCCTCCACCATGTGGGCAAAGGCCCGCGCCAATGTGCCGGTCTCGCCCGAGGCGTCCGTCGGGATGTCGGCGGGACTGCCGTGCCCGATCGCCTCGACCGCGGTGGTGAGCCGCCCGATCGGCCGGGTCAGCGATCGCGCCAGCAGCACGGCCAGGATAGCCGCGACCAGTACGGCGACGAGGCCGATCACGAGGGTGTTTCGCTCGATGGCCGCGGCCGGGGCCATGAACACCGCGTTGGGCACGGCGCGGATGATGCCGACCCACTGGCCCTCGGCCAGGATCGCGGGCGCGAGCGCGACGGCGTCGGGCCTGCCGACACTGTCAGGCACGACCTCTGTGGTGCTCTGCGTCGATCCGACGTGAGAGGAGAAATAGGGGAAGTCGTTGGGCCACTGCGTCGGCGTCCCCAATTGCGAACCGAATTCGCGGGTCCGGTCCGGATGCACGAGATAGTCGCCGTTGCGGGCGACGACATAGACCGACTCGCCCTTCCGCACCGATATCCGGATGCGGTCGAACACCTCGCGCATGTCGACATTGATGACGACGATGCCGAACAACCGGCGATCCGATCCGAACAGCGGGGCTGCGACGCGCAAGCTCGGAACGTAAGGCATCTGAATGACGCCGCCATCGACGTTCAGATCGACCGGGGAAACGTAGATCTTGCCCTCGGGCAGCTTGATCGCTTCCTGGAAGAAGAAGCGCTCGTCCTTGGTTTGCAGGGCCTCGTCGGGAACGACGCGTACCGATCCGTTCGAACCGGAGCGGTCGACGCGCAGAAACTCGACGCCGTCGGCGCCGATGATGCGTATCTTCGCATAGGCCGGGTTGGCCTCGAGCTCGGCGGTGAGGCTCGTCAGCAGCCGATCGCGCCAGGTCTGCTCGGAGAGGTGGTCGACCGGATCGATACCATTGTTGAGATGGGCATCGATGATGCCGCGCACGGCGGGACGGAAGCGGAACGTCGCGACGTCGGCGCGCGCGCCGTTGCTCTGGGTCTCGAGCTGGGTGGCCAGGAGCCCTGCGTGATTCTCGATGCGGTCGAGCACCCGCGGCAGGAAAGCCTGTTCCAGGCTATAATGGCTCAACCATCCGACCGCGGCGACCGCAATCGCGACCAGCAAGATCATCGCGATGGCCAGCCGGCTTGCGAGGGTCATGCTGGCCGTCGCGCCGCATCTGACTGCGGTGCGTCTGATGTTTGCGCCGACTTCAGGCAGCCGTCGACCGCGGCAAGCAGCGCGTCTGCCCGAAACGGCTTTTGCAGGCTCGCGACCGCGCCGAGCTTGGTTGCCATCTTCAGGAAGTCCGGCTCGGCGTAGGGGTCAGGGGCGATCGAGCGGCCGGAGATGACAATGATGGGAACCGCCGGTTGCCGCGTCCGGATGTGGCGCATCGTCTCCAGCCCGTCCATTCCAGGCATGAAGATATCGAGGAACAGCAGGTCGAATTGACCGGCCTCGAACACATTCAGCGCCTCGTGGCCGTTGCCGGCGAGTGACACGTGATGACCGGCTCGCTCCAGCAGCAGCCGGATCGTGATCTGCACGGCCGGGTCGTCATCCACGATCAGGATGTTAGCCACTTCAGAATCCCCTGGGCCGGGATGGAAGCTACCGGCGATTCCTCAACGAGGCATCAAATGTGAAACTGTTGCGCGGATTCTCGTCTGCCCGCAAGCGTTGCGCGGTCAACCGAGCATTGACGATCGGCGTGAATTCGCCTGGGTGCCATTATATGCACGCTGCGGTGCAGATGGAGTATGAAAGTGCACTAGTCGGTCAGGTATTCTGGATACTGACGCCGGATCGTGTCCAGCTCGCTCAATGTGCCCGACAGATGCTTGCGCAGATGTTGCTGCGCCGCGTCCGCATCCCGGGCCTCGATCGCGCGCGTGATCAGCTTGTGGTGACGCACGATGTTCTGGGCCTTGCCCGGCGAGGGCAGATGCAGGCGGCGCAGCCGGTCGATATGTCCGCTGCGGCTGCGAACCAGCGCCCAGAGCTCCTGCTTGCCGGCGGCGGCGTAGAGCTGGGCGTGGAAATCATTGTCGCCTGTCATGAACGCCTCGAAGTCGCCCGCCTTGGCAAATTGCTGTTGCAGCGCGATGGCCTGGTCGAGGCGGATGATCAGGGATTTGTCATGCTCTTCGGTGAGCAGCCGCACGATTTCCAGCTCCAGCGCCTGGCGCAGGAAATGCGCCTGCTGGGCTCGGCCGAGGTCGACCCGGCTCACCACCGTGGCATGCTGGGGGAACACGTCGACGAGCCCTTCTTCCTCGAGCCGCATCAGGGCGTCGCGAATCGGCGTCGAGCTGACGCCGAATTGCGCGGCGAGGTCGGCGCGCGACAGCGGCGCGCCGGGCGGCAGTTCCAAGGCGATGATGGCGTTGCGCAGCCGCTCGAACACCTGCGGTGCAGCCTGGCGGGCGCGATCGAGCCGGGGGCGCACGGCCGGGCGCGGCGTGGTGGGGGCGGCTTCCATGTCTGATCCCAAGGCTCTGATCCAATGGCTTGCCTTTGATGCACTAATATATTAGTGCATCAGAAGGGTCAACGCAGCACGACGCTGACCGGAGGAAACACACAATAATGATCAAGTATCTTCGCAAGCAGCTCGCGGCTGCGACCCTGATTGCCGCAACCGCCCTGGCGGTATCAGCGGCGCATGCGCAGCAGAAATCCGAGATATCCCTGTCGCGGCAGCCCGGCATTTTCTACATGCCGAGCCACATCATGGAGAAGCAGAAGCTGATCGAGAAGCATGCGGCCAGCCTCGGCGTGCCCGGCGTCACCGCCAAATGGGTGACCTTCTCCGGTGGTGGCGCGCAGACCGATGCGCTGCTCGCCGGCGGCGTCGACATCCTCAACACCGGCACCGGCAACCTTCTCTTGCTGTGGGACCGCACCCGCGGCGGCGTGAAGGGCATCGTCGCGACCTCGGCGCAGCCGATGACTCTGATCAGCCGCGACGCCAACATCAAGTCGATCAAGGATTTTGGCCCGGCCGACAAGATTGCGGTGCCGACGGTGAAGGTCTCGACCCAGGCGATCGTGCTGCAGATCGCGGCCGCGGAAGCTTTCGGCGCCGGCCAATGGTCGAAGCTCGATGCCAACACCGTGCAGCTCGGCCATCCCGATGCCTATGCCGCGCTGTCCAATCCCAAGCACGAGGTGCACACTCACTTCTCGATCCCGCCCTTCACCTTCCTGGAGCTGAAGAACGTGCCGGGCGCGCACATCGTGCTGAGCTCGCCCGACGTGATGGGTGGCCCGCTCAGCCAGGCGCAGTTCTTCACCACGACCAAGTTCGCCGAGGCCAATCCAAAGATCATCCAGGCGGTGCGCGACGCCACCAAGGAAGCGCAGGATCTGATCCGCAGCGACACCAGGCAGGCCGTCGAGATCTACAAGGAGATCACGGGTGACAAGACCTCGGTGGAGGAGTTGCTCGCTCTGCTGAAGGAGCCCGGCATGATGGAGTGGAATCTCGAGCCGCAGGGCACGATGAAGTTCGCGGCCCACCTGTTCAAGACCGGC
Organism: Bradyrhizobium diazoefficiens; assembly: GCF_018131015.1. Lineage (GTDB taxonomy): Bacteria > Pseudomonadota > Alphaproteobacteria > Rhizobiales > Xanthobacteraceae > Bradyrhizobium > Bradyrhizobium diazoefficiens_B. The sequence goes on from NZ_JAFCJJ010000050.1 coordinate 9,493, forward strand.
ACGCTGAAGACGCAGCCCAAGGCCTGGACCGACTATTATCTCCCGGTCGCGCACGACCTGAAGGGCAGCTGATGGCGCTGCTCGACGTTAGCTCGGTGACGCTGCGCTACAAGACCGCGAGCGCAGTCGTCACCGCCACCGAGAGAGTGAGCTTCACCGTCGACAAGTCCGACCGCTTCGTGCTGCTCGGACCGTCCGGCTGCGGCAAGTCGACGCTGCTCAAGGCGGTCGGCGGCTACATGAGCCCGAGCGAGGGCCGCATGACCATCGGCGGCCGCGAGATTCACGGTCCCGGCGCCGACCGCATGATGATCTTCCAGGAGTTCGACCAGCTCCTGCCCTGGAAGAGCGTGCTCGCCAACGTCATGTTCCCGCTGCTCACCGCGCGAAAGCTGCCGCGCAAGGAGGCCGAGGAGCGGGCGCGGGCCTATATCGAAAAAGTCGGGCTGACCCGCGTCGTCGAAGCCTATCCGCATACGCTGTCCGGCGGCATGAAGCAGCGCGTCGCGATCGCGCGCGGCATGGCGATGGAGCCGGACATCCTGCTGATGGACGAGCCGTTCGCAGCCCTCGATGCGCTGACGCGGCGAACCTGCCAGGACGAGCTGCTCCAGCTCTGGAGCGAGACCAAGTTCACCGTGCTGTTCGTGACGCATTCGATTGCCGAAGCGATCCGCATCGGCAATCGCATCCTGCTGCTGTCGCCGCATCCCGGCCGCGTCAAGGCCGAGGTGGTCGACGTCGACAAGGTCGGCAATGACGACGGCAGCGCCGGCCGGCTCGAGAAGGAGATCCACGATCTCCTGTTCGCCGGCGAAGCAACCGCGCACTGAAGGAGCCGTTGATGGGCGAAGCCAGAATTCTGCTGCGTGAGGCGCCGAATGCTGCCAGCGGCGCGGGCGAGGTCGAACGCAAGCTGGGCGTGGCCGAGCTGTTGTGGAACGACGGTTTCGTCCGCAAGACCGTCATCATCCTGTTCCTGGCCGCGGTCTGGGAGGCCTATGGCCTCTCGCTCGACAATCCCCTGCTGTTTCCGACGCTGCACGACACCTTCATCACGCTGGTCGATCGGGTTAAAGACGGCACGATCCCGATGCGCGCCTGGACCTCGCTGAAGGTCCTGTTCATGGGCTACTCGGCCGGCATCGTGCTCGCCGCGATCTTCACCATCCTCGCCATCTCGACCCGCATCGGCACTGATTTCCTCGAGACCGTGACGGCGATGTTCAATCCGCTGCCGGCGATCGCGCTGTTGCCGCTCGCGCTGATCTGGTTCGGGCTCGGCAATGGCAGCCTCGTTTTCGTGCTGATCCATTCGGTGCTGTGGCCGGTCGCGCTCAACACCCATTCCGGCTTCAAGAGCGTGTCCGGCACGCTGCGCATGGTCGGGCGCAATTACGGCCTGCGCGGATTGCCCTATGTGGCCAAGATCCTCATCCCCGCGGCGTTCGGCTCGATCCTGACCGGGCTGAAGATTGGCTGGGCCTTTGCCTGGCGCACGCTGATCGCCGCCGAGCTGGTGTTCGGCGTGTCCTCGGGCCAGGGCGGGCTCGGCTGGTTCATCTTCGAGAACCGCAATCTGCTCGACATTCCCGCGGTGTTCGCAGGTCTCTTGACTGTCATCATCATCGGGCTCTTTGTCGAGAACCTGATCTTCCGCGCCATCGAGCGGAATACCGTCCAGAAGTGGGGCACCCAATCATGAGCAAGAAGAAAATCACGCCCGACCAGCTCCGCAGCGCGCGCTGGTTCGCCCCCGACGATCTCCGCTCGTTCGGCCACCGCTCCCGCGCCATGCAGATGGGCTACGCCCCGGAGGAGTGGAAGGACCGCCCGATCATCGCGATCCTCAACACCTGGTCGGACGCGCAGCCCTGCCACATGCATTTCAAGTCGCGCGTCGACGACGTCAAGCGCGGCATCCTGATGGCCGGCGGCCTGCCGCTGGAGCTGCCGGCCTTGTCGCTGTCGGAATCGCTGCTCAAGCCGACCACGATGCTTTATCGCAATTTGCTGGCGATGGACGCCGAGGAGCTGCTGCGCAGCCATCCCGTGGACGGCGTGGTGCTGATGGGCGGCTGCGACAAGACCACGCCCGCGCTGCTGCTGGGCGCCACCTCGATGAACATCCCGGCGATCTACCTGCCGGCCGGCCCGATGCTGCGCGGCAACTGGAAGGGCAAGACGCTCGGCTCCGGCTCGGACGGCTGGAAATACTGGGACGAGCGACGTGCCGGAAAGATTTCCGACAAGGACTGGCTCGACATCGAGGCCGGCATCGCCCGCAGCTACGGCACCTGCATGACCATGGGCACGGCCTCGACCATGACCGCGATTGCGGAAGCCATCGGCATGACGCTGCCCGGCGCGTCCTCGATTCCGGCCGCCGATGCCAACCACATCCGCATGGCATCCGAATGCGGCCGCCGCATCGTCGAGATGGTGTGGGAGGACCTGACGCCGAAGACGATCCAGACCCGAAAAGCCTTCGAGAACGCAATCGCGGTCGCGATGGCGATGGGCTGCTCGACCAACGCCATCATCCATCTGATCGCGCAGGCCCGCCGCGCCGGCCTCGACATCGGCCTCGACGATTTCGAGACCGCGAGCCGCAAGGTGCCCGTGATCGCCAACGTCCGCCCCAGCGGCGATGCCTATCTGATGGAGGACTTTTTCTACGCCGGCGGCCTGCCGGCCCTGATGGGCCAGATCAGGCAACACCTGCATCTCGACTGCATCACTGTCACCGGGCAGACGCTGGGCGAGAACATCGCCGGCGCCGAGGTCCACAATGACGACGTGATCCGGTCAGTCGACAATCCCATCTACAAGGAGGGCGCGCTCGCGGTGCTCAAGGGCAACCTTGCGCCCGACGGCTGCGTGATCAAGCCGAGCGCCTGCGCGCCGCGCTTCCTCAAGCACTCCGGACCTGCGCTGGTGTTCGACGATTATCCCGCGATGAAGAAGGCGGTCGACGATCCCGACCTCGACGTGACCGAGGACCACATCCTCATCCTGCGCAATGCCGGGCCGCAGGGCGGGCCGGGCATGCCGGAATGGGGCATGCTGCCGATCCCGACCAAGCTCGTGAAGCAGGGCGTGCGCGACATGGTGCGGATCTCGGATGCGCGCATGAGCGGTACCAGCTACGGCGCCTGCATCCTGCACGTCGCCCCCGAATCCTATGTCGGCGGGCCGCTGGCGCTGGTGCGGACCGGCGACCGCATCACCCTCGACGTCGCCGCGCGCAGCATCAATCTCGATGTCCCCGAGCCCGAGCTCGACAAGCGCCGCGCCGCCTGGAAGGCGCCCGAGCGCCGCTTCGAGCGCGGCTATGGCTGGATGTTCACAAAACACATCAAGCAGGCCAATGACGGCTGCGACTTCGACTTCCTGGAGACCGGTTTCGGCGCGCCGATCGGCGAGCCGTCGATTTACTAGAGAGCATGACATGTCCAAACTCAGCGAAGCCACCCGCAACAAGCTCAAATCCGTCTCCACCGCCACGGTCGCCACCGCGCTGTTCAAGCGCGGCCTGCGCATCCAGATGATCCAGGATGTGCATCCCCTGAACCCCGACCAGCCGACCATGGTCGGCGAGGCCTTCACGCTGCGCTACATGCCGGCGCGCGAGGACCTCAACACCATCGACGTGTTCAAGGACCGCGCCCATCCGCAGCGCAAGGCGGTCGAGGATTGTCCACCCGGCGCGGTGCTGGTGATGGACAGCCGCAAGGACGCGCGCGCGGCCTCCGCCGGTGCGATCCTGGTGACGCGGCTGATGAAGCGCGGCGTCGCCGGCGTCGTCACCGACGGCGGTTTTCGTGATTCCGCCGAGATCGCCAGGCTCGGCATTCCCGCCTTCCATCATCGCCCGAGCGCGCCCACCAACCTCACGCTGCATCAGGCGATCGAGATCAACGTTCCGATCGGCTGCGGCGATGCGCCGGTGTTTCCCGGCGACGTCATTCTCGGCGACAGCGACGGCGTCATCGTGATTCCCGCCCATCTCGCCGACGAGATCGCCAACGAAACCTTCGAGATCACGGCGTTCGAGGACTTCGTCACCGAGGAGGTCGGCAAGGGTCGCGGCATCTTCGGGCTCTATCCGGCAACGGACCCGCAGACGCTCACCGATTTTGCGGCGTGGCGGAAGAAGAACGGGCGTTAACGCTGCAAGCGTGGCATAGCGCGACGGTTGACGCCACAATCCCCCGTCGTCCCGGCGAAGGCCGGGACCCATAACCCCTGGGAGAAGTTTGGCGAAGGTCAGCAGTTAAAAGTTTCTACGTCGGTACTGCTGCCTGTGCACAATCGTTGGATCACGCGGTATAGGTCCCGGCCTTCGCCGGGACGACGGTGGTGGGTGTCGCTACACTCGGGCTCTGTCATCGCCCCCATCGCCTCATCAGCGCAAATGGTGCCGGTACAGCCACCGCTCCATCTCGGGCACGAACCGCTCCTGCCGGAATCCGCACTTCGCCAGCACGTTCTGTGACGCAATATTGTCCGGGTGCGCGAAGGCTGCGAGCGTCGGCCAGCGTGCCTGCTGCTGCGCGACGGTGACGCAGTACGACGTCAGCTCCGACGCAAAACCCTTGCCCCAGGCTGCGGGCGCGAAGAAGTAGCCGACCTCGACACCCCAGCCCGGATCGAAGGGGTCGTCATAGAGGCCGCCGAAGCCGATTGTCGCATTGGTCGCGGTCTCGATCACGACCCAAGGCGCACAGCCGTTGCGGCGGCGCTGCCGCTCGTGCGCCGCAAGATAGCGCCGGCAGTCGCGTACCGAGGCCTGGACTGTGGTGTAGCGCATCGCCGAGGGATCGCCGAGAAACGCAAACAGCTCCGCAGCATCCGCGAGGCGCGGCGGCCGAAGCGTCAGGCGTGCGGTCTGATGGATCATGCGCCGCCAGACTACACGCCGGAATGACGATGGGGCTATACCCCGGCCTCGGCCATTCCCGCCGCCCACAGCGCGAAGGCATAGACGATCGCGACCTCGTCGAGCCGGTCGAAGCGCCCCGAGGCGCCACCATGGCCGGCGCCCATGTTGGTGCGCAGCAGGACCGGGCCGCCGCCGCTCATGGTGGCGCGCAGGCGCGCGATCCACTTTGCGGGCTCCCAGTAGGTGACGCGGGGATCGGTCAAGCCGCCCATCGCCAGGATCGCGGGATAGTCCTTTGCGGCGACATTGTCGTAGGGCGAGTAGGACAGGATCGTGCGAAAATCCTTCTCGCTCTCGATCGGGTTGCCCCATTCGGGCCATTCCGGCGGCGTCAGCGGCAGCGTGTCGTCGAGCATGGTGTTGAGCACGTCGACGAACGGCACCTCGGCGACGATGCCGGCAAACAGCTCTCCGGCGCGGTTGGCGACCGCGCCCATCAGCATGCCGCCGGCCGAGCCGCCATGGCCGACGATGCGCTTTGCGCTGGTGTATTTAGCGTCGATCAGCGCACGGGCGCTGGCGGCAAAGTCGTCAAACGAGTTGGTCTTCTTCTCGCGCTTGCCGTCGAGATACCAGCCCCAGCCCTTGTCGGCGCCGCCGCGGATATGGGCAATGGCGTAGACGAAGCCGCGGTCGACCAGCGACAGGCGATTGGCGCTGAACGAGGCCGGCATCGCCATGCCGTAGGAGCCGTAGCCGTAGAGCAGCAGCGGCGCCGCGCCGTCGAGCTTGCGGTCGCGACGATAGAGGATCGAGACCGGTACCTCGGCGCCGTCCTGCGCCTTCGCCATGATGCGGGTGGTGACGTAGTCGGCAGCGTCGTGGCCGGACGGAATCTCCTGGCGCTTGCGAAGGTTGCGCGTGCGCTTCGCCATGTCGTAGTCGTAGACCTCCGACGGCGTCGTCATCGACGAATAGGAAAATCGCAGGTTGGTCGTCTCGAACTCGTAGGAGCCCATCGTGTCGAGCGAATAGGCGGCCTCGTCGAAGGCGATCGCGTGCTCCTCGCTCGAGGCGAGATCGCGGATCACGATCGCGGGCAGTGCGTTGGCGCGCTCGAGCCGCACCAGATGGCCGGCATAGAGATCGAGGTCGATGATGTAGATGCCCGGACGATAGGGGATCAAATCGCGCCAGTTCGCCCGCTCGGGCTGGCTCAGCGGCGCGGTGACGATCTTGAAGTCGATGGCGTCATCGGCATTGGTGAGGATGAACAGCTCTTCGCCGCGATCGGCCAGCGAATATTGCACGCCTTCCTCGCGCGCCGCGACGAGGCGCGGCGGCGCCTCGGGATTGGCGAGATCGATCAGACGCTGCTCCGAGGTCTCGTGGTCGCCGCCCGCGATCACGCAGAAGCGCCCGCTGGTGCTCTCGTGCAGATGGGTGAACCAGCCGGAATCCTGCTCCTCGTAGACCAGCGTGTCGTCGGCCTGCTTCGTTCCCAGACGGTGCCGCCACACCTGCATCGGGCGATGGTTGTCGTCGAGCTTCACATAGAAGAAGGACTTCGCATCCTTGCTCCAGACGATGCCGCCGTCGGTCTCCTCGACGAGGTCGTCGCGATCAATCCCCGTCGCCCAGTCGCGCACGCGGATCGAAAAATATTCGGAGCCCTTGGTGTCGGCGCTCCAGGCCTGCAGGGCGTGATCGGGCGAGTGCCGGCTGCCGCCAAACTTGAAATATTTGTGGTCCTTTGCGAGCGCGTCGCCGTCGAGCACGATATGGCTGTCGCCGCCCTCGCGCGGCATCCGGGCGAACAGCTGATGCTGCCCGCCTTCGCGAAACCTGACGAAATAGGCGAAGGGACCGTCGGGCGACGGCACGGTGGAATCGTCCTCCTTGATCCGCCCGCGCATCTCGCGCACCAGCGTCTTCTGCAGGCTTGCCGTGTGCCCGAGCAGGCTCTCGGTGTAGCCGTTCTCCGCCTCGAGATAGGTGCGAATGTCGGGATCGAGCACGCCGGGATCGCGCAGCACCTCCTGCCATTTCGCGTCCTTCAACCAGGCATAGTCGTCGGTCACGGTGATCCCGTGCCGGCTGAAGGAATGCGGCCGGCGCGGGGCGACGGGGGGCTGGGAGGGTGTCTGCGTCACTGGATCCTCGTTCGATGCATAAGCGTGCGACGCTCTTCTTCACCTCTCCCCGCTTGCGGGGAGAGGTCGGAATTTGCGTAAGCAAATTCCGGGTGAGGGGGTACAGGTCTCACCCCAATCTCATTTGCGGCGAGAGGCCCCTCACCCCAACCCTCTCCCCGTAAGAACGGGGAGAGGGAGAAGAGGCGCCACCGCCTTATATCGTTCCGTTTCCGCCAATTGCCAGCGCAGCTGCGCCAAGCCGCCGGGTTGTTGCCGGGTCGCATGTATGCTTTAGGGGCCCTGTCCCCGCCGCCGGTCCAGCCGATGCTCTTCAACTCCTACCCCTTCATCCTGCTGTTCCTGCCGATCGTGCTGGCCGGCTATTTCTGGCTCGGGCGGCGCAGCAACCTGACCCCGGTGGTCTTCCTGGCGGCGGCCTCGCTCGCCTTCTATGCCATCGGCAACTGGCAGTTCCTGGGCCTGCTGCTGGTCTCGATCGCCTTCAACTACGGCACCGGCCACCTCCTGATCGTGGCGAAGCTGACCCAATCGCAGCGCCGGGCGGCGCTCGCCCTTGGCGTCGCCGGCGATCTCCTCGTGCTCGGAATCTTCAAATATGCCGGCTTCGCCACCGACAATTTCAACGCGCTGTTCGGCACGCATTTTGCGGTCCACATCCTGCTGCCGGTCGGCATCTCCTTCTACACCTTCACGCAGATTGCGTTCCTGGTGGATGCCTTCCGCGGCCGGGTCGCGGCCTACGCGCTGCCCCACTACGCGCTGTTCGTGACCTATTTCCCGCATCTGATCGCGGGGCCGATTCTCCACCACAAGGACATGATCCCGCAATTCGAGCGGGAGGAGTCCAAGCATCCGGATGCGCATCTCATCCTCTGCGGCGTCATCATCTTCGCGATCGGCCTGTTCAAGAAGACCTGTCTTGCCGACGGCATCCAGCCGCTGGTCGCGCTCGCCTTCGAGGCGCGCTCGCCGAGCTTCGACCAGGCCTGGCTTGGTGCGCTTGCCTACACGTTCCAGCTCTATTTCGATTTCTCCGGCTATTCCGACATGGCGATCGGCATATCGCTGATGTTCGGCATCTTCCTGCCGCTCAACTTCAACTCGCCGTACAAGGCCGCCAGCATCGTCGAGTTCTGGCGGCGCTGGCACATGACCTTGTCGCAGTTCCTGCGCGACTATCTCTACATCCCGCTCGGGGGCAACCGCCGCGGCCGCGTGCTGCGCTACGTCAATTTGATGATCACGATGCTGCTCGGCGGGCTCTGGCACGGCGCGGCCTGGACCTTTGTCGTCTGGGGCGCGCTGCATGGCGCCTATCTCTGCGTCAACCACGCCTTCAATGCGCTGGTGCCGAACGTCCCATCGGCGCTTGCGCGCCCGGTCCGTATCGCGGGGGCTGTGCTGACCTTCCTCGCCGTCGTCGTCGCCTGGGTGTTCTTCCGCGCCGAGAGTGTTTCGTGGGCATTGCGGGTCCTTCACGCCATGACGGACCCTACGAACATCGTCCTCGGCCGCGAGGAGATCGCGGCCATGGTGCTGGTCTCGATCTATGCCGCGCTGGTGTGGCTGGCGCCGAACACGCAAGAGATCATGGGATATGATCACGGCAATCGCCTTGTCGGCGAGGCCTTGCGGGCCGGGCGCATGCGGCCGCTGGTGCTTTATGCCGCCTCGCTTGTGCTTGCGTTCGGGATTCTCGGCATCCAGAGCCACAGCGAATTCATCTATTTCCGGTTCTGATGCGCATGCGGTTCACACATCTCAGGCGCCTTCTCCTCGCGAGCATCGCATGCGTGCTGGGCGCCGCAGTGCTGACCTTCGCCGTCGATCCCCTGCAACTGTTCCGTCCCTCGCCACGCGCCTTCTATTCCGACGACACGCGCATGCAGAACGCAGGATTGATCCGCAGCCAGTCGTTCGACACCGCCTTCATGGGTACCTCGCTCGCGATCCATTTCCGCCAGAGCGATATCGACCGTGCGCTGGGCGTGCATTCGCTCAAGCTGGCGATGACCGGCTCCAATTCGCGCCAGCAGGCTTTTGTGCTGGAGCAGGCGATCGGGCGCGGCGCCAAGCGCGTGATCTGGCAGATGGACGATTTCATTTTCATCGACGCCGCCGACATCGAGGCCGATCCGTATCTCTCCGTCGATCTCTATCGCGGGACGACAAAGGGGATCGCGTCCTACCTGTTCAGCGCCGCGATGGCGAAGGAATCGCTGTTCGCACTGCTGCGCTCGCTTCCGCCGCTGCGGGGGCCGCTGACCCGGGCCGCCCCCTATCTGCCGGTCAAGTTCGCGCTGTCCGACATCGACGACATCTACGCGCTGCCGCGGGATGTCGACATTGCGCGGGACTACAATGCGAAGAAGACGCTGGCCGCGTTCGCCTACATCACCGCGCCGTCGCGCCGCCGCTTCCTCGGCGAAGGCTATGGTTTTGACGCCATGGTCGGGCATTTCGAGCGCGATGCCGCCGGCTTGATCGCGCGCCATCCGGACGTGACCTTCGACATCTACTTCCCGCCCTATTCGATCCTGCAATTCGTCGCGATGCGCGATGCCTCACCGGAGACGCTGAAGGTCGTCACCGGTCTCACCGCGCATATCGCGCAGCGCCTGACGCAGCTTCCCAACGTGCGTCTGCACGATTTTCGCGCGATCAGGCAGGTGACGCACCACCTCGATAATTACGGCGACGTCATCCACCATTCGCCGGCGGTGGATGCGAAGGTGCTGTCGTGGCTGGCGAGCGGGGAGTACCGGGTCGATCCGGCCAAGCCGACCGCATCGCTGGACGAATTGAAGGCGCAGGTTGAGGCGTATCGTGTGCCGCAGCCATAGCCAAACCCTCCACTGTCGTCCCGGCGAAGGCCGGGACCCATAACCACAGGGAGAAGTTTGGCGAAAGCTGGTAGTGAAAAGATCCAGGCGCGGTACTACCACTGCGCCTTATCGATGGATCCACGCGGTGATGGGGTGGACGGCCCCCTACGGCATCAAGTGTGCCAGAATGAGGTTGTCACACACCCATTCACAGGAGCCGT